>NZ_JAFB01000014.1 GCF_000519205.1 Amycolatopsis taiwanensis DSM 45107 | reverse complement strand
CAGAACCCCTTGCCCAGCTCTGGTTTCGATGTCATTTTGATCATAACGACGCGTCTTCGATGGTTCACTTGTATTCGCCTTCCCGACCCCCACCTGACACCGTCTCGCAGTGCCTTTTCCCTGTCGCTCACCACCACGACTCATTCACCGCAGCAACACAGGGCGGTTTGAGATCTCCGCCTGCACAGCGATCCCGAAGGGCCCACCTTCATCACAAACACAGCACCGCTCCAGTTCAGATCTCGCCTTCTACACCGAAACCCTCCCCTTTCACGTTCATGGCACACGCAAGGCATCATCCCGGCGTGGCTGGCCAACGAGATCGCCAACGGCACCAACACCACCCTCCGCCGCATCATCACCGACCCNGACGACGGGCAGATCATCTCCGTCGGCCGCCGCTCCTACCGGCCACCCGCCGCACTGGCGCGCCTGGCCTACGCCCGAGATCGCGAATGCCGCTCCCCGGTGTGTCACCGCCCCGCCCAGGTTTGCGAGCTCGACCACGTCCAAGCGTGGGACGCCGATGACGGCGAGACCTCCTACGACAACCTGGCCTCATTCTGCGCGAAGGACCATCACATCAAGGACCTGCCCGGNTGGTCGTACACAATGGACAAGGACACCGGCGAGATCACCATCACCACCCCCACCCAAGACCAGTACACCAGCAAACCAGAACCACTCCACGAACCCCGCAACAACCCACTACCCGACCACCCGCCCTTTTAGGTTAAGAGCATGGGACTTCCCAGACTTCGATTAGCACTGGGCTGACGGGTTTCAGGCCGCTGGTACGGCCTCGACTGGACTGGGGTGAGCTTGCCCAGGCTTCGTTGTCGGCGTTTGTGGTGATATTTCGTCTCGATCCGGGAGCCAGCCTGAGTTCCTCGCGAGTGCGCCGGCGCCGCGTGTCCGCGCTGAACGAGTTGATTGCCCTGCGCCAGATAGGCCGCCGCTTTGCGCAGCACCTCGTTCTGGCGACCTGCTTCAACGGGGCCTCGACACGACGGGCCGCGGCCAGATCGTCACAGCGACATCCAGCAAGGTCCAAACAAGACGCGCTCTTAACGCTTTTGTTGCAGCCTGTGCACGTAGCGCAGCGAAGATAGGTTGACGCTGAGGGGGTAGGGGTCGTGCTCGTCCAGGATCAGCCTGCGGAGGAATTCGACCATGCCGCAGCCGAAGAGTGTGAAGTCCTCGTCAGTGTGTCGGCCCCAGACCAGGACCGGCCACTGGTCGGGGTCGGGATCAGCGGTCAGCCAGCACAGGATGTCAGGGCCCGACGTGACGCCCCAGGCGAGGATGTGTTGCGGGTCGATGTCGAGGCCTTCCTGACCTCCCAGCATCTCCCAGGTGCTACGGGCGTTCTCGGTCTCGTCCTCGAAGGTCTCATCGCTCAGGGGGTGGACGCGCTCCTTGGGCAGCGGCATGAGGATACCGAGCCCCCCGAATCCGTCGGCGCTGACGAACTCGCCAGCGCCATAGATGGACATGAAGGCCATGTAGTCACGTGGGAACCGCGTGCCCCATCGCGCCTCTGCTGCCGGCCAATCGATTTCCTCGTCCGCACCGAGGTCCGAAGGCAGGATCTTGGTCAGCGCTGCGATACCCGTCGGGTCTTCCACGGCAATCCCTTCGACATGTGGCCGCGAGTCTACGAGGCCGCACCGACAAACGCCGCAACAGACGTAGCGTGCAGACTCGCTTTGCCCGGCCTGTGCCGTACTCAGTCCTTGGCCGTGGTCACATGTTCAGCAATGCCGGTTCCAGCAGCGTGACCAGGCGGGCAGCCACTGTTGAGCTGTCCTCACCACTGGTGTCGACGACAACGCTGGAGTTGGTGAGCCGCGGTCGAAGCGTGTGCGCCTCGTCAGCGGCGCGAGCGGCGATCTGGCTCTGTTGCCACGATGGCAGGGCGATCAGCGAGTCGCCCGCCAGCCGGGGGCCCTCTCCCCGAGCGCGACGCGCGACGCGCTCCGCAAGATCGGCAGGCGAGGCATCGAGATGCACGGTGGTGACCTTCTCCCCGGCGAGTGCCTGCTCGTAGGCGTCGGGAGCACCGCGCGCGACGACGATCAGGGCTCGGGCACCAGCATCACGGTAGCCCTGCCAGACCCGGGCCAGATTCTCGGCCTTGAGCCGCGCGCTTGGTTCTGGCGCGAAGAACCCGAGTTGATCGACGTCGACGTAGGCAGCGGCCACGCCGCGTTCCCACAACGTGCTCAAGACTTTCCAGCCGGCCGTGGACTTGCCCACAGCAGTAGGGCCGACCACAAGCAATACCGGTGCCCCGCTACCGGACTTCCCGTCGATGGGTCGCTCGTGGCACAAGGGCATGTCCGACGGCCTGCCGATGTGGTCGGCCAGCGCGTCGGCGACCTCGTCCGGCGACATCGCGGCAGTGTCCAGCGCAATGCCCACATTGTTGCGATCGAGCACCTCGGCCACCGACATCAGTTCATCCAGGCGCTCGTCCGAGGACCCGCGCCCCAGATAACGACGGCGCAGCTCGTCGCGGTCGCAGCGCAGGCGAACCAGGGTGAAGTCCAGTTGCTCAATGTGCCGCACGTACGGGTCGATGCCGCGATGTGGATCGGCAATCCCGGACACGATCAACTGCTGCGCGCCGTGCCGCGCGAACGTGGCCAGTACCTCGACCAGGATGGTCGCTTTCACCCGATGAAGCTCCGGATCGGTGGGCGGGGCCGGAGCGAACAGGCCCAGTTGGTCGATGTCCACATGGGCCGCTTGCTGCCCCGCCGAGCGCATCCGCAGGTACAGGGCCCAGGCGGCCGTCGATTTGCCCACCCCGGGTGCCCCGGACACCCACAGCACCGGTACCGCCCGCACTCTTCGCTTCCTCCCCAGTCACCCGGCCGAACACCGCGATGATCGACGACCAGAGCACGGCACCGCAAACGATTTCGCGGTGACGGATCCACCTCAGTTCCGGCGCGACACAGACCGCGGGGTGAATACGTCTTCGGTGGTCAGTGGGGCACGGTAGCCACTCGCTATCTCGTCGTCGAGAGAACGTGGCGGAGCCTCGGGTCGACGTCCGACACGCCAGCGCAGGCGACGGCCACGGGGAATGCACAGTCCCGCGACCACGGCGAAAACCGCGGCGAGCACGCCGATCGCCGCAAGCAGAAACGCTCGTGTCCGCGCGGACTCGTGCTGTTCGGCCAGTTGCCGGGCCGCAGGGTCCAGAGTGGGCTCGGTGAGCGGCTCGGCCGCGGCCGGCGGCTGGCCGGCGAGTGTTTCGTTCACCGCGCGGTAGGGATCGACGATGCCGGCACCGTAGGCCGGGCCCCGCCCGCCGCCAGGCGCCGGGCTGGCCGTGGCCAGCAGCCGGCGGGTGACCTCCTCGGCGGAGAGCGTCGGGTAAGCGGAGCGGATCAGCGCGAGGGTCGCGCTGACGTAGGCGGCCGCGTAGGTAGTGCCCGAGTAGGCCGCATACCCGCCGAAAAGGGTCGCTCCCGTCACGGTGTCACCGGGCGCCACGATGTCCACATAGGACCCGATCTGGGAGTTGGCGATCCGGTTGCCGTTCTGATCGACCGCCCCGACCCCGATCACACCGTCGCACCCCGCCGGGAACGACACGGGATCGGGCGGGGTGTTGGCGTGGTTGTCCCCGGCCGGTGCCACGATCACAGCCCCGTGGTCACGCGCGTACGCCGCCGCCGCCGACAGTTCCGGCTCTCCGGTGTACAGCGCGGTCGAGACGTCGATGACACCGGCGCCGTGGTCGACCGCCCACCGGATGCCCGCGGCGAGACGGGCGGGGTCGAGCGATTCGCGCTGTAACTGGTTGTCGACGACCTCGCGGTCGGCGACGCGCACCGGGAGGATCGTCGCACCGGGGGCGAAGCCACGAAGCCCGATGCCGTCGACCTGCCGTGCGACGATGATGCTGGCGATCGCCGTTCCCTGGTTCACACACGAGAAGTTTCCCCCGGGCTTGTTGCCCACGAAGTCGAATCCCGCCTGCACCGCACCGGCGAGCTGCGGGTGGGTCGCGTCGACGCCCCCACCGACGATGGCGACCGTCACGCCACCACCCGTGGCGAAGGGCGCGACCCGCTCGGGCGCGAGCATCCGTTGCGGCCAGGGTGTTTCGCGCAGCAGGCCGCCACCCTGCTCGGGGCTCTGACACGCCGCGGCGGCCGAAGCCGCGGGCGGTGCCAGCAGGATCGCGTTGGCGGCCACCGCGATCGCCACGGCCAGTCTCACGCCCACCCGGGCGGCCATCAGGCCGGTACCCCACGTACCGCGACGGGGCTGAGGCGTTCACGGACCTGTTCGGCATCGGGATGGCCGAGGTCGTCCAAAAGCGACAGTGCACCCCGCCAGCTTTCCCTGGCCGCCGGCCGGTCCCCGGTCGCCTGTTGCGCGTCGCCGAGCCTCATCAGCGTCGCCGCCTCGCAGTACCGGGCGCCGAGCTGCCGGAACAACCCGGCGGCACGGCGGAAGCAGCGGGCCGCCTCCGGATACTGGCCCGCGTCGTGGTGGACCGCGCCGAGCCTGGCCCACGCCTCGGCCTCGCCCGGCTTGTCGCCGAGCTCGGCCAGCCGGCGCACGGCCCACTCGCAGTCCTGCCGGGCCTGACGGTCGCCCAACCGCGACCGGTACCAGCCGAGAGCGCTACGCGCCTGGGCCTTGCCGATTTCGTGTCCCGCCGAGGAGAACAGCTCCAGCGCCTGTTCCGCGTGTGCCACCGCCTTCCGGTCACGACCCGCTCGCTCGTGCACCTCGGCGAAGGTGTGATGGCCGAGTGCCTGGCCGACGACGTCGCCGAGTTGCCGGAACTGTTCGAGAGACGCGCCGAAGTGGTCGCCGGCTTTCTCGTGGTCGCCACGCCGGGCGTACAGGCGGCCGAGCATGTGGTGGGCGTGCGCCTGGCCGGCCAGGTCACCGGACCGCTGGGCGGTGTCCAGGGCCGTTCGCTGGACGACCGCCAGGTCGTGCCAGTGTCCCCGCCGTTCGAAGAATGTCACCAGCGTCCAGGCGACCTGCCAGGTGTGAACGTCGAACCCGGTCCGCGCGGCCATCGTGACCACGCCCAGCAGCACCTTGTGTTCGGCTTCGAACCAGGCCCAGGCCTGCCGGGTGTCGGTGAAGGGCTCGGGCACGACGTCCGGCCGCGGCGGCGAAGGCGGAACCAGGCAGTCGATGGACGGTCGCAGCATCGACTGCGCCTCGCGGGCGGTACACAGGTAGAAGTCGAAGATCCGGCGTAGCGCGCCATGCCAGTCGATTGGGTTGTCGCGGGCACGTGCCTGCTCGGTCGCGTAGGCGCGCAACAGGTCGTGGAACGCGTAGCGACCCGGGGCCTCCTCGGTCAGCAACTGAGCCTGTACAAGATGCTCCAGGTGACCGTCCACCGTCGCGGGGTCGGTATCGGTGAGCGCCGCGGCCGCGGGGAGCGTGATGTCGGGGCCGGGATGCAGGCCGAGGAACCGGAAGGTGCGCTGCGCGCCGGCCGGCAGGGTCGCGTACGACCACGAGAAAACGGTGCGGATGTCGGTGGCGGGGTCGCCGGTGGCGAACGTGTTGAGCCCGGCTTCCCGCAACTGACGCGCGATGGCCGCCAAGGGTTTCTGCGGATTGCAGGCCGAATACGCCGCCGCGATGGTGAGCGCGAGCGGCAGCCGGGCACAGGCCTCGACCAGGGCCGCCGCCGCGTCCGGATCGCGTTCCACCGGCTCCGCGCCGAGCTGCCCGGCCAGGAGTTCCCTTGCCTCGCCTGGACTGAGCAGGTCGAGGGGCAGCCGGTGCGCCCCCTCGGTGGCGATGAGGCCGGTCAGCCGGCGGCGGCTGGTGACCAGGACCAGGCAACCAGGGCTCGCGGGCAGCAGGGAACGTACTTGGTCGGCGTCGCGGGCGTTGTCCAGCACGACGAGCATGCGTTTGCCAGCGAGCAAGCTCCGATAGAGACCGGCCTGCGCCTCGAGCGTGCCGGGTATCCGCGCGGGCGGGAAGTCGAGCGCGGCGAAGAACGTGCGGAGCGCATCGGACGGGCGCAGCGGCTGCCCCGTCGGATCGAAACCACGCAGGTTGACATACAGCTGACCGTCGGGAAACCGCGACGCGGCCTGATGCGCCCAGTGCAGGGCGAATGCGGTCTTGCCGACACCAGCGCTGCCGTCGATGGCCGCGACGGTCACCGTACCCGGGCGGCCGGCGACCCGCCGGTCCAGCAGGGCGTCGAGAGCCTTCAGTTCACGGGCGCGGCCGACGAAGTGCCTCGGACCGGCGGGCAACTGGGCGGGGACGAGCGGCGCGGCGACCGGGGCGCCGGACGGCTCCTCAGCGGGCTCACGGCCCGGATCCAGCCGCTCTGACTGGAGGATCTGACGGTGCAACACCTGCACCTCGGGCGCCGGGTCCGTGCCCAGCTCATCGGCGAGGGTCCGGCGCAAGCGCTGGTACACGGCCAGCGCGTCGGACACCCGGCCCGCGCGGTACAGGGCGAGCATCAACTGGCCGTAGAACCGTTCCCACAGGCGGTGCTCGGCGATCAGCCGCGTCAGTTCTCCGATCAGCTCCTCGTGCCGTCCCAACCGGAGGTCGGCCTCGATGCGGGCGGTCAGCACCTGCAGCCGTTGCTCGCTCAACGCGTCTCCGTAGCGCTGATGCAAGGTCCGCGCGGTGATGTCGGCGAGCGCGTCGCCGCGCCACAACGCCAGGGCCTGCCGAAGCAGGTCCGCGGCCGTGATCCAGTCGCCGTCCGCCGCCGCGGTCCGGCCGCGGTCGGCGAGCGCCTCGAACCGGAACACGTCGAAATCGCCGGCGCCCACCTCGATCGTGTATCCCGGTGGGATGGTGCGGATGAGTCCGGCGTTGCCGAAGCCCAGCGTGGCGCGCAATCGCTGCACGGCCGTGTGCAGGGCAGCTCGATAGCGAGTGGGCGGACGGCCGTCCCAGACGAGTTCCGCGAGCACTTCCACGGAGACCACTCCGGGCGCGTTGAGCAGGAGCGCGGCCAGCAACACCCGCTGCTGTTTCGCCGACACCGAAATCGGGGTAGACCCCGCCTCGACACTGAGCGGTCCCAACAGTCCGAACTCCACCCGAAACACCCCGCTCACTCATCTTCCGGCTGACGGCGGCAATCACGCCTGCGGCGACACCGAACACGAAATCGAAGCTGTCAGGGAAGTATTCGGCCCGTGCCGGTGGCGCTATCGAGGCGCAGCGTTTGCCACGGCGCGAGCGAGTCTAGCGTTCCTTCGATTCGGATAAATCAATCGTTCTGTCGTTCAACAAACGATCGATACTCGCCCCCGGTATCAACAAACGTCCAGGGAACTACCGCCACGGTTGCACACCGGTAACGCCAGGTTCCCTACTTCCATGACGTGCAGTATCCGCTCAGGCAGGTCCGGATCCATGCGCCATAGCCGGGCGCCAGCCCGACGGTCCGCTGGTACCAAACCTGCCGGCCCACACCGGCCGTGGCCAGGTCGATGAGCTGGGAGCACGAGTTCGGCCGGTTCGAAACACACAACTGGGCGAGCGCCGGTCCCGGCTCGGCCGGGTTGAGCACGTATCCGGATACCGTTGCGCCCTCCGCGGTCCAGCACATCCTGCCAATGGTGTAGACCCGGATCTCCGCGTAGTAATCGCGACATCCGTCGGCACGGGCGGAGGGCACCGAGCCCTTTCCCGGCGCCGCGCCCGTGTCCAGGCCGAGCACGAGCGCCGTGAGGGCGAGTGCCGCCACGACCAGGCGTGCCCGCCGGCGCCACGCGGTCCGGCGGTCGAGGGGCGCCGTCGGCTGCCCTGCGGCCGATTCGGCGGCCACCGCGGCGTCCCACAACCGCTGCACGTCCGCGGGGTCCGCTCCGCACGCGCGAGCTATTTCCGCGACGGCCTGGCGCGACGGGAACAGCTTGCCGTTGATGTATCGCTCCAGCGAAGCCCTGCTGTAGGTGGTTTCGGCTCCCAGTCGCGCGAAGCTCAGTCCCGAGGCGGCCTTCATTCGCCGGAGTTCGCGTACCAGATCCTGCCCGGCAGCCGAGCCGAGCGGGCCGGTCGATGAGTACTCCCGCACCTGCTTCTGCCCGCCCATGACCTACTCCCTTCGTGGCCCAGTGGCGCACCGGGATCATTCCATCGCTGGTCACCTCGTACGAGATCGTCCGACCATGTCTCAGAACGTCTCATGAGACGCGCGAACGGTGCCGGAAACGCCAGAGACCCGCAATAGTGGTCACAAGAGATGTCGACGGCGTTTGCCGCGAGAGAGGAACATGCCTCGTGACAATCAGCATCGTGCTCTGCCTCACCGACACCCTCAGCAGCGCCGGGATCGAAGCGCTGCTGCGCGATCGGGACGGCCTGAAGGTGGTGGACGTCCGGCCCAGCACCCGATCCGCACTGGAGGTGGTCCGATCCCACGGTCCGGACCTTGTCCTCGGCGATCGGGACCTCGCCGAATCCACCGACGTCGCGGAAATCGCACGGCTGTCCAAAATCATCGTGATCAGTGGCGGCGAGGGCCCGGACGAGAGCGCCCGGTGGCTGGCCCGGGGAATCTCCGCGGTCCTGGACGAGCAGACCACACCGGACGTCCTGTTCTCGGCGGTCGAGGTGGTCGTCGGCGGTTCGTACCTGGTGGTCCCTCCGGCGCTGGCGCTGCGGTTGGCCCAGCCCGCCGAGGACGTTCCCACCCGATCGCGGTACCTGGAAAGCGTTCTCACCCAGCGGGAGGCCGAGGTGTTGCGGTTGCTCGCGGACGGCCTGTCCAATATGGACATCGCGAGGAGAATGCTGGTTTCGGACACCACGATCCGCTCACACGTCCATCACATGATGCGGAAACTCGGCGTCAGCAGCCGAACGCAAGCGGTCAGCGTCGCATATCGGACCGGACTGCTGTCTCCCGCCCGGAACCAGGAGGGCTGACGCCGGCGATCTCGTCCAGACCATCGACCAGACGCGTCTGATAGGCCAGGGAAACCGCCTGCACGCGGCTGCGCACCCCGAGTTTCGCGAGGATACGATGGACGTGTGAGCGCACGGTCGCGGGCGTGACGAAGAGCTTCTTCGCAATGCTCGAATTGGACAGCCCGGATGCCATCAGCTGGAGCACCTCCCGTTCACGAGGGGTCAGCAGGGCGATTTCGGGCGAGCTGTCGAAGGCCTGCCATGCCACCTCCGGCCCGATGTCCTGGCCGGCCGCCAGGGGCAGAATGATCGACGAACCCGCGGCGACCGTCCGAACCGCGCCCAGCACCTCCTCCGGCGTGGATCTCTCGGTCATGAAGGCACGCACCCCCAGCGAAAGCGCCTGCCACACCTTGCGCGGTTCGTTGTGGGCTCCGATAACCACCATCTTGGCGAGCTTCGACGCGCTGCGGACCTGAGCCGGCTCCACCTCGCACCGTGCGACAAGCACGACGTCGGGCAGGTGATGTTGCACGGCGTCGGTCAGGGTGGCGGCGCTGTTGAGGGTCTCGACCACGGTGATGTCAGCGTGCTGCATCAGGAGCGCTTCGAGCGCGGCACCGAACAGCACGTCACCACAACAGAGCAAAATGCGGATTTCCGGTGGTGAACCTGAATGTGCTGCCATCACCAGTATATTAGCCGATCACGCAACCCGTTAAGTCCGTTTCGGTATTGACTTTTGCCGATACCCGTGCGGAAACGTGTAGCCGCTCTACAACTTTCGCGGTATGCACACGTTACTCTCGCGGTAATCGTGAGCTGCCGGGAACGACCAGGCGGTTCTCGTAGGCGAACACGACGACCTGCGCCCTGCTGGACAGGCCGAGCTTGGACATGGCCCGGTTGAGGTGCGTCTTCACGGTCGCTTCGCTCGCGACCAGCGCATCCGCGATCTCGCCGTTGGTCATGCCCCGGCCCACCAGGCGGAGCACCTCCACCTCCCGGTTCGTCAGCACGCCGAGATCGCTCGACCACTCCGCGGGCCAGGTATTCGTGTAGGCCTCGATCAACCGGCGCGTCACGCTCGGCGCGAACAGCATGTCCCCCGCCGCCACGAACTCGATGGCGGCCAGGAGCCGGTCCGGCACGGTGTCCTTGAGCAGGAAGCCGGACGCGCCCGCCCGGAGCGCCGCGTAGACGTATTCGTCGAGATCGTAGGTCGTCAGCATCAACACCCGCGGCGGATCCTGTCCGGCGGCGGCGAGAATGCGCTCGGTCGCGACGACGCCGTTCGTCCCGGGCATCTTTATGTCCATCAGGATCACGTCCGGTTCGGTCGATGCGGCCAGGGCGACCGCCTCCTCACCACCGGCTGCCTCGCCGACCACCTCGAACCCGGGCGCGGCCCGGGTCAAGGCGACGAACCCGGCCCGGACCAGCGCGTGGTCGTCCGCGACGAGTACCCGGATCATTGACCCTCCTTCGTCGCGCCGGCCGCGGCCACCGCGGGCACGACGAGGACGACCTCGAAACCACCTTCCGGCCTCGGCCCGGCGGTGAGCCGGCCCCCGTAAAGCCTCGCACGCTCGCGCATACCGGCCAGCCCCTGCCCCGTGTTCGTCCGGTCGTCATGCGATACGGGCGGGCCGTCGTTGACGACCCGGACCCGCAACTCGTCCCGCCGGTAGGTCAACTCGACCGTCGCGCGGGAATCCTGGGCGTACTTGAGAACGTTGGTCAGGGATTCCTGAACCACCCGGTAAACGCAGAGTTCCACGCCGGGCGCCAACGGGCGGGCTTCCCCGTTCACCTCGAGATCCACCGGAACGCCCGCCACGCGCACCCGGTCCAGCAGGTCGCCCATCCGGTCCAGACCTGGCGCGGGATCATAGGCGTCGAGGGCGTCCTCCGGCCGGTCGGGCGGGATCCGCAACACCGCCAGCAGGCGGCGCATTTCTTCCAGCGCTTCCCGGCTGGTGCCGGCGATGGTGTCCACCGCGGCGCTGGCCGTCGCGGGGTCGGATTCGAAAACGTAGCGAGCCACGCCGGCCTGGACGGAGATGACCGACATGTGGTGTGCGACCACATCATGCAGTTCTCGCGCGATACGCAGCCGTTCCTCGGTCACCGCCCGGTGGGCCCGGTGTTCCTGCTCCCGCTTCTGCTGCGTGGTGAGCTGCGCAAGCAGGACATTGGTGGCGATGAGCCGGCGCGAACTGTTACCGAGGAGCCAGACCACGGCCATCAGCACCACGCTCTGGGCCACCGTCAACCACGCCGGCCCCAACTGCGAGATCAATTGCGCGTAGGCGAAGACACCGGCGGTGAACGCCGCGCTCGGCACAGACCACAAAGGCGGACGGTGCATGGCGACGGTGTACATCGCCAGCAAAATCATGACCTGGTTCAGGGCGGCGGGGTAGCCCAAGGTGAAATACACGTTCGCCGCCAGGCACGAAACCACCAGCACGGCGATCGGCGCGCGGCGCCGGACGGCCAGCGGAAGGTTCACCAGGCAGGTCAGCGCGACTCCGAGACCGTCGAGTTGTCGCAAGCCGTCGAAGTGCGGGTCCGACGAGACCGCCCACCCCAACGTGATCGCCGTGGCAACCACCGCCAAAGCGGTGTCCAAGAACAACGGGTTGGCATTTACGTACCAACGCTTCACCAGCCTGCACACACTGGCGCAAGGTAGCACCGACCGAGGGAATACCCACTCGGAGGGGATTAAATCACACATTGAACACGGCACCATTCACCGATGAAGGGCTCGGCGAGGACCCCGGGAATCGGCATGATGAAGCGAATTCGCCGCGGGTCAAGCGCCGGCGGTGGGGCCGCCGTTTCCGGGGTCGACGGCGGCTTCGGCGAGCGCGGACACCAGTTCCGGCACACTGTCGCCGGGCAGGACCAGCTCGATGCTGGTGCCAGGGTTCAGGCACAGCACGTGGTCGTTGCTCGGCCAGTGCACCAGGACGTCCAAAAAAGACACCGCTACGCGGGGTGGGCTCCCGAGAGCGATGGTGTCGAGGACGCGTTCCGAGCTGAACATCGGGACGATGGGTGACTCGTCGTCGCCGAGGACGCGCCAGGGGAAATCATCCCTTTCGATTCGCCGCAGATCGGCGACCGGTTCGGTGACCGGAAGCACGACGTCCGCGTCGATCAGCGCAAGCAGGAACTCGTCGAAGTCCATACGCGACACCGCGTCTCGCAGCCGCTCTTCCAGCTGGTTGGCCGGTTCCAGCTCGGACGCGGCATCGGCGTCACCGCCCAACTCGGCCAGCGTCAGCTGCCGGACCTCCGCGAGCACCTCGTCCACCACGGCGTTCTGCAGTTCCTCGACTCCGACCAGCGACTGCCGGCCCTCGGCCAGGTCGTCCACCTCGCCAAGGCCGAGGAACACGCCGATCGGCAGGCCCGGATTCACCACGAGCTGAGTGTCGGCAGGGCGTGCTTCTCGCAGCGATTCCACCGTGGTCTCCGCATAGGTGTCCACCACACCGCCGAGTATCCCGTCGAGGCCGGCCGTGGAGGTGAACACGATCGCGTGGTTGCCTTCCGGCAGCGGCAGGCTCGGCGGCCACGGCGAACCCGGGTCCGGTGGGGCGGGCATATACAGCGTGGCCGACCGCAGCAGCCGAGCATAGCGCTGACCATCGCTGCTCTCCAACGCCGCCCGCATCCCGGTTTCGATGTCGTTGGCCGGCCGCCACCCGTAGTCCACTCGCCACATCCTCCTCGTTCAAGCTTTCGATTCTCGCACCTTCGCCAGCCGGACGCTCATGCCACGGTGTCGCCGGGCCCGGCGAGCCGTTCGTCCGGCCGGGCCTGAGTCGCGTGCCGCACGGGGTTCGTCAGCTCACTGGCTCGCGGCATGATCCAGGTCCGAGAACGTCCACCGCTCGGGCAGTCGCCCGGCGTCGATCCCGTGTTCGGCGAGGATTTCGCCCAGCGGCCGGGGATTCTCGCCGAACACCTCGCGCAGGATCGCGATCGTGGCGGGCCGGTGAAATCCGGCGGCCTCCGCGAATTCCAGGTAGTCCAGCGTCTGCCCTCGGGTGTAGTCGGTGAGCCTGCCGGCGAGATGCTGCGCGAGGTGATCCCGCTCCTCCGACATCGGTGCTCCATCGTAGGTGTACCACATCAGCGTCTGCTCGAAGGTGAGAGTGACGCCCATGTCGAACCACCTGGACGAGATGACATTACCCGCCGCCGAAACGATGGCCGCCAAAGCCTGGACGGCGAAGTTACGCGCACTCGGGTGCGAGGTCATCGCCTCGTTCGCGCTCCGGTTGGCCAGCGAGGGAGCGTTTCCGGAACCGAATTCCTCGACCAGCCGCGCGGCCCGGCCCGGCACGCCCACGGGCCCGAAGTGGGTGAGCGTCACCAGCGTACGCAGTTGATCCAGGATGCTTTCGATGTCCTCACCGACGACCAGGAACCGAGAGTCCTTGGCATCGGCCAGAATCTTCGTGGGCTCACCGGGGATGCCCGGCAGCAGCGTAATGGGCAGTTGCCGGCGGTGTTCCCCCGTGAGCTTGGCCAGGATTTCCTTCGGGCCGGGCTTGGCCGCGTGGTCGATGTGGAGGAGATACCGGCCGCGTCCCCGGCGTTCGACGTGTGCCAAATACGGGATACCGGCGACCAGATCCCCGGACGTCCGCAACTTCTCGAAGTCGTCGATCGCCTGCCCCGGGCGCGCCGGTGCCGGGCCGCGCCGGTCGAGCAACTCCCGGGCCTTGTCACCGAGGCGCGGATCGTCGAGGTGCTGGGTGAACAACCCACGCAGATCGGTCTCGGCGCGGAAGGCCGCCTGGGCACCAGCCCATAACCGGTCGTCCATCGCCCGCGGTGTGGCCACCCCGTTCTGAATTTCCATCCGGAACCCGCGGGCAATCTTCTCGAACGTGCTGCGCGTGGTCACGATGCGCAGCGACCCGTCCGCGGTCTGCTGGGCCGCCTCCGTGACGGACTGCCCAGCTGCGGCCGGGTTGCCCAACTGCACGCTGACCGCCGCGTTCACGGCACCGCTGCTGGCTGCCTTGGCGGCCGCGTCGAGCGCCAGCTGGCTCATCCTCCGCGAGTGCAGGAACCTTTCCTGCTCCAAAATGTCGTCGAGGTGCCGGTCCAGCCAACGGGTCATCTCGTCGACGGACAGCCGGGAATTCCCCACGGTCCACTGCTCGGGCAACAGCATGAGGAACTCACGCACATCGGTGGTGCCTCGACGGTGAATCTTGACGTGCGTCGTCATCGGAGCGATGTCGTCCGGAAGCTCCGCGCTGACCCCCACCTGGATGCGCAACTCGCTGGGTAGTTTCGGCACGCGAAGGCGCCGGTCCGCGTAGATCACCAGAACCGGCTCCGTGCCTTCCTGCCGTAGGTCCACCTTCCGCACCCCGGCCTTGCCCGCCGCCTGCTCCCGCAGGTGCGCGACGGCCTGCCGCACCAGTTCGTCCGGATCCGCGGGAACCAGCTCGCCCGGTGCCTGCTCGCCCCCGGTGTGCCGCCGGATCTCCGCGCCGACCCCACGGCTCACTCGCCCCGCCGCGACCAGCAGCCCCAACGACCGACCGGCCATGACTCGCATCTCGGTGTTGCCGATCAGTGACGTGAAGGCCAGACGTTCCCGGTTGGCGTCCCACCACAGAGACTGGGCCAGCGAGCTGTACTTGAAGTTGAGATAGCGGGCCGAGGCGACGCCCACCCGGGATCCCAGACCCGCCAAGGTCATCGGCGCGATCAGTTCCGGGGTGCCCGAAACGATCCCGAACGCCGCGGCGATGGCGGCCTCGACCGGCCACATCGACAGGTGTTCCGCTCCGTAGGCGCGCAACCGAGGTTGCAGCCAGATCATCGAGGCCTTGTGGACGATGTCCACGAGCTGCTCGGACAGTGTCTGGCGAATGGCCGCGTCGCCGGCGGAATAGGTATTCGGCGACAGCCCGATCCAGTACCGCAGCTCCGAACGGTCCGCGTCGCCGCCTTTGAGCACGTGGTACGAGTGCAGTTGCGTGCCGTGCACAATCGAGACAGTGATCTTCTCCCCGCTCGGGAGCTCGAACGCCAACGCACCGAAGTCCTCGACCGACTGGCTTTCCTCGTCCCGCTCGGCCGAGCCCGGCTCCTGCCACCGCACCGACCGTAGCCCGCGGAAGCTGTCCACGAGGGTTTGGTTGGGCACGTACTTGGCGGCGAACTCCACAGTGGTCAGTTGGCCGCGGAGTTCTTGCCCCACCCGGGCCACACGCTCGGCGAAGTCGGCTCGCTCCGCTTCGGTCAAATTGGCGTACGGCTCTATTGGCGGCAGGGCCGGCAACTCGACATGCAAAACCTCGGCCACGGGCGTCATGATGGCCGCGCCGTCACGAGCGCCCATGGTCAGCTCCTGCGTGCCCGGCCCTCTCCCGCCGCCAAGGAGAGCACCAAGCCACCGAAGCATTTCCATAAAGGAGCGCGTCTGGTTGACCGTGGAGATATAGCTCGTCGGGCCACCGACCGCCGCTATCCAGAGCGTATAAAGGGCTTGGCCGAGCAGATAGCCGTCGGCGACCGGGTGGCCGAGAGCCACGGACCCGGCGGTGCCGGCCGCCACCCCCGCGGCATTGCCCCCGATGTTCATGAGACTCAACCGCGTGTCGATCCCGACCGTCGGGACCCGCGACCGATATCGCGCGATCTCGCCGAGCAAGATCTCGCGCAGCCCGTCTTCCACCTCCCGTCGGCCGGCCGACCGCCGGACCACTACGCCCATCCTGCTGCTGGAAATCCACTCCACGGGCCGGCCGCCTGCCTCCCAGCGGCGCTTGCTCACCGCGGGTGCGTTCTCGTCGTCGACGACGGTCACCTGCACGGTGAAGCCCGCGCGCAGGATTCGCAGGCCACGCGACGCTTCGGGGCCCGACCACCAGCCGATCTCGAAAACGTTGTGGTGGGTGGGTGCCCAAGCGGCCACCGGGTCGGGCAACTTCTGTTCGGGCGCGGGGACGAACAACTCATCGATGGGCAACTCGTTCGTCGGCCGGATGACCACGCGGTAGATCCGGTCGCCGAGGATGCCCTCCTTGTCGCGGTCGCCGAACTGCACGGTGCGCAAGGCGCTCAGCGCGTGCGCCAGACCTGGCGCGGGATGTTCCTCCGCCCTTCGAAGTTCGGCAAGCAACCACAACCCGCCGCGAAAGCGTTCGTGGCT
Source organism: Amycolatopsis taiwanensis DSM 45107 (assembly GCF_000519205.1). Taxonomy (GTDB): domain Bacteria; phylum Actinomycetota; class Actinomycetes; order Mycobacteriales; family Pseudonocardiaceae; genus Amycolatopsis_E; species Amycolatopsis_E taiwanensis. The sequence continues at coordinate 248,968 of NZ_JAFB01000014.1, read as the reverse complement.
CAGCACGGCGCGTCCGAACAGCTTGAACCGGGCGTCGCCGCCGGCGAGTGCTTCACTCAACCCGAGGCCGTGATCCTTGCCGGTGGCGTCGCCGTTGATCAGGCGCCGCAACCGGCCCTCCACCTCCCACAGCTCCTTGGCATGCTGCCGATTCTCGGTATCCGGGCTTTCCCACAGGTGCTGGAAATCTTTCGCGCGGAGACGGCCACGACCTTCCTTGTTCAGTTTTTTCACCAGCCGGCGATACTCGTTGAGGTCGTCCAGAACCTGCTCGACGGCTTCGAGATCGCCGACCGTCAGCGCGGATAGCGTGCTGGGCACCTTCCCTTCGGTGTCCCCACGGAATACCCGAGGCTGGTCGTCACGCGTGCCTTCGCTCCGTCGGGCGGAACGTGTCTCATGCACGGGGCCAGGGATTGGTCGATCGGGCGGCAGCCCAGGCTTCTGGGTCCTCCCGCCGGGGTCCGGCGCCGGCCACATGGGATCGGAAACGACCGCCCCGCCGGCGGCGTCAGGCTGCTCCGCTTCCACGTTGGGCGTCGGCGCAACATCTCCACGCTGCGACGAGTGGCCACCCAACCGCGACACCTCGGGGTTCAACGGCCGCGACAGCGGCGGAAGCGACCCCTCGGCCCTGTTTCCCGGCGACGAATCGCCCCAATCCGGCAGCGGCTCCGCTTCCACCTTCGCCGTCAGGCCGAGATCCCCACCCTCTGACGACTTACCGCGCAAGCGCAGTTCCTCAAGGTTCAACGGTCGCGGCGGCAGCGACGGAAGCGACCCCACGGGTTCGAAGTTGGCCTGGTCGGGTGTCGCCGCGGTCGCGCCCTCGGGATTCGCGGAGCCGCGCGTTTTCCGGCGGAGATGGTAGGCCGCGCCGCCACCGGCCGCGGCGGCGACGCCGACGGCGATTCCGGCTAACCCCAACGGTAACGAGGCCGGGTTCGACGGCGGTGCCGGCTTCGCCGTAGACGTAGGCATTGCACGCTGTGGGAGGTGGTCGGTGGTGGTGGGCAGCCGCTTCGCGATCACTACCCGCCCGCCTTGGTGCTCGGTAACGGTCAGCAACATGTCGGGTTGACCCGGCCAGAACGACAAACTCTCCGGCCCGACCGGCCAGCCCCTCTTCGTCACCTTCCCGGTCGCCGGATCCCCCGTACTCAGCGTCCCGGGATGGGAGCCGTCGCTGCTGGAGAGGTACAACCTGCCATGATTTACCGCGACGCCCTGCACATTCTGGATGGGTGTCTGCCATGCGGCCACCGCCTGCGGCTTCGGCAGCCCGGTCTTCGGGTCCACCTCGAAAGCCACCACCCGGGGATGCACCCGGTTACCGCTGTTCGGCGCATCAGATTCCGGACCATCGTTCGTGTTCGCGTACTCACCCACCACCAGCCTGTGCGGACTGGTGCTGTGATCCAGCGACACGGTGGACACCCGCAGGAAACCACCGTCCAGTTTCACCACCCCGACCTGCGGCATGAGGTAGTCGAAGCCGTCCTTGTTCGACGCAAAGATCAATCGTGTGTCGTACACGCGGAAGCCGGGCACGGCACTGTCGGCGACGAACAACAGGTGGCCGTACCAGACCGCGCCACCCGCATGGCTCTCCACATGACTGAACCCGCCGTCCGCGGTCGGCTCCACAAACCCGACCTGGCTGTAGGCCGGCGTCGTTGCACCGATCCCACCGTCCAGTTTGAACACCGTCAGCCGGCTCTGGCTCTTCCGGTAGGAAGTGACCGCGACTATCTGCCGGCCGCCGACATCAGCACCACCGGCCTGCGCATCCATGCTCGTGGTGATGCCCTGCGGCGGCCAGTTCGAATTCTCGTCATCCTTGTCGAACGCGAACCCGCCGGCGACCCCGTCGACACCACGGACCACGTCCCGGTGAGCGTCCAGCGAACCGGCCTTGCGCGTCGCGGCATCGGCCACCTCTGCTATCGACACGGCCGGTACTCCGAGCCGGGCCCCCACCCGGCCGGCCGCGCCGCTGGAAGACATATCCACATTGACCGTGAACTGCTTCGGGTTGATCGGCTCCACCCGCTCCTGCTGTTCACCCCGCAACGCGGCCGCCACGGGATGTGCGACGCGACTGGTAGCGTCCGCCCGGGATGGAACGCCACCGATCGCGGCACCCGCGGCCCCCAGTACGACCCCCGCCGTCGCCACAGGTAATCCGAAACGGCGCTGGAGGCCCCCGAGCGTCCCGTCGCCGCCCCTCGGCGACCGATCATCCGACCGCCCGCCAGGGCGACCGTTCTCGTGCCGAAAGCGCTGTCGGGTGACCGGACCGCGCGGCTGACGCGCCTCGTCCACAATGTCCTCCGGGGACCCCGTGGCCGCCAGCGCCAGAAGGCGCCGCACACCGTCCTGGTCCTCGGGGAAGGCGCTTTCGAAAGCCTTACGGTCACCGTCGACCAGTTTGATCGCCAGCGCCAGCCGGTCGGCCAGTGGGCTCTTGCCGAGGTTGCTCTGCACCAGCGCGCCCATGGCCTCCACAAGGATATCCATGATCCGGTCCGCATCGGCCGGATCGACCGTCGGCGGCCGGGGCTGCTCCGGTTCCCGGAACTGCTCGCCGGGACTCACCGGGTGGTGGCCGGAGAACGAACCGAAGGGCATATCCCGCAACAGTTCCTGGTCCGGCGAACCCGGATTCTCCTGCTCCCGTTGGAAAATCGTCCGCAACGTATCCTCGGGAACGCCCGAATCATGGGTGTCGGCGGCGGCGAGCCACAGCGGCCGGAAATCGCGTGGCACGGCCTGGATCGGCGTCCGCTGGTATTCGGGGTACCGCTCGGCCTGGGCTTCGGTGTAGCCGTCGACGAACTGGCCGACCAGGCGCACCGCCGACTGCTCGCGCCGCTGGACCACCTCGTGGATCCGCTCCCGGTATTCCTCGAACGAGGTGGCCGCACGGGCCTGCTCGGCGAGTTCGTCGGCCAGCTTCGGGTCGCCGAGATCGGCCCAGGGCACCCCACCGTCCTGGAGCTGATGGGCGATCGCCTCGGCGAGGTCGAAAACCATATGGTCCAGCGGCAGACCAGGACGCAGCAACGGGATGCCGTCCCTGGTGATGAACTCGGGATTGCCGGCGGCGACCACGAAGTCGTAGTCGTGACCGAACATCCGGCGCAGCGCGTCCGGCTCCATCGACTCCGCGCGAGCGAGCAGGCGATGCGCGGCGGTGTCCCAGGCGAGCCGGTCCGGCTTGCCCGAGGTGACCTGCCGGTGCTTCGCGAGCACGGCCCCGCGCTGGGAGATCGTGCCGGTCCAGCCGTCCCGCGCAAGGGCGCGGGGGTGCAGCGGGTCCAGCGCGCGCACCGCGGCGGCGGTCTCGTCGTCGGGGCCGGAGTAGTTCCGGGCCCAGCGGCTGAGTTCCGCCGTGAGTGTGGCAGCTTCGCCGACCAGGCCGAAGCGCTGGGACTCTTCGTTGGCTTCGATCGCATCGAGCGCGGCAAGCCGCCGTACGCGGTCACGGACTCCGTCCAGCAACGCCAGGGAATCCGGCGTGTCGACGCCGGCGACTCGGCGCGCTTCCAGCTCCGCCTCGACGTTCCGATCGGCGGCCGCCGCCGGCTCGTCCGGCAGGGGCTCGCCCTCCCGGCGAAGAAGGTTCGTGATCCGCTCCGCCACCTCATTCAGGTCGCCGGCGCGCACCAGGATGCGTCCCCGGTACCGGATGGCCTCGGTCGCCGGGTCGTCGAGGTAGCGGCCCAGGAGCTTCAGATCCCGCGGACCGAGCTGCGTGGCGACCGCGGCCCGGTCCAGCAGCACGACCCTGGGCAGCTCGTTCAGGAGATCCTCGACCAGCCTGCGTGCTTCCGGCGGCTCAATCCCTTCGATGGCGTGCACGGCACGCTCGATCCGGGCGCCGGTCTTCGCCAGGTCATGGGGATGCGGCACGCCGTCGCCGGTCACCAGCCTGGGCGCGCCGCTGTCACGGTCGAGTAACGGCAAGCCATGCTCGTTCGCGAAGCGGTCCAGTTCGTCGAGCGCGTTATCCAGTTGCCCGCGCCGATGCATCAGATCGCGTACATCGCTCGCGCCACGGGGCTGCTTCGACCACGCCGACACCAGGTCGTCCAACTGGCCCAGCGCCTCCAGCGTGCCACTGCGCAATGCGCCGTACTCGCGCCAAGCCGGGTCGCTCACGCGGCCATCGTCCCGGGCCCCGCGGGTCGCCCAGAGCTGCGCTTCCAGCGCGATCCTCAGTTGGGCGGTCACCCCGCGGCCGTCGAGCCGGCCGGCGGCGGGCAGTTCCGCGGTGGACGGCGGAGTTATCGGTGCGACACCGGTCCGATCCGGTCCAGGGCCCGCGTCCGGCACCGCGGCGCCGTGGGCACGTGGCGGCGCTTGACCCTCGTAGAAGGAGTGTCGCGGTGCTGGGCGGAGGGCGCGGTAGCGGGCCCAGGCGCCGCGAGCAAGGTAGATGGCGGGCCCGGACAGGGCCACCGACGTTGCGGCCGCCATCATTTCCGTCGATTGGCTCAGCGCCATCATGCCGAGGCCCTGCATGGCGCTCATCGCCACATAGATGGCGCCGGGTCCCTTCTTGGCGGAGTCGCGGCCCGTCTTGAGTTCGATATTGACGCCCATCTTGGCCAGAACCGCGGTACCTGCGGTGAGGCTGGCCGCTGTCACCGTGTGCAGCCACTGTCCGTTGAGCAGGAACTGGGCGGTGAGTCCCGCGTTGGCCAGGGTCAGGGTGCTGAAGCTCAGGTTCTGCAGTTTGCGTAGCCCGGGGCCCACGGCCTTGTCGTAGGCGGACCAGATGGCGGGCAGGGTGGCGGCGGCGAAGCCGAGGTCCACCGGGAGGTACCCGGCGGATACCCACTGCGCCAGGCCATGGGCGGTGACGGCCTGGTACAGATGTCCGAAGAGGTGACCAACCCAGCTTGCGGCCACGAGGGTGTTGAACCCGCGGCCCAGCAGCTTTCCGGCTTGCGGGTTCAGGCGGTTGACCGAGTCGACCGTGCCGCCGGCCAGCCGGTTGAGGTAGTCCTTCCAGCGGGAGAACAGCATGTTGGCCCAGATCCGCCGGTCCCGCGCGGTGACGCCCTCGGGAAGTCGGAAGTGGACAGTGGCCAGGTAGTCGATGACGAACTGCCGGGTCCGCTCCTTGATGTTGGCCATGACCTCCGCGACATGCCGCCCCAGGGTCGGGAATTCCTTGTGGAATTTCCGTCCGCCCGGGTTGATGTCACGGACGATCAGCTTGTCGTACATCTTCGCGAGCCGGTTGATCGCCTCGAAATCGGTCCGTTCTCGCTCCATGAGCGATTCGGTCGTAGTCCGGATTTCCGTCGTATGCGCGTTCTTGATATTCGTCAGCACCGAACGCACCACGAAACCGATACCGTTCGACAGGCCGACCGCACCCGCCGTCAAGGCCGGAGTGAGCCCCATCGTGTATGCCGTGACACCGGCCGCCGCGGTGCTCGCCACCGTGGTCCAGCCGATGAGGGCGCGGCGGCGCCACAACTGGTGAAGCCGGCTCATGGCGGCAGCGGCTTCATAACGACCGCGCTCGGTGTTTTCCACATCGTGCAACACTCGCTCGACGAGTTCCTGCCGCTGTTCCGGCGACATCCCTTCGGCGGCCTTCAATGCGTAATGCGCCGACGCCAGGGCTTGCACGGTTTTCTCCATGCCCAGGCCCTCGGCTGTCTCCACCGGTCGCAGCCCGCCGCGTTCCTGCCGGTTCTGCCAGTAGCCGGCGACCTTCGTCCGGATCTGCCGCACGAAATCCGAGCGCACGACCTTGGCGGCCTTGGCGAGTGAGAAGTCGCCATACACGATCTGGTAGGCATTGATCGCGGACTCGATCTGGGGATTACGTCGCCAGTCTCCTCCCCATTCCTCGGGACCCACGCCAGGGCCGAGGGCACGCGTGGGGTCGGGCTCGAAGAACTGCCGCAACCGCTGCGCCCGCTCGTGGAACGCCCGTTGGAACGACTCCGGGAATTCCGATATCAGCTCCACCCACGCATCGTGGTAATCCGAGAAGTACTCGTCGACAAACCGTTGGCTGGCAGCACGCTCGGCATCGTCCATCAGCCGGACATAATTCCCGCCGGTGATCTTGCGGACGATTTCCGGGCCGTCCGGGTAGCGTTCCATGATGGCCACGAGAACCGGTTCCAGTTCGGTCCAGTGCCGCCACATCTGAGCGCTGGGCATCATGCTGATGCCGTCCGAGCCGTACAGCAGCCGGTCCTGGTGCTTCGCGGCGAACTCGATGAACCGCGCGGCCACCGCCGGATCGTCGTGCAGGTACTGCCCCAACGGTGTCCAGGAGAAGTCGTAGTGCAGTCCGGGGAAGAGGTCGAGCATCCGCTCCAGCCGGTCGAGGTGCTCGACGGTCAGGTAAGTCCAGTTGCCCACTCCCAGGTGCGCCCACACCAGGCGGTTGTCGCGGAACTCGGGGTGATGCTTGAGCAATGCCATCATCGGCATCAGCCCGCGTTCGTCCGGCGCCGTGGACTGGAACAATCCGTTGAGTCCGAGCTGTGCCCACCCGTTGTCGTGATGCAGCAGCGTCGTCTGCCCGGTGTCCCGGTTGGCCCGCATCTTCTCCAGGAAATGCGGGTTGAACATGTCCGGCACTTCTTCAGGCAGGCTGTCCGCCAGCTCTGAACGATCCGCCGATCGCAGCAACGCCCGCAGCATCTCGCCGTTGTCAACCAGGCGTTCGAGGAAATCGACCTGGCCCAGCGCCGAGAGCCCGTCCGCGGCCACCACCAGGTCGCGCGCCCGTGCCGCGTCGTGCTCGTCAGTGAACCGGCCCGCCTCGAGGTCCGTCTTGACCTGCACCGCCGCGGCGACCGTGCGCTGGAGATGGGCGATCCAGTCCCGGTGGTAAATGGTATTGGCCTGATCCCCGAGTAGTTGTCCGATGGCCTCTTTGTCGGCCGTCTGCTCGACCCCCTTGGCGGCGCCTTCGAGCATCAGCATCAACTGGTCGTAACCGTGCGCGCCCGGAATGTCCCACCGTGTGCCGACGACGCCGGCGTCCGCCCGCCACCGCACATCCGCCGGCAGCTCACGATACATCTTGAACATCAACGCATCGGCCAGCTTGCCCTGCAGTTCCAGCAAGCCCTTCTTGTCGATCAAGCCGGCCCGCAAGCCATTGATCAGCCCGTAATAGGTCGCCCCACTGGCCGCCGCCAGACCGAAAGCCCGCTCACGGATCGGCGAGTACAGAATCCGGCCCTCGTCACCCAACTCCTCCCGATATCGCAGCTGTTTTTCGGCCAGGCTCGGCTTCGACCCGCCCCTGAGCCACTTCAGCGCCTTCGCCACCCGAGACGGATCACGGTCCGAGCGCTCGTTACCGGCACCGAGGAACTGGTTGTCCAGCGCGTAGGACAGCAAATGATGATGGACGTCGCTCATCCCCTTGGTGGACAAGCGGTTCCGGAACAACGCCGTGACAGTGGCCTCCGAGACGCCCTTCGCCCGCAAAGCGTCCACGGAAGCCGGGTCGTCGGGATCGAGCGAGTCGAAGTATCGAATCAGTTCCGGGACATCGGGCACGATCGCGCTGAGGCGGAACATCCGGCGCCCGGCACGCGCCAGAAACGCGCGCGACTCCAGCGCAGCGTCCACCACGGGCAACCGATATCGTGGCGGTGTCTCCGACGTTCCCGGGCTGACCACCCGGCGAGTGATCTCCGTGACCTCGGCGTGGGTCAAGCCGGTTCGCCGGGCGATGACGCCCAGCCGGACCCCGTGATCGCTTGCTTGCATGACCGCGTCACGGACTTCTTCGACATAGACCTGATGGGCTACGTCCCGGTTGCGTTCGGCGTCCAGGTAGGCGTTGATCGCCCGGTTCAGCCGGGCCTCGTCCTCCCGGATCCGATCAGTGATTTCGCGCAGGCGCTCACTCAGGCTGCCACCGGTCGGCGTCTGGGCCGTGGTCTCTCCCGTCGCGCGGCGAGCGACCACGTACCGGACCGGCAGGTCCAGGGCCTTCGCCGCCGTGCCGGAGACCTCGACGGCGCCCGCTCCACGCAGCAAACCCGATGCCACACTCTTACGGCCGGCCAGCTTCGACCTCGCCAACCGCAACTCCGCCGCCGCGGCACGGTATTCACGCTCGGCATGCCGACGCGAGGGCTCGGCGGCCTTCACCGCCTTCGCCAGCTCCCGCCGGACCCCCACCACATTCCGGGCGCTGCGGCCGGTCGAACCGAACGACTTCGCCAACCGGGGTTCATCCGGCTTCGGGTCGAACACCGGTCGGCTGCCCTCATCCGCGAGGTGGTTCCGCGCCTGGGTGACCAACTGATGCGCCGCCCACCGCGGCAGTCCATCGTCGATCGCGCTGCGCTGCGCCTCATCGACCTCCCGAAGCGCCCGGTCGCGTGCCGCGGCCCAGTCCCGTTCGGCCGCCTCCACGCGGGGGGCCTTTTCCTCCGCGGTCGCCAGGAGCCGCGCGCGGTGCCCGGCGATCACGCGCAGCATGGTGTCGGCCGGCTTGTCGATGATCCGCCGGGCAAGGGCCGGCGGCGGGACGGTCACGGCACGCTTCTGGAGCACGTCCCGCGGTTCCAGCACCAACCCGAGAACTTCCAGCGGAGCCAGCTGATAGACCGTCGCGAGAATTCCCAGGATCGGGTCGGCGTCGGTGGGAAGGCCGGTGAGCTCGCTCAGGCGCCGCGCCACCCACGGCAGGTAGGTCTCGTCCTCGTCGATCGCCCGCAAAGCGTCTGCGTAGGCAGCTCGGGCCTGTTCCGCCGCCGCGCGGGTCTTGGCGACGCCCTCGGCGACCGCGTCGGCAACCTCACGCAAGCCACGGGACTGAGGGAGGACCGCCGCCGCACGAACCCGGCGGAAGTCGATGCGCTCGGGCCTCGCATTGGCGGCTGACGGACCGACGTCGATGCCGCTGGACGGAACCGGCTCGGTGGGGTCGGGTGGTGCCTCCCGCTCCGCCTCCGTCTCTTCCTGCTGCGCCGTAGCGGACTGGCCGCTCGGCCGCCGCCCAGCGCGTGCCATGTCACGCAGATCGCGCAGATGCTCCAGTTCGCGAGTCTCGGCACGCAGCGCGCGGACTACCTCGTTGACCTCGGCGATATAGGCGGTCAGCGCACGCAGAACCTCGCCGCCGCGAACGGGGTCGGTTCCCTCCGACTCGAGTGTCTCGGCCAGTTGGCGCACGCCCCGTGCCCCGGCGTCGCGGGCGAGGGACAGTGCCTTGATCCGATTGCCGGACTCGGCGATGCGGTTCAGCAGATCCCGCTCGAAGCCCGCCTCGGTGACCAGCCCGGCCGCTGCCGCCCTGGCCTCGGCCTGTTCGAGGAACATGCGTGTGTCGTCGTGCGGCCACTCGCCGGCGGCCAGTTCGTGCCCGGCCTGATACGTCCGGTCCGGTGCCGCGTGCCCGTCCCGGCTCAGCTCCCGCGCCAAATCCAGCGCCTGCTGGAGGGTGTCCGCGTCCGCGGCGCCCGCTTCGTCTCCGCTTCGCGGCGTGGCCGTGATGTCCGGAATGGACACTCCGGCTCCAGGGGTCGCAGTGCCGTGAGGCTGCCGGTTTTCGGCCAGCTCGCGTACCCGCAGCGTGGCCTGCCGCACCGCTGCTTCGGCCCGCTCCAGCCGCCGCTTGGCGTTTTCGGCGGCGCCCTTGGGCACCGTCGGATCGGCGGTCCGGTCCAGTATCGCCTGGGCCCATTCGTCCATGCGCCTGGCGAGCGCGCGACGAGCCTCGGTGACTTCCTGTTCGGCGACGAGCAGGTTCCGCTCGGCAACCAGCTCCGCCCGCAACCTGGTCAGCTTGTCGTACAGCCGCGCGAGTTCGCCGCTCTCCTGCTGCAGCCAGTTCAGCTGACCGGAGGCGACACCGGTCCCGCGCCGCCATTGCTCGGTCAGCTCAGACAGGTCCCGCATGGCCCGGCTGATCTCGGCGTGAGTGTCGCCGATCGCCAGCACCAGCCGGCGTTCCTCAGTCGAGTCACCGAGAAGGCCCGCACGCGCGACGTCCGCCTCCGCCAGCTCCCGCTCCCGGATGGCGGCTTCGCCGGGCCCAGCCGTGCCCGCCCGCTCGACCCGGCTCGACCGAGTGCCGCGGAAAGGGATGCCCGCGTTCACATAGGCCGCCCGGGACCGGTCAACCGCGGACCACTTCTCCTCGGCCGTGGCCCGCCACGACCGGGTGGTCCGTTCTGCACGATTCCGTATCGCGACAGCAGCCGGGCCGTTCTCCGGTGGTATGCCGCTCGGCTCCAGTGCGTCCACCTGCCGGGCCAGATCATCGGCGGCCGCGTCGAGCGTGTCGGCGAGCTGCCGGTACCGCGTGGCCTCGCTGCGGTGCATCGCATACTCGGTGAGGGGAGTCTTGAGCTTGTCACGCAACGCCTGGATCCGCTGATCCAACAGCTCGAGCTCCTCGCCGGGCCGCGCCGCCTGCTGCTGGACGCGCTTGCGCTCGCGCTGCCTGACGAGCAGCTCCGACCACGCGGCTACCCGCTCGGCCTTCCGTTCCGCGATGTGCGCCAGCCCCTGGGGGGTGTTGGGCGCCTCGACGGCGTGCCTGGCCTGGTGGTCCGCGGCTTTGGCACGGGCGGTCCGGGCTTCGTCGCGCAACCGTCCATAGTGCTGTGCCAGTTCCTCTCGCTGGCCGGCGCGGGTGGCCTCCCGGGCACGCGCTGCGCCGGCCGCGACGTGGCCTGGGTGTTGTGCCGCTTCCACATCCCGCAGAGTCGCGAGCTTCACCTCGTTCTCGACCCAGTGCACGGTCTCGTCGAACGCGCGGGCGCGCTCCGCCACACCGTGTGGCGCCCACCCGGTCGCGGGTCGATCGGCTGCGTCGGCGATCCGGCCGAGGATCGCGTCGCGACGTGCGCCCAGTTCCTCGGCGATCTGCTTCTGCACCAGCCGCCGTACGGCGAGGTCGGCCTCGGCCACGTGCGCCTTCGCCCGCTCCGCCTCGACGATTTCAGCCTGCTGCTCAGCTTCCTGTTCGAAGCCCTGGGCGTCGTCACGGGCCTGACTGGCCTTCAAGTCCTCCCCGGCAGCGTCGTATGCATCCGCCTGCCGCCGCAGCGTCTCCGCCCGAGCGCGCAGGAACGGCAGCCGAATCTCCGCGGCCGCGGCTTCACGAAGTGCCTCGGCGCGTCGCGCCCTCAGCCGGTCGGCCTCACCGGCGATGAGGTCTCCGCGCTCGGCCAGGAACGCGATGCGTACCCGGTCGTCCTGCCATTGCTCGTCGAGTTGGGGATCGTGGACGGCCACCCGCGCCGCAGCGAGGTAGTCCTCCGGTCCGGCCGGCCGTTCAGCGGAGCGCTGTCGCGTAACGCGTGCGAAGTATTGAGAATCCGCCCGAGCATGCTCGGCTGCTTCCTGGTAGGCATCCGCCGCGGTGATCTCGTTGGCGCGGAGCCGCCGGGAGATTCCTTCCAGGAACTCGATGTTTTCTTGCCGGACGGTCCGGTCCTCGGCGCGCGGATCAGCACCGGCATGGTTCTTGAACAGCGCCACCTGGCCGTCGACGAAATCCTTGAACGCCTCGAAAAGGGGACGAGACCAGTCGATCAGCCGCACAAAGTCCGCGGTCGAGCCCTCGCCCAGGTCGAAGCCCTCCCGCAGGGCCTGGTCCAGCTCCTCCTGCAACGTGGTGCCGTACTTCTTCACGAACCTGTTGCCCGGCTTGCCGAAGTCCATGGCCGCCAGCCCCAGCCCCATCAACGGGGCCGCCCGACGGCCCAGCTTCAAGTCGGCGAAGGCCATCGCGGTTTGCAGCAGTATGCCGGGCTTGGCCGGATCGACGGTCTGTTCCTTGGTTACCGCATCGATCCGGGTCGCGAGAATCGCGTGGTAGACCTCTTCCTTCAGCTCTTCGCTGAACGGATAGGGACTACGCTCCAGCAGTTCCACCGCGACCGCCGCGGCGAACCGCTCATCCATACCCCGGCCGTGTCCCTGCGCCACATCGTGGACGGCCGCGACCAACAGTGCGGCCAACAACCGTTCCAGCGTTGCGCCGGGGTCAGACTCGCGCGCACGCCACAGCAGGTAAGCGACGATGTTTTCGAGGTCCTGCCGACTGTGTTCTCCGTTGTTGTAGGTGTGCACAACCTGCTGCCAGAACGGCCCGGTGTGCTCCTTCGGGGTATCGGGTCCCCGGCCGAACTGGGCGTCGACCACGTCCAACACCCGCGCGACCAGATCGAACACGGTCGTGGCCAACGCGCGGTGTTGTTCGATTTCTTCCGCCGAGAAAAGCTCTCGGAGCACCTCGTCCGGTAGCAATTCATGCAGCCACCCGACCGTGTCCGCATTCGCTTCTCCGCTCAGCATCTCGTCAAGCAGCCCGACAAATCGCGGATCTTCGCGAAGCAGCTGCGACAAGTCGTCTCGCCAGTGCTCGAACGAAGCGTCCGCTATGGACCCTTGGGCCGCGGCGAGAGTAGATTGAAGCTCCTGACGTACCTTTTCGCCCACCTCGTCGGGGCGGGTTGCCAGGAAATTCCGCCGTCCGGCCAGGTCTCCGGGGAAATCGAGCGCATCGATGAGGTTGAACGCGACCTCGCGCAACGCCACCAGTTCCGCCGTCGACGGCTCCGCAGGCAGGCCCGCGCTTACCAACAGGCGGCGGAATTGAGCCACATCTTCGGTACTAAGCGGATCAAAACCGAACCACGGCATGGCGTCGCGCGCAAAGCGCGGCTCGAGAAGCGGAGGAACTTCGGCCAGCGCACCAGCCAGGCCATCACTCGCATGCCGCCCCACACTCGAAAGAACCACCGGCTCCGACCACGGCCGCCCCGCCAAACGCTCGTACAGGGCACGCAGGTGGTCCATCCCGTACTCACCGGCAACAAGCACGGCCGAATGCAGATCACTCCCGAACCGCCCGTACAACTCGCCCAGATCGACATCCGCCAGGAGCAACCGGTACTTCGCGTCGGGATCGTCCAGGACGATGTTCACCGCCCGGTGGTAACCGTAGCCGAATGGGTCGGCACTCGGGTTCGGCTCGACCGGAGCACGTCCACCGTCCAAAGCAGACAGGACGTGGCCCGGGTGCCCGAGGATTTCTACCTGGGACCGCACCAAACCCGCCAACAGGGCATCATGCCACGTTCGCACCTCGGCGAACGCGGGATGAACCCGCGGCCCCAGCGCCTTCATCCACGCCGCCACCACCCGGTGGTCCTCGACCTCCCGGGTGAACGTTACCTCCCGCGCCAACCACTCCAGACGATCTCGGTCGGTGATCCCGAGCGCCCGGATATCGTCGATCGGCGTCGTCGGCCGCAGTGAAGTGACAACCTCCTTCACCAAAGCCGCGGTGACATGAGCCAGCGAATAACCCGGGGCCAAACCGACAAGGCCGCTACCCCAGTCAAAGACAGCACGGGCACCGAGATACGGCCTGATCCGCTCGGTTGCGACAGGGTCGTCGCGGAAGGCCTCGGCCAGTCCTTGATCGTCGAGCACGAACGCGTTTTCGGCCAGCTCATTGATCCGGTCGACGACCACCGATTCATCGATCCCGAGCCGGTCGGCGATCGCCTGCGCGCCATACCTGGCAAACTGGGCGATTTCCGCCCGGGTTGCCTTGTCAAATCTGATGACGGTGCGCTCTTGGTCGGAGATACCGGGCAGCGGCAACGCCGCCGCAGCGGCCAATGCCTGCAGCGCTGAGGGATACCCGAGGTTGAACTGCTTCATCTCGTAGCCGGCGTACCGGTCGACTCCATCGACGTTCTCGACGGTCGCCCGCACGCTGAAGTACTCGATGTCCTGTTGGTCCAGGGCCTCCGCCAGCGCCCGGCCCATGGCCGCTTCCGCATCGCCGCGTTCCGGGCCCTGCATGGCCTCGGCGATCGACCGGAGGTACTGCCGGTGTCCCTGCAGATAGTGGTTCGGGTCGCCGGCCGGCCCCTGCCGGGGCACCAGTCCCGCACTCGGTCCCTTGGCTTCCAGCACTATGTACTTGACGTGACCGTCAGGGCCGACGAGCCGGTAGACCTGGTCGAAGCGTGCGGCACCGGCGGCCGGAATGTCGACCGGCTCGATCCGGTAACCGTCCGGCAGTCGCGCGGCCAGGTCCCGGATCGCGTGCCTGGCCGCGAGTTCGCCGAGCGGCTCCCCGATCCGATTACGAACCGAAGTGAAACCGCTCTGGTCGAACTCGTCCCACTCCCGGCCCGGATGGGGGTTGCCTGCCACCGAGTCTTTCGCCTCGGCCGCCGACGCCTGGATGCCGGGCCGTTCCCTGGCCATCCAATCGGCGTCGGCCAAGTCGGTCGCGTCCAGGGTCCCGCGGTGCCCGACCACTGGTGGAATATCGTGATAGGAAGATTTAACCGCTTCGGGGGTAGCCGGCCTGATCTGGTAACGACCGTCCGTCCCCCGTTTGATCAACGGCACCTTGTGCCCCTGGAAGGTCGGCGCATCCCGCCTTCGTTGGATGTACCCGCGCCGGCCGGGCTGGTCGTAGTAAATCCCGTACGTCTCGTCGGCGGTATCGCGGTCCTCGCCATTGAGCAGGTCCAGCAGGTTCCGGTGTGCCACTTCCTCGGCAACCGGCGCGCCGGAACCGTCCGAATCGGACCGTGGAAGCTCGTCAGCGCCTTCCTGAGCCCTCTCGCCTCCGCCGGTGGACAGGTCCGCATGATCCCGCCCTCCGGAACCCATCCCGTGATTCAATGCCGCGGACAACGCCTCGCCAGACGGCACCACATCCACAGACGACGATATGCTTCCCCGCCGCGCGCTTTCGGCCTCCTCCACCAACACGACCAACGGCTTCCCATGGGGCCCCGCGATGGTGAACTTTTCCCGCACGACCCTGGGGTCCCCAGGATCGATCAGGTGTTCCCGCAACGTGTCGCGAACTAGTGAGGTCGCGGCCAGCGGAGCACCCCGCCGCGTGGTGATGATCTCCAGAACACCGATACCGCGATCACCGGTAAAGTGCTCCGCGGCGATATCCGAACTGTAGGAGGCGTAGGCCAGCCTCGGGTCCTTGACCACATCGCCGACCTCCGGGAGCGCCCCGGGGTCTTCGACATGCATCCCGCGATAGAGCACCACCGGCTCGGGCGCCTCGGGCACGGCGGCGACGGCCTGCCGCACCCCGGCCAGCACGGTGTCGAAGTCGAGTTCGCCTTCGTGCACGACGTCGGAGTCCCGCACCGGCGGATTTCCGTGCCAGCGAGCCAAGTACATCAGGTACCGGTTCAGGGCGTCATCGGTAATGCGCGAGACTCCACGGGCCGCGTTGAGGAATCGATCGAGCTGCTCACGCGCATCGGGATCACTACGCGAAAGATCTTCAAGCCAGTCCCGCGAACGCCGCCTCACCTCGTCGAAATCGACTTCACCGGATCTCTGCCGCAACTTCACCAAGTCTGTGGCGGGCCCCTCCGCGTCGAGGTCCGCAAGGTCGGGTTGTCCGGCGCGCGAGCCCGCTTCCAGGGTGATGATGCGGCGCACCCGCTGAGTCCTGGTGTAGACGTCGGCCAGGCTGGCGTCCAGGAAGTTGCGCTCGCCGATCCGGTCCCAAAGGGACTGGCCCGAGGGGTCGTCCTGCCAGGAAACATAATCGGAGTAGCTCGCGTCCGGATTCATCGCGCGGTAGGCGAAATACGCCACCGGGTCCTCGCGACCGAACCGTCGCAAGGCCTCCGGGCTCAACGGATCGGGCAGTTCGCGCTGACCCGGCAGGTGCCGGTGCACGATCTCGTTGAACGCCTCCACGTGGTAACTCAGGTTACGCAGCAACTCCTTGCCGGGCTCCGGGCCGGCACCTCTCGTCGCATCGTCCAGCGCGCGGAAATGCGACTCGATCCGGTCCAACATCTCTTCAATCGGGGTGTCCTGGACCCGGCCGGGCGCCTCGTGGATCGCCTGCCGCCACCAGTCCACGCTGTCGTGTAAGGCCGCGACCGGACTACCACCGGCATCGTCCAATCCGGGCGGCGCGGCGAAAGCGTCCGGACCGGACGGTCCAGCGAGATGTCCCCCGCCGCCATCGGGAACGTCGTCCTTGTGTGTCACCGCTGTGTCGTGACCGGCCTGTTCCGGTACTTCGGTGGTGTTTCCGATCTCGTTTCCGCCCTGTCGCGGATCGGGTACACCTTCGCGGCGTAACTCCGTACCGTGGCCACCACCATGCCCGTCAGGCCGGCTTGGCACCGCATCCGACGGGTGCGGCGTTTCGGCCGACAGGGGCGCCTGCGGGCCCGCTGGACGTGCGCCGTTGCTCAGCGCCGTCTCGGTGGGAGGAGGTTGTGGTGGGGGTTGTGGCTGGGCGGTGTCAGAGGTTGTGGATGGACCGTGTGCGGCGATAGGCGGGGCGTTGGGCCGGCTGGTGGTGGTGAGACGGTGGATGCCCAGGTTCTGTTCGGCTTTGCTCTGCAGGTCGGGAACAAGGTCGCGGAGGCGCTGTTCGGCCTGGTCGAGGTTGGTGCGGGTCTCCATGGCGTGCGTGTATTGGATGACGGCGTGTTGCACGTCGGGGTTGGACGATAGCCGGAACACTTCGTCGTCGGGGGAGATGTAGTAGCTCACGCTGCCCGGGTCGCCGCTGCGGGCGGCCCGGTTTTCGGCTTGTATGTCGATATCACGGGACAAGCCGGAGTGGGCGGTTACCCGCACGTGCAGCCCGCCGAGTGCCTTTGCCTGGTCGCTGATGGGGATGTCGACGCCGCGGGCGCCCTGCATGTTGATGACCAAGACCTTGCCGGGTTGTCCGGCCGCGTCGATCACCTCTTTGAACGCGGCTTCCCGGTTGGTGCCCTGTTCGAGGAACCACTTGGCGTCGATCGCCGTGTGCTCCACCCCCAGGGCGTCGAGTCGCGCCGAGGTCTCGGCCACCAGGTCGTTGCGATGGGTGAGGACCAGTTGCGGTTGCTGGGTGTCCCGCTGCATGTCTCGGACGTGTTCGGCCATCTGGTCGAGCTTCTCCGGCTCACCGGCCGTGACATGGTCGCCCGTGTTCGTCAGGCGAGACTCGTAGTAACGCGGGATTTCCTCGATTTGATCGGACAGGCCCTGGCTGCGGAACAGCTCCTCCTTGCCCGACGCGGTCCCGGACGCGCCCGCAACCCGATGATAGCCATCCCGGGCATACAGTTCCTGGGCGGTGACACTCTTGTTGGTGGCCGGATCATCCCGGATCGGCAAGTCGTGTTTGGCCTCGATCGCTTGGGCGAGGCCGCCGTTCCACCTGCTCTCGGACGAGGTCTCGGGATCGTAGAGGACCTCGTGGGTGGTCTGGTCGATGATGTAGATCTTGTCCTGGAATCTGACATAGTGGATGTTTTCCACATATTCCCAGCGCGCCGCGGCCTCCAGGCCCAGCCTCTTGAGCTCCACATCGGACAGGTCTCGTCCGAGGATTCGCTCGATCTTCGCCTTTCCTTCCTCGGTAAGCACCGCCGGCCCACCACGCTGGCCCGGCTCACGACCGAAATCGGCTTCCGTGAGCTGACCGCGGTCCAGCTGCTCGGTCAGGAAGTTCTTCGCCCACTTGACCGGTGCGGCCACGTGCTCCGGAGCCAGGTTCCCCGCCCCGTCACTGACGATGTACACGGTGTCCGAGTACACGAAGGCCTCGTCGATCTCGTCCACAGTGGCATCGATCACCGTGTCACCCTCGGCATGCTCGCCAGGAACCAGGTCGTGCTTCAAGAACGTGAAGCCGACATCCTGATTGGTCCCGACATAAATCGTCGGCCGGCCGTCCCTCGGCTCCGGCGGCAACGCGTAGGGATTCATCCGGTGCACATCAAAACCCAGCGGTGTCAACAATTCGTGATAACGCTCGAACTCCCGATCCGCCAAGTTCCCCCGCGTGGTGATCACATGCACCGCATCGACCCCGGCACGCACCGCCTGCCGCGCCGCGTCCGCCAGGAACAGCCACGACTTGCCCTCACCAGCGGCCATGTTCACGATCTTGCCCGTGCCCAACGCGTCCAACGCCGTCAGCTGCGTCCACCGCAGGGCCACCCCCTCGTTACGGTGCACCGCCTCGTAAATCGCCGCAATCGCGTCATCCCGCGAACCGTGGAACAGGGCCCGCAAAGCCTCGTCATCGATCGTGGTCAACCGTTGGTTCTCCGGAACACCAGGCCCTGAACGGTCCGCGATGTCGAACAACACCCGCGCCGTCTCATGCGCCTTGTTCGCGCTCGCCAGCCACGCCTCGAACTTCGTCGGTGAAGTGCTCAACTCGGCCCAACCACCATGACCATCCGGCACGAACGTGCGCGGCTCCGGCAATCGCTGCCCATCCGCGCCCTTCACCTGCCGGTACGCCACCGCCTCACCGGTGGCGCGGTCATGTACCGCCTCACTCTCCGAGGGAAGCGTCGTAGTCGACCGCTCCCCGCCGGCCGGACCGGCCACGTCCAACTCGACCGGGTTGTCCAGTTTGGAGACGGTCAGCTCACCACTGTCGTGCCGCGGCCGTGACCACTGACCATCCAGGCCACGGTCAAAACTGGCACCATCCGGCAACACCACGTGCCGCAACTCACCGGATCCGTCCACCACCGCTTTGGAGCCGGCCGGCAGGTCCACGGAATGCCCACCCGGATCGAGGACACCACCATGCTCGGTCACATACCAACCGCCGGCATCACGCGTCCACGTGGTGTCACCCGCGGACACGACGACCCGCTGATGATCTCCGCCCGCACCGGCTTGTGCGGGCCCGGCCTGGGGCCCCGCGTGATCAACGGCATCGGGATGGTTCTGGTCCTCTGTCCCTATGTCCGGTGCTGGCGGTTCCGTGGCCGATTCCTTGTTCGCAGGCCCCTCATCCGGGGAGGGAGGCACGTCCCCCTCCCCGGTAATGCGCTGGGGAGGCTCGCCCCGCTCACCAGCCGCATCACCGAGACCCTCGCCCCGAGTCACTCGATCCGACACCCGCACATCCGGTGCCCACGGTTCTCCCGGTGCCCGCGGTCCTTCCGGTGCCCGCGGTTCCTCCGGTACCCAGGGTTCCGGTGCCCGCGGTTCCGGTACCCGCGGTTCCGGTGCCTGGGGTTCCGGTGCCGGCGGTTCAGTGGCCGATTTCTCGAACGCAGGCCTCTCGGCCGGGGTCAGGTGCGCGTCGCCCCGGACGGTGATGTGCTGGGGATGGCCGGTCCCCTCATCGAGCAGAGGCTCGCCGGTGATCGGGTGGACGGCGGGCAGCGACTCGAGAACATGCCGGAACTCCGGTGCCAGGTCGCCCCGCCAGACGGGCATGGTTCCGTCCGGACGTAGCGCGGCGGCACGTAATGCGCGCGCCGCCTGGCCGAGAAGTTCGTACTCACTCTCCCGGCTCAGCGGGCCGCCCGGAAGCGAACGCTCGCCCTCGAACGGGCCCACTTCACCGATATCGACGTGAACCCGGTGCCCGCGAAGGCTCTCGGGAAACATGTCACCCTCGATGGTGACTTCGCTGCGGCCATCGGCCGGGGTGGCATCGACGTTGTCCAGTTCCCGCAACACGCGGGCAACCTCGCCGACGTTCTCATGGAACGCCGTGACGGGATCCGGCGGCGGCACAACCCTGTCGAGGAGCAACGCACTGCGCGTTTCCCGCAAGGATCGCAGCCAGTCCCCGGCCGCACCGGCTTGCTCGGCCCGGGCGATCGCGCCGTCGATCACGGCCACGATCCGCGGCGTCGCCTCACCCACGGCGGCGATCTCGCTCTTCAGTCGCTGCGGGTCGTTCTCCGGCGCCTTGTCGGTGTACCAGCCGGCGGCCGCCTGTTCGGCCTTCTGCAGCCGGCTGAGGGTGGGCCGGCTGGCAGCCGCCGGATCTTCGTGGTATTTCTCGAAAACGGCGGTAGCGTCCTCTTTGGCCCATCCACCGTCGCCGGCCTTGGGGATCAGCCGATCCACTGCGGGCTTCATCACCTCGGGCTCGTGACCCGAGCGTTCGGACATTTCGAGGAAGCCTTGCTGCGCCTCGGGCGAGTCGAGCCCGGTGAACAGGTCGGCCAGATCCTTGTCCCGCAGCACGGACTTGGCGGGTTCGTCGACGACGACCTGCGGGTGGCGCAGTTCGCCGGTCACCGGCTCGACCAGGGGAAGACCGGTCACCGGATGACGCGCGATCATCGCCCGTAGCGTGGTCACCAGGTGGGCGGGGGCCTCGCCGGTGAGCCGGATCCGCACCGGCAGCGGGTTTCCTCGCGCATCGCGGTGAGCCGGGTCGATCACCGAAGCCTGAAGCTTGCGGACGACATGGTGGAGGAGCTCACCCAGATCCCGGTCGCCGAGCGGCCCTTCGATCCTGATCTCCGCGTCGAGCGGGCCGACCTCGCCGGAGAATCCGGGCAGGTCATCATGGACCCGGACCTCCCCGACGCCCGGAAGCTGGACGATGACCTCTCTACCGGCGGTGCTGTCGGTCCGCAACCCCAGGTCCGTGCGCGCGGATTCGACCCGCTTGAATATCGCGCCGACTTCCTGGGCGACCTTCACGTAGTCGGTGAGACCGGCTTTGTCCGGGGAGAGCCGCATCTCGCGCAGCTTCCCTTCCGCGTTCTCCAGACGCTGCGGCCACCCTTCGGCGCCCCGCTCGTCCGGAACAGAACCCGCGAGCTTCCGCCGGATACGCTCGCCCAGCGGTACCTCACCGGTCTTTTCGGCTTCCACCAGCGCGCGAACGGTTTCGTCCACTCGCTCCCTGGTGTGGCGGATCGCGTACTCGAGCTCGGCGATTCGTTGCTGGACAAAGTTTTCCCGGCGTGCCTGCGCGTCGAAGAACTTCTGCCCGATACCGGTTTTGTCCGCAAGCCAGTGCGCGAACCGGCTTCGGAGATTCGACGTGTCGCGCCCGGCGTCGACCAGCGCGCGCTCCAGATCTCCGCCCCGTGCGTTCAGCGCGGCCAGATCCGCGAGCGTCGCCTCCGCGTCCCCGTTGTTGGACTCGTGGATCCGGCGCAACCCCTCCTGAGCGTCGGGCGGAAGACCTTGGTAGACCTCGGTGAGGTGCTCGTCGCCGAGCGTCTGTCCGAGGCGTTCGGGCCCGTACGGATCGGAGCCGGCGCGCGACCCGGGTGTGCCGCCGGAGCCGTCGTCGGCCGCGCGGGAGCCATCGCCCGCGGCGTGCTCCACTTGCGGTGGGGGCGGTTCCTGCCGGCCGTCGCCTTCGTGCGCCCGAACCGGCGAATCCGGTCTGTGCGCCTGCTTCGCGGGGCCTCGCCCATCCTGTGCCGTCTCGGTTCGGGTCGAATCGTCCGGGCGCGCAGGCTCGCTCGTGTGTTCACCCGGGTGAGGCGAACGCGCTGTCTCGCCGCTTACCGCCAGCGGTTTCTCACCACTCGTCGCTGCATGCGCTTTCGCATCGCTTACGGCCTGGGGTTTCTCGCCGCTCGCCGTGTCGGTGGAGCCGGGCGTGCCGTGGTCACTGCCGGCACCGTGGTCACCCTCGGCACCCCGCCCGGTCCCGGCACGGCTGTCGTTCTGGACAACACCGCCGTCGCGCGTGACGCTGCCATCACCGGGTTTCCGGGCCTGCGCTGGCGGTTTCTGCCCGCCTGGCGTATCACTCGTGGTTTTCCCGGGGTCCGTGACGGTTGCCGGGCCCTCGTCCTTGGCCCCGGGGTGGACGGCTGTTTCGCCCAGCGGCTCGGCGCTCCTGGCGGGCGCTCGCGGGGCCGAGCGCCCGGCCGTCCCGGCGGTGTCACGCACCGGGCCGTGCTCACCGGCCGGGGCATGACTCTGGGCGCCCAGAGCGGAGGTAGTCGCCGCAGCCGCGGCCGCGGAAGCGTCAATCTGAACGTGCGCCGCCTCGCCGTGTGCAGCATGTGTCGCGGAGGCATCCGCCGAACCGCCAACCCGGCCATCCACCGCATCGCCATGCGCAGCATGTGTCGCAGCGGCATCCGCCGAACCATCAACCCGACTGTTCGCCGCGTCGCCATGCGCAGTGTGCGTCGCGGAGGCCCCGTCACCCCGATTGTTCGCCGCGTCGGCGTGTGCTCCATGCGTCGCGGAGGCGTCCGCGGAACCGCCAAGCAGGCTGCTCGCCGTGTCGGCGTGTGCGGCGTGCGAGGGTGGCGCCGTCGTTGGCGCACCGTCGAGGAGTCCGGAATGCTGCTGCAACAGGGCCGGATCGGGCGAGTGGACCATTCCGTGCTGGACGGCGTACATGCCGATGGCATCCCGGGCGCCCGCCATACCCTCGCCCATGACCAGATGCTTGGCCCCCGCACCCAGGGCTCCCACGGTGTGCGTCGGGCTCGCGTTTCCCGCCAGGACGCCGGCCCACGCGCCTTGCGCGGCGCCCTCCCGATAGTGCATGGCCAGGTTGTTGCCATGCGATCCCCAGGGGTCACCGTACCCCTCGTTGACCAACCCCGTGCCGACATAGGAAGCCATGGGCATCGTCGACGCACCGACGACAGCTCCGTGTAGGACCGTGGTGGGCTTGGTGTAAACCGAATCACGGGCGATATAGCTAAGCGTGCTCTTTCCGCCAAGTATCGTGTCGGGATGCTCCAACTGGACCTTGACAGCACGCTTTTCCATGGATTTGCCGACCTTGCTCAATGAGCGTGCGAGCGGTCTGCCGACGGCGACACCCAGCGGACCCGAAAGAGCACCGGTAGCTGTGGACACCAACAGATTCCGGAGATTCCAATGCCCCGTCTCCATCTGGGTGAGCAGTTCAGGGCCGCCCATGAAAACGGTACCGTCGATGCCGCCGACCAGCATCGGGCCCAGCCTCCCGACGGCGGCTCTGAACGCGTTCCGTTCGGCCAGTTGCGGCAGCGCCCGGGCGGCGATCCGCCCCGGAAGCCCGTTCGCGATCCCCGGGAGGACCTCGAGCAACCTTTGCGCGATGGGGTCGGCCAGTAGTCTCCCGAGGCCGGGAAAGACGGCGTAGCTGGCGACCAGCAGCGCCGCGGTGATGATGAGCTGGTTGATCATGCGCAGCTTGGTCTCTTCGACGTCCTTGGCCGTCTGCATGCAAATCTGGGCCAGGCTGTCGAAGTACTGCGCCTGACTGTCGAGGTTGGCCTGCTGCAACTCGAAGCTGGCGATGAACGCCTGGCTCGACTTGCCATGCCAGTACTTCTTGATCGTGCCCGGTTCGACGGCCAGCGAGTTCGCGGCCTCGCGCAAGGCGTTGCACATTTCCTGGCAGGCCCGGCCCAGTTCCCGGACGTGATCCTCGTCCATCTTCGGCCAGTGCCCTGCGCCGAACGCCTGGAAAAGCGCTTCGACGAGCCAGCCGCTCCCATGCGGCGGCTGGATACTCATGAAACTCCCTCGCACACACCGGGAGGCAGAGCCCCCACACCTCCGGTGGCGTCACAGATGTCCATGCAGCTACTGTCCCGCTTTTCCGCTGTCGCGCAGGGCCCGCTGCATTTCCTTTTCCGGTGTCATTTTGCTGCCCGCGAAGTCGTCCTTCTTCGGGTCTCCGTGCACCGCGGCCAGCGGCCGGAACAGGGCGGCACGAACCTTGTCCACGTTCTTTATCCGGCTCAGCGCATCGTCGGCGGTGATCCCCAGTTCCGTCAGATCCAGGAAGTTGTTGCGGGAGTCGGCCAGCGCCTGGGGCATCTCCGCGAACTTCTCGTGCAAAGCCGCGCCCGCCTTGTCGACGAACACGTTCGGCAGGCTCATCCCGTGCTCGATGTTCGCCTGTGCCTTGGTTTGCAGCCGGTGCAGGGTGTTGATGATGTTGACCAGGTAAGCCACATGCTGAAACGCGCCATCATCGACGTATACGTTGTCGCCGCCGGGATTCGTCACGCACGCTCCCCTTTCTTACCCGAACGGTCTGGACCCGGCCGGGGCTCGTCGAACAGTTCGGCGATGTCCACACCGGCGCCACCGGCGAGTTGCTCCGCCTGCGGAAGGACACGCCGGCCCAGTTCGGTCAGCTTGTGCCGCGCCTCCTCCTGAGCCTGTTCGACGGTGGACCGGATCGTGGCGGCGAGCCGGGGCGAATCCGGCGTCCGATAGATCCGTGGGTCGAGCTGAAGATCCAGCAGTTCCCCGTGCGGTCCCACGGTCACCGTCACCAACCGGTCCCGTGAGGACGTGGTGATCTTCAGGTCGCGCGCTTGCGCCCGCATGTCGTCGAAAGCGCGCAGCGTGTCGCGCGCCTGGTCGTAGAGGCTCGTGGCATAAGCCTGCGCACGAGAAATACCGACTTCGTCCACCGCTACCCCGTGTACTCCCGGGTGGTTGGCCGCTCCATGCTGGCCCATGCGGTGACGGCAACCCCAGACCTGTTACGTCTACTTTGACTATAACCACGCACCCACTGGCTCTCAAGTGCGATCAACCCTAAACTGGGCGCGGGCCACCGATCTTCTCCAACGTATGGAAGGCATGCGAGCATGCGAGGCAGTGTGGTGCGCCCCGTCGACACGATCGCGGTCGCGCGCAAACCCGCGAAGGAGAGGCCGTGACCGCTTCCCAAAGTGGCAACGCCGCGGTGGCCCGCCCGGAACCGGCGAAGCCCGAAGAAGCCGCCGCCCGTACCACCGAGCCGGTATTCGCCCAGACCGGGTCCCCGGACACCCGGACGGCAGAACCGGCGATCGTCCGAGCTCCCGCGCCCAGCAGCGCCCACGCCCCAGAGGTTCTGCTGCACCGGGCGGCCGCCCCCCAGGCGGCGCGTGAGGCCGGTTCACTGGCCACCGCCCAGGCAACGAGCGTCGCCGTCGCTCAGGCGCAGGCAGCGGTGGTGCCGGACGCACCACCGCCGCCGCCGTGGCAGCAGGCTCCCGCGCCCGCCACCGCCTCGCCGGCCGCGCACCGGCCCGGCTCACCACACCGGCTCGCCAGGCACACCCAGCTCGGCGGCCGGCTCGCGCTCATCATTCAAGTGGCCTGCTGGCAGGTCGCCCTGGCAACGGTCGCCGCCGCCCGCAACGAATCGTTGCCGGTGCTGGCCACGGCCATCGCCGCGGCCGCCGTATTGCTGGTACTGACCGCCGTGCGCTGGCGGGAACGCTGGCTGTACCAATGGTTTTTCACGCTGGTGCGCTTCCTCGCCCACCGCCGCACCCACCATGCCGCCACCGATCTCGCACCGGCTCAAGCCTTTCTGGACGCCATGTCGCCCGGTGCGCGGGTGGACACGCTTTCGGTCGGTGACACCGAGATCGGCGTCATCACGCACACCGGCGGGATCACCGCGCTGTTCAGGCCGGCCAAGCCGGAACCGCCCTCGCTGGCCGCGCTGCTGCCACAGTCCGAACTGGATGGTCCGGCCGTCACCGCACAACTGGTGCTCCGTGCGGTACCGGCGCTCACCACCCCCACCCCGGATACCGACGTGCGCCTGTCCTACTGGCAGCTCGCGGCCAATCGGGTCCCGATACGGCAGTCGGTGTGGCTCGCGGTTCAGGTGCAGCGCGACGCCGCCTGGTTCGCCGACGACGCACTGCGTCAAACGCTGGCCAACGTGACCCGCCGGCTGCTGCGCCGGATGAACAAGGAGGGGGCTCCGCTGGTTCCACTGGGAGCCAACGAAATCCTGCCGGTCATCGGCTCGATCACCACCCTGTCCGCGCAGCCCACCGCCACCTACGGCACACCGACGGACACACCGGCCCCGGTAGCGCATGAGCGGTGGAACCGCTGGGAAGCGGCGGGCCGGCCGCACCGGACACTGCACCTGACCGGCATGAGCGACGCCGACACCGAATCGTTGATCAGCACGCTGGTGTCGGTGCCGGTGGCGGCGACCACGATCGGGATGGCCGCCCGGCGCGCGGACGATGGCTTCGAGATCGAGTTCGCCGTCGACTTCACCGCGGAGAACGCGAAAACGCTGGACTCCGCGACGGACTGGGCGATCGAGGCGGTCGCCCGGTACAACGCGAAGCTGGGCAAGTTGCCGGGATGCCAGGCCACCGCGCTGGTCGGAGCGCTCCCGCTCGGAGGTTTCGCGCCATGCTGACCCGTACCGGAAGCCCGTTCGCCCTGATCCGGGCCACCCGTAAGGACATGGACCGGTTCCGGTTTCCCGCCGTGCAAACCGGCCTGGTACTCGGTCCGGACCAGCGGGGCAGGCCGGTCGCCGTGGAAGCCTTCCGGCCCGCTCCGACGCACGTCGTAGTGATCGGGTCGCTGCGGTTCGCGCAGCTGCTCGGCTTCCGGGCGCTCGCGCTCGGCGCGCACCTGTCGATACGCTCTCCGGTCCCCACGCGGTGGACCGTCCTCACCCAACAGCGCGGCGAGCCGGGGGCTCGGCCGCGCCCGGAACTGCTGCTCGTCGACAACGTCTCGTCCGGGCCGATCGAGGCGAACCCATCGCTTCGACCGTGGTCGACCGTGCTATCCGTGCGCCAGGACATCGAACCGGCGGACGCGGAGCCACTCGGCCGGGCCGACCTGGTGCTGGTGCAGGCACGGCCGGACGGTCAGGCGACGCTGCTCGCGAACGCGCTGAACCTTCCGGAGAGCGTCGCTTCCTCGTTTTCCACGATTCCGGAAGGATTCGTGGCGGTCGTGCACCGCCGGAACGTGCAATGGGTCCGGCTGACCCCGACCATGGTGGAGCGACACCTGATCGGAGATCCCTTCCAGACCTCCTGAGGCACTTGGTTCTGAGGGCGCCGTTCGAGCCTGGGCGTACGCGAGGCTGCGTATGCGCAGGCGCGCCGGAACATGGGACCCGGCCGGACCGTTACCCCTCGACCCGGCCCAGTGCCGGGCTTGGGGTGCGTTCGGTCTCCGGGGTGGCGGGGGTGTCGACAACCGCTTTCCCGCCACTGTCGGTCGTCCAGTTCTCCTCGTCCGGCTGTTCGACCTTCACCGGCTGCTGGTTACCGCGCTGGCGGCGCAAGGTGGTGTCGGGTACCACGGGAAGATACCCCGCCACGCGTCCGGTGATCTTGGTGTCGTCGTCACCGGCAGGAAGCACCAGGTGGATCTTGGCGTCAGCCGGGCGCGTACGCCCGGCCAGGTCGGTGCCGCCAGGCGACGAGCCATCCGCAGTAGACAGGTCTGCGGCGGGATGGCCGTGGGAGACGATGCTGGCGCCACCATGCGCCCCAGCGGCCTCGACCGGCTTTCCGAGGTGGCCACGCAGGGACGGTTCCGGTTCATGCGTCGTGCCACTGAAGAAATCGGCGGGCGAGCCGGGCAGGTCGTGCGTGCGCAACGCGGCAACGGCGGCGTCTCCGGTACGGCCGGCGATCCGTGGCGCGACGACCTCACCCGGTTGTTCGCTGTGCTTGGCGCCGATTCTCACCGGCCTGCCGTTGCCTCGACGCTCGTGCCGCTTACCGGCGTCACGGCGTCCACCGAGCATTGGCGGCGGTTCCGCCGCGGGCGCCAGCGCACCCGATCGCGACGATTCTACAGTGGACTTTGCTCCTCGCGTCCCCTTCGCCAGCTGACTCGGCGCGACCGGCGGGCTCATAGCGGAGCCTTCCTCGGCGAGTCCGGCGCCGGTCATCGTCGTGCCCTTGCCCGGTGTCGCAGTCGCGCCGGTAGCGCCGGTGGCGCCAGTGGCACTGGTGGCGCCTGCGGCGCCGGTGGCACCTCGGGCACCGCCGAGCACGTTGTTCTCCGAGGCCGGACTCAAGCCGTTGGCGCGCAAGGCATCGACGGCTCCTTGGGGCCATCCCCTCGCGAGTGCGGCGCCGCCGCCACGCAAACCAGCGGCGCTTACGGCCAGGCCGCTGGGCGCTATCGCACCGGCAGGCCAGCCGCCAGGGTTTCCGCCGGCGCCCGGGTTGCCGCTGGTGGCGGGGCCGCCGTTGGGATCGACCGCGCCCGGTGGCCACGTCTGGCCAGGATTCTGGCCCTGCCCAGGATTCTGGCCCAGGCCGGGATTCTGACCCGGGTCGCCACCTTGCGGTGCCTGATTACCGTTGGGTTGCACCGCTCCAGCCGGCCAGGACTGCCCCGCTCCACCACCTGGGTTGTTCCCCGCCCCACCCTGGCCACCACCACCTTGGCCGCCGCCCTGACCGCCCCCGGGATTGACCGCCCCCGACGGCCATCCGCCGCCCTGACCACCGCCTTGACCACCGCCCTGGCCGCCGCCGGAGTTGACCGCGCCTGATGGCCATCCCCCGCCGGGACCGGCGCCTGGCGGCGGGCCACCGGGACTGAGGCCCGGCCCGGGCAGCCCGCTGGCCATGGCGTTGAGCGGTCCGTGGAAGTTCAACGTCGACGCCGCCGCGGAGGTCTTGACGCTCGCGTCGATATACGCCGTCGCCAGCTGCCCCATCGTGGCCCTGGCCTGTTTGGTCAACTCGTCCCGGATCATCTGCTGGGCCGCCTGGGCGATCTCATGCGCCTGTGCCTGGGTCTCACCGGCCCTGCCCTGGGCTTGTTGCGCGGGGGTGTCCTGCCCGTCGCTGTGGGTGATATGCACCGGAAACGAATGACCGTCCACGGAGATCGTGTAGGTCTGGGTCCCAGGAGCCGAAGACTTCCCGTACAGGGCCCCGATCATGCCCGCGACGTTCGACTCGCTGGCCTGCGCCATCCGCTGGTTCCACTGCGCCTGCAACTCGGCCATCTTCTGTTTCGCCCAGTCCTGTTTGGACGCGAGCAGGTCCAGTTGCTGGACGAACACATCGCCCTGGAACAGGGCAAGCGAATTCCTGGTCTCGAGCACCTTCCCGCGGAACACGTCGCCGGCCTCACCCCGCCAGGAAGGCTGGCTCAGGTAATGCTGCTCAGCTCCGGTGAGATCGCCGTGCAGGCTGTTGAAGGCGCGAACCGCGTCCTGCCACATGCGCATGGCAGCGAGCGTCACGCCACTGTTCTCCGTGGCGACGTACTGTTGGAGGTCCTCGAAGGAGGCGGCGTTGACATCGCCGGGTACACCCATTGTCGATCCTCAGTAACGTGTCCGCGGTCAGCCCTGTCCGCCATGCTTTTTCTGCTGGAGATCCCAGAGGTGTTGCAGTGTCCCCTTCGGGGCATGCTGACCCTGCCCTGGCTGGGGGACGAACGCCGAGTTCATGATCTGCTTTCCGCTCACGCGATCGGTGTGGTCGTAGAGGCCGGCAGCCGCGCCGGCGGCGGCCGATATCGCCTGGACCGACATTTCCACCTTGTTCTTGAAATTGTTGAGCAGGTTGACCATCTTCGCGTGGTTCTTCCAGAACTCGACGGCTTCGGGCAGCGCGGGTATCGTTCCGCCGCCCTCGTAGATCGGTGCCTGGCCGGTGAGGTGGTATCCGTACTGGCCGATGACCCCGTTCGCCGCGGTCGCCGCGCTGGTTCCGTAAGCACGCGAATGAGCGAGGTCACCGGCGAAACCGTAAACCTTCCGGCTGAATTCCTGGAGCGACTCGGGATCGACGTGAGTTCCGGCCACGGCGTACTCCTTCGAGAGCGAATCTCCGCACCGTGGCCCGCGGCGCCCGACAAAGAACTGTCGTGATGATACCGGCCCGGCGATGCGGAGCCAAGGGGGTCAGCGGCGCGGCGGCACCCAGGCGAGTTGTACCAGTTCGGTGCCGGTCCGGCGGGTGACCAGAATGCCCCGGCCCGGCGGCAACGGCATTGGTTTGGTGTTGCCGAGCAGCGGCCCCTCGTTGCGGTCGCCGGAAAGCAGGATTCCGGGCGTGCCGAGTTCTCGCAGTCGGCCGAGCACCGGGTCGAAGAAGGCACGGTCCGCGCCACCGGTACGGCGCGTGACCACCAGGTGCAGCCCGACATCGCGGCCCTGGGCCAGGAATTGCAGCAACGGCAACAGCGGATTGGTTTCCGCGCCGGCGACCAGGTCGTAGTCGTCGACCAGCACGTACAGATCCGGGCCGGTCCACCAGCTCCGGGAAAGCAACTGGTCCTGGGTCACGTCGGGGCCGGGCAGCCGTGACTCCATCACCGCGGCCGCCTCGGCCAGTGCGCTCTCGGTGGACGCGGCGGAGGTGCCGTAGGCGATCAGGTGGTCGGTCCGCACGGCGCCGAGCAGGCCACGCCGGTAGTCGACGAGGATGATCCTCGCCTGCTCCGGTGTGCAGCGATCGGCGATTCCGGTCGCAAGCGCGCGCAGGAACGCCGTTTTGCCCGACTCGGTGTCGCCGAGCAGCAGGAAATGCGGATCGGCCGTGAAATCGAGGGTCACCGGCTGCAGATCGCTTTCGGCGAGGCCGACCGCGAACCGGTGCGGACCCTCCGGTTGCCGGATCTCCGGATAGTCCACACTGGACGGGAGCAGGCGCACCCTGGGTGCGGGACGGCCGGTCCACGACTGCCCGACCCGCGCCACCAGATCGGCCACACCTTCGGCGAGATCGTCCGTGCCCGGCCGGCCGTCGATCCGGGGCAACGCGGTGAGCATGTGCAACCGTTCCGGCGTGATGCCGCGCCCCGGCACCCCGTCCGGCACGTTGTTCGCCGCGCGCCGCCCGAGGTAGGAGTCGTTCGGGTCACCGAGCCGCAGCTCCACCCTGGTGCCCAGAATGTCCCGGATGGACTGCCGTAGCTCCATCCAGCTGGTCGCGGCGACGACCACGTGCACCCCGTAGTTGAGACCACGCGCAGCGATGTCGGTTATGGTCTGGTCCAGTTCGTCGAAGTGGTTGCGGACCGTGGCCCAGCCATCGACGACCAGGAACACGTCACCGAACGGGTCGTCGGTGAATTGGCCGTCCCGCTTGGCTCGCCGGTAGTCCGCGATGCTCGGCACGGAGTGCTTGGCGAAGGTTCGCTCCCGCTGGTCGAGCACGGTCCGCACCTCGGCGATGGTGCGCCGCACCAACTCGACATCCAGCCGGCCGGCGACCCCGCCGACATGCGGGAGGTCACGCAGGCCGCGCAGCGAGCCGCCGCCGAAGTCGAGACAGTAGAACTGTGCCTCTTGCGGCGTGTGGCTCAGGGCGAGGCTGCAGATCAGCGAACGCACGGCGTTGCTCTTGCCGCTTTGCGGTCCGCCGACCACGGCGACGTGCCCGGCGCCGCCGGACAGGTCGAGCTCGAGGATGTCCCGCCGCTGCTCGAACGGCCGGTCGATCACGCCGATCCGGGCCCGCAGCGCGCCCCACAGCCGCTCGTTGCCGCTGCCGAAACCACGCCGCGAGTCGGCGGCCAGCGGGCCGAGGAAACCGTCCAAAGTGGGCGGTTCCGCCAGCGGCGGCAACCACACCTGGTGCGCGGGCGTTCCCTTGCCTTCCATGCGGTCCACCAGGATGTCCAGCAGCGTTTCCCCCACCGCCTCGTCGTCGCGCGAGGAGTCGTCCTCACCCGTCTTCTCCACCTTCGGCGCGACGTAGTACGTGGAGAAAGGCAGCACACCCGCGCCGTCACCCGGACCGTCCGCGTCGAGCCCGGACCCGTGCCGGCGGTGGACGCCGGACACGTACGCCGCGCGGAACCGGTTCATCGGCTCGGTGCCGTACTTCAGAAAACCGTTACCCGGCGCACGGGGCAACTCGTACGCGTCCGGTGAACCCAGCACCACCCGGCTTTCCACCGCGGAGAAGGTGCGCAGCCCGATCCGGTACGACAGGTGGTTGTCCAGCCCGCGCAACCGCCCCTCCTCCAGGTGCTGGGAGGCCAGGAGCAGGTGCACACCGAGCGAGCGGCCCACTCGTCCTATTTGGACGAACATGTCGATGAAGTCCGGCTTGGCGGACAGCAGCTCGCTGAACTCGTCGACGATGACCAGCAGGCTCGGCACCACAGGCAACGCGGCCCCTGACGCACGCGCCTTGTCGTACTCCCACAACGACGTGTAGTTCCCGGCCACGCGCAGCAACTCCTGGCGGCGCATGATCTCCCCGTTGAGCGCGTCGGTCATCCGGTCCACCAGCGGCAGCTCGTCGGCCAGGTTGGTGATCACCGCGCTGGTGTGCGGCAACCGGTCGAGCTTGGTGAAGGTGGCCCCGCCCTTGAAGTCGACCAGCACGAGGTTCAGCGTCTCCGGATTGTGCGTGACCGCCAGCGCCAGGACCAGGGTGCGCAGCAGCTCGCTCTTCCCGGACCCGGTCGCGCCGATCAGCAGCCCGTGCGGCCCCATCCCCTCCTGTGCCGACTCCTTGAGGTCGAGGTCCACCGACGTGCCGTCCGGCGTGATTCCGAACGGCACCCGCAGGCGCGCCCGCGCCGGCCGCGGTCCCCACCCGGTGACGGGGTCGAACTCGTACGGGTCGCCCAACTCCAGCAACTCGGCCAGGCCGAGGTCCGCGGTGAGCGGCTGGTCACCGCGGGACGTGGCGACCAGGCGGAGCGGCGCGAGCTGCCGGGCCAATGCCTCCGCGGTGCCGACGTCCAACTGGTCGCCCACGCCGAGATCGTTCTCCCCGTCCAGGGTCCGGCTGCGCAGCCGGCCGTCCGCGGTGACCTCCAACGCGATGCTGGAGCGGTCCAGGACGGTGGGCGGTGGGGTGCTCAGGTTGATCAGCGTGACCCCTTCCAGCCCGGTGTCGGTCATGAGGTGGTCCGAGCCGGCGGTTTCGGCGCCGTCCACGATCACGATCAGATGCGGCCCGGTCAGCTGCGGGGCGGGGTCGGTCGGGTCGAACCGGGGCCGGTTCGTCAGCAGGCTGTCCAGCATCACCTCCAGCGAAGCCACCGTCGGCGCCACCATCCGCAGGTTGCCGAGCCGGTCGCGCCGCTCCGGGTGCAGCCCGTGCGGCAGCCACTTGACCCACTCCCAAACGTCCCGGTTCTCCGGTGCCGCGCCGACCGCGACCAGCAGGTCGTCGGGCGAGTGGAAGGCCGCCGCCTGCGCCACGAGCGCCCGCGCCACGGCCCTGGCGCGATCCGGGTCACCGTGCAGGTAGACCCGCGCGAATCCGTTGAGTGCCATCGCGATCGGCAGGTCCGGCACGACCGCGTAGGTCCGGATGAACCGCCGCAGCGCGGCCGCGCACACCGGTTCCAGCTTGCCGACATCCTCGGTCTTGGGCGGCACCAGCGGGGTCGCCAGATCCTGCGGGCCCAGCCCGATGCGCACCACACTGAAGTCGAGGTCGGTGGGACGCCGCTCCCACAGGCGATGGCTCGCCACGACCGTCCACAATGTATCCGGATCCGGGTGCCGGTAGGACAGGGTTTCCCGCTGGCGCCGGATCACCTCCCGCGCGCGCTGCCGCTGCACACCGAGGTGTCGCAGGTAGGCGCGGCGGTTGTTGGCCATCTCCTGCTTGGTCGGCTGCCCCGCGTTGGCGAACACCGACATGCCGATCATGCCGACGCCGGCGATCCCGTACATGCCGCCCGCGACGTAGGTCAGCGCGCCACCCCGGCCGCCGGCGAACATCAGCGCCATCCCGGCGGAACCGGCGAGCATCGGCAGCATCATCAGCGTCTGGCTGAGCCGTCGCCCCCCGGGCGGGGGGATCTCCGGCGGCGGCTCGAGGATCAGCTCGCCCGTCGGCAGTTCGGGCGCCGGGGTCCGCACCGGACGCCTCACCACGACGATGGCCACGACGGTCTCCTTGTCAACCAGCTAGTTCTGCAACAGCACCGTGCCGGCCGCCGCCGGGTCCAGCGCGGCCCCTTCGGGAACGCGAGCGACCAGGGCGGCCGGCAGCGAAACGACGTCCGACGGGGAGTAGCCGAGCATTCCCACCACGTCCCGTGACGCCAACGGGTAACGCACGCCCTGCTCGGTGATGAGCTGGACGGTGCCCGGCCCCTCCGTGCCCTGCATCGACTCGACCAGCGCACCGCTGCCCGGCGCGATCAGGATTCGGTCCGCCAGCGACGTTCCCGCCCGGGTCCGGCGCGCGGTCACCAGATCGCTGTCGGACACCGGCAGCGCGGCGCCCAGGGCGATCGTGGCAGGAGCGGGTGACTGGACGCCTTGGAACGAGCCGCACACCACCGCGTCCGGTGCGGCCAGCCCCGACATGCGCGGCCGGGTCCGAGGCAGTTGCTCCGGTCCCGATTCGGGCGCGGCGGGCAGGGTCATCGCGGCCGCCTGTGCCGGGTCGATCTCGCGCGGGCCGGCCGGCATCCCGCCCGGATAGGCGGCCGCGGTGTCCTGGGAAGCGAACAGCAGAGCGGACTCGACCTCGCTGACCGGCCGCAATCCCTCGGCCAGGGCGACGTAGTACTGGGGCGGGCCGCCGACCGTGCGCACGACCATGACCTGTCCGACCAGCGCCCCGGGAAACGCCGACGGGCCGCCCCGGCCGGGAATCGGCATCGGGGCGAGGTCCACCCCGGCCGGCAGCGCGTCCAGCCACGCGGAGCCGACCTGGACGAGTGGCTCCTGGTTGAGCGCCAGCCCGACCTTGGCCGCGCGGGAGTCGGTGATCTTGTGGCGGTACCCGTTCACGACGAGGTACTCGTCGCCGGTTTCGATGTTGTCCGCCAGGAAACCCTCTTCACCGGCGAGGGAACGGCCGGGAGCGGTATCGCCGACGATCAGGACCGTGCTGGCCAGGTGCGCCCCGTTGGTGTCGGTGACCCGGCGGGAGCACAGCGACCACGGGCCGTGGAGAAGGTTTTCCGGTTGCGGCAGCCCGTTCGGCGCACCGGCGATGCCGACCTCCGGTCCGCGTGGCACGCCGAGCAGCGAATTCCGGCTCACGTCGATGGTCCCCGCGTTCTTGCCGAGCAGGAGCAGGGCAGAAGCGTAGTTGGCCGCCCGGTACAGCCGGCTGTCACGAAACACGTACAGCGCCCCGGTCTCGCGTTCGAGGATGACTTGGTCACCGGTGCGCCAGCTTTCGTTCCCACCGGGGTTGAGCAGGCCGTAGATCCCCGCGACGGCCATCACGATGCAGGCCACCACGATGCTTCCGAAACCGGTGATCACGAAGCGGCGAAACGGCGGCGTGAGCGGGTCGGTTTCGCGCATGGTGAGCGCGGACGTGACACGCTGGATCAGGAATTGGTAGGACTGCACCTGGTCCCGGCGGGTGAGCATTGGTCCCTCACCCGGCCAGTCCGCGGATCTGGCCGTAGACACCCAGCACGCCGCAGGCCACCGGCACGATCGCCAGGACACACACCGATTCGGCGACGTCCCCCCACCGGCCCATCGACGGCGTGGTCTTGCGCCGGCTCAGTACGAGCCCGGCCACAAAGGACAGTAGGGCCAGCGCCGTCGCCCCGGCGGTGCCCATTCCGAGCATCCAGCCGGGCGGCAGCCGTAGCGCGGTGATGCCGAGTGTCACGGCTCCCGCGAGCCCGGCCAGCAGCAGCGGCAACCGATGCCGGAAGGTGGGATAGATCCGGGCACGCAGGACGGTGCCGGCCGCCACCAGCGCGACCAGGATGGTGGACCCGATCGTCGGGTCCATCGCCAGTTCCAGCTGACAACCCACCAGCACCACGCTCGCGCCCAGCAGGATTCCGGAAACGAGCTGGTCCGAGCGGACCACGCGAGCGTGCACGAACTCCGCCTTGGGCAGGTCATCATCCTTGCGCAGGTCTTCGGCGGACATCGGCAGGTTCGGGGTGGGCAGCTTGCCCAGCCGCATGCCGATCAGCGGCACCGCCGGGGTGAACACCACGATCACGCCGGCCAGCACGGCCGCCGCACCGGCGGCGGTCAGCCCCGCGACCGTGAGCAAGGCCGCGAAGCCGCCGAAGACGGCCATCACCGTTGCCGCCACGAACAGCGGCCGTTCACTCGCGACGCCCAGATCCGCGGTGACGCCGACCGCGAGCAGGCCGCCGCAGAACGCGAGCAGTTGCGCAGCGCCGAACCCGGCCAGCGGAAGCGGACCGGCCGAGGCCAACATCGCGCCCACCCCGCCAAGGGGCAGCGCGGCCGCCGCGAGCATCGTCCCGGCGTCCACATCGGACATCGTGCGGGCGAGCAGTACGCCGGCCAGCAACAATGCCCCAGAAACCGAAAGCGCGATCACGCCTGACGTCGTCCACGGGGGCCCGGCCAGCATCAGCAGGATCAGCAGGGCGGCGAGGAAGGTCGCCGAGGCACCGAGCCCGAAGGCCCGGCTGGCGGCGGCTGACCACGCCCGCGCATTGCGCCGCGCCGCCACCGAGATGGAGTCGACCAGGTCGTCGAACTCGGGCTCAGGCCAGTCCGTCCGGCGGGGGGCCAGGTAGAGCGTGGTGCCGTCGAGCACGTTCTGTGCGGCCAGCGTACGGCCGGCCTCCAGCCCGGTCCCGTCGTCGCGCCGCAACACCCAGCCGCTGTGCCGCTGACCGGTGTCGGCCAGTTCGTCACCCGCGTGACGCAGCAGGCCCGGCATGAGTTCGGCGACGAGAACGTGCTCGGGCAACGCGACGTCGATGCGACTGTGCGGCGCAACCACGGTGACGCGCGCCAGCCCAAGGCCGATACTTCTGACCATCCAGCACCTCCTGCCTCCACCCGGGATCGCCCGGGCACCGCGCGTCCCGGCGCGGTCCGTTCACCCAGGCTGCCGTTATCTTCGGCCACCACGGCGGTGAATTTCGGTGCCGATCCGAATCGGTGAGCGTTTGGTGAGGCCGGGCC
The DNA here is from genome assembly GCF_000519205.1 of Amycolatopsis taiwanensis DSM 45107. GTDB lineage: Bacteria > Actinomycetota > Actinomycetes > Mycobacteriales > Pseudonocardiaceae > Amycolatopsis_E > Amycolatopsis_E taiwanensis. Next base: position 212,631 of record NZ_JAFB01000014.1, on the reverse strand, counting down.
GTGCCGGTGACAGCGATCGGTGAGCCCGCTGCTGCATCATGGTTTCCGCGGCCATAGCGACCGCCGGCGTGTTGGAGCCGACCCAGTCGGCCTCACCGCGTCGAAGGAGTTTTCCGGATGACCAAGGCTTTTCGGAACTCCTTTGTGGACCCGGCGAGTGCCCGTGCCCCGGCCCAGGCCCGAGCGCTCGCTGGGTTCGTCAATCCGACGCCCCGGTGATGGCGAATAGTTGATCAAATACGGCAGATTGGGGCGAAACGGTCATTTCCCAGTGAAACGCGGGGGCCGCTTGCCGAACATGGCTTCGATGGCCTCCTGGTGATCACCGGTGTGGTGAGCCAGGGCTTGCAGCGCCGCGGAAAGCTCCAGTGTGCTCTCCAGGCTTTGGTGCTGACCTTCGCGCAGAAGCCGCTTGGTCATCCGCAGGGCATGTGGCGGGTGCGTCGCAATGCGCCGGGCGAGATCGTGGGCGGCGTCGAGCAGATCGCCGGGTTCAGTCGTGTGAGACACCAGGCCCCACTGCTCCGCCGTCGCGGCGTCGATGGCCTCGGCGGTGAAGGTCATGGTGCAAGCGCGGGAAAGCCCGACCACGCGGGGAAGAAACCACGCTCCGCCGTCTCCCGGCACGATGCCCAGCTTGAGGAAGCTTTCGGCGAACGTCGCGGCCGTCGAAGCGATCCTGATGTCACACATGAGGGCAAGATCGAGACCGGCACCGATGGCCGGGCCGTTGACCGCGGCGATGGTCGGAACCTCGCAGTGGTACAGGGCACGGGGGATACGCTGGATTCCTCGCCGGTAGCCCTCCCGGATTTCGGCCGGGCTGCCCTGGAACATGCCCTGCCGCTGGCGCATGTCCTTGACGTTGCCGCCCGAACTGAAGACACTGCCGGCCCCGGTGAGGATGACGGCCCGAACGCCGAGATCGGCATTGATCGCGTGCACCGCATCCTCGACGGCGTCGACCACATCGTCGGAAAGAGCGTTGCGCGATTCCGGACGATTCAGGGTCAGCACGGTGACGCCGTCCCGCTTGGAGACGAGAACGGGCTCGTTCACCGCCTTTTCACCACGGACCTCGCTCGCCATCCCGGGCTCCTCTCCGCATCGACCGCGCCTTTGTTCTGATACAACCATACTTGCATCAATATGATGCGATGCAAGTACAGTGCCGTGCAGCCGCGACCTAACACCCCGTGGACCGGTGGGCCACTACGGTGCCATGGACCAGACCAGGCCGGTAAACCGAAGCTTTGAGGGTTTTCCGCAGAAGGGAGCAATGATGTCGCAGCAGCGACGCGTAACCCGCCGTGGAGTGCTTGCGATGGGCAGCGGTTTGGCCGCCGCGGCGGTGGCCGGTAGCGTGGGAATCGGTACGGCATCGGCCAGTGTGCCGTCTTCGCAGCGCTTCGACCTCACGCAGCCGTCATATGATCTGTTCCGGGGCAAGTCGTTGTACCAGGGTACCGTGATGCAGTCCTTCACCTTCGACAACGTGAACCGTCGGTTGTTCGTGGCACAGTTAAGAAACGGCAGCGGTTCCGACGCCGCCGGCGATCTGTGCATCACGCAACTCGATTTCGCCGGCAACCAGATCGGTCACATGTTCCTCAACGGGTTCGGCCACGGCGTGTCCATCGGTGTCGAGCCGGTCGGATCGACCTCCTACCTCTGGACCGAAGTCGATTCCGTCAATGCCCGCGGCACCCGGCTGGCCCGGTTTCCCTTCACCAGCGGCACGACGCTCGACCACACCTCGCCGGTGCTGAACAAACACCTGCCGATCGCCGGGGTGGACACGGTCACCTGCGCGACCGACCCGGTCAACCAACGACTGGTGATGCGCTACCGCACCGGCGGCGCTTTCCGTTTTGCCGCCTACACCATCGCCGACGTGCGCGCCGGCAACTACAGCAATCGGCTCGCCGACATTGCCCAACCATCGGGCTTGGGCACATTTCAGGGCTACGCGGTCTACGGCGAGTATGTGTACATGCTCGACGGGGACGCCTACAGCGGCACCAACCCTCCGCCGGGTAACGCACACGTCAGCAGTTTGAACCTCAACACCGGCGCTTTCACCCGTGCGGTCACCAACGCGGGCGGCAGCCTGAGTTACCGAGAGCCGGAGGGAATGGCGGTCTACCGCACCGTCGCCGGCGAAACCCGGCTGTTTCTCGGAATGGCCTCGGGGACGACCGCCGGGGCTCGGCTGGCCAACATCTTCTACAAGAACGTCCTGATCTGACGATCAAACGAAAGGTGGTCTTCGGGTCCTTCCCGAAGACCACCTTTATCGCCTTACCAGCAGGAACAGTTGGCGCGTTCGACCCAGCGAACGTCCGTGGCTCCGTCGATAACCACGTCGATATCGGCATAATCACCAGTCCCGTGCTACCTGGGCGTGGTTGTCAAACGTATGAACCGGCACCTGTAGGTGCAGCCGATCGCCCCACCTTGAATCAATGATCGTTACGTCTTGTCCGGGGTCGGGTTCAGTAGCTTTTGGACCGTTGCCGAGTAGCTTTCAAACGCCGCTCTGCCGGTGTGAGTCAGGTGGATCGACGTTCGGGTGCCGTCGTTGCCTTTCGTCTTGGCGCTGGTGATGTAGTTGGCCTCGTCCAGTTTGCGTAGGTGCGTGATCAGGTTGCCCGGCGTCAGGTCCAACATGTGTTGCAGGCGGGAGAAGGACAAGCTGTCTCCCTCCGCCAGGACCGCCAGTGCTGCCATGATGCGCAGCCTGGTGGGCGCGTGGATCACGGGGTCCAGCTCGGTCATCTGCGCTTCCGCCACGCGAGATACCCTGCCACTGCCAGGAAGCCGCCGCCACCGGCCAGCGAATTCACCAGCAGTACGGTGATCGGGCCCGTCCAGACACCCGTTGCCACCACCAACGCCAGCCAAACACCCATCGTGAGCATCGCCTTGTCCAGCCAGATCGCCGCCCCAGCCAGGTACATCATGCTCGTCACGAGCAGCGGGCCCGCCGCGCTGACCAAGCCCAGCATCGTGCTGTCCGCGCCCTGGTGCGCCAGCGCACCCTCCACTATGTACAGTGTGGCGAACCCGATCGGCCAGGCGATGCCGAAGATCTTGCCTTGCGTCGCCGAGTGTCCGTGCACCCCCCTGGTCGCGCGGACGATCGTGACCATCGTGACGGCCAGTGCCGCGACCAGCAACACGCTGAGCAGGATCACGGGCGCTGCCGAAGGGCCACTATAAGGCTCCTGGTTGCGGACCGACAACCACATCACGAACAGGCCGACCAGCCATGCGACACCCCAGCCCGCGTACAACTGCGGGACCTGAATCGTCAGCGAGCGCTGGGTATCGTCGGTAGTGCGTTGGATCAGCGCGGCAGCCGCGCTGGTGTCGAAGTCATCCTCGGGCCGGGTCATCGCCAGACCTTCAGTAGTGCCCAGATCGCGAAGGCCACGAGGATCACACCACCGGCGCCACCTGCCACCGCGCTCGGTGTCACCGTCCACACCAGACCGACGACCACCGCGACCGCCGAGACCACGGCCAGCAAAACGCCTGCCAGTTTCAGGCTTCGGATCGCGAACAGGTCACCGAGGGGCACGAAGTGCGTGCCCACCACTAACAATATCCACGGCGCGAGGTATGCCGACTGGCCGATCAACGCCAGCGCGACAACGCCCACCGCGATCGCTATTACTTCGGCACCGACCGCCCAGTTGTACGTGCGCCGACCGGACGCGTCTGCCATTGCCGAGCCACTTTGCCAGCTCCGCCACGCCGATACTCCCGCGAGCACCGCGATCAGCACACCTGTTCCCGACCCGATGCCGAGTGGCAGCGACCAGCCTTCCGGTGGTGCTTCCTGTGCCCAGCCGAACCATACCGTCGCTGCGACCCCGAGGACGGCTGCGTTCACCGAGAGGTCTCGCGCCGTCGCCTGTCTTGTGGCCATGGTTACCGTCATGTCGGCTCCTTACTTTGCGCTGCAAAGTTACCTAACTTTGTGGCGCAAAGTCAAACGTGGGTTACCTCGTCCGATGGGCCGGCGTTGTCAGGGTCGGCGGCTCCAGAAGTCGTGCGGCGTTCGGCCAGGGTGAAAGCCACAGGATTCGACGAGAGCCGCAGCCTGCGCGAAGCCATGACCGACAAGTCCCGGCTCGTGCGCGTCACTACCGAAGGCGACGGCCTCGCCGCCTAGTTCGAACCACCAGCTCACGATCTCGCGCGGCAGCGGCACCTTCGTGTTGACCTCCAGGACCCGTCCACTGCCCGCAAGCGCGCGAAGCACCGTGCGGAACTCCTCCTCGAAGTCCGCCGCCGCGAACGGTTTGTCGGCGGGCCACGAGCGCAGACCGTAATCGATATGCGCGAGCACGGCGAAATCCGCCGTCGACTCGACGAGTTCGAGCACCTCCGCCAAATAGCCGCGTACGACATCCGCTGCCGGCCACATAGAGAGCACGCTTACCTCGTAATGGTGGCCACCCTCCGGCAGCGAGTGCACGGAGCCGAGCACGCGCTCGAAGTCATGGGCCGCCAGCAACGCGTCGGCACGGTCGCGGTGCCAATGTGGCTCGCTCATTTCCACGCCGGACAGGATCCGCAGTTCCGGGAACCGCTCCCGGCATTCCTGAATACCCGCGAAGTACCCTTCGACGTCGAGGTCTGGCGGTTCCAGCACACCGTCGGTCCGCAGCCGCACCCGGAAGTGCTCGGGCAGGTGCGGCCGGACAGGCTCGGGGATCAGCCACGGCGTGAGATCGGCGTGCTCGGTAAACGCCAACGACGGCAGGCCGATCTCGATCGCCCGTTGACAAGAGTCGATCATCGAGCCGGTGACGGTGTCCCATGACCATTCGGTATGAACATGGCCATCCTGCGGCAGGCTCACCACAGCACTACCGATCCACACCTGCCGCACCTTCGCCGGCTGGCTGTGCAGCACTTCACCAACGCGCGCACGCCTGTCCCATCGGGGTTCACGAATGCGCAATATAGTGCTTGACCGGATCGGCCAGCGTCGTCTACGACTGCGACTGCGACACGATCCACGGATCTACACCGCCACCACGTCGGCGACCACGCAGGCAATATTGTCGGGCCCTCCGTGGGCGTACGCGAGTTCGATCAACTGCTGCACGGTGTGCTCGGGATCCGCTGCCGTATTGAGGGTTGAGTACAGTGCCGCGCGATTGACGACGGCGGACAGTCCGTCGGAGCACAACAGATAGCGGTCGCCGGCCAGGGCGGTCCGCAGTGCCAGATCCGCCTCGATCTGGGGGCCGCCCGCGCCGAGAGCCCGCACCAACAGGGTGCGCTGCTTGTGTGAGGCAGCCTCGTCACAGCTGAGCTTGCCCTGGCCGACAAGGGACTGCACGTAGGTGTGGTCTTGAGTCAGCTGGAACAATTCGCCGCCACGGAGCAGATATGCCCGCGTGTCACCGATGTGCACCAAGGCCAGTTGCGCACCGGAACGCAGTATCGCGGTCAACGTGCTGATCGGCCGGTGGTCATCGGTCGCTGCCCTGCGCACGCGGCGATCGGCCTCGGCGACGGCATCTCGGAGCACCGTAAGCAGTTCGGCAGCCGGCAGGTCGGCCAGTTCCAACGGTTTGAGGGCATCGATGGTGGCTGCGCTGGCCTCGGCACCGCCCGGTCCTCGCATACCATCGGCGACGGCCAGAAGTCGGCTACTGGCGTACACGGCGTCCTCGTTGGTTTCGCGCACCGTCCCGGCGTCGCAGCCGACGGCGTAGCGAAAATCAATCGTCTCCAACATGGTGGATCCCTTTCCGGACATTTGGTCGACGAGGAAGGTGGCCAGTCGCCCGCGAGCCGCTGTTTCGGCCGTGACCTTCCGCCAGTAGGAGCTGATCAGCTCCGCCGCCACGACAGGCTCCGAATGGCACACGGTGGCGATTTCGGCCAACGGCATGCCGATGCGGCGTAGTTGAGCAATCAGCCGGGCCTGTCCCAACTGGTCCGGGTCGTAGAGCCGATATCCGGAATCGGGATCGATCGCAGCCGGCGGCAACAGTCCCAGCTCGTCGTACAGGCGCAGTGCCTTTGGTGTCAGCCCGGCAGCCTGAGCGAACGCCCCGATGGTCAACAACCCCACGTCGACATCCTCCTCGTGCCGGTCACGGTGACCGGCACGACCTAGACTGGGGCTTCCCCAAAGGTCAAAGTCAAGACGGTTGAATACCCGCCTTTGCCCGTAGGGCGACAAGACCGACCACAATAGACAGTCAGTGAGAACCCACTGAAATCATGGAGGTCCGGCCCGGAGCCCGATCCAGATCGCTGAATCAATCCGACTGCGCTGCCTGCGCCACGGCGTCGTCCGCGAACGTGGGCTTGGCGTAGCGTTCGATCAGATCCACCAGGACACCCGCACCATCGTCGGCGAGATGTCCTCCACCACCGCGCACACTTTGTAAGTCAGCACGACCCCGTTGACCCGGCATATGGAGGGACTGTCGTTCCCCTGGGAACTGAAGCCCCGAGAGGAGAGGTAATCGCGCATCCGCTCCGGGGCGCGGTCTCCGGTCGCGTCCAACTGCCGTGAAAAGCCGCCGGAGCCGCCCTCCCTCTCGCCCTCGACGACCCGCAGCCCCGACGGGCCGGGCCACACTCCTTCGTTACCGGTGTCACCTTCCGAATACCAGACCGCGGTGTAACCGCCCAGGGCCAGCCCTGCGACAGCGAACGCGCAGAACCCTATGGCGGGCAAGCCACGTGACCGCTCACCCCGTATGCCGACCAGACAGATGACCGCGGTGAGGATCGGCAGGAACAGGCAGCCATCGAAGACCGACGGCACCCACTGTCCGGACAACCCCAGGTCACGCGGCAGCAGGATCCATGCCGCCAACGCCAGCAGGATCGCGCCGACGACCAACCCGGTCCGGTCCGAACGTGCCAGGCCACAGCACCAGGTCAGCACCGGGATGACGGTGAACACTGCGACAAGTGGCTCGTACCAGGCGAAAGCGGCCATCACCAGCGTCGCCGCGATCAACGCCAGACGCCACCAGTTCTCCCTCAGACGCCCGCACAACGGCGCAACCGTCGAGTCATCAACCCCAGCATCGGACATCCGTCCATCCTGCCGGTGGCATCGTGAAGATCACGTGACCAGCAAACGATCCGGCCGAACTGGAGCGATGCCGAACTTCTCGATCACGAATCGCCAGAACAGGGGCACAGCCTCGGTGGAAGGACGGAGGATGCGGTCGTCGTGGCCGCTGATCGCACGGTGCTCGATCAGCACCGCGTCACCGGTTCGCCCCCAGCCGGGGGACACGATCACGTGCTGGATCGGCGGCTTGTCCGGAATCGGCAAGGGCGTCACCACAAGCCCGTTCAACGTCCAGACACCCGCGAGCCGCTCCCGGGCCTTGCAATCGCGGACACTGTCGATCACATCCACGAGGGCATGGATGCCCGGACAACCCTCGAAGTCGCGCGCCCTTCCGGCTACCTCGTCCCAGGCCATGGCACGAAAGGGTTCCGGCCACGCCCTCGAATTGATCCATCGCACCCGGCCAGTCTCGCAACTGCCAACTCCGGTCGGCGACAGGTTTTGACAGCTCAACGACACCGCATGGTGATCAGAAAGGCCAGCACCCCTGCCCCAGTTCACTCTCAACAAACCGGACGCTTCGGAACCAATGTCGTGAGAGTCGCTACTACCAGCATCCGGTGGCGAACCAAACCAACGCGGACGCGCTGGGAAGACGTGATACACGCCGCTGATCAAGGCCAAGGCGGAGAAGGCCGTAACGGCACCATGATCGAAAAAACCCCAGGTCTTCCGACCTGGGGTGGTGGTGCGCCATCAGGGACTCGAACCCCGAACCCGCTGATTAAGAGTCAGCTGCTCTGCCAGTTGAGCTAATGGCGCCGGATCTGGCCGCTTCAGGTCTCCCTGAGCGACGAAGCAAAGACTAGCACGCGTCCTCGAGACTGTTAGCAGGCGGGTCCCCGACCATGGTTCGCGCAGGTAGCGGAGTGACGCTGTCCGGGTCCCCACATAGGGTGAGGGCATGCCGAACCTGACCCGCGAATCCGTCGCGGCCTGGGATGCGAACGACCCGCTGGCGCCCTTCCGTGGCCGGTTCGCCATCGCCGACGAGAAGCTGCTGTATCTCGACGGTAATTCACTCGGCAGGCTGCCGGCGGCGACACCGGATTTCCTGGCCAAGGTCGTCACGGAAGAGTGGGGCGCCGGGCTCGTGCGTTCCTGGTCGTCCTGGGTCGATCTGGCCGGCCGGCTCGGCGACCTGCTGGGTACGAGGCTGTTGGGGGCGGCCGAAGGGGAGGTCGTGCTCTCCGACTCGACGACGGTCAACCTGTACAAGCTCGCCTCGGCCGCGCTGGCGGCGAGTGACTCCCGACGGCGCACCATCCTGTACGACGCCACCGACTTCCCGACCGACCGCTATGTGGTGCAAGGACTCGTCGCCGAACGCGGGCTGACTGCACGGAGCGTCGACCCGTCCGAACTGCCGGGCGCGCTCGGTGACGATGTCGCGCTCGTGGTGCTCTCCCTGGTGAACTACCGCACGGCGGAGCTGCACGACATGGCTCGAGTGAACACCATGGCGCGAGAGGCCGGAGCGAGGGTGCTGTGGGATCTCAGTCACGCCGCCGGTGCCGTCGACGTCCAACTCGCCGCGTCGGGCGCGGAACTCGCCGTCGGCTGCACGTACAAGCACCTCAACGCCGGACCGGGTGCGCCCGCCTTCCTCTACGTCCGGCGAGACCTCCAGTCCGCCTTGCGTCAGCCGATCTGGGGCTGGTTCGGGCAGCAGGACCAGTTTGCGATGGGCCCCGACTACGACCCGGTGGACGGTATCGAGCGGTTCCTGGTCGGTACGCCGCCGATCCTGTCCCTGGCCGCCGTCCAGCCCGCGCTGGAGATCTGCGCCGACGCGGGAATCGATGGGATCCGGCGGAAGAGCGTCCGGCAGTGCGAGCTGATCATCGAGCTTGCCGACCGCTGGCTGGCTCCGTATGGCATCTCCGTCGCCTCGCCCCGTGACCAGGAGCGGCGTGGCGGCCATGTGAGCCTGCGCGGGCCGGAAACGTGGCAGCTGAGCCAGGCGCTCGTCGAGGCCGGAGTGATCTGCGACTTCCGCACCCCCGATGTCCTCCGGGTCGCGCCCGCGCCGCTCTACACCCGCTTCACCGACGTCTTCGACGCCATGGAACGGCTGCGAACCATCCTGGAGCAGGGTGACCACCTGCGCTTCCCCGCCGAGCGGGGCCGGGTCACCTAAGGCCGCCCGACCCACTCGCCCGCCCAACCCAGAACTCGGATTCCTCACGCCGGAACTCACCCGCCTGAATCCGGAACTCACCCGCCCAACCCGGAACTCACCCCACCTGAGCCGGGAACTCGACCGCCTGAGTCCGGAACTCACCCGCCCCAACCGGGGACACGCCGGGCTCCGGTGTGTCCCCGGCTCAGGCGCCCGAGTTCCGGGTTCAAGCACCCGAGTTCCGGATTCAGGAGCCCGAGAACCGGGTTCAGGAGCCCGAAATCCGGATTCAGGCGTCCGAGAACCGGGTTCCCCGAGTTCCGGGTTCAGGAGCCCGAGAACCGGGTTCAGGAGCCCGAGAACCAGATTCAGGAGCCCGAAATCGGGGTTCAGGCGTCCGAGTTCCGGGTTCAGGCGTCCGAGTCCCGGGGTGGGGAGTCCGGGTCGGGGTCGCCGAAACCGCGGGCGGCGAGGGCCTCGCCAAGCTCGTCGGCGTGGCGCAGGGTGCGCACCAGGAACGGCACCACGAACGCCACCGGCGACCGCTGCATGCCGCGCGCCTTGGCCGCCTCGCGCACCTCGACGGCGATGGCGGTGAGCGCGGTGATGGCCCGGATGGTCAGCCCCACCAACAGCCCGAGCCGCGCCGAGCGGGTGACCCGCTCCACAGTGGACACCACGTCGTCGACGCGGGTGGTGAGGGTGAACAGGTTCGCCGCGGCCAGCGCGGCCACTATCCGCAGGCAGGTCAGCACCGCCTCGCCGGGCCCGAGCAGCCACCACTGCACGGCGAGCACGAGCACCACCAGCAGCCCCAGCGACCGCGCCAGCTGCCGGCATCGCCGCGGCGGAATGCGCGCCAGCGCGTAGCCGAGCAGCACGGCGAGGCAGATCCCGCCGAGCCACCACGGCGAGTGCAGCACGAACACCACGGCCGCGAGGACGAGCAGGGCGACGAACTTCCCGCCCGCCGGCAGCCGGTGCAGGAGGCTCGATCCAGGCTCGTACCAGCCCAGCGGGTTCATTCGGCGAGCTTCCGATAGAACCGGATGGCGGGCTCGGGCTCGTCGTCGGCGACCACCCGCCCCCGGTCGAGCACGATCACCCGGTCGAAGCCGCCGAGCAGGTCCAGATCGTGCGTGACGAGCACGACCTGCTGCGGCAGCCGCCCGAGCAGCTCGACGAACCGGCGCGTGTTGCGCAGGTCCAGCAGGGTCGTCGGCTCGTCGCAGACCAGCACGTCGGGCTCCAGCACCAGCATCGAGCACAGCGCCAGCAGTTGCTTCTGCCCGCCGGACAGTTGGTGCGCGGGATGGTCGGCGTAGCCGTCGAGCCCATGCTCGGCGAGCACCTCGGCGGCGCGCCGGGCGCGCTCCTTCGCGTTGAGACCGGTGCGGCGCAAGGAAAACGCGACGTCCTCACCGGCGGTGGGCATCACGATCTGGCTGTCGGGATTGGTGAACAGGAAACCGACCCGCTGCCGGACCTCGCGGCCGTTGCGGCTCGGATCGCGCCCGTCCACAAGTACCCGTCCGGCGGTGGGGAGCACCAGGCCGTTGATCGTCCTGGCGAGGGTGGACTTGCCGGAACCGTTGGCACCGACGAACGCGACCCGCCGCTGCGGCAGCGAGAGGTCCACATCGGACAGTACCGTCCGATCGCCGTAGTGGTGCCCCACCTGCTCGAACTCGATCACGCGACCGCCTCCCACAGTGTCGCCACACCCACGCCGCCGGCCGCGGACAGCGCGGCCAGCCCGCAGCCACCGGTGCCCACGAGCGAGCTGAACAATCGCACCACCAGCACCGCGCCGGAGGCGCCCCACGGGTGCCCGAGCGCAATGGCGCCGCCATCGGGGCTCACGACGTGCTCGTCGATGCCCACCGCGTCCAGGCACGCCAGCGTCTGACCCGCAAATGCCTCATTGAATTCGACCACGTCGGGTGTGCGGTCGAGGACTTTCCGCATCGCGGGGACCGCCCCCAGCCCCAAGCGGTTCGGGTCGAGCGCCGAGGTCGCCGAGGCCACGAGCCGCAGTCCCGGCAGCCCGAGCGTGCGCCGGACGTCCTCGCTGACCACCAGCACGACCGCCGCGCCGTCGTTGATTCCGCACGAGTTCGCCGCGGTGGTGGTGCCGTCCGGGGTGAAGGCCGGCGGGAACCGAGCCAGGCGGGCCGCGGTGAAGTTCTTGCGTGGCCGCTCGTCGTGATCGGTGCCGGCCAGCGGCACGAGTTCGGCGTCGAACCGGCCCTGGCGCTGGGCTTCCACGGCCCTGGCGTGGCTGCGCGCGGCGAAGGAGTCCTGGCGTTCCCGGGAAATGCCCGCTTCGGCCGCGACGAGATCGGCGGCCTCGCCCATCTCCGGGTCGCCGATGTCCTTCGGCGCGAACGGCGCCCGCGTGTACCAGGCCGGCGGCTCGGTACGCCAAGCACGGTAGGGCGCGGTGGAAGCGCTTTCCACGCCGCCGGCCAGGTACGCCTCACCCTCGCCCGCGCGGATCATCGTGGCCGCCATGACGATCGCGGCCAGCCCGCTCGCGCACTGCCGGTCGACGGTCACCCCAGGCACGGACTCCCCCAGTCCAGCGCGCAGCGCCGCCACGCGAGCCGGATTTCCCCCGGGTCCGAACACGTTTCCCAGCACTACATCGTCCACTGTGTCCAATCCGGCGCCGTCCAGCACGGCGCGCAGCACCGGCGCAGCCAGTTCGTCCACTGTGTACCGACGCAGTGCTCCACCCGCGTTGCCGATGGGTGTGCGCCGCGCCGCGACGACGACCGGTGTCCGGTTCACAGCGACCTGCGCAGCTTGCCCGACGCGGTACGGGGCAGGGCGTCCGTCATGACCCAGCGCCGCGGCCGTTTGCCCGGTTCGAGGCCGGAGCGCGCCGCCGCCCGGAGGTCACGCAGTTCGGGGGAACCCTCCACGATGGCCGTCACGACCGAGCCGAGGGTCGGATGCGGCGTGCCGGTGACCAGCACGTCCACCACCCCCTGAACCCGGCGCAGCACCGACTCGACCTCCTCGGCGGCGACCAGCTTGCCGCCGCAGGACACCATGGCGCCGGCCCGCCCGAGTACTTCCAGTGCACCCGTGTCGTCCACCCGGACCAAGTCGTCCACAGTGGACCATTCGGGTGCGGGGTCGAGCGCGCCTCGCCGGAGGTAACCGCGGAAGCTCAACGGTGAACGGACCCACAGCGCGCCTTCGCGGACGTCGATCTCGACGCCCGGCACCGTACGCAAGCCACCCTCGCCACGGCGGATGGCGATCAGCGAATGCTCGGCGGAGCCGTAGTACTCGATCAGTTCGGTGCGCGGGAGCAAGCGCGAGCACTGCGCACGCAGTTCCTCGCCGACGTGTGCGCCGCCGCACACGACGGTCCGCAGCACGCAGCTCTCTCTCAGGTCGGGCCGGCGTTCCAGCACGGCGAGCAGCCGCGCCAGCATCGCGGGAACCAGGTGCGCGGCGGTCACCTCCGCGCAGGCCGTCTCGGGCTCGAACCGGGGCCGCAGCCTCGGCTCCTGTCCGGCCCACAGCGCGTGCAGCGCGCCGAACAGGAACAGCGACGAGCTGAGCGGTCCGGGCACCAACACTGGGCCGGCATGCGGGAAGCGCCCGAGGGCGGCGAAACTGCGCGACCACGAGCCGCGCGTGCGGGTCAGCACCTTCGGCCGGCCGCTGCTGCCGGACGTGGTGGGCAGGTAGAAGTCGGTGTCCTCGTCGCCGGCTCGTGGCACGCTCTCCGCAGTGGGCCGGGGGCTGCCGGACACCACGACGTCCGGGCGCGCGTCGGCGAGCACCGCCTCGCGCTCACGCGGGGTCCATGAGGGTTCGATCACCAACGTCGCCGCACCGAGCAGGTCGGCGCCCAGAAACCAGGCGAGCACATCCGGGGCGTCGGCCGAGTCGATGGCGACCCGTGCCCCCTCGACCACCCCTCGCGCGGCGAGTTCACGGGCGGCACCATGAGCCCGCGCCAACATCGTGCCGTCGGCGATCACCTCGAGTCTTGCCCTTCCTCTCCGCCCGGGCCTCACCTCGCCCGGTTCACCGTCATTCCGCGTCGCACCACGACGACGATCAGCGAAGCGATGACCACCTTCGCCAGATCACCCGGTACGAACACCAGCGACTGTACGGCCGCCGCCCGCAGGTCACCGTTGTAGGCGGCGAGCCACGGGACGCCGACGGCGTAGTCGGCGAGCAGTCCGGCGAGGCAGGCCGGCAACAGCAGGACCAGCCGCGGCCGCTCCACCCGCGCCACGAGCAGGCCGACGACCAGGGCGGAGACGATCCAGCCGAACAGGAACCCGCCACTCGGGCCGAGGAAGGCGCCGACCCCGCCGCGACCGCCGGACAGCAACGGCAAACCGATCGCCGTCAACGCCAGGAACAGCACGACGGCCGCGGTACCCCGCCGCGCGCCGAGGATCCCGCCAGCGAGCAGCGGCCCGACGTTCTGCACCACGATCGGCACCCCGGAGCCGCCGATGTAGATGCCGGGGAAGAGGCCGAGCACCGCGATGAACGCCGCGAAGACGACGGTTCGGGCGATGTCGGCGGCAGGCAGGCCAGGGCGTGAAGGCACGTCGGAACGGTAACCCGCGGTTCTGGCTGTTCACAGTGCCATCGCTCACATCCGACGGCTAAGCAGGCGGAGTCAGATCATTTTTGTCATGAACACACTGTGCGGGTCCGGGCGATAGTCGGCGAAGGGTTCACAAGGCGCGAAGCCGAACTTCCCGTACAGTTTCCGAGCCGGCGCGAAGAAATCGGCGGCGCCGGTTTCCAGGCTCAACCGGACAATACCCATGGCCCTGGCCTCGGTAATGATGTGCGCCAGCAGAAGGGACCCGACGCCGGTCCGTTTGCGCGCCGGCGCGGTACGCATCGACTTCAGTTCGGCGTGCTCGGCGTCGAGCATCTTGATCGCACCACAGCCAACCGGCACGCCGCCATCCAGGACCGACCAGAACGTGACCTCCGGCTTACGGAGTTCGTCGAGATCGAGCGCGTGCACGCTTTCCGGCGGCGTGATCGCCCGCATCTCCTCGACATGGCTGCGAAGCAACTCGATGATCGCCCCACCGGACAGATCGTCTCGCACGATCTCCATTCGGTGAACCTCTGTCCGGTCATTCACGGGAGCACCGTCATCAGCAGGTAGCGGACCGGCTCGTCCCCGTGACAGCGAAACCGGGCGGGACCCCACAACCGGTACCGCAGACAGTCCCCCGGCCGAACCTCTCGCCGGCGACCGTCGATGGTCACCTCCAGCACACCGGCCAGGACCCAGATGTGATGTTCCAGTCCTGGAATCGGCGGTTCGTCATAGGACAGGTCGGCACCGGGCTGGAGAACGGCCTCGACCAGTTCGCCGCGCATCCCCGGATGCGGTGGGGACACCGACCGCCGAAGGAACCCGGCCGACTCGTCCCGCCACACCGCCTGCTGGTCAGCCGTGACCAACTGCGGCGGCTCGGGCTCCACCTCCGCCAGCAGTTGTGACATCGTCCGGCGGTACGCCGCGCACAGCCGGCTCAACACCGCCGTCGTCGGGCTGATCTCTCTGCGCTCCAACCGCGACAACGTCGAACGGCTGACACCGGAGTGCTGTGCCAGTTCGTCCAGCGACCACCCGTGCTCGGCCCGCAACTTCGCCAGCCGGGCAGCCAGGCGCGTCTCGAGCTCAACGACGTCCAGATTCGAGGTCTGACTCATATCCGAGAGGATATCCCATATCAGGGAAAATGGTCGTCAACACGTCGTTGTCAGCAGCGGACCGGGGCGCCGGTCAGGTCTGAGGCTGCTCGGTCAGCGGGAGCAGGACCTGGAACCGCGTGTTCCCCGGTTCGGACTCGACCCGCAGGTCGCCGCCGTGCCGGTCGACCACGATCCGCCACGAGATGTCCAGTCCGAGCCCAGTGCCCTCACCCACCGGTTTGGTGGTGAAGAACGGTTCGAAGATCCGTTGCCGGTTCTCGGCCGGGATACCCGGCCCGGTGTCGCCGATCTCGACCATGACATGGCCGTCTCCCGGTGCGGTTCGCACGGTCAGCGTGCCCCTGCCGTTCATCGCGCCGACCGCGTTGTCGATGAGGTTCGTCCACACCTGGTTCAGTTCGCCCGCATAAGCCGGCACGGCCGGCAACGATCGGTCGAAGTCACGCACGACGCTGATCTCCGAGCCGATCTTGCTGGCGAGCATGACCAGCGTGGAGTCGAGGCCGTCATGCACGTCGATCCACTGGTGCGGCGCCCGGTCCATCTGCGAATACTGCTTGGCCGCGCTCACCAGCGCGGTGATCCGGTTGGTGGAGTCCTCGATCTCCTGCATCAGCATCTCGGTCTCGAGCGCGTAGGCGATCCAGCGCACCGCGCCGTCGATGAACTCGTCGCCCACCCGGCCCAACACGTCTTCCAGGTCGTCGACGGTCAGGCCCGCGGAGACGAAGATCGGCGCCAGGTCCCAGCCCTGTGGGATGTCGTGGTCTTCGAGCCAGTCGGTGACCTCGTCCTCGCGATCGGACTGCTGCATCGCGGTCAGCGCCGGCGCCTTCCGGACGCTGCTGACCATGTGGTCCTGGATGTTGAGCAGCTGCACCAGCAGGTCCGGCTCGATCTCCTTCTTGGCGAGCACGGCCAGTTTCTGCCGCATCCCGCCGACCCGCTCGCGCAGCCCGGCGGTCGCCCGCACCGCCGCGGCGGCCGGATTGTTCAGCTCGTGCGTGAGCCCGGCGGAAAGCTCGCCGAGCGCGAGCAGGCGACGGCGCGAGCCGATCAGCGCGTCAGCGTTGCGAAATCCCAGGAACTGGCCTTCGAGCAGGTGCGTGGCCATCGGGAACCAGGTGCGGAACCGGTCCGCGAACTCCGCCGCGGGCAGGGTCAGGAAGGTCAGGTCGCTGAGGGTGTGCACCGACGCCGTGTACCGTTCCTGGTTCTGGCCGTAGAAGAACCGCGTCGCGCCGCAGTAGGCGCCCCGCTGGTCGCTGCGCGTCGTCTCCACCTCGGCGCCGCTGACCGTCTGGGTCATCCGCAATGCGCCGGAGAGCAGCACGTAGAAGCAGGTCGCCGGTTCGCCCTCGGTGATCACCGTGGTGCCCGCCGGGTAGTGCTCCACCTTGGCATGCGCCAGGATCCAGTCGAGCTGGTCGTCGTCGAGACTTTCGAACAGGAAGAGGCCGCGCAGGAACCCGCGCGAAAGCTCGGGCTCGATGTTGTTGTTCGCCCCGTTGTCACTCATTGGACCTCCAGTGCCTTGCGGGACACCCGCACCCGGTCGGTCCCAACGAGTGGGGCTCCGCCATTGTCACTCATTGGACCTCCAGTGCCTTGCGGGACACCCGCACCCGGTCGGTCCCAACGAGTGGGGCTCCGCCATTGTCACTCATTGGACCTCCAAGTAACGGTGCACGAGCGTCACGGCCATGGCTCCTTCCCCTACCGCGGAGGCGACGCGTTTCACCGACTGCGAACGCACGTCGCCGGCCACGAACACCCCGGGCACGGACGCCTCCAGGTGCAGCGGGTCGCGGTCGAGCGGCCAGCCGGGCGGACGTCCCCCGTCCACCAGCAGATCCACGCCGGTGCGGACGAATCCGTGGTCGTCGCGCACGATGCTGTCGCCGAGCCAGTCGGTGCGCGGGGCCGCGCCGATGAACACGAACAGGTGCCCGGCCAACACCGTCTCGGTCACGCCCTTTTCGCACAGGGTCAGCGCTTCGAGATGATCCTTACCGTGCGCGCGGACGACCGTGGTGTGCGTGCGCACGTGCACGTTCTCGATCGCGTCAAGCTGCTCGATGAGGTAGTGCGACATCGAACTTTGCAGATCGGGACCGCGCACCAGGAGTGTGACGTCCTTGGCGTGCCGGGAAAAGAACACCGCTGCCTGCCCGGCCGAGTTGGCCCCGCCGACGATGTAGACGTGCTCACCATCGCACGCCGCCGCCTCGGTGGAGGCGGAACCGTAGTAGATGCCGCGGCCGGTCAGCTCGGGCACGCCGTCGGCCTCCAGCGCGCGGTACGACACGCCGGTGGCGAGCACGACGGCATGCGCGGCGAGTTCGGTCCCGTCGCCGAACTTCACGACCCGCGCCGAACCGCGCACCTCGAGCCCGACGACGTCGCGGGTGGTGAGCACCTCGGCGCCGAACTTCTGCGCCTGGCGCCGGGCCCGGTCGGTCAGCTGCGCGCCGGAAACCCCGTCGGGGAAGCCGAGATAGTTCTCGATCCGCGAGCTCTGGCCGGCCTGACCGCCGGTCGCCTTCCGCTCGACGAGCACCGTGCGCAGGCCCTCGGAGGCGGCATAGACGGCGGCACCCAGGCCGGCCGGCCCACCGCCGACGACGATCACGTCGTAGAAGGACTCCGCGGGGCGCGTGGACAGGCCGACCGCGTCGGCGATCTCCGCGCCGTCCGGCTTCCGGAGCACCGCGCCCTCGGGCGTGATGAGCACGGGGATCTCGTCACTGGTGGCGTCCGCGGCGTCCAGCAGCCGGCCGGCTTCCGGCTCGTCGACCGAATACCAGCGGTAGGGCACGGAGTTGCGGGCCAGGAAGTCGCGGACCCGGTAGGACGGCGCGGACCAGCGATGCCCGATCACCTTGGTCTGCTCGACCGCGCTCCGTGGCGCGGTGCGCCACGCCTCGACCAGCTGGTCGATGACCGGGTAGAGCTTCTCGTCCGGCGGGTCCCACGGTTTGAGCAGGTAGTGGTCGACGTCCACCACGTTGATCGCCTGGATGGCGGCGTCGGTGTCGGCATAGGCGGTCAGCAGCGCGCGGCGCGCGTCGGGGAAGAGGTCCATGGCCTGTTCCAGGAACTCGATGCCGTCCATCTGCGGCATCCGGTAGTCGGCGAGGATCGCCGCGACGGCCTCGCCCCGCAGCTTGATCTCACGCAGCGCGTCGAGGGCATCCGCGCCGGAGCCGGCACGCACGACGCGGTACTCCTGGCCGTAGCGGCGGCGAAGGTCACGGGCGACCGACCGCGAGACGGCGGGATCGTCGTCAACGGTCAGCAGAATCGGCAGGCTCACAAGTGAACCCTACGTCCAGAGGACGTTAGAATCCCGGGTACCGAGGCCATGCACACGCTTGAGTGTGGCTGACTCAACTTTGGGAACAAAACCAGGCTCAAGTTCGTAGTACACGGCGAAGGGTCCAACTTCGAGATTTCTCCATAGGAGGTGTGCAGCCATGGCACTGCCCGCCGTGCGCTCATCCAACGCCCAGCTGTTTCGCTGGGACCCGTTCCGTGATTTCGACGCCCTCTTCGACCAGCTCAACCGGTGGACCAACGCGGCGACCTGGTCGCCGCTGGCCGACGTCTCGGAAACCGATGACTCCTACGTCATCGAACTCGACCTGCCGGGAGTCGGCCGGAACGACGTCACCATCGACCTGACCGGCACCCAGCTCGCCATCACCGGCGAGATCAGGGAGCGGGAGCGCAAGGGCGTGCTGCACCGCCGCACCCGCCGCACCGGCCAGTTCGCCTACCGCGTCACGCTCCCGCGCGGCGTCGACGGCGAGAAGGTCGACGCGTCGCTGTCCGACGGGGTGCTGACCGTCCGCGTGCCCAAGAGCGAGTCCGCCAAGCCGCGCCGGATCGCCATTTCGTAACCCACCTTGGGGCGGCAGGTACCAGCCGGCACCTGCCGCCCTGCGCGTCCGCTGGCCAGCGGCCGGGCTGGGCCGGTGCGCGAAGCGACCTCAGATGTGCTGCATGACCATTACGCAGGTCGTGCCGGGTTCGAGCGCCTGGCAGATATGAGGCACATCGCCCGGGTAGACGAGGTAGTCGCCGGGGCCCAGTTCCACGGCCTCGTCTTCGGGCCCGGCCAGCACGCGTCCCGTGCCGACCACTATGTGCTCGACGGTCCCCGGCATGTGCGGATCGGACTCGCGCGCGGGCCCTGGCTCCACCTGAAGAAAGTAGATGTCCCTCCGCACGTTGGGCGGGCTGGCGGAGAGCACGGTCGCGACGTAGTTCGCCCGTTCCGAGGGCACCCCCGCCCCCTCCCCGGCCCGGACCACCTGAACGGCGGGCCGGGGTGGGTCGACCAGCACGCTGAACGGCACGCCGAGCGCCACCCCGAGCGCCCACAGGGTCTCCACGCTGGGATTACCGGTGGCCGATTCCAGTTGGGACAGCGTGGATTTCGCGATCCCCGCACGCTTGGCCAGCTCGGAGAGGGAGAGCCCGGCACGTGTCCGCTCTCGGCGCAGGGATACCGCGATGCGGTCCAGCGGAGATCGAGCATCGGTCATGTTCGCTCCAGAAGTACAAACGTTCGCCTTGACGAACACTAGGGTCTCTGTTCATTCTAAAGAACATGCGTTCGCCATTCCGAACAACGCTGGCTCGGGACGTCTCCCTGGTATGCCTGGCCGACGGCATCGTCGGCCTGTCGTTCGGCGCGCTCACGGTCGCCGGCGGGCTGCCGATCTGGGTACCGGTGCTGATGTCGCTGCTGGTGTTCGCGGGCGGCGCGCAGTTCAGCGCGGTCGGGGTACTGCTCGGCGGTGGCACGCCGATCGCCGCGGCCGCGACCGGGCTGCTGCTCAACGCACGGCACGTGCCCTTCGGCTTCGCCGTCGCGGACGTGCTCGGCAAACTTCGGTTCGCCGGCGCGCACCTGATCGTCGACGAGTCGGTCGCCTTCACCCTCGCCCAATCCGACCCCGCCCGCCGCCGCACCGCGTTCTGGGCCTCCGGTCTCAGCCTGTTCGTGGTGTGGAACCTCTGTGTCCTGGCGGGAACGCTGGTCGGGCGAGCGATCGGGAACACCGACGCGCTCGGCCTCGACGCCGCGTACCCGGCAGTGCTGCTGGCCCTGGTCCTGCCCGCGCTGCGAGATCGGGGAACCCGGCGCGCCGCGCTGCTCGGCGGGGCCATTGCGCTGGCCACCACGCCGTTCCTGCCCGCGGGCCTGCCGGTCCTGGCGGCACTGGTCGCCCTGGTGATCGCATGATGCTCGCCGCGATCATCGTCCTGGCCGCCGGGACCTACGGCTTCCGGTTGGTCGGCCCAATGCTGCACCGCCGCTTCGAGCTTCCCGCCCGCATCCGCCGCCTCCTCACGGCCGGAGCGGGTGTGCTGCTCGTCGCCCTGCTGGTCACCTCGGCACTGACCCAGGCTCACGGCTTCGCCGGTTGGGCAAGGCCGGCGGGCGTTCTGGTCGGCGGGCTCCTCGCCTGGCGAAAGGCCCCCTTCGCGCTGGTCGTGGTGGCGGCCGCCGCCACCACCGCCCTACTGCGTGTCGCCGGAATCACCTAGCCGACACCCCCGAGCGCGCCGCATACGGCAGAGCTAGGCATCGCGCCTCGCCAGCACTATCGAGGCCGTCCCGAGCGCGGCGACCAGATAACCGACGAGCACCGCCGCCGCTCCGGCCGGCGACAGCAAGGGATGGGACGCGGTCCCGGAAAGTTGGGCGCCAAGGCTGGGCAACATCACCGCGGAAACCCGTTCCCCCCATGGCGAAGGCAGGAAGTTCACCACGACCGGCAGGACGAAGAGCAACCCGGCCATGGTCACCAGCATGCCCGCGACGGACCGGATGATCGCGCCGACGCCCAGGCCCACCAGAGCGATCACCATGAGGACGAGCCCCGAACTGAAGGCCGACGGTATCCCGTCCGCCAGCGAGGGCCACGGGGCGATCGGGACCGGCCGATCACCGATGATCAGTGCCACGGCGAGCAACAGCAGGAACGCCAGCGCCTGACCGGCCAGCAAGGTCACCAGCCCGACCACGGTCACCTTTCCGGCGAGCATGAGCCATCGCCTCGGCACGGCCACCAGGGAGCTGCGGATCATGCCCGTTCCGTATTCCGAGGTGATCGCGAGCCCGCCCAGCGCGGCCAGGCAGAACTGGGCGAACGGCAGGACGACGACCGAGGGGTCGGCGCTGCCGAACGCGGCCTGGTCCGCGGGCGACGAACGGTCCCAGTCCGCGGTCATCAGCGATGAAACCAGGCAGCCGCCCAGAAAGATGAGCAGCACCGCGGCCAGCAGCCAGTAGCTCGAGCGGATGGAACGAACCTTCACCCATTCCGCGGCGATCACGTCGGGCAGGGTCTGTCGTGACTGCTCGCTCATCGCGCCGCCCGGTACTCGACATCGGAACCGGTGAGCGCGAAATAGGCGTCCTCCAGCGACTCACCCTGTGCGGTCAGTTCGGCGATCGAGGTCTCCGCGAGGAGCCTGCCCCGCCCGACGATGAGCACCTGGTCGGCGGTCAGCGCCATCTCGCTCATCAGGTGGCTCGACACCAGGACCGTGCGACCTTCGGCGGCCAGTCCGCGAAGGGCGCCGCGGATCCAGCGGATGCCGTCCGGGTCGAGGCCGTTCACCGGTTCGTCGAACAGCAGGACCCCGGGGTCGCCGAGCAGGGCGGCCGCGATGCCCAGCCGTTGCTTCATGCCGAGCGAGAAGGTGCCGACCCGCTTGCGGGCGACTTCGGCGAGGCCGACCTGGTCGAGCACGGCGGTCACGCGCCGGCGCCCGATCCGGTTGCTGCGAGCCAGGCAGTACAGGTGGTCGAACGCGGTGCGCCCGCCGTGCACCGCGTTCGCGTCGAGCAGGGCGCCGACCTCGTGCAAGGGCCAGGTGCTGTTGGCGAACGAGCGGCCGTTCACCCGCGCCTCGCCCGAGGTCGGCTTGTCGAGGCCAAGGACGGCCCGCATGGTCGTGGACTTGCCCGCGCCGTTCGGGCCGAGAAAGCCGGTGACAGAGCCTGGCCGCACGGTGAACGTGAGCCCGTCCACCGCCGGCGTGGCGCCGTATCGTTTGGTCAGTTGCCGCACTTCGATCATGCCGTTCACGGTCCCGCGGTCCGGCCCCCGTCGCATCGGAGCAGGGTCTGGACATTCGACGTGAAATCAGACCGTGGTCTGAGGGCGGCGAGCGGTTCGGCGATTAACGTGCGAGGGGTGCATCGACCACCACTGGCCGCGAAGCTTCGCCGGCACCACCTGATCGCGCTCGACTGCCTGGTCGCCGCGGTGCTGGTCCTGGTCGGGGTGGCCAACCTCGCCGCCGGCGCGTGGGAGCCCGGTCACTTGCCCGCGTGGCTGACCTGGTTCGCCGCGTTCGCGATCGGCGTGCCGGTGGCCCTCCGGCGGGTCTGGCCGCGGCAGGCGTTCGCCGCGGCTCTGGCGATATCGGTCCTGTGCGCGCTCGGCGGCGGCGCCTGGGTCACCTATTTCGCGCTGGCCCTGCCGGTGTACACGTTGGCACTCGGCGAGTCGCGCCGGCTGTCGTTGCCCGCACTGTTGATCACGCTCGCGTTCACGCTGGCGGTGAACCTGGCGACGCCGTCGACGGGCATCCTGGGTGCCGTCGGGCTCGGCTGGACGGTGCTCTGCTCCGCCTGGCTGATCGGCCGCGCGGCCAACGAGCGCCGCCACTACCTCGCGCTCTCCGCGGAACAGCGGACGCGCGAGGCGGTGACCGGCGAACGACTCCGGATCGCGCGAGAGTTACACGATGTCGTCGCGCACAGTCTCAGCCTGGTCACCGTGAAGGCATCGGTGGCGCATCACCTCGCCGACGAGGACCCGGCACAGGCCAAGACGGCACTCGGTGTCATCGAACACACGGCACGGGAGGCGTTGACCGAGATGCGGCAGATTCTCGGTGTGCTGCGGTCGAACGGGGATGCCGGCGAGCTGGCTCCGGCACCGGGGCTGGCCGGGCTCGGCGAGTTGGCCGAGCGGGCGCGGATGGCCGGCGTCGACGTTGCGCTGGAGGTGTCTGCCGAGACCCTGCCGGAAGGGGTCGAGGTGTCGGTCTACCGGATCGTGCAGGAGGCGCTGACGAATGTGGTCAAGCACACGGGCCCGGCGAAATGCCGGGTCGGGGTGGGGGTGGGTGAGGGCGTGGTACGGGTCGAGGTCACCAACGACGGCCCCAGCGTGACCGGTGGGAACCCCGGCCACGGGTTGATCGGGATTCGTGAGCGGGTTTCGCTCTACGACGGCGCTTTCCGTGCCGGACCACGCCCGGAGGGCGGATTCGCGGTGACCGCGGTGCTGCCCTATGAGTGAGGTGCGCGTGCTGATCGCGGACGATCAGGCGCTGCTGCGCGGAAGTTTCCGCATGCTGGTGGACTCCACGCCGGGGCTGTCCGTGGTCGGTGAGGCCGGCACCGGCGTCGAGGCGGTCCGGCTGGCGCGGCGGGAGCGGCCGGACGTGGTGTTGATGGACATCCGGATGCCCGAGATGGACGGGCTAGAGGCGACCCGGCTGATCTGCGGCGGGCGCGAAAAGGGGCCGGTGCGGGTACTCATCCTGACCACGTTCGATCTTGATTCCTACGTGTATACGGCGTTACGGGCGGGGGCGAGCGGATTTCTGCTCAAGGACGCCAAGCCCGCGGACCTGCTCTCCGCCATCCGCGTCGTGGCCGGCGGAGAGGCGCTACTCGCGCCGAGCGTCACGCGGCGGCTCATCGAGCAGTTCGCCAGGGCTCCGGTCCGTGCCACGGCCCCCACACTCGAAGGCGTGACCGGGCGAGAGCGTGAAGTGCTCACGCTCATCGCCACCGGCCTGTCGAACAACGAAATCGCCACCGAACTGAACTTGAGTCTGGCAACGGTGAAGACCCACATCGGTCATCTCCTGGCCAAGCTCCACGCCCGGGATCGAGCACAGCTGGTGATCACCGCCTACGAAAGCGGGCTGGTCTCCGCTGCGCGCTGAAGCCCGAAACCCCCGTGCCCCGTTCGAACTAGGCCACGTTCTGGCGGCTGCGCACCTGGCGGCGTTCCTCTTCGGTCAGCCCACCGAAGATCCCATGATCCAGCCCGTTTTCCAGGGCGTACTCCAGGCACTCGGCGCGCACCGGGCAGCGCGCGCACACGGACTTCGCCTGCGCGACCTGCCGCGCTCCCGGGCCCAGCTCGGACACGGGAAAGAACAACTCCGGGTCCTCTTCCCGGCAGGCGGCACGATGCCGCCAATCAACGATCACTCGCTTCACTTATGCCGCCTCCTTCCGGCGCGTTCGGGGCACAGCTTCACCGCTACGGGAAAGCTCGTTGGGGGTCCCGGATTGTTTCAACGCTTTCCCACCGGGCCGTTGTTCCCGCCCACATGGTCCTACCCAGTCAGCCTCGACCCCAACCGCTTTTTTTCCGGGCAGTCCGACGGCAAAAACCGGTAAGACCCAACTCACCAGCAGCCTACCGTCGGCCGGCAAGCGGAACCCTATGACATACACCACCCGTTTTCGCTGGTCAGCCAGCTGAGAGTCGAGTCCACTTTGGAACAGGGGTGTCTTCGCTCAGGCCGTCCACCGACGAGTCAAGCGTTTTCAAGACCCGCGCTGGTGAGGCAGAAAACACTCACGGCGCATAGGCGGCCAACCCGAACAGGTCGAACAGACGCTGTTGTGTGGCGTCCCGCCGGGTCAGGATCCGTCGCGTGCGGGGACGGCCGCCGGTGGAGGAATACCGGAGCACCGTTTCGCCGATCCCGGACAGTTGGTCGAGCAGTTCCCGGACGGACAGGTCGAGCCCGGCCCGGTCCGCTTCCCGCCGCATCAGGTGCGTGACAGCGGTGGTGAGCACGGTCACCAGGGAATGCACCGCGATCCGGTGCTCGTTCCATCGGCCCTCCACGAACGACCCGTTGAGCACTCGGAACGTCGAGTCGAGGTGGTAGCGCGCCCGGTAGGCGGTGATCACATCGGCGACCGGCCAGTCGTCGCGGTCGGTGACCAAGAGTTGCTTGCCGAAGAACTCCTGGTCCAGCCGCGCCCGGGCGGCCTCGTCCAGCCGCGATTCCAGCCGCAGTTCCCCCGGCTTGGTGCCGGTGAGCCGGGCCGTGAGCACCCGGTCCACCCAGCGCACGCGGGTGATCCGGGAGATCTCGGTGAGCAACTCTTCGCGGGGCCGCCGGTTGGGGTTCGCCGCCAGCGCGAGTGCCAGCCCGTCGAGCTGGCGGGTCGCGCTGCTGAGGGCCTGGGCGAAGCCACGGGCCTGCGCCGCGTGCAGCCGCGCGGAGTGGGTGAGAACGACCCGCCGGTTCGCACCGGACACGTACGCACGGGTGTCCAGCGCGGTCAGTCCGGGAAAGCGCTCCGGGTCGACCGGCCGCCGGGCGGACGCGGGCCAGGCCAGCAGGTCCGGATAGTCCGCGGGCGGAAGGGCACCGACGAATGGCAGGCCGGCGTCCAGATCGAGTTGCGCGTGCTGGCCGGTGTCGAAGACGAGGGTGACCGTTCCGCGGTGTCGACGGGCAAGCCGGTCGACCGCGACGCCGAATGGGACCACGTCCGGTTCGCCGCGCCGATACGCGTTCGAGACCAGCGGGATCGCGCCGTCCCGGGTCACGACCGCGGTGATCCCGGAGAGCACCGCGGCGGCGGTGTCGGACTCGGCATAGGTGGCGAAGTTCGGCAGGTCCACGGCGAGCGCGATCGGGTCGGCGCAGCCGAGCCGATCCGCGACGGCATCCTGGATGCGCTCCAGCTGGGATGGGGTGAGCCGACGGGTGACACGCCAGAACTCCTCATCACGCACGGCGTCAGCGGACAACCGGGGCCGCACGAACCTCGCGGCGGCGCTGCCGGCCCACCACTCGGCAAGGCCGGAACCGGGCGCGGTCGCCCGGTGCAGCACGGCGAGCGCGAAGTAGCGGCCCACCGGCGTCCTGCGCAGGCCCGCCGCCTCGTCGATCGCGGGCACGAGCTGGAGTCGCTCCAGGGTCGCCCAGACCGCGGCCACGTCACCGAAGGCCAGATGCGTGGTGTGCTCGGGCACGGGGCCGCGGGCGTCCATGGCCGCGGCGATGTCCTCGGCGGAACCGAGGTAGCGCTGGGCGGTGATCCGTGGCCGGCCGGACACCCGTGCCGACTCCACGAGGTAGTAGTAGGTCCGTCCGTTGACACGCTTGCCGACCACCGAAGCCATACTTTAGGTAATACCGTCACCACCGGTTCCACGCAACGCGCGCCCGGCCATGAACAGCGGAAACACCCGCCGCCGCCCGGTTATCGGGAAATCGACCCAACCGTGTGTGGAGAAGTATCGCCACGCGGACTTAGCGTTTGGGTCATGGCATCCACTGTTAGCACGCCACCTCCGACGGCGTCCGCGATGCGCCGTGCGCTGGCCCGCGCCCGCGACGGCAAGACCCTTGACGTCGCCGAGGCCGCCGTGCTGCTGCACGCCCGCGACGAAGATCTGGAGACCTTGTCCGAGCACGCGAGCCGCGTCCGGGACGCGGGGCTCGCCGCGGCGGGGCGGGCGGGCGTGATCACCTACAGCCGAAAGGTGTTCATCCCGCTCACCAGGCTGTGCCGGGACCGCTGCGGCTACTGCACCTTCGCCACGGTTCCGGGCAAAGTGGACAGTCCGTTCCTGTCACCGGACGAGGTGCTCGACATCGCGCGGCAAGGCGCGGCCATGGGCTGCAAGGAGGCGCTGTTCACCCTGGGCGACCGCCCCGAGGACCGGTGGAAGGCCGCCCGTGACTGGCTGGACGCGCATGGCTACGACGACACGCTGTCCTATGTACGGGCCATGGCGATCCTCGTGCTGGAGGAAACCGGCCTGCTGCCGCACCTGAACCCCGGCGTGCTGACCTGGCAGGACTTCCAGCGGCTCAAGCCGGTCGCGCCGTCGATGGGCATGATGCTGGAGACCACGGCCACCCGCCTGTTCAGTGAGCGCGGCGGCCCGCACTTCGGTTCCCCGGACAAGGACCCCGCGGTGCGACTGCGGGTGCTGGAAGACGCCGGGCGCACGTCGGTGCCGTTCACCACGGGAATCCTGATCGGTATCGGGGAGAACTTCGCCGAGCGCGCCGACGCATTGTTCGCCATCCGGAAGGTGGCCCGTGCCTACGGCGGCATCCAGGAAGTCATCGTACAGAACTTCCGGGCCAAACCGGACACGAAGATGCGCGCCACCCCGGACGCCGACCTGGCCGAGCTCGCGGCCACGATCGCCGTCGCACGTCTGGTGCTCGGCCCGAAGGCACGGATCCAGGCGCCGCCGAACCTGATCGGTGACCAGTACGGGCTGATGGTGCGGGCGGGCATCGACGACTGGGGCGGGGTTTCGCCGCTCACCCCCGATCACGTCAATCCCGAACGCGCCTGGCCACAGATCGACGAGTTGGCCCGGCAGACCGCGGCGGCCGGGTTCCAGTTGCGGGAGCGGTTGACCATCTACCCGGAGTACCTGCTGGCCGGAGAGCCGTGGCTCGATCCGCGGGTGGCGGGGCACGTGGCCGCGCTCGCCGACCCGGAGACCGGTCTCGCCCGCGAAGACGCGCGGCCGCAGGGGCGGCCCTGGCAGGAACCCGATGGCGGCTGGCAGGAGCAGGGCCGTACCGGGTTGCACGTGGAGGTCGACACCGTGGGCCGCACGGACGACCGTCGCGGCGACTTCGACTCGGTCTACGGCGACTGGAACGAGCTGTCCGCGGCGGTTCCCAAAGCCCAGGCGCCGCGCCGGATGGACTCCGACATCGCGGAAGCCTTGCGCCGCGCCGAACGGGACCCGGTCGGACTGTCCGATGAGGACGCTCTGGCGCTGCTGCACGCGGACGGCGCCGAACTCGAAGCGCTGGCGGAGCTGGCGGACGGCCTGCGCCGGGACATCGTGGGCGACGACGTGACCTTCATCGTCACCCGCAACATCAACTTCACCAACGTCTGCTACACCGGTTGCCGGTTCTGTGCCTTCGCTCAGCGTCGCACGGACGCCGACGCCTACACCCTTTCCTTGGCCCAGGTCGGCGACCGGGTGGAGGAGGCGTGGGCGGCCGGCGCGACCGAGATCTGCATGCAGGGCGGTATTCATCCCGACCTGCCGGGCACGGCGTACTTCGACCTCGCGGCCGAAGTCAAGCGGCGCCGCCCGGACATCCACCTGCACTCCTTCAGTCCGATGGAAGTGGTCAACGGCGCATCGCGCACGAATCTGTCCATCTCCGACTGGCTGACCAGGGCGCGAGAGTCCGGAGTGGACTCACTGCCGGGCACGGCGGCGGAGATCCTCGACGACGACGTCCGCTGGGTGCTCACCAAGGGCAAGCTGCCCACCTCGAGCTGGATCGAGGTGATCTCCACTGCGCATAAGCTCGGCATCCCGACGACGTCGACCATGATGTACGGCCACGTCGACACCCCAGCGCACTGGGTGGGTCATCTCAAGCTGATCGCCGGCCTGCAACGCCGGGCGCTGGAGACCACCGGCCGACGCGGGTTCACCGAGTTCGTGCTGCTGCCGTTCATCCACCAGAACGCGCCGATCTACCTGGCCGGCCTGGCCCGCCCCGGCCCGACCGTACGCGAGAACCGCGCGGTGCACGCACTGTCGCGCCTGCTCCTGCACGGCCTGATCGACAACATCCAGTGCTCGTGGGTGAAGCTCGGTGACGAGACCTGCCAGGCAGTGCTGCGGGGTGGCGTGAACGACCTCGGCGGCACGCTGATGGAGGAGACCATCAGCCGCATGGCGGGCGCGAGCAACGGCTCCTACAAGACCATTTCGGGCTTCGAGGAACTGGTCGCGCCGCTGGGCCGCCCGCTGGTCCAGCGCACCACCACCTACGGACGGCCGCCGGCCGAGCGCGTCGCCGCCGCGCGCGCGAACGACGGGGTCACGCCCGCCGTCCGCCATTCCCTCCCATTGGCGACCTGAACCGACCGGGGCGATTTCCACGGCACGGAAGGGAAATCGCCCCCACAACTAGCCTCGGCCCGAGCTTGACGCTATTTCTGTGCGGCGACGAGGAACATCGGCACCGCGACGAAGATCCGGTTTGTGCGGGCGCGCTCGGCCTGTTCGGCGAGCCAGCTTTGCTCATCGGTGATCCGGCGCAGCAGGGCAAACGCGGTGTCGTCGGTCAACACAAGGGTGCGCACCTCGACGACCGGGTCGGTGAACCCGGCGTCGAGCAGCAGGTTGCGGTACCTGCGGGCGACCCGCGGCGACGGCAACGAGTCCGCCTTCGCGTGAACCAGCCGGCGAGTGGTCTCCGGGTCGTCCGAGTCGATGACGATCGCGTCCCAGTCCTGGCCGAGCAGCACAATCCGACCGCCCGGCGCGAGCACCCGGCGAGCCTCGGCCACGGCTCGCGCCGGATCGTCGAGGAGGTGCAACACCTTGTCCGCGCGGTAACCGGCAACCGACCCGGTCTCCAGCGGCAACTCGCAGGCCTCGCCGACGTGGAACTCAGCCGCCGGCCAACGTTGCCGGGCCACGGCGATCATCTCGGGGTCGAGGTCGACACCGACCGCACGAGCCCCGCGGTCGGCCAGCTCGGCGACCGCGCGGCCACCCCCGCAGCCGACGTCGACCACGGTGCGGCCGGTGAGGTCGCCGAGCAACTCGTAGGAACGCGCACGCAGCTCGACGGCCGCGGGCTGCGCGTCGCCGGCATCAAGGACAGCAAGCAGACTGGACATGCCCGCCATGATCGGACTTAATGTCGACATGAAGTCAAGCCCGATGACGATCGGCCAGGTAGCCGACCACTTCAACCTGCCGACGCACGTACTGCGGCACTGGGAATCGGTCGGCCTGCTCTCCCCCGCCCGCGTCGCCGGCGACCGCCGCCGCTACACCCGCGACGACCTGGTCCGGGTGGCGTCGATCGTGGTCGCGAAGCAGGCCGGCCTGCCACTACCGGACATCCGGGAGTTCCTCACCTCCATCCACACCCCCGCCGGCAAGGACGTACTGCGCCGCAACCACCGCGCGCTGCAGGTCAGGATGACGGCGCTACAGTCGGCACTCGACCTCCTCGAAGCCGGCCTGAACTGCGCACACGAGGACATCACCACCTGCCCGAACTACCGGGCACACCTTACGAAGCCGGCGGACTTTCAGGACCCGGTGTAGACCGCCCCAGCGGCGTCCGGCTCCTCACTACCGAGCACCGGCACGTGGCTGAGTACCTTGCGCTCGGCGGCACGTCTGGTCCCCTGGCTTCCCGACGAACTACTCGACGGCTTCATCGCCGACTACCTGGCCATCGGCGAGCCCAAGTCGCCAGTGTCCAATGTGCGCTACGAAATGGCGGTCTACACGCCCGAGCGCTTGCGCCCGTTCCAGGATCAAATCGGCAATGAACACGTACAACAGGGCCTGAGATCCGGCGCTTCCGATCGCACCGTCGACGAACTCACCGAAGTTTGGCGCAGCGCAGGCGAACTGGACGCGCTGCACCAACTGGCCCTGGTCCGGACCGGCTACGCCTTGGACCGCGTGCGTTCCTTCCGCGAGGACCTCGATCAGCCTACCTGGGAGATGCTCGTCGAACTCGCCGGAGGGCTCCCCGACCGGGAAGGCAGGGCAAGTCATCAGCCGGCGTTCATGGGTTTCGTGGCCGACGCCGGAGAGAGCCCACACCTGGTCGGCGATTGGTTCTCGAACAACATCCCAACCAGCGAGGAGTGAGTCTTCGCGCCCTGGGTGAAGAGACCATGCACCAAGTTGGCGGATTACCTCGATGGCACCGCCCGGACAACCATCCACGATGCCCCGAATGCCGAAACGCCATGCCGTTCATGGCTTTCCTGGACAGCACCCGAAGCCCGTTCGAGCCCCTCGACTTCGGCGGGATCATCTACTGCTCCTGGTGCGACGACTGCCGAGTATCGAGCACAAAGGCACAACGCTGAACGCCATTCCCTTCCACTGACAATTTGACTGTGCGATCACAGGTAGTCGCGCCAGAACGACACGGTGGCGTGCGGTGACCAGTCCTCCGGGTGTTCGGGCCGGGGTTCCTCGAACTCGTAATTGACGTAGTCGGCCAGGTCAGTCCCGTAGTAAATGATGTCCGTTCCCCATATGGACAGGACCGGGTGTCCGAACGTGCCGCGTCCTGCCGGCAGATACCGATGCGCATAGATCGGAATCATTCTGGGCACGTCCGCCAGCAAACGCCGAGCCACCGCCACCGCTGCCTCAGGTGTGTCCGGCCGCGCACCCCAGGCACCAACCCAATGCCCATTGGTCTCAACCGACCACAATATGCTCTCAACCGGCCAGTTGAGCTGTTTACGCAGTTCCTCGGGATCACCGCCACGCCACTCCGGCCACGGCTTCTCCCAGGCGTGAATGACCCCCGGCTCCGGTTCGAAAGGGCGGTTCATCGGCAAACCCGCCGCGAGGAACGCTCGGTGATCATCGGCGAACTCAAACCCATGTTCGCCTTCGATGCGGGCGAACTCCGCGTCGGTCAACCCCGGCGCGATCTCGCAGCAACCAAGTTCAACCAGACGGCGCGCAGCCGCCACTCCCAGGCTGACGCCCCCGCTTCTCGACACACCGGAACCCTAACGCCGCCGGCGGCGACCTCCGCCTTGGCCTGTCATCACGTTTGAAACCACTGTCAGGCAGTGAATTTCCCAATGAGCCGGCGGCCCTTTCATGAATGCTCAGCCTTGGCTTGCGGAGCCTAAAGCGATGGTCAGGGTCTTGGTTTCCAAGTCGGGTGTGAGCCAACCCGTCAGGTCCTCGTCGGGCAGCAGGGCTGACCAGTCGAGATCCTCGCAGGATGCGGCGGCTCGATCGAGGAGAAGCGTGAAGTCCCACTGTTCTTGCTTGCCTTCGCCATCACCGATCCACGCACGTCCACGTATGCGGGGCTGCTCGCCGCGAAGATCGAACGCTTCGGGAACAATGCCGTCGCACCACAGATGGCGGAGACGGTCGTCTTCGAATCGTGCCAGTTCTCGGCACATCCGGTACTCGAGCCGGAGCCAATAGTCTGGTTGGTCCATGGCGGTGTACCTCCCCTTCGGCTTCCTGGCGCTTTCGGCTTCCCGTAATGGTAAGCACCACTTACGGTGGTTCCATCCGGAGTAACCGTCTCCAGGGAGGCCAAAGATGTCCACCCAGCCGTCCGTCGCGAGCAAGGTCGAAGGCCAGACGATTCCCGCGCTGCTGCGCCGGAATGCCACCGAATACGGCGAACTTCCGGCGCTGACCTCACTGGACGACGAAACCCGGCCGACGCTCACCTGGGCCGAGCTCCGGCACGAGATCGCACTCACCGCCCGCGGGCTGGCCGGACTCGGTCTCGGCCGGGGAGACCGGATGCTGATCATGGCGCCGAGCACCCCCGAC
Source organism: Amycolatopsis taiwanensis DSM 45107 (assembly GCF_000519205.1). GTDB lineage: Bacteria > Actinomycetota > Actinomycetes > Mycobacteriales > Pseudonocardiaceae > Amycolatopsis_E > Amycolatopsis_E taiwanensis. Next base: position 180,275 of record NZ_JAFB01000014.1, on the reverse strand, counting down.
CACCTCGTCGTGGACCTGGCCGCCGCGCACCTGGCCGCGATCTCCTGCACCGCGTACGCCACTCTCAGTCCGGACCAGATCCACTACGTCGCCCGGCACAGTGCCGCGCGGGTGGTGGTGCTTCAAGGCACGGACGAACTGAAGCGGTGGGCACCGGCACTCGACGCCCTCCCGGCGCTGGGGCACGTCGTGCTGATCGACGCCGAAGCGATGCCCCCCGACGACCGGTTCGTCAGCCTGGCCGAGCTCCGGCGGCGGGGCGCCGAAGCGCACGAAGCGGACCCGGACGTCTTCGAGCTGTTCTGGTCGGGCATCCGGCCCGACGACCCACTGGCGATGATCTACACCTCGGGCACCACCGGCGAGCCGAAGGGCGTCGTGCTCTCGCACCGCAACGTCATTCACGAGGCGTATGCCGTGCAGGAGCTGCACCAGAGCCCGATGCACATGTCCAACATCGCCTACCTCCCCCTGGCACACATCGCCGAGCGCGAAATCTCGATCTACATGCCGATCGTCTACGCCGGTCACGTGCACACACTGGCCGATCCGACGACCGTCGCGGCGGCGCTGGCGCGCGTGCACCCGCAGGGCTTCTTCGGCGTGCCAAGGGTGTGGGAGAAGATGGTCGCCGCGCTGAAGAACATGCTCGCCGCGGCGCCGGAGGACCGGCGCAACGCACTGCTCGAGGCCAGCGAGTTGCGGCAACGCGGTTACCGGCTGCGCAACGCGGGCGAAGCGGTTCCTGAGGAGCTGACGGCGAAAATCGAGGAGGCCGACGCCAAGCTGCTCGCCCCGGTGCGCCAGTTGCTCGGGCTCGACCGGTTGTGCTTCTGCTCCGGCGGGGCGGCCCCGCTGCCGCTGGAGGTGCTGTACTTCATGGCCGGCCTGGGCGTGGAAATCCGGGAAGTGTGGGGCCTTTCCGAGACCAGCGGGGCAGTGACCACCAACCACGAGCGCGCCTTCCGGGCCGGGACGGTCGGTCAGGTCGTGGCCGACACCGAGGTGAAGGTCGCCGAGGACGGCGAGCTACTCGTTCGCGGCCCTCTAGTGTTCCTTGGTTATCTCCGCGAGGACGGCTCGATCGAAGCCGCCACCGACGCCGACGGCTGGTTCGCCACCGGGGACATCGGCTCGATCGACGAGGACGGGTTCGTCACCATCACCGACCGCAAGAAGGAACTGATCATCACCTCGGGCGGCAAGAACATCGCGCCCACGCGGATCGAGGGCCTGCTCAACGAGCACCCGCTGGTCGGCCAGGCCGTCGCGATCGGCAACAACCGCCCCTATGTCACCGCGCTCATCGTGCTGGACGAGGAGATCCTGCCGGGCTGGGCCGCCACGCGCGGCATCGACACCGCCGATCCCGCGGCGCTGGCGAACCACCCCGAGGTACGCGCGGAGATCGACCGCGCGGTGGCGGCCGCCAACTCCCGGCTGGCCCGGGTCGAGCAGGTCAAGCGCTACCACCTGCTCACCCGGCCATGGACCCCGGAGTCCGGCGAGATCACCCCGACCCTCAAGCTCAAGCGCCGGATCATCAACGCCCGCTACGCCACTGACATCGAGGCCCTCTACACCCCCTCCTGACTTCCCCGCACCGCCACGCAAACCAGTCCACAACAGTATCCAGTCACGCGGAGCGCAGCGGGGTGGAAGTACCCTCCGTCCACTTGCGGAGACGTGGCGGGACGCGCTTTTCCAGCCCGTACGGTTCCAGGTGGGCGCCGAAGATCTCGTCGAAGGCCCGGCTCACGGTCTCGGCGTCCCACGCCTGGCGTTCCAGGATCGGCGCCTTCAGATACGGTTGTCCGACGATGTGCAGTTGCGGACCGTTACACCTGATCAACTGGCCGGTGATCCCCTCGGCAGCGTCGGAGAGCAGGAACAACACCACCGGCGCGATGCGCGACGGCGTACGGTCCGGCGGGCAGCCACGCAACGAGCGCTCGGACTTCCAGACCATCCGGGTGTGCGCCAGCGGGCAGATCGCGTTGACCCGGATGCCGGACTCCTCCAGATCCAGCGCCCACGAGTATGTCAGCGACGCGACCGCGCCCTTGCTCGCCGCATACACGCCCAGTTTGCGTTGCCCGAGCGACGCGCCCGAAGACACGTTGACGATCGCACCGCCCCGCCCTTGCTCGATCATCGCCTTCACGGCGGCGATCCCCATGTACATCACGCCGAGCACGTTGACCTCGACGAGTTCGCGGACGCGGTCGGGCTCCTCCTGCCACGGCAGGGCCTCGTAGTTGAGCCCGGCGTTGTTGACCAGCCCGTCGATCGAGCCGAACTCGGCGACGCACAGGTCCACGATCGCCTGCGCCTGTGCCGGGTCGCTCACGCTGTGGCCGCTGGCCACCGCCCGGCCACCGTGTTTGCGGATGTTCTCCGCCGTACGCCAGGCCATCTCCTCGTCGACGTCGTTGACGACCACCGCGGCGCCCGCCTGCGCGAGGTGCGTGGCGAACGCCTCGCCGAGGCCGCGGCCCGCCCCGGTCACCACGACCGCCCGGTCCTGCAAGTCCCGCAACTGCATGTTCATCTTCCTCACTCCCACTGGCCGGCCCCGACGCAGCCGTGAGGGCTCCCGCCGGCCAGCCCCAGTCTTCGCGCCGTCCGGAGTGGACAGCGACTCCCTCGACGACGAACGGTGGCCTGATTGCGCTGAGCGCTGCGTCAATGACCAGTGGGACATTCCCCCCGGACCGGTCAGCGCGGCCACGGCAATCCGCCGTTCGTCGTAGCTCGAGCCACGCCTACTGCGGCCGGATGGGCCCAAAGACGGGGACTGCCCGACTGTGACTGGTCGCCTTCATGCAGTAAGCGTCATACTGAGGGTGTTCTCGCCTACCGGTTGGGTGAAGGCCGGGAACCAGACGTTCGGGTGGAGGAGTCTGTGAGCGTAGGCCAGCGCGTTCACCGACTGGGGGGAGATGGGAAACGGTGATGACCAAGACCCGTCCGGCCATGCGGGCCACAATCGCCAACCACGAGTTCCGGACGGTCTGGCTCGCCGAGGCGCAGTCCGTGCTGGGCGACCAGCTGACCACGGTCGCGCTGTCGCTGACCGTGTACGAGCGCACCGGGTCGGCCCTGCTGGGGGCGGTCGCCTACGCGCTGACCTTCCTCCCCGCGCTGGCCGGCGGCCTGGGCCTGAGCCACCTCGCCGACCGGTACCCACGGCGCACCGTGCTGGTGGTCACCGCGCTGATCCAGGCGGTGTTCGTGGGTGCCATGGCGGTCCCCGGCATACCGCTGGTGCCGTTTTGCGGGTTCCTCGTGCTGGCCCGGCTGGCGGGCTCTCCGTCCAACGCCGCCCAGAACGCGCTGACCCGGGAGATCTTCACCGACGACGAGCTCTACCTGCGCAGCCAGGACATCCGCGGGATCACCACGAACACCGCGCAACTGCTCGGCCTCGCCGGCGGCGGAATACTGGTCACCACGACGGGTGCTTCCTGGGCGCTGGGTATCGACGCGATCACGTTCGCGATCAGCGCCGCCGCCCTGCACCGGTGGGTGCTCGCGCGGCCGGCCGCGGGAGACGGGACCGGGACCTGGTTCGGCGCGATCCGCTGGGTCGCCACGCAGCGGCGCCTGCGGGTGCTGCTGGGGCTGTCCTGGCTGGTCGGACTGGCGGTCATCCCGGAAGGTCTGGTGGCGCCACTGGCGCGGGAGATCGGCGCGCCGGACGAAGCGGTCGGGTGGCTGCTCGCCGCCGATCCGCTCGGCTTCATCGTCGGCGTCTTCCTGCTGTCCCGCTACGTCTCGGCGGAGGCTCGCAAGGCCGCGCTGGGGGTGCTCGCGGTCGTTCCGCTGGTCGTCCTGCTCGCCTTCGCGAGCAAGCCGTCGCTGGGTCTGGCGCTGGTCATCCTCGCCGCGGCGGGCGCCGCGGGGGCGTACATCGTCACGGTCGGGGCCACCTTCATCACCTGGGTGCCCAACGACCTACGCGGTGGGGCCGGCGGGCTGTACCGGACCGGGCTGCGGGTGTCCCAAGGGGTGGGCGTGGCAATCGGCGGCGTCCTGGCCCAGTGGACCGGTTCGGCCGGCGCCGCCATCACCATCGCGGCCGCCGCGGGCGTCGTACTCGGCGCCCCGGTCGCCTTCTCGTGGACCCGCGTGCGGCACGAGAATCGAGAAGCTCAGGTATGACATGGCGGTTCAGAAATCGCGGCTCGACACCTTGTACACCTCCTCGACGGGCCTGACTGAAACATCTCAAGCGGTGACCTGCGGTCAGAAGTCGCGGCTGGGCAAGACGAACACCTCGCATATCGCGGCAGAATATGGGGACGGGAGAACTGAGCAGCAAGAATCAGAAGTCACGGCTACGCACCGGGCGCACCTCCCACGGTCAGAAAAACGAACGGACCCAAACCTGCTGGCGCGGATCAGAAGTCACGGCTGGACAATTAGAACACCTCCGATCGAGGTTCTCACAATAGGCGAAGCAACGGTAGCTTACCGCGATGGTCCCGCCGACACGACCCATCCGGCGCGATGGAATGATACCTGGCGTACAACTCGTCCGGAACTCCAGCGAGTACCAAGGATGTTACCTATAGGTGCCGACCGCCGGGGAGAGGAGGTAGGCAGTGCCATTGTTACCGCCGCTGTCACCGCGCCACCACAAGCCCGGTGCGCCAAGTGGAAATGGAAGGATCCATAAGCCCGTGCAGGGGGATCGCACACGCAGCGAACTCGGCCGAGCGCCCTCCGCCACCGGCGCCGGGCCGGCAGCGCCGGGAGGTAACGGCGCGGGCACGCTTCGGCACCCCAAATGGCATCCGCGGCAATGGGCACTGTGGCGGCGACCGAAGCGATTCATCGGCTACCTCCTGCTATCGGAAATGGCGGCGATCACGGCGATCGGCCTCACCATCACCGCCAACGCCAAGATGCCGCAAACCCATGATTGGGTCGGACTGGCGATCCTGGCCGCCGGCGCCACCGTGCATATCCAATTAACCCGGCGGCAGGAAGAACGCCGACGAAATCGGACACGCACAGTCCTGATCGACCTCACCGCAGTGTGGACGTTTCCGGCCGCGATTATTCTTCCGGTGACCCTCTCCGTATTGCTGGTCCTGCTGTTGCGCATACAGCACTGGTTCATCGCGCGCCGCCCTCCGCATAACTTCGTCTTCTCCTCGATTTCACATGGCCTGTCGGTCGCGCTCACTTCGGTCACGTTCACGGCACTGGGCGGTCAGCACTGGGGCGCGAGCGGTCTCGGCTCGCTGCGCGAGTTCGGCATCGTGGTGGTGGCCGGACTCGTCTTCGAGGCGGTTCAGGTCGTGTACGTCGGCGGCATCCTGGCGCTGAGTACCCCGGGCCGGCCCACCATCCACAACGTGCTCGGCAGCAAGGCCGACAACCTGCTGGAAGCGATCACCATCGGGCTCGGCGCGGTGACCGCGGTCCTGCTCGTGGTGCTGCCCCCGGCGGTCGCGATCATGGCCGTGGTGACCGTGGTGTTCAACCGCCTGGCCGAGCTCGACCAGTTGCAGGACGACGTGCGCACCGACCCGAAGACGCAGGTCTTCAACATGCGCGGTTGGACCGAGTCGGCCGAGCGCGCGCTCGCGCGGACGGTGAAGGCGAGCGGTCAGCGGCTCGCCGTGCTGATGATCGACCTCGACCACTTCAAGTGGATCAACGACACCTACGGCCACCCCGCCGGTGACGACGTGCTGCACAACCTGGCCCAGCTGCTCAATGACGTGACCCGGCCCAGCGACGTGGTCGGCCGGTTCGGTGGCGAGGAGTTCCTGGTACTGCTGGCCGACACCGACCACGCCGGCGCGACCGGAACCGGGGAACGCATCCGCAGCGCCGTCGCCGGCCTGCGCATCACGACCACCGACAAGCGGGGCGAGCTGACCACCATCGTCAACCGCACCGCTTCTGTCGGCGTCGCCGTCTACCCCGAACACGGCACCTCGCTCGAATCGCTCATGCAGGCCGCGGATGCCGCCGTCTACGAGGCTAAGGAGGGCGGCCGGAACCAGGTCCGCGTCGCCGGCGGGCGCCGGGCGGGCTCCGGCGGGCCGGCGCCCGCCGCCCAGCCGGACCACCTGACGCGCTAGTGCCGAGCCGACTCACGGGTTCCCCGGCCCGAGACCGAATCCGGCGCCCCCGGCGTGTCCCCGGCCCAGGCACGCGTGTCCCCGGCCCAGGCACGCGAGTTCCCGATCCAGGAACCCGAGTTCCCGGCCCAGGCACGCGAGTTCCCGATCCAGGAACCCGAGTTCCCGGCCCGGGAAGCCGAGTCCCGGATCGGGGAGCCGGACACGGTTCACCGCGGCCGAAACCGGCGCCACCAGCGCCGCGCCGGGCGGGACGAGTACGCTCCCGTCCCCCGGATCGGTGGCTCAAAGCACTTGACCGGGTGTTGTCAACCGGATTGCCTGACCGGTATGCCACGCTACGCCCCGGCAGAAGAACGGCCGGGAAGGGAGATCAGTTGTGACATATTCGCCGCGGGGCGCGAGTGGGGGCCGACGACCCGCACCACCGCGGCAGTCGAGAGCGTCCGACGCGCACCGCGACGGCCCGGTCCGCCGTCCTCCCCCGCGTAGCCGGCCGCCCCGGCCCGAACCGCGCCCACCACGCCGCTTCAGGCCAAGGGTGGCGCTCGGCGTGGTGTCGCTGCTGGTGTTCGCACTGACCGGCTACGCGTGGGCGCAGTTGCAGGGCCTGGTCGGCCTGACCACGGCCGACGTGATCGACCCGAACCGGCCGGCCGACGGCGCCATCGACATCTTGCTGGTCGGGATGGACAGCCGCACCGACGCGCAGGGCAACCCGTTGCCCAAGGAACTGCTCGCTCAGCTCAACGCGGGCTCTTCGGACGGCGAGGAGAACACCGACACGCTGATCATGCTGCACATCCCCAACGACGGCAGCAAGGCGGTGGCGATCTCCCTGCCCCGAGACTCCTACGTGCGCATCCCGGGCTTCGGCCAGCACAAGATCAACTCGGCCTACGCGCGCGGCAAGGCGAACGCGCGCCAGAACCTGGCGGCTTCCGGCGACACCGACGCCCGGGACGTCGAGCTGAAAAGCTCACAGGCGGGCGCGAAGACCCTGATCGGCACCGTCGAGCAGCTCACCGGTTCCACCATCGACAACTACGCCTCGATCAACCTGCTCGGCTTCTCCGACATCACCCAGGCCATCGGTGGCGTGGACGTCTGCCTTCTCGACAATGTCAACGATCCCTACTCCGGCGCGAAGTTCACCAAGGGACGGCACACGCTGTCCGGCCCGGACGCGCTCAAGTTCGTGCGCCAGCGGCACGGGCTCCCACGCGGCGATCTGGACCGGGTGGTGCGGCAGCAGGTGTTCATGGCCGGAATGGCCAACAAGGTGCTCTCCGCCGGCACGCTGACCGATCCGGGCAAGCTGTCCGCGCTGGTCGACGCCGTGCAGAAGTCCGTGGTGCTCAACCAGGGCTGGGACATCTTCGGCTTCGCGCAGCAACTCCGGGGCCTCACCGGCGGCAAGCTGGAGTTCCTCACCATCCCCGTGGTGAACGTGGACTACAGCACTCCGGACGACGGCAGTGCGGTGCAGGTCGATCCCACGCAGGTGCGGGACTTCGTGCGGGGCACGACCGCGGCCCCGGGGGCTCCCGCGCAGACCACCTCGAAGCCCGGTGCGGCGATCACCGTCGACGTGCACAACGGCACCACCAGAGAAGGTCTCGCGGCGAGCGTCTCGCAAGCGCTTTCCAGCAAGGGTTTCACCGCAGGCGAAACCGGCAACGCCGGCTCTCGCGTCCAGACGACCGTAGTGCGCTACCCGACGGGTGCGCAGGACGCGGCCCAGAGCGTCGCCGACGCCTTGGGCGCCAACGCAACGCTGACGCAGGACTCCTCGGTCCGCAGCGGCCACGTGCTGGTGGTGGTCGGCAACGACTACTCCGGTCCAGATCGCATAGCCGGTCACGCGGTGGCCCCAAAGGCGGCCACCCAGACCGCACCCGCCGGCGACACGGACAAGCCGATCACGGCTGACGGCATCACTTGCGTCAACTGACCACTCTTTCCGGTCCCCCTGCGTTAGTCCATTCGGCCTAATCAACGACGACTCGCCGGGAGGCGCATAAGAGCCGGACGTCCAGTGACTTACATACGCGTGGGCGGCTGAGATTCGACCGCACGCCGAAGCAGGGGTTCGGCGAGGCCGGAAGTCAAGGCAGGGAACGGAAAGTGCACATGGACAGCGAGCTTTACCAGCGGGTCCTGGGGGAGGAACTGCGCAACCTGCGGAGGAAACGCGGGTGGACCAGGAAGGAGCTCAACCGGCATCTGCAAAGCGACATCTCGCTGCAGACGCTGGCGACCTACGAACTGGGGACCCGCCAGTGTTCGGTGGTGCGGCTCGTCGAGCTGTGCGTGGCCATGGACGAGCCGCCGGCGGACCTGCTGGCCCGGGTGCACCGGCGGGTGTTCACCGACGAGCCGGGCAAGGTACGGCTCGATCTGGCCAAGATCGTCGCGGACACCCAGCCCGAGCTGGAGTCGCTGCGCCGGTGGGCCGAGGACCGGTTGCGCCAGCCCGGTTCCGCGCCCGAGGTCGGCCTGGAGCAGCCGGCGCTGGACTGGATGGCCGAGCTGTGCGGCCTCTCGCCCGGCGAGCTGATGGCCAGACTCAAGGCGTTCGAGAACGCCTGACCTCGGCTGGTTCGCGGCCGGACACGGTGCCGATCAGTTCGAAGTCGGCGGGCCGAAGCCGGCGCGTGGTGAGCCAGTATCGCCAGCTGAAGCCGGGCCAGACGGTCCGGTTCACGCCCTTCGCGTCGAGGTACCAGCTCTTGCAGCCGCCCTGCGTCCAGACCCCGCGCGCCAGCCGGTGCTGGATCTCGGCGTTGAACCGCTCCTGGACGTCCGCCCGCGGCACGAGCGCCCCGGCACCGGCCCGGTCGAGCAGCTCGATGGCCTCGCCGATGTAGCGGATCTGCGACTCGATCATGAACACGACCGAGTGGTGGCCGAGCCCGGTGTTCGGGCCGAGCAGGAAGAACAGGTTGGGAAAGCCGGAAACCGTGATGCCGAGGTGTGTCCGGATACCCTCCGACGACCACTCCTTGCCCAGGTTCCGGCCGTTCTCCCCGATGATCTCGACCTTTTCGAACGCGTCGGTGACGTGGAAGCCGGTGCCGTAGATGATCGCGTCGACCTCGCGCTCCACCCCGGCCGTGTCGACGATGCTGTGCTCGCGCACCTCGGCCACACCGTCCGTGACCACGTCGACGTTGTCCCGGTTCAGCGCCGGGTAGTAGTCGTTGGAGATCAGAACGCGCTTACAGCCGATGAGGTAGTCCGGCGTGAGCTTCGCACGCAGGGCGGGATCGGCGATGACGCGTTCCATGTTCGCCCTGGCCAGTCGCTCGGCCAGCCTCAGCAGGCCCGGGTGCCCGTTGAAGCCGATCGCCCGCGTCTCCAGCAACCAGTAGAGCAGGTTCCGGTAGGCCCGCTGGGCGCCCGGCACGTTCTCGAACAGGCCGCGGGCCCAGTCGGGAATGGTCCGGTCCGCCTTGGGCATGATCCACGGAGGCGTGCGCTGGAAGATGTGCAGCCGCGCGGCGTCGGGCGCGATCCGCGGGACGAACTGGATCGCGCTCGCCCCGGTGCCGATCACCGCGACTCGCTTGCCGCGCAGGTCGAAGTCGTGCTCCCACTGGGCGGAGTGGAAGGCCCGCCCGGCGAACGCCTCGATGCCCGGAAGTTCCGGGATGTTGGGCAGGTGCAGCGCTCCGATGCCGTTGACCAGGAACCGTCCGATGAACTCGTCGCCGGCGCGGGTGGTGACATGCCAGCGGTGCTCGTCGGCGTCCCAGCGCGCGCCGGTCATCTCCTGGCCGAAGCGGATGTGGCGGTGGAGGTCGTACTTCTTCGCGACCCGGCGCAGGTAGTCCCAGATCTCCGGCTGCGGCGAGTAGGCGCGCGTCCAGGACGGGTTCTGTTCGAAGGAGAACGAGTACATGTGGGACGGGATGTCGCAGGCGCAGCCGGGATAGGTGTTGTCCCGCCAGGTGCCGCCGACGTCGTCGGCTTTCTCCACGATCACGAAGTCCTCGCGGCCCTGTTTGCGCAGCTGAATGGCCATGCCGAGCCCGGAGAAACCGGTCCCGACGATGACCACACCCGTCTCGGTCCGTGCACCCATTCGGTCCTCCACGCAGAGAGTTAGGTGTTACTCGAGAGTTCATCTTACTGTGAGTAGGTTTGCTCCGGATAGAGTGAACCAGTGACCAGCCCGAGCCGACGCCAGCGGGTGCCGCGGGCAATCCGTGAACGCCAGATGATCCAGATCGCCGAGGAGGTGTTCGCATCACGCGGCTACGCCGCCGCGTCGATGGACGACATCGCCGAACGTGTCGGCGTCTCCAAGCCGATGCTCTACGAGTACTTCCGGTCCAAGGAGGGCCTGCTGGCGGCGTGCATCGCCCAGTCGCGCACGGAACTGCGGGAGGCGACCGAACTTGCCGTCGCCGGGGCGCCGTCGGCCGAGGAGGCGCTACGGCGCGGCTTGCGGGCGTTCTTCGACTTCGTACGGGAACGCCGGCGCGCCTGGTCCCTGCTGCGGCACGAGGGGTCGCTGATCGGCACTTCCGTCTGGGCGGAGATCGAGGTCATCCGGCAGCAGCACGCGGACCTGATTGTCAAGTCGATGGCCGACCACTTCGAGACAGGGTCACTCTTACGGGTGGAAGCCGCCGCGGAATTCATGGTGGGCGCCTGTGAACGGCTCGCCATCTGGTGTGAGCGGAACGACGAGGTGACACCTGAACAGGCGACAAATTACGCGATGGAGATTCTCTGGAAAGGGCTTTCCGGGCGCGTTCGGTGACAACCGGATTAGCGCTCGTGTGGTCGGACACGCACTGAAACTGCGATCGTCACGCAGTGAATAAGCCAACGCATCTCTTGTCACCCAGAGTCGCGTGAGGTATCGATGGAGGGCAGCAAGCCTGGCAGACAGCGGCACGGCTGCGCCCGATCGGGTGAACCCATATCGGGCACTCATAAGACGGTAGTGGACTTCGCACGGCGGAGCGAGCTGCCAGCGAGGGGTGAAACGCAATGGCGGAACCGATCGTGGCGACCTACGCCCAGCAGGGCGACGACTGGACGGTCACCGTGTCCGGCCACGGCAAGGTACTGACCGCCCAGGCGCCGGGAATCATCGCGGCGCGCGACAACACCGACCAGCTCGTGGACCAGCTCGGGCCGACCGCCAAGGGCGCCACGGTGGTGCACCTGCTCAACGGCAGCGCACTCGAATTCACGTCGGTCTACATGACGGCCCGCCTGACCCGGCCCGAGCCCGCGCCGATCGAGCCGACGGCAGCCGAACCCCCGGCACCCGCCGTCGCGGAGGCCGTTGCGGAAAGAACGCCGCGAGCGAAATCCACGCGGCGCCCCAAGGCCAAGCTCACCACCAACATCGGCGACGCGCTCACCGCGTCGAAGCCCACCCGGACGAAGGTGGAGCTCGGCTCCGCCGGCGCGGCCAAGATGCCCGAGGTCAGCGCACCCACCGCCTGAGCCGCGCGACGAGGAGGAAACCTCGGCGCGCGGAAATGGGCGGAGCCGGCCGGCTCCGCCCATCCGAATGGCTGCCCCTAGCGGCGGAAGAGCTTGCGCAGCAGCAGCGCGACGATCAGCACGCCCCCGCCGATCAGCGGGTACTTGACCTTCGGCTCCTCCAGCTTGACGCGCACGCTGACCTTCGCCGAGTCCGCCAACCGCTTCGGGCTGGCCTTCTCGCCGAGCTGGTCCAGCGTGGTCGCCAGCGCACTCCTGGCCTGTTCGATCTCACGCTCGATGGTGTCCGGGTCGCGGGCCACGGGTCCTCCTCACCTTCCAGGCCATCACCGTAGATCACGGCCCACACGGTAGGCTGCGAGGGTCGGGCCCGTAGCCCAACTGGCAGAGGCACACGGTTTAGGTCCGTGCCAGTGAGAGTTCGAGTCTCTCCGGGCCCACCCGATTGGGGCGATCCTGCTCGTCGCTGCGCGACTTCGCCGGGATCGGGTGTCATTGCCTTGGGGGGCCGAGCCCCCCAAACCCCCACGGTGCGAGCTCCACCCGACCCAGCGTGGTCCCCTTTCGGGGCAACCAGCACCCGGCCGTGCCTCACATAGTGACCAGCACAACTGCGCTGATCTCCGAGCCTTGCTGATCCGGTGCTGATTCAGGCGCTCCCGCTTGTCACTACGCGACTTCGCCGGGATCGGGTGTCATTGCCTTGGGGGGCCGAGCCCCCCAAACCCCCACGGTGCGAGCTCCACCCGACCCAGCGTGGTCCCGTTTTGCACGGACCAGCGCCGGGCCGTGGCTCACATAGTGACCAGCACGACCGCACTAGTCACCGAGTCTTGCTGATTCGCTGCTGATTCAAGCGATCCTGCTTGTCGCTGCGCGACTTCGCCGGACCCCAGCAGGGTCCGACACCGTGTCGCGGGCGATGGCCAGGTCGACGGCGCGGCTGCGGTGGGGAGGTGGCCACCTCGGACTCCCGGTTCGGGAAATTGACCCATCGTATTGCTGCGGAAGTGAACCATCTCGTGGATCTTTTCGTGCATAGGGTCGAGGGCATGACGACATTTCAAGTGCCCCAGCGCATGAATTTCGCCGCCGTCGCGCCCAAGGTGTTCAAGGCCGTCCTGGCCCTCGACGCCGTCGCGCGTGCGGGCCTCGACCCGGTCCTGGTCGAACTCGTCCAGATCCGCGCCTCCCAGATCAACCACTGCGTGTACTGCATCGACTACCACATCTCGGATGCGCGCAAGGCCGGCGAGACGGACGAACGCATTTACCAGCTCAGCGCCTGGGCGGAGTCCAGCCTCTACACCGCACGGGAGCGGGCCGCGCTCGCCCTGACCGAGGCCGTCACCCGGCTACCCGACGGTGTCCCCGACCAGGTCTACAACGAGGCCGCCGAGCACTTCGGCGAGGAGGAACTCGCCCAGCTCATCGCGCTGATCTTCACCGTCAACGCCTGGAACCGGATCAACGTCACCGCCCGCACGACTCCCGGAATCCGATAACCGGCACCCCACCTCACGCGGTGGCCGCCTCGCGTGGCCCCCGCCCGCGAGGTGGCGTGCCCCACGATCTTCACGAGAGACCGACACCTGCCGTGACCACACTCGACACACCCGTACCCCCCACCAGCGACGGCCGCTCGCCCGTCAGGGGCTGGCTCGCCGTGCTGGCCGTGACCGTCGGCATCTTCGCCCTGATGACCACACCGCCATCACCGCAGGCGCGGTCCTCATCGGCTGGGGCCTGGGCTACGGGGCCGTCCCCGTCACCTGCCAAACCTGGATCCTCAAGGCCGCACCAGCCGCAGCCGAGGCGGCATCTTCCCCGTACGTCGCCACGTTCAACCTATCCATCGCGCTTGGCGCGCTGACCGGTGGCCTGGTCATCGACCGCATCGGCACCACGAGCGTGCTGTGGGCCGGCGCCGCCCTCGCCATCCTCGCCCTGCTGATCGTCAGGCGACACGTCCCCGGAAAGGCGGCGGATCCCCACTGACCGGATGGCGCTCTGCGCTTGTCTTTCTCCGGGTGCTGACGCTTCCGGTAGGGCCAGGCACAGGGCGTCCAAGGCGGCGGCGAAGGCGTGGTCAGGAGGCGTGCCGTAGCCGATGACCAAGCCGTCGCGCGCGGGCATCGCGCTGTCGGGGTGGCGGTAGGGGTGCAGTCCATCCAGAGCCAGACCGAGGCGGCGAGCGGCGCGCAGGGTGGCTTCTTCGGTGTTTTCCGGAAGTTCGAGAACGGCGTGTAGTCCGGCTGCGATGCCACTGACCCGGATGTGCGGCGCGCGTTTCGCCAGTGTGTTCACCAGCAGGTCCCGGCGCCGCCGGTAGCTTTGCCGCATCCGGCGCAGATGCCGGTCGTAGGCGCCGCGGGCGATGAAGTCGGCGAGGGTCAGCTGGCCGACAACTCCGGTCGACATTTCCCGGATCCCTTTGGCCGCGAGAACATCGCCGACGATGGCTTTCGGCAACACCAGCCAGCCCAGCCGCAAGCCGGGCGAGAGGCTTTTGCTGGCCGAGCCCAGATAGACGACCCGTTCTGGGTCGAGGCCCTGGACAGCGCCGACCGGTTGCCGGTCATAGCGGAACTCGCCGTCGTAGTCGTCTTCCAGAAGCAGACCGCGGGTGGAGCGGGCCCAGTCGATTACCGCCGCTCGACGTTCCGGGTGCAGTGGGCCTCCGGTGGGATACTGGTGCGCCGGGGTCAGCAGCGCGGCTTTCGCACCGCTGGCGGATAGTTCGTCGATCCGTGCCCCGTGCGAGTCGATCGTCAGCGGCACGGTGCGCAAGCCTGCCTCGTGCAGGATTCCCCGATGGAAGTCCAGGCCGTAGGCCTCCACCGCGATCGGGCCATCAAGTGCCTTCGCCAACAGCCGCAGCCCGTGAGCGAAACCGGAGCAGATGACGATCCGGTCGGGTTCGGTGCGGACGCCCCGGGTTCGCGCCAGGTATTCCGCCAGTGCGCGACGCAGCTCAGGCCTGCCGTGTGAGTCCAGCACCCCGAAGGCGTCGGTCGGTGCGGCCGCGACGGCGCGTCGGACGGAGGTGAGCCAGGCAGCGCGGGGAAAGGCAGCGGCATCCGGTGAGCTGGGCGCCAGATCATGGAGCACGCGGCGGCGGGTCTGCGGGAGTGGCCGCCGCACGCGGTCGGGCTCCAGCGGCGTGGCGCGCTGAGCCACCCGGGTGCCGGATCCTTGCCGGGCGGTCAGCCAGCCCTCCTCGACGAGTTCCGCGTACGCACGGGCGACGGTGTTGCGAGCGACGCCGATGTCGAGGGCAAGGCTGCGGTAGGGAGGAAGCCGCGTCCCCGGCGCGAGCCGGCCGGAGCGGATGGCTTCTCGCAGTGCGCGCATGAGCTGGTCGCGACGACTGCCTTCGCCGGTGAGCTCCAGATGGAGGTCGGTCCCCGCGCCCGGCCCCTCCGCTGGCAACTCTGCACCATCTACAGGATTGACCCCTGGTTCTGCCACAGTAATGAACCCTATCGCGGGTCTTTTGGCCCATACGGTCATGGCATGAACATGAAAGCCACCAGAATTCACTCGCCCGGCGGACCCGAGGGCCTGGTCTACGAAGACGCACCACAGCCCTACGTCGGTGTCGGCGACGTGGTCGTGAAGGTGCACGCGGCCTCGTTCACGCCGGGCGAGCTCGACTGGCCGGTGACCTGGGTCGACCGCGCCGGCCGGGACCGGACCCCCGCCATCCCCGCACACGAGGTGTCCGGCGTGGTGACCGAGATCGGGTACGGCACCACCGGGCTGCAGGTCGGCGACCGGGTCTACGGGCTCACCGACCGGCACCGCGACGGCGCCGCGGCCGAGTACCTCGCCGTCGAAGCACGCGATCTCGCGGTCCTGCCCGACACGGTCACCCACGCGGACGCGGCCGCTCTGGCGATGCCGGGCCTCACCGCGTGGCAGGCGCTGTTCACCCATGGGCGGCTCACCGCCAAGCAGACCGTCCTCATCCACGGCGCGGCCGGCGGCGTCGGAACCGTCGCCACCCAACTCGCCCGCGACGCCGGGGCACACGTGATCGGTACCGGGCACGGACAGCACCACGACGTGGCGACCGAGGCGGGCGTGCATGAGTTCATCGCACTCGACCAGCACGGGTTCGAGGACGCAGTGAGCCAGGCCGACCTGGTCTTCGACACGATCGGCGGGGACGTGCTCGCCCGCTCGGCCGCCGTCGTCAAACCCGGCGGAACACTGGTGTCGATCTCCGCGCCGCCCCCGGCGCCGGCCGACGGTCGAGCCGTGTACTTCATCGTGGAATCCGACCGCACGCAGCTCGCCGAACTCGCCGAGCACGTCCGCGCCGGGCGGCTCCGCCCGTTCATCGGCGCCACCTTCCCGTTGTCCGCCACCCGGGAGGCGTTTTTGGCCAAGCGCGACGGCATCGCCGGGAAGGTCGTGCTCGAGAATGCCTGAGGTCCAGACCGCGCCGGCGCGGTTCCGGCGGCCGGCCGCGACGTTGGCGTTGCTGGCGCTCGCGCAGTTGATCATCTCGATCGACTACAACATCGTGTACGTCGCGTTGCCGGAGATCGGCGACGCGCTCGGCTTCTCCACACAAACTCTGCAATGGGTGATCAGCGCGTACGCGGTCGCCTTCGGTGGTTTCCTGCTGCTGGGCGGTCGTGGCTGTGACCTGTTCGGCCCGCGGAGGATGTTCGTGCTGGGGCTGGCGCTGTACGGGGTGTCCTCACTGGCCGGTGGACTGGCGACCGCGCCGGGAACACTGATCGCCGCGCGCGCACTGCAGGGCCTCGGCGGTGCGCTGCTGTTCCCGTCGACGCTGACCCTGGTCAGCACCGGTTTCGCCGCCGGAAGGGACCGCAACCGAGCATTCGCCGTGTGGGGCACCGCCGGTGGCAGCGGCATGATCCTGGGGTCGCTCCTGGGCGGGGTGCTCACCGACGCGTTCGGCTGGGCCGCGGTGCTCTTCGTGAATGTGCCGCTGGTATTGATCGCCGTGGCCGCCGCGTTGGTACTGATTCCGCACGACGGACCGCGGGACGTCGGCCGCCGGTTGGACCTGGCCGGTGCGCTGACCGCCACCGCCGGTGTCGTGCTCCTGGTATTCGCGCTGGTCCAGGGTCCTGAGTCGGGCTGGACCGCCCCGACCGTGCTCACCGCGGCCGGTGCCGGCGCGGTGCTGCTGGTGGCGTTCGTCGTGATCGAACGGAAAAGCGGCGACCCGCTGCTGCCGATGCGGTTGCTGCGCGACCGCGATCTGCGTACCGGCGTCGCCGTCACCTTCCTGTACATGGCCGGCTTCGGCACGCTGCTGTACTTCCTCACCGTCTACTTCCAGGCCGTGCACGGCTACGGCCCCCTGGCCACCGGCCTGGCCTTCCTGGTGCCCATGGCGGCCATCGCCGCGGGGTCGCAGATCGCCGGCCGGCTCGCCACCCGCCGTGGGATGCGCACCGCCATGGTGATCAGCTTGACCGTCGGCGGGGCCGGCACGGTGGTGGTGGGCGTGTGCATGAGCACCACGGCCGGCTACCTCGGTCTGGTGCCCGGCCTGGTGCTGCTCGGTCTCGGACAAGGTGCCGGGTACACCCTGATGTTCGGCGCCGCGACCGCCGGAATCGATGCCCGCAACCGGGGCGTCGCCTCGGGCCTGACCTCCACGGCCCAGCAGATCGGCGGTGCGGTCGGCCTTGCCGTCCTGGTCGCCATCGCGAACTCGGCGGGGACCGGCATGACGATCACCGGCCTGCGCACCGCCGTGTTCCTCGCCGCGGCCGTGATCGTGCTCGCCACGGTCACCGTTTTCGGCTTCACACCAAGCTCCCGCAAGGCCGGCTCGACCGAATCCGTGCTCGCCGACGTTGCCCGGGCCTGATCCCCTTCCCGCTTACTGAAAGGACGAAGAAACTCATGCTGAACTTGCGCTCCGCCGTCAGAGGACGCGTGCTGTTGCCCGGCGACGACGACTTCGCCAACGCGACCAGGCCGTGGAACCTCGCCGTCGAACAACCGGTGGCCGCCGTGGTCGACGCGGAGGATGCCGACGATGTGGCAGCCCTCGTCCGCTACGCCCGGGACAATGGCCTGACGGTGACGGCCCAGCCCAGCGGGCACGGCGCCAGCGGCGACGTAGACGGGGTGATTTTGCTGCGCACCCGCCACCTTGACGAGCTTCGCGTGGACGCGGACGCACGTACGGCTCGCGTCGGCGCCGGCGTGTCCTGGGGTGAGGTCCTAGCGGTCGCAGGGCCACTGGGTCTCACGGGTGTGCCGGGCAGCTCTCCCGTGGTCAGTGTGGCCGGCTACAGCCTCGGAGGCGGGCTGAGCTGGTTCGGCCGCAAGTACGGATGGGCCGCCGACAGCGTCACCGCCTTCGACATCGTCGACGCCGACGGGCGCCGCGCCCGCGTGACGGCCGAGTCCGATCCCGAGTTGTTCTGGGCGCTACGCGGCGGCGGGGGTGACTTCGCGATCGTCACCGCGCTCGAGTTCGACCTGCACCCAGCTCCCCAGCTATACGGCGGGCGCGTGCTTTGGTCCGCCGACCGTGCGCCCGAGGCGCTGGCGGCGTTCCGCGAGATCACCGCCGGCGCACCGGACGAACTCACCGTCTGGGCCGACCTGCTGCACTTTCCCGGCTCGGCTCCGCTGGTCGCGGTGGACGCCACGTATCTCGGCGACCCGGCCGAAGGGCGAGCGCTGCTGCGTGGCCTGGACGGCATCGGCACGCCGATCTCCGACAGCCGCGCGGCGATGCCGATCGCCGAACTGGGCACCATCGCCGCCGAGCCGACCAACCCCAGTCCGGGGCTCTCCCGCGGAGAACTGCTGACCGAACTGACCGACGTGACCGTCAAAACCCTGCTGTCCGAGCCCATCCGGCCACTGCTCAGTGTCCAAATTCGACACCTGGGCGGTGCCTTCGCCCAACCCTCCGACAGCCCGCACGGCCCGTTGACCGAGCCCTACGCCATCTACCTGTTCGGTATCCCCACGACGCCCGAGACCGCGGCGGCCGTCCACACCCGACAGCACGACCTGATCGCCAGCCTCGCCCCGCACGTCGGTGACCGCAAACCCTTCACCTACCTCGCTCCCGGCGAGAACGCCGCCGACACCTTCAGCCCCGGCACACTCACCCGGTTGCAAACGATCAAGCGAAACCGCGACCCACACGGAGTGTTCCGCAGCAATTTCCCGGTCCTCGCGGGAACTCGAGACTAGCGGGCCGGACGTGGCAGGACCCAGCAAACCGGCACGCTGGCCCGGTGTGGGAGGACCTGACCGGTCCTCCCACACCGGGTTGGTCAGCTCTGCGCGGCGGGCTCGTAGAGGCTGAACGGGGTGCCCTGATCGTCATGGCAGTGCGCGATCCGGCCGACCCCTGGGACGGTTTGGACGTCCTCGCTGGTGCCGCCGAGTTCGTGGACACGCTTGACCGAGGCGTCGACGTCCTCGGTGGTGAAGTAGACCCGTGGGTGGGTGAAGCCATCCTCGCGAGGTGCGATGGCGCCCGCGGGCCCGTTGTCGATCACGTGGTAGTCGCCGCCGAATTCGCTGGTGCCCCAGCCGAACAAGCCGCCGTAGAAGGTACGGGCCTTGCCGGTGTCGGCGGCAGGCAGTTCGATCCAGTCGATCTGTCCAGGCATTGCTCGGTCCTTTCGGTGAATCGTCGGTTGACGCACCGGAGGACGAACAGCCGTAGCCGTTCTCGACAGGGCGGTTCCACCTTGTCGACGACGATCGGCGTCGCACCACCCGTTACCGGGTGGCGACCTGAGCCCAGCGGTACCGGCGGACCCCACTGAGCCGTCATTCCCGCTGGCCACCGTATGCCGGGTAGGGCCAGCCCCAGAGATCACTTCTGTACGGCTGGACAGCAACTCCGGCGGCGTCACACTGCATGGTGGACAAGACTCGACCAAGGTGTCGATACACCGTTCGATCGCCAACCACGGCGATCGGCCGGAGGCAACACACCATGTCGAGAACGGCGTGCCCCATGACCCGGTCGGCGAACATCGGCTCGACGTGACCACCACCAACGGGGAAATCACCAGCAAATTCGCCTAACCGCCTTGCGGCGCATCGGTTCAGCCCGTGGTCTTCTGCTCCAGTGCGTTCCGGCCGGCATCGAAGCTGCGTAGCGCCGCGCCGACCGCCGCTGCGACGGCGACCTCGAAGATCTGGTCTTCGGTGTGCCCGGCCGCGGTGAGCCGTTCGATGTCGGTGTCGGTGATCCGGTACGAGGTGTCGCGGACGGCCGTGGCGTAGGACTGCCACGGTTCGGGTAATGGGTCACCGGCCACGGCGGCGGCGCGCAGTGCCGGGTCGGTGGTCGCGGGAGCATCCAGCACCGCGTGGCGCAGGTTGGCCACGACGTCGCCGTGATCGGTGACAGGACCGTCGGTGAGCAGAAAGGACGGGAAGCGGTAGCCGAACCGGTGCAGCGCGCGGGTACCGCTGTGCAACTGGCCCTCGCGGAGGACGAAGCCGAACGCGTTGGCCAGGCGGTTGACGATGTTCCACACCAGGTTGACGTGCAGCGCTTCCCGCAACGCGTCCTCGGGCAGGTCAGCGACCCCGGTGATGTCGACGTGGTCCGGGTCCCGGGTGGCCACGTCGAGGAACTCCCGGACGGCGCGCAGTTGGGGCCGGGCCGACGCGGCATCGTCCGGGTCGATTTCGCCGTGGCCGGCGATGCGGGTGAGTTCGGCGTGCGTGTCGATGCAGAACGGGCACTGGTGTAGCCGCGCGGTGCACATCGCGAGGTATTCGCGCTCCCCTGCGGTCCAGTACGACGGCCCACGCATGGCGTCGGCGGTGAGGTCCAGCAGCGCACGGGTGAGAAAGCCAGGCCGGTACAGCAGCATCTTCACGATGTCCGGACTGTCCACACGCGACATCATGGCGGTGAACGCCAGGAACAGCTTGGCGCGGCGGCGATGGCCTTGGTCGAGAATGGACAGTCTCATTGGGACTCCGTCACGTCGAGGTCGTGTAGCCGGCCGGCGAGGAACCGCCGGTCGGCGGGGTTGGCGGCCAGTTCGTGGGCACGCCGGTACGCCGATGCCGCCTCCGCCGTGCGGCCGAGGCGGCGCAGCAGGTCCGCGCGGGCGGCGTGCAGCAGGTGGTAGCGGTCGAGTCCGTCGATTCGGTCGATCAGCGCCAGGCCCTCTTCCGGGGTGGTCGCCATGGCCACGGCCACGGCGTGGTTCAGCGCCACCACCGGCGACGGAGTCAGCGCGAGCAGGTGGGCGTAGAGGGCGGCGATGCCCGGCCAGTCCGTCTGATCGGCGGAGACGGCCTGGGCGTGCAACGCGGCGATCCCGGCCTGCAACTGGTACGGGCCCGGTCTGCCCAAACGCAGCGCCCGGTCCAGTAACCCGATGGCTTCGATGATCTCCGCGTGATCCCAGCGGGACCGGTCCTGGTCTTCCAGCAGCACCACCTCACCGGAGGCGCTGTAGCGGGCGGCGGCGCGCGAGTCATGTAGCAGCAACAACGCGACCAGGCCGAGCGTTTCGGGCTCGTCGGGCATCAGTACGGCGACAAGTTTGGCGAGCCGGATCGCTTCCTGGCACAGCGTGCGGTGCTCGGGCCGGTCGCGGGCGGCGGTGTAGCCCTGGGTGAAGATCAGGTACAGCACCGCGAGCACGCCGGAGAGCCGCTCGGGCAGCAGGTGGTCGGCCGGGACCTCGAGACTGATGCCCGCATCCCGGATCTTCCGTTTCGCGCGCACCAGCCGTTGCGCCAGCGCCGATTCGCCGACCAGGAACATCCGAGCGATCTGCCCGGCGGTCAGCCCGGCCACGGCCTGCAGGGTCAGGGCAACCCGCGCGTCCTCGGCCAGGGCGGGATGACAGCAGGTGAAGATCAGGCTGAGCCGCTCATCACCCGTGCTCAGCAAGCTGTCCTCACCGAAGTCCGTCATCATCGTCACCGCTCTGTCGTCTGGCGGTGCACTCCCCAGGTCCCGCTTGGAGGCAGCCCCCGACACCCCTGTGTCCGCTGGGGACGCAACCCCTGGGCCCCGCCTGGGGACACCTTCGGCAGCCGCGCCGAGTTGGGCCAGCTTCTCCCGGCCGCGCCGGGCCCGCCGCAACCGGTCGATCGCGCTGTTGCGGGCCGCGGTCAGCAGCCACGCCACCGGGTCGTCCGGCGCCGGTCCGTCCCATGCGCGCAAGGCGAGCGCACACGCGTCCTGCAGGGCGTCCTCGGCTAGTTCGAAGTCGCCGAGGACGCGGATCAGCGCGGCGAGCATCCGGGCCCGGTGCTCGTGGTAGACCTGCTGCAGGACGCGCGGGGCGTTCATTCGCCGGTGGCCGCCAGGTTCGCCGGGCGGTGGTCAAGGCCCGGCATACCGGCGATCGGCCGCACCTCGATCCCGCCCTGCCCGGCCATCGGGCACATCGCGGCCAGCTCCAGGGCCTCGTCCAGATTGCGGCAGTCGAGGACGTAGGCGCCGCCGAGGTGCTCGTGGGTTTCGGCGTAGGGACCGTCGGTGATCAGCGTCCGGCCGTCCCGCACGCTGACGGTGGTGGCGGTGTGCTCGGCCTCCAGGGGGTGCCCGGAGACGAACACGCCGCGCCGGCGGCACTCGTCGGCAAACGCGTTCACCCTGGCCAGGGCCTCGGCGAAACCCGGATCGTCCGGCCCGGGCCGCTCGCAATCGTAGATCAACAGCATGTACTGCACAGGTCCTCCGCTCATCCGTGTTCCGGTCGGTCGAAGAGGATGACGAACAGAGGGACCGTATCTCGACATCCCGGCCCCGACATCCTCATCGAATCCATTGGGCCGGACAGGCCGCGGTGGCCGGCACAGCGTCGACCGAGACGATGTCCGTAGTCTCCGATTTCGCCGCGACGCTCTCAGGCATCCTTTCCGGCAAGGCGTTCGACGATCACGAGCGGGATGTCCCGGCCGGCTTTGGCCTGGTAGGTGTCGTAGAGCGGGAAGACCGATGTCGTCCGTTCCCACAACGGCCGTTTCTCCTCCGCGGTGGCGGTTCTGGCCCGAGCGGGGAACGTTTCGTCGCGGACCTGGACGGTGACATCGGGGTGAGCGTCGAGGTTGAGGTACCACGCGGGATGGTGTGGCGCGCCGGCGTTCGAGGCCACCAGCAGATAGCGGGCACCGTCCTGCGCGTAGATCAACGCGGTACGCCGGAGCTTGCCGGACTTGCGGCCTCGGGTGGTGAGCAGCAGGGTCGGCCGGCCCTGGTACAGATGGCCGTTCTCGCCGTCGGTTTCGACATAGCGGCGGATGTGCTCGGCCACCCAGCCCGTGGGGCTGTCCGACACCTCGTCCTGCCTCGCAGTGGAGCCGGTGTCCGGCCGTGCGGGGTCGGGCAGCGCATTGTGGATGGTGGTCATGTCACTCTTCCTCTGGCAGGCCGGCGAAATCAGGCGGCGTACGGCTGTTCGGCGCGGGCCGCCTTCGTGGCGCGGCCCCACCAGACGAGCTGGTCGAGCAACTTGGTGGCGGCCTTCCCGCACGCCACCGGGTCCGTCGGCCGGCCGGCCGGGTCGAACTGGGATTGAGCGCCGTGAAAACTGACCGTGTCGCGCACGGTCACCGCATGCAGTTCGGCGAAGACGTGCCGGAGATGCTCCACGGCCCGCAATCCGCCCGAAATACCGCCATAGGAAACGAATCCCACCGGCTTGGCCTGCCACTGCGTGAAGTGCCAATCGATCGCGTTCTTCAAGGACGCGGGATAGCTGTGGTTGTACTCCGGCGTCACGACGACGAACGCGTCGGCCGCGACCAGTCGCGGCCCCACCACCGCCAGCGCCCGTGCTCCTTCCTGATCGGGTTCACTGGACAAACACGCGGGAAGCCGCACCTCCGCGAGATCGATGACGTCGACCACGATGTCCGCACGCTGTGCGGCGTGCTCGGCGAACCAGGTGGCGACGGTGGGGCCGAACCGGCCCTCCCGCGTGCTGCCCACGATCACCGCGAGCCGGAGCGGGCTTTTAGACATGGCGAATCCCTTCGAGAGCTGATCATTCGCTGTACCTCAGCAGCGTCAAACCTCAACAAGGGTTCAAGTCAAGTAATGTGATCCACATGGCATCACTACCGGCCGGCATCGCCGAGCTCACCATCGGTGAACTCGCCGAGCGCAGCGGAGTCCCCGCCTCGGCCCTGCGCTTCTACGAGCGACAAGGGCTTCTCCGCAGCCGGCGCACCACCGGCAACCAGCGCCGCTACCCCCGGGAAACCCTTCGCCAAGTCGCCTTCATCCGCGCCTCGCACCACCTCGGCATCCCGCTCTCGTTCATCGGCGAGGTCCTCGCCCTGCTACCCGAGGGCGTAGCCCCCACCCGCGAATTCTGGGTCAAAGCGTCAGAATGCTGGAGCGCCGAGCTCAACGCCCGGATCGCCCGGCTGGAACAAATGCGCGACCGCTTCACCGAGTGCATCGGCTGCGGTTGCCTGTCCTTCGAGCAGTGCGAGTTGGTCAACTCCAACGACAAGCTCGGCCGGGAAGGCCCAGGCCCAAGACGGCTGTTCAACCCCTAGCCCGTGACCACGTGCCCTTGCTGCGCGGCGGTAGGTAGTTCCGCTAGCAAAATGCTTTCATTGGGACTAAAATGGCTCCATGCCTACCATTCACGTACGCGACGTGTCCGACGACGCGCTGACCACGCTGAAGGTGCGGGCCGCCCGCGCGGGGCAGTCGTTGCAGTCGTATGTGCGCCAATTGCTTGAGGGTGAAGCCGAAATGCTGACCACGGAAGAGGCCGCGGAACGGGCACGGACCATCGCCGCACGCTCCGCGGTAACGGCTGACGATGTCATGGATGCGATCGCGGACATGCGTGAGGCCCGCAGTTGATCGTTCTGGACACGTCCGCTCTGGTGGAGTTCCTCGTCGGCAGGGACGCGCCCGCGGAGAGGGTACGCACGGCATCCGTCGGCGAACGGCTCGCCGCTCCGTACGCGGTCGACCTGGAATGCGCGTCGACCTTGCGAGGCCTGGTTCGAGGCGGCAAGCTGCCCGTCGACGAGGCACAACGGGCGCTCGAACTGCTGGGCATCATCAAGCTGAAACGATACGATCACGTGCCCTTGCTGCCGCGCATCTGGCAGTTGCGGCACAACATGTGGCCGTATGACGCGGCCTATGTCGCGCTGGCTGAATCCCTCGGTGCCGACCTGATAACTCTTGACAGCAAGCTCGCCCGGGCTCCCGGTCTCTCCTGCACCGTGCGCGACCTGCGAACACAACCATCTCCGCCCGCACCGTAATCGTTCGTACCTTGGGCAAGACGCCTGCACTGGCGATGATCAGAGCGATTGCGCCCAGCCGGCGACGGACGCGAGATGGTCGTCGGTGATGCCGATGCGTGGATTCACGCCAACCAACTCGGTCGGCACGCTCGCCGCCCGGCGCCGGTCCAGGAATTCCTCACGCGCGGTCGGATAGACGTCGAAGTCGTCATCCAGCCAGGCCAGCGGGCGCCCGGCGGCGTATCGAGCCACCGGGCCGTACTTCCAGGTGAACCGTCGTCCCGGCAAGGGCTGCAACCCGGCTGGAAACTCGATGACCGGCAGCACCGGCAAGCCGATCGCCGGGCCCATCATCGTATTGGCCCGATGTTCCCAGTTGGTGGCCCACACCAGCTCCAATCCGGCCTGCGCGGCCAATTCCAGCAGCGCCGGACCCAGCGCGGGGTTGAGCCACATCCGAAGGGGCCGGCGACGACTCCAGCCCGGCAGGCGGAAACCGATCATGGTCATCCGGTGCTCGGCTTCGACATCGACACCGACCGAGTCGTCCTCCTGGCCGAGCCGCCGGCCAGGTGATTGCGGTCGCTGGCCGCGATTCGTAGCAGGCTCCATTGCGGAGGATCAGTCGGTAGCGCCCGCCGAGCGGAGCGAGCGGCCGAGATCGCCGACGAGTAGACGAGGGTGGCGCCGCCACCACCACATGTCGATGGGGTCGAATTCGCTGATCCGGTGGAACTGCGACAACGAGATGCCGTCGTCGAAGACGGTGGCAGCCCGGAAACGGTCGTCGAGGGCCTTGACCTGCGGGGTCCATAGGACGATCACGCGCTCAGTGAGGATCGGCCATGCCTCGTGCAGCCAGTTCCGGCTGTAGAGGTCGTTGGTGTATTCGTCCACCAGGTCGCTGTAACCGTCCTCGACCTTGCCCACGAGCCAGGCCCACTTGTCGACCATCTCTTGGACGGTGAATGCCTTGCGCCAGCCGCGTTGACGCATGACCTCGCCTGCTGCCGACTCTTTGTGGGGCTCCATGCGCCGGATCCTGGCATACGACTCGGCCCGGTGACCACGGGTTTCCCGTGGTCACCGGACCGAGCGGCACTCCTTGAGTTCTCAGCTGCCAGCGATCTGGGCTTCGAGGTCGGCGAGGCGCCGGTCCTGGAAGCGGAGGTTGGAGCGGGCAGCCTTGAGCCGCTCGTCGAGGGTGCGGTTTTCGGCAGTGAGCTGGCGGACCCGCTGTTTGAGGGTGGTGTTCTCGGTGGTGATCCGCTGGATGGCTTCCTCGGTCCATTCAGCCTGCAAGTCCCGGATTTCACCGAGGAGTTCGCCGATGCGGGTGCGCTGAGCCAGAATCTCAGCGTGGGCTGCCTTGAGGGCGTCCTCGGCGTTCAGCGCGCGTTCCCGCCACGTCGCCTCACGCTCGTCGTCCTGCTCGGCGAGGGTCCGCAACCGGCACTCGCCGACCTCGGCCATGGCTGAGGCGATGGCCGCCCTGGCCTCGGGATTGTCGTAGAGGAAGGTACGGGATACGTCCGCGCGACGGGCGACGGGCGACGGCGGCGATGCTGATCTGTGCCTTCTCACGACGGAGGCAGGTGATGGCCTCGTGGACTCGCTGGAGGGCCGTCTCGGTCTTGCGACGACGGGCCGCCAGGGCAGCTGCCGTGCGGGGTTCTGGAACGCTGGCGGTCTTCATGCGATGTCCTGTTCGAGATCGTCGCCGTCTGTTGTGCACGTATCGCTGCACTCGTCCTGCTCCCTGCTGCCCGCGTCGGCGAGATCGGTGGCGCGGAAGGCAGTGGACCACACGCGATGGAAGTAGTCCTGCGGTTTACGCAGGTCCAGGGCGAGCGCGTCATCAAGGAGGCCGAGGCCGGCCAGGGCCTTCTCCAGACCGTCGATGGCGCGGCCGGTCGGCTCGAAGTAGCGGTGGAGGTAGTCGGCGGTGGCGTCGTCTGGGGCGCCCTCGGCCAGCAGCCGCCACTGCTCGCGCTTGCGCCGCCAGTAGAGGAGGTCGGCGCCGGAGAGGACGAATTTGTCGCAGTTGTGGCAGTCCAGGTTCCAGGGACAGGCGCCGCCGTCGACGACCGGCTGGAAGGTGCAGAATCCGCCCTCGGCCGGGGTGCTGCGGCGGGCGAGGTCGACCGCGATGGCCAGGGCCTGCTCCTTGGTGAGCGCCTCGGCGGAGTCCCCTGAGAGGAGCTCCCCCGGAGTGGCCGTGCCGGGGCCGGCGACCCACACGTGCTGGAGCACGTTCTCCAGATCGGTGTTGGAGAGATGGACGTAGTGCTCGGCCATCCTGTCCGAGACGTGCCCGAGATAGCGACGGATGTGGGTGAGGGTGGCGCCTTGGCGGAGGAGGCTGGTGGCCAGGGTGTGGCGAGCCTGGTGGGGAACGCAATGGCCGATGTCCAGGGAGTCGACCCAGGGGCGGAAACGGCTGTAGAACCACGGTCTGCTCAGTGCGATCGTTCCGTCGGTGCTGCGGTAGTTGGTGGGGAACAGCGCGAGTCCGTCGCGTTCTTTGCCGGTGGGGGTGTAGCCGTGTTCGTCGGCGAACCGGCTGAGCGTCTTGCGTTGTCGGGCGGTGATGAGGTCGTAGAGCGACTCGGGGATGCGAATGGCGGCGTCGTAGTTGCCCACCTTGGTCTGGTCGTGCCAGAGCATCGCGAGCCCATTGAGCCGACCGATGCAGTTCCAGCGGAGCTCGATGACCTCCCCCAGCCGTCGTCCGGTGATGACGATGATCTCCCAGATGTCCCGAGCGCCCTCGTCATCCCCATCGTGGACGCGTGTGAACTCGGCGAGGTTGCGCTCGTCTGCCAGTGCGCGTGCCACCTCGTCGGCGAAGGGGCGCCGACGCTTCGGGTAGGCCGTGGCGCCGGCGTTCGGCAGCGCGACGACAAACTCTCTCGCGAGGCCGAGAGCATCGGTCGCACCGTCGTCCATTGCCTTGCGGAGGATCTTGCGCGTGTGGTTGAAGACCACCGACCGCGTGCCGGTCGTGACGATGCTCGGCTTCCCATCGGACCGGACCATGGCCAAAGAGGGGAGTCCATGGCGTTCGCGATGTCTCTGATCTGCGACGAAGCGATCGGCGTGCCCCTTCGTCAAGACTGCGGGGTCGTGGCCCCCGCCAGGGGCATCGACTTCAAGGAAAGCGCTCAATTCGGTCATCGCGCGGCGAATTTGATCGAGTTTGTGAGCACTGGGACATCGGGGCGAACTCAGGATCTCGGCAAAGTAGTCCCACGCGATTCCCTGTAGCCATCGTTGGGAGATCTCGGTGAGGCCGATATGCCCGAGCCGCTGATCGAGGCTGACGCCGAAGTGCCTGGTCTCGATGAATCCAGCCTCCTTGGTCTCCTCGCGCGTGAAATAGACCAGACGCAACTCATGGAGGATCTCTTTCGTGATCCCCGTGGCGGTCTTAGTCAAGGACGAAACGTCCAGATCGATGATCGAGGTCGCATCTGCTTCGCGACAGGCATTCACTACCATTCGGAGCGCGGTGACATCCCAACGGGCCGGACGCGACCGTTGAGTGTGAGTGAACAGCCCCCACTGAATCTCCTTCTGCGCCAGCGGACGCAGGCCGCGCAAGTTCAACTGAGCAGGCAGGGCGACTGCGGCCTCCGCATTGCACCACGCCTGGAACTGGCTGTGGTCTTTGTAACTGACTGCGGCTTGGTCGTCACGCAACCATCCCTGCGGAATTGACGCCCCGCCGGGGGTACCTGCCCTCCGGTAAGCATTACCGTGCCGACGGCAGAGTCCGAGCTGCGACTCCGCCAACAGAGGACAGACCAGCACCATGCATGCCCCGAACCCCGGAGAAGGACTTTGCTCGGCGACCCACCCATCCAAGTCGAGTGCGACTTCTTTCCCGGCTCGCGCCCGACTCCACTTTTTGAAGTGCAATTCACAGAGACGATACTCACCCGGTCGCGCGGGACGCTCGGGACAGATCAGGCAAGACAAATTGCCGTAATGATCGGTTGATTGGCCCAAAGGTTCAGCAGTGCTGAGGAAAGCCGACCGGCTGACTCTTTGCTTCGCGACCGTGAGCCACTGTTCTCGATGGCTGTGGCAGAAGTCGCCGAGGCCGGTGGCGCGCTCGCAACCACCGACCCGGCAGAACCATCGATAGGTCTGGTGTCCCTGTGGGATTTGGATGATGTCGTCGCGAAACAGCGGGTCGAAGGAGGGTGCGTTCATCAGCGCGGTGAGGATTTCCAGACGATCTCTGCCGATCCGCGTGTCGTTCTGGTGCGAGGTCAGCAAGGGCAACAGGAAGGCGTCCCGGCGCTTCATCGGTTCTCACCCCAGACCGTGCGCAGAGCGGCATCGAAGACCGGATCGTGGATGTCGACGTGACCGTAGACCTCGTCGACCATCGCGGCCGAGGCCCAGCCGCCCGCGTCCCGGGCGATCAGGGTGTTGCCGTCCGCGGCGTCGAGAACCGCCGAGGTAAAGGTGTGCCGGAAGGCATGGGGTTTCACCAGCCCCAGACCAGCGCGCTTCCCTGCCCGCCCGAGCATCCGGCGGGCACCGACCGGGGCCCACGGCTGGCCGGCATCGGCGCCGTGCAGCTGGACCAGGAGCATGCCGTGCCGAGCGCCGCGCGGGTACTCGGTCGTCATGTACTCGAAGTAGGAGTGCACCATCGCTGGGCTGACTCGCTTGATCAGCCCGCCGGTGACCGTCCCTCGCGTGACCTGCCATGGGTGTTTGGTCTTGGCCTCGGCATGGTTCGGGTTGCCGGGCCGGTGGCAGACGTGCAGGTGCGGGGTGCGGCATTCGCCGCAGGCCGCGTTCTCCCGCAGGTGCAGGTCGACCAGGTGCAACCCGCACAGCTCGCCGATCCTCAGGCCCCCGTCGGCGAGCCAGTCCACGACCAGCCGGTCCCGGGCGGCGTTCACCGTCTCCAGCAGCCTCTCCCGCGCCCCATCCGGCAGCATCTTCGGGTGCCGGCGGTGCGGCCCTTTCGGTGCCAGCGGGTTCGTGGGCAGTGGCGACTTCGCGTGACCGAGGAACGAGCGGCGGCGGTCCACCCGCGACGGCAGCCGGGACCTGTCGAGCTTCTTGCCGAGTTCGCCGTTGATGCCGAGGGAGGCTTGGTGCAGGTAGAAGCCTTTCAGACAGGCTGCCGCGGTCGACAGCGCGGAACGGCTGTAGGGGCGCTTGCCGACCCGCCACGGTTCTCCGAGCGGCATGCGGACCTGGGCACCGATGATCCCCATGTACCTTTCCAGGTCGCGCAGTTGGACCGTGTCGAAGGCCAGGCACTCGCGCTCCAGCCAGCGCAGATGGTCCACCAGGTAGTACGCGTAGGTCTTCTGCGTGCCCGAGCCCTCATGCTCGCGCAGGAACCGTTCCGCCTCCGTGTGGAGCGTGCCCTCAGGCCAGACGATCGTCCATGATCTCCGCCCGTCCTTCCGCTCGATCCGCTGGACCCTCAAGTCCCCGATCACGACGTGCCGTGCCACTTGTCCTCCGTACCGAACCCGGAACATGACAGACGTCCCGGTCCCGGTCGGTAAACGAGCCCATGACGTCCTGGTCACAGGCCCAGACGGACATCACGGGCGGCACTACCTGCGGTCGGTAAAGTCGACGTCCAACAACAGCAGTGGCTTGACCATCCGGTGCCACTTACGAGGCGCCGTCGAGGACGGTGGCACTGGTGAGGGCGGCCGAGACGAGGCGTCCGATGGCTTTCCGGCGCTGTCGCTGCCGCGAAGCCCTTGGCGCCGGATCGCCGGTGGCGAGGCGGTCCAGCGTGGGTAACGCCTGCCAGCTGTAGCACAGCGACAGGATCGTCGAAAGCAGTTCTCGCGCTTGGCTTTCCGAAACCCGCGGGACCGCACGACGGATGCCCGCGATCTTGTCACGCATGCTCTGGCGTCGTTCGGGTTCGGCAACCGGAATGCCCAACTCCAGACTCTCCCAGAACAGCAGGCGCGCCAGCGCGGGTTTGCGGCACACGTGGTCGAAGAACCGTTCGGCGTAGTCGATCACCGCCTGCGGGCCTTCACCGTCGATGTGCACGGCATCGCCCAGCGCGGTCACCTCGCGGCTGATGACGGTGGCGAAGAGTTGGTCCTTCTTCCCGAAGTACTGGTAGATGCGCTCCTTGTTGACCCCGGCGGCCGCGGCGATCCGGTCCACCCGCGCGCCGGCGAGCCCGCGCTCGCAGAACTCCTCGGCCGCCGCGTCCAGCAACCGCCGCTTGGTGCGCTCGATGTCCCAGGCCATGCCCCGACTCTAGCAGATCTCCAACTAACTAGTTGCAATTCTGGCCGCGCTGGTGTCTACTCTCGATTGCAACTAGTTAGTTGGAGATTGAGGAGCCGTCGTGACCACCACCATCGAGCCCCCCACCGCGACCACCCCCTCGGTGCACGTCCGCGCCGCCATCACCTGGCTTGCCATCTTCCCCATGGTGGCCGTGGGTATGACGGTGATGGCCCCGTTCACCGGCGGCTGGCCGCCAGCCCTGCGAGCACTCGTGCTCACCGCCTTCGTGGTCCCCGCTGCCGTCTACTTCGTCGTCCCGCGCCTGCTCGCCGCCCACCGGCGGGTCACCCGGCGACTGGCGAAGCAGGCCGCGCCGACCCGCTGAACCTTCACACCGGATCGGGCGGCGGTTGCGCGGATCTGCTGGCGGGCGCGATCTGGTTTCGACTGCTGCTGCGCGGTGAACCCGCGCCGCCCGACTACCTGCACGACCTCATCGACGTGGTCCTGCCCGGCGCTGGTCACCCATAACCTGTTGAGGACGCGGCAAGTCGGTCGGCCTGGGTCTGTCGTCGGGTTGCTGGAGCGCATAGGCGTGGAGCGTGTCGAGGGCTTGTCGGAATACCTGGAGCTGTGTGATCGCGTCGTCGATCCGGGTTTGTTCGCGTTATAGGCGAGCGATCATGTCGGTGCGAGTTGACGGGCACGGCCGGGTAGCGCGAACGTGGCCACGGCCGCGGCGGTCAGGATGGCCGCGATCAGCGCGAAGGCGTGTCCGTAGGCGGTGGCCAAGTGTTCGGGCGCGGTATCCGGTGTGCCGGCTGCCATGACGAGCGCGGCGAGACCGAGGGCGGCGCCGGCTTGTTTGGTGGTGTTCATCAGGCCCGAGGCGGCACCTGCATCGGCCGAGTCGATGCCGGCGGTGACGGTGGTGGTCAACGGCGTGTTGAGCAGCCCGGAGCCGAGCGCGATCAGGACCGCCGGCCCGGCGATGCCGGCGAGATAACCGCTGCCGGGGGTGAGCGCACTCTGCCACCCGAAGCCGCCCGCGGCGACGAGCGCACCGCCGGCAATGAGCAGCCGGTGCGGGGTGAACCGCATGAGCCATGGCGTCAGCCAGGTACCGACCATGATGCTCAGCAGGGTGTGCGGCAAGAAGCCGAGACCGGTCTGCAGGGCGCTGTAGTGCAGCACGTTTTGCATGGACAATGCGAGGAAGTACCACATCGGGTTCAGGCACGCCCCCGCCAGCAGCATCACCACATTGCCGACCATGATCGTGCGACTGGAGAAGAGCCGCAATGGAATCAGCGGTGCTCCAGTGGTCCGCCGCTCGATCAGGACGAAGCCCGCAAGCGCCGTGATCCCGACTCCCAGGGCAGCGACAGCGAGCCCGCCATCGGCGAATCGGCTCAAGCCGTAACTGAGCGCGGCCAGGCCGAGGGTGACGGCGACAGCGCCGGGAATGTCCAGGCGAGGCCGCGACTCCCGTCCGGTGTCCACGGGCAGCAGCTTCACCCCGGCGACCAGGGCCAGCACGCCGACCGGCACGTTGATCAGCAGGGTCGCCCGCCAGGTGAGGAACTCGGTCAGCGCACCGCCGAGGAGGTTGCCCGCCGTGCCACCGGCAACACCGAGCGCCGTCCAAGCGGCCAATGCCCGCGTCCGCCGGGCACCGTCGGGAAACGCCGTCGTGAGCGCGGTCAGCGTCGCCGGGGCGAGTACCGCCGCGCCGAGCCCCTGCACCGCCCGCGCAGTGGCGAGCAGCCCCGCCGTGTAGGCGAGGCCACCGACCAGGCTGGCCGCGGTGAACCCGGCCAGCCCCGCCAGGAAGACCCGGCGCCGGCCCCAGACGTCGGCCAGACGTCCGCCGAGCAGCAGGAACCCGGCAAAGACCACCGCGTAGGCGTTGACCACCCACTGCAGGTCCACCGCATCGAACCCGAGCGAGGACTGGATGGCGGGCAGCGCGACGTTCACCACCGAGACGTCGAGCACCACCATGAACTGCGCCGCACACGACAAGGCCAGCAAGGCTCCGCCACGCCCGTTCAGCGCCCCCACCCCCGTTTGCTGTACACATGTATTATATACAGACGTATAGTAAAGCATCGCGTGGAGGAACGAGTGCCGAAGATCGTCGACCACGCCGAACGCCGGGCGCACATCGCCGAGGCGCTGGTCCGGGTCGCCGCCCGCGATGGGCTGCACACGGTGACAATGCGGACGGTCGCCGCGGAGGCCGGGGTGTCGGTCAGCCTGGTGCAGTACTACTTCGACACGAAGGCCAAGCTCCTGCACGCCACACTCGAACATCTCGAACGGCGCAGCGTCGAACGTTGGCGGGAAAAGGTGCGGGCGGCCGAACCCGGGTCGTCGACGCGAGCGATCGTGGCAGGGTTCCTTGCCGAGGCATTGCCGGCCGATGGGGAAAGCCGAGCGCACCATCTGGTGTGGACCTCGTACGCGGTACTGGCGATGACGGATCGAGAACTGGCCGCGCAGCCGTTCGTCGACGGCCCGAACCGGCGCGAACGCGAACTCGCCGGCATCCTTGCCGACGCCGCCGCACGCGGCGAGCTACGTCCCGACGGGGATCACGGAGTCGAGGCCGCGAGGCTACTGACGCTCAGCCACGGACTTGGTACCAGCGTGTTGGTCGGCCAACGCAGCGCCGACGACGCCCGCGCAATCCTGAACTATCATCTCGACCGCCTTTTCCTTCCCGCCCCGCCCGATAAGTCGGCTGAGTGCCGGCTCCCGGCCGGTGACGGCCGCGATCTGGCCGCGCAGTAGTACTCGGCGGTCCGCGAAGCATTGCGGCGTGACCGGACGCCGAGTCCGCCCCGCGATCAGGGATGCGCCGGTACGGTCGCGCGTCGCCACTGCAGGCGCCGGATGCCTTCTGCGACCAGGAACGCGCCGTGGAGGATGAGCAGGACGCCGAACAGAAGAGTCAACACGAACACGCTGGGCAGTGGGTAGACCAGGACTACGATCCCGGCCGCCGCGCCCACGACACCGGCGGCGATCGTCCAACCGCGGGCGGGCATGTACCCGCGGACGCCGTGGACGAACTGCACCAACCCGGCGACCGTCCAATACAAGCCCACCAGCAGGACCAGCGCCGCGATGCCCTGTATCGGATGGCTGACCAGCAGCACACCCACGAGGATCCCCAGTACACCGGTCAGGGCGACCAGGGCCGCCACACCCGCATCGGGCACGGAAAAGGCGGACACGACCCAGAACACGCCGGCGACCAGCAGTTGGATACCCAAGACGATGCTCAACACGGTCAGCGCCTCCCGCGGCCAGACCAGCACTACCACGCCGGCGGCGATGGTCAGTACTCCGAAGGCGACGGTCCACCAGGGCGAGGGCCAGCCCCACCCGGCCAGCCACCGCGGGGCCCCACCCCGCACCGGCCAAGCCCGCGCGGCACGCACCTGGCTCGCGGTCGGCACCGGCCAGGCTCTGCTCAGCCGGTCGCCGATCTGCCGGGTGACCTGCCGGGTCGTCTCGTCCGCGGCCTCGCGCAACTCGGCCATTGCCTGTTCCACACCGACGCGAGCCTGTCCCCTCTCCTCCGTGGGGTTGGCCCGGAACCGATGCAACGCGCTGGCCGCGGCCGCCGACCGTTGCTGCAGCGGCTGTGTCAACGCCTCCGCCTGGTCCGGGGTGTCTGCCTGGCGCGCGGCCTTGGCCTGCAGCAAACCGATCCAGTCGTTCCACGCGTCCAGTTCGGACTGCACCGCGGCGTCGAAGATCGCCGCATCGGCAGCCAGTTCGACGTCGAGAGCGGCGTGGGCGATGGCCAGCTCCACGTCCAGCTCGTTCAGGTCCCACGCCAGTTCGGCGGCGTAGGCCTCCCCCGCCGCCTGGTCGGCCTGCGCCTGCTGGCGCAGATGTTCCCGTGCCCGCGAGTGCCGCTCCCGCAGGTGGTCCAGCGGACGCTGTACCTTCGCCCGGACATCTGCCGGGCATGCGGCGACCCGTTTCGCGATCTGGTCGATCTCCCGGCCGATCCGGCCGAGCCGGGCCTCCATCGACCGTTGCGCGGCCTTCCCGGTCGTCCTACCCGCGGTCGCGTTCATGGTGACGACCTCCCAGTCTCGCCAGGCGCCGGGGAGCCCGGCGCTAAGGCGTAGGCGGCTCCGGCTCCGGTTCAGGGGATGGCTGCGACTCAGGAGAC
This sequence comes from Amycolatopsis taiwanensis DSM 45107, assembly GCF_000519205.1. Lineage (GTDB taxonomy): Bacteria > Actinomycetota > Actinomycetes > Mycobacteriales > Pseudonocardiaceae > Amycolatopsis_E > Amycolatopsis_E taiwanensis. The sequence continues at coordinate 145,040 of NZ_JAFB01000014.1, read as the reverse complement.
GGTGTGACCGTCCAGGAGAACTCGATTTCGATTTCGTGCTCGTCGGCGTCCGTTTCCGTCTCGATCTTGGCGCTGATCTGGTCGGCGACGCGCAGGCCGGCCTGCTGGCCGGCGATTTCGACCTCCCCGCCACCGGCGGCCAGTACCCGAGCCAACGAGGACAGCCAGTCCGCCGCCTCGGCGCGGGTCATCGTCTGCTTGGTCTTGTGTTTGGTGGTCATGGATATGTGTACCCCCAACGGATCGCCGTGAACCGCCGGCGCTGAGCTTGCAGCGCGGTTTTTCGTCGATATTCGTCTGATTCTCTTGAACGCGGTTTTCCCGAGTGTGAACGTTACGTCACCAGGAAGCGACGCCGGACTTCGTCAAGTCGCCCGTCCCTGACCCAACTGTGACCGATCACGACGGTTCGGTGACGGTGAAGCCACACGGGTCCAAATGATCAGTACATCATCAGGTGATATGCCGTCGGTGAATTCCGGCCAGTGCTCGCTGGTCACTGGAACACGCCACTCGGGTGGCGCTCCTTGCCGCACCGTCGGAGCGCCTATTAATCTGACAGGTCTGCCGAATTACCCAACGTGACGCCGACGCTTGCCGCAGGGGGCCGGGGTGTTGTTGACGTTCGATGTTGATTTGACGGAGCTGGACATTCTGGCCGAGGACCTCGGCCTCGGGCGTGTGGTCTATCCCTACGAGCTTCCCTATACCGGCGAGTCCGACGCGGAACGCTCCGCGCACCGCGACAAGGTCCGTCAGCGACTTCGACGCGACGGATGGATGTCGGGTAGCGGCAGCCTGCGCGCGGATCTTGAATACCTGTTGCGTGTGTGGGCCGAACCCGAAGTCGTGATCACTCAAATCGCCACCGTTGTCGACGGCGATCGCCGGTTCCTCCAGCGCGGTGGCTGGCGCGGCCGGACCGGAATCGTGACCAGTCAAAAAGGCGCCGTGCTGACCTTCGCCGAACTCCGCCCCACCCAGGTCATCGACGAAATGGTCGGTTTCCTGCCGCATCGGGAACCGGTGTATGGCGCATCGGTCACCTACGTCCAAGACGGCAACACGGGCCCCCGGCGCAGCCGCGACGATGAGGAGTTCTTCGGCGGAATCGATGCGCCCCCACCCGCACCGTCGATCGGTGCGCGGGCCGCCGAGCGATTCTTCCGCGCACCCATCGTGCGGGCCGGAGTCATCGCCTGCTCGATCCGCAAATCCAACAGCCGCACACGACGCGGCGACGAGATCAAGATAGGACCACTGAACTGGTTTGACACCACCGACGGCCGGTTCTTCATGATCGTCGAAGCCCTCTCCAACGGCGCCGAACGACACACCGTCACACCCGCCGACCAGGCCCGCATCGCGCAGTGGTTACACGATCGAATCAACCGAATCCGACACGACTCGGCATGAAACGCTGTACAGTGCCATGCAGCACCAGGCAGCGATCACTTACACCGCACCAGTTTGCGCTCACCTGTAATCGCCGGGCTGGGAGGACGGCATCATGGCCGACGACAACACGGGCGGTTCCCCCGGATCGATCGCCACCGGGATATCCGGTGGCGACCAGCAGGTGAAGGCCATCGCCGACGCCGCCCAGCACTACCTCGATATGGCCAAGGCAGGTGACTGGGCGATCGACGAGGAAACCGGCACCCACCTCCGAAGCGCGTTCGCCCACGCGATGGAGCGACTGGCGCAGATCGGCAACAAGACGTATCTCCTTGAGCAACCCCCCAAGGTCGGAAAGGACAACTACGCGCGGCAGGTCTCGAAACACATGCTGGCGTCGGTGAATTCCGACCGGTACTCGCTGCTCCCGACCTTCAACGCGATAAAAGACGCCCTCACCAAGTGGCACGCGGCGATCGACGAGGCGATCAGGCATTACAACGCGACCGATGAGGCCGCGACGAAACATTTCGGCCCGGTCAAGGACTGAGGCTCACATGATCAGCAAAGCCAGCGTTGCCAGCTTCGCCGCCCTCGTTGCCACCGCAGCGATGGCCGTGACCGGCTGTTCCAGCACGATAGCAGGAACCGCGTCCCCGGCCACCACAAGCAGGACAGGTACGGCCAGCGGCAATGTGTTCGACGCCTTGAACGCATGCCAGGTTCTTGATCAGCTTCTCGCGGGCCAGGGCTTCCACCCTGGCGACAACCAGAACACACGTAACGAGTGCACCACATCGAAACTCGATTTCGGCGCGTATTCGATTGCTTTGGACCCGACACGGGGCCTCACTGAGTTCGCGGCATCGAACGTTGGTGCAACACAGACCGTCGTCAACGGCCGAAACGCGATGCAGGCTGAACCTTCCCCGGGGATGTGCGTGTACGCGCTCGAAGTGGGACAGAACGCGCTGGCGCTGGCGCTGGCGAATATGGCGAGCAGTACGGACAACGCGCAGGCGTGTCCGAATGCGGAGCAACTGGCGGAGAAGCTTGAACCGTTGTTGCCGAAGGATCAATAGGAGGGGGTTGTCGTGACCCAGCCGGGTGGCACGCCTGAGGAGTACACGCGGCGGAAGTACGAGTCCGAGGTTTACGCCGAGGTCGCGGGGACGAATGCGGGTAAGTTGCGGTGGAGCGGGGACTGGCATGATCCGGCCAGGGTGGCCGGCGACTATTCCACCAAGTCCGCCGAGATGTATGCGCGCAGGGTGGCGAGCGAGGGCGGTGGCTACCGAAAGGGTTTGCCCGCCTCCGTTGTCCACTACCACGGAATGTCCCATGAACGATTGCGGGCGATGGTCCACGACGGGACGAGCGCTGAGGAAATCGACGAGCAGGGCATCGTGGTCAACGACCTGGGCAACGTGTTCAAGGAGTTGGCGAGCACCATCGGGCAGGCCATTTCGAAGGAACAGGCCGGGTGGCAGGGAAAAGGCGCGGACGCAGCGTTCCAGGGGCTCGGTAGCCTGTCGAACTGGTTTGACTCGAGTGGAGACGCCACGTTCCTGACCGCGAACCGCTACTCCCAGACCTCGGCGGCGATCGCGAACGCGCAACACAGCATGCCCGAACCGGCCGGGCGCACCGTGACGCAGTCGATGGACCTGGCGCACCAGCAGCTCACCCGCGGGGACCTCGGCGGTTTGCTTAACACCTACCAGAACATGCAGGCGCAGGCGGAACTCGCGGCCCAGGCCCAGCAGCAGGCGGCGGCGGTGCTGGCGGCGCGGGACCAGACCTTCTACCAGACCGGCTCCACCCAACCGACCTACTCGCCACCGCCGGCACCGGCCACGCCGGCCTCGGCGACCCCGGCAACATCGCCGACCAGTGGCTCGGCCGGGTCGCCGGCCGGCGGTTCCGTCGGATCGCCGAGCGCCGCGATCCCGGCCCTCGGCCACACCACCGCAGCCAGTTACACCTCACCCCCTGCCCCGACTGGCGGCGGAGGGCCGGTTCCCGCCATCGGATCACTACCGACGGCGGGACCGCAGGACGGCACCGTGAGCGGATCGAGTCCCGTCGGCGGTCCGCCCATCAGCAGTGGCGGGGATGTGGCTGGCCGGCGCCGGACACCCGGCTCGACGCTCAACCCTGGCCAAGACTCCGTGCTGCTGTCCCCAGTGGGCGGCCGTCGCCCCGGTGGCGACATCGAACGCGGTGGCTCGGATCGTTCCGGTGGCTCCTCCGGGCGGGCCGGTGGCCGGGCACCCGCGGGCGGCACCGAGCAGGAGCCGACGGGCGGCAAGAAGTCCGGCACGGCCGAACCCGGCGCGAAGGCCGCGGCACAGGCTGCCCGCGAGGGTACCGCGGGCAAAACCGGCAGGCCCGGGGCCAGCGGTGTGCCAGGTGCCGCGGCGGGCAGCAAGAAGGCAGAGGAAGACAAGGCGCACAAGCGCCCAGGCTTCCTCGTGGAGACCGACCCCTACGACGCGCTCGGCGTCACGATCGAAACCGACGAGCACGGCAACAAGATCGCCCCACCCGTGCTCGGCGAGTGACCAACGTCGTGCCGACGCGAACGGCCCAACTCGCAGATGATGCCGAGCTCGAAGTCCTGGCCGGCTATCGGTGCGGTCAGGCGTCGTCGAAATCGATTCTCATAACGGGCAACGAGCGTCCCGGTGCGACCGTACGCTCGCCCACGCGATGGGCACCCATGTGCAGATAGAACGGCTCGGCGTTGGGATCGGATTCCAGCTCCAAAGTGCGAAATCCGCGTTCTCTGGCCGAACTCGTGGCATGTTCCCATAGCACGCGACCCAGGCCCGTACCGATCGCGGCGGGATCTACGAACAAGTCCATCAGCTCACCGTCGGGGGGCTCGCCGCCCAGTTGGTAGTAGCCGAGCAACGCGCCATCACGTTCGGCGACCACAACCCGTTCGTCGCGGACCTGCTCCGGCCGCATGACCAGCAGGTGGCGGACCCGGTCGAGATACGCCTGGTCGTAGCCCCAGTGTCCCTTCGAGCGGAGCGTCAATGCCGTGATGTCGTCCGCTTCGTGAGGTTCAGCAGCGCGCAGTCGTAGTTCCTTCACATTCGTGATTATCCGTACCCGTACAGGTCTCGGCACGCGATTTTTCATTCGCCCGCTGGTGGCGTACGAGCTAAGGCTTTCGCGAAACGGTTGGCCAGTTTGCGAAGGTGTTGGGCGAGTTCTGGTGGAGATTCGACATCGAAATCGACGTCGAGCGTGCCCACGACGAGAGCTACCAGATCGAGCGAGTCCGAAGCCAACTCCAGCAGGCAGGTCCGCTCATCGATCGGCGTGACCATTCCGTCGACGCGTCCGGTGATCCGGGATGCGGGAGCGTGCACACGCAGCCGGGCGCGATAGGGCCAGATGTCACGGCCGATCGTCCTGCGCAGGTAAGCGGTCACATCACCGTCCGGTGGTTCGCGACGGGCGAACCTGGGGCCGTTCGGCGTGCGAAGCGACATCCGATCAACGCGGAAGGTGCGCCAGTTCGCCCGGTCGACGTCCCAGCCGACCAAATACCACTTGCGGCCCCACGAGACCACACGATGCGGCTCGACCATGCGCAGCGACGAGGTCTCATGGTGGCTGACGTAGTCGAACCGGAGCGTCTCGGCGGCGCGGATCGCGGCCGAGACCGCGGTGAGGACTGGCGCGTCCACGGTGGGACCCTTGCGCGAAGGGATCGCGACCATGGCGTTTTCCAGGGTTCTCACCCGGTCGCGCAGGCGCGGCGGCAGTAGGTGTTCCACTTTGGACAGGGCGCGCAGGGACGCTTCTTCGATCCCGGTCACGCTACTCATGGCGGCGGTATGCAGCCCAACGGCGACCGCCACCGCCTCGTCGTCGTCCAGCAGGAGCGGGGGCACCGTGGCGCCGGCCCCGAGCCGGTACCCGCCGGTGGGGCCCATCGTGGCGGCGACCGGATAGCCGAGCTCTCGCAGCCGGTCGATGTCGCGCCGCACTGTTCTGGTGGTCACGCCGAGCCGCTCCGCGAGCTCGGTGCCGCTCCAGTCACGGCGCATCTGCAGCAACGCCAGCAACCGGAGCAGGCGGGTGGGTGTTTCCAACACACACCCACTATCGCCGATATGTAGGACTGCGGCTGTCCTATACACGCGGGACGCTGTGTCGTATGAGCACAATCGAACCCTTTCGCGTCGACATCCCCCAGGCCGATCTCGACGACCTGGCGGATCGGCTGGCCCGGACCCGGTGGCCCGACGAACTGCCGGACGCCGGGTGGTCGTACGGGGTGAACAAGGACTACCTGGCCGAGTTGGCCGACTACTGGCGCACCGGTTACGACTGGCGCGAGCACGAGGCACGTCTCAACAGGGTTCCCCAGTTCACGACGACCATCGACGGCCAGAGAATCCATTTCCTGCATGTGCGGTCGCCGGAACCCGGCGCCACGCCGCTGGTCATCACGCACGGCTGGCCGAGCACGGTGTACGACTTTCTGGACATCCTCGGCCCGCTGACCGACCCACGTGCCCACGGCGGGGACCCGATGGACGCCTTCCACGTCGTCGCTCCCTCACTGCCGGGGTTCGCCTTCTCCGGCCCGACCGGGGAGCCCGGTTGGGGCGTGAACCGCATCGCGCGAGCCTGGGCGGAACTGATGCGGCGCCTCGGATACCAGCGCTATGGGGCCCAGGGTGGCGACTTCGGCAGCATCGTCTCCCCCGAACTCGGCCGGATCGCCCCGGAAAATGTCCTCGGCGTGCATGTCAATGCGCTGGCCAACGCCTCGACCCCGATCGACCCCGGCGAACTGGACACCCTTTCCGAAGCGGAGCGAGAACAGGCCCAGCAGAACACGATGTGGTGGTATGGCCACTCCGGCTACGCCACCCAGATGTCCACCCGCCCGCAAACAATCGCCTACGCACTCAACGACTCCCCGGCCGGGCAACTCGCCTGGAACCTGGAATGGTTCGTGGACTGGAACCCCACCCAAACCCAGCGGACGCCGATAGCTCGGGACACGATCCTCACCAACGTTACGACTTACTGGCTCACCCGAACCGCGGGATCCGCCGCTCGGCTCTATCTCGAAGCCGCGTCAGAAGCGTGGGGCCGGCGTCCCGCGCGCTCGTCCGTGCCGACCGGGGTGGCGAACTTCCTTGGCGATCGGGCGATCCGCGGCCTGGCGGAGTTGTCCAATGTGGTCACTCGATGGTCGGCGTTCTCCCGCGGCGGCCATTTCGCCTCGCTACAGGCCCCGGACCTGTTGGTCACCGACATCCGGGAATTCTTCCGGCCCCTGAGATAGTCATCGCCCAATTCCGCCTGAACCGCATTGGTTGATCTCAGTGGCTGTTTGCCTTCACGGTCGCGATGGCTTGGGCGATGGCCGCGTGTTCGGCGGCCGCCGTGGACCAGGGCCGGCCCGCGGTGAGCGCGCCGTCGACGGTGAGGTCCTGCCCGTTGACGTGCCGGGCGGCGTCGCTGGCGAGGAAAACGGCGACGTCGGCGATGTCCTGGGGCCGGCCGATGCGCGGGTCGGGTTGAAACTGAGGGAGGAACCGGGCGAACACCGGGACCCCGTCGTCGGCCGCATGGTCGGCGGCTGCGGCATCGGCGCCGACGGCCTTGGCCTGGATGCCGGTGGCGATGGGGCCCGGGGAGATCGTGTTGACCCGGATCCCGGACTGTCCGAGATCGACGGCGGCACACCGGGTCAGGTGCTGCATCGCGGCCTTGGCGATCGAGTAGTCCGGCCCGGAGAATCCGGCGCGCAGCCCCGAAACGCTCGCCACATTGAGCACGGTTCCCGACCGCTGGGGCACCATATGCCGCGCCGCCTGCTGGATCAAGGCCAGCGGAGCCCGCACATGCACCGCGATGGCCTGGTCGAACGCGGCCAGGTCGAGTTCGGCGATCGGGACCGGGTGGCCGGGGATGCCCGCATTGTTGACCAGGCAGTCCAGACGGCCGAACCGATCCAGCGCCGTGTCGACCAGACGGGCCGGCGCGGCGTGGTCGGTGAGGTCGGCGGGTAGGAACACCGCGTTGGTGCCGATGCGCTCGGCTACCGCTGCGCCGTCCTTGACGCGGCGGCCCGTCATCACCACCCGCGCGCCCTGCCGTGCGAATTCCGCCGCGATGGCGGCGCCGATGCCGCTGGTCGCCCCGGTCACGATCGCCACCTGCCCGTCCAGCACGCGGCTCCTGGTCTGTTCGGTCAACCCGGTCTCCTCATTTGGTCCGCTGGGTTACCGGCACAGACTGGCCCGCGATTCACGCAGGGGCAATTACCCCTGAGGTCATCGCTGGGTCGGCTCTCCAGTGCATTTTCCTCTTTGGACAGAGGTGGTGCGCTGAATCATCGTGCGATTCCGTTCAGTACGGCGGTGATGATGGATTCGACCGCGGGCGGGGTCGTTTCCGGTGCATTGTGTTGAAACAGCGTGGACAGCACGAACTCGTGGCAGACACCCACGAGCATCGCCGCGGCCGACTCCAGTTCGGCGTCGGCAGCGAGGCGGCCCAGATCTCGTTCGGCATGCAGGTACTCCCGCAGCCGATCGCGCCAGTCCGCGGTGGGCTCGACCAACTCCGTGAACCTGACGAGGACCGCGGGCTGGGCGAGCAACCCGGCGAAAGCGGGCAGGATCGCCCGGTGCATGGCCAAGCCGTAGGTGAGGTAGGCGCGAAGATTGGCTTCGACGGCACCGGCGCCGGGTTCGGGGAGTTCGCCCAGACCTTGTTCGACAGTCCGGACATGCGCACGCAAGGCGTGGGCCAGCAACTCCTCCTTGTCGGTGAAATGGTTGTACAGCACGCCGTCGGCGACACCCGCCTCACGAGCGATCGCCCGGACGGTGAGCCCCGCCGTCCCCTGCACCGAAATCATGCGTTCGGTGGTGGCGATCAGGTGGTCACGCAGGCTTCGCTCATCGTCGCTGTGGCGCAGTATCTCCGCCTTCCTCGGTGACATCAGGCGTCCGTCGCGTTAGGACGATGCCGGGGCGACCGCGGTGACCAGCCACGCCACGCCGCGCAGCCGGACAGCACCGGGTTCGGCATAAGCGTGCAGCGCGGCCGTGAGGGCGTCCCGAGCGCGAGTCGTGGCCTCGGGTCCGGCCAGGTCCATGTGGTACTTGACCGGGCCCCAGCCGGCGATGAACTGGGCGGCGTCGGCGACGTCGCGGCCCCAAGTCTGGTCCGTTTCAACGCGGGTGCAGGTGATGTCTCCGAATCCGGCCTCCGCCAGCACGGACCGAGTGCGCTCGGGATCGGCGAAGGACGTGGGGCCGCTCCCGTCCGGACCGTTGGGAGGTGGCAGGTACTGGGCCATCGAGCCGAACACGGTGCCCAGGTCGGTGTCGGCGATCTCGGTCATGCACACGAACGCGAGCCGGCCCGCCGGGCGCAGAGCGCGGGCGATGTTGGCGAAGGCGGCGACCGGGTCGCCGAAGAACATGATCCCGAACCGGCTGAGCGCAACGTCGAAGGCGTCCTCCTCGAACGGGTAGACCTGTACGTCGCCCCGCTCGAACGACACGTTGCGAACGTTCTCCGCTTCCGCGCGGGCCCGCGCCGTGGCGAGCATCGGGCCCGAAAGGTCGACACCGGATGCGGACCCGAGCCGGGCCTGACGGGCCGCCAACCGCGTCAACTGACCGTTCCCGCAGCCGACGTCGAGTACGCGATCTCGTTCGCCGATCGCCGCCGCCTCGAGCAGGAACTTGTTGAATCCGCCGTTCACCGCGTCATAGCGGTCGTAATGGGCGGCCCAGTGCTCACCTTCATACCCGTTCCATGCCTGCGCCTGTGCGGTGTTGACGATTCCTGCCACCGAAGCCTCCTCGACCACCTTTGTGAACGCCTGTTCATGAACGTGCGTTCATGATGCCCGCCGGCGGGGCGTGCGTCAATGCGATGATCAGGCGTTGCGGATGGTCCGGCTGCCGGCGACAGCGGTGACGCCGAGCGCGACGGCGGCACCGATCGCGATGCTCACCAGGTAGGGGCCGACGTGGAAGGCCGCCGCCGGGCTGCCGGTCTTGACGATGGCGAACGGGATGACGCACACCAGCGCGCCGAGGCCGCCCGCGACCACGCTGATGATCGTCGCCGCGGCCGTCTCGCGGAGCAGCATTCCGCGCGCCTGCCCGATAGTCGAGCCGATCAGCGATATCACGGCGAATTCCTCGCGCCGCCGAGCGATCGCGGCCACCAGATTGTTGGTCAGCGCGATCGCCATGAACAGCGCGATGAGGACCACCACGAGGTAGTTGACCGACGCCAGTACGCGCGCCGTGCTGTCCGGGCTCGCGTGTTGGTTCTCGATGCCCTGCATGCTGAGGGTCCCGGCCGAGACCCCGACGAGCAGCGTGAGAAACGTGACGAGCGGACGCACTCGCTCCGGCGCCGCGGACAGGTTGATGGCCGCGAGATGGGCGGCGGCGCCACGTGGCAGCGAGGAAAGGACGCGCAGGACACGGTTCACCACGTTCACGAGTTCAGGCGCGAGCACGGCCAGGCTGACCGCGATGAGGACCGTGGCCGGACCGGTCATCCCGGTCGTCGCGATGTTGTCCGCCGGCAGGCCCAGGACGGCACTCGCCGAGCCGATCCCGGCGACCAGCATGATTCCCGCGACGACTCGCCGGCCGGTTGCCCGGCGCCGCTTGGACACCGTGGGCACCGGGTCCCCGACGGGGCTTCGCCCTGCCGGTTTACGGCTGCCGATCCACGCCGCCGCCGCGCTCGCGGCCAGCACGACGGCGACGCCGGCGACCGGGAGGCCCACCCCGGGCGCGTAGCTCGAGGCCGGGTCGGTCAGGCCCGCGGAGCGAATGCTCGACATGAGGATCCAGCCGAGGAGGTACCCGACACCCAGGCCGGGCAGCACGGCCGCGACGGCGATCGCCAGCGTCTCCGCCGAGATCAGCGTCCGCACCTGACGCGGTGACGCTCCGATCAGGCGCAACCCGGCGATCTCCCCGGCCCGTCCGCTGACGGTGACACCGATGGTGGAGACCATCGCGAAAACCACGATCGCGACCACCCAACCACCGAGGATCAGCGGGAACTGGGTCAAAAATGCTCGGTCCGCAGCGGCGGTACTCTCCGCCAGGCCCGTGTCGAGCAGCGCGGCCATCGCGACGACCAAGGCCATCCCGACCAGCGCGACGAGTCCGGTGGCGACCGCCGCCGCGCGGTGATAGCGGAACAGGCGCAGTGCCAAGGAAATCATCTCAACGCACCCCCGCCGCGTTCGCCGCCCGCTCGGCGGACTCGACCAGGGTCGCCATGCGGCTGGCGACCGCGGGCGCGGACGGCCGCGCCAGCCGGTCGACGATCAGGCCGTCGGCCAGGAAGAGCACCTGGTCGGAGAACGAGGCGGCCACCGGGTCGTGGGTGACCATGATGATCGTCTGTCCCTGGTCAGCCAGTTGACGCAGCAGGGTGAGCACTTCCCGTGCGCTGCGGATGTCCAGTGCCCCGGTCGGCTCGTCCGCGAACACGACTTCCGGGTTGGTGATCAGCGCCCGGGCGACCGCCACGCGCTGTTTCTGCCCGCCCGACAGCTGGTCTGGCCGGTGCCGGTCGCGGTTGCCCAGGCCCACTCGGGCGAGTAGCGCAGCGGTATGCCGCGGGTCGACCTGGCGCGAGTCCAGGCGCAGCGGCAGTTCTATGTTCTCCGCCGCCGTCAGGGCCGGGAGCAGGTTGAACGACTGGAACACGAAACCGACGCGCCGTCGGCGCAACTCGGCCAACCGGGTCTCGTCGAGCCCGGACAGGTTCACGCCGTCGAGTTCGACGGTGCCCGAGGTCGGGACCCGCAGCCCGGCGGCGCAGTGCAGCAAGGTCGTCTTGCCCGAGCCCGACGGTCCCATGATCGCGACGAACGAGCCGCGTTCGACGTCCAGGTTGATCCCGCGTAACGCGTCGACCGGGCCGGCCTCCCCGGCGAATCTGCAGCGCAGGTCCCGCGTGCGCACGGCAGGTGCGGACATTCTGATCCCCTCCAGCTATGGCGAATGGGTGTTTAAAACGAACGTTTACATGATACGGTAGCACACGTGGGACACCGCGAGAACCTGCTGAGCGCCGCGAGAGAGTGCCTGCTGCGGACCGGGTACGCGCGCACGACCGTGCGTGAACTGGTCGCCGCGTCCGGCGCGAACCAGGCATCGATCAACTACCACTTCGGCTCGAAGGAGGAGTTGCTCACACAGGCCCTCCATGAGCTGAACACCGAGTGGGGAGAGCTGCTGTTCGCCGTCCTCGACGATCCGGCGACACCGGCGGGGACCGACACGCCCGCCACGCACGAAGCTCGCTGGAGCCGGATCATCGAGTCGATCCGGGCCAACCGCGAATTGTGGTTCGTGAACTTCGAGGGCATCAGCTATCTGAAGCACGACGAGAAGGTCCGTGCGATGAACGCAGGCGCCCAGCAAACGGCCCGCACCGTGCTGGCGCGTGCGTTCGGCGGCCTGGGGCCGGAAGCCGCTCCCGACGAAGTGCGTGCCGTCGGCGCGCACTACTACTCACTGCTCGTCGGTACCGCCCTGCAGTGGCTCACCGATCCCGAGCACGCGCCCACCGCGGCCGAGATCGTGCGGGCCGACCAGCGCACGGCGAAGTAGGCCTGAACGGCGCTTCCGCCCCGTCCGCAACCCAGAACTCAGCCGCCAGAACCGGGAACACACGCGCCGGAAGCGGGGACACGCCGGGGTTCCGGCGTGTCCCCGGTCCAGCACGCCGTGTCCCCGGTTCAGACCGGCGAGTTCTGGGTCCAGACAACTGAGTTGCCGGTTCAGTGCGGCAAACTCCCGTCAACGAAAACACCTCGATCAGGCCGAGGAAGGCTGCGCGACGATCGTCGACCTGGCTACCGGCGCGTAACCCCGGCGAGAGAGGGGCGTTGTAGCCCATGGGATGAAATTCCCGTGAGGAAGGGTGGGTGGGATGGGCCGGGCAAAGGCCTTGCTCGCCGGGTTGCTGATGGTCGCCGCGGCCGCACCGGCGACCGCGTACGCCGCGGACACGACGATCGGCTTCTCGGTGACCGAGATGCATTTCGACGTGCTGGTCGGGCCGGGTGGGGTGAAGCACTGCGATGTAGTCGGAGACCTGTACCTGCCGGATGGGGCCAGTGCGAAACGGCCGGTTCCGGCGATTCTGACCACCAACGGGTTCGGTGGTTCGAAAGACGATCGGGCAGGTATCGGCAAGTACTTCGCCGCCAACGAATACGCGGTGCTGGCCTATTCCGGGCTCGGGTTCGGCGGATCCGGCTGCAAGATCACCATGGACGATCCGGACTGGGACGGCCAGGCGGCCAGCCAGCTGGTCGGTTTCCTCGGTGGCCAGGAAGGCATCGCCTACTACGACGCCGCGCATGCCCAACCGGTGCCGGCGCTGACCTCGATCGTGCAGGACAAGGTCGACCACAACGGCAAACCCAGCACCCACGACCCGCGAGTCGGCATGATCGGCGGCTCCTACGGGGGCGGCGCGCAGTTCGCGGCCGCCGCTGTGGATCCGCGGATCGACACGCTGATACCGATCAGCACCTGGAACGATCTGTCCTATTCGCTGGCGCCCAACAACACCGACCTGCGCACCGGGGTCACCTACCGCACGCCGGGGGTCACCAAACTGACCTGGCCGGTGCTGCTCTTCGGGGTGGGGGCCGGGCTGAGCAGTGTGACCGGGCTCAACAACGACCCGTCCCGTGTGCTCGGCTGCCCCAACTTCACCAACGAGATCTGCCCGGACCTGCTGGCATCCGGCACCCTTGGCTACCCGACCAACGACACCATCTCCCTGCTGCGCCATGCCTCGGTGACCAGCTTCGTGGACCAGATCAAGGTGCCGGTGCTGCTGATGCAAGGGCAGAACGACACCTTGTTCAATCTCAACGAGTCGATCGCCACTTACCAGGCGCTCAAGGCCCAGGGCAACCCAGTGAAGCTGGTCTGGCAGTCCTGGGGGCATTCCGGTGGCCCGGCACCCGGGGAGATCGACCCCGACAATATCGACCCTGCCACCCAGTATGAAGCCGCGCGGATGGTCGCCTGGTTCAACCAGTACCTGAAGAACGGACCGGTGGACACCTCGCCAGAGTTCACGTACTTCCGGGACTGGGTGTCCTACAACGGGATCGCCACTCCGGCGTACGGCTCCGCACCGCAGTACCCGGTGGGCACTACCAGCACGCTTTACCTGTCGGGCAAGAACCTGGTGCGGTCGCCGGCGGATGTCGGCCCCGGTGCACAGAGTTTCGGCACCATCCCGGGCGGAATTCCGACCAGTTCCTCCGGCATCGACGTGCTGTCGCCGAACCTGCCGCCGGATCTGAACCTGCCCGGCACCTACGCCTCCTGGAGCAGCGCGCCGCTGTCATCCCCGGTGACCGTGGTCGGGCCGCCGGAACTCACCGTGCGGATGCAGTCCCCGATCCCGGCGGCGCTGGGACCGGCCGGAAAACCGGTGGTGATCGCCAAGATCTACGACGTCGCCCCGGACCACACCGCGAGCCTGATCCACAACCTGGTGGCGCCGGCCAGGATCGCCGATCCGAGCCAACCGGTGACCATCACCTTGCCGGCCATAGTGCACCAATTCGCCGCCGGCCATTCGATCAAGGTGGTGCTCGCCGGCGGGGATCTCAACTACCGCGGTGGACTCACCGGCGCGCTGGTCACCGTCGCCACCGGCGACCTCGGTCAGACGCTCACCCTGCCCACGCTTGACTGACTCGGTATCCCCGGTTCAGGACGCCCTGTCCCCGGTTGAGGCGCGCGAGTTCCGGCTTCAGGCAGCTGAGTTCCCGGTCCCGGGACGATGTTCGCTCCGGAAACACGGTCCGGAGTGGACTGTCCGCATCGAAGGTGACCGGAACGTGGGACTCGCGCGACGGGAACGGGGGACTCGCGCCGCGCTGGTCAAGGGCGGCCGAACTCCAGGCGGTCCACGCGTTCGGTGAGGAACTGCTGTTCGGCGGCGTTGTCGGTGAGTGCGAGCGCGGCCTGGTACGCCTCGACGGCTTCGGCGTCACGGCCGAGGCGGTGCAGTAGATCCGCCTTGGTGGCGTGCAGGTACCGGTAGGTGGCCAGGCGCCCATCGGCTTCGAGCGCCTCGACCTCGGTCAGCGCGGCCTCGGGACCGTCCACCATGGACACGGCGACCGCGCGGTTGAGGGCCACCACGGGAGACGGCCAGATTCGCTGCAATTCGGTGTAGAGCATGAGGATCTGTGGCCAGTCGGTGTCGCGGTAGCTGGGCGCCTGAGCGTGCAACGCGGCGATCGCGGCCTGGAGGGTGAAGCGGCCGGGCGGACCCGCGGTGAGCGCGGCGACGATGAGCCGGTCGGCTTCGGCGATGAGGTCGCGGTCCCACCGAGTGCGGTCCTGCTCTTCCAGCCTCAGCAGGCGGCCGTCCAGGCCGGTGCGGGTCGCGCGACGGGCTTCGTGGACGAGCAGCAACGCCAGCAGCCCAGCGGTTTCCCGATTGTCCGGGAGCAGGGCGTGCAGCATGCAGGCCAGGTCGAACGCCCGTGCGGTGAGGTCGTCGCGCACCAGATTCTGGCCGGAGGAAGCGGTGTGGCCGGTCGTGTAGAGCAGGTGGATGACGGTCAGCACCGTGTCCACGCGTTCGGGCAGATCTTCGGCAGTGGGCACCGCGTACGGGATGCGTGCGGCGGCGATCTTCTTCTTGGCCCGGGTGATGCGTGCGGCCATCGTGGGCTCGGAGACGAGAAAGGCGTGTGCGATGTCCGGCGTGGCCACGCCACACACCAGCCGCAGAGTGAGCGCGATCCGCGCCTGCTGCGCGAGCGCCGGGTGACAGCAGGTGAAGATCAGCCGCAGGCGGTCGTCGGGGACGGCCTGGGCTTCGGGAAGCACCGTGTCGGTGTCGTCGGGCCCGAGCAGCAGGGGCAGCTTGAGTTCGAGCGTCCGCGCCCGGCGCAACATGTTGAGTGCGTTGCGCCGGGCCGCGGTGGTCAGCCATGCCCCCGGCCGCGCGGGCACGCCGTCGCGCTCCCAGGCGGTCAGCGCCTGGACATACGCGTCTTGCACGGCTTCTTCGGCCGCGTCGAGGTCGCGCGTGACCCGCACCGTCGCGGCGAGCACGTAGGCCCACTCGCGACGGTGCGCGTCGGCGACCGCCGTTGTCGCGGTGGTCAGCTGTCCTCCAGGACGTGGAAACCAAGCAGCGGCCGCACTTCCACGCCGCCGTCGACGATGGGAGTCAGTTCGGCGAGCGCGATCGCGTGGTCGAGGTCTCGGGCTTCGAGGACGAAGACGCCGGCCAGTGCCTCCTTGGTCTCGATGAACGGCCCATCGGTGATCTCCTCGCCACGGATCGCCGTGGCCGTCTCGTTGCCCGGCAGGGCGAGGCCGGCCACGATCCGGCCGCCCTTTTCGGCGATCCGGCCGGGCAGGTCGCCGTGCGCGGCCAGCACCTCGGCCGGAAGCTCTTTCGCACCTTCGAAAATCAGTACCGCATACTGTGTCATCGGCTGTTTCTCCGCGAGTTTGCGCGCGACCGCGTCGACGGAGCGCTGCATAGGGGTCGAGTCAAGTCTGTCATGAGGGCGCCTCGCCGCCCCGATAGCGAGACAGTGGCGCGCGCTCGGTGGTCACTGTGATTGCCGCGAGTCAACACAGAGGGTGTCATCGTTTGCGTAGACGTCCCTCAGGTATTCCTCCCACGCCTTCTTGGCCTCTGCCTCGTCGATGCCCTCCGCGTAGAGGTGCAAGGCGACGCCGACCGGCCAACCCCACCTCTCCCGGCCGAAGAACCGGTAGAGCGCGTCGGGCGTGCGCACGCCGAGGAATGGGCCGGTGGCGTAGTCCACGACACCGTCGATCGGGTCCATGCCCTCCGGCGTCATCCTGACTTCATCGCCGACCGCGGCATTCGCCGGCACGCCGAGGGCGTCACGCAGCACGGCGAAACCCGCCTTCGCCGACTCTTCGGGTACATCGAGGTCTAGGTAGACCGCATCTCGCCCAGCGAAGTGGCGCAGATACTCGGTGAGCGAGTGACAGTAGAAGGCTGTATGGCGCCGGCAAGCGTCGAGCTGGCTGTCGTACTCGTCGTCGGCGAAGACGCCCTGGTGGGTGAACTTCAGGTGCGTGCGCTCGCCGCGCGGTTCGAGCCGGTAGTCGAGTTGGTTGAAAAACCCGCCGCCTGCCTCGGCCCGGGTGGCGAAGTGCCGGCCCGGTTCCCAGGCGGTCACCGCCCCGCCGCCCTTGGTCAGGCCGGTCTCGGCGCCGCCGAGGCGCGGCTCGTAATGGATCTTCCAGAGCCAGCCGGCGGTGTGGACGGTGAACGCGTCCCACGCCTGTGCCGGAGTCGCGGGCAGGTCACCCTCCCAGCGCACTTCGAACTTCTTAGGCATGCTCACTCCTTCGGGTCGAGATGTTCCCTCCACCTCCTCGACACACGAGTGGCACGAAAATCGACAACTTGCTCGGCTGGTTTCCCGCCACCGACGGACTCCCCGCACCCGGCCGCTTTATGCTGGGTCACACCGCGATCACCGGGAGACGTGATGACCTATCCACCACAGCCTTACGGACAACCGGACGGGTTCCCACAACAACCGGGCGGCTATCCACAGCCTGGGGACCCACAAGGGGGCGGATACCCACAGCCGGGTGGGTACCAGCAGCCGGGCGGGTACCAGCAGCCCGGTGGGTACCCGCAGGCCGGCCAGTTCCCGGGCGCCGGCGCACCGGACTCCGGCGGCTTCCCGGGTGCCGGTTCGGCCCCGCAGGCCGGCGGGATCCCCCAGCAGCCATACGGCGCGCCGGAATACGGCCAGTACCCCGGCTACGGCCAGTCCGGTGGGTACGGCCAGCCCGGTGGGTACGGCTGGTCTCCACAACCGCCGAAGAGCCGCAAGGGGCTGTGGGTCGGGTTGAGCGTCGGCGTCGTCGTGATCCTCGCCGCGTTGGGCATCACGGGCTTCTGGCAGCCGGGCTTCTTCCTCGGCAAGAGCTCTCCCGAAGCCACGCTGCAGGGCATCGTGGACGCTCTCAACAAACACGACCAAAACGCCTTGACCGCACTGAAGTGCGCGGACGCCGATCCCAAGATCGCGAAAGCGATCAGCAACGTCAACGGGGTCAGTAACGCGAAGCTGGTGAGCGGACCGACCAAGGTGTCGGAGACCGAATACGACGGCGTGATCAGCATCACCTACAACGGGAAACCCGATCCGTTCACCAGCAAGCTGGCGAAGGAAAACGACCGCTGGTGCTGGAAGGACGCCGACGACACGCAGTCCTCATAGGACCGATAGGGCACTCACAACGGTGTCGATCCGCACCAGGGCCGCGGCGCGCGCCTACGCCTCGCATTCTTCGGCGCTGACATATTCCACGCCGAGTTCGGCGAGCTTGGCGCGCAGGCCGTAGCGGTCGAGGCCGAGCTCACCGGAGGAAAACGCCGCGCGCGCCGCGGCCTCCTTGTCGACCCGGGCCTGCGATCCCTCCAGCGCACGGTTCACGTCCTGGCGGGGTACGACGACCACCCCGTCGTCATCGGCGAGGATCGCGTCGCCGGGCCGGACCAGCTGGCCGCCGATGGTCACCGGCACGTTCACCGCGCCCGCGGTCGCCTTCACCGTGCCCTGCGCGCTCACCGCGGCCGACCACACCGGAAAGCCCATCTCGTGCAACTCGGCAACGTCGCGCACACCGCCCGTGGTCACCAGTCCGCGGACGCCCCTCGTCTGCAGCGACGTCGCGAGCAGCTCACCGAACGCCCCGTCGGTGTTCGGCGAGGTCGTGGTCACCACCAGGATGTCTCCGGCCTGGCACTGCTCGACCGCGGCGTGGATCATCATGTTGTCCCCGGGCCAGCACACCACGGTGACGGCCGTGCCACCGATGCGCGAACCGAGATGCGTCGGCCGCAATCCCGGCCCGAGGTAACCGGTGCGCCCCATCGCCTCGTGCACCGTGGCGACCCCGTGCTCGGCCAGCTTGTCCACGGCCGTCAGATCCGCGCGCGGCGGATTGGTCACGATCACGTTCCTCACGACAGAACCTCCGCGACTTCAGGTACCCCAGACCCTAGAATCACGTCCACAAAATCGTCAACAATATGGTCGACGATCGAGATTACGGGTGGCGCCCCAGAAACGTGAGGAGTTGGTCACTTGCAGTGGCGCCGGGCGGTGCTGCGGCCGGCCAGGCGAACCGGATGGGACGGTCGGCGTCGGTGACGAAGAACGGGGCCAGTTCCAGCAGTTCCTCGGCCAGCGCGGACGGGAGGGGGCGGTCCCCACCACAGGCGCGACCCACGTCCCAGCCGTGCACGGCCACCTCCAGCGCACCGGCGGCCACCACGATCCCGGTGGTCAGCGGTGACTGCGCGACGAGCACCGGGCTCGGTGACCGCGCACTCGACCAGGCACCAAGGAGCCGGCCGGCCCGGGCGCGCGCCAGCTCGACCGGATCACCGTCCACAACGGACTCCTCCAGGCCGACCCGGCCGAGCTCGGCGGCCTCGTGCAACGCCAGCAGCGAGTCGTTGAGGTGGGCCAGCAGCGCCCGGAGGTTCCACCGGCGGCAGGGCGTGGGCCGGTCCAGCGACTCGGGACGAACCTCCTGCAGGTTGCCCAGCACGTAAGAGATCGCGCGTTCGAGCAGCCCGACGCCACCCAGCAGGGCAGTCGGTGAGCAGTCGGTCATCGGAGGTCCAGTGTCTTGCGGGACAACCGCACCCGGTGCTCTTGCGGGACACCCGCACCCGAGTCGGCCCCGATGAGCAGGGCTCCGCCAGCGTCGCTCATCGGGCCGCCTCCAGTGCCTTGCGGGACACCCGCACCCGGGCCGGCCCCGACGAGCAGGGCTCCGCCAGTGTCACTCATCGGCCGCCTCCAGTGCCTTGCGGGACACCCGCACCCGAGTCGGCCCCGACGAGCAGGGCTCCGCCAGTGTCGCTCATCGGGCCGCCTCCCATGTCTCCGGCAGGCCGAATTTGGCGAACAACCGGGTGTCGAAGAACGAGACCACATGTGAAATACCCGACGAGGTCAGCGTGAGCACGTGAAGCTGAAATGGTCGGTGGGTGTCCCCGTCGAGCAGGTACACCCCGAAGGCTGGCTGCCCATTGGCCCAGGTGGGCAGCAGGCGCATGTCGCCGGGGCACTTGGCCGGGCACTGCAGGTCGACGAGCCGGGCGATCGCCTCGGCACCGGAATACCAGCCGGGGAACGGCGGCATCTCCCACACCGCGTCCTTCGTGAACAACTCGACGATGGCCGAAATGTCCTTCTTCTCGAACGCCGTGACATACCTGTCCAGCAACGCGCGCTGATCGGCCTCGGCCGGCTCGACCACGCTGTCTTCGGTCGGGGTCGCCTCGTCGAGTTGTGCGCGGGCGCGCTGCAGGATGCTGTTCACCGCCGTGGTCGTGGTGCCGATCACCTTGGCGACCTCCGCTGCCCGCCACTGCAAGACGTCCCGCAGGACCAGCACGGCGCGCTGCCGGGGCGGCAGATGCTGCAACGCGGCGATCAGGGCGAGCCGGATGCTTTCCCGCGAAGTGACCACGGCGGCGGGGTCGGCGCCGACCATCGCGTCCGGCACGGGTTCGAGCCAGGGCACCTCCGCCCGTTCCTCCAGCACGTCCTCCGGATCCGAGCTCTCGGCGCCGAGGCCGCTGGGCAACGGCCGCTTGCCCCGGGTTTCCAGCGCGGTCAGGCACACTCGCGTCGCGATGCGATAGAGCCAGGTGCGCAGGGACGAGCGTCCCTCGAACTTCTCGTGCGCCCGCCAGGCGCGCAGGTAGGTCTCCTGGACCAGGTCCTCGGCGTCGTGCACCGACCCGAGCATGCGGTAACAGTGCGCCAGCAACTCGCGCCGGAACGCGTCGGCCTCCCGAAGGAAGTCCTCGTCGGCCGGCTTGTCCGTCAGTGTCATGGTCACAGCTTCTCCTCGCTCGCCACACCTGTACAGACCGGCCCAACGAGAAAAACTCATCGGCCGTGGGCGAACGCGCTCCAGACGGGAGAACGCCGGCCCGGCGGGGTCATTCCTCGTAGCGGATGGCGTACCGAGCGGCAATCGGGTTGATCTTGACGGGGTCGACCGTGCCGCGGTCGGTCAGCACCGACGGCCCCGCCTCGAACAGATCCTCCAGGTAGTGTTCCCAGCCGCCCGGGGACGAGATCTGCAGGACCCGCGGCGGCGGCTCGGAGGCGCACCGCAGCGCGTGCGGAACCCCGTGCGGCAGCAACACGAACGTGCCCTTCGTGATCGTGTGGGACTCGTCGTCGAAGTCCACGCCGAGCGCACCGTCGAGGACGTAGATGCACTCGTCCGCCTCGTGGTGCGTGTGCCGGGGAATGTCGCGGGCGACGACGACTTCGAGCAGCGAGAACCTCGCCTCGGTGTCCTCCGTCGTCGCCTTCACGGCGAACGCGGGCGGGAGCGGGACGCGTCCCGGCCTGGCCTCGCCGGGCTTGAGCAGGATGAAGCGATCCTTGGAGCCGCCGGACATGCGCTATCCTTCCAATAAATCGGAACCGGATTCCGTTTCCAGATTGGCGGAGGGAAGTCGGAGTTGTCAACTGAGCGCAGGCCACGAGCCGACGCGGAACGCAACCGGGCCCGGGTGATCGAGGCGGCGCGCACCCTGTTCGGCGAGCGCGGAGACGAGGTGCAGATGCCGGAGATCGCCCGGGCCGCCGGAGTCGGCGTAGGCACGGTGTACCGGCATTTCCCGGACCGCCAGGCACTGGTGGAGGCCGCGGCGGAACACCGGTTCGCCGAAATCGAGCGGTACGCGCGAACTCGGTGCCTCGGCGGAGACTTGGGGCTGGCACGCTACCTGCGTTACGTCGGGCGGATGCTGTCCCGGGACCGGGGTCTGTCCTCCGCCATCGAGACGTCGCGCGGATCCACCGGAAGCGAGCCCCGCGGCGAGGCACGCGCCCGGCTGGAGACCGTGGTGGCCCAGGTGATCGCGCGGGACGTCGAGGCCGGAGCCCTGCGGCCGGACTGCACGGTCGGCGACGTCTACCTGCTCGTCGGCTGCCTGTCGTCGGTCATCCGCACCGGCAGCGGCGACTGGCGCCGGTTCCTCGACCTCGCCCTCGACGGCCTCCGCCCGCGACAAATCCCCCGCTGACGAACACCCGTGTCCCCACCCCAAGCACTCAAGTCCCGGCTCCAGCACGCGTGTCCCCGCTCCAGGCACACGAGTTCCCGACCCCAGCACGCGTGTCCCTACCCCAGGCACGCGATTTCCCGGCTCAGGCACGCGAGTTCCGGGTTCAGGCACGGGCGAGGGACCGCAAGTGTGGCAAAGGCTCCCAGGGGGACCGTCCCGCCGAGGTCCGCGGCTGACGGGCGATCAGTCCTCCGTCGACGTCAGCCACTCCAGACTGTTGCGCCAGGGATCGGGGGTCCGGATGGCGGCGCTGTGGTCGCCGGGGTGATGAGTGATGCGGACGGTGGCCGGGGTGGCGGCGAGGGCGTCGCGGAAGCGGGCGGCGGCCTCCGGGGGAACGTGGGTGTCGTCCGCGCCCAACTCGAAGGCGATGGCCGGGGCGTGGGCGGCGAAGGCGTCCAGGCGTTTCATGGGGCACAGGTGATCGTGGAACCATTGGGCGGTGGGGCCGGCCTCGCCCTGGTCGATCTCGCGGGATGGGTCGAACACGTCCCGCATGCCGGGGCGCGTCCAGTCCGGAGTAGCGACGATCGCGGCGACGCGGCGGACCCGGGCGTCCGCTCCGGCCAGGGCCACGGCCGTGTCCCCGCCCAGGGACATGCCACCCGCCACCGCCTCACGGCCGGCGCCCAGCTCCTCCTCCGCCCAATCCAGGACACGCATGCAGTCGAGCACGGTGCGGCCCAGGATCGGCCACATCCCGCGGCGGAACGCGGCGAACACCCGGGCGAACCGCTCCTCCCCCGTCTCGTCGGCAGCGCGCTCGCCGTGCTGCCAGGGGTCGACGCTCACCGCGGTGAAGCCGGCCTCGGCCAACTCCCTCAGATAGGGCTCCATCGCCGCCTTGTCCATGCCGAACGGCGGTTGCCACAGGGCGAGACGGGGGCCGGCTGCGCGAGGCTCAATGGGGCTGCACCACGCCACGGGAATGTCGTCAACCAGCGTCGACTTCAGTGTCGTCATGGCCTGGACCCTATTGGCGAGCGGTTCGGACACCTACCGCCGGAAATTCAGGCTATGGCGGGGAGGTTTCGGGCCGCTTCCTGGAGCAGATCGCGCAGCCAGACATGGCCGGGGTCGTCGTCGAAGTTGGCGTGCCACCAAAGCATTTCGACGATGGGCTCCGGATTACCGGGACATTCGAGCACCCTCAGGCCCAGCCGGTCGGCGACCTGCCGGGCCAGCCGCTCCTGCAGCAGCGCGATCCGGTCCGTGCCGGCGACCAGGTGCGGCACGGCCTGGTAGCTCTCCACCCGCACGGCGACGTTGGGGCGGATGCCGAAGATGGTCAGCTGCCGCGGGATCGGTGCCACGGTCGAGCCCTGGTCGGGGTGGTACGGCGCGACCCAGGACAGCCGGGCCAGGTCGTCGAGGCTGGGCCGGTCGGTGCCGAGCAGACCGTTGTCCCCGGACACCACGCACACCCAGCGGTCGCGGAACAGCTCGGCCGACCGCATGTCCGGCGTGCGGAACCGGCCCACCGGCGGCGAGATCATGCCGTCCATCAGGCGGATGTTCTCGTCGATGTGGGTCGCCATCGCCTCCCGCACCAGGCGCAGGTGCAGCCCCACGCCCGGCGCGCGCTCGTCGACCAGCCGGCCGAGATGCTCGCCGAGCACCGCGATCGTGTAATCGGCCACCAGCAGGGTGAACTCGCGCCGGGAGCCCTTCGGGTCGAACACCTCCGCGGCCGCGAAGAGCCGCTCGGCCGCGGCGCACACCACCTCGACCTGCTCGGCAAGTTGCGTGGCGAGCGGAGAAAGCAGGTAGGTGCCCTTCCCGCGCACGAGCAACTCGTCGCCGAAATGCCGCCGCAACCGGGAAAGCGCCGCGCTGGCCGCCGGCTGGGTCACTCCGACCCGCTCGGCCGCCCGGGTCACGTTCCGCTCGCGGATCAGCTCTCGCAGGATCACCAGCAGGTTCAGATCCAGGTTCGCCAGGCGCGTGACGGCTCGTTTCATCCGCCCATTTGACGTGCTTACCAGCCGGAAGTGAAGTCCAGGTTTTGACAGCGTCGCTGCCAACGATGGCAACGTGCGCGAGTCCCACCTTCCCGTCGGGTGAGTCCCACATTCCCGTCTACCGGAACGCGGAACTCGCGCTACGCGAATGCGGAACTCGCGCGACGGGAATGTGGGACACGCGGGACGGGAATGTGGGACACGCGGGACGGGAATGTGGGACACGCGCGACGAGAACGTGGGACACGCGGGCATTGTCAGTGGCGTTCGAGCAGCCAGCTGCCGAAGGCGCGCAGGTGGTCGTTGAGCGAGTTCGGTTCGATGACGTCGAGGTCGAGGTTGAGGTAAGCGAGCCAGCGGGCGGCCCAGTCGAGATCGTCGGTCCCGAAGCGGAGTTCGCATTCGTAGTCAGCATCGATCACGGTAGCGACGCTCGGGTCGACGAGCTCGCGGACGAGATCGGCGGAGGTGTGAACCCGAACGCGGACGCGGTGCCGCCACGGTCCATGCGCAAGCGTGTCAGCGACGAACTCGGCGGCGTCGGCCGGTGGCTCAGGCGATTGGATACCCGTGCCGAGCGGTTGGACGTGATCAATACGGTCCACGGCGTAAGCCTTCCACTCCAGGTCTCCGCGCGGGCATGCGACGAGGTACCAACGGCCGCGCAGCGTCACCAGGCGGTGCGGCTGCACGTCGATGGCGGTTGCCGGTGAGGTGTCGTTACGGCGGTGACGAATGCGGAGCGCTTCGTTCGCGCGACAGGCGAGCGCGGCGGGAACGAGCACATCGTGGCCGGCGCGGCGCGAGAATTGCCCTGGCAGCGTCTGTACGTCGGCCAGTGCGGTAAGCCGGGCCTGCCAGCGCGATGGCACGACCTGGGTGAGCTTGGCCAGCGCGGTGACCGCAGCGGTTTCCAGTCCGTCAACGGCAACGGCTGTCCGCAGTCCTAATGCGACTGCGGCGACCTCGTCCGCGTCCAGCAGTAGCGGAGGCATGGTGCGCCCGTGCGCGAGCCGGTAACCGCCTGTCCGGCCGGCCTCGGCGTCGATGCGGTAGCCGAGCTCACGTAGTTGCGCGACGTCACGGCGTGCGGTGCGTTCTGTGACGCCAAGGCGGGCGGCGAGACCGGCGGCGGATATGCCCGGGTGCGTCTGAAGCAGCGAGAGCGTCTCAAGGCGACGGCTTGCCGTGCTCGCCGGACTGTGCGCCTGCATACCCAGACACTAACCGACCGGGTATTGGGTCATCCTGGATGACATGAACCAGAAGCAACTGCTGCGTCCCGAAGGACTCGTGCGTTCCCCCGCGTTCAGCCACGTCGCGGTAGTGCCGCCCGCTGCGACGACGGTTTACATCGGCGGCCAGAACGCCGTCGACGGTGAGGGCCGGCTCGTCGGTGGAAGCGACGCCGCCGCCCAGACCCAGCAGGTGATGGCGAACCTGCTGCAGGTCGCGCTGGCTTCCGCGGGTGCCGGTGTCCACGATCTGGTAATGCTGACGATCCTCGTGGTCGATGGCGTCGACATCACGAAGGCTTATCCCGTTGCCGCCGCGGCATTGGCGGGTGCCGCGCCACCGGTCGTGGTCATGCGGGTCGCCGGTCTGGCCGTTCCGGGCGCGCTCGTCGAAGTCAGCGCCGTCGCTGCGGTGGCGTCGTGAGGCGAGCGGAGGTCGGTCGCACCCGTGATGCCGGCTGGCAGATCGGGGTGTCGAAGACCATCGACTGTCCGGTCGAGGAGGTATGGGACTTCATCACCTCACCGGCGGGCATCGCCATCTGGCTGGGCGAAGGCGTCACGGTCTTGTCCGAGCACGGCGCGGGCTACGAAACCACGACCGGAATCCACGGTGAGACAAGGAGTTTCCGCGAACTCGACCGAATCCGGCTCACCTGGCAGCCGCCCGGCTGGTCGCACGACACGACACTGCAATTGGCCGTACGGCCGGCAGGTGCGGGCCGGGCGATGTTGCGAGTCCACCAGGAACGGCTGGCCGATGCTGCCGAACGCGAGCGGCAGCGCCGCCACTGGCAGGGCGTCATAGCTGCTCTGGTGGCTGCCCTCACCGAAGCCTGAAACTGGCCGGGCTCCCCCAAGGGAGCCGGGCCAGTGATTGTGCTCAGTGCCTGTTCAGAACCTGCCCACCTTCACCAGGAATCTGGCGGCTCCGGAACAGACTGTCAGTCGACCGGAACGACGATGTCCAGCAGCGGCGGGTACTGCTGGCATCCGAAGATGTCGCCCTCGCCCGGGCTGCCGCTGGGCTGCGGCCGGGCGAACGTGAACTTGATCGCGTGGGCGGGGTCGAAGTTGACGAAGTCGACGATCCGCTCGTCGTCCACTTTGAACAGAGCGGCGACCGTCTCCCGGGTCAGCACGCCGCTGTTCTTCACGTGCTCGTAGTCCTCGCGGGTGTGGAAGATGACGTCGAAGGTGATGCGGTCGGTGCCCGCGTTCTTGCTGCGGATCGTCTTGGCCAGTTCGGCCAGGGTTTTGGTCGGCATGGTCGCTCCTTGGGTTGTGGTCCGGCCGGTCAGGACGCCGAGGCGCCGACTTCGCACAGGTTGAGCTCGAACAGTTCCATCGGGTCCTTCACCGGCACGGTGTGGTTCATCGACCAGAAGTACGTCGTGCCGGCGGGCAGAACGTCGTCCACCACGAACGAGGCGGTGCCCGCGGTGCCCTTGACCTCCGGCAGCCGGGCGTAGAAGATCTGCCGGGCCCCCATCAGCGTCACGCTCTCGGCGAGTTCGCTGGTCTCGGCGATCCCCTCGACCACCACACACAACTCGTGGGAACGGATCTCGGTGACCGGTTCCAGTTCGCCCATCACGCCGTCCTTGCCGAAGACGCGGAAATTGAGGTGGTAGTCGACGCCCTTGAACTGCGCGGCCACCTCGCCGCGCACCAGGTCGAGGACCTTGTCGATGTTGGCGATGGTGTAGGGATCGCGGATCCCGGCGATGCCAAGGTACTTCTCGCCCAGGCGGCGGGAACCCTCGAGTTTGACCTTGATGTCGCCCTCGATGGGTACGTACTTCTGCCCGGTGATCCGGGTGGTTTTCTCGTCGTACTGCTCGTAATTGCAGTTCGACATGTCGAGCAAGCCGCCGGCGAAGTACTCGAAGTACGGGTTGGAACGTTCGTACATCGCATGCCCGGCGACACTGGCGACCGTGCACCGCTGATGCGGTGCCATCGCGGTGACCTTGACGTCGTCGTGGGTGATCGTGCCGATCACGCTTTCCTTCGCACCATAGGGTTCCGCGCAGAACGATGCGCACTCCAGGACCTTGCCCGCGTAGTAGGCGTGTTCGGGCGGGAACCCTTCGTGGATCGCCGGGGCGGCGAAAACCGCGACATCGCTGGACCGGCCACCGATGATGACGTCGGCTCCGGCGGCCAGGGCTTCGAGGAACGGATGCACGCCGGCGACGGCGACCACGCGGGTGGTGGTCTCCAGTTCCTCGACGGTGAGGTTCTCCCGGCCATCCAGCCCCTCGAAGATGACGCCGCTGTCCATTCTGGACTTCAGGTCGGCGTTGTCGAGTTCGGAGTAGAAGTAGGCGAGCTTGAACGGCGGGAGCCGGTGCTCGGCCGCCAGGTCCTTGATGATCTGGACGAACATGTCCACCCGGCTGTTCGTGCCACAGTCACCGGCGGATCCGACGAGCATGGGCACGTTCTGCTCGCGAGCGGCCAGGAGCATCAGTTCGAGGTCGTGCTTCTGCCACTCGTACATGCTGACCGAACGGTCGGCGCCCAGCGCCGCGGGACCGATGTCGTCGCTGCCGGAGTCGCAGCAGTAGTAGTCGGGACGGGTCGCGGCTGCGAGGTGGAAGCTCTCCTCCTTGGTCGGCGCGAAACCGAGGTGACCGTTGGGGCTGACGATGCGAAGTTCGGACTTCATGCTACCTCATCCAGTACTGGTTATAACCACTACGGACACAGTCGCACTCGCGCCCGATCACTGTCAACTGTGGTCAGGTGTCAGCCGAGGCTGTGCAAGCTGCGGTCGATCGCGAACTTGTACCGGTCACCACGATAGGCGGCCGTACGGTACTCGACCGGACGATTTCCCTGGGACAGCAAGGAAGTGACCCTGAGGATCGGCCAGCCCTCGTCGACGGCGAGCAGTTCGGCGAATTCGCGGTCGGCGACGATCGCTTCGAACGTCTGCGCCAGGTGGTCCGGCTTGGTGTGCTCGGTGTCCCGGTACAGGTCCAAGGTGGAGAACGGGAGTCCAGCCCGCTCCGCGCGCCTCGCCGCCGCGGTCATCTCCTCGCCGACGTCGGGCGGGAAGTAGCTGTCGTAGACGACGATCGGCTGTTCGTTACCCCGGCCAACCAGCCGCAAATGCGCCACCGGCGCGGTCGCGCCGAGTCGCAGAATGCTGGACAGGGCAAGGTCGCTGACCGTCACTTCGGCGGTGTGCAGCCGGGTCGAAGCGACCAGCCCGCGCTGGGCGAGCGTCTGCTCGAAGCTGTTCAGCTGCTCCAGCGGCTGCTCCATGGCCGGTTGCGCGACGAACGTGCCGACCCCGTGAATCCGGTGCAGCAGGCCATCCCGCGCGGCGATGTCGATCGCATGCCTGACCGTGATGCGGCTCACGTCGAACAGCTCGCACAGCTGCCGCTCCGAGGGAAGCTGACTGCCCGGTGACCACTCACCGGAGTCGATTTTCTCCCGGAACGTCGCCATGAGCTGCTCATAAAGCGGCTGACCGCCTCCGCGATCGAGCACCACACACCGCCAAACCGAAGACCAGTAGGGACGACTGGTTCTTATCACACTACCGGCGCGACCGGACCACCGGCACCCTCTGTGGCGAGCAGGTCGCGCCGCTTGGCCCGATGAACGCCGGTTTCGACGTTATTACGGTTCACTTCGGCCGGAAATCAGGGCTTCTCAGCGGCTATTCGGACTGCTAACGTTCCCGGCCATCGACATAACCAGTTAGTACCACTGGTCGCTAATCCCACCGTCCCGAGGAGGCAATATGCCGGGGGTGTCATGTTCGGACTACCTGTAGCCGTCGTCCTGCTCGTCGCGCTCGTCGCGTTCATCGCGGTGATGTTCCTCGTGTTCAAACGCCCGATGTACGAGAACATGGCCCTCGGTCTGCTGCTGCTCGTGGCCCTGTCCGGCCAGTGGAGCCGACTGGGCGAATACCTGGTCTTCCCCACCAAGAACAGCCTGTTCTACGTGATCTTCACGTTCATGTTGATCGCGAGGATCTTCGACGCCACCGACGCCGTCGGCCGGATCGTCTACATCATGCTCGCCCTCGTCGGGCGGTTCCGCGGCGGTTCGGGCTATGTGGCGACGCTGGCGAGCGCGTTCATGGCCTCACTTTCCGGCAGTGGCCCGGGAAACGCGGCCGCGGTCGGGTCCTTCACGATCCCGATGATGAAGCGGTCCGGGTTCAAGCCGCACACGGCCGCGTCCATCGAGATGTCCGCGAGCATGCTGGGCAACGTCATCCCCCCGGCCGGGATCATTTTCCTGTCCTTCGGCGTCGTCGACGGCGTCTTCCCGGGGAAGATCAGCCAAAGCGGCTTCATCCTCGCCGCCTACGTGATCGGTCTCTGGTTCCTGCTCCAGAAGTTCGTCGTGCTCTTCTTCATCTGCAAGGCCACCAAGGTCAAACCGATCCCGGTCGAGGAGCGGCCCAAGTTCGGCGAGGTATGGAAACAGGGCTGGCCCGCGCTGCTGCTTCCGGTGGTGCTGTTCGTCCCGCTGATCATCGACTTCGCGGCGAAGGGCTGGCTCGTCTCCCGCCTGGGCAAGGACGGTGCGGACAACTTCTCCAACGCGGTGCTGATGTTCACCCCCGGCCTCGCCGCCGTCTACGCGCTGGTCATCGGCCGGAAATCGCTGCCGGAGGGCAAGCTCCGGCTGGCGCCGATCGTCGACATGTGCCGTGGTTCCCTGCGCACGGTGGTACCCATCGCCGCGACCGTGTACTTCGCGTACGCCATCTCGGCCGCGTTCACCGGCCTGAAGGCGGAAAAGGAGATCGAGACCTGGTTCACCGGGTTGCACTTGTCGCTGACCGCGGTAGTCCTGATCGTGCCGCTGGTCTTCGCCGTCCTCGGGATGGTGCTGCCCGGCACGGCACAGGTGGCGATCCTCGGCGGATCACTGGTCACGGTGTTCGCCGCACTGGGCGGCAACCCGGTCCTGCTGGCGCTGATGCTGCCGGCGCTCACCGGTGCGCTGGAGGGGATGACTCCGCCCCTTGCGCTCGGCCTGTTCGTGACGATGGGGATCGCGAACTCCGAGTTCGGCAAGACAGCCCGGGCGGCGACGATCTGGATCGTCTGCCACCTGCTGATGTCCATGGCACTGCTCGCGGGCCTGTTGCCCATCGCCGGCATCTGACAAGGGGTTCAAAGTGCGGAAGGTATTGAAAAACTGCTACGGCGCGCTCGCCGTCGTCGCCCTGGGCATGGCGGTCCTGCTCGCCGCCGTCTTCCTGGTGGCGCTGATCATCGGTGGCCACGGGGGCGCCACGCTCAGCCAGTTCGGCGGCACGCTTGCCAAGTGGAGCATCTACGTTGCCGCGGTGGCGATGCTGCCCGGACTGGTCTACGTCTACCTCACCGGTGAGCACTCGTTGACCGCCAAGAAGAAGGAGCCCGCGACCACTACGGACGAATGAGCTCGGCCACCAGACGGTGCTTCCGGTCTTCGGTGTCTGTGTTCCCAAGCCGGAACTCAAGTGTCTGGACCGGGGACACGCCCGGCCGAACCAGGAACTCACGTGCCCGAACCGAGAACTCACGTGCCCGAACCGGGAACTCGGGTGCCTGAGCCGGGAACTCGGGTGCCTGAGCCGGGAACTCGGGTGCCTGAGCCGGGAACACGCCAGGTGCTGGCGTGTCCCCGGCTGGGGAGGGTGAGTTCTGGGTTCGGGAGGGTGAGTTCCGGGGTTCGGGTGAGAACACCGAAATCAGCCCAACCTAACCGACCGACCCAACCTGCCCAACCGGCTTCGGCACAGGCAGCTAGCCCATGTCCCACACGGTCACCGGCGCCTTGGGCGGCCCGAACCGCACGATCTTGTTCCCGACGAGCTGCGTGGTCAGCGGGCTCGAGCTGTCATAGGGCGGCTCGAACGTCGGTCCTTGGATCATCGACCCGTCGGCGGGCGAAAACGCCATGAGCTGGCGCTCTTCGTCGGAGTCCGGCGCGGCGTACTCGACCCACACCTTGCCCTGGCTCATACCGACCATCTTCACCTCGGCGTCCACGTCGAAGGTGTGCTTCCACCGCGACTGGCCGGTGGTGGTGTCCCAGGAGTTCACCGTGATGGTGACGTGCTCCGACGGCGTGGCTCCCTCGTCACTGTCCACAGTGAACATGGTGGTGCCGTCGAAGGCGGCCGAGCCGTAG
Organism: Amycolatopsis taiwanensis DSM 45107; assembly: GCF_000519205.1. Lineage (GTDB taxonomy): Bacteria > Actinomycetota > Actinomycetes > Mycobacteriales > Pseudonocardiaceae > Amycolatopsis_E > Amycolatopsis_E taiwanensis. The sequence continues at coordinate 114,079 of NZ_JAFB01000014.1, read as the reverse complement.
GCGTAGTTCGGGCTGATGAATTCCCCGAAAGTGGTCGCGATACGCCCGATGGGCACCGGTGACCCGTTCGGTCCGGACAGGGAGTAGATCCCGGTGCGCGCGTCCACGGCGACCAGCGGGTTCGCCGACAGCAGCCACCACGAGCCGGGGGCACTGTCGTTCGACGCCGGAGCTATCCCTTTCACCGCACCGCTGACCGTGTCGTAGGTGGCGACCTTCACGCCGTCGGAGTCGCAGGACAGCACCTGAGCGGTCACGTCTCCCTCCGCCAGCGCGGACATCGAATAGCAGAAGTGGTCGTCCCATTCCTCGACTTCCTCCGGAACCGGAGGCGCGGTCCATTTCCGCTTCCCGTCGCGGGCACCGTAGCCGAACGTGGTCTCCGGGTCCTGGACGATCACCATTTCCTTCGCCACCCACAGCACACCGAGCACCCGCTTGTACCCCTCGAAGTTGCTCGGCAGGGTTAGTTTCTCCTGCCACAGCAGCTTGCCCGCGGTGAGGTCGACCGCGGCTGCGGTGTCGCAGTGATCGCTGTCCACGCCCAGGCCCACCGCTCCGATCCCGCCGTCGGCCCGGGGACTCATCGCGCAGATGACTTGACCGGCCGGCGCCGGCACCTGCCACAACTGCTTGCCGGTGTTGAGGTCGTAGCCGGTGACACCGGATTCGACGACGTTGGCGAGCGTGTGATCGTCGACCACCCAGCCCCCACTTGGCTTGTTGGGGTCGGCATTGACGGCCGGGGCAGACCACAGTTTCTTCGCGTCGCCGCCGGAGCCGCTCCCGCCGGTACCCCCGGACGCGCTCTTCCCGGACGAGAACACGCCGGTTACGGCCAGCGTCACGCCGGTACCCACGAGCACCACGACCAGCACCAGGATCGTGACGATCATCGGCGTTTTGCTGCGCTTCGGCGGCATCCCGTAGCCACCTGGCATCCCATAACCTCCGGGCGGCTGCGGTGCCGCCTCGGGATATGGCGTCCAACCGCCCGGCTGCGGTGAAGTCTGTGGGTATGGTGTGGGGTAGCCGGAGGGCTGCTGGCCCTGGGACGAATCCCAGTTCGAAGGAGCGCCAGGCGGGGGCTGTGTCATGGCAGCATTCCTATCATGATCGACCCTGTGTCCAGCCGCTATCTCGCCCAAAGGCCCGGACTACGCTGCCGGGAGTGAGTCCCACCTTCGTTTTCGTGCACGGCTCGTACAGCAACTCGTTCAGCTGGGCCCCGCTACAGCGCGAACTGGCCCTGCGGGGGCACCGGTCGCTCGCGGTCGACCTGCCCGGACACGGCTTCGCCGCGGCCTTCCCCGCTGCCTACCAGGCGCCGCAGGACCTCGGCAGGCTCGCCACCGAACCGTCCACTGTGGCCGGTCTCGCGGACACGGACGCGGTCGCGCACGTGATCTCCACGGTCCGGCGGGCCGCCGAGCACGGCCCGGTGATCCTCGCCGGGCACAGCCGGGGCGGGCTCACCATCACCGGAACCGGCAACGCGATCCCCGAACTGATCCACCGGATCGTCTATATCTCGGCGTGGTGCTGCGTGGACCGGAGCCCGGCCGAGTACACGCGACTTCCCGAGTACTCGGCCGAAATCGCCGCCGGGACGCTCGGCGCACCGGTTGCAGACCCGGCCGAACTCGGCGCCGTGCGGCTGAACTGGCGCACCGCGGACCCCGAACGGCTCCGCACGCTCAAGACCATGCTGCTGGCCGACGGCACCGACAACGAGTTCCTCGCCTTCCTCAACACGCTCGAACCCGACGAGCTCGCAAGCGCCGCCGACGATCGGATCCAGGCCACGACCTTGGGTCGCATTCCACACACCTACGTCAGGCTGACCCAGGACCGGTCCATCCCACTCGCCCTGCAGGACCTGTTCATCCGACAGGCCGACGCGCTCACCCCGGACAACCCGTTCGACGTGCGCACGCTGGAATCCAGCCACGCCGGCTTCCTCGTCCGCCCCGAGAAAGCCGCCGCACTCCTGGCCGACCTCGCTTAGCGTGGCTTGAACAGCGGAACTCACCTCGGCGATCCGATGCCGATCACTCGTGAACGCTTCCCGGCGGATAGGTCAGGTCGATCGAGTGCCCGGGCACGCCCAGGGTCTGTTGCAGGATCCCGCGCATGATCGGCTCCGGCGCGAGGCAGTCCTCACACGCCTCGGGATCGGCCACCGAGATCCGTACCGACACCCGGCCGCCCGCTTCGCTCACGTCCAGCGCGTACCCGTCGGCGGCCAGCGTCGTACGGATCGCCGCCAAACCTTCCTCGTCTATCACGCCGACCTCCAAACCGAAATCTCTGACCACAGCTCGAATACCCGCACCAACCCGAAGATCCCGACATTCCGGGTGCCGGCCATGATCACCCGGCACGTGCCTCGGCGACGGCACGACCGTCGCATTAGGACGGAACCCGGGCCCGGAAGATCGCGTCAGACATGGATGATCACACCCCGGATGTTCTTTCCCGCCAACATGTCCCGGTATCCGTCGTTGACCTCGTCGAGCCGGTACCGGTGCGTGATCAGCTCGTCGAGCTTGAGCTGCCCCGCCCGGTAAAGGTCGAGCAGGCGTGGGATGTCGTAAAGCGGGTTCGCACCGCCGAACAACGCGCCGCGGAACCGCTTCTGCCACAACGTCATCATGCTGCCGGGGATGCCCAGCTCGTACTTGCCGACCCCGGTGATGGTGACCTTGCCGTCCTTGCCGACCAGTTCCGCGGCCTGCAGTACCACCGGCGTGGTCATGAACCCGACGGTGAGGATCGCGTGGTCGGCGAGCTGGCCCCGGGTGGCGTCGATGAGGAACTCCTTCGCCGAGGCCGGGTCCTCAAAGGTATGCGTGGCGCCGAGCTTCCTGGCCATTTCCAGCTTGAACGCCACCGGGTCGATCGCGACCACGTTCTGCGCCCCGGCGTAGCGGGCGCCCTGGACCGCATTGATGCCGACCCCGCCGATCCCGAAGATCACCACGGTTTGCCCGGCCCGCACTTCCGCCGCGTACACCGCCGACCCCCAGCCTGTGGTGACCCCGCAGCCCACGAGCGCGGCGACCTCCGGCGCGATGTCCGGCTCGTAACGCACGCACGAAGTCTCGTGAAGCACCGCACGCTCGGAGAACGTGCCCAGGACGCACATGCCGCCCAGGTCGTCGTCGGCGGAGTGGAACCGGAAGGTGCCGTCCGGCATCAGGCCGCTTCCGGCGTTCTTGCCCGCGTCGCACAGGTTCTGCCGCCCGGTCGAGCAGTACCGGCACTTGCCGCAGACCGGGATGAACGAGCAGACGATGTGGTCGCCCTCGGCGACCCGCGTGACGCCGGGACCGACGCGCTCGACGACGCCGGCGCCCTCGTGCCCGCCCACCAGCGGCAGCCGCACGGGAGAGTCCCCGGCGCGCACATGGTCATCGGAATGGCACAGCCCGGCCGCCTCGAAGCGGACCAGCACCTCGCCGGTCCCGGGCTCGTCGAGCTCGATCTCCTCGATCCCCCACCACTTGTCGGGGCCGGCTTCGCGGAGAACGGCGGCCTTCGTCTTCAGCATCGCGCACACCTCGCTGTCGGCACTATCTCCTCGATCGTCACGTTGATCGTCGGCCACCCGTCGCCGCTCCTCAAAGAGGACTTCCGCCTGACGGCAGGTGATCGGCGTCCAGGCCGCCCGGCAGCGAACCCGGCGCGAAGATGTCAAGCTTGAAGCCATGGCGAACGATCGCAACGTGCTCGGCGGGGACTTGGAGCCGTGTGGCACCGATCCGGTGACCGGTTTCTACCGGGACGGGTGTTGCAACTCCGGCCCCGACGATCTCGGTAACCACACCGTCTGCGCCGTCGTCTCAAGGGAGTTCCTGGAACACCAGGTCGAGGCCGGCAACGACCTGGTCACGCCGCGGCCGGAATACGGCTTCCCCGGGTTGGAACCCGGGGATCGCTGGTGCGTATGCGCCGCGCGCTGGCAGGAAGCCTTCGAGGCCGGCGTGGCACCGCCGGTGGTGCTGGCCGCCACGCACGCCCGCGCGCTGGAGATCATCGAACTCGACGATCTTCGCAGGCATGCGGTCGACGTGCCGGCCGACCCTAGCTCGCTCGCGTAGCGCCCCGTTTCCGGGTGAACCACACCGTCGCCACGGCCAGGCCGGTCGCGGCGAGGGGTGTGAGCGCGTCGCCGACGACGTTGTGGCGGATCGCGAAGTCCGGTTGCAGCACTCCGCCGGGGTCGGTGAGCACCTCCACCCGCGCGCCGGTCTCCTGCCGGTCTGTGGAGTCGGTGCGGATCGCGAGCCGGCCGGCCCGGGGGCAGTCGAGCGTGTGCACGAACCCGATGTGCTTGTAGCGTGCCTCGGTATCGACCTGCTGGCGCTGCACCACCTCGCACAACTCGGATTCGCCGAGCACGCGCAGGAGGAGGCCGCGCCCGGCCACGATCAACGCGACGAACAGAAACAGCCCGCTCACGGCCGCGCTGATCAACGCCCACCACGGCCCGCCCGCGTATCGCACCATGCCCAGCCCGAACGTGGCCACCCCGCCGATGCCGAGCGCGATCGCCTCGACCGCGTTGTGCGGCGGGAAGAGGAACAGCGCGGCGCCGGCGAAGACGGCGATCAGACCGGCCGGCGCGACGAACCGGCCGGTCCGGATACCCAGTCGCTGGGCCAAAGTCTCCGCCGGAGAACCTGCCACGGCGTAACTGTAACGGCGCGACGGCTCCGGTGCCGCCGGATCAGTGTTGTCCAGAACGTGTGCGGGTAGCCAGACCGTGACCTCCATTGTCGGCTGCCGGTCGATCACGACGGCGGCCTGCCTCCCCGCCCACGTGCACCCTCGTTGTCTGTCACCATGGATGCCGATCTTGCGTTCTGCATAGCGTTCCGGTTCGCAGGGGGGCGCGGCGAGTGCCACGGTATGGTGACCGAATGCTCGGTGCTCGCTATTACGAGTTGCTCGGAGTGGGCAAGGACGCGTCAACCGCGGAGATCAAATCGGCGTACCGGTCCCGGGCACGCGCCCTGCATCCGGACTTCGGTGGTTCCCCCGATGCCTTCCACGAACTGCGCCTGGCCTACGAGACGCTGAGCGACCCGCTCCGGCGCGCGATTTACGACCGGCGTCTCCAGCCGGTTCTTCCCGCCCGCGGCCGGCGCCGGGCACAGCCGCGCGAATTCGGCGAGGATCCGGACTTCACCGCCGAGATCCCGCGATTGGACCCGGAAACCCTGGCATGGTGGGAAGCTGCCGCCAAGAGGCAGGTTCACCCGGCCACCCCGGCCGCGCCCGGGCATGCCCCGATCGCGATCCTGGTCGCCTGGCTGCTGCTCGTGGTGCTGCCGTTCCTGGCCTCCGCCCTGCTGCTGACCGTCTGGTTGCTGCTCGCCACCGGCGTGGCGATCTGGCTGGTACGCCGCCATCTCGCGCTCTCGCGCGCCCGGCAGGCCTTGGCCGCGGAGTTCGGAACGGAGGCGGTATACGGCCACCCCGGCACCGAACCCGACCAGTGGGCCGAGCGGCTCACCGCGGACCTACTGGAGCGGTACCTGACCCGGCTGCCGAACGCACGGATCTTCCACGGCCTGGCCTGGCCGGGCTCCGTGTTCGCCGATATCGACCACGCGGTGCTGGCCGGCCGCCGGCTCGTGCTGATCGAGTCGAAAACCTGGCTGCCCGGGCACTACGCCACCGACGAGACCGGCGTGTTGTGGCGCAACGACCGGCTGTTCCGCGGCGGTGCGACCCAGTTGCCCGAAGCGATCGACGCGTATCGCGACCTGCTGCCCGGTGTGGAGATCCGCGGCGCGCTGATCGTCTATCCGAGCCGGGCCGGCCTGATCACCACCGACCCGGTGGACGGCGATCCGGCGCCGCAGCCGATGACGCCGGAGCAGTTCGTCCAGGAGATCGGCGACTGGCTCGCCGCGGAATCTTCCACTGTGGACGTTGACGTGCTCCGCACCGTCCGCGCCCAGGTAGTCTGAAGGGCCTGTTCGAACCGCCAGCTCCCTGGTCGAGGTGAATCCTCGAACCCGCCGTCCGAAGGTAGTCGATCTCGGGAACAGGGCTCCGACCAAGAAAAACGCGAGCAACGCATTCCGGAGAGCCCTGTCGGCAAGATCGGGTGGGCGGGTCCTCAACCAAGCTCTGAGCGCCGCGGGTTCGGCGCTGCCCACAGGCAGATCGGCGGCTGCTCGTCTCGTTTGACCACGTATGTCCCCTTGGACCGGATGGTCACGACCAGTCCGCGCTCGCGCAGCAGCCTGGTCGCGTGCCGAGCCGTGCCGAGCGAGACGCCGTATCTGCGGGCGAGATCCACTTCGGCGGGCAGTGGGGCATGGGCCGGCAGCTCGCCGGACCGGATGCGGCGGGTGAGGTCACTGGCCACGGCTTGGTAGAGGTAGCCGGGCGGTTCGAAGTCGGTGAGTTCGGAGATCATGCGACCAAAAATATCATAGAAACGACAAATTGTCCGTCGAACATGGCGGTTGGTAGGGTGTCCCCCTGATGACGGAGCATGACGAGCAGGGGCTCGACGAGCGGCTGCGCGCCCTCGCCACGCGCGTCCGCAGGGCGCGCCGCGAGCGCGACCTCAGCCAGGAGGACCTGGCCGACCGGGCCGGCGTGTCCCGGTCCGTCGTCGCCGAACTCGAGCGTTCCCGCCTGAACCAGCCCAAGAGCCGCGAGGACCCGCGCAAACGCCCGCCGCGCAACATCACGCTCGACTCGCTCTTCCGCATGGCCGACGCGCTGGAGATCCACCCCGCAGACCTTCTCGACGACCGCCAACGCTCCTAGATCGCGTGTCATAAGCGGCGCACTGGCAATGAGGCCGCCGACCCGGGGCACTCGCCCCGCGAACACACACCGCGACTGTCGCCATAACAAGTCGGACATGATCGGCAAGTACGCGATGTTGGGCGCAGGCCTGATCGTCGGCGCGCTCGCGGTGGCTGGATGCACTTCCGGAGCCGGCGCCACCGACGGGATCGCGTTCGACGACACGCGCAAGGCAGCCGCCGGCGCCGGGCCCTCGCCCGCCACTTGCCCGATTCCCTTCGATGTTCCCGCTGCGCTATCCGGCTCTCAGGCAGTGCAGCCGGGCAAGGTCGAGGTGTGCACCTCGAAGACCACCTCGCCGGCCCCCGATCCCCTGGTGGCACAGCGTGATCAGGGGATGTCCGCGCTGGATGCGGCAGCCGGGGTGTCGATCGACTGCAAGTACGAAGTCGACGGCAAAACTATCGACGTCTGGCTCGTCGCCACCCCCGGTGGCGGGTTGATCACGCAACTTCTGACCACCGGCGTCAGAAACCGCGAACGCGGGTGACCTCGACCCGGACCGCCACCGGGTAGTCCGCGCTGAACTTCTCGCGGCTCCCCCCGATCCGGATCATGGCGTCGCCGTACTTCTCCACGTACGCCGGCAGTTCGTGCGGTAACGGTTGATCCTCGAGCCGCACCGCGCGGCCGGTGAACACCACGATGTCGTTGCCCTGGCCGTCGCTGTCGAAGTTCAGCGAAACCTGGGGCCGGTGCACGATGTGGGCGAGACGGTGGGCATCGGCCCGGTTGTAGATCAGGAACCCGTTTTCCTGCCACAGAAACCAGACCGGGTTGGGCTGCGGCGTCCCGTCGGCGCCCACGGTGCTGAACCAGATGACGTCCTCGGACCGCAGGCGTTCGCGCACACGCTGACCAAACTCGCTGTTCGGTATAACGGACATGTCGACAAGCATAGACAAGCGGCCGGCCAAGGAGAATTGTCACCGTCACCCCACACGAGTGAAGACACCGGTGACGAATACCATTCCGGCATTACAAATCCGCCGTCGGCGCCTACGCGGATCTTGCGCGCATTTCCCCCGATTCATCCGCCACTGTGGACGAGGCGGACATCACCCACCTGGGGCATGGTGGCCGACGCGCCGCCACCACAGCTGCCGTGTGGACGGAGGAAGAAACGCGGTCGGTGCGTCATTACAGCACAGAACGAGCATCACGAGATATGGTCGCGGCAGTCGTGAACGTCTCCCGGGAACGGAAGCGAGAGGGGAAACCGTGAGAAGCGTTCGTTGTTCGAGCCGAAGATTACGGCGGCGACCATGACCTCACCGTCCGAAGATCACACGAAGGCGCCCACGCCGGTCGACAGCCGGCCGCCGCTGCCCCGGCGGCGGCGCCAGGCCAACCTCGCGCCGCAGCTCGCGGCCGAGGCCGGCTCGCCGATCGAGGAGCCGCCGGTCCGCTCAGCCGAACTGGCCAGGGAAACGATGACCGCGTTCCAGCGAGGAACTCGCCGAGCGCGCGAAGCGCGACCGAACAGTCAGGAGTGAGCCGGAGACGTCATGGCCGATTCCATTACTACCAGCGAGCTCGACCGGCTCCTCGACGATCTGGTCAATCGGGTGGCCGGGGCGCAGCGCGCGGTGGTGCTCTCCGCCGACGGCCTGCCGGTCGGCTGGTCCCAGGACCTGCCCGTGGGCGAAGCGGAGCATTTGTCCGCGGTCGTCTCGGGCTTCCAGAGCCTCGCGCGCGGCACCGCCAGACATCTCGGCGGCGGGAACGTCCGCCAGACGGTCGTCGAGATGGACAACGCCTTCCTGGTGTTCACCGCGGCCGGGCAGGGCAGGTGCCTGGCGCTGATCACCGCCTCGAACGCGGACATCGGCACGGCTGCCTACGAAATGAACCTGCTCGTCCAGAAGATGGCGAGTTAGGACGCCGGCGGCGAGTCCATAGTGGACCGTGTTCGGGTACGGAAAGTGCCCGCATGGTCACGGATTTCGCTGCGCCGTATGGGGCGCGTTCGGTCACAGCTCGAGAAGCCGGACTTGCGCTTTCCGCTCGATCTTTCAAGATCGAGGCATGGCTGCTTGGGTCGAACCCATCGGGCAGGGCTGGGTCGTCGACAGCCGGGTACCCGGCCCGGACGTCGACGAATTCGCCGACGCGAGCGAGGTGATCGCCGCGCTGACCGGCTCCGCGGGCGACAGCCTGCTCGCGGTGCAGCACCCTCATCGCACGCCGCGCGCACGAGCCCGAGGGCTGTCGCTGGCGGATGCGCTCCCGTCGGCCCGCCAGGAGCTGGACCGGCTGCTGGCCGGCTGGTACCGGCCGGTCGCCGACGTGGTGGCGCCGTATCGGGTGGATGGCCCGGACGGCACGGCGGTCGGCGTGCTGTGCCTGGTCGACCCGAACGAGGTGTCGCGGGTCCGGCACAGCGAGGAGGTCTACCCCCGGGTGGTGGCCGAGCGGGCCGCGATGCTGACCGGGCTCGGCCGTGCCACCAGCGCGGCCATGCTGGTCCCGGTGGCCGGCGGAGCGTGGCTGACCGAGACCGTCCTGCGCACGACGACGGCACCGCCCGCCGTGCACACCGTCGATCCCGCCGGGCGGACGCACCGGATGTGGCTCGTCGGCCCGGGGCCGGACCAGGACCTTCTGCTCGCCTCGGTGCGCAGCCGGCCGCTCCTGGTCGCCGACGGCAACCATCGCCTGGCCGCCGCGGCGCGGGCGCGGGTACGCCTGCTCGCACTGGTCACCGGTGGACCGGACCTGCGCATCGGCGCGTTTCACCGGGAACTCGTCGGCACCGGGCTGACCGCCGCCGATCTCGCCCGGTCCTGGCGTGGCCTGGGTTTGCGCGTGTGGGAGGGGGTCTGGGGCCTAGATCCTGGGGTCGCGCCCCCAGAAGACACCGGGGTTCGGGGGCTTGCCCCCAGGCGGGGTCCGGGGAGTGCGCCCCCAGAAGGCGCGGCCGGTGACCGGCCAGTGCCGGGCGTGGTGGCCGTGCGGGCGGCCGGGGGCGGGCTGATGGTCGAACTCCCCGTGCCGGAACCCGGCCAGCCGCTTCCCCGGATCGACCACACCGTGGTGGAAGAGGTGCTCATCGCCGGTGCCCTCGGCGTCGACCCGGAGGGTCCGCACGTCCGCCCGGTCGCGGCCGGTCACCCGCCAGGCCCGGACGTCGACGCGGTGTTCGAACTCGCCCCGGTGCCGTTCGACGATGTTCTCGCCGTGCACGCGCAGCACCGCCTGATGCCGCGCAAGAGCACCTACTTCACCCCGAAGCCCCGCTCCGGCCTGCTCCTCGCCGGCCTGCCCGGCGCGCCGACGGAGAAAACCACGTGATCGCCGGCGACACGGCTGCCACGATGTTCCCATGCTCCTCGATCGGTTTCCGCTCGCCGGGCTCCGGCTGACCACCCCTCGCCTGGAACTGCGCCTGCCCTCGAACGAGGAACTCGCCGAACTCGGTGAACTGGCCGCGGCCGGGGTGCACGACCCGGACGTGATGCCCTTCCTCGTCCCATGGACCGATGCCCCGCCGGCCGAGGTCGCCCGCTCGGTCATCCAGTACCTCTGGTCCGGCCTTGGCGAGTGGTCGCCGCAGGACTGGAGGCTGAACCTCACCGTGTTCCACGAGGGCACGGTGGTCGGCACGCAGGGCATCGAGGCCCGCGACCTGGCGATCACCCGCGAGGTGAGCACCGGCTCCTGGCTCGGGCTGGAGTATCACGGCCAGGGCATCGGCACCGAGATGCGGGCCGCCGTGCTGCACCTGGCCTTCGCCGGACTGGGCGCGGAGGAAGCGGTCTCCGGCGCGTTCGAGCACAACGCCGCTTCCCTGGCGGTTTCCCGCAAGCTCGGCTACCAGCCCGACGGCGTCAACCGCCGCGTCGTCCGCGACCGCCTGGTCATCGAGCAACGACAGCGCCTGACCCGCGCCGGGTGGGAGCGCCATCGCCGCGTGCCGGTCACGATCGACGGCCTCGAACCCTGCCTGCCGATGTTCGGCCTGCCCGCGCAATGACGCACTAACCGATGCCGAATGGGGTTCCGGAATTGTCAGTGCGGGTCATTAACCTCGCGGTGTTCGTCTTGGTACGCCGGACATGGTGACTACCACGTCGACAGGACCCGGGAGGCCGAGGGCGGTGAGAACGCGCTGGTGATCCAGCCGGGCGGCCGCATACCCGGCTTCGTGGCCGTCCGGGCACAGGCCGAGGGGCCCACGGCAGGCACGCCACCATCTGCCCCGCGCGGGCAAGCGAGGGCTTGGAGGACCATGCGGTCGAGGTCATGGTGACAGTCGGCGGAAAAGGACACGGTCGTTACAGGAGCGGAGAAAACCGGTGGTGAGAGAAGGCACTGGGCCGGGAGACTCCGTCACGTGTTCCTGACGATCTCCACGAGCGGCGACGCAGCCCACCCGGCCACCGACCTCGGCTACCTGCTGCACAAGCATCCCGACAAGGCACAGCGGTTCTCCACGTCCTACGGCACCGCGCACGTCTTCTACCCCGAGGCCGACGAGCAGCGGTGCACGGCCGCGCTGCTGCTGGACATCGATCCCGTGGCGCTCGTGCGGCGGGGCAAGGGCAAGGGTCGCGGCGGCGCACCCGACACGGCGCTCGCGCAATACGTCAACGATCGCCCCTACGCGGCTTCCTCCCTGCTCGCGGTCGCGCTGAGCAGCGTGTTCTCCAGCGCGATGCGCGGCGTGTGCAACGCGCGCCCGGACCTTCCCGAGCGCCCGCGGCCGTTGCGCGTCGAGGTGCCGGCCCTGCCCGCCCGCGGCGGCCCCGACCTCGTAGGACGGCTCTTCGCGCCGCTCGGCTGGGCCGTGACCGCCGAACCGGTCGCGCTGGACACCGCGTTCCCGGAGTGGGGCGACTCGCGGTACGTCCGCCTCATCCTGGAGTCGGACGCGCTGACCCTCGCCGCAGCGCTGCGCCACCTGTACGTCCTGCTGCCGGTGCTCGACGACGCCAAGCACTACTGGGTCTCCCCCGACGAGGTCGACAAGCTGTTGCGGGCCGGTGAAGGCTGGCTGGCCGGCCACCCGGAGCAGCAGCTGATCACCACGCGCTATCTGTCCCGGCGCTGGTCGTTGACCCGGCAGGCGACCGAACAGCTGGAGCTGTTGCGGCTGGCGGAGGCGGACGACAGCGAGGTCGAGGAGATCGACAACGCGGTCGAGGAAGACACCGAGACCGAGAGCAAACCGACGCCGCTCTCCGTGCAGCGCCGGGAGGCGATCCTCGCGGCGCTGCGGGACTCCGGTGCCGCCCGCGTCCTCGACCTCGGCTGCGGGCAGGGCCAGTTGGTGCAGGCGCTGCTCAAGGACGCCCGGTTCACCGAGATCGTCGGCCTCGACGTGTCGACGCGGGCGCTCACCATCGCGGGCCGGCGGCTGAAGCTGGACCGCATCGGGGAGCGGCAGGCGTCCCGGGTGAAGCTCGTGCAGGGCTCGCTCGCCTACACCGACAACCGGCTCAAGGGCTACGACGCGGCCGTGCTCAGCGAGGTGATCGAGCACCTCGACCTGCCCCGGCTGCCCGCCCTGGAGTACGCCGTGTTCGGGCACGCCCGTCCCCGCACGGTCGTCGTGACCACGCCCAACGTCGAGTACAACGTCCGCTGGGAGACCCTCCCGGCCGGGCAGGTCCGGCACGGCGACCACCGCTTCGAGTGGACCCGCGAGGAGTTCCGCGCCTGGGCGACGGCCGTGGCCGAACGGCACGGCTACGAGGTCGGGTTCAGTCCGGTCGGCCCCGAGGACCCCGAGGTGGGCCCACCCACCCAGCTGGCACAGTTCGTAATCAAGCGGAAGGAGGCAACGGCAGCATGACACTCCTTGTGCCGACTCGCGGCAATCACGGTGACCACCGAGCGCGCGCTTCTGTCCTGTGTCTTGTGGGGGCTCTGCCCCCACACCCCCGACTGGGGGCAAGCCCCCAGACCCCCTTATCGGGGCGGCGGGGCGCCCTCACCGCCGACGTTACTCGATCCTCTAAGCAGCGCCCCGTCGACACGATCGCGGTCGCGCGCAAACTCGCGGAGGGGCCAGCATGACTAAGCGGATCCTCCCGGTCACCGACCTCTCCCTGGTCGTCCTCGTCGGCGCCTCCGGCTCCGGCAAGTCGACCTTCGCCCGCAGGCACTTCAAGCCCACCGAGGTCATCTCCTCGGACTTCTGTCGCGGGATCGTCTCCGACGACGAGAACGACCAGAGCGCAACCCAAGACGCGTTCGACGTACTTCACTACATCGCGGGCAAGCGGCTGGCCGCCGGCCGTCGCACCGTCGTGGACGCCACCAACGTGCAGCAGGACAGCCGGCGGCAACTGATCGAGCTGGCACGGAAGTACGACGTGCTGCCCATCGCCATCGTGCTGGACACGCCGGAGGACGTGTGCGCCGAACGCAATGCCGCCCGCGCCGACCGCGCCGACCTGCCCCGCCGGGTGATTCAGCGGCACATCCGCGAACTGCGCCGATCGCTCAGGCATTTGGAGCGCGAGGGCTTCCGCAAGGTCCATGTGCTGCGCGGCGTCGAGGAGGCCAACAACGCCAGCGTCATCACCGAAAAGCGGTTCAACGACCTGACCCACCTCACCGGCCCCTTCGACATCATCGGCGACGTCCACGGCTGTTCCGCCGAACTGGAGGCGCTGCTGGCCAAGCTGGGCTACGCCGACGGGGTCCACCCGCAGGGCCGTACCGCCGTCTTCGTCGGCGATCTGGTCGACCGCGGCCCGGACACCCCGGGCGTGCTGCGCCGCGTGATGGCGATGGTCAAGTCCGGCAACGCGTTGTGCGTGCCCGGCAACCACGAGAACAAGTACGGCCGCTACCTCAACGGCCGCAAGGTCCAGCCCACCCATGGGCTCGCCGAGACCATCGCCCAGATGGAGGGCGAGAGCGAGGAATTCCGGGCCGAGGTCCGCGAGTTCGTTCACGGGCTGGTCAGCCACTACGTCCTCGACGGCGGCAAGCTGGTCGTCTGCCACGCCGGGCTGCCCGAGAAGTACCACGGCCGCACCTCCGGCCGGGTCCGTTCGCACGCCCTGTACGGCGAAACCACGGGCGAGACGGACGAGTTCGGGCTGCCGGTGCGCTATCCGTGGGCCGAGGACTACCGGGGCCGGGCGGCGGTCGTCTACGGTCACACGCCCGTCCCGCAGGCCAGTTGGCTGAACAACACCATCTGCCTCGACACCGGTGCCGTCTTCGGCGGCAAGCTGACCGCGCTGCGCTGGCCGGAACGCGAACTGGTGGACGTACCGGCCGAACGAGTCTGGTACGAACCGACGAAGCCGCTGCGCTCCGAGGCGCCCGGCGGGCAGGACGGCCGGCCGCTGGACCTGGCGGACGTGCACGGCCGCCGCTCCGTGGAGACCCGGCACGCGGGCAGGGTGGCGATCCGCGAGCAGAACGCGGCCGCGGCACTGGAGGTCATGAGCCGCTTCGCGATCGACCCGCGCCTGCTGCCGTACCTGCCGCCGACCATGGCACCCACGGCCACCTCGCAGGTGGAGGGCTTCTTGGAGCACCCGGTCGAGGCGTTCGCCCAGTACGCGCGGGACGGGGTCGCGCGAGTCGTGTGCGAGGAGAAGCACATGGGTTCGCGGGCCGTGGCCCTGGTGTGCCGGGACGCGGCGGCGGCGAGCAAGGCCTTCGGGGTGGACGGCCCCACCGGCTCGCTGTACACCCGTACCGGGCGGCCGTTCTTCGACGACGAGAAGGTGACCGAGGAGATCCTCGGCCGGCTCCGCTCGGGGATCGAGGACACGGGCCTGTGGCAGGAACTCGACACCGACTGGCTACTGCTGGACGCCGAGCTGATGCCATGGTCGCTGAAGGCCGCGGGGCTGCTGCGCAGCCAGTACGCGGCCGTGGGCGCCGCCTCCGGTGCCGTCTTCCCCGATGCGCTGGCCGCGCTGGAGCGGGCGGCGGCGCGGGGCGTTGCCGTCACCGATCTGCTCACCTACCAGCGCGAACGGGCCTCGGACGCCGCGGCGTTCACCGCCGCCTACCGCCGCTACTGCTGGACCACCGAGGGTCTGGACGGCGTTCGCCTGGCCCCCTTCCAGCTGCTGGCCGCCCAGGGCCGCAGCCTCGCCGCGCTGCCGCACGACGAGCAACTCGCCCTGATCGACCGCCTGGTGGAGCGTGACAGCACCGGGCTGCTCCAGGGCACCCGGCGGCTGTACGTCGACACGGGCGAGCCGGAGTCCGTCCAGGCCGGTGTCGACTGGTGGCTGGAGATGACCGGCCGGGGCGGCGAGGGCATGGTCGTCAAGCCGGTCGGCGCGCTGGTCCGGAACCAGGACGGGCGGCTCGTGCAGCCCGGCATCAAATGCCGGGGCCGGGAGTATCTGCGGATCATCTACGGCCCCGAATACACCCGTGAAGACAACCTCGCCCGGCTGCGCGAACGGTTCCTGAACCACAAGCGGTCCCTCGCCCTGCGCGAGTACGCCCTCGGCCTGGAGTCGCTCGACCGGCTCGCGGAGGGTGAGCCGCTGTGGCGGGTGCACGAAGCGGTGTTCGGCGTGCTGGCGCTGGAGTCGGAGCCGGTCGACCCGCGTCTGTGAGCTTGTCTTCCGTTGGACCCCTTGCGTCGTGCGGCTGTCAATCTGGCGGACAGCCGTGCGGCACAAGGGGGAAGTCGCTCACCGCTTGGTGAGCCGGCCGATGAAGATTCCGAGCAACAGTCCGAGAATGAAGCCGATCGCGATGAAGAAGATGATCGTGCCCGCCGCGATCTTGCCGACCGTACCCAGGAACCCGGCCTGAAACTCCTCGGCAACGACGAAGGCATGCTCGAACATCTGATACGTGATCATGGTGAGCGAGGATGGCACACGCCTAGGGAGCCTTGGAGTCGCCCCCAGCCGGCGGTGTGGAGGCGGAGCCCTCGCCAGGCAGGGGGCTCTGGGGGTTGCCCCCAGTCGGCGGTGCGGGAGCGGAGCCCTCGCCAGGCAGGGCACCGGGAAGGAACCGGTGCAGCGCGGGCCATCCGGTGTCGCGTTTCCGCTCGGCCCGCTCGGCCCGTCCACCACCGCGCAGGCCGAACAGCCGCTTCGCGAACAGCAGGTAGGCGACCACCGCCAGGTTGATCGCCAGAGCCACGACCTTCAACGCGCTGACCGTGCGCGTCAGCTCGTACACCTCCGGGATCAGCAGGATCGTGGTCGCCACGAAGGTCAGGTACTCCGCCCACCGCTTGGCCAGCCACAACCCGACCGCCTCGATCCCCTCCAGCAGGGCGTAAGCGGCCACCACCAGGCCGACCAGGTACAGCGTGGACGCCCGCGCCTCGAACGCCTTCTCCAGCTCGGCGAGCATGCCCTGGCCGGTGGCGCCGGTCCGGCCGCCGACGACGCCCTGCACCGCGTCCAGGATCCGGAAGAACCGGTCGCCGAGCGTCACCCGTTCACGCGCGAACAGGAAGATCCCCACCGCGAGCGTGCCGAGCACGAGGAAGTGGATCAGCCGGTCGAGTGCGATCAGCCGGAGCACGTAGCGGTCACGCAACGGCCTCCCCCGCAGCGGCACCTCGATCTCGTCCCGTGCGGGCAGGAACTCCCGGGCCGGGTGCTCGGGTGGCGGCACCGGCAGCCATGCGTCGCAGCGCAGGCAGCGGTGCCAGCGGAGGCCATCGCGCTCACGCACGACCAGCGCGTCGGTGGGGCGGATCGTGGCGGCGTCCAAGCCGGCGAGCACGTGACCGCGCCACGCACAGTCGATCAACTCGTAGGAGAGCCGGCGTGATCCGGAGCCCGGTGGCGCTTGCAGTTCGCTCACCAAGCAAAGGCTAACCTCCCGAGAGCGATCACGAGAAGCGCTCGATCCCGTCCGTGTGTAGAGACAATGACGAGAGCGGTTCCGTCGGGAAGGAGGCGGCGATGGGGGACGCGACAGCGCGCCCGACGCTGAGCAGGCGGCGCGAGGTGAGCCACACCAGTGCCCGGTCGTTGCTGATGACCCTGCTCGGGGAGTTCGTGCTACCCCGCGACCGGCCGGTCTGGACCGCGACGCTCGTCGACGTGCTCGGCACCTTCGGCATCGAGGAGAAGTCCGCGCGCCAGGCCCTCGCGCGCACCGCCGGCGAGGGCTGGCTGGTGTCGGAACGGATCGGCCGCCGCGTGCGCTGGTCTCTCACGCCGCCCGGCCGCCGCCTGCTCACCGAGGGCGCCGAGCGGATCTACGGTTTCGGGCGGGCCGGTGGCGACTGGGACGGGCGGTGGCTGATGCTGCTGGTCTCGGTCCCGGAAGCCAAGCGCGATCTCCGGCACAGCCTGCGCACCCGGCTGACCTGGGCCGGTTTCGGCTCGCCGACACCGGGAGTGTGGATCAGCCCCGGCACCCACCGGCAGGCCGAGGCGGCCACCATCCTGGCCGAGCTCGGCCTGGACGCCGAGGCGATGTCGTTCATCGCCGGCTACGGCGAGATCGGCGACGAGGACGCCATGGTCGCCCGGGCCTGGGACCTCAGCGCGTTGAAGGAACGCTACGAGGGGTTCATCGACCAGTTCGCCGGGGTCGACCCGGACACCGGTCAAGCCGTGCTGCACGCGCAGACCCGGTTGGTGCACGAATGGCGCCGGTTCCCGTTCCTCGACCCGCAACTGCCGGGCCGGCTGCTGCCGCCGGCCTGGAGCGGCACGCAGGCCGCGGAGCTGTTCCACCGCAAGCACGTCGAGTGGCGCCCCGCGGCGCAGCGCCACTGGGAATGCCTCGTCGACGACCACGAAGCCGCCTGACCGCGCTCCCGCGAGTCCCCCACTCCCGACACGCGAGTCCCACCTTCCCGACCTGCGAGTCCCCCATTCCCGTCGCGCGAGTCCCCCATTCCCGTCGCGCGAGTCCCCCATTCCCGTCGCGCGAGTCCAACCTTCCCGACCTGCGAGTCCCCCATTCCCGTCGCGCGAGTCCCACCTTCTCGACCTGTGAGTGCCACCTTCCCGTCTACCGAAGCGCGGGACTCATGCGACACGAGCGTGGAACTCGCGCTACCGAAGCGTGGGACTCGCGGAACGGCAGCGTGGGACTCGCGCTACCGAAGCGTGGGACTCGCGCCGGTTAGCTGGTGCGAACGGCGACCACGCCGGACATCGTGCCGACGTATGCGTGGTTACCCGCGAGCGTCGGCGACGCGAAATGCGGCACCCGCCCCAGCGACAGCTGCGACCGCACCGCGCCGGTGCCCTGGTCGAGCGCGTAAAGCACGCCGCTTCCGATGCCGATCGCCCAGACCGCGCCGCCGCCCACGACCGGTGGGCCGTCCGTGGGCACCGGCGCCTTCCACCGCACCGTCAACTGCCCGGAGTCGCTGACGTCGACCGCGCGCGTGCCGTCCTTGCAGGGCAGGTACACCGTCGAGCCGACCACGGCGCTGCCGCCGTAGGCCGCGCAGATTTCCTGTTGGGAGATCTCGCCGCCGATCCCGCCGAGATGCTGGGCGTCAAGCACGTAGGCCACGCCCCGCTTGCCGTCGGCGACCACGTGCGTCCCGACGATCGCCGGGCTCATCGAGCCGAGGTCGAGGTCGTTGTCGTTGTCTTCGGCCCACGTCGTCGGGCTGAACGAGTCCGCCAGCGTCAGCTCCGGGGTCAGCGCGAGCACCGAGTCGCTGTGGTCGTAGTCCGAAGTGGACTCTCCATTTCCGACCGGGTAGTACAGCTTTCCGCCGCCGACCGCCGCGCCGCCCGGCGACCAGATGGCGCCTTCCCGTGGCGTGGGAACGGAATACGTGCGCAGCGGGCCGAGGCCGGTGGTCGGCGCCGCGACGACCGAACCGACGTAGTTGGCGCAGTCCCCGGCGAGTCCGCCGTACGCGACGTAGACCCACCCGTCGAGCACGGTCAGCGCGGCCCGCTGCTGGTGCGCGATGCGGTCTCCCAGCGGCGGCTCCAGCGGCCTGCTCAACGCGACGAGCCCGGTGTCGAGATCCAGCCCCGCCAGCACGTGTGCGCCCCCGTCGAGTTCGGCGAGCACGAACACCAGGCCGGTGGCCGGGTCATAGGCCGCCGTACCGGTGATCCCGAGCGGATCGATGTTGCCGCACGGCAGGCCGGAGCGGGGTTGCGGGCTGCCGAGGTGCTGGGACCAGAGCACGTGCCCGTCCGTGGCGGCCAGGGCGTACACGGTGTCGTTCTCCGTCGCCGCGATGACGTGGTCGCCGATGACGAGCGGCTGCCCGTAGACCGCGCCGTCGAGGTTCGCCGTCCACGCCTGGGAAAGCTCGCCCGGTGGCGGCACCTCGGCGACGCCGGTGCGCGCGTTGTCATGGTGATAGGTCGGCCAGTCCGTCGCCTGGAGTGCGGTGGGCACGTGCGAAGGCCGATCCTGGATGGTCGCGGGAGGTTCCGCGCCCCCCTGGTCGCCGGCCGGATGGCAGGCGGCCACCACGATCAAGGCCGCGACCAAAAGGGAAATACGCCTCATGGCGGCCCGGTGTGCCACAAATCGCGCGCGCAAAGTCACACTCCGTGTGTCGCGAACATTTCCTGGAGAGTTACCGGATTCAGCTGGCGCTGCCGGATCAGGTCCACGATCTGGTCGAAAAGACCGAGCACGGTCGGATGGTTGGCGTGGCCGAGCATGATCACACCGGGCTGGAAGTACCTGCTCGCCTGGCTCATCAGGTATTCGGGCGTGAGCACCTTCGAGTCGCCGTAGGAACCGCTCCACATCACCGTGTTCCGATAACCGAGATCCGCCGCGACCCCGTCTATGTGGGCGTTGTGGAAGCCGTACGGCGGGCGGTAGTACGGCCGGGTGCTGGTGCCGAACATCCGGTTCACCCATTCCTCGTTGCGCTCGAGTTCGACACGGATGTCCGTATCACTCATCTTGCGTAGATCGGGGTGGTTGAAGGTGTGGTTGATGATCTGGATCTGGCCGCGTTCCACGAGCGGCTTCAGCGCGTCCGCATGCGGCTCCCAGGCGTGGGCATAGCGCCCGTTGGGGCTGAAGGTGAGATGAATACCGGTCCGGACGGCGAAACTTACATATCCGGCCACGACCTCGTCGTTGTATCCGTCGTCGACGGTGAGTGCGATGCGGTTGCCGTCGGTCGGGCCCTGGGTGAGCACCCGGGCCGGACCGGAAGACGCCTCGGCCGGCTTGGGCACGTCCCGGCTCGGCGCCGGCTCGGGCGGGAGCGGCTCCGGCGCCGACGTCGGAGGGACTTCGGCATTGCCGGCGGGAGCGCAACCGGCGATCACGCTCGCCAAGCCGACCGCGAGCATGCCGAAGAACACCCGTCTGTCAGGTTCGTTCACGCCGTCACGGTACCCACCGAGGCCGTGAACCTGGCGTGTCCCCGCCCCAGGCACGCGAATTCCGGCCTCAGACACGCGAGTCCCCGCCTCAGACACGCGAGTTCCCGCCTCAGACACGCGAGTTCCCACCCCAGGCATCCGAGTTCCCGCCTCAGACACGCGAGTTCCCCCTCAAGCACGCGAGTCCCGGCTTCAGACACGTGTGTCCCCGCCTCAGGCATCCGAGTTCCGGCTTGAGGAGACCGGATACGGTTCGCCGAGCCGAAAGGCCGATTACCCGTCAACGGCGCCAGACGCGCTCCGCCTTGCGGGGCTCCCCCACGTCCCAGCTGGGGGCAAGCCCCCAGACCCCTTAGAGTTATCGGGCGTGACCGAACACCTCTCGATTCCCACCGCGGCCGGCACCTTCGACGCGATCGCCGCCGGCCCCGCCGACGGCCGGCCGGTGCTGCTTCTGCACGGCTTCCCGGAGGCGGCGATCTGCTGGGAATACCAGGTCGCGGCGCTGGGCAAGCGCGGTTTCCGCGCGGTCGCGCCCGACCAGCGGGGTTATTCGCCCGGGGTGCGCCCGCCGGCCCCGGCCGAATACGGCATGGGCGAGCTGGTCGGGGACGTGCTGGCCATCGCCGACGAACTCGGCTGGCACCGGTTCGACCTCGTCGGCCACGACTGGGGCGCCGCGGTCGGGTGGTGGACGGCCGCCGAGCACCCGGCGCGGCTGCGCACGCTGACCGCCGTGTCGACCCCGCATCCCAAGGCGCTCGCGGCGGCCCTGCGCACCGATGAGGACCAGCAACTGCGCTCGGCGTACATGACGGAATTCCGGCAGACCAGCGCCGAACGCCGGATGCTCGCCAACAACGCCGAGGCGCTGCGAAGGATTTTCGAGTGGCGCGTGCCGCCGAGCCATGTCGACGAGTACGTGCGGCGCCTGTCCGAGCCCGGCGCGCTGACCGCCGCGTTGAACTGGTACCGCGCCGGCCGCCCAAGCGGGGAGGTCGGCAAGGTAGAGGTGCCCACGCTGTACGTGTGGAGCACGGAAGACGTCGCCCTGGGCTCCACCGCGGCCCTCGACACGGAGAACTGGGTGACCGGGGCCTATTCGTTCCAGATGCTGGAGGACGTGACGCACTGGATTCCCGAGGAGGTTCCCGAGGTACTCACCGCCCTACTCGTCGAACACCTGTCGTAGGCCCCGTTTGCCACCGGTGGCCGAAGGGAATGCCGGAAGGCATGCGGGCGACGATTCTGAACTGCACGCTCAAGAAGTCCCCCGAACCCTCCAACACCCAGGAACTGGCCGACGCGGTGGCCGCGGGACTGCGGGACCTGGGCGCCGCGGTACGCACCATCCGGCTGGCCGACCACGCGATCCCGCCCGGGGTGGTCAGCGACCTCGGCGACGGCGACGAATGGCCGTGGATCCGCCGCGAAGTGCTGCGTTCCCAGATCCTCATCTTCGCGTCGCCGACGTGGCTCGGCCGCCCGTCATCGCTGGCCCAGCGGGCGCTGGAACGGATGCACGCGATGCTGATCGAAACCCGCGAAGACGGTAAACCGGTCGCCTACGACCGGGTCGCCGGCGTGGTGGCCACCGGCAACGAGGACGGCGCGCACCACGTGGTCAGCGAGATCAGCGGGGCGCTGGTGGACCTCGGGTACACCATCCCGGGCCAGTCCTGGGCCTGCTGGAACCCGGGCTCGGAGCCAGGACCGTTCTACCGCGACACGGAGCAGGGGCACCGGTACGCCTACCGCGTCGCGGGCAAAATGGCGGGCAACCTCTATGCCGTGGCCTGCGCGCTGTGGGACCGGCCGTTCCCGCTCGAGTTCTCTCGCGATGCGGGGTGAAACCGCTGGTCAGGGCGGTCGACCAAAAAATGTCGGTGGGTCGCGTTAGCGTGCGCCCATGGCATTCGACTTCCAGGTGACCGTCGACTCGGCGGAACCGCACAAGCTCGCCGACTGGTGGGCGGAGGCACTCGGCTGGCACGTGGAGCCGAGCGACGAGGCGTTCATCCGGCGGATGGTCGCCGAAGGCCAAGCCCGCGAAGAAGACACCACGACGTACCACGGCGTACTGGTCTGGCGGACGGGCGCGGCGATACGCCATCCGGACGGCGGCGGGTCTTCGCCACCGAGGCGGATCCTGTTCCAGGGCGTGCCGGAGGCCAAGACGGTCAAGAACCGGGTGCACCTGGATGTGTTCGTGGGCAAGGAAAACCTGGAGAAGGAGCTGGACCGGCTGCTGGCCAACGGCGCGACGCTGAAGTATCGGGGACAGCAAGGGCCTTACACCTGGGCCACCGTCACGGACCCGGAAGGAAACGAGTTCTGCCTGCAATGAGCTAAAGGGTCCCAGGCCAGTTCGGCCGCGACGAGCAACCTGCGCGCGGGAAGCGTGGCCGTTACCGGGTGGCGCGATACCAACGTGGCGAAGTATTGACGGGTGGCTTCAAACTCGCACGTACGACCAGCATGTTCGGTTCGTCGGCGCGGACGAACTCGGTGAGCAGGCGGCGAAACGCCCGGCCGAACCCGTCCACGCGGTCAGCGTACACGCCGAAAGACCTTGCTAAGCCTACGAAATCCGGCGTGTGCAGATTGACGCCGCGTTCCGGCAGGCCGCGGCTGTCCTGGTCGAAGCGAAGCATGCCGTAGCCGCCGTCGTCGACGACGATCACCGTCACCGGCAGGGATTCCTGCGCGAGAGTCGCCAGATCGCCGCATCCGTAAAGGAAACCGCCGTCGCCGCTGACACAGACCACGCGACCGGCCGCACCGCCCGCGGTCCGGTTGGGCAGTGCCGTGGCGGCGCCCAGCGAAGCCGGGAAGCCGAACCCGAGCGTGCCCCAGCCCATCGGATAGGCAAAACGGCGCGGCGCGGTCACCCGGTGGAAGCCGCCGGCCCAGTAGCCGGCAACGCACATATCGGCGACGAGCACGGCGCTCTCGGGCAGCGTTTCCGCCAGCGTGCCAAGGAAATCCGCTGCCTGCGGGTCCTCGGCGCGAATTCGGCGCCGCACGCGCTGGTCGATCTGCCGCAGGCGTTCGGTGAGCTCGGCGAGTCCCGGCCGGGGCACGAGCCCGGCGAGCAACTGGCCGACCACGTCCCCCGCGTCGCCGACGAGGGTCACCTCCGGCGGGTAGTTCTTCGCGGCGTCTTTGGCGTCCACGTTGACCGCGATGAGCGTGGGCGGCTTGGGCATGAGCCAGTTCTGGGTCATCAGGCCGTCGAAGTCGGTCCCTATGCCCAGCACCACGTCGGCCTCGTCCCACAGGGCGCCGACTTCCGGCGTGTGCACTGGATTCGGCGCCGCACATGGATGCGCCGGGGAGAGCAGGCCTCGCCCGGCGAAGGTCGTGATCACGGGCGCGGCGAGCTTCTCCGCGAGCTCGGCGACCAGCGGCCCGGCGCCGGCCCGGACCGCGCCGCCGCCGGCCCAGATCAGCGGGCGGGCCGCGGACGAGAGCAGGCGTTGCGCGTGGTCGATCTCGTCGACGTTCACCGCGGGAAACCGCTCGGTGAGTTCGGGATCGGGCAGCCTCGAGGTTTCCTCGCGCAGGAAATCCGTTGGTATCCCGACGTAAACGGGCCCACTCTGCGGTTGTCTTGCCAGCCGGGCGGCGCGCAGCAGTTCGGGTGCGATCTCCTCCGGCGCGTCGATCGTGCGCGCCGCCTTGGTCACCGGGGCGAACATCGCCGCCTGGTCGCTGGTCTCGTGCAGCGCCCCGCGCACCATGCCGGGGCGGCGCAGCTTCGCTGGGATGTCGGTGGCCAGCACCAGTACCGGGGATGCCGACGCCATGGCTTCGCCCACTGCCGCCAGGGTGTTCGCGGCGCCCGGGCCGGTGGTGACGATCGCGACCCCGAGCTTTCCGGTGGCCCGCGCGTACCCGTCGGCCGCGTACCCGGCGGTCTGCTCCTGCCGCACGCCCACCACACGGATCCCACTTCCAGCAAGCGCTTCCCAGATGGCCAGGTTGTGCACCCCGGGAAGGCCGAACACAACCTCGACGCCGAGCTCGGTCAACACGTCCACCAGATGCTGCGCGCCGGTTTTCCTCACCAGGTCAGGTTAAAGCCCTCGCCACCGGGCCGGGAGATCCCCGGCCCGGACAGCGGGATGCACCCTGGTTACCACTGGGCGGGAAGGACTTCCGCGGCGGGCGGCGGGCCGGGCGGGGTGCCGTTCCCGAACGGGCGGCCGCCGAGCGCCTCCCGCCCGTGCGGCGTCGCCCACGACGAGAGATCCGGGCCCAGCGGGACGATCCGGGTCGGGTTGACCTGCTCGTGCACCTGGTAGTAGTGCCGCTTGATGTGGTCGAAGTCGACCGTGTCGCCGAAGCCGGGGGTCTGGAACAGATCCCGCGCATACGCCCACAGCACCGGCATCTCGCTGAGCTTGTTCCGGTTGCACTTGAAGTGCCCGTGATACACCGGGTCGAACCGGACGAGGGTGGTGAACAACCGGATGTCGGCTTCGGTGATCGTGTCCCCCACCAGATAGCGGTTGGTCTCCAGCCGCTGCGACAACTCGTCCAGCTTTGCGAACAACCGGCGGTAAGCGTCTTCGTACGCCGACTGTTTCGAGGCGAAGCCCGCTTCGTAGACGGCAGCGTTCACGTCCTTGTACACGCCGCGGTTGATCTCGTCGATCTCGTCGGAGTGTTTTTCCGGGTACAGCTCCGGCGCGCCCTCCCGGTGGTAGGCCGTCCACTCGGTGGAGAAGTCGAGGGTGATCTGCGGGTAGTCGTTGGTCACCAGCTTCCCGCTCGGAATGTCGACCACCGCGGGCACGCTGATGCCGCCGTCGTAGTCGGGCTCCGCCGCGTGATACGCCTCGGCCAGGAACCGGATGCCCAGCACCGGATCCCTCCCGCCCTCATCCAGGGTGAACCGCCAGCTGCGGTGGTCCTGGATCGGGTCCGCGATCGCCACCGAGATCGCGTCCTCGAGGCCGAGCAGCCGGCGCACGATGAGCCCGCGGCTCGCCCACGGGCACGCCCGGCTGACCACGAGCCGGTACCGGCCGGGCTCCGCCGGCCAGCCGTCTCGCCCGTCCGAGGTGATGCGCGCGGCGAAGTGATTGGGTGCCCGAACGAATTCTCCGGTTTCGGGATTGGTCGGAATGGTCATTCCCCTAGCCTAGACTTTCTGTGCTGCGCAAAGAGCGTGCTCGGGTTACCGCGGGAGCCCATCTCGCGCTGTGAATAGTGTTCATGCTGCGTAGACTGACCATCCGGGGTGAGGCGAGAGGTGGTCACAATGACATTGATGCCGGTCACGGACTCGGTGTTCCTTTTCATCGAAAGCCGTGAGCACCCCATGCACGTGGGCGGCCTCCAACTCTTCCGCAAGCCCGAGGGCGCGGACGGCCAGTACCTCCGCAACCTCCACGACGACCTGCTCAAGAAGAACGACATCGACCCGCTGTTCCGCCGCCGTCCCGCCAAGCCCTTGAACACGGCGGGTTATCTCGCCTGGGTCGAGGACGACGACGTCGACCTGGATTACCACTTCCGCCATTCCGCGCTGCCGCAACCCGGGCGCGTGCGCGAACTGCTCGAGCTCGCCTCCCGCTGGCACAGCATCCTGCTCGACCGGCATCGCCCGCTGTGGGAGAGCCATCTCGTGGAAGGCATGCAGGACGGCCGCTTCGCGGTGTTCAGCAAGATCCATCACGCGCTGCTGGACGGTGTGTCGGCGTTGCGGCACCTGCAGAGCACGCTGAGCCCGGATCCGTTCGACTTCGAATGCCCGCCGCAGTGGGCGCCCCGGCGGCCACGCAAGAGTGACGAGGAGCGCGGTCCTCGCTTTTCCCTGCTGCGCACCGCGCGCGAATCGGTCGACCAACTCGTGACGCTCGCCCCGGCGGCGTTCAAGGTGGCGAACGAGGTGTTCCGGGAAAACGCGCTGACCCTCCCGATACAGGCTCCGAAGACGATGCTCAACGTCCCGATCGGTGGCGCCCGGCGGTTCGCCGCCCAGTCGTGGTCGCTGACCCGCGTCCGTGAGATCGCCACCGCCACGGGCACGTCCACCAACGACGTGATGCTGGCGATGTGCTCCGGTGCGCTGCGTGACTATCTGATCGAGCAGAGTGCGCTGCCGGACGACCCGCTGGTCGCGATGGTGCCGGTGTCGATGCGCAAGCCGTCGGACACCGAGCACGGAGGCGGCAACAAGATCGGCGCGGTGCTCTGCAACCTGGGCACCGACCGGAAGGACCCGGCCGCGCGGCTGGGCGCTATCCACCGGTCCATGCGGGAGGCCAAACGGGTCTTCCGGGAGCTGACGCCGGTGCAGGCGCTGCTGCTGTCCGCGCTCAACGTGGCTCAAGTCGGTGTCACGAGCCTGACGGGCCTGGCCGTGAACACGAGGCCACCGTTCAACCTGGTCATCTCGAACGTGCCCGGCCCGAGCGAGCAGATGTACTGGAACGGCGCGAAACTCGACGGCATTTATCCCGCGTCGGTGCTGCTCGACGGTCAGGCGCTCAACATCACGGTGACCAGCAACGGCGACAACCTCGACTTCGGCGTCACCGGCTGCCGCCGCTCGGTCCCGCACCTGCAGCGCCTGCTCCTCCACCTGGACACCGCCCTGGCCGAACTCGAACACGCCACTCGCTGACGCTGCCCGATACGCAGGGACGCGCCCGACCCGAACCGAGCGCCCACCTGAACCCGGAACACACGCACCCGAACCGGGAACTCGCCCACCCGAACCGAGAACTCACGCGCCTGAACCCGGAACACACGCGCCTGAACCGGGGACACGCCGGGGCTCGGCGTGTCCCCGGTTGGGGAGGCCGAGTTCCGGGTTCCGGCCGCCGAGTTCCGGGTTTAGGCCCCCGAGTTCCGGGTTTAGGCCGGCGAGCTCCGGGTTCCGGCCGCCGTGTCCCCGGTTGGGGAGCCCGGGTTCCGGCTGCCAAGTTCCGAGTTGGGGCGGGCGAGCTCCGGGTTGGGGCGGGCGAGTTCCGGGGCCGGTGGGGCGGGGTGTGGGTTCGTGACGTCAGCTTCTCGAAGTCGACAAGGCGCTAGCGCTTGTCGAAGTCGACAAGCGCTAGCGCGGGCCGGGTGCGGCGGGGCGGTCGGTGGGCCAGGGGCATACGTCTTCGAGCAGCTTGGCCACGGCGAGCACCAGATCGTCGGAGTGCCGCGGCCCGACGACCTGAAGGCCGACCGGCAGCCCGCTCGTGGTGAACCCGGCCGGAACCGAGATCGCCGGCTGCTGGGTCATGTTGAACGGGTAGGTGAACGGGGTCCACTCGGGCCACTCGGTCAGCCCACTGCCCGGCGGCACGTCGTGCCCGGCCTCGAACGGCGGGATCGGCACGGTCGGGGTGATGAGCACGTCGTAGCGCGAATGGAACTCGCCCATGAGGATGCCCAGCGCGGCTCGTTCGGCGTTCGCGGCCAGGTAGTCGGCGGCCGAGTACGTCTTGCCCTGCTGCCAGACGCGCCGCAGCCCGGCGTCGATCTTCTCCTCCGATCCGGCCGGGAAGGTGTTCAGCCACTGCGCGGCGCCCGTCGACCACAGGACGTCGAAGGCCTCCTTGGGGTCGGTGAAGCCGGGATCGGTTTCCTCGACCCGCAGCCCCGCCTCGTCGAGGGCCGTCACCGCGGCGCGCACGACGGCCGCCACTTCCGGGTCCACGTTCACGTAGCCGAGGGTGGGTGAGAACGCGGCGATCAGGCCACGGACGTCGCGCCGTACGGCCTCGCGGTAGACGCTCTCGGCCGGTGGCAGCGCGGCGGGGTCCCGGTGGTCGGGCAGCGCGAGCACGTCCAGCATCAAGGCGACGTCGTAGACCGAGCGCGCCATCGGCCCAGCGTGCGAAAGCGCGCCGAACGGACTTGCCGGGTACAGCGGGATCCGCCCGTGAGTGGGCTTGAGGCCGACGATTCCGCAGAACGACGCCGGGATCCGGACCGAGCCGCCGCCGTCGGTGCCCACGGACAGCTCGCCCATGCCCGCCGCCACCGCGGCCGCGCTCCCGCCGCTCGACCCGCCGGGAGTCAGCGCGGGGTTCCACGGGTTGCGCGTGATTCCGGTGAGCGGGCTGTCGGTGACGCCCTTCCAGGCCAGTTCGGGTGTGGTGGTCTTGCCGAGCACGACGAGCCCGTTCTCCCGCATCCGGGCGGTGACCGGGCTGTCCACGTCCCACGACTGGTCCTCCTCGACGCAGGTGGACCCGCGAAGCGTCGGCCAGCCCCGGGTGAGGAACATGTCCTTGATCGACGCCGGCACGCCGTCCAGCCACCCGATGGGATTGCCCTCCCGCCATCGGGTTTCCGAGGCGCGCGCGTCTGCCAGCGCCGCTTCCCGGTCGACCAGGCAGTAGGAGTCCAGTTCGCCGTCGCGCTCCTCGATCGCCCGCAACGCGGCCTCTGTCGTCTCGACGGGGGAAATCTCACCGGCGGAGTATGCGGCGACCATTTCGCTCGCCGTCAAAAGCTTGCTCATCAATCTCCTGTGTTATTCAGAACGCGTGCGGGTGGCCAGGGGGTCTGAGGGCTTGCCCCAGTGGGGGCGTGGGGGTGGCGCCCCACAGGGCACCGTTGCTGCCGTCACCACGAGCGCCCGTCTCACGTTTCGAATTACACACCTCTCGAAGGTACGTAGCCCAGCTGTTTGTCCACCACATTACGAAGCGGACGGCCAGTTTGCCAGCGCTGGAAGTTGTCCGCGAACACCTCGACCAGCGTGTCGCGCCAGCCGACGAAATCCCCGGACATGTGCGGCGACACCAGCACGCCCGGAAGATTCCACAATGGACTGTCACCGGGTAACGGCTCGGTCTCGAACACGTCCAGCGCCGCGCCGGCCAGCCGCCCGTCGCGCAGGGCCGCGACCAGGGCCGACGTGTCCATCAACGCGCCCCGGCCGACGTTGACGAAGCGGGCGCCCGGTTTCATCGCGGCGAACGCCGCCTCGTCGAACATGCCCTTGGTCTGCTCGGTCAGCGGCGCCACGGCGACGACGTAGTCCATTTCGGGAAGCCACCGCACGAGTTCGGCCGAGGGTCGCACCGTGCCGAAGTCCGGGTCGTCGGCCTGGGACCGGCGCCCCATGCCGGTCACCTGCATGCCGACCGCCCGCAGCATTCTCGCGATCGCGCGCCCGATCGGGCCGGTGCCGACGACGAGCACGCGGGCACCGGCGATCCGTTCGCTTTCCCGATGCAGCCAGCGGCCCTGGCGTTGCAGCTCGATCGTATGAGCGAAATCCTTGGCCAGTGCGAGTATCAGACCGAGCACGTATTCGGCGATCGGGCCGTCGAACACGCCCCGAGAGTTGGTCAAGACCACTTGACTTTCCCGCAACTCGGGGAACAGCACGGGATCCACCCCGGCGGCGGCAACGTGGACCCAGCGCAGGCGGTCGGCCGACGACCAGACGTCACGCAAAGCGCTGGACTGAAAGTCGTAAAGGAATAGCGCGTCGGCTCCGCGCAGCGCCTCCGCCAGACCGTCTTCGCGGGTGTAACGGACAAGGGCAGAGGCTTCGATGGGCCCCATGCGAGGTGGGTGCTGGTCACCTTCCAGCACCACGAGCACTGGGCTGTTCGTGCCGATCACGTTGACACGGTAGGAGTCGGTCGTATGATTGTCAACAATCCGAGGAGCCACCCCGGAGGCTTTGTCTTGCAGCGAACAACCTTCGGAGGACGAGCCTTGGATTTGGACTTCCCTGTATTCGACGGCCCTTTGGCTCAGCGTGGTATCGGCGTCATCGCCCCCTTCGACCTGGCCCTGGAGCGCGAGCTCTGGCGCTGGGTGCCCATGGAGGTCTCCCTGCACCTGGCGCGCACACCCTACGAGCCCGTGCCGGTGAGTATGGAGATGGCGCAACTGGTCAGCGACAGCCGGCACCTCGCTGCCGCGACCCGGGACGTGCTGCACGTCGAACCCGAGGTCGTCGCATACCTGTGCACATCGGGCAGTTTCGTCAACGGGGTGAACTACGAACGGTCGCTGTGCAAGGCGATCTGTGACGCCGGCGCACCCGACGCGGTGACGACGTCGGGCGCGCTGGCCGAGGTGCTGGAACGGTTGAACCTGCACCGGCTCGCGGTGATCACGCCGTACGACGGCGACCTGACCGGGAAGCTGCACGACTTCCTCGCCGAGTTGAACGTGGTGACGGTGGCCAGCGACCACCTCGGCCTCGGCGGTGGCATCTGGAAGGTCAGTTACCGCACCATCGCCGAGCGGATCCTCGCCGCGGATCATGAAGACGCCGAGGCGATTTTCGTCAGCTGCACCAACCTCCCGACCTACGACCTGATCGAGCCGCTGGAAACGGCACTGGGCAAGCCGGTGCTCACCGCGAACCAGCTCACCATGTGGGCCTGCCTGACGCGGATGGAACTACCGATCGTGGGGCCCGGAAAATGGCTTCGCGACGTGTAGGATTGTCAACAACTATCGCTTCTGGGGGTGCAACCCCCGGAACCCGCCTGGAAACCCTCGAACGTTCTGCCTCGTGGGGCTCCGCCCCACACGCTCTGCCCCGTGGGGCTCCGCCCCCACACCCCCTTGAGAGGAGTGGCATGCCGACCGCCGGTTTCATCTACCCGGACCACGCCGCGGAAGACGACTACCCGTTCGCCGAACGGCTGTTCGGCGACGGCGTGGCGCTTCCGGTGCGGCACATCTACGGCACCGACCTGCATGCCGTGCCGGAACTGCTGGATCTGGGCAGCGAGCGACGGCTGGCCGAGGGCGCGGCGCTGCTCGCCGAGCACGAACCCGACTCGGTGGTCTGGGCGTGTACCAGCGGCAGCTTCGTCTACGAATGGGACGGCGCGCACGAGCAGGTCGAGAAGCTGGCCGCGGCGGCCGGCAAGCCCGCGTCGAGCACCTCGTTCGCCTTCGTGCGCGCGGCCGAGGCGCTGAGCCTCCGCCGGGTCGCGGTCGCGGCCAGCTACCCGGCGGACGTGGCCCGGTACTTCGTCGACTTCCTCGCCGTGGGCGGGATCGAGATCGTGTCCATGAGCAGCGAGGGCATCGACACGGCCGCCGAGGTCGGCCGCCTGTCCCCCGAGGCGGTGGTCCGGCTGGCGGTGCGCCATGATCACCCCGCCGCCGACGCGGTACTGATCCCGGACACCGCCATGCGTACGCTCGGAGTCATCCCGGCGATCGAGGAGAAGCTCGGGAAACCGGTGCTCACGGCGAATCAGGTGACGATCTGGGAAGGACTGCGGCTGGCCGGGGACATCCCGCAGACGGACCGGCTGGGGGCGCTGTTCCGGGCGGCTCGACCACCGGATGAGGATCGGAAGGCATGAGTCAGGTGAGTACGGAAAGTCTGTTCGGAAACCGCCAGATCCCTGGTGAAGGTGAGTCCTCGAACCCGCCGTCCGAAGGCAGGAGATCTTGGGGGCAGGGCTCCGCGCAGGAAAACCGTGAGCAACGCGGTCAGGAGAGCCCTGTCCACAAGATCGGGTGGGCGGGTCCTCAACCAGGCACTGAGGGAAAGGCGCTGGAATCGCCCGGTACGGCCGGGGATTCGTCCGTCGGGGGAAACGCCGACCGGACCGTGGTGCGCGGGCGCGCCGTGCGGAAGGGCACCCGGCGGCAGAAGGTACCGGCGCGGCCGCGGCCTGCGCACCCAGCGCCGCCTTCGGTGTCGTTGACCGAAATCGAGCCGGTCAGCCGGGAATCGACCGCCGCGATCATCGCCCGCCAGCTGCGTGAGGCGATCATGAACGGCGCGCTGCCGCCCGGTGCCCAGCTCGGCGAGACCGAGCTGGCCGCGCAGTTCCAGGTATCACGCGGGCCCCTGCGTGAAGCGATGCAGCGACTGGTGTCGGAGGGTTTGCTGCGCAGCGAGCGGCATCGCGGGCTGTTCGTGATCGACCTCGAACCGGCCGACGTCCACGACATCTACACCGCCCGGCTGGCCATCGAGCGGTCGGCGGTGCTGGGTGTTCTGCGCGGCGACCCCGAACAGGTGGCGGACCGGCTCGCCGAGGTCGTGCAGGAGATGACGAGCGCCGACGAAACCGCGGTCACCGAAGCCGACCTTCGGTTCCACGAGGAGCTGGTCGCGGGGTCGGGCAGCAAGCGCTTGCAGCGCATGGCACGCGCACTGCTCGTCGAGACGCGGATGTGCGTGTCCGCGCTGGGCCGGACGTACGTCGACGCCGAGGAGCGCGTCACCGAGCACAAGCGGATCACCGAAGCCATCCGGGCCCGCGACGAGAAGGCCGCGCTGTCGTTGCTGGAGGCGCACATGGAAGACGCCGTGCGGCGCCTGGCGCCCGGCCTGAGCCTGTACTCGCCGCCCGCCTGACCGAGGAACCCACCAGCCGAACACACCATTGAAACTGTGACGTGGGTTATTCAAACGCAAGACGAGCACGCTCGGCGACCCAGCACAACGTTAACTTGTGAGCGGGAAGCAGGCCGCCGTCGTGATCAACCGGAAGCCGACGAGGAGCAGTCACGGCCTGGCTACCCGGACACGTTCTGAGTAACACGGAGAGGTTCGGATGGCCATCGGGTTCATCGTCCTGGGGATCTTGCTGGCGATAATCGGCATCCGGGGTCTGTGGCTGGTGGTGTACCGGCGGCGACGGTGAAAACGCTACCGGGGCGAGGCGGTCAGCTATGCCTGGGAACGATCAGGAGGCTCCAGCCACCAGTTCTGGATACTGCAATGGGTGGACGATGACGGCGTGACCCGGACGGCCAGGAACCCGACGGGCAGTTCGACCGGAACGCTGCGCAGCTTTCCGTTCCCCGTCGAGGTCCTGGTCAATCCGGCGAATCCCGATCAAGCGCAGGTGGCCAAGGGCGGGAATTCCGGCGTTGCCGCCGGCATGGCGATGTTCCTGGTCGGGCTCATATTCACCGGGGTGGGCACGCTAATCGCCCGCTATTCGTGATGGGCTCGCATCGAGGGCCGCGGCGATGGCCGTGCCGAGGTCGGCGGTGGTGGACTTGCCGCCGAGATCCGGCGTCGCCACCTCGCCGGCGGCCAGCACGCCCTCGACGGCGGCGTTGACCGCCCGCGCGGCGGCGCTCTCC
The DNA here is from genome assembly GCF_000519205.1 of Amycolatopsis taiwanensis DSM 45107. GTDB lineage: Bacteria > Actinomycetota > Actinomycetes > Mycobacteriales > Pseudonocardiaceae > Amycolatopsis_E > Amycolatopsis_E taiwanensis. The sequence goes on along the minus strand of NZ_JAFB01000014.1, from coordinate 80,954 downwards.
CCGAGGTGCTCCAGCATCATCGCCCCGGCGAGGATCTGCGCGACCGGGTTCGCGATGCCCTGCCCGGCGATGTCCGGCGCGCTGCCGTGCACCGCCTCGAACATCGACGGGTACTCCCCGGCCGGGTTGATGTTGCCCGAGGGTGCCATGCCCAGCCCGCCGGTGATCGCGGCGGCCAGGTCGCTGAGGATGTCGCCGAACAGGTTCGAGCCGACGACGACGTCCAGCCGGTCGGGCTGCTGCACCATCCGGGCCGCCAGCGCGTCGATATGGCACTGTTCACTGTGGACATCCGGGTAACCGGCCGCGACCTCGGTGAAGATCTCGTCCCAGAACGGCATGGTGTGGATGATCCCGTTGGACTTCGTCGCCGAGCACACCCGGCCCGCGCGGGTGCGCGCGAGTTCGAAGGCATAGCGGATGATCCGTTCCACGCCGGCCCGGGTGAACACCGACTCCTGCACGGCGAACTCGCCGGCCGGGCCGGTCTGCCGGCCGCCGATCGTCGAATACTCGCCCTCGGAATTCTCCCGGACGATCACCATCTCCAGTTCTTCCGCGCTCCGGTTCTTCAGGACCGAGGAGGTGCCGGGCAGCAGGCGCACCGGCCGGAGGTTGACGTACTGCGCGAACGCCCGGCGTATCGGAATCAGCAGTCCCCAAAGGGAAACATGGTCCGGCACGCCGGGAAAGCCCACCGCGCCGAGAAAGATCCCGTCGAACGCAGACAACTGCTCGACGCCGTCCTCGGGCATCATGGTGCCGGTGCGGGCGTAGCGCTCGCAGCTCCAGTCGAACTCCGTCCACCCCAGATCGAAGCCGTGCAGGGCGGCCGCCCGGTCGAGCACCTTGCGTGCCTCGATGACGACGTCGACGCCGATCCCGTCCCCGGGAATGCTCGCGATCTGATAACTGCGCCCGTTCACAGGGCCACCGCGACGTACTTGATCTCCAGGAACTCGTCGATGCCCACGCTCCCGCCTTCCCGGCCCAGCCCGGACTGCTTGACCCCGCCGAAGGGTGCCGCCGGGTTGGACACGATGCCCTGGTTCAGGCCGATCATCCCGGCTTCCAGCCGCTCCGAAACTCGCAACGCTCGCTTGAGATCGTTGGTGTAGACGTAACTCACCAGGCCGAAGTCGGTGTTGTTGGCCGCGGCGACGGCCTCGTCCTCGGTGTCGAACACCGAGATCGGCGCCACCGGGCCGAAGATCTCCTCGCTGGCCATCCGGGCATCGCGGGGCACGCCGGTGAGCACGGTGGCCTGGTAGAAATGGCCGGGACCGTCCACAGTGGCCCCACCGGTGAGCACCTGCGCCCCCCGGTCGGCCGCGTCCTGCACCAGCGAACTGACCTTCTCGACCGCGTCGGCGTCGATCAGCGGACCGACCACCACACCCGGTTCGGTACCGCGGCCCATCGGCAGCGCCGCCATCCGCTCGGTGAGCCTGCGCGCGAACTCGTCCGCGACGCCGCGCTGCACGTAGAACCGGTTCGCGGCAGTGCATGCCTCACCGATGTTGCGCATCTTCGCCTGCATCGCGCCGTCGATCGCCGCGTCGAGATCCGCGTCGTCGAACACCACGAACGGCGCGTTGCCACCGAGTTCCATGGACGTGCGCAACACCTTGTCCGCACATTGTTCGAGCAGCTTGCGGCCGACCGCGGTGGAGCCGGTGAAGGAGAGCTTGCGCGCCCGGCCGTCGCGGATCAGCGGTTCCATCACGCCGCCGGGATCGGTCGTGGTGACCACGTTGAGCACCCCGTCGGGCAGTCCGGCCTCGGCGAGGATCTCCGCGAGGGCGAGCATCGACAGCGGGGTCTGCTCGGCCGGCTTGATCACCATCGTGCAGCCGGCCGCGATCGCCGGGCCGATCTTGCGGCCGCCCATGGCCATCGGGAAGTTCCACGGGGTGATCAGCAGCGTCGGCCCGACCGGCTGCCGGGTGACCAGGAAGCGCCCGCTGCCGTTCGGCGCGACCTGGTACCCACCGTCGATCCGCACGGCCTCTTCGGAGAACCACCGGAAGAACTCGGCGGCGTAAGAGATTTCGCCGCGCGCCTCGGCCAGCGGCTTGCCCATCTCCAGGGTCATCAACAGCGCCAGTTCCTCGTTCCGCGCGTTGAGCAACTCGAACGCGCGGCGCAGGATTTCGCTGCGTTCGCGGGGCGCGGTGGCGGCCCACTCCGCCTGCGCGGCGACCGCGGCATCGAGGGCGGCCAGGCCGTCCTGCGGGGTGGCATCGGCGACCTTACAGAGCACCCGGCCGGTGGACGGGTCCTCCACGCCGAAGGTGCGGCCGCCCGTCGCGGGGACCCACTTTCCGCCGATGAACAGTTCCTTGCCGACCGCTTCGACCACACTGGTCTCGCTCATCTGTGTCCTCCATTGCACCCGCTCCGGCCGCCATGCTATGCATGTTGTCAACAATCTACAACCACGTTGTAACCACCGAGCCCGGCTGGCTGCCGGGCGAGGAAAAGGCTCTCCCAAGGGCCCTGTCCGGCCCACAATGGCAACGTAACCAGACACCCGAGCAAAGATCACTCCCCGGCGAGTGATCTTCCCGGCACCCGAAATCGCGGCACACACCCGAGGAGCCCCGATGACCCAGCTCTCGCCCCTACTCAAGCAGGCCACCCCGGTCGTCGTCGATCACGGCGAGGGCTGTTATCTCTACGGCGTCGACGGCAACCGCTATCTCGACTTCACCGCGGGCATCGGGGTCACCAGCACCGGCCACTGCCATCCCCGCGTGGTGCGGGCGGCGCAGGAGCAGGTCGGGAAGCTGATCCACGGCCAGTACACGACGGTCATGCACCAGCCGCTGCTGCGGCTGACCGAGCGCCTCGGCGATGTGCTGCCCGCCGGGCTCGACTCGCTGTTCTTCGCCAACTCGGGCAGTGAGGCGATCGAAGCCGCGCTGCGGTTGTCCCGGCAGGCCACCGGAAGGCCGAACATCGTGGTGTTCCAAGGCGGTTTTCACGGCCGCACGGTCGCGGCCGCGACCATGACCACCTCGGGCACCCGGTTCAGCGCCGGGTTCTCGCCGCTGATGAGCGGTGTGCACGTCGCTCCCTTCCCGTATGCGTATCACTACGGCTGGGACGAGGCGACCGCGACCAAGTTCGCGCTGCGGGAGCTGGACTACCTGTTCGCCACGATCAGTTCTCCGCAGGAGACCGCCGCGTTCTTCGTCGAGCCGATGCTCGGCGAAGGCGGGTACGTGCCGGGCAACGCGGAGTTCTTCGCCGGGCTGCGAGAGCGGGCCGACGAGCACGGGATCCTGCTGGTGCTGGACGAGATCCAGACCGGTTTCGGCCGCACCGGCAAGTATTGGGGACTCGACCACTTCGGCGTACGGCCCGACGTGGTGACCATCGCGAAGGGCCTGGCGAGCGGCTTCCCGCTGTCCGGCATCGCGGCGTCGCAGGAACTGATGGCGAAGGCGTTCCCGGGCTCGCAGGGCGGCACCTACGGCGGCAACGCGGTTTCGTGCGCGGCGGCGCTGGCCACCCTGGACGTGATCGAAGATGAGGGACTGGTGGACAACGCGGCGGCACGCGGGCAGCAGTTGCTCGAAGGCGCGCGGCTGGTGGCCGACAAGACCCCGGCCATCGGAGAGGTGCGCGGGCTCGGCCTGCTCATCGGCTCCGAGTTCACCACCGCCGACGGCAAGCCGGACACCGCCACCGCACAGGCCGCTCAGCAGGAGGCGGCGAAGCGGGGACTGTTACTGCTCACGTGCGGGGCATACATGAACGTGGTTCGGATGATTCCGCCGCTGGTGGTCAGCTCCGAACAGGTCGATGAGGCACTGGGTATCTGGGGTGAGACGGTCGCGGCCGTCACGAAGGGATGAACATGGCTCGATACATCACCATCACGCTGGACAAGCGCGGCGTGTCCTGCCGGGCACTGCTGCTCGACGACCAGGCGCCGCGCACCTGTCGCGCGGTCTGGGACGCCCTCCCGCAAAGCGGTTCCGCCTACCACGCGAAATACGCGCGCAATGAGATCTACACGCTGGTGCCGCCGTTCGCGCAGCCGCAACCGGGCCGGGAGAACCCGACGGTCACCCCCATTCCCGGGGACGTCGTCTATTTCGGTTTCGAAGCGTGGGAAATCGGCAATCCGGCCTACGGTTACGAGGACTCCAGCGAGGCGCACGGTGCGCAGGGCGCGACCGACCTGGCCATCTTCTACGGCCGGAACAACCTGTTGATAAACGGCGACGCCGGCTGGGTGCCGGGCAACGTGTTCGCCACGATCGTCGAGGGCCTGCCCGAAATGGCGGCGGCCGCGCAGGATCTCTGGCTGCGCGGGGTCGAGGGAGAAACCCTCTCCTTCGCCAGGGCGGACTAGGGACTGTTCGAGTGGACGCATCCTAATCGGCTCACTCATTCGTGTGGTCTGGAAGTCACGGGAACGGATTCACCCACCCGGGGTGACGACTCGACGAAAGGCCGGGGGTTCGCTGCACCGAACCCCGGGTCGGTCACTCGACCGACGGATGGATGCTCACTCGACAGTGGGGAATAACCGCACGGGAAAAGGTGAAGGTGTCGTTGGGTTAGCCCCGACACGCTTTTCGATCAGCGAGGACAGGGCCGCCCGGGGTTCGCAAAGATTGACATCTCCGGGCGGCTCCGAAAATACTCTCCTCGCTTTCGAAAGCAGGCACTTTCACGCAATTGAATCCGATAAGGAGCCCGTGAATGCACCCGTCCTTCACCCACTTTCACCACCCGCACGACCTGCTCGGCAACCTGGTGGCCCACCTCGGGCACTTCCTGAGCTGGCTGGTCTGATCTAGCGTTCCAGACCGCAGGAGGCGAAACGGCCGGTTTCTCGCTGTTTTCCAGCAGCGAAAACCGGCCGTTCGGCTGCCGTCGCCGGGCACCTGCCGGCAACGTCGGCGTACTACGCTGATCGGCATGGACGATGCCGTCGCAGCCCGCTTCGCCGAGATCGTCGGCGAGCACGACCTGCTCACCGGGGACCGGATTCCGGAGGACTACGCGCGCGACGAGTCCCTCACCTGCGAGCCTTCCAAACCCGCCGCCGTGGCCAAGCCGGCCACGGCCGAAGAGGTCGCCGCGCTGCTGAGGACGGCCGCCGAGCACGGCGTGCCGGTCACCGCGCGCGGCACCGGCAGCGGCCTGTCCGGCGCCGCCCGGCCGCGCCCCGACGGCCTGCTGATCTCCTTTGAACGCATGAACTCGGTGCTGGAGATCGACGTGGACAACCAGGTCGCGGTCGTGCAGCCGGGTGTGACACTGGCCGAGCTCGACCGATCCACCGCCGCCGCCGGCCTGGCCTACACGGTGTACCCGGGTGAGCTGAGCGCCAGTGTCGGAGGCACCGTCGGCACGAACGCGGGTGGCATGCGTGCCGTGAAATACGGCGTGACCAGGAACAACGTTCTCGGGCTCCAAGCGGTACTGCCGACCGGCGAGATCATCCGCACCGGCGGCAAGACCTCGAAGATCTCCTCGGGCTACGACCTCACCCAGCTCATCATCGGCTCGGAGGGCACCCTCGCGCTGGCCACCGAGGTGATCGTCAAGCTGTACCCGAGGCTCGCGCACACCTCGACCCTGCTGGCCCCCTTCGGCGACCTCGACAAGGTCATGAAGGCGGTGCCGAAGATCCTTGCCAGCGGGCTGACCCCGGACATCCTCGAATACATCGACAACCTGACGATGGCCGCGATCGTCTACACCGAACAACTCTCGCTCGGTGTGCCCGACGAAATCCGCGACGCGACGCAAGCCTATTTGGTGGTAGGCCTGCAAAACCGCGACTCGGACCGGCTGGACGGTGACGTCGAGCGTGCCGGGGAACTGCTGGCCGACCTGGGCGCGGCGGACGTCTACGTGCTCGACGGCGGGTCCGCACGAAAACTCATCGAAGCGCGGGAAAGGGCTTTCTGGACGGCGAAGGCCGCGGGCGCGGACGACGTGATCGACGTAGTCGTGCCGCGCTCGGAGATGCCCGGTTTCCTTGCCACGGTACGGGAAATCGCCACCGCCGCCGAGGCGGGCGCGATCGGTTGCGGACACGCCGGAGACGGCAACGTGCACCTCGGCATCTTCTGCAAGGACCCGCAGCGGCGGCACGAACTCCTGCACGACATCTTCGCCGCGGGCATGGCCGCGGGCGGCGCGATCTCCGGCGAGCACGGTATCGGCGAGGCGAAGAAGGACCATTTCCTGGCCCTGGAAGATCCGGCGAAAATCGCGCTGCTGCGGCGGATCAAGCAGGCCTTCGATCCGCGGAACATCCTCAACCCCGGCACCCTGTTCGACTGACCGGGTCAACCCGGTGACCCCTGATTTCGTCAGGGGGCGCCGGCTGCCTGGTTCAGTCCGAACATGCGGGTGATCAGCCGGTCGCGTAGCCCGGCCGGAAACCGGGCCAGGACGCCGGCCATGCGCGCATCGGCTCCTGCAGTGTAGAGATTCTTCGGCCGGGTGGCCTCCGCTGCGCGGAGGATCGCCTTCGACACCGTTTCCACGTTCCCGAGCCGTTGCTTCTCCATCGCCGGCCCCATCGCGACAAGCTGTTTTTCGTACAGGGCAACGCGATCCGGGTCCGTCGTCGCCAGCGTGCCCTGGGCCGCGGATTCGGCATTGCGGAAGATCGCGGTGTCCATCGCGCCGGGCTCGACGACCACCACGGGGATGCGCCACGGCGCCAGTTCGAGCCGTACTGCGTCGGACAGGGACTCCAGCGCGGCCTTGCTGGCTGGCGAGCACGCCGAGGAACGGGAGAGAGACCCGGGCGGTCGGCGCGCTGATGTTGATCACTCGTCCCTTGCCCTGTCGAAGCAGCGGCAGGAAGGCCTGCGTGACCAGTGCCGGTCCGTAGAGGTTGACGGCGAACTGCCGGTGCAGTTCCTCGGCGGGAACCAGTTCCATCGGCCCCCCGACGATCACCCCGGCATTGTTGACCAGCACCTGAAGTCCGCCGGGCTGGTCCGCGGCGATCTCGCGGCACGCCGCGTCGATGCTCGCCGGGTCGGTCACGTCCAGCACCACCGGCCGAACGCCGGTGCGGTCGAGCGCCGGGTGGTCGCTTCCCTGTCACACGCCCGCGTAGACGCGGTAGCCGCGGTCGGCGAACGCCGCGGTCGTCGAGACACCGATGCCGCCACCGGCCCCAGTGATCAGCACAGCCTTGTCCGACATGAAATGGTCCTCCCGACATGTTTATTTATACATGTCATGTTGTACATCTAGAAGTCAAGAGCTACAGGTCAGGTAGGTTGGAGCGGTGTCATTGCACTACGGCTTGCTCGGTCTGCTGGCCGGGCAACCGGCCAGCGGCTATGACCTGACCCGGCGGTTCGAGGAGGTCCTCGGATCGATCTGGCCCGCGAAGCATCCGCAGATCTACGGCGAGCTGAACCGCCTGGCGAACGAGGGGCTGATCGAGGTCGACGCGGAGGGCCCGCGCCGACGCAAGGTCTACCGCATCACCGACACCGGGCTCGCCGATGTCCGGCGGTGGCTCGCCGAAGGACCGGTCGACCACACGATGCGGGTCGAGCCGCTGCTGCGCTCGCTTTTCTTCTGGCTCATGTCCCCGGACGAACTCGCCGAGCACCTGGACCGCGAAGTGACCGTCTACCGCGAGATCGCCGAGGTGTACCGGACCTACGCCGCCGCGAAGGACCGCGGAGACTTCGGCGACAGTTCCGAGACCCGCTCCATGCGGGTGACCATCGAAGCGGCCATCCGTCTCTACGACGCCCTCGCCGATTGGGCCGAGTGGGCCAAGTCGGCCCGGCTGGGCAACTCCTGAATCCAGCTCCGCACCGCCCGCCGGAGGAGATCAACGACTCACCGCCCTTGATCACTGACAACCACAACGGCGACTGGCTAGGCTTCATCCGCGAAGTGTGCCGCCGGGAGCCGAGTCATGGTTTCCTTACCGGGCAAGCACTTCACCCCACATGTCACCCCACACCGCGCGAAACGCGGCAGGCTAGGAGCGAGATGAACGGCGCGCAGTCCCTGATCCGCACGCTCGTCGACGCGGGAGTCGACGTGTGTTTCGCCAACCCGGGCACCTCGGAGATGCATTTCGTGGCCGCGCTCGACAGCCTCAAATCCTCCAGCGCCCACGAGCTCGACGCCGATGCCTCCAACGCCGGCGAGCACGACGCCGACACATCCGGTGAACCCGAGATGCGCGCGGTCCTCGCCCTCTTCGAAGGCGTGGTGACCGGCGCGGCCGACGGTTACGCGCGGATCGCGGGCAAACCCGCGGCGACCCTGCTGCACCTGGGCCCCGGTCTGGGCAACGGGCTGGCGAACCTGCACAACGCTCGCCGTGCACACACGCCGGTCGTCAATGTCATCGGCGACCACGCGACATACCACAAGCAGTACGACGCCCCGCTGGAATCCGATATCGACGCCGTCGCCGGCTCGCTGAACGGCTGGGTTCGCCGGTCGCAGAGCCCCGCCGAGGTGGCTGCGGATGCCGCGCTCGCCGTCGCCGCCGCGCAGAAGGCCCCGGGGCAGGTGGCGACCCTCATCCTGCCCGCGGACGTGTCGTGGGGCGATGGGGGCGAACCGGTCAAGCCGGTACCGCCACGGGTCCCGCAGCGGGTCACCGATGTGCGGGGGATCGCCGAGGTGCTGCGCACCGGGGCGCCGGCCGCGCTGCTGATCGGCGGGCCGGCCTGCCGCGAACCCGGGTTGCTCGCGGCGAGCCGGATCGCCGAGGCGACCGGGGCGAAGGTGTTCATCGAGACCTTCCCCGCCCGGATCGAGCGCGGTGCGGGGCTGCCCGCCATCGAGCGGCTGGGGTATCTCGCCGAACATGTCACCTACCAGCTCGACGGCGTGAAGCACGTGATCGTCGCCGGCACGAAACCGCCGGTGTCGTTCTTCGCCTACCCGGGCAAGCCCAGCGAACTGGTGCCCGAGGGCGCGCAGGTGCACACGCTGGCCGGGCTCGACCAGGACGTGGTGGCCGCGCTGAAGTCGCTTGCGGACGAGGTGGCGAAAGACAAGCGGCCGGCCGTCCAGCCGGCGCGCCGGCCGGCGTTGCCGAGCGGGCCGCTCACCCCGCAGAACTGGGTCGAGGTGATCGGCGCGCTGCTGCCCGAGGGCGCGATCATCTCGGACGAGGCGAACACCTCTGGTGTGCTGTTGCCCGCGGCCACCGCGGGTGCGCCGCGCCACGACGTGCTCACGCTCACCGGCGGCGCGATCGGCCAGGGCCTGCCGGTCGCGGTCGGCGCCGCCGTGGCCGCGCCCGACCGCCCGGTGGTCGCGTTGCAGGCCGATGGGAGCGCGCTCTACACGATCTCCGCGTTGTGGACGATGGCCCGGGAGAACCTCGACATCACCACGATCGTGCTGAACAACCGGGCGTACGCGATCCTGCGCATGGAGTTGCAGCGCGTCGGTGCCGAGGCTGCCGGCCCGAAGGCGAACGACCTGCTCGACCTCTCCCGGCCGGACCTGGACTTCGTCAAGATCGCCGAGGGGATGGGCGTCCCGGCCACCCGCGCCACCACGGCCGAGGAACTCGCCGAGCAGTTCGCCCGGGCCCTGGCCGAGCCCGGCCCGCATCTGATCGACGCGATCGTGCCTCCGCTGATGTAACACCTCCTTGTTCACCGGTCGCTGCCGCGCGCCATCTGGCAAAAGTTGTCCCTAACAGAGTGCACGGGGACTATTGAGATGAACGACGCGACGTGGCAACGGCATCGGGAGGTGCGCCATGAGCGAACAGGTCTCCCACCAGCGAACGAACGTGATGAGCAAACTGCGTCGAAACACTGGCGGAGAGTTACTCGCGGAATTTCTCGGAACCGCGGTTTTGATCATGTTCGGATGTGGTTCTGTCGCTGTCGCTGTCGCTGGGTTGCCTGGTTCGGGTCGGCAGTCGGTCCCGTTCGGCGCGGCGAACTGGTTGATCATCGCCTGGGGTTGGGGCCTCGCGGTCGTGTTCGGTGTCTATGTGGCCGGCGGGGTCAGCGGCGCGCACATCAATCCGGCGGTGACCCTCGCGTTCGCCATCCGGCGAAAGTTCCCCTGGGCCAAGGTGGTTCCCTACTGGGCGGCTCAAGTGGTCGGCGCGTTCGCCGGGGCGGCCGTGGTGTACGCCGTTTACCACAACGCGATCGACTTCTACAACGCCACCCAGGCCCCACCGCTGACCCGGCCCGACTCTCTGCCCACGTTCTCGATATTCGCGACGTTCCCCGCGCAGTACTTCGGGGGCGTGTGGTGGGGACCGTTCGTTGACCAGGTTGTCGGTACCGCGCTCTTGGTCGGCATCATCGCGGCGCTGATCGACCGCCGGAATATGTCACCGGGGTCCAATGTCGCGCCGTACATGATCGGTTTCGTCGTCGTGGCGATCGGCCTGACCTTCGGGACGAACGCCGGTTACGCGATAAACCCGGCCCGCGACTTCGGCCCTCGCCTGCTCACCTTCGCCGCGGGCTGGGGCAACAAGGCCTTCCCGGGGAACGGGGTGTGGTTCAGTAACTACTGGTGGATACCGATAGCCGGGCCGCTCGTCGGCGGGGTTCTCGGCATCCTGATCTACGACCTCTTCATCGGGCAGGTGCTCGCCGCGCGGGTGGCCGCGGGCGAAGGTCCCGAGCCCGGCCGCGTGCCCCCGCAGCGTGTGTCGACGGAGGAGGAACGGGTGGCCGCGGAGGAACGGGAACGGGAACGCGCTGCCGCGGAAGGGCGGCGTCCCACCGAGTGAGTCCCCCCGAGTGAAGGACAAGCCCAACACCGCCTGGTTCACGCGTCGTGACATCGAGGAGGACGAATGGCGTATGTCGCCGCGGTTGACCAGGGCACGACCTCGACCCGGACGATGATCTTCGATCGCTCGGGCCGGGTCGTGGCCTCCGATCAACGCGAACACGAGCAGATCTTCCCGCAGGCGGGCTGGGTCGAACACAACCCCGAGGAGATCTGGCAGAACGCCCGGACGGTCACGGCGGGTGCGCTGGCAAAGGCCGATCTGCGGATAGCCGATATCACCGCGGTCGGCATCACCAACCAGCGTGAGACGACTGTGGTGTGGGATCGCAACACCGGCAAGCCGGTGTACAACGCGATCGTCTGGCAGGACACCCGAACCGACAAGATCATCGACGAACTCGGCGCGCTGGGCGGCGGTCAAGAGCGCTATCGCGCCAAGACCGGCTTGCCGCTGGCCACCTACTTCTCCGGGCCGAAGATCAAATGGATCCTGGACAACGTGGACGGCGTCCGGGCCAGAGCCGAAGCCGGCGACCTGCTCTTCGGCAACATGGACACCTGGCTGCTGTGGAACATGACCGGTGGACCCGATGGCGGGGTACACGTCACCGACCCGACGAATGCCTCACGCACCCTGCTGATGGACCTGGACACCCTAGCCTGGGACCCCGAAATCGCCGCGGATCTCGGTATCCCGGTATCGATGCTGCCGCAGGTCAGGTCCTCGTCCGAAGAATACGAACACGTCCGCGAGCGGGGTGTGCTGGCAGGGGTGCCGATCGCGGGCATCCTCGGCGACCAGCAGGCCGCCACCTTCGGACAGGCATGCCTGTCCGTCGGCGAGGCCAAGAACACTTACGGCACCGGCAACTTCGTGCTCCTCAACACCGGCACCGAAAAGGTCATGTCACAGAACGGACTGCTCACCACCGTCTGCTACAAGATCGGCGCCAACGACACGGTCTACGCCCTCGAGGGCTCGATCGCGGTCACCGGTGCGCTGGTCCAATGGCTGCGGGACAACCTGGGCATGATCTCGACCGCGGCCGAGATCGAAGACCTCGCCGGCACCGTCGAGGACAACGGCGGCGCCTACTTCGTACCCGCCTTCTCCGGCTTGTTCGCCCCCTACTGGCGCTCCGACGCACGCGGCGCCATCGTCGGCCTCACCCGATACGTCAACAAAGGCCACCTCGCCCGCGCCGTCCTGGAAGCCACCGCCTTCCAAACCCGCGAAGTAATCGAAGCCATGAACGCCGACTCCGGCGTCCCCCTCAAATCACTCAAAGTAGACGGCGGCATGGTCGTCAACGAACTACTCATGCAATTCCAGGCCGACATCCTCAACGTTCCCGTCATCCGGCCAGTCGTCAACGAAACCACCGCCCTCGGCGCCGCCTACGCCGCCGGACTCGCCACCGGATTCTGGGCCAGCGAAGACGACATCCGCACCAACTGGGCCCAGGACAAGGAATGGACCCCCAACATGGCCGAGGAGACCCGGGAAACCCAGTACCGCAACTGGAAGAAGGCGGTCACCAAAACCTTCGACTGGCTCGACTGACAAAACCCCGCCCAGTCTCCCCAACCCATAACCCGGACACCCCAACCCAGAACTCACCCTCCCGAACCCAGAACTCACCCTCCCGAACCCAGAACTCAGACACCTGAAGCCGGAACACACGCGTCCGAGCCGGGGACACGCCGGAGCCTGGCGTGTCCCCGGCCCAGGCGCCCGAGTCCCCGGTTCAGGCGGGCGAGTTCCCGGCCCAGGCAGGCGAGTTGCCGGTTCAGGCGGGCGAGTTCCCGGCCCAGGCGGGCGAGTTCCCGGTTCAGGCGGGCGAGTTGCCGGTTCAGGCGGGCGAGTTCCCGGTTCAGCGAAGCGAGTCGCACTCGGCGACGGTGAGCGCGCTCATCACCAGGTCTGTCACGATCCGACGGGCGCCGCAGCCACAACGCTCGTAGGTGATGAGTCCCTCGCTGGTGAAGTGTCGAGACTCTGTGATCCACTCGTGCTCGTTCGTGGTGTGCATGTCCCCCACCGTGCTGTAATGGCCTTATGCAGTTCAACCATTACGGCAGGGATCCGGTTCTCCTGGGCGTCAGCCTGCTCAACGAACCGTGCTCGAGCGCGGCCGAACTGGGACATCGGTGCAAGGCAGCGGGCTTGGTCCTCGCCGCCCCTCCCACCGACGAGGACCTCGTCGCGGTGCAATCGTTTCTCTCGGGCTGGGAGCGCGTCGTCGCTTGCACCGAGCACACGCAGCGAGCGGCACTGCTGAACGCACTGATGGCCGAATATGCCTCGGCACCATGGCTGACCGACCATGCGGGTACCGGATGGCACCTTCACTTCCGCGAACCCGATGTCGACACGCCCCGTCAGATCGCGGCACTGATCAGCGTGGGAACGGCCCTGCACCTCAGTGGGCTCGGCATGGACCGGTTGGGCGTGTGCGCCGCCGACGGGTGCGCGAAGATATACGCCGACATCTCCCGGAACGGGCGCCAGCGGTTCTGCAGTCCGACCTGCGCCAATCGCGAGGCCGTTCGCCGCCATCGGGCCAGTCGCACCGCGACACCCACCGGGTCATCCGCCGCCTGAACCGGCTACGAGTGAAGGGCACCGTTGGAGCGCGAACGGTGCCCTTCACTCAAGGGCTGCTACTCGAAGATCTCGCCCTTCTCCGCCTTGTCCACAAGGGACTGTGGCGGGGTGAAGTGGTCACCGTAGCGGTCGGCCAGTTCGCGGGCACGGGCTACGAAGCCGGCCAGGCCGCCCTCGTAGGAGTTGATGTACTGGATCACGCCACCGGTCCAGGCCGGGAAACCGATCCCGAAGATGGACCCGATGTTGGCGTCGGCCACCGAGTTCAGCACGCCCTCGTCGAAGCAGCGCACGGTTTCCAGTGCCTCGGCGAACAGCATCCGCTCCTGCAGGTCCTTGAACGGCACGTTGGCACTACCCGACTTGAACGCCTCGCGCAGGCCGGGCCAGATCCCGACCCGCTTGCCGTCGGAGTAGTCGTAGAAGCCGGCGCCCGCGGACTTGCCCTTCCGGTCGAACTCTTCGACCAGCCGGTTGATGACGGCCTCGGAGCCGTGCTCCTTCCACACGCCACCGGCGGCCTCCACCGCCGCCCGCGTCTCCTGCCGGATCTTGCGCGGCAGGGTCAGCGTCAGTTCGTCCATCAACTGCAGCGGCGGTGCCGGATAGCCCGCCTGGGCGCCGGCCTGCTCGATCGAAGCGGGTTCGACGCCTTCACCGACCGCGGCGACGGCCTCGTTGAGGAACGTGCCGATCACCCGGCTGGTGAAGAAGCCGCGGCTGTCGTTGACCACGATCGGTGTTTTCTTGATCTGCAGGGTGAAATCGACGACCTTGGCGAGCGTGGCGTCGGAGGTCTTCTCCCCGCGGATGATCTCCACCAGCGGCATCTTGTCCACCGGCGAGAAGAAGTGGATGCCGATGAAGTCCTCCTGCCGCCGCACGCCCTGGGCGAGCCCGGTGATGGGCAGGGTCGAGGTGTTCGAGCCGAGCACCGCGTCGGGGTTGACGATGTGCTCGATCTCGCCGAACACCTTGTGCTTGAGCTCCTGGCTTTCGAACACGGCCTCGATGACGAAGTCCACGCCGGCGAAGTCGGCCGCGTCCGCGGTCGGCTTGATCCGCGCGAGCAGCTCGGCCGAGCGCTCCTTCGTGGTCCGTCCACGAGAAAGCGCTTTCTCTTCCAGCTTGACCGCGTAGCCCTTGCCCTTTTCGGCCGCTTCGAGGGAAACGTCCTTGAGCACCACGTCGATCCCGGCCTTGGCGCAGACATACGAGATGGCCGCGCCCATCATTCCGGCGCCCAGCACGCCGACCTTCCTGGCCTGGTACTTCTCGTAACCGTCCGGCCGCGAGCCGCCGGAATTGATGGTCTGCAGGTCGAAGAAGAACGCCTTGGTCATGTTCTTGGCGACCTGACCGGTCACCAGGCTGACGAAGTACCGCGTTTCCACCAGCGTCGCGGTGTCAAAGTCGACCTGGGCGCCTTCGACCGCGGCGGCCAGGATCGCGCGCGGCGCGGGCATCGGCGCGCCCTTGAGCTGCTTGCGCAGGTTGGCCGGGAACGCGGGCAGGTTCGCCGCGAACGACGGCGTGGACGGTGTGCCGCCGGGGATCTTGTAGCCCTTGACGTCCCAGGGTTGCGCCGCCTCGGGGTTGGCCTTGATCCATTCCTTGGCACGTGGTAGCAGCTCGTCCACAGTAGACACGAGTTCGTGCACCAGGCCCAGCTCGACGGCCTTCGCCGGTCGGTGCCGCTGGCCCTGCATCAACCAGTTCAGCACCGCGTTCTGGATGCCCAGCAACCGGACCGAGCGGGTCACCCCGCCGGCGCCGGGCAGCAGGCCCAGGGTGACCTCGGGGAAGCCGATCTGGCTGCCCCGCACGTCGGCGGCGATCCGGTGGTGGCAGGCCAGCGCGATCTCCAGCCCGCCGCCGAGCGCGGCGCCGTTGATCGCGGCGACCACCGGCTTACCGAGCGTCTCCAGCCGCCGCAGCTGCGACTTGAGCTTCGTGGACCTGTGGGTGATCTCCTCGGCATGCTCGGGCTTCGCCTGGATCAGGTCCTTGAGGTCACCGCCGGCGAAGAAGGTCTTCTTGGCCGAGGTGACCACCACGCCGGTGATCGAGTCCTTTTCGGACTCCAGCCGGTCCACGGTCGCGGCCAGCGACGCGCGGAAGTCGTTGTTCATCGTGTTCGCGGACTGGTTGGGATCGTCCAAAGTGAGCACGACGATCCCGTCGGAGTCCTTGTCCCAGCGAATAGTCTCGGCCATGGTCACACCCGCTCGATGATCGTCGCGATACCCATACCGCCGCCGATGCACAGCGACAGCAGCGCGCGCCGGGCCTGGCGCCGCTCCAACTCGTCCACCATGGTGCCCAGGATCATCGCACCGGTCGCGCCGAGCGGATGCCCCATGGCGATCGCGCCACCGTTGACGTTGACCTTCTCCTCCGGCAGCTTCAGGTCCTTCATCCACTTCAGGACCACGGCCGCGAAGGCCTCGTTGAGTTCGAACAGGTCGATGTCGTCGAGGGTCAGCCCGGCCACGTCGAGCACCTTGAGGGTGGCGGGCGTCGGGCCGGTCAGCATGATCGTCGGGTCCGAGCCGGTGACCGCGGTGGCCACCACGCGGGCCCGCGGCGTGAGCCCGAGGTCCTTGCCGGCCTGCTCGTTGCCGACCAGCACCAGTGCGGCGCCGTCCACGATGCCCGACGAGTTGCCGCCGGTGTGCACATGGTTGATCTTCTCCGCCCAGTGATACTTCTGCAGCACCACCGCGTCGAAGCCACCGAAGTCGCCGATCCCCGCGAACGACGGCTTGAGCTTGGCCAGCCCCTCGACCGTGGTGCCCGGCCGGCGGTGCTCGTCGTGGTCGAGGATGGTGACGCCGTTGAGGTCCTTGACCGGCACCACGGACTTGGCGAAGTACCCACCGGCCCACGCGGCCTCGGCCCGCTGCTGGGAGCGCACGGCGAAGCGGTCGACGTCCTCCCGCGAAAAGCCTTCGAGGGTGGCGATCAGGTCGGCGCCGATGCCCTGCGGCGCGAAATAGCTGTCGTAGTTGGTCACCGGGTCGGCGAACATCGCCCCGCCGTCCGAGCCCATCGGCACCCGGGACATCGACTCGACACCGCCGGCGACGATCAGGTTCTCCCAGCCGGACCGGACCCGGGCCGCGGCCTGGTTGACCGCCTCCAGACCGGACGAGCAGAACCGGTTCAGCTGCACACCGGCCACCGTGTCGGGCAGGCCGGCGGCGATGGCCGCGCCGCGCGCGATGTCCCCGCCCTGGTCCCCGACCGGGCTGACCACGCCGAGCACGATGTCGTTGATCGCGGCCGGGTCGAGGTTCGGGTACCGGGCCTGAAGTTCCTTGACCAGGCCCACGACCAGGTCGATCGGTTTGGTCCCGTGTAGGGACCCGCCCTTGTTCTTGCCACGAGGCGTGCGGATCGCCTCGTAGATGTATGCCTCGTTGCTCACACCGACGGTCCTTCCCTGCCTACAAGGCTAACGACTATTAACATAGACCCACAAAACACCTGGTGCAACGGCTACGAGCACGGTTACAGTGTGCTCACTATGGACAGGCCTGGCCGCCGTCAAACCGACCGGAAGGAACAGCTGGCCGCCGTCGCGGCCGGGCTGTTCCGCGCGCGCGGCTACGCCGGCGTCGGCATCAACGACATCGCCGCGGCGGCCGGCGTCACCGGGCCGGCACTGTACCGGCACTTCGCCGACAAACAGGCGATCCTCGCCTACGTGCTGCTGTCCGGGCTCGAGGACCTGGAACGTGGCACGGAGGAGGCGCTCGCGGCGCTGGAGCACGGGCGGATCGAGGCGCTGCTCGGCCGCCTGGCAGCCGCATCGGTGGAGAGACGCGACATCACCGCGTTGTGGCGCTGGGAAGGCCGGCACCTCAAACCGCAGGACCAGCGCGAGATCGCGAAGCGGTCCACTGCCGTGCTCGGCACGTGGACCAAGATGCTGCTCACGGTCCGCCCGGAGTTGGCCGCACCCGATGCGGAACTGCTGTGCTGGGCGACGCTGAGCGTGTTCGGCAGCGTGGCGGTGCATCACACCAGCGTGGCCAGGCAGCGGTTCGTGGCCCTGCTGGTCGATCTCGCCAAACGGGTCCTGCACGCGGAGTTGCCGAGCGGCGTGCCCACGCCTCCGGAGGCGCCGGTCACGTCAGGTATCGGCACACGATCACGGCGCGAGCAGTTGCTGACGGCGGCGACCGAACTGTTCCACCGCAACGGCTTCCACGCCGTGAGCATGGAGGAGATCGGCGCGGCCGCGGGCATTTCCGGCCCCAGCATCTACAAGCACTTCCCCAGCAAGGCGGCTTTGCTCTGCGCGATCGCCCGCCGCGCCGCCGGCCGTCTGGCGCTCGACGCCGAGCAGGCGCTGCGTACCAGCGCCGACGAAACCGAGGCATTGCGGCGGCTCGCGGAGTCTTACGTGCGCGCACTGACCGGGTCGTTCGAGCTCGCCGTGGGACTTTCCGCCGACCGCGCGAACATTCCGGAACGGGACCGGGCCGATCTCGTTCGTGTGCAACGGGATTACGTGGCCCAGTGGGTCGACCTGCTCCGCACCGCGCGGCCGGGGTTGACCGCTCGCGAAGCCAAGATCACCGTGCACGCGGCGCTGACCATCGCGAACGACCTCACCCGCACCCGCCGCATCGCGAGCCGCCCGCGGCTGGCGATGGAACTCGTCGCGCTGATGAACGCGGTGCTCAACGACTAGCCCGGTGGCCTGCCGTGCGCCGGAAAGAACCTGGTAGGTCACAATGATCGACGTGCTAACCCCCACTCGGCCCTACCTGCGTCCCCAGTATCCGGTCTCCACCGAACGGCTGTTGCTGCGTCCACTGTCCGCCCATGATGTCGAGGCGTTACACGCCTACCGAAGCCGGCCCGAAGTCTGTCGTTACGTACCGTTCGAGCCGATGACCCGCGAGCTCATCAGCGAACGAATTTCGTCCTCGTGGGCTCGCCGCGAACTCACCGAGGAGGGGCAGGCACTGACGCTCGGTGTCGTGATAGCCGAAACCGATGAATTGATCGGCGACGTAGTGCTGTTCTGGCACAGCCGCGAGCACGCAAGCGGGGAACTCGGCTATGTCTTCAATCCCGACTTCGGTGGCCGCGGTTTTGCCACCGAGGCGGCGAGCGCGGTCCTTCGCCTCGGCTTCGAGGAACTCGGCCTGCACCGCATCGTTGCGCGGCTCGACGAGCGCAACGAGGCGTCGGCGCAACTGGCGCGTCGACTGGGGATGCGGCAGGAAGCTCGCTTGGTGCAGAACGAACTCTTCAAAGGACAGTGGTCCACCGAACTCGACTTCGCGATGCTTGCCGACGAATGGTCCGCACGTCGCACGGCGTGAAGCTCTAGGACTCCAACGTTTGCTGTATCCGCTTGATCCGTTCCTCGTTCCATTCGACCTGTGGATCGGGAACGAGGAACGACAGGACGGCAGCGGTGATCCCGAGAGCGGGCTGCGACCATTCGGCCGCGCCGGTAGTGCCGAACGCGCTCTGTCTAAGGTGGCGGTCGGCGAGATCTGGCCGGGACAGCGCGGTGAGTACGTATCCGCGCATGGTCGCGCTCAGCTGGGTGGCCAGTTCGCCGAAGGTGGTGTGAAGCTCGGGCCGCAGGTGCAGGCCGAGCAAGGCGGCCAGCCGTTCGTACGATTTCGCGATCTGGTCGTTGAGGTGGCGTTCGGCGGCGTCGAACGCGGTCTGGACCTCGGTGCGCAACTCGCCGTCGGCCAGGCCAAGGAAGGTCGCGTGCAGCGCGATATAGGTGCGCCATCGCGTTGAGGCGTACATGGCCTCGAAGTCGCGCAATGCACCCTGCCGCAGCAGGTCGACGCAAAGATCGTGGCGTCCCTGGGCAGTGGCCAGCTGATCGATCCGTTCGCGGGCCAGTTGCCGCAACGCGTCTTCGCCGGCCTGGCCGTCGGCACCGGTCGCCGCGGGCGCCTGTTTGGCGAGTTCCTTGAGCAGGTCGCTGAAGAACATGTCCTTGTAGGGCCAGCGACGGTAGGCGGCGCTGCGTGCGACACCGGCGTCGCGGATGACGTCCTCGAAGCTGATGTGATCCAGGCTCACGGTCAAGCCGGTGTCCTCGACCATCGCCATTGCGGCGTCCAGCATCCGCTGTGCGGTCTCGGCATCGGTGAGGCGGGGTCGGCGCCGGGCCAGCCCTGCGGGTGGTTGCTTGTTCGTCATCCTGCCTCTACTCTCGCCTGAAGTTTGGGACATAATATCTCAAGTTCCAAAAATGCTCCAAGTGGAGGGATCCGATGAACATGCAGCGTCCACCCAGAACAGTCCGCAATGCCGTCACCACGCTGTACTTCGCCGCAGCCCTGGCCGTGATCTCCGCGGCCGTGATCGTGATCGCCCAGGCCGCAGGCGGCGGCCTCGCCCAGCACCTCCACCAGATCTATCCGCAGCGCGACACCGACCAGATCGGGATGGCGGAATCCAGCATCCTCACCTACCTGTTCACCCTCGCCGTAGCCGGCACGGTCCTGTTCCTGTGGATGGCACGGGCAAGCCAACGGGGCAAGCGCTGGGTGCGCGGCGTGGGTGCCGCGGTCATCGTGCTCGGCAGCCTCATGGCCGCGTACAACTTCAGCCAGCCACACCCACTTGTCATGACGCTGGCCGGCGTGCTGCCGTGCCTGAGCGGATTGACGGCCGTTGCGCTGCTGTGGAATCGGAAGTCTTCGTCCTACTTCAAAAACCACCACGCGGCGACGTCCGCCTGAACCACACTCACCGCTGAGTGATACCTGGCGCTGCCTGGCCGCCGATACCCGGCCAGGGCCGAGTTTCCCCGGCCCGGGCCGGGATCGCGTGGGCACCCCGGCACCGGCTGTTACAGCGTAGGTGGCCCGGCGTGCTAACCTACTCGCCAGTAGGTTCACCTCCGACGGGAGTGGGTTACGTGTCAGCACCACGGAAACGAGATGCGATGGGGCTGGGGCTCGCCGCGCTCACCCGGCTCGCCGGCAGCAGGACCCTTGACCGGGTGGGACTGCGCGAGCCGGTGCGGAATCTCCTTGCCGCGGCAACGAAGAACGGCTTCCGCGTGGCGGGCGCCGCGAACCGGACGTTCGCCTCGGCACGACGGCTCGGCGCACCCGCACGCCCCGCCCGGCCCGGGGAGCGGGAACTGTTCGACCTCACGCCCACCGAAGAACAGCGGATGATCGTGGAAACGGTCGGCGAGTTCGCGGCCGAGCAACTGCGGCCCGCGGCGGCCGAAGCCGACGCGAAGCTGAACCCGCCGGACGGGCTGCTCGCCCGGGCGGCCGAACTGGGCGTAACGCTGATCGGCATTCCGGAGGAACTCGGCGGCGCCGGAACAGAACGGTCGGTGGTCACCTCGGCGTTGATCGCCGAAGCCCTCGCGCACGGCGATCTCGGGCTCGCGTTGGCCGTGCTGGCGCCCTCCGCGGTGAGCACCGCGCTCGTCCTGTGGGGCGACACGCAGCAGCAGGCGGACTACCTGCCCGCCTTCGTCGGCGAGAACGTGCCCGCCGCCGCGTTCGCGTTGCAGGAGAGTAAGCCGCTGTTCGACCCGTTCCAGCCGACGACCCGCGCGCGCCGCACACCGTCCGGGTACCGGCTCGACGGCGTGAAGTCGTTGGTGCCACGCGCCGCGCAGGCCGAGTTGTTCGTTGTCTCCGCCGCGCTGGAGGGGCCGGGCGGTTTCCGGCCCGCGCTGTTCCTGGTCGAGTCTTCGGCGTCGGGCTTGACCGTCGAGGCGGAGCCGGCGATGGGACTTCGAGGCGCGGCCACCGGAAAGCTGCACCTGGACAACGTCTCGCTGCCTGCGGGCGCGCTACTCGGTGGTGGTTCGCCAGAGACTTTCACCGAGGCGGTGCGTCTTTCACGGCTCGGCTGGGCCGCGCTGGCGTGCGGCGCGGGGAAGGCCGTTCTCGATTACGTGGTGCCTTACGTCAACGAACGCAAAGCTTTCGGCGAGCCGATCAGTCACCGGCAGGCGGTCGCGTTCTCGGTCGCCGACATCGCCATCGAACTCGAGGGTATGCGGCTGGTCATGTTGCGGGCGGCCGCGCGAGCCGAGCAGGGCCGGACCTACGCGCGCGAGGCCGCACTGGCCCGGAAACTCGCCGCTGACAAGGGAATGCGAATCGGCAACGCCGGGGTGCAGTTACTCGGCGGGCACGGCTTCGTCAAGGAACACCCCGTCGAACGCTGGTACCGCGACCTGCGCGCCATCGGCGTGCTCGAAGGCATCGTCCTGCTGTAGGAGCCGACAGACATGTTCAATCTGGAACCCCCGAAGAAGGCCGCGGCGCTGATCAACCAGGCGTACCAGGCGGCGTCGCAGGTGCTGCGCCCGATCTCGCGGAAATACGACCGCGCCGAGCACGCCTACCCCACCGAGCTGGAAATGTTCGCGGCCGTGCTGGACGGCCTGAACTCCTCCGGCGAGGGCGGCGCGGGCGCGAGCGGCCTGCGCGGCGACCATGGGAAGTCCACAACGGACGGTGAGAACCGCAACGGCGGCAACCTGCGCACGGTGCTCGGCACCATCGAAATGTGCTGGGGCGACGTCGGATTGCTGCTGTCCATGCCCCGCCAGGGCCTTGGCAACGCCGCGATCGCCTCGGTCGCCGACGACGAGCAGCTCAAGCGGTTCGCCAAGCTGTGGGCGGCAATGGCGATCACCGAGCCGGACTGTGGTTCGGATTCCGCGTCGATCACCACCACCGCGACCCCCGACGGGGACTCCTACGTCCTCAACGGCGAAAAGATCTTCGTGACCTCCGGCCAGCGTGCCGACGCCGTGGTCGTGTGGGCCACCCTCGACCGGAGCAAGGGCCGCGCCGCCATCAAGTCGTTCGTGGTGGAAAAGGGCACCCCCGGCTTCGAAGTCGTGCGCCTGGAACACAAACTCGGCATCCGCGCCTCCGACACCGCGGTACTACGGTTCGAAAACTGCCGCGTGCCACGGGAAAACCTCCTGGGCTCGCCGGAGATCGACACGAGAACGAGTTTCGCCGGGGTCATGAAGACCTTCGACAACACCCGCCCGCTGGTGGCCGCGATGGCCGTCGGCCTGGCGCGGGCGGCGCTGGAGGAAACCTCACGCATCCTCGCCGAGGCCGGCATCACCGTCGACTACGACCGGCCCGCGCACCACCAGCACGCCGCCGCGGCCGCGTACCTGGAGCTGGAAGCCGACTACGAGGCGTCGTACCTGCTGACTCTGGAATCGGCCTGGATGGCCGACAACCGTAAGCCGAATTCCTTGCCGGCGTCGATGGCCAAGGCGAAGGCCGGACGTTCCGTCGTGGACATTACGCTGCGCTGCGTGGAACTGGTCGGCACGCTCGGCTATACCGAGGAATCGCTGCTGGAGAAATGGGCCCGGGACGCGAAGATCCTGGACATTTTCGAAGGCACCCAACAGATCCAGCAACTCATCGTCGCCCGCCGCGTGCTCGGCAAAACGTCCTCGGAACTCAAGTAACCCACGGAAACACCCCTGCCCTGGGCGCCTACCGCGCGAGTCCCACACTCCCGACGCGCGAGTCCCACACTCCCGTCACGCGAGTCCCACACTCCCGACGCGCGAGTCCCACCTTCCGGTAGACCGGAACGTGGAACTCACAGGACAGGAACGTGGCACTCGCGCGACGCGAACGTGGGACACGCACGACGCGAAGGTGGGACTCGCGCGGCGGGTGGCGTCGGCAGATCGTCTTCGACGGCCTCTCCGGCGAGCACAGGTACTCGCCGATGAAGTTCTACAACCAGTCCAAGTTCGCCAACGCCGTCTTCGGCTGGGAACTGCACCGGCGGCTGAGTTCGGCCGGTAGCCCGGTGCGCAGCGTGCTCGCCCACCCCGGCTACGCCTCCACCAACCTCCAGACGGGCACGCCAGTTGCCATGACCAAGGTGATCTAGGGCCGAATCCTCTCCCCACTCGCTCAGGCTCCGGACCAGGGCGCGCTGCCCCAGCTGTACTCGGCGACCGTCCCGGATGTGGAGAGCGGGCAGTTCATCGGGCCGGACGGCATGGCCGGACTGCTCGGCGCGCCGAAGCCGGTGTGGTTGGCTCCGGCGGCCACCGACGCCGAGACCGGCCGCCGGCTGTGGG
Source organism: Amycolatopsis taiwanensis DSM 45107 (assembly GCF_000519205.1). Lineage (GTDB taxonomy): Bacteria > Actinomycetota > Actinomycetes > Mycobacteriales > Pseudonocardiaceae > Amycolatopsis_E > Amycolatopsis_E taiwanensis. The sequence continues at coordinate 57,495 of NZ_JAFB01000014.1, read as the reverse complement.
AACTCTCGGAACGGCTGACCGGCGCCAGGTCCAACCGACAAGAAAAATTTTCTTGACAAGAAGAGTTGTCGGATGCCACGATATGAGCACGTTGGACATGGCGATGATCGAAAGCCCGGCAACGGCCAAGACTTCCGGCGGACATGTCCTCGACGACTACCCGGTCAAGGAAAGAAGAGAGGAACCCTACGATGCGCAAGCTGATCGTCACCGAGTTCATGTCCCTCGACGGCATCATCGACTCTCCCGGTGGCGGCGACCACCCTCACGCCGGCTGGACGTTCAAGGACATCGAGTTCAACGAGGCCGCCTACGAGATCAAGGGCCGGGAGCAGGAGGAGGCCGGGGCGATGCTGATCGGCCGGGTCAGCTACGACGAGTTCGCCCCCGTGTGGCCGACAATGGAGATCTTCGCGAAGTACAACGCAATGCCGAAGTACGTCGTGTCGACCACTCTTACCGACCCGACCTGGGCCAACACGACGGTCCTCCGCTCGCTCGACGAGGTGGCCAAGCTGAAGGAGGGCGAGGGTGGTCCGCTCCTCGTTCACGGCAGCGCCACCCTCGCGCAGAACCTGGCGGCCGCCGGCCTGGTCGACCGCTACCACCTGCTGATCTTCCCCGTCCTCCTCGGCAGCGGCAAACGACTGTTCGCCGACTCCGGTACGGACAAGACCAACCTCAAACTGGTCGAGCACGGAACCTTCGACAACGGCATCCGGATGGCGATTTACGACGTCGCGCACTGACCTCGCGTGGCGCGGCCCATTCTTCGTACGGGCCGCGCCGTCGATGGTCTCGCCTGCTCAGGCCTTGGGCTCGGAAACGATCGCTAGCTCGCCGTCAGCGCGTTGGCCAGTTCGTCCAGGTCGTTGAACTGCCAGTCGAAGGCATCAGCACGCCTCGGCGGATCCCCGGCCGGCCGCCGGACATAGGCGGTCCGCATTCCACTCGCCTGAGCTCCGCGGAGATCCCAGGCGTGCGCGGCGACCATGAGCAGGCGTTCTGGCGGACATCCGGCGGTTTCGATGGCGAGTTGGTAAACCTCGGGCGCCGGCTTGTAAGCCCGGACGACTTCGGCGGACAAGGCTTGGTGCCAGCGCAGTCCGGCATGTGCGCTGAGCCGCAGCAGAGCGGTGCGGCCGGCATTGGAGAGCGCCAGCACCGGAAACCGGCGCGCGAGCCGTTCGAGACCGGCGACAGAATCGCCCCACGGCGGCAAGCGCTGGCCCGCGGTAGCCAGCCGGGCGATGGTCGCCGGATCGGCGAGTCCGGCGTGGTCGGCCACCCGCCTCGCAGCCTCTTCGTCGATGGCCTCGCTGTTGACATACGCGCGGTCGTCTTGCGCGATGCGTTGCTGCTCAAGCTCGACATGCTCCTGCCACACGGTGAGCAGCTCCTCGACAGACGCGTCATCGGACGCAGGCATCGCTTCCCGAATGCCCGTTCGAAGGCCGCTGGATTCGTCGACGAGCGTTCCGAGGACATCGAAGACCACGACCTCGATGTCGCGATTCTCGGCCATGCGTTCTCCTCTCCGTGGCAATGTCACCGGTTCAACAGGTGACGATCTTGCCGATCTTCTCGTCACCGGTCAAGATGGTGACGTGAGTTTCGCCTTCGTGAGTGGCAACCCTGCCCTCGATCTGGCCGGCACCGTGGGGTCTCGTCGAGACGAGTCCGTCGACCTGTTGACCGAGCCGGCGGACCTCGAGCGGTGGGTGTCCGAATGCGACGAACTCCCCGACCGTGTCACCGCCGACTTCGCAATGTTCGAGTTCGCGTTGTCCCTGCGAGAAGCGATCTACCGGCTTGCCCTCGATCGCGTGCTCGATCGGCCCTTCGATCCGGGCAGCCTCGAGATCATCAACGACACGGCCGCCGGCCCAGTACCCACGATCACGCTCAGCGACGCAGGACTGCATATGTCGGGAGACCTCGCCGCCGTACTTTCGCAGATAGCCAGACGCGGTATCGCCGTGTTCGCCGATCCACACGCCTGTCTCAAGGAGTGCGGTCGCACCGGCTGCACTCGCATCTATCTCGACCGCTCGCGTGGCGCCCGGCGCTCCTGGTGTGGCATGGAAGAGTGTGGCAATCGCGTCAAGGCCGCGGCTTATCGCGCGCGCAAACGCGCCTCGACCACCGCCGAGGGATTTTGATCATTGATCCGGGAGCGCAGGCACCACGAACCCGGAACACAGCGTCCTGAACCGGGAACACGGCGGGCCTGAACCGGGAACACGGCGGGCCTGAACCGGGAACACGGCGGGCCTGAACCGGGAACACGGCGGGCCTGAACCGGGGACACAGCGTCCTGAACCGGGAACACAGCCTCCTGGGCCGGGGACACAGCGTCCTGGGCCGGGGACACGGCGTCCTGGGCCGGGGACACGGCGGCCGGGGGTTTCGGGCAGCGTCGCCGCCGGAGTTGACCGACACTGAATTGACCAACACAGGAACGGAACAGCGTCGAAGCGATGTAGGAGCGACCATGCTCGAATCGATGCGTCCTGTCCGGCACGCCCTTGCCGTGGCCGTGGGCATCCTGATGCTCGCGGCGAGTGCGTGCGCCACGTCTCCAACGGCCACCACACCACAACGCGCTCCCGTACTCACCACGGCGAGCGCCTCGTCGGCGGCCGGCGTCGTGGCCACGATCACCACGTGCGAGGGCACCGCCGTGTCCACCCCGTCGCGATACATACTCGCCTGTGCGGACGGCGGCCTCATCCTCGACGGGCTGCGCTGGTCGGCCTGGGGCGCACCGACCGCGAACGCGACCGGCTCCCTGTGGGAGAACAACTGCACCCCGGACTGTGCGATGGGACACTACATCCGCTACCCGGCTTCGACGACCGTTTCGGCGCTCGCGAACGGCCGGTACACCCGGCTGCGTGTCGACGCACCGCAGGCGCCGGGTGGCCCCTTCGACTACACGATCGGTCCGCACGGGCCCCAGTGAAACCACCGAGTGTCAACCGCGGTGACCGACCGTCCACATCGACCATCCGACCGGGAATAGGTTGACCCGCTTCCGATGCGGGTATCGCTCGAAGACGACACCTTGCTCAAAGGTGACACCTTGAGTACGGAGTGGACCGATGGGCGACCACAGCGACGGCATGGCCGACATGGCGAAGGCCCAACTCAACCGTGTCGATGCGTTTCAGCAACGACATCGCGCCTTGGCGGTGGCCGTGGCGGTGGCGCGCAAGTTCGTCCGTGACCAGTCCACCCAACTCGCCAGCATGATCGCGTTCTGGGCGTTCTTCTCCGTTTTCCCGCTGCTGCTGGCGTTCGTCACGCTGCTCGGATTCTTGGTGCCCGAGTCGATCCGGGCCCAGGTGCTGACCAACGTTTCCGCGAGCCTGCCGTTGATCGACACCTCCGCGGTGCACGGCCTCACCGGCTCCTGGTTCGCGTTGATCTTCAGTCTGCTCACCTCCTTGTGGAGCGGCTTGACGGTGGTGAGGGTGGTCCAGTCGGCGTTCAACTCGGTATGGGGACTCTCGGCCGCCGAACGCCCGAAGTTCACCAAACAACTCGGCCGCAGCCTGGGCGTGCTGGTCACCATCGGGTTCGGCCTCGTGCTCAGCTCGTTGATCACCAGCTTCGTGTCCGGTTCCGCCGGCCAGCTGGGCATCGGCTTTATCGGGCCCCTGATCGGCTACCTCATCGCGATCGCCCTGGACATCGGGCTGTTCGTGGCCGCGTTCCGCATTCTCACCGACCGACAGGTGACCACCCGCGACGTGCTGCCCGGCGCGTTGCTCTCGGGCGTGCTGTTCTGGGTCCTCCAGTCGTTGTCATCACTGATCATCGGCCGTTATCTGGCCAACGCGCAAAGCACCTACGGCCATTTCGCCACGGTGCTCACCCTGCTGTGGTGGTTCTACCTGCAGAGCATTCTGACCCTGGTGGGAGCGCAGCTGAACGTGGTGCTGAAGGAGCACATGCATCCCATAGCGCTCGTCACGCCAAGGGCCGAGGCCGACCAGCGCGACTACCAGGAAGAGCCCGAGCGCGCTCAGGAACCGTCGAGGAAGTCGTCCACGTAGCGCCAGGTGGTGCTACGCGCGCGACGGCCGGTGAGGACGCCGAGGTGACCACCCGGCGCGGACTCGAACCGCACCGACGGCGCGTTCTCCAACAACTCGACCAGTCGCTCCACGGCCGGCAGCGGCGCGATGTTGTCCGACTCACCGGCGATGATCAGCGTCGGGACCTTCACGTTGGACAGCGAGATGACCCGCCCGCCCAGGTCCACCGAGCCCTCGGCGAGGTCGTTCGTGCGGAAGAAGCGGTGGTAGAGCTGGCCGAACGTGCGGCCGGGGTAGGCGGCCATCTGGTCCATGAAGTGGTCGACGGCCTCGATCTGAGACAGGAAATCCCGGTCGTCGAGGTTCCGCAGGATCGCCAGCGGCTTGGTGATTTCCTTGTGGATCCCGGTCGCCCGGAACACCTGCTCCACCAGGTAGGCGGGCGCGCTGCCGAAGAAGCGGTAGATCGGCGTGAGCAGGTAGCCGCCGGTCGCCTCGATCAGCGGGCGGATCGGCGCGACCAGCGGGATGGCGGTGAAGTCGACCGGGGAAGCGATGGTGACGATCGACTCGACCGGCAGGTCCGGCTGGTCGGCGGTGGTGAGCAGGGAGAACAACCCGCCGAGGCACCACGCGACCAGCCGCACGGGCTGCCCGCCGCTGTCCTCGCTCACCTTGCGGATGGCGTAGGGCAGCACGTGGTCGATCCAGTGCTCGACGCCGAGGCGGCGGTCGGAGAACGCCACGGAGCCGTAGTCCACCAGGTAGGTCGGCCGCCCGCCGGTCACGAGGTGCTCGGTGAGGCTGCAGCCGCGGCGCAGGTCGAAACACAGCGCGGGCGCGGCGAGCGGCGGCACCAGCAGCACGGGCGGGCCGGACGGCCGGGACGGCCCAGACGCCGGCGACATCCGGTAGACCGACCGGTTGGGCCCCTGGTCGATGAGTGCGCGCGGCATCGGGCGCAGGTCGGCGAGGCCACCCTGCAGCTTCCCCACCACGTTCGACGCGGCGGCGGCGAGGCTGGCCGGGGACAACGTGAGGCTCACGGGTGCTCCTCGATCAAGTCGGACTGAGAGCCGCGGCTCGGCACTGGGCTACTCACGCCCCTGGACCTTCGCCTCGTAGTCCGCCCGGGCCGACGACTCGGCCCGGGCGAAGACCCGGTCGGCGCCGACGAACCGCAGGAACCACTCGGATACCGCGCGCGGCACCAGCCGGCCCGTGCGAGTGGTCAAGTCGAGCGACCGCGGCACATACACGTCGAACCGCGGCCGTTTCAGCGCCTCGACGATGGCCTTCGCGACGTCTTCCGCCCGCAATTGGGGGAACAGCCTGGTTTCGGGCAGCCCACCGGCCAGCTCGGTGCGCACGACGACCGGCATCACGCACGAGATGTCGACGCCCGAACCACGCAGTTCCTGGCGCACGGCTTCGGAAAGCCCGACGACCGCGTGTTTGGTGGCGCAGTAGGTCACCGCGCCGGGAAAGCCGACCTTCCCCGCCATCGACGCGACGTTCACGATGTGCCCGGACGCGCGCGGCCGCATGCGCTTGATCGCCTCGCGTGTGCCGTGCATGACCGCGTGCACGTTGATCTCCAGCTGCCGCGCTGTGGCCGCGTCTTCCTCGTCCTCGAACCGGGAAAGCAGCATCACCCCGGCGTTGTTGATCAGCGCGTCGATCGGGCCCAGCCGCCGCTCGACCTCGTCGAGGAACGCGGTGAACCTGGGGCGGTCGGTGACGTCCAGCGGAAGCGCGAGCAGACCAAGCTCTTCGGCCAACCGCTCGGCCTGCGCCTGGTCGAGGTCGCCGATCGCGACCTTCGCCCCCGCGCGCGCCAGCGCAGCCGCGGTGGTGGCACCGATTCCGCGCGCTCCACCGGTGATCACGACGACCTTGTCAATCAGCGACCTCGCCATGCCGGTCATCCTGCCCTGATCGGCATCCGAACGCCACCAGCGTCACCGGCGTTGTTCGGACCGCAGGGCCCCTGGTGCGCACACCTTTTCAGACCGAGACCAGGCCGGATTCGTAGGCGAAGATGGTGAGCTGGACCCGGTTGGTGACGTCGACCTTGGCGAAAGTCCGCGTGATATGGGTTTTCACGGTGGCCTCGCTCAGGAAGAGTTCGGCGGCGATGTCGGCGTTGGCCTTGCCCTGAGCGACCGCCGTGACGATCTCTCGCTCACGGTCGCTGAGCATGCCCAGCTTCGTCAGCGCCGCGCGGCGCCTCGGGCTGATCCGCGCGGCGACGAAATGACCGATGAGCTTCTTGGTGGCACGCGGGGAAAGCATCGCCTCACCGCCGGCCACCACACGCACGGCGGCGATGATCTCCTGCGGCGAGCTTTCCTTGAGCAGGAACCCGCTGGCGCCCGCGGCGAGCGCGTCGAACACGTACTCGTCGAGGTCGAAAGTGGTCAGTATGAGGACCCTGGGCGGGCGCGGGAGCGCCATTACCGCGGAAGTCGCGGCCAGGCCGTCCATCCGGTGCATCCGGATGTCCATGATCACGACATCCGGGGCGTGTGAAATGACCTTCGGCACGGCTTCGTCGCCGTCGCCCGCCTGACCGACGACGGTGATGTCCGGTGCGCTGTTCAGGATCATGGACAGCCCGGTGCGCACGAGTGGGTCGTCATCGACAAGCAGCACTCGCAGGTGATCCACGCGCACATGCTATTGCCGGGGCCACGGCAACCAGACACGAAGGGTGAAAACGCCTCCGTCGGTCGGTCCGGCACTGACCGAGCCGCCGAGCAACGCGACCCGTTCGCCGATCCCGGTCAGACCGGTGCCGGAGCCGGGAGAAGGCTCGGCCGGAGCCCCGGCCGGCAGCGGGTTGACCACCTCGATCGCCAGGCCGGATTCCTTTCCGCCGCGCACGGACACCGCGGCCGGGCTGCCGGGGGCATGCCGGAACACATTGGTCAGTGCCTCCTGGACGATCCGGTAGGCCGCCGTCCCGAGTTGCGGCGGCGCGGCATCGGCCCCCTCGAGCAACATGGTGAGGTCGACGACGAGGCCGGCCTTGCGGGAATCGGCGACCAGGTTCGGCAGGTCGTTCAGGGCCGGCTGCCGGGCCGCTCCGTTCCGGGGACCTTCGGTGCCCTCGCCTCCACCACGGAGCACGCCGATCACCTGGCGAAGGTCTTCGAGAGACTGGCGTGCCGCGGTGCGAACCGTCCGCGCCGCCTCGACGCGCGAAGGCTCCTCGCCCGAGCTGACTTCCAGCGCGCCCGCGTGCAACGAGAGCAGGGAGAGTCGATGGCCGAGCACGTCGTGCATCTCACGGGCGATGCGGGACCTCTCCTCCTGCCGCGTCATCTCCGCGCGTAGTTCCCGTTCGTGGGCCTGTTGCCGGCGGAGATCTCCTCTGACCCCACGTATGATCCCCACCAGCAGCGGGATCGCGGTGACTATGGCCGCCACGACGAACGCGCCGACCACCTGTCCCGCAGCGGTTTCCGCGGTCACGAAGGTTCCCGCGATCGACTCGCTGCCGTGCAGATCACGCCACGCGGTGAGCGTGGACGCCGCGTAGACGGCGGCGGCGCCGATCCACAGCACGTGGTCCCGACGATTGGCGGCAAGCGCGGCCAACGAGATGAGCGCGGCCAGCGCGTCCGAGACGAAGACGAGCGAGGGTACGACCGCGATAGCGGTGACGAGCGTCGGCCAGCGGTGCCGCCAGCACAACATGACCGCGGCGCCGATCCCGGCGAGCAGGGACAGTATCGACCACCAGTTCGAGTGCACCGTGCGAGTCGTCGGTTCGTAGCCGTCGGCGCCGAAGAAATACAAGCTGCCGAGCACGCTCGCCGAGACGGCGAAGACCGTGTTGACGATACCGAGTACTCGCCGTGCCATGCGCAGAGCGTACGGGTCCGGCCCCACCGTCGGGCATCAGTCGATCGTTTCCATGATCACCAAGCCGTGACGACTTTCGGATGAACGTGGTCGATCCTCGCGGACGACGTGCCGGGCCGGCACCCGCTGCTTTCATCCATCCCGCAAACCTCAGTGGAACGAAAGGGAACGACCCGTGACCCAGCCTGCTCCCTATCCGCCCGTCCAGCAGGAGGAACCCACGCAGCCGCGCAACGGCTTCGGCACGACCGGATTCATCCTCGGACTCGTCGGACTGGTGCTTTCCCCGATCCCGCTCATCGGGTTCGTCGCCTGGCCGCTGGTGATCCTCGGCCTGATCTTCGCCGCGCTCGGGCTCAGCCGAGTCAGCAAAGGAGCGGCCACCAACAAGGGCCTCTCGATCGCCGGCATCGTGACGTCGATCGTCGGTCTGATCGTCTGCATCGTGTGGGTCACCGTGATCAACAAGGCGGTCAACGACGTTCGCGAGGAGGCCAACCAGCCCACCACCGTCGTCTACGAGGTGACCGGAGACGCCACGGACGTCTCGATCGACTACACGACGTTCGGCGAAACCACCACCAGCGACAGCGAAACGACCGCGACCTTGCCCTGGACCAAGGAGGTCCAGACGAAAGGCTTGCTGACCGGCGGTTCGCTGATCGTCACGACAGGCGACAAGGGCGGCTCGGCGACTTGCAAGGTGACCGTGAACGGCACTGTGGCCAAGACCTCGACCGCGCGCGGGCCGTTCGCGATCGCCGACTGCACCGGTTTCTAGCGAAGCTGTGTCGCCCGTTCGGCGTGCCAGGGAAACCGGGCACGCCGAACGGGCGACATGGTCAGGCGAAGAAGTCGCGCAGTGCTTGTGCCACGGTTTCCGGCTTCCCGCGTTCGGCGGTGTTGCCGGTGGCGCTGTGGTCGAGACCGGGGAACTCGACGCGCTTCGCCCGCGACAGTGTCCTTTGTAGAGCGTCCAACGCGGTTTTCAGGTAGGCCGGGCTTTTGCTTCCGCCGAGCAGCAGCACGTCGCTTTCCAGGTCCCGGAAGCCGGACACCGATTCGGCCATCTCGCGGACCAGGTGGAAGTCGTAGTGCAGGGTGGGTGCCAGTTGCCGCATGGTTACGGTGTCCCGATCGGACTTCTTGTCCTGACTGGACATCAGCGCGTTGGTCATCAGTGCGAGCAGCGGGCGTGGCACCGCGTTGAGGAACCTCGGCCCGAGTTGCGCGCCCTTCATTCCGGTGATCAGCGCGGCGGCGGTCCGGCCCTCGGCGATCTCCCGGTCGTACCGGGACAGGAAGTCGGTCGTGATCGAGCCGTTGACGATCAACGGTGGTTCGAAGATCGCCGCCCGCTCGATCGTCGGCAGCGTCAGCGCCGACCGCAGCGTGATCAGTGCGCCCGAGCTTACCCCGAACACCTGGCGCGCACCGGTTTTCGCCAGCAGCGCGGCGATGTCCTCGACCTCCCGCTGGGCACCGTAGTTCGCGCCGAAGGGACCGCTGCTTCCCCGACCGCGTCGATCGGGCAGGTACACGGTGAACGTGTCGGCGAGTGCGCAGGCGAGGTCAAGATGACTCGTGGACGATTCCATCGCGCCGTGCACGATCACCACGCCAGGGCCGTGGCCGAGCCGCCGGAAGCCGATCGTGGTGCCGTCCGCGGACGTGACCGAGCCGGTCTCTATATCGGTCTTGATGTGGATCATGTCAACCCCCAGGGCTGGACGGTGGGTTATCTGCCGAACCGGTCCTTACTCGTCGACGAGTATACGTAGACGAGTATTCATTTCGCAACAGGTCACGGACGCAGAGACCCGCCACGGGCGGCGGTTCGGCAGATGACGCTTCTCCAGCGTCACAGGCGTTGTTCGAACACCTGGACCTTGGTGTCGTTGACCGGAACCTCCACGGTCGGCGTGAAGCCCTGGCCGCGGTAGTACTCGACGAGCGCCCCGTCCCCGTCCGACCAGCAGTCCACCCGGAGCAGGCCGATGCCACGCCGACGCGTTTCCTCGCGCGCGAAGGCGAGGAGCGCGGAACCGACGCCCCGGCCGGCGTGTGCGCGCGAGGTCAGCAACAGTCCGATGTAGACCTCGGGCTCGTCGACCGCCGGGGCGTAGGAGAGCCGGTCACCCAGCACGAGCGCACCCACCGGCTCGCCGTCGAGTTCGGCGATGAAGAGCCCACCACCGGTGGCCATGCCCCGGACTCGATCTTCCCGCTGAGGGTTGCCACTCCACGGCTCGGTACCCCACTGCCGCGCGCTGCCGCGGGCGACGAGCCATTCGACGGCGTCATCGAAGAAGGCCATCAGGGTCGGGAAATCCCGGCCGTCGCCGGGCCTGATCTCGATCATGGCGCGGTGAGGACGAGAGGGCCGTCCTCGGTCACCGCCACCGTGTGTTCGACGTGCGCCGCCCGGCTTCCGTCCACGGTCAGGACCGTCCAGCCGTCGTCGCCGTAACGGTAGTCATCGCCGCCGCCCCGGGTGAACATCGGCTCGATCGCGAACACCATGCCCGGCCGCAGCCCGAGCCCCCGGCCTGGGCGGCCCTCGTTGGGCACGTGCGGCGCCTCGTGCATCGCGCGGCCGACGCCGTGGCCACCGTGGTCGGCGGTCAGTCCGTATCCGGCCGCCCGCCCGATGACGCCGATCGCGTGCGCGACGTCACCCAGCCGGTTTCCCGGTCGCACCTGGGCGATCCCGGCGGCGAGCCCGCGCTCCGCGGTCGCGATCAGGTCGAGGTCGGCCTGATCGGCGGTGCCGACCACGAAGCTGGTCGCGGCGTCACCGTGCCAGCCGTCGACGGCCGCGCCGAAGTCGATGCTCAGCAGGTCGCCGTCGCACAGCCGGTACCCGTTCGGGACGCCGTGCACGATCGCGTCGTTCACGCTGGTGCACAGCACCCCGGGGTACGGGTTGGGTGCCCAGTTCGGGTGGTAGTGCAGGAACGACGACTTCGCGCCGCACTCGTCGAGGATGCTTGCGGCCAGTTCGTCCAGTTCCAGCAGGCTCGTGCCGACCCGCGCGCGCTCGCGCACGGCGGCCAGCACCCGCGCGACGATCCGGCCGGCCTCACGCATCACGGCCAACTCGTCTTCGCTCTTCAACTCGATCACAATCTCACTCCCGGCATATCAATGTGACGGTACAGGGCGACGCCTGTACCGTCATAGTTATACCGGTATTTCTATCTCGCTCCGGCTCCCACGCCGAGGGAACGGGCGATCAGCATGCGCTGGATCTCGCTGGTGCCCTCGCCGATCTCGAGGATCTTGGCGTCCCGGTAGAACCGCCCCACCGGGAACTCGTTCATGAAGCCGTAGCCGCCGAAGATCTGGGTCGCGTCACGGGCGTTGTCCATGGCCGCGTTCGACGAGACCAGCTTCGCGATCGCCGCCTCCTTCTTGAACGGCTCACCACGCAACATCTTCGACGCCGCCGCGTAGTAGGCCAGGCGAGCGGTGTGCGCACGCGTCTCCATGTCCGCGATCTTGAACTGGATCGCCTGGTACTCGCCGATCCGGTGCCCGAACGCCTCCCGCTCGCCCGCGTACCGCACGCACTCGTCCACGCATCCCTGTGCCAGCCCGACGCCGATGGCCGCGATCGCGATCCGGCCCTCGTCCAAAGTAGACAGGAACTGGGCGTAGCCCCGGCCCCGCTCGCCGAGCAGGTTCTCCGCCGGCACGCGGCAGTCGGCGAAGGACAGCTCGTGGGTGTCGGAGGCGTTCCAACCGACCTTCGAATACCGGGGTGCGACGGTGAGGCCGGGTGTGCCGGACGGCAGGATGATCGTGGAGATCTCCTTGCCGCCGTCGGGCCTCGTCCCGGTGACCGCGGTGACCGTGATCAGCCGGGTCAGCTTCGTGCCCGAGTTGGTGATGAACGACTTGCTGCCGTTGACCACCCAGTGCCCGTCGTCCAGCCGCGCGGTGGTCCGGGTGGCGCCGGCATCCGAGCCGCCACCCGGCTCGGTCAGCCCGAACGCGGCCAGCGCCTCCCCCGAGCACAACGCGGGCAGCCAGTGTTCCTGCTGCTCGCGCGTGCCGAACCGGAAGATCGGCATAGCGCCCAGCGACACCCCGGCCTCCAGGGTGACCGCGACCGACGAGTCGACCCGCGCCAGCTCCTCCAGCGCCAGGCACAGCGCGAAGTAGTCCCCGCCCATGCCGCCGAACTCCTCCGGGAACGGCAGGCCGAACAGACCCATCGCGCCCATCCCGGCCACCAGGTCGTACGGGAACTCCTCGCGCTCGTAGTAGCCGCCGATCACCGGCGCGACCTCGGAGCGCGCGAAGTCCTGGACGGTCTTTCTCAGCGCCTCGTACTCTTCACCGAGCCGGTAGTCGATCATGGGTTTCTCCTGTTCGTCGGCGACGTGAACGCGGTCGCATGTGGCGCGCCGCTAGTCATGCCCCAGTTCGGCCCCCGCCCGTGGTGTCACCACGGCGAGGGTTTCGTCCAGCGCGACCTGCTGGCCCGCCTGGACACGTAGCTCGCTGACCACTCCGTCCACCGGCGAAACGAGGGTGTGTTCCATCTTCATCGCCTCGACCACGACCAGCGGGGCGCCGGCCGCCACCGCCTCCCCGGGCGCCACCTTGACCACGAGCACGGTGCCCGGCATCGGGCTGACCACCGGCCCCGCGTCCGTGGTTTCCCCATGCGAGGCGAGCAGGTTCGGCCGTTCGCCGACGGCCACGCATTGTCCGTCCCTGGCCAGCCACAGCCGTCCGTCCGACGCCCGCAGGTACCGTCGGAACTCCCCGGCGTAGTGCAGCTCCAGCCGGTCCCCCACCCGGCGCCCGGACACCTGCACCGGGGTAGAACCGTCAACTGTGACCACTGCCGACTCCGGCAGGCCCTCGATGTGGACGAGAGCCTCGGTTTCCCCCGCGCGCAGCCGGAAAACGACGCCGCCGGGCCCGAGCATGCGCCACCCGCTGGGCACATCCCACGGATCGACGACGCCGCCCCCGGCCGGGGTGAGCTCGATCAACCGGTCGACCGCGGCCGCCACGAAGAATTCCTCGGCGATGCCGGATCCGGTTTCGCCGGAGGGCCTCCGCTCGACCAGTCCGGTATCGAGCTCTCCCGCCTGGACATCGGGGTCGGCCAGGAGTCCTCGCAGGAAAGCGACGTTCGTGGTCACGCCGAGCACGGCGGTGTCGGCGAGCGCCCGGTCGAGGCGGTGCAGTGCCGCCGCCCGGTCCGGTCCCCAGGCGATCACCTTGGCCAGCATCGGGTCGTAGTCGGAGGTGACCACCGTGCCCGGACTCAGCCAGGAATCGACCCGCACGCCGCGAGGCTCGCCCAGGGCGAGCACGGTGCCACCGGTGGGGACGAACCCGCGCGCGGGATCCTCGGCGTAGACCCGCGCCTCCACCGCGTGGCCGTTGAGCCGGATGTCTTGCTGCGTCAGGGAAAGCGGCTCTCCCGCGGCGATGCGCACCTGCCATTCGACCAGGTCGAGTCCGGTCACCAGCTCGGTGACCGGGTGCTCGACCTGCAGGCGGGTGTTCATCTCCATGAAGAAGAATTCCCCGGGCGCCCGCGCCGAGACGATGAACTCGACGGTGCCCGCGCCGGTGTATCCGACGGACCGGGCCGCCTCCACCGCGGCGGCCCCCATCAGTTCGCGGGTCCGCTCGTCCAGGAGCGCCGACGGCGCCTCCTCGATGATCTTCTGATGCCGCCGCTGCAGGCTGCACTCGCGCTCGCCGAGGTGGATGACGTTGCCGTGGTGGTCGGCGAGCACCTGGATCTCGATGTGCCGGGGCGTGGTGACGAACCGTTCGACCAGGAGCCGATCGTCGCCGAAGGCGGACTTCGCCTCCCGGCGCGCGGACTCGATCGCCGCAGCCAGTTCGCCGGGGCCGTTGACCAGCCGCATCCCCTTGCCCCCGCCGCCCGCGGAAGGCTTGAGCAGCAACGGATAGCCGACCTCGTCGGCGGCGGAGGGGTCGTCGCTGCCCGGCACCACCGGCACCCCCGCAGCGGAAACCGTTGCCTTGGCGCGGATCTTGTCGCCCATCGCGTCGATCGCCGCGGCGGGCGGCCCGATGAACTTCAGGCCCGCTTCCGCGCAGGATTCGGCGAACCGCGCGTTCTCCGCGAGGAAGCCGTACCCGGGATGCACGGCCTGCGCACCCGAATCCACGGCCGCACGCACGATGTCCTCAATGGACAGATAGGTCGAGATGCGGATCGCCGCGTCGGCCTCCAGGACGTGCCGCGTTCCGGCGTCGGAATCGGTGAACACCGCGATCGTCCGGATGCCCATGCGCCGCAGGGTCTCCATGACCCGGACGGCGATCTCGCCCCGGTTGGCGATCAGAACCGTGTCGAACATAAGTCCCCTCACATGCGGAATACGCCATAGCCAACGGGTTCCAGTGGCGCGTTCGCCACGACCGAGAGCGCGAGCCCGAGCACCGTGCGGGTTTCCGCGGGGTCGATCACGCCGTCGTCCCACAAGCGGGCCGTCGAGTAGTAGGGGTTGCCCTGCTCCTCATACTGGCGCCGGATGCGGTCCTTGAACGTCTCCTCGTCTTCCCCGTCGTCCCGGCGGACCGCCGACAGCACCGAGGCGGCCTGCTCGCCACCCATCACCGAAATGCGCGCGTTCGGCCACATCCACAAGAACCTGGGCGAATAGGCCCGTCCGCACATCGAATAGTTGCCCGCACCGAAAGAACCACCGACGATCACGGTCAGCTTCGGCACCCGCGCACAGGCCACCGCGGTCACCATCTTCGCGCCGTGCTTGGCGATCCCGCCGGCCTCGTAGGCCTTGCCCACCATGAACCCGCTGATGTTCTGCAGGAACACCAACGGAATCGAGCGCTTGTCACACAACTCGATGAAATGCGCGCCCTTCATCGCCGACTCGGAGAACAGCACACCGTTGTTCGCCACGATCCCGACCGGATGGCCGTGGATGCGGGCGAACCCGGTAACCAGCGTGGTGCCGTACTCCTTCTTGAACTCGGCGAACCGGCTGCCGTCCACGATCCGGGCGATCACCTCGCGCACGTCGTACGGTGTGCGCGAATCCGTGGGCACGACTCCGTAGAGCTGCGCGGGGTCCACCGCCGGCTCCTCGGTCGGCACCACGTCCCACGGCCGCGGTGGTCGCGGACCCAAAGTGTCCACAATAGATCGGACGATGCGTAGCGCGTGCGCGTCGTCGGTAGCCAGATGGTCGGTGACGCCGGACGAACGGGCGTGCACGTCCCCACCGCCCAGTTCCTCGGCGGTGACGACCTCGCCGGTCGCCGCCTTCACCAGCGGTGGCCCGCCGAGGAAGATCGTGCCCTGGTTGCGCACGATCACGGCCTCGTCGCTCATCGCCGGGACATACGCGCCGCCCGCGGTGCACGAGCCGAGCACGGCGGCGATCTGCGGTATCCCGCGAGCGGACATGGTCGCCTGGTTGTAGAAGATGCGCCCGAAATGCTCCCGGTCCGGGAACACCTCGTCCTGCCGGGGCAGGAAGGCGCCGCCGGAATCGACCAGGTAGACACACGGCAGGTTGTTGTGGAGCGCGACTTCCTGCGCGCGCAGGTGTTTCTTGACGGTCATCGGGTAGTAGGTGCCGCCCTTGACCGTCGCGTCGTTGGCCACGACCACGCATTCGCGGCCGGAGACCCGGCCGATGCCGGTGATGATGCCCGCCGCCGGCGCCTCGTCGCCGTAGAGCCCGTTCGCGGCGAGCGGGGACAGTTCGAGGAACGGTGAGCCGGGGTCGAGCAGGGCGTCCACCCGGTCGCGCGGCAGGAGCTTGCCGCGTTCCACATGCCGGGCACGCGCCTTCTCCGGGCCACCCGCCCGAGCGACTGTCAGCCGCTTGCGCAGGTCCTCGACAAGCTCGGCATGCGCCGTCGCGTTGCGCACATAGCCGTCGCTGCGCGGGTCGGCAGCGGTGGTGAGCGTCGGAGTGTCCATGACCACCAGGTTAGTCGTCGTTAACGTCATCCACGATGTTAACGACGACTAACCTGATGGGCAATATGCCGAACGGGCGCCGCATCGCCCCTGCCGTCACGAACCGCCGCGGCCGGACGGACGGGAAGGCAACCGCGGCCAAGCCGCCTGGCGAGCCGCGGGCCGATCGATTCGGCTCGCCAGGATCATGGCATCGGAGTGTGACCGGACGGGGATCAGATGCCGGTCTTGAAGGTCGGCAGGTAGCCGCTCTTCTGGCCGGTGGCCGTCGGGTGGTAGGACTCGTCGATGGGCCAGGTCAAGCTGTGCAGCCACGAACTGCTGGAGCAGATCTCGTGCCCGGTGAACGCCGGCCGGACGTCGGCAAAGGTGAAGCCCGCGTTGGCCGCCTCCTTCGAAATCACCGTATTGAGGACGTCAGCTCCACCGTTGATGTAGCCACGGGCGGTGTCGGACAGGCCGACGACGCACGAGCCACCGATCTTGTAGAAGTGCGGATACCCGAGCACCACGACGTGTGCGTTCGGTGCCTTGCTCTTGATCGTGCGGTAGACGTTGTCGAGCAGGCCCGGCAGGGTGGTCTGAGCGTAGTTTTCCGCACTGGTCACCGCGGTCTTGCAAGCGCTGTCACCGCCCAGCACGCAGTTTGTCATCACGTTGGAGAAGCCGGCGTCGTTGCCACCGATCGTGATCGACACCAGACTGGTGGACGAGTTGAGCGCACCCACCTGGTTGTTGAGCACGTCGGAGGTCTTGGCTCCGGAGCACGCCTGGAAGCTCAGCGAAGCGCCACTCGACTGCGCGTATTGGTAGGGATAGGCGTTCGCACTTCTTTTGCAGCTACTGGAATCCAGGTAGCTACCCGCACCCACCCCGGACGAGTAGGAGTCGCCCAGTGCCACGTAGTTGGTGGCGGCCTGGGCGACCCCGGCGAATCCTAACGTTGCCACGCAAGCGACGACACTGACGACAAGCGTTCTCAGCACAGCGGATCCCTTCTTTGCCTCACACGCCGGCGGGCTTGAACCGCGCTCAGTACCGCTGGTTGGCTGAGGCGCGGTGCCAGTCGCGTTCGTAAGTGATCAACCCACAGAAGGAATACCAGGTTCGTTCCTGGCGAGGACCCGCTTTTAGTAGGAACCTTTACAACAAACTGTGGAAAGTTAGCGATCGCTAACGTGACCGGATAGCATGACGCACGTGTCCACCCCCACACCGCTGGTGAACGGCGCCACGGCCTCCCGCCGGGAACAGATCCTGACCGCAGCCGCCGAGTTGTTCGCCCAGCACGGCTTCCACGGCGTCGGGATCGACGACATCGGGGCCGCGGTGGGCATCTCCGGTCCCGCGCTCTACCGGCATTTCCGCAGCAAGGACGCCATGCTCGGGGAGATGCTGCGCTCGATCAGCCACTTCCTGCTCGACGGCGGCACGGCCCGCGCCGAGAGCGCGGAGGACCCGGAACGGACGCTGGCGGCGCTGGTCGAGTTTCACGTGGACTTCGCGTTGACGCACCCGTCGCTGATCGTCGTCCAGGAACGCAACCTGGCCAACCTCACCGACGACGACCGGAAGACCGTCCGCGCCTTGCAGCGGCGTTACGTGGAGGTGTGGGTGCGGGCGATCCGGGACGCGGTCCCGGGCGTGAGCGAACAGCGGGCGCGCTCGGCCGCGCACGCCGTCTTCGGCTTGCTCAACTCCACCCCGTACACCCGCCAGTTGGCGGACACCGAACTGGCGGACCTGCTCACCAGGCTCGCGCTCGGCGCACTCGAGGCGCTCGGCTAGCGTCTCGGCCTCACTTGCGCGAAATCCGATCGCGCGCCGTGTGGAACTTGGCCTAGCTGACCGGTGAGTTCGTGTGCTTGATTGGACGGGTGACCGAGCGGCGGAACCTCGTACAGAAGGCGCAACGCGCCCTCGTCGCCATGCAACTCGGCCGCGACGACGAGGCGCTCGACTATGTCGCGCCTTCGGCCGGTGACGAGCCGGGGCGGACGGACGAGATCCGCGAGCTGATGATGCTGCTGTTCGGCGAGTGCAGCGCGATGGTGACGGTGCTCGGTGACGGCGGGAACGCCCCGGTCAAGGTGCAGGTGTTCGACGAGACCGGCGAAGAGGTCCCGATCGACGAGGCCGACCCGCCGGTCCGCACCGCCGTGCGCACCCTGCTCGCCGAGGTGCACGGCAACACCGAGGCGGCGCAGGAGCAGGTCGAGATCGCACTGACCAGCGCCGCGCCCGACGAGGTCGACAGCCTCGTGCTGCAGGCGCTGCGCTGGACCATTCGCCTGTCCGCGGAATGCCAGGCCCGCGCCCTCCCCGTCACCTCGTGGATCTCCGACACCCTGAGCTGACCCACAGGTAGCTCCCACAGCCGGAGCGGTGAATGTTCAACTTGGAACTTACCTTGCCAACTAAATCTCTTAGATTCTAAGATGTTTTCGTGACTGAAGAGACTGTGGATGTACTGGTCGTCGGCGCGGGCCTGGGCGGGCTGTCCGCGAGCATGTTCCTTGCCCAGCAAGGGATTCGGGTACTGACCGTGGAGCGTCACCCGAGCACGGCGATCCACCCGAGAGCGTCCGGGCAAAGCCCGCGGACCATGGAGCTGTACCGCTTCGCGGGCATCGATGAGAAGGTCCTCGGCGTCAGCAAGCGGGCATCGCAGGGGTTGCGGATCACCATCGCGGAAAGCCTGAATGGGCACGTGATCCATCGCATCCTGGAGGACGTCTCGGAAATCGACCTCAACGTGGCCGTCGGTGTGCCCTGGGGGATGGCCGGGCAGGACGTGGTCGAGCCGATCCTGCTCGCCCGGGCGGAGGAACTCGGTGCGCGGGTGCGGTTCTCCACCGAACTGGTTTCCTTCGAGCAGGACGATGACGGCGTCACCGCCGTGCTGAGTTCAGGCACCGTGCGGGCGAAGTACCTCGTCGCCGCCGACGGCGGGCGCAGCCGGATCCGTGAACGTCTCGGCATCGACACCGAAGGCATGGGTGTGCTCGGAAACGCGATCGGAGTCGTCTTCGACGCCGACCTCGGCGACCGTCTCGAGCCCGACGTCACCGATTTGTACCACCTGCGGCATCCGAGCTTCACCGGCGTGCTGGTCAACACCGACGTGCCGAATCGGTTCGTGTTCGGCACGGATTTCCATCCGGAAAAGGGTGAAAAGGCTGACGACTTCACCCCGGAACGGGTCACCGAACTGATCCGGCTCGCTACCGACCTGCCCGGCCTGCGCCCGGACATCCGTTGGATCGGTGCCTGGGAGATGGCCGCGAAGATCGCGTCGAGGTTCCGTTCCGGGCGAGTGCTGCTGGTCGGTGACGCGGCCAAGGTGACGCCACCGACCGGCGGCATGGGCGGGAACACCGCCGTCGGCGACGGGCACGACGTCGCGTGGAAGCTCGCGGCCGTGCTGCGCGGCGAGGCCGGACCGGCCCTGCTGGACAGCTACGAGGCCGAGCGCAAACCCTTCGCCGAACTGGTGGTCAACGCCTCGTTGCACAACCTGAAGCACCGCATGATGCCGCACCTGGACATTTCCGGCCTGCCCGAGCCGGTGAACCAGGTCGAACTCGCGCTCGGCTACCGGTGCTTCTCGGCGGCCGTGCTGATCGAGGACGACGATCCGCGGCCGACCGAGGATCCGAACCGGCCCAGTGGCCGCGCCGGGTTCCGCGCGCCGCACGTGCCGATCACCGTCGACGGGATCTCGATGTCCACAGTGGACCTGCTCGGGCGCGACTGGGTGCTCGTCACCGCCGATCCGTCGTGGCGGCCGGTGGTCGCCACGGCCGGCGAAGCGGTGGGCTTGCGCTTGGACTGCCGCGTGCTCGGCAGCGACTTCGACGCGTCGGAAGAGCTTTTCCTGGCGCGCTACGGAATCCAATCCACCGGCGCCACCCTCGTCCGCCCCGACGGCGTGGTCGCCTGGCGCGCGGTGACCGGTGTCGACGACCCCGACAGCACGCTCCGGGAAGTTCTCACACACCTACTCAGCCGGTAGCACAACGCCGGTTTTGGCGGAGGTTCAGACGTATGCTTCGGGGATGGTTTCCGTGCGCAGCGTCGTGGACCGAGTCGGCCCGACGTTGCTGCAGGCAGTGCTGGTGCCCCAGGTGTGCCCAGCCGTGGCGGACGTGGTGATCGCCGAGCCGGGCACGGCGCAGGTCTCCGCGGGAGATCTGGTGCTCGGCGTCGGCGTCACGAACCTCGACGAGGCGATCGCGCTCGTGCGGCAATGCGCCGACCGGGAAGCGGCGGCGGTGTTGCTCAAACCACCGCTGGCCACGAAACCCGCCCTGCGGCGCGCGGCCGGGGCGGCGGGCATCGCGCTGATCTCGGTTCGCGCCGCGACGGCCTGGGCACAACTGGTCTGGCTGCTGCGGACCGTGCTGGACGCGGTGTCCGGCGACGACGGCGGGGAAGGCTCCGACGAGCTCGGCTCGGGTGACCTGTTCCGGCTCGCCGACGTGGTGGCGTCGGTGGTCGACGCCCCGGTCACCATCGAGGACACCAACTCGCGCGTGCTCGCCTACTCCGCCCGCCAGGACCTGACCGACCCGGCCCGGGTGTCCACGATCATGGGCCGCCGCATCCCCGACGACGTGTTCGCCCGCTTCCGGTCACGCGGCGTCTTCCGCGAACTGTCCCGTGGCCGGCAGACGATTTTCGTGCCGGCACAACGGGACGGCACACTGCCGCGGCTGATCGTGCCGATCCGGATGGGCGGTGAGCTGCTCGGTTCGATGTGGGCGGTGGTGGCCGGTCCGGTCTCCGACGAGCGAGCGGCCGCGTTCGCCGACACCGCGCCCGTGGTCGCGTTGCACCTGCTGCGGCGACGGGCGCACGCGGACGCACAACGACGCGCCTCCGCCGAACTGCTCCGGGCGATCCTGGAAGGGAAGGCCGGGCCACGCAAGGCGATCGCCGAACTCGGGCTCACCGAGCAGGCGCACCGGGTGGTCGTCGTGGACACCGCACATGGCGACACGGCCGACGCCGAAGGCGTACGGCTGGCCCTGCTGGAGCGGATCTCGCAGGGCATCGGGCAACGCCCGGTCGCCACCGAACTCGCCGGCCTGCTCTACGCGGTCGTGCCCGACGGCGACGGCCCCGGTTCCTGGACCGAACTGCGCGCCGCGCTCGCCCAGCAGCCCGGCGTCCACCGCGTGGCAGCGGGCGCGCCGGTGGAGATCGGCGAGCTGCCGCGGTCGGCCAAGCAGGCCGAAGAAACCCTGGGCATGCTGCGCGCCGGGCTGCTGCCCGATCAGGTGGGCAGCTTCGACGACGTGTGGACCGCGCTGGTCCTGCACCGGACCGCGACGGCGGCCGCCGCGGCGCAGGTCGCCGAGTTGGGACCGCTGGAAAAGTTGCGGTCGCACGACGACGACAGCCACACCGAGTACGTGGACACGCTGTACCAGAGCCTGCGCTTCCCCGGCGATCCGCGCGCGGCCGCGAAATCCTTGCGCATCCACCCCAACACCTTTCGATACCGGATGCGGCGGATGCTGGAAATCGTCCCGCTGAACCTGGACGACCCCGACGTCCGGTTAGCATTGCTTGTCCAGCTCGTGTCGCTGCGGTGGGCGTAGTGCCGCGGAACGCCGGAAGGGGGCGCGGGATGTACGAGGGCTCGGTGGCCGGCCTCTATCGCTGGCCCGTGAAGTCGTTGCGCGGTGAGCAGATCGACGCCGCGCAGCTCGACGAGCGCGGCCTGGCCGGCGATCGCGGCCATATCCTGACCGATCTGCGGCCCACCCGGTCTGGGCGGGTCCTCACGGTCCGCCAGATCCCCCAGCTGCTCCACTGGAGCAGCGGTTACGGCACCGGTGTCATCGAGCCCGCCGGGTCGCCGAAGCTGCGCGCGCCGGACGGGGCGGAATGGTCGTGGGACGATCCCGGCCTGGCCGGCGAGCTGTCGGAAACCCTGGGCATCCCGCTGGACCTGTGCACGGCCGCGGGGCGGCAGGATCGCGGGCCGACGATCCTGGTGACCTTCGAGGCTTCCCGGGCCGCGCTGGAGCAGGAGCTGTCGGCTCCGGTCGAGCTGGCCCGGTTCCGGCCCAACGTCCATCTGGACGTGAACACTCCGGCGTTCGTCGAGGGCGGCTGGGGCGAGGGTACTGCCATCACCATCGGCGACGTCCGGTTGGAGGTCGTGGGCAAGAATGCCGGCCCGTGCATCCGCTGCACCGTGCCGAGCTGGGACCCCGGTGGGCACGAGCGGTGGCCGAAGCTGCAACAGTGGCTGATCGAACAGCACGAGAACAAGTTCGGGCTGATCATGCGGGCAACCAGGGCCGGGGTCGTCCGCACCGGGGACAACGTCTCCGTCCGACCAAACCCGTAAACCAACTTTTGCGAGTCCCCCATTCCCGTCGCGCGTGTCCCACGTCCCCGTCGCGCGAGTCCCCCGTTCCGGTCGTCTGAGTTCCAACGTTCCGGGCTACCTCGCAACTGAACACGCACGACACGAATGTGGAACACGCACGACGGGAATGTGGGACACGCACGACGCGAATGTGGGACACGCACGACGGGAATGGGGGACACGCGCCCGGGCGGCACGCAGTCACACCACCAGCAGGGTCTTTCCGAGGGTGGCACGGGTTTCGATGGCGCGATGGGCTTGCGCGGCCTCGGTGAGCGGAAAGCGTTGCCCGATCACGGGCCTGACCCGGCCGTTCGCCGCGTCGACGAGGACGCGTTCGGTGAACCGGCGTAGCTCAGCCGGGCTCCCCAGTGAGCCGCGGTGGATGCTCACCCCGCGCGCCGCCGCCGTCTCCTCCGAGACCTCTGTCCACGCACCACTCGCGAGCCCATAGCTGAAGAACCACCCGCCGCGCCCCAGCAGTCCGAACGCGCTGGCCCCGATCTCGCCGCCGACACCGTCGAACACGATGTCCACCCCGCCGACCTCGTCCCGGACGCGCTGCGCCCAATCCGCCGAGGAGTAATCGATCGCGTGCGCCGCTCCCAGTTCACGGGCCAGTTCGACCTTTCCAGCCCCGCCCGCGACCGCGACCACCGTGGCGCCCGCCGCGCCCGCGAGCTGCACGAGCAGGCTGCCGACCCCACCGGCCGCCGCCTCGACCAGCACCCGCATGCCGGCGGTCACACCCGCCGCGTGTATCAGGGCGGCGGCCGTCCTGCCGTCGGCCAGCAACGCGACGGCGTCATCGAGGGCCAGCCCATCCGGCACCACGAACGGCGCTTCGGCACCCACCACCACTCGCTCGGCATAGCCGCCGGAACCGTTCAGGCCGGTCACCACCCGAGCCCCGACCAGCTCCGGATCAACGCCCTTTCCGGTCTCGACGATCACCCCTCCCACCCCGTTCCCGGGAATGACCGGCAAATCGAGCCGATACGGGCCGGTGGAACCCGCACGCAGTTGCGTCTCGACGAAAGTGATGTTCGCAAAGGCCACATCGATCAGTACCTGCCCGGGACCGGCGACGGGATCCGGCGCCTCACCGGCCACGAGCACTTCGGGTCCACCGAACTCTTTCACCCACACAGCTCTCACCTGGACACGATGCAACCTCGAGTGCGCTGGAGGTCAATCGGGCCTGTCGGACCGATTGTCGGGCGAGAACCAGGCAAGCCGGGGAGAATTGTCGGTTGGACACGATGACACCGCCGGGACAGTGGTTCACCGTGGGCAACACCACGATCCGACGGCACAGGAGGAAACGTGCGCATCGCCGTCCCACGAGAGATCAAGAAGCACGAGTACCGAGTCGCGATCACTCCGGCCGGCGTGCACGAGCTGACCGCGCACGGCCACGAGGTGTTCGTCGAGACCGGCGCCGGGCTCGGGTCGGCGATCACCGACGACGAGTACGTCTCGGCAGGAGCGAAAATCCTGGCCGGCGCCGAGGACACCTGGGGCGAAGGCGAAATGGTGCTCAAGGTCAAGGAGCCGATCGCCGAGGAGTACCCGCACCTGCGCGCGGACCAGGTGCTGTTCACCTACCTCCATCTGGCCGCGAGCCGCGAGCTGACCGTGGCCCTGCTCGACGCGGGCACCACGTCGATCGCCTACGAGACGGTGCAACTGCCCAACGGCGCATTGCCGCTGCTTGCGCCGATGTCGGAGGTGGCGGGCCGGCTCGCCCCGCAGGTCGGCGCGTACTCGATGATGAAGCCGAGCGGCGGAAGTGGCGTGCTGCCCGGCGGTATCCCGGGCGTCCACCCGGCCCGGGTGGTGGTGATCGGCGGTGGCGTCGCGGGCCTGAACGCCGCGCGCGTCGCACTCGGTCTCGGCTCGGACGTGGAGATCCTGGACACCAATGTCGACCGGCTGCGCCAGATCGACCAGGACTTCCTCGGCCGCATCCGGACGGTCGCGTCGAACGCGCTCTCGGTCGAGCAGGCGGCACTGGCGGCCGACCTGGTGATCGGCGCGGTCCTCGTGCCCGGCGCCCGTGCCCCGAAACTGATCTCGAACGAGTTGGTCTCGCGCATGAAGCCGGGCAGCGTGCTCGTCGACATCGCGATCGACCAGGGCGGCTGCTTCGCGGACTCGCATCCCACCACCCATGACGACCCGACCTACCCGGTGCACGGATCGGTGTTCTACTGCGTCGCCAACATGCCCGGCGCGGTCCCGCGGACATCCACCTACGGCCTGACCAACGCCACCCTCCCCTACGTCGTCCGGCTCGCCGACCACGGATGGCAGTCCGCGCTGCGCGACGACGCGTCCCTCGCGAAGGGCCTGAACACGCACGCGGGCGCCCTCACCAACGCGCCGGTCGCCGGGGCACATGATCTTCACCACGTTTCCCCGGCCGAAGTCCTCGGCCAGTAGGCACACACCGTTACGCCAGGAAGAGCTCCATCGAGCGATTGGCTGCCAAGCCAGGCCTACTCAAACCGGCCTTCACCCTGGCCCGGAGCCCATCCAGTCCTCCCTCTGGGGTAACTGTCGCGTCAATCGAACAGGGCGGAACGTCACGATCTGTCACTAAGTCACCAGATACGAGCACTGTGCGTCGATAAGTATTTTCAGTGAGTTGCCGCCCCAATGCGGCGAAGTCAGCCGACACCGCCTAAACTTGTCGGTGGCGGCCCGCTCCCAGTGACCCCCAGGCTGGTCGAGCGGGCCGCCCCTGTTCGTCGGTTCCCCGACTTCCCCGTTGCGCTCGACACAGTCTTTTTCTCTGGGGGTCGAACCCCCAGACCCCCGCCAAGGGGCTTCGCCCCCTGGACCCCCATCCGCGACATCGGTCGGTTGGTCTGTGAGTGCCGCGACGAACGTTGGCATCCGTCCGTTGCTGCATCTCGGGTGTGTCCCCAGTTCAGGACGCCGAGTTCCCGGTTCGGCCGCGCGTGTCCCCGGTTCAGGACGGTGAGTTCCCGGTTCAGGACGCCGAGTTCCCGGTACAGGACGGCGAGTTCCCGGTACAGGACGGCGAGTTCCCGGTTCAGGACGTCGAGTTTCCGGTCCAGGCATACGTGTCCCCGGTTCAGGGCGGTGGGTTCCCGGTTCGGGGGCGCTGAGGGGGTTCCTTGGGTTCGTGAGGGAGCCGGCGGAGGGGTGGAAGTGTGGCGATGAGGGGTTTAGGGGCGTGAAAATGGCGGGCTGTGGGATGGGGGGAGGGGCACGATGGCGGGGTGGGTGATCTGGTGTGGGATGAGGTCAGGTGGTTCTTCGACCGGGGGTTTATGGGGGATTTGCCGGACGTTTGGGTGTGGAACACCTCGGTGGAGGACTGGCAGAAGGTGCTTGATCTCGTCGCCGCGCAGGGCTGGACGTGCCAGTACTCCGAGGGAACGACCGTGCTGCCGGTGCCCCGGGCGGCGACCGTGCTGTCCCGTCCGGTCGGCGCCGAGTGCCCTGAACTGCGAGTCTGGCCGACCGCGGAGATTCTGGCGATCTTCCGGTTTCGTGCGGACGAACGAATCGACTTCGATGTCGACCTGCGGGAGCTGCAGGGGCAGGAGCGACTCGATGTGTTCTGCGGTTTCCTCACGGCGATCGGGCGGCGCTTGGGCAAGTCGGTGCTGATGGACTCCGAGGGCGGTGACGGAAGCCATCCCGTGCTCGGCTTCGACGTCGCGGCGGACCGTGTCGTCGTGATGGCCGAGCCGCCGGGATTCGTGGAACCTCGTGAAGCATGGCCGGGCCGCCTTCGTGCGAGGCAGAACACATCGTTTGTGGGAGCGAAGGAATGTCGGTGAGGGTGCTTAGGGTGGCAGGGTGACCCTGAAAACGTCTGGCTGGATCGCCCGGCTTGCGGCCGAATGCTGGCGCCATCCGTGGACCGTCGTGTTTTCCCTTGCCGCGGCGGTGACGAGCGTCGGGTTACAAGCCGTCACGCCGCTGATCGTCAAGGTCGCCGTCGATGACGCGGTCGGCGGGCACACCGCGGGCCTCGGCTGGCTCGCCGCCGGACTCATCGGCGTGCAGTTGCTGATGTTCGGCACCGCGTTCGTCCGACGGTACGTAGGCGGCCGGATGGCGCTCGACCTGCAGCACGACCTCCGGCAGAAGGTGTTCGCCTCGGTGTCCCGGCTGGACGGCGGCAGGCAGGACTCGCTGCAGACCGGCCAGGTGGTCTCCCGCGCGATCACCGACCTGCAACTGGTCGTTTCGCTGGTGATGATGACGCCGATCTCGGCGGGCGCGGTGGTGCTCGCGTTGTTCTCGGTCGGCGCCATGCTCTGGA
Organism: Amycolatopsis taiwanensis DSM 45107; assembly: GCF_000519205.1. GTDB lineage: Bacteria > Actinomycetota > Actinomycetes > Mycobacteriales > Pseudonocardiaceae > Amycolatopsis_E > Amycolatopsis_E taiwanensis. The sequence goes on along the minus strand of NZ_JAFB01000014.1, from coordinate 30,934 downwards.
TGTCGCCCCTGCTCACCGTGATCGCGCTGGTCATCGTGCCCGCGATCGCGATCGTCGCGGGCATGTCCCGCAAGCGGCTGTTCCCCGCCACTTGGTCCGCCCAGCAACGCGCCGCCGACGTGGCCCAGCACGTCGAGGAGACCGTGACCGGCGTCCGCGTCGTCAAGGGCTTCGGTCAGGAGGTCCGCGAGGTGGCGCGGCTGGAGAAGACGGCGCGGCGGCTGTTCGCCGAACGGCTCCGCGCGGCCCGGCTCGCGGCGCAGCCCACCGCCACCACGTCCGCGCTGCCGGCCTTGGGCCAGATCGCGGTGCTCGCCTTCGGCGGCATCCTGGCGCTCAACGGCCAGGTCACCATCGGCACCTTCCTCGCCTTCGCCAGCTACCTGTCCGGCCTCGTCGGGCCCGCCCGCATGCTGTCGTCGATGGTCGTGCAGGCCCAGCTGACCCGCGCGGGCGCGGACCGGGTGTACGAGTTGATCGACGCGCAGCCGGAGGTCAAGGACGCACCGGACGCCCGAGAGCTGCCGACGGGACCGCTCGGCATCCGCCTCGACGACGTACGGTTCGGCTACACCCGGTCGGAACCGGTGCTCAACGGCCTCTCGCTGTCGGTCCAGCCCGGCGAGACGCTCGCGCTGGTCGGCACCGCGGGCTCCGGCAAGTCCACGATCTCCCTGTTGCTGCCCAGGTTCTACGACGTGCACGCCGGCTCCGTCCACATAGGAGACTGTGACGTCCGCGACGTCAAGCTCGCCGAGCTGCGCAAGGCGATCGGCGTCGTGTTCGAGGAGGCGTTCCTGTTCTCCGCCTCGATCCGGGACAACATCGCCTACGGCCGGCCGGACGCCACCGACGAGGAGGTCGTCGCGGCGGCGAAGGCGGCCGAGGCACACGACTTCATCAGCCAGCTCCCCGCGGGCTACGACACCGAGGTCGGCGAGCGCGGGATGACGCTGTCCGGCGGCCAGCGGCAGCGGATCGGGCTGGCGCGGGCACTGATCACCGACCCGCGCGTGCTGATCATGGACGACGCGACCTCGGCGGTCGACACGGTGACCGAGGCCGCGATCCACGAAACCCTCCGGCGGCTGCTGCGGCGGCGGGCGACGGCACCGGGCACGGACGGCGCCCGCACCACCCTGCTCATCGCACACCGCCGGTCGAGCCTCGCACTGGCGGACCGCATCGCCGTGCTCGACGCCGGGAAGGTGGTCGACGTCGGCACCGCCGAGGAGCTCGAAGCTCGGTGCGAACTGTTCGGGGAGCTCGTGTCCGGCCCCGGCGAAGGCGTCGAGGAGGTGCACCGGCACCGCGACTGCGGCGCCCAGCCCGAAGCCGGCGTAACCGCCGAACTCTGGCCGGAACCGCGCGAGCAGGCCGATGCCGCGACCCAGACGCGAGCCGAAATGTCGACAGGCCGACTTGGCGGCATGGGCGCCACCCTGGACCTCCCGCCCACCGAGGAACTCCTCGAAGGCGTGCGCAAACTCCCGCCCGCCACCGACGAGCCCGCACTGACCCCGGACCAGGTCACCGCGCCCGATCCGGGCTTCCGCCTGTCCCGCCTGCTCAGACCGGTGCGTGGGCTGCTCGCCGTGGTGATCGCCCTGGTCGGGCTCGACGCGGCCGCCTCGATCGCACTGCCCGCGCTCTACCAGCAGGGAGTCGACCACGGGGTACGTCCCGGCGTGGCCGGGGCGATCTGGCTCGCCGCCGCGTTCGGCGCGGTGCTGGTCATCGCGGACTGGGGCGCGATCAACGCACAGACCAGGCTCACCGCGCGTGCCGGGGAAACGGTGCTGTACTCGCTGCGCGTGCGCAGCTACGCACACCTGCAACGGCTCGGGCTCGACTTCTACGAGCGCGAGCTCTCCGGCCGCATCATGACCCGGATGACGACCGACGTCGACGCGCTGTCCACGTTCCTGCAGACCGGGCTCGCCCAGGCGGTGATCAGCGCGCTCACCCTGCTCGGTATCTCCGCCGCCCTGCTGTTCACGGACCTGTCCCTGGCCCTGTACGCGCTTTCCGTGCTGCCGATCCTCGCCGTCGCGACGGTGATCTTCCGTCGGCTGTCGAGCGCCGCGTACAGCGAGGCGCGGGAAAAGGTGAGCGTGGTCAACGCCGATATGCAGGAGAACGTCTCGGGGCTGCGAGTCGCCCAGGCTTTCAGCCGGGAGCAACGTTCGGCCGAGATGTTCGCCTCCCGCAGCGATGCCTACCGCAGGTCACGGCTGCGCGCACAGCGGTACGTGGCGACGTACTTCCCTTTCGTCACCCTGCTTTCCGGCGTCGCGGAGGCGATCGTGCTGGTCGCCGGGGCGAACCGCGTGGCGGCGGGCAGCCTGCCGATCGGCGTGCTGCTGGCGTTCCTGCTCTACCTCAACCTGTTCTTCTCCCCGATCCAACAGCTGTCCAGCGTGTTCGACGGCTACCAGCAAGCGAAGGTCGGCCTGCAGCGAATCGGCGAACTGCTGCGCACCCCCACGTCGGTGCCGCCCGCGTCGAACCCGGTTTCGACGCCGGACCACCTGGCCGGCGAAGTGACCTTCGACGCGGTCGATTTCGCTTACCAGAACACGGATTCCCGCGCGCTGTCGGACGTCTCGCTGAAGGTGGCACCGGGCGAAACCGTCGCACTGGTCGGCGAGACCGGCGCGGGCAAGTCGACCGCGGTCAAGCTGGTGGCGCGGTTCTACGACGCGACCGGCGGGAAGGTCAGCATCGACGGGATCGACGTGCGCAACTACGACCTCGCGGGGTTGCGCCACCGGATGGGCGTGGTGCCGCAGGAGGCGCACCTGTTCTCCGGCACCGTGGCCGACAACGTGCGCTACGGCCGGCCGTCGGCCAGCGACGCGGAAGTCGAGGCGGCGGTGCGGGCCGTCGGCGCTCTCGACGGGGTCGCCGCACTGCCCGCCGGGTTCCGGCAGCCAGTGGGCGAGCGCGGGCGGTCCCTGTCGTCGGGACAGCGGCAACTGATCGCGCTGGCCCGCGCCGAACTGGTCGATCCGGACGTGCTGCTGCTCGACGAGGCGACCGCCGCGCTTGACCCCTCGGCCGAAGCCACGGTGCTGCGGGCGACCGAGAACCTGACCCGGCGGCGCACCACGTTCGTGGTCGCGCACCGGTTGGCGACGGCCGCTCGCGCCGACCGGATCATCGTGCTCGACCACGGCCGGGTCATCGAACAGGGCACCCACGACGAGTTGCTCGCCGCGAACGGCCACTACGCCCGCCTCTGGCACACCGGGCAGCATTCGTGACGGTCGTTCTGCCGTTCACGTCGGCCGCTCCTCGGCGCCGTCGCCGGGACGACCGCGATGGCGCATTCCCGCCAGCGAGGTAAGTGGTGGGCGGTCCATAGTCGTTGTCATGACCATGTCATCGCGAGCGGACGCCATGTCTGTACTGAAAGGTATGTATGCGGCGGAAGCAAAGTATCTCGCTTCTGGTGGCCCGGGAAAAGCGTCGTTTACGCCGCTCGCGCCGTTCTTCTCTCCAAACGTTGAGGTACACCAGGCCGACGCACTGCCCTATGGCGGGCTTTGGCGCGGCCACGCGGGCTTGGAACAATTCTTCCTCGCGATGAGCCGTGCGTGGGATGTCTTTGAGATGGTGGACCAGGAGTTCCTGACGAGCACCAGCCCACTCGTCGTCCGTACGCATGTGCACGCACGTGCTCGAGCCACGGGCCGTGAGCTTCGTTTCCCGATCTTGCAGACGATCACTGTCGAGGACGCGTGCATCACCGAGGTGCACCCATTCTACTGGGACACCGCAGCGATTTCCGACGCTTGTTCGCCTATTTGATAGCCCCGTCGCCACGTGGAGGTGTCATGCCGCCGGTCGTCACAGCACTCTTGGCGGCGTTGACCATCGCGGCTCACCCAAGACCGTCAGGTGACCTACATATGAAAGCGACCCGAAACCAGTCAAGGGCCGGTGGCTCCCAGGAAAGCTTCCCGGGAGCCACCGTCGCCATGGAGACGAAATCGGACCCCGGACGCAGAACTCGCGCGACCGGAGTGTGGGACACGCGCGCGATACCGGGTACCTGTCAAGGACCAAGGATTCAAGGTAACGTCAGTAGCGCACCGGGTAAGACATTTGGTAGGCGAGCCGCTCCTCGGCGCCGTCGCCGATGCGGGTCAGGATCTCGTCGAGATTCATGAATTCCTCCCAAGCAGCCCGGCCGCTGGCATGGGCGAGTTCGGCCACGACGAGGTCTTCCAGGCCGGAGACACGCTTGTTCTTCCAGATCTTGTCGGCAAGACTCACCAGCAGGTCTTCTATGCCGACGCCCGGGGTACCCCAGGAGGAATGAGTACCTGCGAAGCGGGCCAACTCGGCGTCCACCCCGTGAGCCAGTAGAAGTTCTCGCCCAGCCTGCTCGTGTTCCGAACCAGGACCGGAAAGCTCGTCGACATACAGGGTCTTGCCGATATCGTGTGTGGCAGCCCCGAAAAGAACCGCCTCTCGATCGAATTCCCTTGCGGGATATTGCGCTTCCACCCAGTCAACGAGCTGCACGGCAACGTCATGGACTGCGCGAAGATGAGCAACGAGCCGCGGCGGAGCGTCGAGTCGTTGTAGCAACTCGGCCACCTTCGTAGGCAGCGGTCGAAGCTGCGGCCCGAGGCAATCGTCCGTGGCGATCGACAGCGCGTCCGTGGTTGTCACCGTGCCAGGGTAACGGCACCGGCCCTGTGGCTATTCAGGCTTTATCGGCCTCGCTGGACCTGATGTCGTCGGCTCCACCCCCGGTCGATCCCGCCGCCCATTTCCGGGCGTAGTACTCATACGGGGTCAACGGGTTCGCCGCACCCCGGTCGCGAAGTTCGAGAAACTCGTTGACCAGCGTGAACAGGGCCCTCATTTGTTCTTCCTGGTCGAGTTCGTCGATCGATCTGCCGGCGGCCTCCAGCCGCCGGGAGATCACCATATACGCATTGGACGGCCACCCCAAATTATGACGCCCGCCCAACTCCTCCGCGAGCCAGTCGTTGAAACGATCGAGGAACTCGAAGTCCAACGCTACGTTGAAACCATAAAGAAAGGTCGCAGTCTGGTCGAACTTCGTCAACCCATAGGCCGAGGGACGCATCACCACGTGCGCCCATCTTTCCCGTGGTTCCATTCTCATCACCCTCCGACTACTGAGACAAATTTACAGTACAATCGCTGATGCAGGACTTGGCACCTTCAATGAAAAGATCACCGGCGGACCAACTCTGACCATTCAACCTCCCTGGCGTTTACCCACGGCCGGGAACTTTTCCTCGATCGCGGTCAGCGAGTCGATCATCGTCGGCAGATGAGACTGGTCGAGATCGGTGATGTGGAACGCCAGCCTGTTCTTGCTTCCCATGCGATCGACGGCCACACCGTCGATTTCGACGTGCCCGGACGGCTTCACCGTAACGGTCAGGCTCAACCAGTCCTCCATGGACTCGAGCCGGGCGACACCACCGAAGTCCTGGTATGCCCTGACCAACTCATCGCGGAAGCTGCGCAACTCGTCGGCACGCAGACCGGCGGGTACCCGTCCGGTAAATCCCCCAGTTACCACCTCGACCGGGCTGAACAACCAGTTCCCATCCCAGAAATCGTTGGCCTCCGGGTGCATGCGGCCCAGTACCTCGATCACGGCACGATCACCGGCCGCCGAGCCGATGACCACCGAATCCGGGTCGTCAGCATCCTCTTCATCGAACATTTCACCGTCGAGGAACTCGTTGACCAGCACGAACAGCAAGTTCATCTGCTCTTTCGCGTCGAGTTCGTCCAGCTAACGACCGGTCCCCTCCAGACGCCGGGAAATCACCAAGCGTGCCAGGCCGGGCCACATCAGATTCCGACCCTCGCTGAACTCTTCCGCGAGTCTTTCATTGAAACGGCCAAGGAACTCGAATTCCAAAGCCGCGTTGAAACCAAGAAGGAAGTGCGCGGCCTGGTCGAACGTCGTCAACCCATACGCCGACGGACGCATCACCACGTGCGCCCACCGTTCCCTTGTCCCCACACTCATCACCCTTCGACAAACCGCACGAACTCCAGGTGCAGGCGAACCGCGAAGAGTCGTATGTGCGCCTCGAAGTCTAGTCCACGGCAACCCCAGTCGTTGCATTAAATATCACGGTATTCGCCAACACGGTAAGGACCAACCCGAATGCCGGACAAGCGGGCGGTGACTCCCGGGAAAAGTCTCTCCAGGAGCCACCGCCATAGGGACGAACTCAGACCCGAACCCAGAACTCACCCGGCGTGAGTGAGGAACTCGCGCGACCGGAGTGTGGGACACGCGCGACGGGAGTGTGGGACACGCGCGACCGGAGTGTGGGACACGCACGACGGGAGTGTGGGACACGCACGACGGGAACGGGGGACTCGCGGGAGGTGGGGTGGGCGGTCAGGACAGGGCCTCGGTGGGGGTCAGGCGGGCGGCACGCATGGCGGGATAGGCGCCGGCCAGCGCACCGACGACGGCGGCCACTCCCACGCCGCCGAACAGCGCCACCGGTGGCAGCACGGCGGGCCAATGCTGGATCAAGGCGTATCCCGCCGTCACGGCAACTCCCAAGAGCACCCCGACCACTCCACCGAGCCCGGACAACAGCATCGATTCCGCCAGGAACTGGCCGCGCACCTGCCGCCTGGTCGCGCCGAGTGCCCGGCGCAGGCCGATCTCCCGGCGCCGCTCCAGCACCGAGATCACCATGGTGTTGGCCACCCCGACACCGCCGACGAGCAGTGCGACTCCGCCCAGGGCAAGGAAAAGCGCGCTGAACGAGGAGTCCGAAAGCCGCTTGGCGGCCAGCGCGTCGGACGGCCTGGTCACCTTGACCTCGCCGGGCTGTTCCGGGTTGAGAGTGGCACCGAGCACCCCGCGCACACTTTCCACTTCGGACTCCGCACACTTCAGGTAGACCGTGCTCGGGTGGCCGTCGAAGCCGAGCCTGGTCGTGGCGACGTCCCAGCCGACGAGTACCGACCGCTCGATCTCCGGCGCCAGCGTCGTCGCATCGAGGATGCCCACGACGGTGAACCACTGGTTTCCGATCCACACCTGGGGCGGGGATCCGACGGGGACATCCAGGATGCCGAGTCTCGTCGCGGCGACGGAACCGAGCACCACGGCGGGATACCGGGAGTTGGCCGCGTCGAGGAAGGTCCCGGCATGCAACTGCCCGCCGAGCAGGCCGAGCAGGTCCGGGGTCGCCGCCAGCACGGTCAGCCCCGACGTCTCGTCGACGTCGATCCGGTCGGTGCGGCGCACCGTCGCCGTGGTCAATCCCGTCGCGCTGACCGCGGTGACCGGCTTGACTCGCTTGGCCATCGCCACGGACTCCACCGGCAGCTTGGCCGTACCCCCACCGATCAGCTGCTGCCCGGGTTGGGCGCGCAGCAGGTTGGTGCCCAGCGCGGCGAGCCGGTCGCTGAGGGCCTGGGCGCTGGACGCCGGGATGCTCACCACCGCGACGATCGCCGCGATGCCGATCGCGATCCCCAGCGCGGACAGCACGGCCCGCAACGGCCGGGTACGCATCCCGTGCATGCCGTGCCCCAGCACGTCCCGTGGGCTTAGCCTGGTCGGCTTCGGTAGCGGCGCGGCCTCGGCGTCCAGCGCCGGTACTGCCTTGAGCACGGTCACCGGAGCACCTCCACTTCTACGGTGTCGGCTTCCGCGGTGTCGGCGCGGATCTCGCCGTCGCGTACCTGGATCCGGCGCGGCGCGCGGTTCGCGACCTCCTGCGCGTGCGTGATGATGACGACGGTCGTGCCGCTGTCGTTCAGGTCGGCCAGCAGCGACAAGATGCCCGCGCCGGTGCGGGTGTCCAGGTTCCCGGTCGGCTCGTCGGCGAGCACGATCGGCGGCCGGGTGACGACGGCGCGCGCGATCGCCACGCGCTGTCGCTCGCCACCGGACAGCTCGCCTGGCAGGTGGTCGGCCCGGTGGCCCAGGCCGACCCGGTCCAGTGCGGACGTCGCCAACTCCCGTCTGCGCCGTCGCGGAATCCCCGCGTAAGCCAGTCCACTCGCCACGTTGTCCACCGCCGTCAAGCCCTCGGTCAGGAAGAACTGCTGGAACACGAATCCGATCCAGGCCGAGCGCAGCGCGGACAACCGGCGATCGGGCAACTGGGCGACGTCGTGCCCACGCACTTCGACCGTGCCCGCGCTCGGCCGGTCCAGCGTGCCCAGCAGTTGCAGCAGCGTCGACTTACCGGACCCGGAAGGCCCGACGATCGCCACCAGCTCGCCGCTCTGTATCTGCAGCGAGACGCCGCGTAAGGCCGTTACCCCGCCCGGATAGGTCTTGCTCACCTCACGCAGCTCCAGCACCGGGGTCATGAGGTGGTCACCACCCGCTGGCCCTCGTGCAGGTCGCCGGTCACCTCGACCAGACCGCGCGCGAACAGTCCGGTTTGGACGGCCACCAGGTGCGTACCCGAGTCTTCCACGACCTCGACCGCCATTCCGCCTTCGGCCAGTGCGAGCAGCGCACCGACCGGCACCGCGAGCACGCCCGGGTGACTGCCGGTGGTGAACGTGGCGCTGACCGGCGCCGAGTCCAGCTTGCCCACGGCCTTCTGGTCATCCAGCGTGATCGTTACGTCGATCTTGGGGCCACTCTTGTCGTCCGCGACCGCGGCCGTCCCGATGGAACTGACCGTGCCCGTGGTGTTGCCAACGCTGATGATGTTCAGTGACACCTTGTCGCCCAGCTTGACGATGTTCTGCCGGCTGACATCGAGCTTGACGATGACCGCGTGCTGGGTGCCGGTGGCCTTCATCAATGGCCCGCCGGCCGGGTCCCCGACCTGAGCGGAGACGGACGAGATCCGGACCGGACCGGGCTGCACAACCACGTCGTCCGGAGTGACGACGCCGGTTTCGGCGCGGCCGAGCGAACGCTGCCAGCGCTTGACGGCGTTCGCGGTCGCGTCGGTGAAAGTGGTGTCCGGGGTGCCGAATCCGGTGAAGCCGAGCGCCTTGAGGTTCTCTTCGAGAACCTGCACGTCGGGTCCCTTTGTGATGCCCGGAGCCAAATTCCGGTACAGTGGCGTGTCTCCGTAGAACAACGGAACGGGCTTGTTGTCCACTTTGTACGCCGGCTGGCCGCGCTCGACCACCGTGCCAGGGTCGGGCAGCCAGGTGATCGTCCCCGGCTGCTTGCCGGTCAACGTGCGTTCGGCGCCGTAGCCGAGGGTGCCGTCCTCGGTGTCCTGTTCGGCCAGGTCGGTGCGCACCACCTCGGCGGTCGCGGCCGGGCCCGGGGCGGCCTGGGTGGGCGCCGGCGGACTGGTGCCGGCCCGGGCGACGATCACCACGGTGCCCGCGCCGAACACGGCCAGCGCCACCACTCCCGCGCCGAGCCAGCGAAGCCGGCGCCTGCGCCGCAGCAGCTGCGGTCCCTCACTCTCGGTCATCAGTGCTCCTCCGCGACTTTGTGCGCGACCGCGAGATGGTCACCTTGATTCCCGCGACTTGACACCGGACTTCTCATCAGCCACCGACCTGGGAGTGAACGCCGCCGCCCCCCAAGGCGCCGCACGCGGCCATCGCCGCATCGACCTTCTGGTCGGGGGGCCCGTCGTTCTGGAGTTGGATTCCTGGGTGGTCGGGCGTCGGATCCTTGACGTCAACTCCGTGCTCGCGCAGGCATTTGGCGAGTTGGAGCTGCTTGTCGAGCTCTTCCGCGGTGGCCGGCTTCGGTGCCCCGCCATTGGGCATGAGGCTCCGGCATGCCGGGTCGGCCGCGTCCACCTTCGACTTGTCGACTCCGTCCGGAATGGCGAGGCCGAAGTCGCCGTTGGCGCCGATCTTCGGGTCCGGCATGTTGACGCCGTGATCCCGCATGCATTGGACATACTCCCGCACCTTGTCCTCATCGGTGCCCCCGGCGGCAGCAGCGGCCGTGGCCGTGGCTGCCGAAGAGATCGATGCGACCTTGTCGCCGCCGCCGTTCTGGCTGCACGCGGTCGACAGCACGAACATCGCACCGGCGGTGATCGCCAGTCGCCATCCGATTCGCATGGTTTCCTCCTTCGGTTCGAAAGCGTGTCAAGTTCTAGCGGTCGCGCGCGCTGGCGGCGTTAAGCGAATTCGCTTATCCCGTGCTTAACTGCGATGCCGGACGATGGCGGTGAACACGAGGGAAGGCGGTGCGGGTGCGGGTACTCGTCGTCGAGGACGAACGGCTTCTCGCGGACACGGTCGCCGAGGGCTTACGCAGGCTGGCCATGGCCGTGGACGTCTGCTACGACGGCGATGCCGCCCTGGAACGCGTGGGAGTACACGCCTATGACGTCGTGATACTCGACCGCGATCTACCCGGCACACACGGCGACGAGGTGTGCAAGGCACTGCTTGCCGACGGCGGCGAAGCCAAGATCCTCATGCTGACCGCGGCGGCGGGTATCGACGACCGGATCACCGGGTTGGACACCGGCGCGGACGACTACCTGACCAAGCCGTTCGCGTTCGGGGAGTTGGTGGCCAGGGTGCGTGCGCTGGCCCGCCGGGCTCGGCCCGCGCTGCCGCCGGTGCTGACGCGGGCGGGTGTGGTGCTGGACCTGCCGCGGCACCAGGCGTCCCGGGACGGCCGGCATCTTTCGTTGTCTCGCAAGGAGTTCGCGGTTCTGGAGGTACTGATGCGCGCGGAGGGCACGGTGGTCAGCGTGGAAGACCTGCTGGAGAAGGCATGGGACGAGCACGCCGACCCGTTCACCAACGCGGTGCGGGTCGCTTTGGGAACCCTGCGGCGCAAGCTCGGCGAGCCGCCGGTGATCGAGACCGTGCCGGGCGCGGGTTACCGGTTCGGCTGATGAGCAGACTTTCGCTGCGGACGCGGTTTTCCCTGCTGTACGGCGGTTTGTTCCTGCTCGTCGGCGCGATCCTGTTGCTGGTCAACTGGTTGCTCGTGGCCCACTACCTCCCGGATGCGTCGAGGTTCGCCGGACATGCGGAGAACGGCACCGTGTCGGGCCAGAACATCGGCCCCCCTGCGCAGGTCGGCGCCGGGGACAAGGGCAGCGATACGATCCTGGTCACGTCGATCTCGGACTACCGCAGCTCGGCGGTGCAGACCGTGATCACCGTGGGCGGGTTCGCGTTGCTGCTGACCGGCGCGCTGGCCGTGCTCTTCGGCTGGCTGATGGCGGGCCGGGTGCTCCAGCCGGTGCACGCGATCACCGCCACCGCCCGGCGGCTGGAAGCGGACAACCTCGACCGCCGGATCAACCTGGAGGGTCCGCCCGGCGAGTTGAAGGAACTCGCCGACACCTTCGACAGCATGCTCGACCGGCTGGCGTCCACATTCGACAGTCAGCGGCGGTTCGTCTCGAACGCATCGCACGAGCTGCGTACCCCGCTGGCCGTGCAGCGCACTCTCGTCGACGTGGCGATGGCGGACCCGGACGTGAGCCCGGACGTGCTGCGGCTGGGCAGACAACTGTTGCAGACCAACGAACGTAGTGAGCGGATCATCGAGGGCCTGCTCGTCCTCGCCCGCAGCGACCGGGGCCTGGCCACCAGCGCACCGGTTCGCCTGGACGACGTCGCGAACCTGGTGCTGGACTCGATGGCAGGCCTGGCTTCCGAGCATGACGTCACGCTGCATCGCACGCTCACGCCACGCACGGTCCTCGGCGAACAAGTACTGCTCGAACGACTCGTGAGCAACCTGGTGCACAACGCGATCCTTTACAACGAGGCCGGCGGCACAGTCCGGGTGTCGGTCGACGAGACACCCGCGCTGGTGGTCGAAAACACCGGACCGCCGGTGCCGGCGGAGTTCATGCCCAGCCTGTTCGAACCCTTCCGCAGGCTGGCCGGCGATCGCACGGGAAGCACGAACGGCGCCGGTCTCGGGCTGTCCATCGTTCGCTCGATCGCGTCCGCGCACCACGGTTCGGTGCGGGCGGAACCGGGGCAGGCAGGCGGACTGCGCGTCGTCGTCACCCTGCCCACCGCTCCCCAGCTACCCTGAGTCCCCGATTCAGGACGCCGTGTCCCCACTCCAAAACGCTGAGTTCCCGATTCAGGACGCCGTGTCCCCGGTCCAGGACGCCGTGTCCCCGGTCCAGGCAGGCGAATTCCGCGTTCAGGCAGAATGACCCGGACGTAGCGGCCGGGTCAGCTGAAGACCTTCCCCGGGTTCAGGATGCCCAGCGGATCGAGGGCGTTCTTGATCGCGCGGTGCAGGTCGAGCACGAGCGGGCTGACCTCGCGGCGGAGGCCGTCTCGTTTGAGGAGGCCGACGCCGTGCTCCCCGGTGACCGTGCCGCCGAGCTCGATCGCGTCGGAGATGATGTCCTCGAACGCTGCCTGCGCACGCCGCCGGGCGGCATCGTCGCCGATCGGCGTGATCAGGAGCGGGTGCAGGTTGCCGTCGCCGGCGTGCGCGATGTTGGCGATCAACGTGTCGTGCACGGCGGCGGTCTTTTCGATGCGTGCCAACATTTCCGGCACCTTCGCCTTCGGCACGCACACGTCTTCGGTGAGCACCGGGCCGAGCCGCTCCAACGCGGGATACGCCAGGCGGCGGGCGTCGAACAGCGCTTCGGCCTCCTGCTCGTCGGTGGACACCGCGGCCCAGGACGCGCCGGCCTCGTCGAAGCATCGCCGGATCACCTCGGCGTCTTCGTCACTGTTCGCGTCGCAGCGGCCAAGCAGTACCACGTCGGCTTCGGTGGACAGGCCCATGTTCTTCCAGGCATCCACGGCTTCGAGGCAATGCCGGTCCACAAGTTCCAGCGCCGACGGGATGACCCCGGACGCCGAGACCGCGCTGACCGCCCGGCCCGCGGCCACGATGGAGTCGAAGTATCCCGCGATGGTGCGCTCCGGCGGACGTTCGGGCCGCAGCCGCACGGTGATCTCGGTGATCACGCCGAGCGTGCCCTCCGATCCGACCATCAGCCCGCACAGGTCGTAACCCGCGACTCCCTTCGCCGTCCGGCGGCCGACCCGCACCACGTCGCCGCGTCCCGTCACGACTTCCAGCGCGAGCACGTAGTCCCGGGTCACGCCGTACTTCACGCAGCAGATCCCGCCCGCGTTGGTCGCCACGTTCCCGCCGATCGTCGACCACGGTGCACTGGCCGGGTCCGGCGGGTACCAGAGGCCCCGCTCCGCACAGGCCGCCCTCAGGTCGTCGTTGACGACACCGGGCTGCACGACCGCGTACGGCTCGGACTCGTTGATCTCCAGCACGGCGTTCATCGCCTCGAAGGACAGGATGACGCAGCCCTCGATGGCGTTGGCCCCACCGGACAGTCCCGTGCCGGCACCGCGCGGTACGACGGGTACGCCGTGTTCGGCGGCGAACGCGACGACCGCCCGGACCTCCTCGGTGCTGCGCGGCCGGACCACGGTGGCCGCCTGGGCGTAGGGCGCCCACTCCGCCTGATCCTGCAGATAACCCTGAATGACCTGCCGGTCGTCCAGCACGCGATCGGCCGGCACGAGCGCACGCAGGCCGGCCACGATTCGAGCGGGTTCCATCGCCACCTCCGCCAGCCCAGGCTACCGGCCCTGCCGTGAAGGAGGTGCCAGGCACCGGTTACGAGCCGGCTGCGGTACCAAAAGAAAGTCTGAAGTGGACAGTCAGCGTCGATGCCACGGTCGCATGAACCCTCGAAGGACATCTCGACCGTCCGCGATCGCGGGGAGACGCTGAAGGCGCATCCGAGCCCGGCTACCGCCGCGGATCAGGTGGTGTCCTGGGTGTACCCCTCCGAACAGGGAAAGGAGCGTGTTCGCTACTGGCTCCAGAGCCACCCGGACGCGCACGTGAAGATCGATTCGTACGACGTTCTGGACACGGACGCGACCGAAGGCCGCGCGTCCGTGGTCGTGCGGGGGCAAGCCTGTCCCACGCCGGACAACTGCATCCCGCTGGAGGTGGCCAGCGAGCGCAGCGCGCTGAAGGTCGAGAAGAGCGACACCTCACCGGAGGAGTACACGCTCAACTACGGTTCCGCGCTGCGCCTGCTCGGCAGCGGAGCCGAGGACTGAGGAACGACGGGGTGCTTCGGGTTCTACCGCGCCAGGGCGCCGTGCGGCAGCCTCCGGCTCAGTAGCGCCACGGCCGGGATCGCGCACACCGAGGTGACGGTGAGGGTGAGCCAAAGTACCGCGTTCCCCGCGGACAGCAGGCTGGTCAGCAGCGCGGGCCCAGCTACCTGGGATGCCGCCCAGGAGAGTTGGAACAGCGCGCTGGCCCTGCCTTCGGCGCCCTGCGGGGCGGCCGCTGCTGCCGCTGCCGTCATCAGCGGAGCGAAGATCGCCTCGGCGATGGCGGACAGCACGGCGGTGCCGAGTATGAGGATCACGGCGGCGCCTACCGGGACCAGGCTTGCCGGGATCAGGGTGGCGAACGAACAGGCGAAGATGCCCGCGGCGGTGACCATGCCCCGGACGCGGGTCCACCGGCCCACGAACCGAAGGATCGGCTGCTGGCCGGCGACCATGACCACGGTGCCGATGGCCATCGCGGTACCGAACACCCACTGTGGACCATGCAGGACATCGGTGACCAGGATGGGCAGCATCGAGTACTTGCCGACGCTGGCCAGGGTGAACAGGACGGTCACGCCGCAGAATGCGACGTAGGGACGGTCCCGCAGGACGGTGGCCCAGCTTCCCCGCACCGGAGCGGCCGAGCTGGCCTGCACACGCTCACGCCGAGTTGGGCGAACCAGCCAGATCAGAACCGCGGCCAGGACGAAGCTCGCCGCGTTCAGGTAGGCGATCAGGTGGAAGGCGGTGATGGTCATGGTGGGCAGCAGCGCCGAGCCGCCGGCGCCGAGTCCGCTGCCGGCGAAACGCGCCACCGTCTGGATCCCGAGCAAACGCTCGCTCGCCCGTCCCTCGGTCAGCGAGGTGATCATCGGGGCGTTCGCGGTCCAGAACAGCCGGTCGCCGATGCTGACCACCGCGGCGACGACGACAATGTGGGGCACGGCTGTGACCAGCGGGTAGCAGGCGAACGCGAGCGCTCGCACCATGTTGCTCGCCAACAACATGGTTGCGGCGCCCACCCGGTCCATGATCGAGCCCAACACGGGTCCGCCGGCCAGGCCCACCAGCGCCCCTCCGCTCAGCGCGGCCCCCGACTCGACCAGGCCGAACCCCTGCGCGTGGACGAGGAACAGCAGCGCGAAAGGCATCCACAGCCCGCTGCCCAGGGCATCGATGATGGTTGCCGCGAGGAAAAGCCCGCGCCGGTGGGGTCGCCGGCCGGGCGGCGCCGGTCGGGTGCGGGCCAGATCGGTCGGGAACTCGTCGTCTGATGGGAAAGTGCGCTCGGTTTCGGACAAGGCCAGACATCCCCTCGGTCGCGGGTGAGCGTGCGCTCGGCCAAGTAGTGTGGCCTGGCGTGACGATCTTCTCCGAGCGAGTGGCCGCATTGCGGGCAGCGGCGCAGGACGGCGATGCCGGGGCTGCCCGGGAGTACGGGCGGTTGTTGAGCCTGCTTCCGGATGGGAACTTGGCGGAGGACGGACCGTTCTGGGCCGGTGAACCATGGTTGCGCGCAGCGGTCACCGCCCACCCCCATGACACGCTGGCCCGTACGCTGCTGGGCAGCCTGCTGGTCACGCAGACCGCGGCGTGGCGGAACCTCCTCGATATCGTCGCCGTCGCCCCGGGTGCCGAGGAGGAGGAGATCGAGTCGGCGAACACGCGTCGGCGAGAGGAAGCGGAGGAGTTGCTCGGCGACGTACTGCGCGAGGATCCCGAGGCGCCCACGCCCAAGGCGTGCCTGGCGGCGTTGGCCGAAGTGTTCGACGAGCGCGACTACCCGGAAAGCGACTTCCCCTACGACTACCATCTGGTGCGGACCGAGTTGTGGAGCGGCTCGGTATGCACCACGTTTCGACTGGTGGTCGCCGATCCCGAGGAATTGCGCTGGGCTTGCGACTATTGGCTGGCGAACTACGACGAATTCGTCGGCCCGCTCACCCTCACCTCGTACTCCCGGGGCAAGGAGATCGGCGCTGTAGATCTTTTGGATGGCTCGGACGCGATCGACTGGGAGGCGGTGGCGGTCCCGCCGTTGACAGGAGTGCCGCTGCCGCCTGGACACCCTGCCCCGCAGTGGCGCGTCTACTATGGATTCACCGTAGAAGTTTCACCGTAGAAGTCGGATGAGAAATCGCCCATGATCACAGCGTCAGCACGTTCATGAGTGGCCCGTTCATGCCGATTTTCGGGAGTAACGAGTCACGCATGCACGAGCTGTCCGGCAACCAGGAGATCTTTCTGGTAATAGGCTGAGTCGCCGCCCCTCCTAGTTGTACGCGGAGCGCACCTTGGCCGCGAACTCGTAGTCGCGCTGCCAGTCCGTGCCCGTCGGCGCGAGGATCACGCGCTCGACTCCGGCCGCCTCGTAGGCCGCCAGTCGCGCGGCGGCTTGCTGCGGGTCGGTGCCCACATCGGGTCCGACGACCGTGGCCTTGAGCGCTGGACGGCCGAGTTCGGCGGCGAGCCGGCCGATCTCCGCGAGACTCTCCGCGATCTCCTCGGGTGGCAGTCCGATCGACGCCCAGCCGTCGCCGTACCTGGCCGCCCGGCGCAGCGCCGCCCGCCCGTTGCCGGCCACCACGACGGGAGGCATGTTCGCAGCCGGGGCGAGCGCTACTTCTACACCGTCGTCGAGCACGGTCCGCTTACCGGTGACCAGATCCGGCAGCACTCGCAGCGCCTCATCGGTACGCCGGCCACGGTCTGCATAGGACACCCCGGCCGCGCGCCAGCCGATGTCGCCGTGCGCTGGGTTGCCGGTGCCGATCCCCAGGACGAGTCGATTTCCGGAAACGTACTGCAACGTGCTCACCTGCTTCGCCGCCCAGGCCACCGGCCGAAGGGCCAGCAACATCACGTTGAAGCCGACCGTGATGCGTTCGGTCACCGCCGCCGCGGCGGCCAGAACCACGGTGCTGTCGAGCATCGGGGCACTCGCCACCAGATGATCGGTGGACCAGATCGAGTCGAGGCCGGCCGCCTCGGCGAACCGTGCGCTTTCCCGGACATCACCCAGGATCGGGTGAGCGGGGTCGGGTGTGGATGTCGGCAGGATGACACCGATTTCAACAGTCACACCAGCGATCAACCCGCGGTGCCGGTGCCCTATTCCGCCGACGCGAGCAAGGGCAGGAGGTTGTGGACGACTTCGCTGGCGACCAAACGTCTTCTGCAGGGCTGCGATGAAGATGGTTCGTTCCTGTGTGGTGAGACGTTCGACGTTGAGCGATCACCAACCGGGCATGGATGCGGTCCAGCCTCTCGTGACCCGCGGGCCAGATCACCGAGCGACAAGGGAAGTCGCGCGGTGACCGGACCAGGACGCTAGAGGCGGAGGGTTGCCAGGTCTACGGCGTCGGCCATGGCTTCCGCGCCTTTGTCGTTGAGGTGCATGCCGTCGCCACCGTCCAGGGCAGGGTGGATGTAGTCGGGGGCTTCGGGGTCCTCGACCGCCCGTGCCACATCAAAGACGGCGTCGAAAGCGTCGGTGGTACGGATCCAGTCGTTCACCTCGCGTCGGGCGGCAAGGCCCTCGGGGGTACTGATCCCGGGGTAAATGGCGCCCGCGAAGGGGCCGATGGTGGCCACGAGGATCTTCAGGCCGGCCTGGTGAGCGCGGTGGGCCAGGGCCTTGAACCCCTCCATGAGCGCATCGGAGGTGGCGGGAGGCTCGCCGGACATGCCGCCGAGGCCGAGGTCGTTGATCCCGAAGTGCACCAGGACGTGGGTCAGGCCGGGAATCGAGAGAACGTCGCGGTCGAAGCGCCCCAGCGCATGCTCGCCGACCTCGTCCTTCAGCAGCCGGTTTCCGGCGATGCCCTGGTTGACGACCCAGCCCCGCTCGAGGCGCCGGTTGAGGAAGTCCACGGAACGGTTGTTCGCGCCGATCGTGGTGCCGACTCCTTCGAACCAGGAGTCGCCGAACGCCACGGCGACCGCGGTGTCGTCCGGGGCGAGCACGTCGATGCCCGAGACGTAGAACCTGCCTTCTACCTGCTCAGCCTCAGGGAGTGCGGGCGAGTCAACGTGGTTCCCGCGGACTATGCGCGCGTTCTCCCTTGGCAGGTGGGAATAGGTGGCCAGACCGGTCTCCTCAGGGAGATAAATGCTGAGGAGCACCTCGGCGGCGCGGGCGACGGGCAGATCCATCGGGTCACTGACTGCCTCTTCTCCCGGCGGAATGGTGATCCGCTCGGCACCGTCGAAGGTGATGCTGGCCTGCCCGTGCTCGGTGGCGGCCCGTGCGGCGCCGATGGTCAAGGGGGTGCGGCCGTAGCGGTTCGTCAGGCGTACGCGGAGGCGTTGCCCGCCGCCGGCCATGCGGAGCACGTGGCGCACCGTCTGGTCGGCGAAGCCGCGCGGCTCGCTGAGCTTGATCTGCTCGTAGGGACTGATCACCGCGGTGCGGAAGCCGGCTGTCCAGATCATGGTCGCTCCGTTCGTTGTGTGGGGAATGCTTACGCTGAGGCGGAAGTCAGGACTGTCCTCTTCAGACAGTCGTCCGGGTCAGGGCTTCAGCACGTAGCGGCCGCGCACCCCGCCCTTGGCGACGGCCCGGTGGGCGTCGGCAACCTGCTCCAGCGGCACGGCCGCGTGCACTCTTGCCGGCAGTTCGCCGGACGCCGTGCGGGCGAGCAGGCCGCCCAACCGAGGGCCGTCGGGATGCGCGACCACGACGCCCACCGTGATCCCGCGCTCCGCGGCCGGCTCCGCGCTCGGTTGCACTCCGACGAAGGACCCGCCGTCGCGGACCAGGGCGAGGCCCCGCTCCTGCAGCGCCGCGCCGTCGGCGACCGCGTCCCAGCCCGGCTCGGCGTTCGTGGTGAACGCGGCGCCGAGGCTTCGGACGAACTCCTCGTCCTCGGCTCTGGCAAGACCGGTGACCTGCCAGCCGTGGTCCTGCGCGAGCGCGGCCACGTACCCACCGACGGCGCCGGCCGCGCCGGTCACCAGCAGCCGGTTGCCCTCGGTGGGCGCGTCGCCGAGCAGGTCGACGATCCCTGCGGCGGCCAGCCCGTTGAGCGGCACCGTCGACGCCATGGCCAGGTCCAGCCCGTCCGGCACGACGGCGAGGTCGGCGGCCGGCACGACGAGTTGCTCGGCGTAGGTACCGAAATCGCGGTCGAATCCGTCCACCAGGCCGGCGACCCGGGTGCCGGCCGGCAGGCTCACAACGGCGCCGGTGGCGACGACGGTGCCGGCGAAGTCCCAGCCCAGGCCGGTGTGTTCGGGCTGGTTGACCAGTCCCATCGCGTGGAAGAGGCCGCGCGCGACCCCGAGGTCGACGGGGTTGACCGCCGCGGCGGCGATCTCGACCCGGACCTCGCCGGGCCCGGGTTCGGCCACCGGAACGTCGATGATCTCGATCGAGCCGGGCCCGCTCGGGGTGCGGACGACGGCGGCGCGGAAGGTCGGGGTGCTCATGGTGTCGCTCCTGTTTCGAAAGTTGTCCCGCACCACGATGGATGGGTAACTTTCCAGTAGGAAGTAGGCACTTCAAAGTGCGTAAGTCACCTCTCGGCAGGAAGGATCGGTCGATGCCCACGACGACGGCCGCCCAGAAGCGGGCACAGGCGAAGTGGGAATACGACGCCTTCATGGCCAACTGCCCCAGTCGCCGGCTACTGGACCGGATCTCCGACAAGTGGGTCGCGCTGGTCCTGGCCGCGCTGGGCAGCGACGGCCCGCATCAGCCCGGGGCCGACTGCAGCGGCCAGCCGCGGTCGATGCGTTACTCCGAGCTGTCCCGCCGACTGGCCGGGGTCAGTCAGAAGATGCTCACCCAGACACTGCGTGCCCTCGAACGCGACGGCCTGCTCACCCGCACCGTGACACCGACCGTGCCGGTCACGGTCACTTACGAGCTGACCGACCTCGGTCTCTCCCTGCACCACGTGGTCCGGGGCATCAAGGTGTGGGCCGAGGCGCACATGGACGAGGTGCTCGCCAACCGCGAGGACTACGACCGTCGCACCGCCTGAACGATCACCATCAGCTCAACCAGCTGGGCGCGGCCTTCCCCAACGACCAGGTCGTTGAACCTGCGTTGCATCTGAATCGGTCTAGTGAACAATTCAGTGAAAAATGCCGCAATCGCACTCCACGGAGATCGACGAGTTCAATCACACGCCGAGAGGGCAGGGGGTTAGCCTGGTAGGCGCATCAAACGGACAAGTTAGATCGAGATGGATAGAGGCGAGTCCCTGCCGTGTCCAGCAGTAGCCCTGCGTCGCAGTTCGGCCCCAACGAATGGCTCGTCGAGGAGATGTACGACCAGTTCCTCGCCGACCCCTCCTCAGTAGATGCCGCCTGGCATGACTTCTTCTCGGACTTCACGCCGACGCAGACCCCGCACAAGAAGCCGGACGCCGCACCCAAGACGCCCCGACCGGACCAATCGGGCCAACCGGCGAAGTCGAACGGTCAGCTCAAGACCGCGCCGCCGAAGGCACCCGCGCGCCCGGCACCCGCCCCCCAGCCGACCCCGGTGAAGCCGCGGCCGGCCGCCGCGAAGGCCGCTCCCGCGCCCGCAGCAGCCAAGCCGGAGGCCAAGCAAGAGGGCAAGCAGCTGCGCGGCGCCGCGGCGGCGATCGCGAAGAACATGGACGCCTCGCTGACCGTCCCCACCGCGACGAGCGTGCGCGCCGTGCCGGCCAAGCTGATGGCCGACAACCGCATCGTGATCAACAACCACCTCAAGCGCACCCGCGGTGGCAAGATCTCCTTCACGCACCTCATCGGGTACGCGATGGTGCGTGCGCTGCGTGACTTCCCGAACATGAACCGGCACTACGATCTCGTCGACGGGAAGCCGTTCGCGATCACGCCGGAGCACGTGAACCTCGGTCTCGCGATCGACATGAAGGGCAAGGACGGCAGCCGCACCCTCGTCGTCGCCTCCATCAAGCACACCGAGAACATGACGTTCCTGCAGTTCTGGCAGGCGTACGAGGAGATCGTCAAGAAGGCTCGCAACAACAAGCTGACCGCCGACGACTTCGCCGGCACCACGATCTCGCTGACCAACCCGGGCGGCATCGGCACCAACCACTCGGTGCCCCGGCTGCAGGCCGGCCAGGGCGCGATCATCGGCGTGGGCGCGATGCAGTACCCGTCGGCCTTCGAGGGCAGCAGCGAGAAGACCCTCGTCGACCTC
Source organism: Amycolatopsis taiwanensis DSM 45107 (assembly GCF_000519205.1). GTDB lineage: Bacteria > Actinomycetota > Actinomycetes > Mycobacteriales > Pseudonocardiaceae > Amycolatopsis_E > Amycolatopsis_E taiwanensis. The sequence goes on along the minus strand of NZ_JAFB01000014.1, from coordinate 9,744 downwards.
GGCATCAGCAAGATCATGACGCTGACGTCGACCTACGACCACCGGATCATCCAGGGTGCGGAGTCCGGCGAGTACCTCAAGCGCATCCACGAGTTGCTGCTCGGCGGCGACGGTTTCTACGACGACATCTTCACGTCGCTGCGCCTGCCCTACGAACCGGTGCGCTGGGTCAAGGACATTCCCGCGGGCGCCGTCGACAAGACCGCGCGGGTCATCGAGCTCATCGACGCCTACCGCATCCGCGGCCACCTGATGGCCGACACCGACCCGCTGAACTACCGCCAGCGCCGCCACGAGGACCTCGACGTCCTCTCACACGGCCTGACGCTGTGGGACCTCGACCGCGAGTTCGCCGTCGGCGGGTTCGCCGGCCAGGAGCGCATGAAGCTGCGTGACGTGCTGGGCGTCCTGCGCGACTCCTACTGCCGCACGGTCGGCGTGGAGTACACGCACATCCTCGACCCCGAGGAGCGCCGCTGGATCCAGGATCGCGTCGAGGTGCCGCACGAGAAGCCCGACCAGGCCGTGCAGAAGTACGTGCTGTCCAAGCTCAACGCGGCCGAGGCGTTCGAGACCTTCCTGCAGACCAAGTACGTCGGCCAGAAGCGGTTCTCGCTGGAGGGCGGCGAGACGGTGATCCCGCTGCTGGACACCGTGCTCGACAAGGCCGCCGAGCACGAGCTCGACGAGGTCGTGATCGGCATGCCGCACCGTGGCCGGCTCAACGTGCTGGCCAACATCGTGGGCAAGCCGATCTCGCAGATCTTCCAGGAGTTCGAGGGCAACCTCGACCCGGGCCAGGCGCACGGCTCCGGCGACGTGAAGTACCACCTGGGCGCCGAGGGCAAGTACTTCCGCATGTTCGGTGACGGCGAGACGAAGGTGTCGCTGACCGCGAACCCGTCGCACCTGGAGACGGTGGACCCGGTGCTGGAGGGCATCGCCCGGGCCAAGCAGGATCTCCTGAACAAGGGCGACCAGCACGGCGAGGGCTTCACCGTGCTGCCCGTGCTGCTGCACGGTGACGCCGCGTTCGCCGGCCAGGGCGTGGTCGCCGAGACGCTGAACCTGGCGCTGCTGCGTGGTTACCGGACCGGCGGCACGGTGCACATCATCATCAACAACCAGGTCGGCTACACCACCGCGCCGGAACACTCGCGGTCGTCGCAGTACGCCACCGACGTGGCGAAGATGATCGGCGCGCCGATCTTCCACGTCAACGGGGACGACCCGGAGGCCGCGCACTGGGTGGCCAAGCTCGCGGTGGACTACCGGCAGGCGTTCAACAAGGACGTCGTGATCGACATGATCTGTTACCGCCGCCGGGGCCACAACGAGGGCGACGACCCGTCGATGACGCAGCCGGCGATGTACGACATCATCGACGCCAAGCGTTCGGTGCGGAAGATCTACACCGAAGCGCTGATCGGCCGCGGCGACATCTCGGTCGACGAAGCGGAAGCCGCGTTGCGCGACTTCTCCAGCCAGCTGGAACACGTCTTCAACGAGGTTCGCGAACTGGAGAAGCACCCGATCGCGCCGAGCCCGTCGGTGGAAGGCGAGCAGCAGGTCCCGGCCAAGGTGTCGACGGCGGTCAGCCGCGAGGTCGTCGAGCGGATCGGTGACGCGTTCAGCAACGTGCCCGACGGCTTCACCCCGCACCCGCGGGTCAAGCCAGTGATGGAGCGCCGCGGCAAGATGTCGCGGGAAGGCGGCATCGACTGGGCGTTCGGTGAACTGCTCGCGTTCGGGTCGCTGGCCATGGAGGGGCGCCTGGTGCGGCTGTCCGGGCAGGACTCGCGGCGCGGCACCTTCACCCAGCGGCACTCGGTGCTCATCGACCGCAAGACCGGCCGTGAGTACGCGCCGCTGCAGAACCTGGCGCCGAACCAGGGCCGGGTGATGATCTACGACTCGGCGCTGTCGGAGTACGCGGCGGTCGGCTTCGAGTACGGCTACTCGGTGGCCAACTCGGAGGCGCTGGTGCTGTGGGAGGCGCAGTTCGGCGACTTCGTCAACGGCGCGCAGACGGTGATCGACGAGTACATCTCCTCGGGCGAAGCCAAGTGGGGCCAGCTCGCCGATGTCGTGCTGCTGCTGCCGCACGGTCACGAGGGCCAGGGCCCGGACCACACGTCCGGCCGGATCGAGCGGTTCCTGCAGCTCTGCGCCGAGGGGTCGATGACGGTCGCGGTGCCGTCCACTCCGGCGAACCACTTCCACCTGCTGCGCCGGCACGCGCTGGACGGGATCCGCCGGCCGCTGATCGTGTTCACCCCGAAGTCGATGCTGCGGAACAAGGCGGCGACCTCGGCGGTGGAGGACTTCACCGGCCAGTCGAAGTTCATGTCGGTGATCGACGACGTCGACGTCAACCCGGCGAAGGCGCGCAAGGTGCTGCTGACCTCCGGAAAGCTGTACTGGGAGCTGGTGGCCGAACGCGACAAGCGTGGCGCGGACGACGTGGCGATCGTGCGCATCGAGCAGTACTACCCGCTGCCGCTGAAGAAGCTGAAGGCCGCGCTCGAGCGCTACACCGCCGCGTCGGAGGTCGTGTGGGTGCAGGAGGAGCCGGAGAACCAGGGCGCCTGGCCGTTCTTCGGGCTGCACCTGCCGCGCAAGCTCCCCGACCTGCTCTCCGGCCTCGACGTGGCCGCGCGCCGTCCGATGGCCGCGCCGTCGGCGGGCTCGTCCAAGGTGCACGACGTCGAGCAGAAGGCGTTGATCGCCAAGGCGTTCGCCTGATCCACGCCGGTGCATGAGTGGCCCGTTCATGCCGAATTTCGACAGTAACGGGTCACTCATCGCCCAGCTGAGTTGACAGTGCCCCCTCTCTGGCGCGGAGGAGAGGGGGCACTCTCGTGTCGGCTCAGCTTCCGGTGTGGAGGAGGACGTTCGGCGATCCGCTGCCGACGCCGCTTACCACATCCGGAGTGCCGGCCGAGACCAGCGCGTCACGCACCTGGGCAGGCGTGGCCGACGAGTTGTCCGCCAGGTACAACGCCGCAGCACCGGTGACATGCGGGGTGGCCATGGACGTGCCGCTGATCGTGTTGGTCGCCGTGTTGCCGCCGATCCAGTCCGACGTGATGTTGCTGCCTGGCCCGAAGATGTCGACGCAGGTGCCGTAATTCGAGTAGCTCGCCCGGGTGTCGGCCCTCGTGGTCGCGCCCACCGTGATGGCCTCCGGCACCCGCGCGGGCGAGTCACCGCACGCGTCGGCGTTGTCGTTGCCCGCGGCGATGGCGTAGGTCACGCCCGAGGAGATCGACTTCGACACGGCGTCGTCAAGCGCCTGGTCCGAACTGCCGCCCAGGCTCATGTTCGCCACCGCGGGTTTCACCGCGTTCGCGGTGACCCAGTCGATCCCCGCGATCACCTGCTCCTCGCTGCCCGAGCCGTTGCAGTCGAGTACACGGACGCCGACGAGTCGCACGCCCTTGGCCACCCCGTAGGCGTCGCCGCCGACCGTTCCGGCAACGTGCGTGCCGTGCCCGTTGCAGTCGGTGGCGTCGGCGTCGTTGTCCACGAAGTCGTGGCCGGAGGTCGCGCGACCGCCGAAATCGTTGTGGGTCAGGTTGATTCCGGTGTCGATGATGTAGGCGTGGACGTCCGGCGCCGTGGTCGAGTAGGTGTAGCTGTGGTCCAGCGGCAGCGACCGCTGGTCCAGCCGGTCCAGGCCCCACGATGGCGGATCGGTCTGGGTGTCCAGGACGTGGAAAGTGCGGTTCTGCTGGACATAGGCCACCGCCGGGTCGGCCGCCAGGTGCTTGGCCTGCGCCTCGGTCATTTTCGCCGAGTAGCCGCGCAAGGCTGCAGAGTAGGTCCGGTTCACCACCCCACCCAGCCGGGCGGTCAACTCGCCGGCCAGCACGCTCACCGGGGACGAGCCCTGCTTCAGCACGACGATGTAACTGTCCGGGATCGCACCCTCGGCGCCCGCACCGACGATCTTGCCTTCCTGCGCCGAAGCTGATGCACCGGTGCCGAATACGGTGAGCGTCGCGAGTGCGGTGGCCGCGCCGAGCGTGACCAGGGATCGGATCTTCCGCAAGCTGCCTTACCTCCTTGGCAATGCCCACCGCGGTGGGCGTCTCCCACCCGATTGGATGGTTATTGCACACAGAGGTTAGGGGGTTGAAATTAACCCACAGAAGGGCCAAAAGTAGGAACCGCGGAGGGCAATCGTACGAACGCTCACCGCCGCTGTTCGATCACGTCCAGGATCTGACGTGCGGTGACCACGCCGATCACCCGCTCCTCGTCGTCCACCACCACGCCCAGCCCAGCGGGCGAGGACAGGGCCGCGTCGAGCGCGCCGCGCAGGGGCGTGCCCCGGCGGTAGAGCGAACCGCCCGCCACCAAATCACCCTCCCGCAAGCCACCGTCCACAGTGGACTTCGGCGGCAGCCAGCCGCGCGGGCGACCGTCCGAGTTCACCGCCAGTGCCCAGTCCGTGGTCACCCAGGGCACCGGCTCGCCGAGCCGGATCGTGGCGACGTCCTGCAACTGGACGCCGGTCGCATCCATAAAGGACAGTCCACGATAGCCCCGGTCACGGCCCACGAAGGAGGCGACGAAATCGTCGACCGGGTTCCGGAGCACCTCCGCGGGGGTGCCGTACTGCGCCAGCCTGCCGCCGGTGCGCAGCACCGCCACCTTGTCCCCCAGCCGGACCGCCTCGTCCACGTCGTGGGTGACGAACACGATCGTCTTGCCCAGCCGGGATTGCAGGCGCAGCAACTCGTCCTGCAGGTCCTCGCGCACGATCGGGTCCACCGCCGAGAACGGCTCGTCCATCAGCAACACGGGCGAGTCCGCGGCCAGCGCGCGGGCCACCCCGACCCGCTGCCGCTGCCCACCGGACAGCTGCGCCGGGTACCGGTCGCCGAGCTCGGCCGGCAGCCCGACCGTCGCCAGCAGCTCGGCGGCTCGCTCCCGTGCCCGGCTCCGGCCCCAGCCGGACAGCAGCGGCACGGTCGCCACGTTGTCCAGCACCGTCCGGTGCGGGAAGAGACCGGCGTTCTGGATGACGTAGCCGATGCCGCGGCGCAGCACCGGCGGGTCGGACTCGCAGACGTCGCGCCCGTCGAGCAGCACCCGGCCGGAGGTGGGCTCGACCATCCGGTTGATCATCCGCAGCGAGGTCGTCTTCCCACAGCCCGACGGCCCGACGAACACCGTGATGGTGCCGTCCTCGATGGTCAGGCTCAGGTCGTCGACCGCGACGGTGCCGTCCGGGTACCGCTTGGTCACGTTCGCGAACTCGATCGCCACCTCCGGCACCCTAGCCGGGTTGCCGCCCGAGCGGCCACGGATCCGCGAACTGGGACGCACGCCACTCCGCCGTCCACGACAGGAAGCCGGAAGACATGAATGACCCGTTACTGCCGAAATCCGACGCGAGTGGCCCGCTGTCGAGCCGCGGCTCCCAGGCCGACCAGAGAGCGCGCCGCCGACAGGCCCGCTATCGAGGCGGCAGGGCGCCGTTACGGGCCAGGTGACCCGAGTTCGTCGGGAGCGCCCTGTCGACACGATCGCGGTCGCGCGCAAACTCGCGAAGGAGAAGGCAGTAACGGGTCACTCATGCCTGCAGTCGTAACTCAGTCGTCAGGTTGTCACGCCGTCTTCGATGGCTGCCTTCGCCACCGCGGCGGCGACCTCCGGTGCGACCCGCGGGTCCAGCGGGCTCGGCACGATGCGGTCCGGGCCGAGATCGTCCTGCGCCACCGCGAAGATCGCCTCGGCCGCGGCGAGCTTCATGTTCTCGGTGATCGCGCGGGCTCCGGCGTCCAGCGCGCCCCGGAACACGCCGGGGAAGGCGAGCACGTTGTTGATCTGGTTCGGGAAGTCGCTGCGACCGGTGGCCACGATCGCGGCGTACCGGCCGGCCGCCTCGGGATGCACCTCGGGGTCCGGGTTCGACAGTGCGAAGACGATCGGATCGTCCGCCATTCCGGCGAGGACGGTCTCGTCGATGGTCGCGCCGGACAGCCCGAGGAACACGTCCGCGCCACGCAACGCTTCGGTGAGCCCGCCGCGCAGCCCGGCCGCGTTGGTCGTCTCGGCCAGCTTCTGCTTGACCGGGTTCAGCCCCGCGCGTCCGGTGTGGACGATGCCCTTCGAGTCCAGCACCGTGACATCACCGACCCCGGCCTCCTGCAGGATCCGCGCGCACGCCACACCGGCCGCGCCGGCGCCGGAGATGACCACCCGCTGCGACGCGATGTCCCGGCCCAGCACCAGGTTCGCGCCGCGCAGCGCCGCGAGCGTGACGATCGCGGTGCCATGCTGGTCGTCGTGCATGACCGGGCAGTCGAGCGCCGCCTTGAGCTTGTCCTCCAGCTCGAAGCAGCGAGGCGCCGCGATGTCCTCGAGATTGACCGCACCGAACGACGGGCGCAACCGCACGAGCGTCTCGACGATCTCGTCGACGTCCGTGGTGTTCAGCACGAGCGGGATCGAGTTCAGCCCGCCGAACGTCTTGAACAGCACGGACTTGCCCTCCATCACCGGCAGCGACGCGCTCGCCCCGATGTCGCCGAGACCGAGCACGGCGGTGCCGTCGCTGACCACGACCACCAGCCGGTCGGCCCAGGTGTAGCGGTGGGCAAGCTCGGCATCCTCGGCAATGGCCCGGCTCACCTTGGCCACGCCCGGCGTGTACGCGATGGACAGGTCCCGCGGCCGGGAGATCGGCCTGGTCGCCGCCACGGACAGCTTGCCGTCCCGGTGCCCTTCGAAGATCTCGTCTTCAGTCACCGGCGAACTGCCGGTGACCTGAGCGTAAGTCATCTGGTTAATCCCTCCCGGGATTGCAAAGGTCCCCCAGTAACACGGACTGACACTGGCTCTTTCGGCTCGATGCGGTGGCACCTGAAGCCGTCGAGGAGTCCTGCGGGCAACGGCCGCTCGGACGAGGCGGTCCCCCCAGTGTGACAGGCGCGGCCGCGGCTTGGCCGCCGAGGTGCGGCTGAGATCACAAAAATGGCTGGTCACAGGCCCCTTAGCAAGACGACCATCCGGCTTGGTTGACGGAACCGAAACGTTCTCCCCACCGTCGCCGAACCGCCCACGCCGGTGCCCCGGCCGGCCCGTCGCCCACCACCATCCTCAACGGACACGCTTCCGCGACTGATCAGCCCCGCCCGCCGGCCCACCACCACCCTCAACGGACACGCTTCGCGCGGCTAATTACATTCATGGCATGCAGGTTTGTGAGCTGGCTGTGCGTGACGCCTACGAGTTCGTGCCGAAGACGTTCCCCGACCAACGCGGCCTGTTCGTCGCCCCGTTCCAGGAGGCCGCACTGATCGAAGCGCTCGGCCACCCGCTGCGGCTGGCACAGACCAATCACAGCGTCTCCCAGCGCGGCACCATCCGTGGCGTCCACTTCGCCGACACGCCGCCCGGCCAGGCGAAATACATTTACTGCCCACGCGGTGCGCTGCTCGACGTGGTCGTCGACCTGCGCACCGGCTCACCCACCTTCGGCCACTGGGACGCGGTACGCCTGGACTCCACCGACTTCCACGCGATCTACCTGGCCGAAGGGCTCGGGCACGCGTTCGTCGCACTCGAAGACGACACCGCGATGACCTACCTGTGCTCCACCGGCTACAACCCGGCCGCCGAGCACGGCATCAACCCGCTCGACCCCGAACTGGGCCTGCCGTGGCCGGCGGACCTGCCGCCCATTCTGTCCGAAAAGGACCGCACGGCCCCGTCACTGGCGGAAGCCGCCTCGGCCGGAATGCTGCCACGGTACGAAGACTGCGTGGCGCACTACGAGAAACTCCGCGCGAACTGAACCGCCTCCTGCGCAGTATCAGTGACGATTCCTCAGACGGCCACACTGTTTGGATCATCACCATCGTGGTGCTGGTGGTGATCCTCGCGTGCACCGGCGTCACGCTGAAGCTGACCGGAGTTTTCGGGTCCGGTAAGGCCGCACCCACGCCAAGCCATGTGGCCGTGGACTGGGGCGGCCCCGGCGAAGCCAGGAAACTGTGGGCGGCTCCGGCGATTGGCACCATGAACGACCCGTTCCACGGCTGGCTGGTCGATGAGCACACGGTCGCCTATGCCACCACGAGCGGACTTGCCGGCTACGACCTCGACAGCGGTAAGCAGATATGGCAGTTGCCGGAGTCCAACATCTGTGCGATGAGCCCCACCATCGACGGCGGTATCGGCGCGATCGGACTGGCATCCAATCCGTCCGACCACGCCAACTGCGACACCGCCGCCGCCGTCGACCTTACCGACGGCAGGCTGCTCTGGTCGGTGAACCAGCTAACGTTATTGCCGGAAATAGGCGCTCCCACGTCGGGCGCACTTTCGGTCGCCAATGGGATGGTGATCGTCGAAGATTTTCGGAAGAACATGCTCGGTTACGGCGCTCGCGACGGACAGCGGAAATGGGCCGTGCCGGTGCCGACCGGCGATTACTGCACCCAAATCTACGTGCTGGCCGAGGGGGACGAGACGGTGCAGGTACAGGACTGCCAGCGCGACGGCATCACAGTCTCCACCTACGACACCGCCAGCGGAGCGATGAAGGGAACGGTGAAGATGTCTTCAACGGATACTTTCGAAGACCGATTGTTACCGCTGTCGGTGCACCCACTGGTCGTCGTCAATTACCACGAGATCTACTACCTGCGCGACCCGAATACGGCACCGATACCCCTACAGGTTTCTCCCGAGACCGATCTCTCGCGTTGGGTAGATGGCATCCAGACCTCTGAGGCCTTCGACAGCACCTCCATGTGTGCTGTAGCCCCCGACCCGGACGACGACCTGACGCCGTCGCTCACGTGCTACGACCTTGCCACTGGTCAGGCCCGCTGGTCGCACGAATTCGAACGCCTCGCCGACGTAAGGGCGATCGGGATGAGCCAGGGGAAACTCTGGATCGACTACACGGGGCTTGAGAACGAGCACCATCAGCTGCTGTCTTTCTCGCAGGCCGACGGCGCGATGACAAAAGAAACAACCTTCACGGTCGATAATTATGCTCTTGCTTACAACTTGGTGGGGCTGACGGCGCAACTCGCCGGCAACAAGATCGTCGAGTTCGGCCCGCCGTTTGCCCCGGTGACCGTCTGGGACCGCGGCTAAGATCACGACGCGCCCATTCGGGCCTGCCAATCTCCCGGCAAATGATCAACGGAGGGGCGAACTGGACCTGAGCGCGGACCTCGACGGCCCACAGCCACCACCCGATCGCGCCATCGGAGACGAAGATCACTCGATCCATCCGGTCCGGCACGCCGACGGCCCGGCGGAGGTCGTGTCGGCCGATCCGCTGACCTTGCGATTCAGCACGACCGACGACCAACTCGCGTTTCCCGCGGTCGAAGGCGGTGGGCTCCGCGGTCAGGCGCTCAACCGCAGCCTCGGACTGCCCGCACCGGCCGGCGCGAATTCCTACGCCCAGACCACCTACGTGCGACCGCGCGGCTATTAACCCGGATCTTGCATGGGGTGGTCGGCTGGTCCTGGGTGGTCCGTGGGGTTGTTGTTCGGGGTGTTTGTTTGGTTTGGGGCAGGTTGGTGGTGCCCGTTGTCGGTGGGGTGGCCGCCGGTGTTCACTGCCGGGGTGGTGTTGCTGGTTGTCGGGGCGGGTTGGTGATGGTTAGGCGAGTTGTGGCAGGGCGGTGAGGCGTTGGTGTGCGGTGATGATCAGGGTGTTGCAGGGTGCGTGTCGGGATAGTCGGAGGTGGACTCGGCGGGCGTGTC
>NZ_JAFB01000003.1 GCF_000519205.1 Amycolatopsis taiwanensis DSM 45107 | reverse complement strand
CAGCTCACCGATGGTGCGGTCCGCGGCCGAGATCGAGGCCGTAGCCGCGATCTGCTCCTTGGTCTCGACCTCCTTGGCAGCCTTGTGCAACTGCTCCACAACCGCCTCGACAGCGGTCTCGATCCCACGCTTGAGGCTGATCGGGTCGGCACCCGCAGCCACGTTACGCAGACCCTCACGCACCAGCGCCTGAGCCAGCACGGTCGCCGTGGTCGTGCCGTCACCGGCTACATCATCGGTCTTCTTGGCAACTTCCTTGACCAGCTCGGCCCCGATCTTCTCCCACGGGTCCTCGAGCTCGATCTCCTTGGCAATGGAAACACCATCATTGGTGATGGTCGGCGCGCCCCACTTCTTCTCGAGCACGACATTGCGGCCACGGGGGCCAAGCGTCACCTTGACGGCTTCGGCGAGGGTGTTCAGGCCGCGCTCAAGACCACGGCGGGCGTCCTCGTCGAACGCAATCAGTTTGGCCATTTCGGTGTTGTCCTCTCCCTGGACTGGCTTTGAGGTCGCCGGCACCGGCGCCCGCGACGGCTGGATCGGCAGATCCCACCGGCACCGGCCACCTTCCTTGGCACTCTCAGGTGCCGAGTGCCAACCACACCATACACAAAGATGCGTGCGCGCAAAAATGCGTACCCGCAACAAACTGATATGCTCGCGGAATGGCGGTGAACGAGAACGGTGGCCTGCGCGAGCGCAAGAAGGTCGCCACCCGCAAGGCGCTGCGCGAGGCCGCGCTGCGCCTGGCACTGGAGCATGGCCCGGACAATGTGCGAGTCGACGACATCGCCGAGGCCGCGGGCGTGTCACCGCGGACCTACAACAACTACTTCTCCAGCCGGGAGCAGGCGATCGTCGCGGCGATCAACGCCGAACGGGCGTTGCGGATCGCGGCGGCGCTGCGTGCCCGGCCGGAGGACGAACCGCTCGCCCGAGCCGTGGTCGAGGCGGTGGTCGAGCAGTACACGAGCGAACCCGCGGGCGACGCGCTCACGCTGATCACGTCGACGCCACGCTTGTGCGCGGAGTTCATCGAGGCAGTGTCCGCGATCCGGCAACCGCTCGCCTCGGCGATCGCGGATCGCATCGGCGGGGACGACGTCCTCGCACCCGCTGTGCTCGCCGCCGCGATTTCGGCCGCCGTCCGGGTCGCGATCGAGCACTGGATACGCCCGGCCGGCGACGCGCCGAAGGGGTTGCTCGTCGTGGTGGGGGAGCGGCCACTGGCCGGCCTGCTGCGCGAGGCGCTCGCACACGTCGAGCCCGCTCTTCAGGCTGCCGACCCCCGCGACCCGTGAACCCCGGGCGCGGCGCCGGTGAGGTCAGGCTTGGCGGAGGCGCTGGACCTCGGCGGCGAGGTCGAGGATGTGACGCTCCAGGCTGTCGACGGACTCGCTGGTGTCCGTCCCGGCTTGCGGTGCGCGGCGAATGTCCAGACGTAGCCGGATGTCCAGCCGGTCCAGTTCGTGGGTGGCGCGTTCGATGACCCCTTTCACCTGTGCCACCACGCCTTGGAGCACCCACTCGGGAACGACCGCCAACACCGCGACGTTGCGCGTCATCACGCCGGACACGGAGTCGTCCGAGTCCGCCGGCTCTTCCTGAGGACGCGGAACCAGGGCCCGCGTTCCGGCGGGAATCAGCGATGTGATCAAACTAAGCGTGTCGCTCGGCATCGTTGCTGCCTTTCCTAACAGCTGCCCCTTGCGGTCCGCCGCACATCGCTTTTGCCGGATGTCCAACCTGGACCAGTGATCCGGCCATTCTGGGTGGCCCGCATCACGATCTCGTCGAATCCCGGCGGTTCAGCGAGACGATCATCGAGGTGATCTCGGGAGGAACGCTGTGAGGCTGGTAACGGGAGCTGTTTCGGGGCCGCTGACCGGGGAAAATGGGGCGAGCGCAAAATAGGATGGATGTCCGGTAAAGCAAAGAAGGGTACGGACCGAACGAATGCATGTCGCGTTGGCGTCGATCTATGAGCGGGTACTGGCCCGCAACCCCGGTGAAGTCGAGTTCCACCAAGCGGTTCAGGAGGTGCTCGAGAGCATAGGCCCGGCGGTCGACAAGCACCCCGAGTACGCCGATGCCCGGATCGTCGAGCGCATCTGCGAGCCCGAACGGCAGATCATCTTCCGGGTGCCGTGGGAGGACGACCACGGTGAGATCCACATCAACCGCGGCTTCCGCGTCGAGTTCAACAGCGCGCTCGGACCGTACAAGGGCGGGCTGCGCTTTCACCCCACGGTGATGCTGGGCACCGTGAAGTTCCTCGGCTTCGAGCAGATCTTCAAGAACGCCCTCACCGGCCTGCCGATCGGCGGCGGAAAGGGCGGATCGGACTTCGACCCGCGCGGGCGCTCCGACCGTGAAGTGATGCGGTTCTGCCAGAGCTTCATGCTGGAGCTCTACCGCCACCTCGGCGAGTACACCGACGTGCCGGCGGGCGACATGGGCGTCGGCGGACGTGAACTCGGTTACCTTTTCGGTCAGTACAAGCGCATCACCAACCGGTACGAGTCCGGTGTGCTCACCGGGAAGGGCCTGATCTACGGCGGCGCCCAGGTCCGGAAGGAAGCGACCGGGTACGGCTGCACGTTCTTCGTCGACCAGATGCTGCGTGCCCGCGGGGAATCCTTCGACGGCAAGGACGTCGTGGTCTCCGGCTCCGGCAACGTCGCGATCTACACCATCGAGAAGGTCCAGCAACTCGGTGGCCGCGTGGTCGCCTGCTCGGACTCGAGCGGGTTCGTGCACGACCCCAAGGGCATCGACCTGGAGCTGCTCAAGGAGGTCAAGGAGGTCCGTCGTGAGCGGATCGCGGCCTACGCCGAGCAGCGGGCCAACGCCGAGTTCGTGACCGGCCGCTCGGTGTGGGAGGTGCCCTGTGCGGTCGCCATGCCGTCGGCCACCCAGAACGAGCTGGACGAGGACGACGCGCGCGCTCTGCTGCGCAACGGCTGTATCGCCGTCGGGGAAGGCGCGAACATGCCGACGACTCCCGGCGCCGTGCGGATCCTGATGGAGGGTGGCGTCTCGTTCGCGCCGGGCAAGGCCGCGAACGCCGGCGGCGTGGCCGCGTCGGCGCTGGAGATGCAGCAGAACGCCTCGCGTGACTCGTGGACCTTCGAGTACTCCGAGACCAGGTTGCGCGAGATCATGGTCGACATCCACGACCGCTGCTACGCCACCGCCGAGGAGTACGGCGTGCCCGGCAACTACGTGGCCGGTGCCAACATCGGCGGTTACGCCCGCGTGGCCGAGGCGATGCTCGCCCTCGGCCTGATCTGACCCCCGGCGTGACACCGCGGTGACGTGCCCATCGTTGTGCACGTCACCTTCGGCGGGGTCGTGCTCAGCCGGCGCTCGCCGATCCTCCGGCGGCCAGCCGCATGAGGTCGGAGTCGAGGTCGATGGACACCTCCGTGCCGCCCGCGCTGCCGAACTCGTGCTGGTAGCTCTGCCAGGACTCGTCCCGGACCTGCCGGGCGAAACCGCTCTCCATGAGCAGCACGAGTTCCAACGCGGCCCGCTCGATGCGTGTGGTGAGCGCCGGGTCACCCCAGTCCTGCGAGGTGGCGAACAGCGATGTCGGCGCGGTGGTGGTCCGCATGAACGCGAACAGCGACCGCAATTGCTCGTCGACCACCAGTGCGTGCCTGGCCGTTCCCGCGGTGGCGGCGAGCACGACCGGTTTGGCGATGAGCAGGTCGTTGTCCAGGATCTGGAAGAACGACGTGAACAGGCCGCTGGCGCCGGCCTTGTAGACCGGTGTGCTCGCGATGATGCCGTCGGCCTCACCGAGCGCGGCGATGGCCTGCTGCAGTTTCGGGCCGGCCAACTGGGAGATCAGCGCGGCGGTGATTTCGGTGGCGAGCTCCCGGAGGTCGATGACCCGGACGGCCACCTCGTTCCCGCGCCGGCCCGCCAGCTCGGCGGCCCGCTGCGCGGTCCGGTCGGCCAGCATCCTGGTCGAGGAGGGGTCGCTGGTTCCGGCCGTGACGACCACGACCGTGAACGACTGCTTTTCCGTGGTGTTCATCTCTGTTTCCTCGTTCTTGGTCAACGGGCCAGCTTCCCGCAGATCGTTTCCAGTTGCCGCAGTTCTTCCGTGCTCAACCTGGCGGTCACGGCGCGGGCGACGTCACGGGCATGCCGGCGGCCGATGCGCCGCTGGACGTCCCGGCCGGTGTCGGTGAGCGACAACCGGACGCCGCGCCCGTCCGCGGGGTCCGGCCCTCGCTCGATGAACCCGCGCTCGACGAGCCGGTCCACCATGCGCGACAGCGCCGGCTGGCTGAGCAGGACATGCCGGTGCAGTTCGCCGATACGCAGGGGTTCGCGGCACTTGGACAGCGTGTAGAGCACGTCGTACTCCCGCATGGACAACTCCTGCCAGATGTCCTCGGCCGCGAACTCCTTCATCAGGCGGGCGTGCGCCGACAGCAGCGCCTCCCACGCGTTGTTGGCCAACTGGGGCATGCCGGCGCTCACAGGCTCGGGTAGTCGGCTCGGACCGCCGGGGCGGTGTCCTGGTACGGCGAGGCGCCCGTCACGTTGTCACCACGGTTGGCGTTCGGACGCGGCTGGCGGGGCGCCTCGTCGCCGTACTTCGCCCGGACCAGGCCGGCGTGCGTCGGAGCGTCCGAGACCTCCGGGTCGCGCTTGGCGGCCAACTCCTTGCGCAGGGTGGGCACGACCTCCTCGCCGAGCAGGTCCAACTGGTTCAGCACGGTCTTCAGCGGCAGCCCGGCGTGGTCCATGAGGAACAACTGGCGGTGGTAGTCGCCGAAGTACTCGCGGAAGGTCAGGGTCTTGTCGATGACTTCCTGGGGACTGCCCACCGACAGCGGCGTCAGGTCCATGAAGTCCTCCATCGAGGGGCCGTGCCCGTAGACCGGCGCTTCGTTGAAGTACGGCCGGAATTCCCGGATGGCGTCCTGCGACTTCTTGGCGAGGTAGGCCTGGCCACCCAGGCCGATGATCGCCTGCTTCTCGGTGCCGTGGCCGTAGTGCGCGAAGCGCTGCCGGTAGAGCCGGATCAGGCGCATGGAGTGCTCCTTCGGCCAGAAAATGTGATTCGCGAAGAACCCGTCTCCGTAATAAGCGGCCTGTTCGGCGATCTCGGGGGTGCGGATCGAGCCGTGCCAAACGAACGGCGGCACATCGTCCAGCGGCCGCGGGATCGAGGTGAAGCCCTGCAGCGGGGTGCGGAACTTTCCTTGCCAGTCCACCACATCCTCCCGCCACAGCCGGTGCAGCAGGTTGTAGTTCTCCAGCGCCAGCGGCAGGCCCTGACGGATGTCCTGACCGAACCACGGATACACCGGGGCCGTGTTGCCGCGCCCGAGCATCAGGTCCATCCGTCCCTTCGACAGATGCTGCAGCATCGCGTACTCCTCGGCGATGCGCACCGGGTCGTTCGTCGTGATGAGCGTCGTGGACGTGGTGACGATCAGCCTCTTGGTGGTCGCCGCGATGTAGGACAACAGGGTCGTCGGCGCGGACGAGAAGAACGGAGGGTTGTGATGCTCGCCGATGGCGAACACGTCGAGCCCCACCTCCTCGGTCTTCTGCGCGATCCGCACGATCGCGTCGATCCGCTCGGCCTCGCTCGGCGTCTCGCCCGAAACCGGGTCCCGGGTGATGTCGCTGACCGAGAACACTCCGAACTGCATGACCGTGCCTCCTCCACATTCGCGCTGTGCCGGGCCCCACATCGGCGCCCGCACCGCCGGGTCTATGCGTTTGCATCCATCTCAACGGGCCGGGGCGCCGGGGTATTCCCTTGCTCGCCAATGGATCTTGGACCTACTGAAGGAGCTCGTCGCCTCGCTGCCCAGCGCCAGCCTGTGCGGACCGGTGCCGTTCATGGCGGCCGTCAAGGCGGCCCTGCTCAAGCGGGGCGTGGCGGCCGAGCGGATTCGGTACGAGGTGTTCGGTCCCGACCGCGAGCTGGCCACGGCCTGAGCCGCGCGATCACGCCGACGGCGGGGCAGTCCCGCGACGATCTACGATTCCGCAGGTGACCGCATACGACGATCTTGCCGAGTTCGAGTACCTGGACACCTCGACCCTGCCGCCACGTCAGCGGCAGATCCTGGCCATGATCCGGGACTGGGTCGTCAGGTACGGGTATTCGCCGAGCACTCGGCAGATCGGCGATGCGGTCGGCCTGCGGTCCTCGTCGTCGGTGTCGAAACACCTGGCGAGCCTCGAGGAACGGGGGTTTCTCCGGCGTGGTACCACCATGGCCCGGCCGATCGATGTGCGTGCGTTCCTCCGGCAACCTCCGGCCGAGGAGCCTGCCGGCGACTCGGTGACCGTGCCGGTGGTCGGCGATATCGCCGCCGGAATTCCCATCGCGGCCGACGAACACGTCGACGACATTCTGACGCTGTCCCGCGGACTTACCGGGCGTGGCAACGTTTTCGCGTTACGCGTGCGCGGTGACTCGATGATCGATGCGGCGATCTGTGACGGCGATATCGTCGTGGTGCGACAGCAATCCGAGGCTCATTCGGGCCAGATCGTCGCCGCCATGATCGACGACGAGGCCACCGTCAAGGTGTATCGCCGCCGCAACGGCCATGTTTATCTCGAACCGCGCAACCCCGATTACGACGTCATCGACGGTGACAGCGCTGTTGTCCTGGGTGCCGTCGTCTCGGTGTTGCGCAGCGTCTGAAGGCGGCGGGGGAAGGGTTGATGATCTTCCGGATAACGGACCGGATACGGTTCTCGTCCGGAGGAGAGGCCGCCAGGTCCCCCCGCCCCGGAGGTGTTCGCTCATGCTGGTCGTTCTCGTTGTGCTCGGCGTGCTCGTAGTCGCGGTCGGTGGGTTCGCGCTGTGGTTCTTCAAGATCAGAGACCCGCTCAAAGGTGAGGACTTCTACAAGTTCCACGTCGAGCAGAAGTGGCCGTGGGAGCTCACACTGACGCCGGAACAGGAGAAGGCGTTCATGGCCGGCCTCGAAGCGTTCGACGACAACGAAGGCGGCTGCTATCCCAAGCGGGAAGAGGGAATCCTGCGTGTCTACAGCCCGATGATGCTCATTTCGCTGTTCTCCATGACCGAACAGTTCGCCGCGATGGGACCGGCCGCGATACAGGATCCGGCACGCGCCGTCCGCGAGTTGGTGGACCGGGCCGCGCAGGGCGAGACGCTCGGTGTCCTCTACTACGACGACGAGTGGATGGGCGAGGGCGTCGAAGAGATCGACGGGATGGACAAGTACCGGTTCACCGACGCCGTGATGTCCGCGATGCATGCGCAGGGAGTGGACCACGAGTTCGCCGGTGGCTATGCCGACGAGGACAAGGGCTACGCCACGATGGGCGTGCTCGTGAAGAATCCCCAGCACGTCGACCGGATGTACGACCAAGCGCACGCGCTCGCCGGGCCGGCGCCGGACTACAAGAACCGCCTGGACGTCTGGAAGGACGTCATGAAGCCGGAGAACCCGGAGTACCTCGAGGCCTTCGATCGAGCCGAAGTGGAGAAGAGCAAGTACATCAACACGCTGATGTTCTGCTTCGAACGGATGGCCAACGAGTATCGGGAAGCCAGGCCGCACATGCGCTACGCCGAGCCCCATGACGTCCTGTCGGTCGTGATGGCGCGGATGCTGGAGCGCAACATGCCGGGATGCACCTGGACACGGCCGCCGACGCGGGAGCAGTACGAACTCGCCCTTGCCTTGCTGAGTAACCGCAGCTGAGGCGCGGGGCGCACGTGAGCGACAACCGGGATAGTGCGGTCACGGCCGTGCTCACGGCGATGGCCGAGGAGATCGCCGCCGGTGCTCCGCGCGGCTGGAAGCGCGCGGAGCTGCGCGGATACGCGACCGGCCCGGACGGCGCCGGACACCGCGGCTTCCGGTTCGAGCCGAGCGAACTCGACGACTACGACGCGGACGACATCAACGTGTTCGACGGCATGCGAGAGCTGCACACGTTGATGGAGGCGGCGGACGACCTCACGATCGAACTGGAGATCGAATCCCGGGGCCGCTACCGTGCGGTCCTGAGCGAGCGGCTCGGCCGCTCGGGCGGCCGGGGGTTCCGGTACGTGCTCGACCAGGAGTCCGAACCAGCCGAGCCCGGCGAGCTGCAGGCCTGCCCGGACACGCCCGAGGCAGGCGATCCCGGCGAAGCGGTCGCCCTGCTCGGCGAGTATCTGCGCCGGCTGGGGGAGGTGCTCGGGCCGGACTCCCGGCGGGACCTGCCACCTCCGCTGCGCCAGTCGCATCGCCAGGAGATCACGGCCGGGTTTTACGCCGCCCTGCCGCGGGATCTCCAGGCCCTGTATGCGTTCGTGGACGGTGACGGTGGGCGAGGTCTGCTCCACGGCTATGGCTGGTTCGGCTTGGAGATGGTGGCGGAGCACTGCCGTGCGGACGAACGCTGGTGGGTAACGCGTGGGTGGCGGCGTTATGTCTCCCAGTCGTTCATCAACGAGTTCGGGCCGCCGCTGTCGATCCGGCGGCTCAGCGACCACCCCGCCTGGATTCCGTTCGCGACCGACAGCTGCGGCAACTATCTCGCCGTCGACATGGCGCCCGGCCCGCGCGGCCGGCCCGGTCAGGTGATCCTCATCGGGCGGGACCACGACGACGGCCCGACCTACGTCACCGACTCGGTGACCAGCCTGCTTCGCAGGCAAGTGGCGGCACTGGCCTCTGGTTCCTTCGAACACGGTGACGACGGCCTGTGGATCAACGCCGGCGATCCGGAACATCACAAGCGCCACTACGACAAGACCTGCACGCTCGAGGTGACCGGGCTCCAGGCCGCGCCGGTTCGCGGAATGCGTCCGGAGACCCGCGAGCTCACCGTGAGCAACGCACCCTTGGTCGACTTCGGCCCCCTGCGCGGCGCGCCCGCGTTGTGGCAGGTCTCGGTGCGGAACTGCCCCGGCGCCGATCTCTCACCGTTGCTCGATACCCCGGTCGAAGTGCTCGACCTCGACCTGAGCACCATCGATCTGTCCGGCATAGCAGGCCATCCGACGGTGCGGAAGGTCGTACTGCACACCGAAAAGCCGGTCGATCTGCGGCCGTTGCTGTCTTGCCCTCGCCTCTACGCGCTCGACCTCACCGATGCGAGCGCGGCAAGCGTCCTCGACCTGAACGAGTCGGAGGGACTGCGGCACCTGAAGATGCAACGCCCGCAATGGGAGGAGTTCTTGCGTCACAAGGACGTCCCCGCTTCGCTGGTCGTCGCCGAACTCGCCGCGGAACCGCTGGCGGAGCGGAAGCTGTTCTGGTCGTTCGACAAGGCTTACGCCAGACCGCGGCCGACGCTGAAGGACGCGATCGACTGGGCGCAGAACCTGGCCGGCGACGCCGCCGACATCCAGACGTTCAAAGGTAGGTTCACAACCCCTCGACCCTAGGTTACTGTAACCTAGGTGTGGATCGAGATCCTGCTTCTGGCCAAGCTCGCCCGAGGGCCGCTGCACGGCTACGAGCTGCGCAAAGAGGTGGAAGCATCGACAGGACACACGCTGTCGAACAACTCGCTGTATCCCACATTGCGCCGGTTCGTTGACGCAGGCGCGGTACTACGGAGCCCGGAGGAGCAGGCCGGCAAGCCACCGCGTCACGTCTACACGATCACCGACGTGGGGCGGGAGTTCCTGCACGACATGCTCGCCGACCTTCCCGATGAGCTAGCGCTCAACGACTCGGAGTTCCTCGGGAGGCTGGCGAACTTCGGGTGGCTGCAGCCTGGGGAAAGACTCCGGGTGCTCGATGTGCGGGAGTCCGCGCTGACGCGGGAGCGGGACCGGCTCGCCACGCACGCCGTGGTGCAGGCGGAACCATGGAGCCGGCTGGTGCTCGACGCGGTGTGCCAACGGATGGACGCCGAGTTGGACTGGCTGGTGGGAGTCCGCGCCCGAATCCACGCCGAGAGTCAAACCATCAGCAACGACGAGCAATGAGGGAAGGCCGATGACCAGCACGGTGAATTCTGCGCCCCAGCTTCCGTTCGAGCGGCCGAACGTGCTCGAAATCGCGCCGCTGTACCGCGTGCTCCGGCGCGAAGGGCCGGTGGCCAGGGTGACCACCCCGGCCGGCGATCCCGCCTGGCTGGTGACCACCTTCGCCGAGGCGCGGGAGATTTTCGCCGACCGCCGGTTCGGCCGGTCCCATCCCGCGCCGGAACAGGCGTCACAGGTGTCCAGAGCGGCGATTCAGGCCGGTCCCATGGGCGACTACGACAACGAGGAACGCGAACACAGCCGGATGCGGAAGCTGCTGGTCCCCGCGTTCTCCGCGAAGCGGATGCGCCGGCTCGCCGACCACATCGAAGAACTGGCCGGCCGCTGCTTCGACGACATGCAGGCGGCGCGCGACCGTTCGCCCGGCGAGCCGGTGAACCTGCACGAACTGCTGTCGTTCCCGCTGCCCGTCCTGGTGATCTGTGAACTGCTGGGTGTGCCGTACGCCGACCGCGACCATTTCCGCCAGCTGTCCGACCGGATCGGCATGCTCGACGGGGGCGCGGACGCGCAGCAGGCGATGATGGACTTCAAGAAATACATGGCCGGGCTGGCGGAGGACAAGCGGAAGAACCCGGGGCCCGACGTCGTCTCGGACCTGGTGCGGGCCCAGACCGAGGATCCCACGTTCGACAACGACAAGCTGACGCAACTGGCCGCCGGCCTGCTCTTCGCCGGGCACGAGACGACCTCCAACCGGATCGACGTCGGCGTGCTGTTCCTGCTCGCCGAGCAGGACCGGCGGGACGCGTTCGTCGCCGACCCGGACAACCTGGTGGAGCCGACCGTCGAGGAGATCTTACGTATCGCCGCACCCGGTGGGATGGGCCTGTTGCGGTACGCGCACGACGATGTCGAGATCGGCGGGGTGACGATCGCGCGTGGCGACGCGGTCATCATTTCCAACGGCGCGGCAAACCGTGACGATTCCGTGTTCGCCGACCCCGACGAGTTCAATCCCGGGCGCAAGCCCAACACGCACCTCGCCTTCGGGCACGGCGCGCATTTCTGCATCGGCGCCAGCCTGGCCCGCACCGAACTCCGGACCGTGTTCCCCGCACTGTTCCGCCGGTTCCCCGGCCTGCGCCTCGCCGTCGACGTGGACGCGCTCGAAATCCGCTCGAACCGGCTCGCCGGGGGGTTGGACAACGTTCCCGTGCTGTGGTGAGCCCGCGGTCAGAAGCCGACGGCTCCGCCGCTTCGAACACCGGCTAGCGCGGGGCCGGCCCGTCCGATCCGGCCGGATACCCCTCGAGCGGAACGAGATTCTCCGACCAGGCCGACAGCACCGGGGCCAGCACCCGCCACGCCTCCTCGGCTTCGTCGCCGCGGATGGACAGGGCGGGGTTCCCGGTGAGCACGTCGAGGAGCAGCCGGCCGTAGGGCGGCAGCTCGGACTGCGGCATCTGCGCGGTCAGCCGGAGCGGTGCGAACGTCCGCGCGCGGGAACCGGTTCCGGTCAGATCGAGGGTCAGGCCCTCCGGGTCGAGCCCGAACCGGAGCACGTTCGGCAGGACGTCACCGCTGTGCCCGAACGGCAGGTGCGGCACGGGCCGGAAGTGGACGGCGACCTCCATGCGGTCACGCCGGAGCGCCTTGCCGCTGCGGAGCCGGAACTTCGTGCCCGACCAGCGCCAGCTGTCCAGCTCCAGCACGACCTCGGCGAAGGTCTCGGTGTCCCGGCTCGGGTCCACACCGTCCTCGTCGGTGTAGGCGGGCACTTCGTGGCCATCGATACGGCCCGCCAGGTAGCGTCCCCGGCGCGTGCGGCGCAGCACGTCCTCGCCGGTCAGCGGCCGCACCGAGCGCAGCACGTCGACCTTCCGGTTCCGCAGGTCACGTTCGCCGAGGCTGATCGGGGGCTCCATGGCGACCAGGCACAGCAGTTGCAGCAGATGGTTCTGCACCATGTCCTTGAGCGCGCCGGCGTGGTCGTAGTACCCCGCCCGGCCTTCCAGGGTGAGGCGCTCGTCCCAGACGATCTCCACTTCGGCGATGTGGGCGCTGTTCCACAGGGGCTCGAGCACCCGGTTGGCGAGCCGGCTGCCGAGCACGTTCTCGACGGTGGTCATCGCCAGGAAGTGGTCGACCCGGAACACCGCGTCCTCGGGCACCAGCTCGGCGAGCACCCGGTTCAGCTCGACCGCGCTGTCCAGATCTTCGCCGAACGGCTTCTCCAGCACGATCCGGCTGCCCGCGGGCAGTCCCGCGCGATGCAGGGTGGAGACCGAGCGGGAGAACAGCGCAGGGGGAAGCGCGAGGTAGACGGCGATGGGCCGGTCGCCGGCGATGACCGCCGCGACGCCGGCAGGGTCGGTGACGTCGGCGCGGTGAAAGCGGGCGGACGCCACGATCGCCTTCCTGGCGTCGGCCGGATAGTCGCCGCCGTGCCGTTCCAGTTGCGCCGTCGCCCAGGACCGGAACCGCTCGGTGTCCCAGTCGCTCCGGTCGGCGCACGCCAGCTGGAACCCTTCGCCGAGGTGCCCGGCCGTCCAGAGCGCGGTCAGTCCGGGCAACAGGTAGCGTGCGCTAAGATCGCCTGTGGCACCGAAAATGGCGAGTCGATCGATCATGGATGCCCTTCCTCCGCGCGGGCTCGCGCGAGGTTCACCCCGCTGGCGATGACGCCGATGTGGCTGAACGCCTGCGGGAAGTTGCCCATGAACTGCCCGGTCGTCGGGTCGATCTGTTCCGACAGCAGCCCGAGCGGGCTCGCGCGGGCGCACAGGGAAGCATAGAGCCGTTCGGCCTCGTCGACCCGGCCCTGGGCGGTCAGGTTGTCGACCAGCCAGAAGCTGCACAGCAGGAAAGCGCCCTCGTCGCCGGGCAGCCCGTCGACCGACTTGTCGTGCAGATACCGGTAGAGCAGCCCGTCTCCGGCGGACAACTGCTCGGCGACGGCCGCGGTGGTGGCCACCATGCGCGGATGGCCGGCCGGCACGACCTGGCGCAGCGGAAGCGCGAGCAGGCTCGCGTCCAGGCCGCCGCTCCCGTCGAGATGTTCGCGAAAGGTCTGGGCATCGGCGTCCCATGACCTGCTCAGGATCAGCCTGCGCAGCCGCTCGGCCGACGCCCGCCAGGTCTTGATCGGCCCGGGCAGGCCGAGCCGCTCGCCGATCCGCGCCGCCCGATCCAGGGCCACCTGGCACATGCCGGCCGAGTAGGTGAACACCCGGCCTTCGCTGCGCACCTCCCAGATGCCCTGGTCCGGCTGCCGCCACGCCCGCCCCGCGGTGTCGGCGAGCCGGCCGAGGCCGGTCCAGAGCGCGGGTTCGAGGTCGCCGCCGGCGCGCAGCCACTGGTAGGTGCAATCCAGCACCTCGCCGTACACGTCGTGCTGACGCTGGTCAGCCGCGCCGTTGCCCCAGCGCACCGGCGCCGAGCCCCGGTAGCCCGCCAACTCGGCGTCCTCGAACTCGTCAGGGACCGGGTGGCCACCGACGTCGTACATGATCCGTGCCGCCCGGCTCTGCTCGAATGCGTCGATGACCCAGCCCAGGAAGGCGTCCGCTTCGCCGATGAAGCCGATCCTGCGCATCGCGAACACGGTGTAGGACGCGTCGCGGATCCAGACGTACCGGTAGTCCCAGTTGCGGACCCCGCCGATCGGCGCGGGAAGCGAGGACGTCGGCGCCGCGACCAGCGAACCGTTCACCCAGTCATCGCACAGTTTCAGGGTGATCGCGGCGCGCCGGACCAGCGGCTCCTCGATCCCGCCGTAGGTGAAGTGCGTCATCCACCGGTGCCACGCGTCGACGGTGTCCCGCAGCAGCGCCTCGGCGTCGAACCGGTGGTGGCGCCGAATGCGGCCCCAGGACAGGACCAGGTCGAGACGCTCACCCTTGCGCAGGTCATGCGTGCTGGTCAGGCCGGTCACCGGACGGTTGGAGCGCAGGTGCAGACGCAGTTCGGGCCGCGCGTGCAGGCGCAGTTCCAGCCCGCTGAACAGCGATCGGACCTGCGCCGCGCCGCGTGGCTCCAGGTCCACCCGCAGGCGGACGTCGCCGTCGAGGACGACGGCGGACCGCACCAGCTCGGCCCGCTGCGCGGGAGTGTCGTCGGTGAGATCGGCACCGGAACGCAGGGCCAGCGCGTCCGTGATGCGGACCAGGCCCGTGGCGGTGGCCAACTCGGTCATCAGGACCGCCGTGTCCGGCTCGTAGTGCTGGCGTGCCTGCGTGACGTGTTCCGGTGCGACGGTGAACTGCCCACCGCGTTCGTGATCCAGCAGCCCGCAGAACACCGGATCGGAGTCGAACCGGGGCAGGCACAGCCACGGGATGGAACCGTCGAGCCCGACCAGCGCCACCGTCGTCCCGTCCCCGATGAGGCCGAGATCCTCCAGCGGCAGGTAGCCGTCGTGGCGGCGAAGAGACCGGAACGGTGGATCGGGATCGAACATGTGCTGTCTCCGACCGGTGGCTGAAGATGATCGGCATCAGAAGGTGATCAGCACCTTGATCACGTCTTCGAGTTTCTTGTCGGCAACCTCGAAGGCGCGCTCCATCTCGTCGAAGGAGAACCGGTGGGTCGTCATGTGCGTGGGATCGACGCGGTGGTTTTCCAGCAGCCGCAGCAATCGTTCCATCCGTAGCCGGCCGCCCGGGCACAGGCCGGTCGCGATCGTCTTGTCG
Organism: Amycolatopsis taiwanensis DSM 45107; assembly: GCF_000519205.1. Taxonomy (GTDB): domain Bacteria; phylum Actinomycetota; class Actinomycetes; order Mycobacteriales; family Pseudonocardiaceae; genus Amycolatopsis_E; species Amycolatopsis_E taiwanensis. Next base: position 484,471 of record NZ_JAFB01000003.1, on the reverse strand, counting down.
GCCATGCCGACTCCCCATTCGACCCGGGGAATGTGCACGAACTCGCCTTCCCAGAAATAGCCGATGTTGGAAATCGTGCCGCCCGGCTTGGTGATCTTGACGGCGGTCTGGAAGGTGCTGTCCGCGCCGAGCGCCTCGATCGCGGTGTCCACGCCCTCGCCCCGGGTCAGCTCCAGGACACGCTCGACGACGTCCTCTTTGGTGAAGTCGACGATCTCGTCGGCACCGTAGGTCCGCGCGATCTCCTGCCGCCGGGGGACCGATTCGATCCCGATGACGAGCCCGGCGCCGCGCAGCCGGGCGCCCACCGTCGCCATCATCCCCACCGGTCCCTGGGCCAGTACGGCCACCGTCCCGCCGACCGGGATGTTTCCGTGTTCCGCCCCCATGAAACCGGTCGAGAACATGTCGGCGCAGTAGACCGCCACGTCGTCGGAAATGCTGTCCGGGATCTTCGCCAGGTTGGCGTCGGCCTCGTTCACGTGGAAGTACTCGGCGAAGATACCGTCCTTGATGTTCGCGAACTTGAAGCCGTTCAGCGGACCGCCGGACTGTGACGGGTACCCGTTCTGCGCGGCCGCGCTTCCCCAGTCGGGCGTGATGGCGCCGACCAGAACGCGGTCGCCCGGGCGGAAATCCCGCACTTCGCTGCCGACCTCGTGCACCACGCCGACCGCTTCGTGGCCGAGCGTCAGGTTCTTTTCCTTTGGCCCCATGCCGCCACTGACGGTGTGGGTGTCCGAGGTGCAGATGAGCCCGCTGGTCGTGCGCACGACCGCGTCGACCGGGCCTGGTTGCGGTATGGGTTTGTCCGTGAAACCGACCTTGCCGATCTCCTTCATCACGAAGGCCTTCATCGCCTCACCCTCCCTAGCGGTGGCCTCCCGCAGCCTCGCACTGCGGCCCGGACACAGGCTCACCTCTTTTTGCTGAACTGCGCGGCACGGACCGACGCGGCAGGATCATTCGCCGGAGCCCGGTCGCCGGGGCAACTGGCGGAATTCGATATCCGGCGGAGAATCTTGTGAAAGTCGATAACAATACCTCTTTTCGTGCCGGGTCTTCGGTGACGGCAGGCCGGAATAACGAGTGGGTTCACCCGGAGAACGTGAACCGGACGCGGGCCGGCAACGCTAGCTTCGCCTCCAAGGACGGCCGCCGCGGATGCTTCAGGCGTTGTCCGGGTGAGTGGTGCGTGGTCCATCGTGTACGCCAGGCGGGACCGTGCCGGTTGCCGAAAGTTGCCACCGTTTCGTGCTGTGTCACCGCCGGCGCCGGCGGGTGGCCGTCCGATCCGGACTCCGCCGCGTAGGCGCGGTCGGAGCGCCTGTTACGGCGGCCGAAACGGGTTGTTAAGGATTTGTTCCAGGTTGATGTTTCAAGAGTCGCCCGGAGCCACTATCGTGGATGGCGAGCGACCAGAGATCGCGATGAAGAGGGACGACTCGCCGCTGAAGGCCATGGGATCGCCGGCATCAGGGCGGACAGGCGTCCGCCGGGAAATTGCGCGGAACTCCACTATGTTGGACGTTCTCAAGTGTCCGTGCACTCCTGTCATAAGCCGTCCGAACATGTGAACAATCACTGCGTATGATTCAGTGTCAGGGGAGCTCGCGTGGGTGAGACTGTCGACGTTGTGCCGTCCGGTCCAGGGCGCACCAGCAATCAGGGCAAATACCGCAAATACACCATCGGAACCGAGCAGGCGCTCGCCGAAGTGCTGGCGGACATCGTCGGCGTCGATCCGGTGCCGGTGGACAGCCATTTCTTTGAAGATCTCGGGGCGGACTCGATGCTGATGGCCCGGTTCTGTGCCCGGGTCAGGAAACGCACCGACCTGCCGTCGGTGTCCATGAAAGACATCTACCGGCACCCCACCGTCAAGAGCCTGGCCACGGCGCTGGGCAACGGCGGTCCGGCCGCGGTCGAGGCCCCCGTCGCGACGGCGGCGCAGCCACCGAAGCCGGTCAGCGCCGCACAGCACGTGCTGTGCGGAACACTGCAGTTCCTGACCTTCGCCGCATATGCCTATCTGGCGGCGCTGGTCACCTCGCACGGCTATGACTGGGTCGCCAGAGGTAATGGCCCGCTGGGCATCTACGTGCGGGCGGTCGAGTTCAGCGCGGTGGGCGTGGCCGCCCTGTGCATCATCCCGATCCTGGTGAAATGGATCCTGATCGGACGGTGGAAGCCGCGCCGGTTCCGGGTCTGGAGCATGACGTATGTGCGGTTCTGGATCGTGAAGATGATGATCCGGGCGAACCCGTTGCTGCTGCTGGTCGGTGGGCGCTCGCGCACCAGCACCACCTCGCCGCTGTTCAACCTCTACCTCCGCGCGCTGGGCGCGAAGATCGGGCGCGGCGTGGCGATCTATTCGCGCAACGTGCCGGTGGCCACGGACCTGATCACGCTCGCCGACGGCGCGACGGTCCGCAAGGACGTCTTTTACAACGGCTACCGGGCCCGGGCGGGCATGATCGAAATCGGTTCGGTGACCGTCGGCCGCAACGTACACGTCGGCGAAATGTCGGTGCTCGACATCGACACCGAAATCGGCGACGGCGCCGAACTCGACCACGCGTCGTGCTTGCACACCGGGCAGTCGGTGCCGGCGGGCGAGCGGTGGCAGGGATCCCCGGCGCAGCGCATCGACGAGCCGCACCGGGCCGTCCCGCCCGTTCCCTGCGGCGCCGTGCGGAGAACCGTGTTCGGCCTGGGACAGCTGCTGAACGTGTTGTTCATTTACGTGCCGATTGTCGTGGGTGGCGTGGCTCTCATGCTCGCCTTGGCCCCGCAGCTCAACGGGGTGGTGGCCACGACGGACGGGCCGCCGGAGCCGTTCACGAGCTGGAACTTCTATCGCGACGCCTTGCTCATGTCGTTCGCGTTGCTGTTCGGTGCCGCGCTTCTCGGGTTCATTTTCATGATCACGATTCCCCGGCTGCTCAACCTGTTTATCAAGCCCGGCAAGGTGTATCGCTTGTACGGCTTCCACCACTGGGCACACCGGACGATCGCGCGCATGACGAATGTCCGGTTCTTCATCACGATGCTCGGCGACACCTGTTTCATCGTCCATTTCCTGCGTTCCCTGGGATACAAGATGAAGCCGGTCGAGCAGACCGGCTCGAACTTCGGCTTCGACATCCGGCACGAGAACCCGTTCCTGACCAGGGTCGGCACCGGGACGATGGTCGCCGACGGGCTGTCGATCATGAACGCCGAGTTCTCCAGCACGTCTTTCCGCGTGTCCAAGGTGACCATCGGAGACCACAACTTCCTGGGCAACCTCATCGCCTACCCGCCGGAGTCCCGGGCCAGGGACAACTGCCTGCTCGCGACGAAGGTGACGGTTCCGATCGACGGAAAGAGCTACGAAAACATCGGGATCCTCGGCGCACCCAGCTTCGAGATTCCCCGGTCGGTCGCGCGGGACAGCCGGTTCGATCACCTGAAGCAGGAGGACGAACTGCGCCGCCGGCTCGCCATCAAGGTCCGCTACGACCTCAGCACGATGGGCCTTTTCCTGCTGGGACGCTGGTTCTACGTGTTCCTGGGCACGCTGATCGGTTGGTTCGCCGCCGCGTTCTACGATGCGCTGGGCGCCGGGGCGATCGCGGTGGGCACGATCCTCACCCTGATCGTCAGCTTCCTCTACCTGATCCTGCTCGAACGCGCGGCCGCCGGCTTCCGGCCGCTGCGACCCCAGTACTGCTCCATCTACGACAAGTACTTCTGGTTCCACGAGCGCTACTGGAAGCTCAGCTTCATGCCGAAGTTCCTCGACGGCACTCCGTTCAAGATCTGGGCCTGGCGGCTGCTGGGCGCGCGGATCGGCAAGCGTTGTTTCGACGACGGGGCCGACCTGGTGGAAAAGACGATGATCACGATCGGCGACGACTGCACGCTCAACTACCAGGCCCGGTTGCAGTGCCACTCCCAGGAGGACGGCACCTTCAAGTCCGACCGCATCACGCTCGGCTCCGGTTGCACGATCGGGAACCACGCGTTGATCCACTATGGCGGGACGTTGTCCGACGGTGCGGAACTCGGTCCGGATGCCTTCCTGATGAAGGGCGAGGAGGTCCCGGCGGGCGCGTTCTGGGCCGGAAACCCGGCCAGGCCGGTGCACATCCGGCAGTCCCACCGAGAACCGGAGGGAGCGCTCGATGGGCACGCCGGTTGACGAAGGCACCGAGTTCTGGCGGGACGCGCTGGCCGAAGGCGGAGTGACCGCGGTTCCGCGCTGGAGCGAGGCGGCCGAGGGCGGAGTGGCCGAGCGCGAGGTCGTGATTTCCCGCCGGGTTTCGGCCGGGCTGGAACGGTTGGCCGGCGGGGTCGCCATCCCGCTGAGTTCGGTGCTGCTGGCCGCGCATGCCAAGGTATTGGCCGCGTTGTCCGGCGAGAGCAGTGTCGTCACGGGTTACCAGGCCGGGCCGGGCCGGGTGTTGCCGTGCCGGGTGTCCACCGGATCCCGGACGTGGCGGGGATTGCTGCACACGGCGGCGCGGGCGGAGGCCGATCTGCGCGCGCACGCGGACTTTCCCGTCGATCGGTTGCGGCGGGAACTGGGTGTGCGGGGCCCGGAGTTCGAGGCCGTGCTCGACCCGGCCGGAGATGAGGCCATCGAAGACGGCACGGCACTGCGCGTGGGGGCCGGCCGGAAGGGCGGCAAGATCGTGCTGCGGTTGCGGTACCGGACCGAGGCCTTGGACTCGGCGGCGGTGTCCCGGATCGCCGGCTACTACCGCCGGGCGCTGGAACTGATCGCGCGCGACCCTGCAGCGCCGCACGCGAAGCAGAACCTGTTGTCACCCAAGGAAATGTGCGTGCACCTGGACGGCCTGGCCGGGCCGGTCCGCCCGCTGCCCGACCGCGGTTTCCACGAGCTCTTCGAAGACCGGGTGCGGCGGCATCCCGAAACGGTGGCCGCGGTGCACGGTGCGCAGGCGTGGACCTACCGCCGGCTCAACGCGCACGCCAACCGGCTGGCCCGGGCGATCCGGGCGCGCGGCGTGCGCCGCGAGGGCGTGGTGGCGGTGGTCACCGAGCGGAACCTGGACTGGCTGGCCGCGGTGATCGCGATCTTCAAGGCCGGGGCCGCCTACCTGCCGGTCGAGCCGCGGTTGCCGGCCGAGCGGATCGCCGCCATGCTCTCCCGCGCCGAGTGCGCGCTGGTGCTGACCGAACCCGGCAGCACCGGCACCCTCGATGCCGCGCTGGCCGAGTGGCCCGGCGCCGGCCGGCTGCTGATCGACGACGCCTACGCCGAAGGCCATGACGACGGCGACCTCGGCGTGCCCGTCGAGCCCGGCCAGCTCGCCTACATCTACTTCACCTCCGGCTCCACCGGCGAGCCGAAGGGCGCGATGTGCGAGCACGAGGGCATGCTCAACCACCTGCACGCCAAGATCGACGATCTCGGAATCGGCGCCGGGCAGGTGGTGGCCCAGACCGCGCCCCAGAGCTTCGACATCTCGCTGTGGCAGCTGGTGGTCGCGTTGCTGGTCGGTGGGCGCACCCTGATCGTCGAGCAGGACGTCATCCTCGACGTGCCGCGGTTGCTGGACAAGATCGTCGCCGGCCGCGTCGGCGTGCTTCAGGTGGTGCCCTCCTACCTCGACGCGCTGGTCTCCAGCCTGGAACAACATCCGCGCGCCCTGCCCGACCTGACGGTCGTGTCGGTCACCGGGGAAGCGCTCAAACCCGAACTGGCGCGCCGCTGGTTCGCCGTGCAGCCGGGTATTCCGCTGGTCAACGCCTACGGGCTGACCGAAACCTCCGACGACACCAACCACGAGGTCATCACGGGCCCGCCGGAGCGCATTCTGTTGGGCCGCTGCGTGAACAACGTGCGCGTTTACGTCGTCGACGAGAACCTCACCCCGGTACCCCTGGGCGCGCCCGGCCTGATCGCCTTTTCCGGCGTCTGCGTCGGCCGTGGCTACGTCAACGACCCCGAACGCACGCGCGCGACCTTCCTGACCGACCCGTATCGCGCGGGGGAGCGCCTTTACCTGGGCGGCGACTACGGCCGCTGGCATCCCGGCGGCAAGCTGGAATTCCTCGGCCGCCGCGACCACCAGGTCAAGATCCGCGGCTTCCGCATCGAGATCGGCGAGATCGAGAATGCCCTGCTGACCGTGCCCGGCGTCCGCGACGCCGCGGTGGTGACGACCTCGGCCGGTGCCAACGCCCAGCTGGTCGCCTTCTACACCAGCCCGGCTCCGCTGCCCGCGTCGCGGCTGCGGGACCGGCTGGGCGCCACCTTGCCCGATTACATGGTTCCCGCCGCGTTCCACTGGCAGGCCACCCTCCCGAAGACCGCCACCAGCAAGGTCGACCGGAAGGCCCTGGTGCGCCTCGCCACCGGGCTCGACCCGGGCACGAACCATGACGGCCCCGCCACCCCGACCGAACGGCGGGTCGCGCGCGCCTGGGCCGGCGTGCTCGGCGTGCCCGCGGAGGAAATCGGCCGTCACGACAACTTCTTCGACCGCGGCGGCACCTCCCTGTCCGCGGTCAAGCTGGCCATCGCCCTGGACCGCGCCGTTTCCCTGGCGGATCTGGCCCGGCACCCGGTCCTCGCCGACCTCGCGGCGGTCATCGACGGCCCGGCCGCGCGGACTCCGGCCCGGTCGCCGGCCGCCGCGAAACCTTGACAAGCCATGCAGCAGAAGGAGATCGAAATGTCTGTCTCACCCCCGGCGCCGGCATTACCCGTCGAGAAATCGCCAGGGAAACCGCCGATGCTCCTGCCCGAAGCCGGCGGCGATCCGCCGGGGTGGGTAGCCGCGCACGCGCAAGCGCTGCACGCCGCGGTGGCTCAGCACGGCGCCCTGCTCCTGCGCGGTCTGGGACTGTCCAACCCAGACGAAGTGGCGGCCGTCTTCAGAGGCCTCGCCGGCCGCTTGATGCCCGAACGCGAACCGTTCGCATCCCGGCGGGTTTACGGCGAGGGCATCTACTCCTCGGCGAAGTGGCCGGCGAACCAGCCCATGTGCATGCACCACGAACTCAGTTACACGCTCGAATTTCCCGGCCTGATGCTGTTCGCCTGCCTCGCCGCGCCGACGACGGGCGGGGCGACCGGGGTGTCGTCGTCGCCGGCCGTGCTCCGCGCGCTGCCGGCGGAGCTGACCGAGCGCTTCGAGCGGGAAGGCTGGGTGCTCACCCGAAGCTTCAACGAAGAGATCGGGGCTTCGGTCGCCGAAGCGTTCGGCACCGACGACCGTGCCGGCGTCGAAAGCTACTGCCGGGCCAACGCGATCGAGTTCGACTGGCAACCCGACGGCGAGCTGCGCACCAGGCAACGGCGCAGCGCGGTGGTGCGGCACCCGGCCACCGGCGAGCGCTGCTGGTTCAACCAGATCGCGTTCCTCAACGAATGGACGATGGAGCCCGAGGTGCACGAATACCTCGTGGACTCCTACGGCGCCGAAGGGCTGCCGTTCAACACCCGGTTCGGCAACGGGGACCGGATTCCCGCGGAGGTCGTGGACCTGCTCAACGACGTCTACGAGAACCACACCGAGCGCGAACCGTGGCAGGTGGGGGACCTGATGCTGGTCGACAACATCCGCACCGCCCACAGCAGGGAGCCGTACCAGGGTTCCCGCGAGGTGCTGGTGGGGATGGCCGGCCCGGTGCGGCTGACCGAGTGCTCGCCGTCGATCGAGGTGAGGGCAGGATGACGCGCATCCTTCCCACCACGGAATCCGTCATGGACTCCTCGGTGAACGTGCCGACGTTCGCGGTGGTGCCCGGAAACCAGGTGCAGCAGGCGTTGCGGGGCCGCGAGAGCCAGGTCATGGAACTGGTGGAAGGCACCTACCGGGCGCACAGCACCGGTGGGTCGGTGAACCCGCCGTCGTACTTCCTGCGGTTCCCGGACCGGCCGACGGCCCGGATCATCGCCCTGCCCGCCTCGATCGACGGCCGGGTGCGGGTGGACGGTCTGAAGTGGATTTCCAGCTTCCCGGACAACGTGCCGGCGGGCCTTCCGCGGGCCTCGGCGGTGCTGATCCTCAACGACCACGACACCGGCTACCCGTTCGCCTGCCTGGAAAGCTCGATCATCAGCGCCAGCCGGACGGCCGCGCTGGCGGCCTCGGCGGCCGGCTGGCTGTCCCGCCACCGCTGCCGCCCCAGCCGGGCCGGGTTCTTCGGGGCCGGCCTGATCGCCCGCTACATCCACACGTATCTGGCGGCCACCGGCTGGTCCTTCGACGAGATCGGCGTCTACGACACGTGCGCCGACAGCGCGGCCGGCTTCCGGGGCTATCTCGAGCGGTCCGGCACCGGCGGCCGGATCACCGTCCATGACCGCGCGGAGCGGTTGATCCGCTCCAGTGACCTGGTGGTTTTTGCCACCAGTGTCGGCAAGCCGCACGTCAGCGACCTCTCGTGGTTCGACCACAACCCCGTGGTCCTGCACGTGTCGCTGCGCGACCTCGCTCCGGAGATTCTGCTCGCGTCGACCAATATCGTCGATGACGTCGAGCACTGCCTCAGAGCCAACACATCGCCGCATCTGGCCGAACAGCTCACGGGCAACCGGGATTTCGTGCGAGGAACGCTGTACGACGTGATGGTGGAACGGGTGAGGCTGCCGCGCGAGGCGCCGCTGGTGTTCTCCCCGTTCGGCCTCGGGGTGCTCGACCTCGCCGTGGGCAAGTACGTCTACGACGAGGTGGCCCGCTCCGGCCGCCTTTGCCTCGTCGACGACTTTTTCCACGACCTGCGCCGGTACGGATGACCGGGGGAGAGCAGCTGAGGAGGGATTGTGCCAGTCATCTCCGTTCCCGAAGAATTCAATGAAGAAGAGCTCTACGTGGATCTGCAGCCACTGCTGGGACATTCGCTCTTCCTCAAGTGCGAGGGCTTCAACTTCGCCGGCTCGGTGAAGCTGAAGGCCGCGGTCGCCATGGTCGAGGCCGCCGAGGCCGAAGGCGTGCTCATACCGGGCTCGATCCTGGTCGAGTCCTCGTCCGGAAACCTCGGCGTGGCGCTGAGCATGCTGACCGCAAGCAAGGGCTACCAGTTCGTGTGCGTGACCGATTCGCGTTGCAACCTGTCCACCCGGCGCCTGATGGAAGCGCTGGGCAGCGAGGTTCACGTCATCACCGAACCCGATGCCGACGGCGATCTCCTCGGCGCCCGCATCGAGTACGTGCGCGCACTGTGCGCCTCCGACAGCCGTTACGTCTGGCTCAACCAGTACGCCAACTCGAACAACTGGAAGGTCCACTACCACACGACCGCGCCCTCGATCGCGCGCCAGTTCCCCGACCTCGACGTGCTCTTCGTCGGCACCGGCACCACCGGAACGCTGATGGGCTGCGCACGCTACTTCCGTCAGTGGCGCCCCCGCGTGCACACCATCGCGGTCGACAGCGTCGGCTCGGTGATCTTCGGTGGCCTGCCCGGCCGCCGCATGATTCCGGGCCTGGGCACCAGCGTCCGGCCGCCGCTGCTGAACGAGTCCTATGTGGATGACGTGACCTGGGTCGAGGAACCCGACACCATCCGCATGTGCCACCTGCTGGCCAGCCGGGGATTCCTGTTCGGCGGCTCCACCGGCACGGTCGTCCGGGGCGCGGTGGACTGGCTCACCCAGCACGACGCCGGCGGACTGACCGCGGTCGCGATCGCGCCGGACCTCGGGGAGCGCTACCTGGACACGGTGTACCAGACGAACTGGCTGCGGGACATCTATGGCGAAGACGTGCTCAGTGCCTACGCGATGGCCGACAGCGCCCGATCCGGATGATCCGCGACCGGCCCCGCCCGGCGACTACACCGGAATGACGGTGAGAGCGCGTTCCGGGCCGCTGAAGTCGCACACGTTGCGTGTGTAAAGCGGCAGGTCCCGGACCGAAGCGATGGCACCGATCATCAGGTCCATCCGGCGGGGCCGGGGATCCCGCCGCGCGGCAATCGTCATGGAGACCAACGTGCCGTACCGGGCAGCTGCCATGTCGTCGAACGGCAAAGCGTCAAAGCCGGCCAGCGCGGCCCCCAACTGCTCGATGCGAGCCGCGCGGACGGCCGGGTCTCTGGCCATCGCCACGCCCTGATTTAGTTCGGCCAGTGTGACCGCCGTGATCTTCGGGACGTTCGGCAGGATCGCCGGGTCGATCGTGGCGAGGTCCAGGTAGACACAGGTATCGAGTACGCCGGACCGTCGACGCTGAGCCACGGTGGTCGATCCCCGGGGCATCGCCGACGCGGTCTTCGGTGCCGAAGAACTCGTCGGCCTCCGCGCGCATGCGGGCAAAGTCGACGTGCGGCAGCGTCCTGTGCCTGGCCACCAGTTCTTCAGCCGAAAGCTTGCGCTTATCCGGTTGGTGAAGATCGTCCCCATATGGTGACGCTTCTCTCGGTTGTGGCATGATTTCGATCATGGCGGATGACGAAGTGTTGCGGGCCGTTCAGGACAGCCTCGACAAACCCTCCGCGGCACGGGTGTACGACTACTTCATCGGTGGCACTCACCACTACGCGATCGACGAAGAGTTCGGGAAGAAGGTGGCCGCGCGCCTGCCGTTGATACCCAAGTCCGCGGTCACCTGCCGGCAGTTCCTGGGCCGGGCGGTCCGCCACTGCGCGCAGGCCGGGATCACGCAGTTCGTGGACATCGGCTCCGGGCTGCCCACGGCGGGCAACGTGCACGAGGTCGCCGACGAAACCCGGCCCGAGCACGACACGCGCGTCGTCTACATCGACAACGAACCCATCGCGCTCGCGCACTCGCAGATCCTGCTGGCCGACACCGCCGACCCCGAGCGCCACGTGGCCATCGCCGCCGACCTGCTCCAGCCGCGAGACCTGTGGAAGCGAGTCCTCGCAACCGGAATCATCGACCCCGACCAGCCGATCGTGCTGCTGATCAACGCGGTCCTGCACTTCGTCAAGGATGAGCAGGGGCCCTACGAGGCGCTCGCGTTCTACCGTGAGAAGGCCGCCCCGGGCTCGATGCTGGTGTTGTGCCAGCTGACCGACGAGAACCCGGCAGACGACGAAGAGCGGCAGGCGCTGCTCGACCTGGCCCAGTACTACGAGGGCACCACCAACCCCGGACAGTTTCGCACCTTCGAGGAGTTTGGGCGGTTCTTCGCCGACTGGGAGATGGTGGAGCCCGGCCTGGTCTACGCCCCGGCGTGGCATCCCGTGGCGGGCCAGGCGTTCGCGGATGCCCCGTCGAAGTCGCGGATCATGGCGGGTGTCGCGCGCAAACCTTGACCCTGTCCGGGTGAACCTCTGCGATTATGGGGACGTACGACGGAAGGATCGACCGTGGTCATGGGCATGGTGTTAGGCGATCACCGCTCCCACGCTTCGACGCGGGAGTGATCCGTTCTGTCATCGTGCTGATCAGCGCGTAATCCCTGCTGTACTCCTGTATCGAAGCGTCGCCGGCCCAAGGCACCTTCGTTCCCACAGGAGTACCTCATGCCCACGATCAGCTGGGCCGAGAACGGATCGTTCTTGGCTGCCCGCTGGCATTCCGAGAATGCGGCCCCGGCGCCCGCCCGCGTTGTCGTTGTCGACGATCACATCACCGCGAAAGCCGCTTACCGTCTGGCCAGGGCCGGCACGAGTCTGCTCTGGCGAGGTGATTTCCACAATGCCCGCCAGCTCATGCGGGCTTTGGACCGCCGTCTGCAACGAAGCCCCCACGCCATCGTGGCGGGAAGCGATGCGGCGGCCCTCTTCCACAGCCATCGGGCTGTGCGGGCCGAGCGGGCGAAACTGCTCGGGAGGCTGCTGGTCCTGTTGGAGCCCGGTCACACCCTCCGGCTGCGTCGTGCGCCGGACGTGCGGCAGGCCTGCGACCACGCGTACGGCGCATTCACCGATGACCCGATCAACAGCGACACCGGGCGGATGTGTGTGTCGCTGCCTGAACTCCTCGGCGTGCTCAGTGCCTACCAATGGCACCAGAAAGGCGTCGACGTTCCTGCTCTGGACGCACGCATTTACCCGGACTACGGCGTCTTCTCACCGGTCCGTGGCGAGTACGTCGATCTCGTCGCCCGAGCACCATTCCCGTCGGGGTCGGAGCGGCCGCTCGCATTCGATCTCGGTACCGGCACCGGAGTGCTCGCCGCGGTCCTCGCCCGACGGGGCTCGAGGGTGGTGGCCACCGATATCAACCCCCGCGCGGTGACCTGCGCACGCGCGAACATGCACCATCTCGGCCTTGCCAATCGAGTGCGGATTGTCGAGGCCGACCTGTGGCCGAGCGGGCGGGCCGACCTGATCGTGTGCAACCCGCCCTGGCTTCCCGCACGGCCGGCCTCTGCTCTGGAACTCGGAATCTACGACCCCGAATGCGCCATGCTCCACCGTTTCCTGGGCGGTCTCCGGGACCACCTCACCCCGGCCGGTGAGGGATGGCTCGTCCTGTCCGATCTCGCCGAGCGCCTCCGACTGCGGACCCGCGATGAACTCCTCACCCGGATCGCCGCTGCCGGCCTTCGGGTCGCCGCCCGATACGACACCTCCCCGCGGCACCCGCGGGCCAAGGACGCCACCGATCCACTTCATGAAGCCCGACGACGTGAAGTCACCTCACTGTGGCGCTTGGTGCGGAACTCGGTCGCATAGGCAACGATGCGCTGACGGACTCAGCGTTCGGTCCGGGGCGAAGTCCGCCGCGGACACTCAGGTGTTCGCGGCTACCGGTGGGGTGCCGTGCGTGTGGAAGGACTCGATGGTCTTCAGGCCCCACGCCTGGCCCTTGGCGCGTTCCCCCTGGGTCCAGGTGATCGTCTTCCAGTCGGGGGCGAGGATCAGCCTGGTCAGCGGGTTGCACAGTTCGATGCGGTTGCCGCCCGGCTCGTACACGTAGAGGAAGAACGTCTGCTGGATCGCGTGCTTGTGCGGGCCGGTCTCGATGAACACGCCGTTTTCCAGGCAGATGTCGGCGGCGCGCAGAATGTCCTCACGGGCGTTGGTCGCGAACGCGATGTGGTGCAGCCGGCCCCGGCTGCCGGTCCAGTCGCTGGTGTAGACCAACTCATAGGATTTGTTGGTGAAGTGGAGCCACTGGGCGGGGATCGACCCGTCGTCGTTCATGATCTGCTCACTGACGGCACCGCCGAGCACGTCACGGACGAAGGCGCCGTTCGGCTCGACCTCGGCGGCCAGGTAGTTGACGTGGTCCAGCCGCCGCACGCCCACACCGTGGCCCGGAAACGCCTGCGGCTGGTTCTTCAGTGCCGGACGTAGCTCCTCCGGCGCCTGGTACCACTCGGTCTCCCAGTACAGCTGGATCTCGTGCCCGTCCGGGTCGGTGCACAGGTAGCTGGGGCCGATCCCGGCGGCGGCCGGTAGCCGGGCGACACCGCGGCCGGCCTGCTCCGCGCGTTTCGCGAGCCGGTCCAGGTTTTCCTGACTGGAGGTGCGCAGCGCGGTGCGCCGGAGGCCCGACGTCTCGTGCCCGGTGAGGATCAGGCTGTACTGCTCGTAGTCGTCGTAGGTGCGCAGGTAGACCGAATCGCCGTCGCGGCCGTTCTCGGTCATGCCCAGGATGTCGGTGAAGAACCACAGGCTGCGTTCCGGCTCGGGGGTCAAGAGCTCGACGTGGCCGAGGTGGGCGATCTCGTGTGTCGGGGCCATGTAACGCTCCTGTGGTCGGGGAAGCCCTGTTATCGGGGAAACACGGTGCCGTCGAACAGTTTCCGGGCGGTGCGCACGACACCGCTGCGCCGCACGCGGGGCGGGCCGGCCCGGGCGTCGACCTCGACCTCGACCTGGACGTGCCCGCTCGGGTGCTCGACGTCGAACCTGGTCGCGCCGTCGGGTATGTGTGCGACGTCGTGGCCGACGGCACCGTCGAGCAGGATCGCCGTGACCACGCTGACCGCACCGAGCACACCGATCGAGGTGTGCGGCCGCAGCGGGATGAACGTCCGGGTACAGATCGTGCCGCCGTCCGCGGGCGGCGCCACCAGCGTCGTCTTGGGGACCGAGCTCTCCCGCACGTCACCGAGCCCCATCAGCTCGGCCGCCCGCAATCGCAGCGACTGCACGCGGTCTCCCAGCGCGTCGTCGGCCTCGAGTTGGTCCACCGGCTCGTATCCGGTGAGCCCGAAGTCCTTGGCGTAGGCCACGACGACCGGCATGCCGTTGTCGACGCAGGTGACCCGCAGCCCGTCGATCTCGTCGGTCACGTGGCCGGTCGGAAGCAGCCCGGACCCCGCCGAGCCTTCGGTGCCGGTGAAGTCGAGCACGACCGGCGCCGCTGTCCCGGGCACGCCGGAGATCGCGGTGTCGCCGGAGTACCGGACCACACCGCCGGGCGTCGCGATGTGCGCGACCGCGATGCTGCCCGAGTTGACCATCCTGATCCGTACGGTCGTGTGCTCGGGTCCGGGCGACACCAGGCCGCGTTCGATCGCGAACGGCCCGACGCCGGCCAGGATGTTGCCGCAGTTCTGCCGGTCGGACACGGTCGCCTCGTCGACGGCCACCTGCAGGAACAGGTAATCCACGTCGGCGTCCGGCCCGGCGCTCGGGGAGATCACCGCGACCTTGCTGGTCAGCGGGTGCGCCCCGCCGATGCCGTCGAGCTGCCCCGGATCGGGGCTGCCCATGATCCGCAACAGCATTTCGTCGCGTTCGGCGGGATCGATGGGCAGGTCGCCGGCGAGGAAGTACGCTCCCTTGGACGTGCCGCCCCGCATGAGCATGCACGGCACACCGCTGATCGAAGCACGCGACATGCCCGCTCCTCTCCTCGGCGTCCTCTACCGTAGGCAACCTCGGACAAAATCGTCAACAATTTCGTAGGACATCGTTGAGACGATCCCGGCGAGGTGGTTACGTTCGGTGTCCGGGGCGGCGCCGCCCGGCGCGCACACCGTCCGAAATGGAGGGACACAGGTGATCATCGACTGCCACGGCCACTACACCACGGCCCCGGCCGCGCACACCTCCTGGCGGGAGGCGCAGCGGGCCGCGTTCGACGCGGGAACCACGCCGCCGGCCTATCCCGGCATCGGTGACGACGAGATCCGCGAGTCGATCGAAGGCAACCAGCTGCGGCTGATGAACGAACGCGGCGTCGATGTGACCGTGTTCTCGCCGCGCGCGTCGGCCATGGCCCACCACATCGGCGACGAAGCGGTCAGCGCGGCCTGGGCGCGGGCCTGCAACGACCTGATCCACCGGGTCGTCTTGCTCTTCCCCGACCGGTTCATCGGGGTGTGCCAGCTGCCGCAGTCACCCGGCGTGTCGATCGAGCACTCGATCGCCGAACTGCGGCGCTGCGTGCTCGAACTCGGCTTCGTCGGCTGCAACCTCAACCCCGACCCCAGCGGTGGGCACTGGACCTCGCCGCCGCTGACCGACAAGAGCTGGTACCCGTTCTACGAAGCCATGATCGAGCTCGATGTGCCCGCGATGGTGCACGTGTCGGCGTCGGCGAACCCGAACTTCCACGCCACCGGTGCGGCCTATCTCAACGCGGACACCACCGCGTTCATGCAGTTCCTGCAGGGCGAACTGTTCGGCGACCTGCCCGGGCTGCGGTTCGTGATCCCGCACGGCGGGGGAGCGGTGCCCTACCACTGGGGCCGTTATCGCGGCCTGGCCGACATGCTCGGCCGGCCGGCGCCGGCCGAGCACGTGATGCGCAATGTCTTCTTCGACACCTGCGTGTATCACCAGCCGGGCATGAACCTGCTGTTCGAGGTGATCGGCGTGGACAACATTTTGTTCGGTTCGGAAATGGTCGGCGCGGTGCGCGGCATCGACCCGGCGACCGGCCATTACTTCGACGAAACCCGCCGCTATGTCGACGCGTTGTGCCTTCCAGCCGGGGATGCGGCCAAGGTCTACGAGCACAACATCCGCCGCGTCTATCCCCGGCTCGACAAGGCGTTGAAGGCGAGCGGCCGATAGCCGCGCCTATTGTCCATAGTGGACACGATCCGCCTTCCCCGGCCGGTGCCGTCCGGAGTTCGGTGCCCGATGCTCCTTGAGTGAGATGCCGGTCGGCGTTAGCGTGTGACTGGGGTCACCGTTGGCGCTTCACTGCGGTCGGTATCGGCATCTATGACAAGGAGGTCGGATGACGGACCCGCCTGTCACCCTGCAGCGCACGACCAGTCGTCGCACTCGGAAGACCGGACAAACCTCGGGCACGAACGACCGCAGCACCATCGCTCGCGCGTGGGAGAGTTTCACCTCGGGTGAGGCGAGCGTGCGGGGTGTCCGGCCGCAGATCCTGGCGTCGTGGTACCGGTGCCGCGACACCTACGATGTCGATCCGAACCTCGAGGCCGCGCCGGGCGCCTCCGACCACACCGACCACCGGCTGGACCACGACGTCCTGCTGGCCGAGTTGGGCGGCATCGCCGCGACGGCGGGGCAGCGGCTGGAGGGAGAGCACGGCATCGTCGCCGTGGCGGACGGTCGTGGCCGCGTCCTCGCTTCCTGGGGCGATCCCGCGGTGCGGGCGCACGCGGAGAAGAGCAATCTCGCCCCGTGGTCGGCGTGGGCGGAGAACACGACGGGTACCAACGGGATGGGTACCGCGCTGGAAAGCCGGGGTCCGATCACGGTGACCGGACCGGAGCATTGGTGCGAGGGGTTCCACCACTGGTCCTGTGCCGCCATCGCGATCCGCGACGTGGTCACGGACTCCCCGGTCGCGATGATCAACGTGTCCCGCTGGTCGGCGGGTATCCCGGCGCAGGTGACGTCGTGGCTGGCGAGGTCGGTGGCGGGCGTGGAGGCTGAGATCCGGCGTCGCGTGGTGTGGGAGGGCAAGATCGTCGTCGAGCGGGTGACCGACCTCAGCTCTCGCAACGGTGGCGGTTCCTTCGCCGGGTTCGATCTCGGCGGGCGGGCCATCGTCGCGGACGAGACCGCCCAGTCAACGCTCGGCCTGCCGGCGGCCGCGCCGAGGGTCGAGGTGTCCGACCGCGCCCGGCCCGACTGGCCCGAGCTGTCCACCGTACTCGGCTGGGCGACCAAGCGTTCGCTGACGGATCCACAGTGGACAGGACGGGCCCGCCTGTCCGGGACCGAACCCGACGCGGTCGTGCCGGTGAGCCTCCGGCCGATCCTCGCGGCCAACCGCATCATCGGCATACTGTGCGAATTCGGCTCTCAGAACGGCGACGAGCGCTACGAGAACCCCGGCGAGCCGCCTGCCTTGCCGATGCCGCAACGTGTCATCGGCGTTCGTAAGGACCGCGTCGTCGTGCTCTCGCCCGCGGAGATTCGCTACGCCGAGGCCGACCGGAACACGGTATGGCTGAACACCGACCGCGGGAAGGTGCAGGCGGCCACCCGGGGGCTCGACAACATGGCACGCGAGTTGCGGCCGTTCGGCTTCTGCCGTGTGCACCGCCGGTTCGTCGTGAACCTGCGCAGGGTCGCGGAACTGGAGCGCGGGGTCAAGGGGGAGCTGCTCCTGATCACCGACCCTCGGGCACCCGAGTTCATCCCGGTCTCGCGCAGTCACACCGCCGAGGTACGCCGCCTGCTCGGCGTGTGAAACCTGCCGGGTACCGTTCGTTGGCGGTGGTCGTCCGTTCGTGCGGAAAAGCACGCCACTGGGGGTCCGGTTGTTGCCGGACCGGCCGGACTCAGCCATCGTAGCCACGCCGCCCGGACAACAGCGGGCTGTGAAGGGAGGGTAACCGGCGGATGTTGCTTCGATCCCTGGGCGCCGCGGCCGGCGGCGGCTATCCACAGTGGAACTGTGCCTGCCCGGGCTGCCGCAGGGCTCGCCGCCACCCGGAAACAGCATCGCTGCACGCGAGCCTCGCGGTGTCCGGCGACGGAACGCGCTGGTACCTGCTCAACGCCACTCCGGACGTCCATCACCAGATCGCGGCGACACCGTTCCTGCATCCCGGCCCCGGGCCGCGCGACACCCCGGTCGCCGGTGTGCTGCTCAGTGACGCCGAGTTCGACCACACGATCGGGCTGCTGATCCTGAGAGAGGGTTCGCCGCTGACCGTCTACGGGACGGCGCCGGTACTGGGCACGCTCGCGAACGACTTCCCGGTCCGGGATCTGCTCGCCGATTACGCGGCACTGTCCTGGCACGAAATCGAAAGCGGGGTAGGCTTCGATCTCGACGGGCGATTGCGAGTGACCGCGTTTCCGACGGGCCGGAAACCACCACGCTACGTGCGCGAGCCGAAGGCGTTCGATGACTGGGAAGTCGCGTATCACCTGCGGGACACCGTCACCGGAGGCACGGCGGTGTACGCGCCGACGGTGCCGCGCTGGGACGAGGACTTCGCGGCGTGGGCCGAAGCCGTCGACTGTGTGATGGTCGACGGCACGTTCTTCACCGACGACGAAATGCCGCGCGTCAGTGGCGGGACCCGCACCGCGCGGGACATGGGCCACCTGCCCATCGGCGGCGAGCACGGCTCGCTGACGCGGCTCGCCCAGCTGCCGGCCAAGCGCAAGGTGTTCACCCACATCAACAACACGAACCCGATCCTCGACCGGACCTCACCCGAGCACGCGCTGATCACGTCCATGGGCATCGAGGTCGGCCTGGCCGGCCTGGAAGTGCAACTGTAATTGCACCCCAGGCCGGATTTCCCTAGGCGGCGACCATGCGGTGGGGATCGATGACGTACTTCTTGGCCGCGCCGCCGTCGAACTCGGCGTATCCGCGCGGGGCGTCGTCGAGTGTGATGACGGTGGCGTTGACCGCCTTGGCGATCTGCGCCTTGCCGGACAGGATCAGGTTCATCAGCTGCCGGTTGTACTTCTTGACAGGGCACTGGCCGGTGGTGAAGGAATGCGACTTCGCCCAGCCGAGCCCGATGCGCACGCCGAGCTGACCGACCTTGGCGTGCTCGTCGACGCCGCCCGGGTCCCCGGTCACGTACAGGCCGGGAATGCCCAGTGACGCGCCCGCCCGCGCGATGGTCATGACGTCGTTGAGTACCGTGGCCGGTTGCTCGGCGGCACCGTCGCCGTGCCCGCGGGCCTCGAACCCGACCGCGTCCACGGCGGCGTCGACCACCGGCTCGCCCACGATCTGCTCGATCATGTCGGCGAGTTCGGCGGACTCGCGCAGGTCCACCGTCTCGCACCCGAAGCTGCGCGCCTGGGCGAGCCGCTCGGGGATCATGTCTCCGACGATCACCGCCGACGCGCCGAGCAACTGCGCGGCGTGCGCGGCGGCGAGCCCGACCGGGCCGGCACCGGCCACGTAGACGGTGGAACCGGTGGTGACCCCGGCGGTGTAGGCGCCGTGGTAGCCCGTCGGGAAGATGTCCGACAGCATGGTCAGGTCGAGGATCTTTTCCAGCGCCTGGTCGCGGTCGGGAAAGCGCAACAGGTTGAAGTCGGCGAAGGGCACCATCACGTACTCCGCCTGGCCGCCGATCCAGCCACCCATGTCGACATAGCCGTAGGCGGCACCGGGCCGCGCCGGGTTGACGTTGAGGCAGATCCCGGTCTTGCCCTCGTTGCACATCCGGCAGCGCCCGCACGCGATGTTGAAGGGAACCGAGCAGATGTCGCCCGGCTTGACGAACAGCACGTCCTCACCGGTCTCGACCACCTCGCCGGTGATCTCGTGGCCAAGGCTCTGCCCGACGGGAGCGGTGGTGCGACCGCGCACCATGTGCTGGTCGCTGCCGCAGATATTGGTGGAAACCAGCTTCAGGATCGCGGCGTGCGGAGCCTTCTTCGGCACGCCGAGCCCGTTGACGACGTCGTCGGGCAGTTCGAGCTTCGGGTAGTCGATCGTCTCGACCCCGACCGTTCCCGGTCCTTTGTAGACAACCACGCGGTTTCCTGGCATCGGAATCCTCTCTTCGCCGTGATGGGTTCACCTCGCGGCAACCCACGTTCAACTCGCGCAGGTACACGGTTCGACTCGCGGCCGTTTCGGGCGGAAAGTATTGCGCCAGCGGCGAGTCTGGCAAGGAATCGGGGATCAGCGGTAGCAAGGCGGCAACGAACGGTGGCCGCCGGCGAACCAGCGGCAATGGGACCGCGCGGCGCCGGCGTTGCCCCGGTACGCCGACCGGTGGTTGCCCGGTGACCGCCGCTTGTTGCCCGTGGGGTTCCGTTCCGCACAAGTTCGTTGATGCCGCGGTGATGGAGCGGATATAACGTCGTTTATCTACGGTGGTGACGCCCCGGTAATTTCGCATAATGGCACGTGGGCGCTGAATTCTCATTTCACACGGTAACTCGGGGTTGGAGGTGAGGCCGGTGGCAACCGCCGAGCGGGAACTTTCCGGTCTGATAAGCGAGATCGGGCTGGACCGGCAGAATCGGGCGACGCTGGGCAGGCTGGTCGCCCACCGACGACATGGCGGGCCAGGTCAAGGCGTTCGACGCGGCCACGAGTGAAGAGGTGTGGCGTTGGAGCTGGCACCTGCCGATCTCGTCCTCGGTGCTGGCCATGGCCGGCGACCTCGTCTTCTGCGGCACGCCGTCGGGCGAGTTCAACGCGCCCTCCCGGACCAGTGACTGTTTGAGGCTGGCGCCGCGATCCTCGCGAGAGAGGAGGTGTGAAGCGATGGAAGCCGCCGAAGTGTGGGAGGCCCCGGAGTTCGAGGAGATCGGGGTCGCACCCGAGGTGACCATGTACGTCGCCCGGCTGGAGGACTGACGGGCCACGGAGGGATGCCGGAATCCGGCATCCCTCCACACTTGGCGCATCACCGAGAAAGCCGAGGAAAGGGCTGATGTGACTTCGTCCGGCACGGAAAGTTTCGTCGCGGCGCTGCGCGCCCATTCTCAGCGCTATCACGACCGGCATCCCTTTCACGTCAAGATGAACGAGGGGCGGCTGAACCGGCGACAGATCCAGGGATGGGTGGCGAACCGCTTCTATTATCAGGAAAGCATTCCCCGCAAGGATGCCGCGATCCTGGCCAACTGTCCCGAACCCGACGTCCGGCGGCGCTGGATCCGGCGCATCACCGACCACGACGGCACGGCCGGCCAGGAGGGCGGCATCGAGGCGTGGCTGCGGCTCGGCGAGGCCGTCGGGCTGCCCCGCAAGGAGCTGTGGGACCAGCGCCACCTTCTTCCCGGCGTGCGTTTCGCCGTTGATGCCTACGTGAACTTCGCCCGCACCCGGCCGTGGGTGGAGGCGGTGGCGTCGTCGCTGACCGAGCTGTTCGCACCCGATCTCATGGCCGAGCGGATCGCGGCCTTCGAGCGTTCGTATCCGTGGATCGAAAGCGACGGACTCGCCTATTTCCGGGCCCGGCTGCAGCAGGCGCCCCGCGACGCGGAACACGCGCTCGAAGTGGTCACCGAACGATGCCGCTCGATCGGCGAACAAGAACGCGCCATCCAGGCGCTCTCCTTCAAATGCGACGTCCTGTGGAGCGTGCTGGATGCCATCGACCGAGGTTACCCCGACTGAGAATTCACTACCGCTCTCGGCGCGCCCGAGGCTTTCCGCCCATGTTCGGTTGGTGTTCGACGAGGTGCGAGGGCACCACGTGCTGCTGGCTCCGGAATCCGTGATGGTCCTGAACGCGACCGGCGCGGCGGTGCTCCGGTTGTGCCAGGGGCAGTCGACGTTGGCCGGGATCGTGCGGGAGCTGAGTCGCCGGTACGACCACGTGATCGTCGACGAGGTGCGGAATTTCCTCACCCGGCTGGCCGCCCGGCGATACCTGGAGGCCGGCCGTGACTAGACCGTTCGGACTGGTCGCGGAGCTCACCTACGCCTGCCCGCTCCATTGTGGATACTGCTCGAACCCCATCGACCTCGACGGTTACCGGGACGAGATGACGACCGGGCAGTGGCAGCGGGTGCTGGAAGAGGCGCGGGATCTGGGCGTCCTGCAGGCACATTTCTCGGGCGGCGAGCCACTGCAGCGCCACGACGTGGTGGACATCGTCGGCACCGCGCACGAGCTGGGCCTGTACACGAATCTCGTGACCAGCGGGCTCGGCCTTTCGCGGCGCCGGGCGGAACAGCTCAACGCGGCCGTCCGGGCGGCCAACGAGCCGGGACAGCCGGGTGAACCTGCACTCACCCCCCGGGCCTACGCTCAGCGCCCGGGCCAGGGCAGTGCTTGAGCAGCGGTTGTACCGGTTTTGGAGCGGTGCGGGACATCCTGACGACATGACGGATCACATTCACGTCGATCCCGCCGCACTTCGCGAGGCCGCCGGGGCGGCGGGCCGGATCGGCAACCAACTGCATGCCGACGTCCGCGCGCACGCGCCACATCTGGTCGACAGCGGCGCGGCCGGGGGCTGGGCGGCCAGCCAGGCGCTGGGCGACTGCGCCGACGCGTGGGAGACGGAACTGACGAGGTCCGCGCAGACCCTGCACACCACCAGCAACGACCTGGCTCGCGCGGCCGGCCGCTACGGCGACGTCGAGCGGGCGATCGTCGACGTGCTCCGGGACTTCTGGCGGGAACTGGGCGACGCGAAGTGAGGGTTGGGGGTCGTCAAGGGGGAGCCGGTCCTCACCCTTCAGGTGCTGGTCGCTTACTTCACGACGATCAGGTACAGGCCGAACACCGCAATGGCGAGGCAGACCATAAAAGCGGCTCCCGCGCCGACAGCATTGAGCAACCCGCGGCTGCCGTTGGCGCGTGCCGTTTCGTACCGGGATATACCCAGCACGCCGAGCCCGAACAGGACGACCACGGCGATGACCGCAGCCAGCGAGGTGGCCGCGATCGAACCGATCGCGCCGGCGATTTGCATCACTTCTCCCCTCAGGCCGGGGCGGTTTCCTGTGTGCCCGCCGGTTGCACCGCGGGCACGTCGTTGACGTTTCCGGAATTGACCGGGTTTCGCCGGGACAGCAGGTACGTCACGATGCCCACCGCGACGGTGATGGCCGCGACCACTCCGGTGCCCACCGCGCCGGCGGAAGCCACCGGAACCGCGATACCGGCCACGATGGCCGCGGCGGGAACCGTCACCAACCACGTCAGCAAAAGCCTGCCTGCGACGCTCCAACGGACCGCCGCACCCCGCCTGCCCAGCCCGGAACCGATCACCGCTCCACCGGAGACATGCGTGGTGGACAGCGCGAGACCGAGATGGCCCGAGGCGAGCACGACCGCCGTGGAAGCCGATTCCGCGACGAAACCCTGCGGGCTCCGCAAATCGGTGAGGCGTTTGCCCACGGTCCGGATGATGCGCCAGCCACCGAAGAACGTGCCCGCTCCGATCCCGACCGCCGCCGACAGGATGACCCACAACGGCGGGTGGGAGTTGTGCGGCAACAGGTGTGATGTCACCAGCGCCAGGGTGATCACGCCCATGGTCTTCTGTCCGTCGTTGCTGCCGTGTGCCAGCGACATCATCGATGCCGACACCATCTGCCCGGCCCGATACGCCCTGGTGGCGACCCGATCACTGGCTCCGCGGGTCATGCGGTAGGAGATCCGGGTGCCGATGAGTGTCACGATGCCCGCGATCACCGGAGCCGCGATGGCGGGGATCAGGAACGTGCTGGCGACCTTCGCGAAATGCACACCGCCCATGCCGACCGCGACCACGGTCGCTCCGATCAGCCCGCCGTAGAGCGCATGTGTCGTGCTCGAGGGCAGGCCGACCACCCAGGTGACCAGGTTCCAGATGATCACGGCGACCAGGCCGGCGAAGATGACCGTCGGTGTGATCTTGGTGTCGTCCACGATGCCGTTGGAGATCGTCAACGCGATCTTGGTGGACAGCAACGCGCCGATGAGGTTTCCCACTGCGGCGACACCGACCGCGACGAGTGGCCGGAACGCACCGGTGGCCACGGACGTGGCCACCGCGTCCGAGCATTCGTGAAAGCCGCAGGTGAAATCCATAACGAGCGCGGTGATCACCACGACCACCACGATCAGTGGAATATGCAAGGGTCCGACCCCCAGGAGGTTGACCAGCGAAACAACCACTGTGCCGGAGTCTTGCGTAACGCAGCCCAGCCCACAGCCACCAATTGCCGTAACCACGAGTATCGGACTTATTAAGTTTCGAAAATGCTCTGGCCCGTGGGCCGGCAGCAGTGAAGGGCGGTTGTGTTGATCAATACCGCTTTACTCATCGCTAATTGTCGTAATGTCATCGACGAATTGGGTGAGCGCCGGTGCTGGGCGGGCCGGTCGTCGATGTCGGTGATCAAGTGCTGACGGAAGGCACGGATACGGTCAAATGCCGCAGCACATGGATGGCGAGCACGCGAACCCCGCCACAGTCCTAAAAGGACCCTCGGACCTGATCATCGCGCTGGATTGCTAGGCCGCGCTGGCGTGCGTTGCCGTCGATGCAGCAGGGTGACATAGCGTTGGACCTCATACTGGCACTGCACGTCCGGATGTGCCGCAAGCGACGGCAGCACTTCGCCGGTCCACCATGCTTCGGCGAAGACCCGGCGTTCGCGCTCGGTGGCGGCGGTCATGCCGCTGCGGAATCCCCATGCCTCCGCCGAGTCGGCCAGCCGCATCCAGTCCGCGGGGTCGTCCAGCCACAACTTGGTCCGGACGTCGTCGGGTAGCGGGACCCGCTCCAGGAACAGCCGCTCGGCCGCCTTGCTCGGCAGGTGCTTCAACTGCAGGCACAGCATCCCGAACGCCACGGTGCACAGTCGCCGCACATGAGCGTCGACGACCGGGTGGCCCAGCGCCTTGGCCACCGCGACCCGATGATGCCCGTCCCGGACGAAGTACATGTCCCCGACCCGGGTCAGCTCGACCGGTGGCAGGACCTCTCCGGCTTCGACGGCGCCGGCCACCCGCAGCCACCGGTCGCGCACCCTCGTCGTGCGGGGGCGGAACTCGCGATCGAATTCGTCGCGGCGGGCCATCGTGCCGATGATCGCTTCAGCCGGAACCTCGGTGCGCCGGCTGCCCGAGACACTGGTGAAGCCGAGCGCGGCGACGACGTCGTCTAACGTCATCAGCGCGGCCGGGTCGTGCTGCCGGCTGGCGATCGCGGCCCGCACCTGGGCCAGGATCGCGCGACGGCGCGCGGCAGCGTAGTCCGTGGATGGTCCAAGCCTGCTCACATGGAGTGCAACCGCCCACCGTCGTCCTGTGTTCCCCGCCGAGTGGGCGCGAGCGCGGCGATGTAGATCGCTGCGGGGTTTCCCGGTTCCCAGCCGGGCGGGGGATCGATCGTGTCGACGTGGATGAAGCCGCGTCGCTCCCAGAAGGCGCGAGTGGCCCGGTAAGGCTCGTACCCAGCGCTGGCGTCGAGCGTTTTGACCTCCACTACCTGGACCCCGGTCTCGGCGAGATCGCGCAGCACGTGGCCCAGCAGCAGCGTGCCGATGCCTCCACCGCGCAGCGGCGCCGCGACGGCCATCCAGAGGATCTCCGCGGCACGTGGAGACCGGCGGTCGACGATCGCGAACCCGGCGAGGTCGTCGCCGTCAGCCGCGATCCAGGTCGGCTGACTCGTTGCCTCGGTCGCGATTTCCGTGACGGCATAGTCGGTGAAATAGTCGGGTGATCCTCGCGCGATAGCGGCACAACCAGCGGCGTCGGCGGGCTCAGCACTGCGAACGGTGAACACAGCGCAATCGTGACATGACCCAGAGTACGGCATCAAGCGGTTTCCGACGTCGAATGAGGCTTACTACAATCCGTAGCGTGATGTTTTCCGCGTGGGGAATGCTCTCTTGAACGTTGACGAGCCTCAAACATGGCCGGCGAGCCTCGCCGAAGCGGTCGATTTGCAACTCAGTCTCCGCCGGTTGGTGAAGCTGGGCGGCAGAATCGCGGACCCCGTGCGTACCGTTCTCGGGTTGGACGTCACCTACGACGATTCCTCTTCGCGAATCGCGGCGGCGGCGGTCGTGCTGAAGGCGGACGATTTCACGATACTGGAGGAGTACGTCGTCACCGGTACCGTGAGTTTTCCTTACGTACCCGGCCTTTTCGCCTTCCGGGAATTGCCGCCGCTGATCGAAGCCATGCGAAAGGTGTCGACCATCCCGGACGTCGTCATCTGCGACGGGCACGGTGTTGCGCACGTACGCCGGTTCGGGCTCGCATGCCATGTTGGCCTGGTTACCGGCCTTCCCACCATCGGGGTGGCGAAGAACAATTTCGTCGGTGTTTTCTCCGATCCCGGGCCCGAGCGGGGATCCCGGACACCCATCAGGCATGACGGCGAGGTCGTCGGCTATGCGGTGCGAACCCGGGCGGAGGTCAAGCCGGTATTCGTTTCGGCCGGACATCTGATCGAGCCGACCACAGCCGTGATGACCGTGCTCGACCTCAGTCCTCGTTACCGCATCCCGGAACCCGTTCGCCATGCCGATCAACTCTCGCGGCGGGCTTTACGTTCCTAGTTGTTTCGGGTGAAGACGTTGGATCTCAGTACGTCGACCTCACAGCCCGGCGCGGACGGGTCGAAGCCGTGCTCGACCAGCCAGCGAACCGCCAGCAGGCTTCGCAACGACCACCACGCGCGGATCATGTCGAGATCGACGTCGGTGCCATAGCCGGCGACGACGTCGTCGAGGTGCTCCTCGTGTCCGAGCGTCAAGGTGGCGAGGTCGAACAGGGCATCACCCTGGCCCGCCTCGGACCAGTCGATGACGCCGGTGATCTCGTCACCGTCCACGAACACGTGAGTGAGCTGCAGATCGCCGTGTGTGAACACCGGAGTCCACGGCCGGAGCGCGGCCGCGGCGACCTGGTAGTTGCGCGTGACCAGGTCGGCGGGTAGGACGCCGTTCGCCACGAGCCACTCGCACTCGCCGTCGAGATCCGCCGCCAACTCGTCGGGGCCCCGGCCGGGCCACGGCGGCAACGGCGCGTCGTGCAACTTCCGGATGGCGGCACCCGCCGCGGCCCACGCCGCCGGCGACGCGGTCGACGGCTCGCCGAGGCGGCCGAGCGCCGTCCCCGGGACCGCGGCGATCGCGAGCACGGGTGGCTTGCGCCACAGGACCTCCGGGGTCGGGACCGGCGCCAGGGCCATCGCCTCGACCTCGACGTCGATGCGCGTCTGGTCACCGTCCACCTTCAGAAACACGTCGCCGACGCGCAGGGTCGCGCGCTCGGAATGGGCGACGACGACCTTGACCTCTTCCATGGCGGCCAGTATCCCGGGATGACCGTCGAAGTCGCCGGGTTTATCGCGTGCCGATTCATCGATCCCAACGGCGACAACTCCGTGCCCTACCGCCGATCAATGAAAGCCACGCCAACTCCCGACCCGCCCACTTTGACCTTGTCAGGTTGTACACGACAGGGCCAGCGCCCGGGCGACGGTGTCTGTCGGGCGCTGACACTGTGGGGTTATGCGGCTTGTTGGTACCGGGGTGGGGTGGTGTGCGCGAGGTTGCGCATGGGTTTTCGCTCTTTGCCGATCCAGGGTGGTGGGATGAATTCGGGCAGATGCCCGTTCATCCTTACCTCCCACTGCGTGTGGTGGATCACCCGGTGATGCCGGCCGCACAGGAGCACGAGATTGTCGGCGTCGGTGCGTTTATCCGTTGACCAGGGCGCCACGTGATGCGGTGTCGTCCATTTAGGACCGCGAGTGCAGCCGGGAAAGGCGCATCCGCGGTCTCGTGCGGCGAGGTAGCGGCGTTGGGCGGGGGTGGCGAACCGGGAAGCATCGCCGACATACAGGGGTGTGGCTTTGTTGCCGAAGATCGCGGGCACCACCTTGGCCTCACAGGCCAGGCGCCGGAGCCCGTCGACGCTGGATATCCCGGGGATGTCGAGGAGGGCGTGCCGGGCGCGGTTCTCGAGTTCGGCGAGGGTGATGGACACGATCATCACGGCGCGCTCGCCGCCCTGGGTCGCCAGTTCGTCGCAGCGGGCGGCGAGGGTGATGATTTCGGCGAGGGCGTCTCCTGCTCGTTCGGCGGGGCTGCGGGTGTCGTGTTCGCCGGTTTCGGGGTTCTTGTGTGGTTTGGCCAGTGGCCCGAGTAGCCCGTCGAGTTCTTCGGCGGTTTCGGGGTCGAGTTCACCGCTGAAGCGGATGCTGCCGTCTTTGCGGCGCGTGATGTCCAACCGACGAAGCGGATGGGCCTGCTCGCGGTCCTTGTCCTCGGGGGGTGCGGTGTCCTGGTCCCAGAGAGCGCGCAACCGACGACCGGCTTTCCGTACCGCCTCCGGCCCGGCCTGTCGAGCCAGCTCCACCAGAATCCGCTCATCCGCCTCGCGCTGCTCAACCGGAATCCCAGCCGGGCACGCCTGCATAGTCGTGGTTATCGCCTGGACGTGTTCTGCGTTGATGTCCCCGGCGGTGAGGGCGTCGCCGGTGGCGGCCTGCGGCGGGGGTTGCGGCACCCCGGTCAGCGACGAGGATGCCATGGTGGCCGCGGCGTGGTCGATGCGTTGTTTGGCTTCCCGCGCGGAAATCCGCAACGCATCCGTCAGGAACGCGGAGGTGTCCTTGAATCCCAAGGACTTGCCCAGCCCGCGCTGCTCGCTCTCGCCCACGATCGCGAGCATCTCGGCGTAGCCGGTCCGCAGCTTTTGCTCACACGCCAACAACAGCGCGGTCAGGTCCCCATCGGGAACCTGCCACAACCGGGAAACGGGAGCCACCTCGGACATGCCACTATCCTATCAACTTTAGGACGTACGTTCGACACACGTTCGAGTTAACGCGCCGAGCAGGATCAACGCAAGCATCCGCAAGAAAGGACAGAATCACGGCACCGCGAGCGGACAGCGCTTCCGCCCGGTCGCGGAGGTTCGGTCAGGGCGCTTCGGCGGCGAGTCGCCCGACCTTGACCAGGGCGCGGCCGATCGCAAGGGCTTCAGCGGCAGTGAAGCTTTATCCGGTTGAGTTGGTTTCACTGAGCAGGATGCGTGGGCCGGTTTCTCGCGTGTGTTGTTCCATGTCGACGTGGAGTACCGTGGGACTCCTTGTTGGTCGGTCAAGGCCCTCGGTTCATGTGGAGCGCAAATACCTACCGGGCGAGAGACCGGTTTTGCGGTGGCTTGCCTCCTCTTCGCTCCGGTAGGTTTGGCCGCCATGACCGACTTGGACGAGCACGGGCGGCCGGAGCCGCCCGTCGCGGCGGACGAGACCGCCACCCTCCTGGGCTTCCTCGACTTTCACCGGGCCACCCTGGCCTGGAAGTGTTCGGGGCTCGACGCGGCCGGCTTGCGCGCTACCGTCGGCGTGTCGCCGATCACCCTGGGCGGGATGCTCAAGCACCTGGCCTACGTCGAGACGCACTGGTTCGCTCGCTTCTTGTCCGGGCGGGACTGTGAAGCGCCGTGGGACACGGTGGACTGGAAGGCCGACCCCGACTGGGACTGGCACTCGGCCGCCGACGACACCCCGGAGCAGCTCTTCGCGCTCTGGCAGGACGCCGTGGACCGCTCACGCGCCCTGGTCGGCCAGGCGCTGACGGACGGCGACCTGGCACAGCCGGCCCGGCGGGGCTGGCGCGACGGCCGGACGCCGAACCTGCGCTGGATCCTGGTCCACATGATCGAGGAGTACGCGCGGCACAACGGTCATGCGGACCTCATCCGGGAGTCGGTGGACGGGCTCACCGGGGAGTAGCCGTCAAGGAGCGGGCCGGGTGGCGGAGGCTAGGTCACCACCCGGCCCGGGGGCGCCGGCCTGGGGGAGAGCCGGTACCACCGCGGATCAGGCCTTGACCGCGGTGCGCCAGCCGGGGTGGTAGGTCTCGCGCGCCATCGCCGAGTACGGGGCCGGGCTCACGATCGCCCGCACCGCCAGCTGTTCGTGCGGCTGCACGGTGGTCTTGCGGCTGCCGCCGTCCGGTTCGCCCCAGACCACCTTCACCTCGGCGCCGAGCGGGACGTCGGGGTTCACCGTGGCGAGGGAGAGCACCTTGCGCTCGTTCGTGCTGTATCCGGTGAACAGGGACAGTCCGACGACGTTGCCATCCGCGTCCAGCACCGAATCGAAGTTGGACGAGCCGTAGTTGGCGTTGGGCAGGTCGAAGAACTGGTAGTCGGGGCCGTCGTCGACCAGGTAGGACAGGGCCTTGGCGACGTCCTCGGCGTTCCAGGCGAGCGTCACCTTGCGCCGCTGGGCCGCCGGGTCGACGGCCGCCAGCGCGTCCCGTCCGACGAAGTCGTGGTCGAACTTGACGAAGGTGCCGTAGCCGAGCTCCCACGGGTTCAGGTAGTAGTCCTCGATCTTGTCGGACACGAAGCTGCCGGCGATCGCGTTGGTCGCCTCGTAGCTGTCCGCGCCCAGCCATTCCCGGTACGGGCGAAGATCCTCGTGGGTGTAGACCGCCGGCAGCGGCGAGGGGATCCAGCCGGACTCGAGGGTGTTGCACGAGTAGGCGCGCGAACCGCACGGCTCGATCCCGAACTCCTGTCCCGCCTCGAGGATCGTGTCGCGGATCTTGAAGTAGCTGTCGTAGGGACCCCAGATCTCCAGGCCCGGAGCACCCGCCATGCCGTGGCGCAGCCAGCGGACCCGCTCGCCGGCGATGGTCATGTAGCCCATACGGAAGAACTTCACCTGCTCGACGGGAGCTCCGTTGAGTTTCTCGATGATCTTCCACGCGTTCGGGCCCTGGATCTGGAAGCGCCACAGGTCTCGCTTGACCGGGAGGCCGTAGGGCCGCATCGGCGAGCGCTGGTCGAGCCGGATGTCGAGGTTGTAGCCCGAACTGCCCGTCCACTGTAGATAGTTCGCCACCGGGGCGCGGCCGACGAACACGTACTCCTCTTCGGCCAGGTGGAACAGGATGCCGTCGCCGATGACGCCGCCCTCGGGGGAGACCGGGACGAACTGCTTCGCGGTGTCGACCGGAAACTTGGCCGTGCTGTTGATCCCGGTGTCGGTGATCAGCTTCAGCGCGTCCGGCCCCGACACGAACAGGTTGACCATGTGGTGCGTCTGGTCGAACAGTACCGCCGAGGAGGCCCATGCGATCGTCTCACGGCGCCAGTTCGTGAACTCCGCCGGGACGACCGGGTAGATGTAGGCCCCGAGCTGCGAGTTCCGGAGCAGTTCCACCGTGTTACCCGCTTGGTCCAACACTTCCTGCAGGTTCTTAGCGCTCATCTACCTACCCGTTCTCCCTGCGGCGCCATCGGCGATTCCATTCAGCAATAAGCTACGCATTGCGAGTGTCGGATGACATAGAGAAATGGCTGGTGTGGCACTGCCGTAACCGGCTAGGGCGAATGCGTCATTTGACGTAAGGCCGCCGCTGCGTTTGGGGCGTTCGCGCTGGCCGGCGGCTTAGCGGGCGCCTCGCGGCGAAGTGACGTCCGGCACACTTCGCCCGGGGGTTCCGGCCGGCCGGGTAGGACAATCGCGCGAATGCCTCGGTCATTTGTCGTGCACAACTCTGCCCCGATGCCCGAGGAAACGCGATCTCCGTTCGGCTCTACTGATTACGGGCGATGTTGGCGACGCGAGGAGAACCCATGACCACGCAGCGGGAGGCCGCCGGCTCCAGGCGCCGGCATTCGAATCTCGCCGATCTGGTACACAACATGAGTTATGAGGTGATGCCGTTCAGGAACACCGAGCGCGACGTGGTCGAGAACGTGCCGATCACCGTCCCGCTCACGGTCACGGTCACGGAGGCGAAGGGGATCGACACCACCCTGGATCTCGCCGAACGCCTGCTGGGGCACGGATACACCGTGGCGCCGCACCTGCCGGCGCGGCAGTTCGTCGACCAGAAGCACGTCGCCGACGTGGTGGCCCGTCTTCGTGAGGGCGGCTTCCGTTCGGTCTTCGTCATCGGCGGGGACGCGAAGCCCGTCGGCGAGTTCACCGAGGCATATGCGCTGCTCCAGGCGATGGAGGCGGTGGGGCATCCCTTCGAGGAGATCGGCATCGGCGGTTACCCGGAAGGCCACGCGGCCATCCCGCGGGACGCGCTCGAACTCGCCCTGAAGCGGAAGGCGACGACGGCGACCCGGATCCTCACGCAGATCTGCTTCGACGCCACCACGACCGCCACGTGGGCCGCGGGTCTCGCCGCCTCCGGCATCAACCCGCCGGTCCATGTCGGAATGCCGGGGCCGGTGAACCGGCAGAAGCTGATCCGGATCTCGGCCGGGATCGGCCTTGGCGCCTCGGCCCGGTTCCTGCAGAAGCAGCAGAGCCTGCTGTGGCGGTTCCTGTTACCGGGTGGCTACAACCCCACGAAGCTGGCCAAGCGTCTCGGCACCGCCGTGTCGAAAGTCACCAGCAACATCCGCGGCCTGCACATCTTCACTTTCAATGAGCTGCGGAAGACTGAAGTGTGGCGGCAGGAACTGCTGGCCGCGATCTCCGAAAAGGACGGCCGGCAGTGACACACACCA
The DNA here is from genome assembly GCF_000519205.1 of Amycolatopsis taiwanensis DSM 45107. Lineage (GTDB taxonomy): Bacteria > Actinomycetota > Actinomycetes > Mycobacteriales > Pseudonocardiaceae > Amycolatopsis_E > Amycolatopsis_E taiwanensis. Next base: position 452,255 of record NZ_JAFB01000003.1, on the reverse strand, counting down.
CCATCGCGGTGGCGCGCGGACTCGCGAAGGGACATACATGAGTGAGCTGAACGACAACGACTACGGTCGCCTCATCGTGCAAGGCGCGGACCGCCCGGGGATCGTGGCCACCGTGTCGAGCGTGCTCACCGACCAGGGGGCCAACATCGTCTCGCTCGACCAGTCCTCGAGCGACCCGTCCGGCGGGCGGTTCTTCCAGCGCACCGTCTTCCACCTGCCCGGCCTGTCCGCGCGGATGGATGCGCTGAACGCCGCGCTGGAGGCCAAGCTGACCGGGGAACTGGAGCTCGACTTCCGGCTCGTCGAGGCGAAGAAGCGCAAGCGGGTCGCCATCTTCGTGTCCAAAATGGATCACTGCCTGCTCGACCTGCTGTGGCGGCAGCGGCGCGGCGAGCTGCCGATGATCGTCCCGATGGTGGTGTCGAACCACGCCGACCTCGGAGACGAGGTCCGGCAGTTCGACGTCCCGTTCTTCCACGTGCCGGTGGAGAAGGACAACAAGGCGGTCGCCGAGAAGGAGCAGTTGAACCTGCTCAAGGGCAACGCCGACCTGCTCGTCCTGGCCCGCTACATGCAGATCATCTCCGGCGAGTTCCTGGACGAGGTCGGCATGCCCGTGATCAACATCCACCACTCGTTCCTCCCGGCCTTCATGGGCGCCGGGCCGTACCAGCGGGCGAAGGAGCGCGGCGTGAAGCTGATCGGCGCGACCGCCCACTACGTGACCGAAGATCTCGACGAGGGCCCGATCATCGAGCAGGACGTGATCCGCGTCTCGCACCGGGACACCGCGCGCGAGCTGCAGCGCAAGGGCGCGGACGTGGAGCGGCTGGTGTTGGCCCGGGCGGTGGCCTGGCACTGCGAGGATCGCGTCATCCGGGACGGCAACACCACCGTTGTCTTCTAGAGACAGCGGCTCCGCCGCTTGAAACACCACCTAGCCTGCCGAGGAGATCGATTGACCGCGCAGATTCTGGACGGGCGCGCCGTTTCCGCCGCGATACTCGAACGCGTTCAGCGCGAGGTGGCGGAGTTCGTCGGCTCGCACGGCCGCGTTCCGGTACTGGCAACGGTGCTGGTGGGCGACGACCCCGCCTCCCACACCTACGTCCGCATGAAGGCCAGCCGTTGCGCGAAGGTCGGCATGCGGTCGCAGCGTATCGAGCTCGACGAGACCATCAGCACGGAAACGCTGGTCAACAAGATCCGGGAGCTGTCCGACGACCCCGAGGTCGACGGGATTCTGTTGCAGCATCCCGTGCCCGGCCATATCGACGAGCGTGCGGCGTTCGAGGCCATCGCCCCGTCGAAGGACGTCGACGGCGTCACCCGCACCTCGTTCGCCACCATGGCGTTCGACGAAGGCGGCTTTCGGTCGGCGACCCCGGGCGGGATCATGGCACTGCTGGATGCCTACGACGTTCCGCTGTCCGGAAAGCACGCCGTGGTGGTCGGGCGTAGCCCGATCCTCGGCAAGCCCGTCGGCATGCTGTTGCTGACGCGGGATGCGACGGTCACCTACTGTCACTCCCGGACCGTGGGCCTGGCCGACCTCGTCGCCCAGGCGGACGTGCTGGTGGCGGCGGTAGGGCGGCCGGAACTGATCCGTGGCGAGTGGATCAAGCCCGGTGCCGTCGTCGTCGACGCCGGTTATGCCGGCAACAAGGGCGACGTGGAATATGCGGCGGCGGCCGAACGGGCGTCGCTCATCACCCCGGTGCCCGGTGGCGTCGGGCCGATGACGATCGCCACCCTGCTCGCGCAGACGATCAAGGCGGCACGCGAGCACGGATCCGCAGGCCACCTCGGGACCTGAGGTTCGGACGCGAGCGCGCAGCCGGTACCGATAGCATGGGGCGCGGCGACAAGGAGCCCGCATTCCATGACCGACCGTGACAAGGCGCTTCGCGACATCGAAGGCAGTCTGGACCGACCCTCGGCCGCCCGCGTATATGACTACTTCCTCGGCGGCACGATGAACTACGCGATCGACCGCGCGTTCGCGCAGAAGGTGCGTGCGGTGGTGCCGCTGCTGCCCGACTACATGCGGACGAGCCGGCAGTTCCTGCGCCGCACCGTGCGCCGGTGCGTGGAGCTGGGCGTCCGGCAGTTCGTGGACGTCGGCTCCGGGCTGCCGACCGCGGGCAACGTGCACGAAGTCGCCGACGAAGTCCGCCCCGAACACGACGTCCGGGTCGTCTACGTCGACAACGAGCCGATCGCGCTGGCGCATTCGACCCTGCTGCTCGCCGAGTCCGCCGACCCCCTGCGGCACAAGGCGATCGCGGCCGACTTCCTGCGGCCGGCGGAAATGTGGGAACGCGTGGCCGAGGCCGGGGTGATCGACCTCGGCCAGCCGCTGGCCCTGGTGGTCAATGCGGTGCTGCACTTCATCCGGGATTCCGACCGGCCGGAAGCCGCACTGGACCACTGCCGCGCCGTCCTCGCCCCGGGTTCGCTGATCGTGCTGTCGCAGATGACGAACGAGAACCCGCGGACCGAGCAGGAACGGGACAACCTCGCCGCGCTCGTCGCCTATTACGACGGCACGACGAACCCCGCCCAACTGCGCACCAGGGAGGAGTTCGCGCGGTTCTTCGACGGCTGGGAACTCCTGTCGCCTGGCCTGGTCTACGCACCGGCCTGGTATCCCGACGAGACCACGGTGTTCGCCGACGCACCGTCGGAGTCCCGCGTCATCGGTGGCGTCGCGCGCAAACCCTAGCTGGGTAATTGGATGGTCGGCTCCGGCCGAGCCCCCGTAAGCTCGCGAACATGCCGGAATCGGACTATCTCGCGGTCAACCTGCCGCTCTGGGACGAGCGGGTCGCGATCCACGTCGCGAGCGATTTCTACGACGTGGCCGGATTCAAGGCCGGGGCGTCGAGCCTGCGGGAGTTCGAGTTGGTCGAGGTCGGTGCGGTCACCGGTCGTCGCCTCGTTCACCTGCAATGCCATTTCGGGCTCGACACCCTGTCCTGGGCCCGGCGCGGCGCCGACGTGACCGGACTGGACTTCTCGCCGAAGGCGATCGAGGCCGCCCGCACGGTTGCGGACGATGTTGGCTTATTCGCCCGCTTCGTCGTTGCCGACGTGTATGACGCCGCGACAGTCCTGGGCGAGACATACGACATCGTCTACACGGGATTGGGCGCGCTGTGCTGGCTGCCCGATGTGGACCGGTGGGCGAAGGTCATCGCTGATCTCCTTGAACCGGGCGGGTTTCTCTATCTAGCCGAATTCCACCCGTTCGCCGACACCCTCGACGAAACCGAGGGACGCACGGTCACGTTCGACTATTTCGCCGAGGGGCCGCAGGTGTGGGACGAGCCGGACGCGGGGAGCTACGCGGACCCGCAGGCCCGCGTCCGGCACACCCGGTCGATCGAGTACGCGCACGGGCTGGGCGAAGTGGTCACCGCGCTGGCCGCGGCGGGGCTGCGCATCGACTTCCTGCACGAGCACGACTACACGCTCTGGCCGCGGTTCGCCGTGCTGGAGCGGGATGGCATCGCCTACCGGCTGCCCGCCGAGCGACCCCGGGTTCCGCTGATGTACTCGATCCGCGCCACGAAACCCCGGTAACTCCCAGCGCAACAGCCGTGTCCCCGCCTCAGGCCCCCGAGTTCCCGCTTCAGGCCCCCGAATTCCGGACTCAGGCGCCTCAGTTCCGGCTTCAGGCCCCCGAGTTCCCGCTTCAGTCGCCCGAGTTCCGGGCCCAGGTGTCCGAGTTCCGGGTTCGGGCGCCTGAGTTCCCGCTTCAGGTGTCCGAGTTCCCGCTTCGGGCGTCTGTGTTCCGGGTTCGGGTTGATGCCCGAACCCGGGAGTCAGGCGCTTGCGGCGGGTTGTTCATCAGGAAGGGGGTCCTGGCCGAGGAATCGCTGTCCGTTGCTGGCTCCGGCCCGTACCGCGGCGAACCCGTAGTCGATCATCTCCGACTCGTAGGCACGCAGCGCGTTAAGGAGATCGTGGCCGGCCGCGGCCGTGCGCAGCGCGGTGGTCAGCCGGTCGGCATCGCGCAATGCGGCGCAGGCGCCGGCCCCGGCTGCCGGGCTCATCGCATGGATGGCGTCGCCGAGCAACGTAACCTGGGTGGTGGCCCACCCTGCGACGGGAATGCTGGTGCGCAACGGAAGCGCGAACACGGAGGCCGGGTCGCAGGCGGCGATGATCTTGCGTACCCGCGGGTGCCAGGTCCGCACGGCGTCGGTGATGATCGCGTGCAGTTCCTGACCGCTCATCGAGCGCAGGCGGGTGTCGGCATCGCCGAACCATTCGCGGCGGGCACCGAACGAGCAGGTCATGTAGTCCGAGACCGGCGGCAGGCGCAACTCGGGGGCGATCCGGGCGGCGGCCTGCTGGGGACGTTCGGGAAACTGCACCGGCGCGACGCCCACGAATGTGCCGTCCTGGCCGGTGATCGCGGTGAAGATGCCGAGCATCCGGTCGTCGAACAGCGGCCGAGTGCGGTCGGACAGCGGGATCATGCCGTAGAGCTGGCGCACCCCGGTGTCCATGATCCGGGCGTGCGGCAGGTACTGGCCGCGTACCGCGGAGTTCACTCCGTCGGCGGCCACCAGCACGTCGCCACCGGCGTGGCTTCCGTCGGCGAAATACGCGGTCACCCGGCCCTGCGAACCGATCTCGTAACGCTGGAACCGCGTGCCGAACCGGACGATGTCCTCGAGGCCGGCAAGCAGGATCTGCCGCAGCACCAGTCGGTCTACCGCGAAATGCGCCGGCTCTTCGGGGGTGTCCTGGGTCAGGATGTGGTTGAGCTGGTCGTCCAGGAGCACGAACTGCGGGTTCGGGGTGCCGGCGGTGGCCAGGAACAGCTCGAACAACCGTGGCGGTAGCAGCCGGAGCAGGGCATCCCGGGCGTGGGCGTCCAGGTGTAGCCGGTAGCCCTGGCGACGCGCGGTGAGCGAGGTATCCCGTTCGTAGACGGTGACCTCGATTCCCGCCTGGCGCAACCCTTGCGCCAGCGCGAGCCCACCCAGGCCGGCGCCGATGACAATGACGTGCGGACTCGACATGAGCACAGTCCCTTTCGTGCAGCAGCAACGGAAGGGACGCACAGGTCGCACCCAGTCGGATGTGGTGTGAAGCGCGTGGCGCCGTCCGGACTAACCCATACCGGACCGTGTCTTCGCGCGTCCTCGTTGATCACCGTATCACGGGTTCGGCTGAACCAGGCCGGCCGACCACGCGGCCCGCTCGGTGACCAGACCATCCGATTTGGACACTGGGACGCGGCGTGCCGTGTGGTGTCTTCGGCGGACGCTCGTTCGCCGACACGCACCAAGCTGTTATGCGGCAGGCCCGCCGACTGTGGGGGCGGCGGAAGCGGCGGCCCTGGTGGCGGGCGCGGCGCTGCGGCTTCCGGGCGCGGAGATGGGGACGTTGCGCATGGCAAGGAGAGCGGCCAGGGCGAGAAGTCCGGCGATGGTTCCGCTCCAGGCGACGGTGGAGCCGATCGCCGACGCGGTGGGTGCGGCCGCGGTGTGGAGGCTGATCAGGGACTGGGCGCAGGCCAGGCCGAACGCGCCGCCGATCTGCTTGGTGAGGGCTGAGCCCGCGGTGGTCGTGCCCATGTCGTCGTGCGGGACGCAGTTTTGGGTGGCGATGGTGATGCCGCCCATGGCCGGTCCGGTGCCTAGTCCCGCGATGAGCAGCCAGACGGAGGTCAGCGCCGGGGATGTCGCAGTGCCCAGGGTGAAGAAGGCGACGGTGCCGAGGGTGAGGAGTCCGGCACCGGTCAGGAGAGCGGGCTTGGCGTGGCCGCTGCGCAGAACGGCGGTGGCGGTGAGCCGGTTGCCCAGCGTCATGCCGATCAGCAGGGGGAGGAGCAGGAATCCGGAGACGGTGGCCGAATAACCACGGACGTACTGAAAGTACAGCGGCAGGAAGACGCCGAGGGGCAGCGCGGCAACCTGGAAGAAGAAGCCGGCGGCCAGCAGCGCGGCGTAGGTGCGACGGCGGAACAGCCGCAACGGCAGGATGGGGACCTCGGCGCACCGCTCGACGGGGATGAGCAGGGCGAGCAAGGCCAGACCACCGAGCAGGCAACCGGCGACGGTGGGATCTGTCCACGTCATCGGGAGCCCGGCGGATGTGTTGCCCTTGAGGCTGAGGCCGGTCAGAACCAGAGAGAGACCGGCGGTGAGCAGAAGGATTCCGGCCGCATCGAGCCGGCCGGCCGGTGCCTTGGCGGGGCGACGGTCGGGCAGCGCGAGGGTGAGGATCGCCGCGGCGGCCAGGCCGATGGGGAGGTTGAGCCAGAATGCCCAGCGCCAACCGGCGTGGTCGGCCAGCAGGCCACCGACGAGCGGGCCGCCGACCAGACCGAGCACCATCATGGTGGCCAGCACCGTCTGCATGCGGATCAACCCCTCCGCACGGGAGGGCGGGTGGAGGTCACGGATCAGGGCCATGCCGAGGGTGAGCAGGGCTCCGGCGCCCAGGCCCTGCACCGCGCGGGAAATGATCAATATTTCCATGGAGCCGGCCAGTCCGCAGGCGAGCGAGCCGAGCAGGAACACGGCGAGTCCGCCCTGCAGCAGGCGGCGACGGCCGTACAGGTCGGAGAACCGGCCGTAGACCGGCACGCTGACCGAGGAAGTCAGCAGGTAGACGGTGACCAGCCAGGCGTAGGAGGAGCCGTCGCCGCCGACCTGCTCGATGATGCGCGGCAGGGCCGTGCCGACCACGGTGCCGTCCAGCATGGCCAGGAATGCGCAGCCCAGCAGGGCGAAGGTGATCAGCGTCCGGCGGCGGGGTGCGAGCTTGTCGTACGCGTCGGGTGTCATCGGGCCGCGGCGGGGTTGGTAAGTCCGGCGGGCCGGAAGAGGTCCACCAATTCTTCCTTAGTGGGGGGATCCGGGGCGAGGAGCAGGGGTTCCCGGTCGAACCGGGAGTCAGTTGAAGAGGTGTCAACCACGCACCTACCGTACGGAGTGAGCGCTCACTCCGTCAACAGGGAGGCGTCAGGCCGTTTCGCGTTCGTCGAACTCCGTGGCGAAGCGGGAACTCGGGTGCCTGAACCCGGAACTCAGGGGCCTGGAGTGGGGACTCGGGTGCTTGGACCCGGAACTCGGGTGTCTGGAGCGGGAATTCGGGCGCCTAGGGCGGGAACTCGGGTGCTTGGACCCGGAACTCAGGTGGCTGGGACGGGAACTCGGGCGCCTGGGGCGGGAATTCGGGTGCTTGAAGCGGGGACACGGGTGTTTGCGTCGGGTTCAGTGTTTCGGCGGTTTGGCAGGGGGCGACCAGTCATGGGTCGGGTGAGTCCAGATAGGACGGTGGGGGTGGTAGGAGGTGGCCCGGGGGTGGGTGCATGGGCGTCATGACCTTGCTCAGATCCCGGCGCGGCTCAGATCCGGGCGCGTTCGGCGACGGCTTGAACGTATTCCGGGTTGCCGAGTCAAGCCGAGTCCACAATGGACATTTGCCGCTCGTCCCCGGCTCAGCGCACCCGCAGGACGTTCGCGGAGTCCTTGAAAGTCCACCAGTACGCGGTGCCGGCCGCGGACGATGTCCACGGCCTTGCCGAGCGACTGGTGCGCGTGGGCCGGCTCAGCCGTGCAACGATTCCACCGCGTCCGGCATGCCGGGCACGGGGTCGGAACCGATATTCGGGTGTTCGGCGTAACTCACGCGTCGGCCCCCTCGACCGGCCCCGGCCGGTTGCTGGAGCGAGTTCCGCAGCTCCTGCTCCGTTTCCTGGTAGGCGCGGTGGGCCTGGCCGGCCCCGTCGTTGGTGTCCTTGGTCTTTTTCTTCAGCTCGCCGAGGCCATAGCGCCAGTTGGGCGGGAAATCCTCGGCCGCGTCGTCGAGATCCTTGGTGCCGATGCACCGTCCGCGGACTTCAACGCGTCGAGCGCGGACTCCATCCTTCGCCGACTGCTGAAGTGTCGTGATGAACTGCTGTAAGGCGTCGAGGTCAGCCTGGAAGAACCCACTCGGCGGGGCCGGTTACCAGCCGCTGGGCGTTACGCGACGGCGGTGGCGCTGGGCTTGGTGAAGGCCACGAAGATCTGTTGTACCACGCGCACGATGACGGCCTCGAGAAGCAGCATTCCCGCCCTGGCGAGGACCGTGGCGAACAGTTCAGGCATGGAAAACACTCCTGTTCCGATGTCTTTCTACGGTGCCAGGGTCGAGCACGTACGTGTTGTGCAGGCGGGGAAAAGGTAAGGAGAAGGTGAACTCGGGAGGAATGTCCGCTTACCGGGAGATCATTTTCCGGAACGGGACCCGCCACAGCAGTTCCGCGCCGCCCGCGGCGCCGGACGCGCCGGCGGCGATGGCCCACTGGTGCGGCAGCAGGGGGCGGCAGCCGAAGAACTGGCTCAGCCCGGGCACCTGCACCACCGTGCCCAGAACCACGAGCGAGGCGAGCCCGGCGCCGACCACGAGGGGAGTGCGCCCGCGGATCGCGATCGTCTGGGCGAGCTGGCCGCCGACCAGCGAGACGAGTGCGGTGGTGCTCGCCTGGCCCGGGGTGGAGGCCGGCCGGGCCAGCATCCAGCCGGCCGTCGCGGCACCCGCGGTGACCGCGGCGCGCCGGTAGATGTCGTGCAGCATCGCGCCGCCCAGCGAGGCTTCCGGCCCTTCCTCGAGCAGTTCGTCCGCGGTCACGTCGGGTGGCGGACGCACGGCGACGGCCATCGCCGGGAGGACGTCGGTGAGCAGGTTGACCAGCAGCAACTGGCGGGCGTTGAGCGTGTCGCTGGTGCCGAACAGGCCCGAGAGGAGCGTGAAGGCGATCTCGCCGAGGTTGCCGCCGAGCAGGATTCCGACCGCGTCGCGCACCGACGACCACATCGCCCGGCCCTCGAGGAGCGCGGCGGTGATCGTCTCGATCCGGTCGTCGGTGACGACGAGGTCGGCGGCCTCGCGCGCGGCGGGCGTGGCGCGCGAGCCGAGCGCGATGCCCACGTGGGCGAGCCGGATGGCGGGCGCGTCGTTGGCCCCGTCCCCGGTCATCGCGACCACCCGGCCGGCCTTGCGCAACTGGCGCACCAGGCTGGCCTTCTGTGTCGGGCTGACCCGGGCGAACACGCCGATCTCGGGCAACACCTCGGCGAGTGCCCGCTCGTCGAGCGAGTCCAGCTCGGCTCCGGTGAGCACCCCCCGGCCGTCGATCATGTCGAGTTCGGCGCCGATCGCCGCCGCGGTGCCGGGATGGTCGCCGGTCACCATCACCACGTCGACGCCGGCCCGCCTGAGCCGGTCCACCGCGGCGGCCGCGGTGGGCCGGACCCGGTCCGCGAGCGCGACCAGGCCGCGGAAGTCGAGGCGCTGAACCCGCTCGTCATCGAGCTCGGCCCGGTCCGACGCGCTGCGTTCGGCCACTGCGAGCACCCGGTAGCCGCGGCTGGCCAGCCGTTCGATCTGCCCCTCCACCTGCCGCAGCGCGTCCGCGTTGAACGGGTGGTACCCGTCCGGGCGCTGCCAGCGCACGCACCGGCCGAGCATGATCTCCGGGGCTCCCTTGGCGCTGAGCAGGAATCCGTCCGCGTGCCGCATCAACGTCGCGTGGTAGCCGCGCGCCGGTTCGAAGGCGATCTCGGTGATCCACTGCAGGTCCTGCATGCCGTGCCCGGCGGTGATGCCCAGCTCGCGCGCCCCTTCGAGCACGGCGCGGTCGGTCGGATGCGGCACGCGGGCGTCGGACTCCTGCCACGGGCTCGCCCGCACCGCCGTGGCGAGTACCGCTTCGAGCGCGGGCGTGAGGTTCGTGATCCTCGATTCGACGGCGCCGTCCGACACCCTCCGCAGGCCGATCCGGCCCTCGGTCAGGGTCCCGGTCTTGTCGAAACACAACACGCCGACCCGGCCGAGTGCCTCGATGGTGCTGGCGCTGCGCACCAGGACACCCTGGTGGGACAGCCGCCGCGCCGACGCCAGTTCGGCGACGGTGGCGACGAACGGCAAACCCTCCGGGACCGCGGCGACGGCGAGACCGACCGACTGGCTCAGTGCCTTGCCCAGACCACGTCCGCGCAACAGGTCCACACCCATCAGCAACGCCCCGGCGACGGCGGCGATCGGCAGGGTGCGGCCGGCCAGCTCACGCAGGCGCGCTTCGACGCCGGTCCGGGGCGCTTCGCCGGTCGTTCGCGCGCCGCGGGCGGCCTCGGTGCGTTCCCCGGTCACCACGACCACGGCCACGGCGTGGCCGGACGCGACGACCGTTCCCTGGTAGATCATGGACACCCGGTCGGCGACCTCGTCCGCGCTCGTGGCCTGCGCGGTCTTGACCACCAGTTGCGACTCGCCGGTCAGACTGGACTCGTCCACCTCCAGCCCGGTGGCCTCCATGAGCCGGCAGTCGGCGGGCACGGCGTCGCCCGCCCGCAACTCGATCACGTCACCCGGGGCGAGGTCGGCGGCCCGCGCCTCGCGCACCACACCTTCGCGGCGCAACCGGACCGGCGCCGAACTGGTTTCCAGCAACCGGCGCAGTTCCCGGTTGGCGCCGACCCGCTGTGCCCCGCCGATCAACCCGTTCAGCGCGAGCACGCCGGTGATCAGCAGGGCGTCGGTGATCGAACCGAGGCTCGCCGATATGCCGGCGCCGGCGGCCAGCGCCGGGGTCAGCGGGTTCGCGAGCTCGTCGGCCGACGCCTGCACGAGGCCGGTTTCGCCGACGTCTTCGGGTTCCGCGCTCCGGCCGTGCCGGCGCGCGGACTCCGCTTCCGTGAGCCCGTCGCGGGAACTGGACAGCAGCGCCAGCACGGCGCGTGGCGACATCTCGTGCCATGGCGTGCGATCGACGGGCTGTGGCGCCGGGCGCGTGCCCGCCGTGACGGCACGCCACGCCCCCAGTGCGATCGCCAGCATCCCGCCGAGGTGGACGGGCACCGAGGCCCGCGTGGTCGCCCCCGCGGCCGGCCCGAGCCCGCCCAGCAGCGCGCCGATCACCGATCCCGCGATGCACACGCGAGCCACGTCGGTGGAGGTCCGGCGGGCGACGCCCGCTGCCGAAAGAAGCAGGGCCACCTGGCCGGCGTCCGGGCAGACGACGTGGGCGTCCCACGGCACGGTGCCACCCGGGCCGTGCACGGCCAGGCCGACATCCGCCGCGGCCAGCGCGGCACGCTGCCGGCTGACCACCGCGACGACCCGCCCCTGGGCCTGCAACCCGCGAACCACCTCCGGCAGGCGGTGGCCCCCGGCCACCGCGCCGTCGGCGGGCAGCCGCTCGCGCAGCCCTGGCCGGCCACCGGCCAGCAGCACCGGCCCGGCCTGGCGTGCCGCGTCGAGAAGTGCCTCGGCCATCGGGTCGATCTCCGGCACGACCCGGACGAGCCCGACGGCCCGGTTCCCGCTCTGTAGCGCCAGCATCACATTGTCCGAAATAGACAGTTGCTGCGCGCGGCGCCGGACGTGGGCGGGGGAGGCGCCGTTGACCGGAGCGAGTACCCAGCCATCGCGTTCCCGGGAGACCTTGGGATGCCGGGTATCGAGCAGATCATGGGCCCGCTGCGACAGTTCCGTTTCTCCCAGCTTCTTCCCGACCGGCGCCACACTGTCCACAATGTATCGTCCGGTCGTCAGGATCGACCCGTCGAGCACGACGGTGTCGACGCGATCCAGGCGGCGCAGCGCGTCGGGTTCGAGCACCAGGCTGCCCGCCCGGGAAAAGTGCGTGTCGAGTTGGCTGGCGAAGGCTTCTCGTCCGACGAATGCCGCGCGCGGTGTACCGGATGTCAGGAGCGCCGTGGCGCGATCGGAGTTACGGGTCGCCACCAGCGCCGTCGCGAAACCGGCGAGCGCGGCGGCTACCGAGATGTCGGCCAGCCTTTCGATGGGACCGGCGGGCAGCGCGGTGGGGCGCGGCGGGCTCTCCAGCGCTGCGGCTTCGTGCAGTCCCGGCCGCCCGGCGGTCGTGCTTTCCCAGTGCTGCCAGGCTTGTTGCCGTGCCGTCACCTCGCGGTGCTGCAACAACCGGCGCGTCGTATGGGTCAGCAGCCCCAGCGGGCTGCGCGCGAGCGCTTGGCCGGTCGCGCCACCGATGGCGAAGATCGTGTCGGCCACCGGACGGCCCAGTTGTCGCGCGACGATGGCGCGAATCCGCGGTGACGACTCCGCCAGGGAAAACAGCGACGGCCATACCGTCGGCAGGCGCCCGGGCAGGGCCCGCGTCGCGACCGTGTAGCCGGCGCCGGCGAGGCTGATCCCGAGCGCGGCCAGTTCCCGGATCGCCGGGCCGGAATTCGCCGGATGGCGGGCGCTGGCGGGCGCCTGTCCGTAGCGGGCCAGGTCCCACTCCTGCTCGAGGGCCGTCACCACGTCGACGATGTCCCGCGAGTCGGTCACCTCGGGGTCACGGGTGATCACCGCGCGGCCCCAGTGCCCGTTGACTTCCACCGCGCTCACGCCGTCGAGCGCGAGCAACCGCTGCCGCAGCGCCTCGACGGCTTCCTCGGTTCCGGGCCGGTGCACGCCGCGGACCTCGACGTCCAGCCGGTCGCCGGCCGTCCGCATCCGGCGCCCGGTCGACGCGCCCAGGACCGCGCCGAGCGTGTCGGTGACGGGCTTGGCGAGCCGCGTGACAGCCGTCAGCATGCCCGTGAGAGCCGGGAGCGCCATCGACTACTGCCGTGGTGTGGGCACGCGGGCGTGTGCCGCCGCTTCGTGCTCCTCGCGCTCGCCGCGGTCGTGGCCGCGGCCCAGCACGGCGGCACCGACGCCGATCGCGGCGGCCACCGGCCACTCGATCATCTCGAAGGCGGCCAGCAGCATGAGACCGCCGTAGTAGGCGGCCTCCCGCGCGGACGGCATCAGCGATCGCGCGGTCTCGGCCATGTCCTCCCGGTTCGGTAGCTGTGGAACACGGAACTCGGCGGTGACGAACGGCAGGTCGACCTTCGCGGTGCGCGGTGTCTCGCGTTCCCGGGTCCTCCGCGCTTCGGTCGCCGGCTGCCGGGTTCTGGCCTTGGTGGGCATCGGCGCTCTCCTCGTCCGTGACTCTCGCGATTCTCCAATGCTACGTTCGGTCCAATATCAACTGAACAATTAAGCGTATTCGTGCTTGCGTCTTTCGGTCCAACGATGGCCTGCCGGCCTCCGGTCCACCGGTGCCCCCCGGTGGCGTCTACCTTGTCCCGTGCCCCGCTCAAGCGGTGGCCTGTTCAGCTCAACCGTGATGCGGACATTCGTCCGTAAGCCTTCGTCGTCCCGGCATTGGGTAGCTGTTAACGGCTTTGACACGAGGACTTGACATTCCGCAACCGTCAGAGCATCGTCACGCAGCACAGGCGACCGTACAGCGGACATATGTCCGTTGGCCACGACGAGGTGACCACATGAGCAATGAGCCGCGGGGTGCCGACTTCACGCCCGAGCGCCCGATCCTGTTCCGCAATGCGACCGTGCTGTCCATGGATCCGGCGATCGGTGTGCTGAACGGCGGAGACGTGCTTGTCCAAGGCGAACGCATCGAGCGTGTGGGACAGGGGATCGAAGCGCCGGAAAGCGCGGTCGTGATCGACGCGACCGGCGGAATCCTGATGCCGGGCATGGTCGACACGCACCGGCACATGTGGCAGACCGCGCTGCGCGGGCTCGGCGCCGACTGGACGCTTTCCCAGTACTTCGTCTTCTATTACCTCAACTGGGGCAAGATCTTCCGGCCGGAGGACATATACGCGGGGAACCTGCTTTCTGCGATCGAGGCCCTCGACGCGGGCGTCACGACCACGGTGGACTGGTCCCACGGACTGCAGACCCCCGAGCACGGCGATGCCGCTGTCGAGGCCCTGCGCGCGGTGCCCGGCCGGTTCGTGCTGGCCTACGGCAATCTGCTCGGCGCACCATGGGAATGGGCCAACTCGGCCGGATTTCGGTCCTTTGTGGACCGTCATTTCGCCACTCGCGACGACATGCTCGGGCTGCAGCTGGCCTTCGACGTCACCGGAGACGAGGAATTCCCGGAGAAGGGCGCGTTCGAGGCCGCGCGCGAGCTCGACCTGCGGGTCACCACGCATGCCGGCGTGTGGGGCGCGACGAACGACAACGGCATCCGGCTGATGTGGGAGCACGGCTTCATGAAGTCGAATGTCACCTACGTGCACGCCGCGACGCTCAGCGAGGACTCCTATCAGCGGATCGCAGCTTCCGGCGGCACCGTGTCGGTCTCCACGGAAAGCGAGCAGAGCGCGGGCCAGGGCTACCCGCCCACCTGGCAGCTGCGCCGTCACGGGATCGAAGTGTCGCTGTCCATGGACACCAGCGTGTGGTGGAGCGGCGATCTCTTCTCGGCCATGCGGGCCACGCTGTCGGCGGACCGTTCACGCGAGCATCTTGAAGCACACGGCGCGGGCGAAACCGTGGTACACAACAAACTCCGGTCCCGCGACGTGGTCGAGTGGGCGACGATCGGCGGTGCCCGCGCGCTCGGTCTCGACGAGAAGATCGGCTCGCTGACCCCGGGCAAGCAGGCCGACCTGGTGCTGATCCACAACGACCGCTCCCCGGTGATGTTCCCGATCCTGCACCCCTACGGTCACGTCGTTTACCAGGCCGGCCGCGGGGACGTGCACACGGTGCTGGTCAACGGGAAGGTCGTGAAGTACCGCCACGAGCTGGTCGGGATCGATCTCGACCGGGCTCGTGGGCCGGTGGAGGCGACGGTCGAGCACGCGCGCAAGGAGATGGGTGAACAAGCCTGGCAGCAGGCCATGGAACCGGAGATTCCGGAAACCAATGTGATCGCCAACCCCTACACCTACAGCGAGTACCGCGGCGAGGGCGTCGCCGTGCAGCACACGGAGTGATAGCCGAACCCGGAACTCGCGTGCCCGAACCCGGAACTCGTGAGCCTGGGCCGGGGACACGCGCGCGTTTTTGGCATGAGTGACTCGTTACTGTCGAAATTCGGCACGAACGGGTCACTCATGCGCGTCCGGCGGCCGACAGGGAGGCCCCGCGGCTGGGCTGGTCCGCGGCGAGGACGCGGAGGATGTCCTCCACGCGCTCCTTCGCGTCGCCGAACAGCATCTGGGTGTTCTCCCGGAAGAACAGGGGATTCTGCACACCGGCGTAACCCGCCGCCATGGAACGCTTGAACACCACCACGTTCTCGCTTTCCCACACCCGCAGGACCGGCATGCCGGCGATCGGGCTGGACGGGTCCTCGGCGGCGGCGGGGTTGACGGTGTCGTTGGCGCCGATGACCAGCACCACCGACGTGCTGGCGAAGTCGTCGTTGATCTCGTCCATTTCCAGGACGATGTCGTAGGGCACCTTCGCCTCGGCGAGCAGGACGTTCATGTGCCCGGGCAGGCGGCCGGCCACCGGGTGGATGCCGAAGCGCACCTGCACGCCGCGCTCGCGCAGCGTGCGGGTCAGTTCGGCGACCGGGTACTGGGCCTGTGCGACGGCCATACCGTAGCCGGGGGTGATGACGACGCTGCCGGCGTCGCGCAGAAGTCCGGCGGTCTCCTCGGCGGTGATCTCGCGGTGCTGGCCGTAGTCGGGGCCGTCACCGGCGGGCGCCTCGATCCCGAACCCGCCCGCGATGACCGAGATGAACGAGCGGTTCATGGCCTGGCACATGATGTAGGACAGGTAGGCACCGGACGACCCGACGAGCGCCCCCGTCACGATCAGGAGGTTGTTGTCGAGCAGGAAGCCCGACGCCGCGGCTGCCCAGCCGGAGTAGCTGTTGAGCATCGACACGACCACCGGCATGTCGCCACCGCCGATCGAGGCCACCAGGTGCACCCCGAGCGCGGCGGCCACCGCGGTCACCGCGATGAGCAGGCCTAGGCCCGGCTGGATGACGAACGCGACGGTCAGGACCACGAACGCGGCGAGCGCGCCGAGGTTGAGCAGGTTCTTGCCGGGCAGCATCAGCGGGCGGCTGTTGATCTTGGCGGACAGCTTCAGGTAGGCGACGATCGAGCCGGTGAAGGTGACCGCGCCGATGAAGATCCCGATGAACACCTCCGCGTGGTGGATGCCCAGCAGCGACCCGGAGATCTCCGTCTGGCCTGGCTGGGCCTCCACGTCGAGGTAACCGTTCCAGCCGACCAGCACCGCGGCGAGGCCGACGAAGCTGTGCAGCAACGCGATCAGCTCGGGCATCCCGGTCATCTCGACCCGCCTGGCGCGCAGGAGACCGATCACGGCCCCCGCGGCCATCGCGACGACCATCAGGGTGATGCTGGCGGCCTGGATGCTCTGCACGGCCACCCCGATCGTCGCGGCCAGCGCGATCGCCATGCCGGCGATCCCGAAGCCCACCCCGGAGCGGGAAGTCTCGTGTTTGGACAGTCCGGCCAGGCTGAGGATGAACAGCAGGGCCGCAACGACATACGCTGCGGAAGCGGCGGCGCTCATGGGTCAGCTCCTCGAGAACATGCCGAGCATGCGGCGGGTGACGGCGAAGCCGCCGAAGACGTTGATGCTGGCCAAAAAGATCGCGATGGCGGCCAGCACGGTCACCGCGGTGTGCTCGTGGCCGATCTGCAGCAGCGCGCCGACGATCACGATCCCGGAGATCGCGTTCGTCACCGACATCAGCGGGGTGTGCAGGGCGTGGTGCACCTTCCCGATCACGTAATAGCCGATGACGACGGCCAGCACGAACACGGTGAAGTTCCCGAGCAGCTGGCCGGGTGCGAACGCGGTGAGCAGGAACAGGACCGAGACCGCGAGGCCGGTGATCGCGTAGGCGCGGGCCGGGGTGAGGGTGCGCTTCCCACTGACACTGCCGTTGCCCGCCGCGGGCGCGGCGGCCGGGGGCGGCGCCGCCGGCGCGGCGGAGACCTGCACCGGCGGTGGCGGCCACAGCTTTTCGCCGTTGTGCACCACGGTGATCGACCGCTGCACGACGTCCTCGAGGTCGAGCGTGAGCTGGCCGTTCTTGCCCGGCGTGAGCAGCTTCATCAGGTTCACCAGGTTGGTGCCGTAGAGCTGCGATGCCTGGGCGGGCAGGCGGCCGGCGAGATCCGTGTAGCCGATGATCGTGACGCCGTTGGCGGTGACCACCACCTCACCCGCCACCGATCCCTCGACGTTGCCGCCCTGTGCGGCGGCCATGTCGACGATCACGCTGCCGGCCTTCATGCTCGCGACGTGCTCGGCGGAGATGAGCTTCGGCGCCGGGCGCCCGGGGATGAGCGCGGTGGTGACGATGATGTCCACGTCGGCGGCCTGCTCGGCGTAGATCTCGGCGGCCCGGCGGTCGTAGTCCGCCGAGGTCGCCTTGGCGTAGCCGTCGGTGCTGGCCTCCTGCTCGACGTTCACCGCGAGGTACTCGCCGCCGAGCGAGCGCACCTGGTCGGCGACCTCCGGCCGCGGGTCGGTGGCGCGGACCACCGCGCCGAGGCTGCTCGCCGCGCCGATGGCGGCGAGCCCGGCCACCCCGGCGCCGGCGATGAGCACCTTGGCGGGCGGTACCTTGCCGGCCGCGGTGACCTGGCCGGTGAAGAAGCGGCCGAAGGCGTGCGCGGCCTCGATCACGGCCCGGTACCCGGCGATGTTGGCCATCGAGCTCAGCACGTCCAGGGACTGGGCCCGCGAGATGCGCGGCACCGCGTCCATCGCCAGCACGGTGACCGGCCGGCCGGCCAGCGTCTCGACGAGGCCGGGGTTGAGACCGGGGGAGATCAGGCCGACCAGCGTGGCGCCCTCGGCGAGGGAGCCGATCTCGGCGTCGGAGGGTGCGTTGACCTTGAGCACGACATCGCTGCGCCACACGTCTTCCCGTCCGCCGATCTTCGCGCCCGCCTCGGTGAACGCCTCGTCGGTGAAGCTCGACTCCAGCCCGGCGCCGGACTCGACGAGGACGTCGTAGCCGAGGGCGAGGAGTTGGCGCACCGTCGCCGGCGTGGCGGCGACGCGGGTCTCACCGGGTGTCGACTCAGCGGGCACGCCGATCCGTTTGGGCGGAGACGCGGACGTCTCGTCGTCCAATTCTGGATTGTGCGATCCATTCTGCGTTTCTGGCATAGCCATCTCGTTTCTGCAGAGTTCGCTTGCGTCGCCGCCTCCGGCTCGCCACGCGGCCGGTACTGATCTAGATGAAAGCACGCGCCAGTGCACGACGCAAGCCGGTACCTGCGGAGATGGCGAGTTTTCCCGACTATGGATTAGACGTTCCAGAAGCCTTTTACACTGTCCGGTATGAGTTCTCGGATGGAGCGCCCCGTCGACACGATCGCGGTCGCGCGCAGGGTCGCGGAGAAACACACATGAGCGTGAAGAGTGCGGAATCGCCGGGTGCGCCCGCGCTGACCGTCAAGGGTGCGGACACCCGCCAGCGCATCGTCGCGGCGGCCGCCCGGCTGATGTTCGAGCGCGGGGTGACCGGTACGACCATGGAGCAGGTGCGCGCCGCGGCGCAGGTGAGCAGCTCGCAGATCTACCACTACTTCGTGGACAAGCAGGCGCTCGTGCACGCGGTCGTCGAGTACCAGAACGAAACCGTCGTCGGCGGTCAGGAGCTGACGCTGGCCGACCTCGACAAGCCCGCGGGGTTACGGGCCTGGTTCGACTTCCTCATCGCCGACCAGCACCGGCGCGGGCACCGCGGGTGCCCGGTCGGCCTGCTGGCGGGTGAGCTGGCCGACCTCGACCCGGGCGCCAGAACGGGCGTGGGTGCGGCGTTCACCCGGTGGGAGGAAGGCATCCGGGCCGCCTTTCGCGACATGTACCGCCGCGGCGAGTTGCCGGTGAACGTCGACGCGGACGGGCTGGCCACCGCGACGCTGGCCGCGGTCCAGGGCGCGTTGCTGCTGACGAAGGTGCGGCGCACCACCGAACCGCTGGAGCAGACCCGGGACATGCTGCTGGACCACGTGGCGCGGCTGACCGAGTCGGCCGTCCGCGCCGTTGGCACCCGTGTCCCCGGTCCAGGCGCCCGAGTTCCCGCCTCAGGCGTCTGAGTTCCCGCCTCAGGCGTCTGAGTTCCCGGTCCAGGCGTCTGAGTTCCCGCCTCAGGCCGGAACACGGCGGCCTCAAGCGGGAAGTCAACGTCCTGAAGCGGGAAGTCAACGTCCTGAAGCGGGAACTCGGTGACCTGAGGCGGGAACTCGGCGTCCTGAAGTCGGAATTCATCGATCTGAGGCGGGGATTCGGTGGCCTGGGGCGGGGACACGGAGTTTCAGGCGCCGGCGAGCAGGGTCACGCCGACGGTGAGCATGGTGATGGCGACCAGGCTGTCGAGGATCCGCCAGGACGACGGGCGGGTGAAGAATCCGGTGAGCAGGCGCGCACCGAAGCCGAGCGCGGCGAACCAGCACACGCTGGCCAGCGTGGCGCCGAACGCGAAGTTCCACCGCAGCGGTCCGTGCGTGGCCGCGATCGAACCGACCAGCAGCACGGTGTCCAGGTAGACGTGCGGGTTGAGCCAGGTCAGGGTCAGGCAGGTGAGCGCGGCCCGGCGCGCGGAGCCGATGGTCGTCCCGGTGGTGGTCAGGGCAGCGGGCCGCGCGATCCGGCGGGCGGCGAGGACGCCGTAGCAGATCAGGAACACGCCGCCACCGACGCCGACCACCCGCAGCGCCGTCGGCTCGGCTTGCACGAGCGACCCGACCCCGGCCACGCCCAGCGCGATGAGCAGGGCGTCGGAGGCCGTGCAGATCGCCACCACAAGCGGCACCGCCTCGCGGCGGATGCCCTGCCGCAGCACGAACGCGTTCTGCGCGCCGATGGCGACGATGAGCGAGAGACCCGTGCCGAACCCGGCGGCCACGGCGAGCAGGACGGCTGTCACGCGCTCGACGCTAAGCAGGTCCGCAGATGCAGTCCAGCTAAAGATTCTTAAGTAACATCAGTGATTGTGATTCCGCTGGACCAGGTGCGCACGTTGCTCGCGGTGGTGGACGAGGGCACCTTCGACGCCGCCGCGGCCGCACTGCACGTCACGCCGTCGGCGGTCAGTCAGCGGATCAAGGCACTGGAACAGACCACCGGGCGGGTGCTCCTGCAGCGCACCAAGCCGGTCCGGCTGACCTCTTCCGGCGAGATCGTGGTCCGGTTCGCCCGCCAACTCGCCCGGCTGGAGACCGACGCGCGGGCGGAACTGGGCATGGCCGGCACCGGGGAACCGGCCGCGGTGCCCATCGCGGTGAACGCCGACTCGCTGGCCACCTGGTTCCTGTCCGCACTCACCCGGGTTCCGGCCGGCCTGCGGGTCTGCTTCGAACTGCACCGCGAGGACCAGGACCACACCACGAAGCTGCTGCGCGAGGGGGTGGTGATGGCGGCGGTGACCTCGTCGCCGGACCCGGTGCAGGGCTGCTCGGTCAGCTCACTCGGCCGCATGCGCTACCTGCCGGTGGCGAGCCCGGAGTTCGTGGCCCGGTGGCTGGACCGCCCGCTGCGGCAGGCGGTGGGCGAGATCCCGGTGGTGGTGTTCGACCGGCGGGACGAGTTGCAGGACAGCTTCGCCCGGCGTCTGACCCGGGGCCGCGGCGCCGGGCCGCTGCGTCACCACGTTCCGGCGTCGGAGGATTACGCGCGTGCCGTCACCGCCGGCCTCGGCTGGGGCATGCTGCCCACCGCACAGGCCGAACCGCGGCTGCGGGCCGGCAACCTGGTTCGGATCGACGAGCGGGCGGTCGACGTGCCGCTGTACTGGCAACAGTGGAAGCTCGACTCGCCGGTGCTGGCGGCCACCGCCGAAGCCGTGGCCGCCGCCGCGGCCGAGGCCCTGCACCCCGCCCGAGCGAGGATTGGCTGACCCGCAGTCAGTGCGTGTGCGGGCGATTCCCGCCGAGCGTCTTGCGGCGCCACGCGCTGATGTTCGGCTCCACGACGCCGGATCGCGTAGACGGTTTCGGGCTGGTTCCAGCGCAACACACTCTCCCCGGCCTGGCGGTGGCTCCTGCCGGCGATAGGTTAGACGCGCCGAATACGGCCGCATGATAAAATGTTCCGACGGTAATTCAAGATTTGGAATTAATCAGTCAGGCGAACCAGCCGTTTACTGGACCGGGTACAGTGCTCATGGCTCAAAACGAGCCAACTGGCGGCCCGGTGAATAAGTGACTGGCCGGAATAACTCTATATCCCGGAGCGGGATTACGGTTGACGTTCGATCGCAGCTTCTGGAGGTCGTCGCCATGAATCCGATCGTATCCAGCAATCCCTTTACCCGTAGCAGAGACGACGCCCCCGCGCGGTGGCTGCTCGATATCCTGTGGCTGGTCTTGGCCACCGGCGAGGACACCAACGGCGAATACTCCGTCATCGAACAGTTCATGCCGGTTGGGTCCGGCCCACCTCCGCATGTCCACTCGTATGAGGACGAGGCGTTCTACGTATTGGCCGGGGAGATGACAGCCGTCGTCGGCGGGCAGGAAGTCGTCTTCGGGGCGGGCAGTCTGGGCCATATCCCGCGGAACGTCGTGCATGAGTTCAAGGTGACCGGAACGGAAGTCTGTCACTGTCTCAACTTCTACACCCCGGCCGGATTCGAACAGGCCATTCTGGGGTGCTCCCGACCGGCGGAGCGCCGCGAACTGCCCCCACCAGGGCTGGATGCGCCGGACTCCACGCAGGTTACGAGGTTCTTCAACAACTACTGGATTGCGCCAGCCACCATCCCGTGGGCCCAGCAGAAGTGGTCGCGAGGCTGACCAGCGTTCGTCCGCTCGATCAACTGCACACCGGTGGACGACTCGGCACCCAGTTGTCCATAGGGCCGTTGTTCCACGACAGGTGCTGCGACTTCCAGGCCCCACTGCCCGTGAACGGATCGAGATCACCTTGCGCTGGTGAGGGCCGGCTACAGGACCGCTTGCGTCTGCGTCACCTTGGCGGCCAGCGCGCCCGCGTCGTCGTGGATCTCGGTTTCCACCACGATCACCCGCCGCCCGGCGTGCAGTGGCCGCGCGGTGGCCAGCGCGTGGCCGCCGCGCACCGGGCGCAGGAAGTTCGTCTTCGACTCGATCGTCGTGGTGCCCTGCGCGCCCTCGGGAAGGTTGAGGAAAGCCGACACTGCGGCGGTCGCGTCGGCCAGCGACATCAGCACGCCACCGTGCAGCACGCCGCCGAGCGTGCACAGCGACTCGTCCCAGGCGAGGCGGGCGCGTACCACGTCTTTGCCGTGCTCGAGCGCCTCGACGCCGAGCAGTTTCGTAAACGGCATGGTCTGGTGGAACAGTGCGGTGCCTTCTTCGTCGACTTCACTCATGGTCCACTTGTAGCAGTCGCGGCTCGCGACACGCGAGCGTCTTCTGCGGTCAGGTGGCGTTTCGGGGCTACTCTCGGGTGGTGACCGCTGTGATCGGCGCCACAAACCACCGGGCGCCCTGGAGAGCGACCGGTGCTCGCGCCGTGCCGCAGGCCTTCCCGTACCAGGGGAGCAAGCGGTTGCTCGCCTCCCGGATCCTTTCCTGTTTCCCCGACGGCGGGGTGCCGCGCCTGATCGAGCCGTTCGCCGGTTCCGCGGCCGTCTCGGTGGCGGCCCGTCACCACGGGCTCGCCTGTTCGGTGGCGCTGTCCGATGTCAACGCGCCGCTGGTGGGAATGTGGCGGCTCATCCTCGACGAGCCGGGGCGACTTGTTACCGAGTACGCGCGGTTGTGGCACGAGCAGCTCGACGACCCGCGCGGCTACTACCTGAGGGTTCGCGAAAGGTTCAACGTCACCCGGGAACCCGCGCTGCTGTTCTACCTGCTGTCCCGGTGCGTCAAGGCCGCCGTGCGGTACAGCCCGAAGACGGGTCATTTCAACCAGGGTGCCGACCACCGCCGGCTCGGCGCCAGGCCGGCCATCATCGCCGACCGCATCGGCCGGGTGTCCGCCCTGCTGCGGGGCTCCACAGCGGACAATTGTGGTTACGAGGACCCGTTGACCGGCGCCTGCTCGGACGACCTGGTCTACCTCGACCCGCCCTACCAGGGCACCAGCGACGTTCGCGACCACCGCTACTCGTCCGGCCTGCGGCGTGAGCTGTTCGTGGAGGTGCTGCAAAAGGCCGTGGACAACAACGTTTCCTTCGTCGTGTCCTACGACGTGGTGACCGACGACAACAGATACGGCTACGCGCTGCCCGGCGAACTCGGCCTCACCCACCGTCACGTCATGGCCGGTATCTCCACCCAGGGCACGCTCATGGGCCAGACCCGGACGACCATCGAGTCGCTGTACCTTTCACCCGCGCTGGTGCAACGCCTCGGCGGTGCGGAGGCCGTCGACGCGTGCCTGCGCCGAGCGGGCCGGTAGCGCGTCACATCTGGTGCAGGGCCTGGAATACCCGCTCGGTGTAGCCGGCGAGCCGGTCGGCGCACTCGGTGAGCCTGCGCTCGGCCTCGGTCGCGGCGGGTGCGCCGAACACGTCGCGTGCCTTGAGCTCGCGGTACCAGCGCCGCAGCCGTTCCAGGCTCTGCTCGTCCTCCTCCAGTTCCGCCATGGTGAACTTGGCCTTGCGGATGTCGGCGTCGATCTCGGCGTCGAACTTGTCGCAGTCGGCGAGGAACTCGGCCCATTCCTCGGCCCGTTCCGCGGTGAACAGCGCCTCCAGCCGGGCCGTGTCGGGCTCGGCGTGCCCGGTCGCGTCCAGTACCAGCACCTCGCCGTCGCCGCGGTGCGCGAGTTCGATGGCCCTGGCCACCCCGGCGGCGAACACCGGCACGTCCGGCACCACCCAGGCGCCCTGGCCCA
Organism: Amycolatopsis taiwanensis DSM 45107; assembly: GCF_000519205.1. Classification (GTDB taxonomy): domain Bacteria; phylum Actinomycetota; class Actinomycetes; order Mycobacteriales; family Pseudonocardiaceae; genus Amycolatopsis_E; species Amycolatopsis_E taiwanensis. The sequence continues at coordinate 428,627 of NZ_JAFB01000003.1, read as the reverse complement.
GCGACAGTGCGCCGATGCGCCGCAGCTCGCGCCACACGGCGACGCGATGGCGGGACGGCTCGGCCGGCACTCGCACCACGAGCACCGTCCACCGGGACCGGTTGCGGTCAGTCACGTTGGCGAAGGTAGCAGGCGCGCCCGGCCGGATCAGGGTCGATCGGCCCGTGCCACCGCGGGGGCGACCTGCTCGGTGAACGCGCGCAGGGTGTACAGCGCATGGTCGAAGGTCAGGTCGCCGAAGAACATCGACGCTTCGAAATAGTTTGCGCTACATACCCGGAGCTGATCGACTATCTGGTCGCGCACCGAATCAGGCGTGCCGACACAGGCGAACCCGCTGGCCAGGGCGGGCTCGGTGGCGAAGGTCCGGTCGATCCGATGATCGGAATTGCGGTGCCACAGGTGAGTCACTCGCGCGCAGAACAGGTCGTTGGCGCGCTCGAAGATCTCGCGGGCCTGATTTTCGGTGGGCGCGATCACCACCCGGCTCGATAGGCCTACCCGCGGCGTGGTGACGTGCTCGTTGAGCCGCCCGTCCTCGTGTCGGTGTGTTTCCCATGCTCGCCAATAAGTCCGGATCGCCTCGGTGATCGCGCCGCCGTTCCAGCGGCCGATGAAATTGATGCCGTGGCGCCCGGCCCATGCCGCCGTGGCCGGGTTGCCCGACGCATACCACAAAGGCGGGTACGGGCGCTGAACGGGAAGTATTGACAATTCCGCGTCGTACGAACGCAGCAACCGTCCCGCATGGCGCATATGGCCCGTTCGGAGTGCGGTCGTCACCGCCTGAAGTGTTTCGCGATAAACCGGCTTCGCCTGTTCCGCGTCGATTCCGAAAATGGCCAGTTCGTACGGACTCACGCCGGCACCGCCACCGAAGTCGATCCGGCCGGCGCTGAGCTGATCGAGCGTGGCGATCTCTTCGGCGAGCCGGAACGGGTCGTAACTGGGCAGCACGTTGACCAGTGCGCCGATCCGCATCTTCCGCGTGTCCTGGCTGACCGCCGCGAGGAACAGGTTCGGTGACGGGCACACCGACAGCGGGGTGCCGTGATGTTCGGTCACGTGGTAATGGCCGATTCCGAGCCGCTCCGCCTCGACGGCGAACCGCAGGCGGGTGCGCAGCACCTCACCCGGGTCGTGCACGCCGAGGTCGAAGGAATCGAAGATCCCGAACTCCATGCCGTCTCCTCTCCGCCGCCGTTCCCCAGCGTGGCAACACTTCGGCCGCCCGTGGGTGCCGCCTTCCGGCAGGCGGAAACGCCAGGCGGCGCTCCCCCGGGGCGTTCCGGTTCTCCGGCTGCCTGGAGGCGGTCGGTACGCTCTGGCACGGCAATGACCGGATTGCCGGGATCGGCGAGACAGGAGAGGCGGCATGGCGTTCTGGCGTCGGAAGGGATCGGACCGGCCGCCCGTTATGGCGGGTTCCGCCGAGGAGGTCCGCGAGGACACGATTCCCTGGAGACCGGTCCGCGAGTTGCCGGCCTACCTCGGCTGCAACGGCCGTGACCGGGCGGTCACGCCTCGTGCGGTACGTGAGAAACGATCGAATGCTTGACGGAACCGAGCTGGACGCCGCCTACCTGCGGTGCGAGCGGCTCCACGCCCGGCATGGGCGGACCTATTACCTGGCCACGAAGCTGCTGCCCCGCGCGCGGCGCCCGGCCGTGCACGCGCTCTACGGCTTCGCCCGCTGGGCGGACGACATTGTGGACACCCCGCCGCCCGGCACCACCCCCGACGAGATCGCCGCGAGGCTGACCGAACTGGGCGGCGTGCTGCACGCCGGACTGCGCCGTGGGCACAGCGACCATCCGGTTTTGGCCGCCGTGGTGGACACCGCGTCCCGGTACGACCTCGATCCGGTGCTGTTCAAGGATTTCCTCGCCGCGATGCGGATGGACCTGACCGTCACGGACTATCCCGACCGCGCCGCGCTGGACGTCTACGTGCACGGCTCGGCCGAGGTGATCGGGCTGCAGGTGCTGCCGGTGCTGGGCACAGTCGCCCCGCCCGCCGAGGTCGCACCCTACGCCGCCGCGCTCGGCAAGGCGTTCCAGTTGACCAACTTCGTCCGGGACGTGGCCGAGGATCTGGACCGGGGACGGGTGTATCTGCCGGCCGACGAGCTCGCCGCGTTCGGCGTCGACGAGGACCTGCTCGGCTGGTGCCGGCGGACCGGCCGCACCGAGCCGAGGGTGCGCGCGGCACTGGCCGACCAGCACGCCATCACCCGCGCCGTCTACGACTTCGCCCGGCAGGGGGTGGAACTGCTCCGGCCGGTGTCGCGGCCGTGCGTGGCCACCGCGCTCGTGCTGTACTCGGAGATCCTGGACCGGATCGAGGACAGCGGCTTCGCCGTGTTCACCCACCGGGCCAGGGTCGGTCGCGCGCGACGGGCGCGGGTGGCGGCCGGCGCGGTTGCGCGGGCGCTGTGGGCGCGTCGAGCGAGCTGATTCCGGAGACCAGGAACTATGGACCAATGGCGATATCCGATCCTGTACGATCGTATTGTACGTCTGTATAGGAGGAGTTATGCGGAAACATGCGTGGTCGGTGGTCGCCGGTGCGGTCATGGTGGCCGTGGGGCTGGTGCTGTACTTCGTGTTCCATGACGTCGAGACGCCGGTGGTCGGTTTGCGGCAGGTTGGGGCGGTAGTCGCCGTGCTCGGAGTGATCGAGGTGGCGGTGTCCGTGGCCAGGTTGCTGCGGCCGTCGGTCGGGGAGCGATGACGCGACGGGCGTACCTGTTGGAGGCCGCGATGACAGTGCTGGTGGAGCAGGGCGTCAGCGCCCTGAGCATCCGCGCCGTCGCCGCCGCGGCCGGGGTGTCGCCGGCGCAGGTGCAGTACTACTACCGAACCAAGAACGACCTTGTCCTGGACTGTTATGAGTACGCGGGCGAGCAGTTCCTGGCCGACCTCGAAGCCGCGGAAGCGGACACGTTGCGTGAGATGGTGGTGCGCTGGCTTCCGCTGGACGAGCGGCGAGAACGGCGTGCTCGAGTGTGGCTCGCGCACGCGGCGAGCGCGATGGCCGACCCGGCGTTGACGCAGCAGGCCGCAAGGCTCGACGCGTACCTGCGGCAATGGTTTGTGGACGCCGGCCTGACGGAAGTCGTCGCCGCGCAACTGCTTGCGCTGATCGACGGCGTCACGCTCCAGTGTCTGATGCTACCGATGGCGGACCGTCAGGCCCTGGTCGAGCGAACACTGGAGCCATTCCTACTCGGCCGTGATCGACCGGCATCGGCATCGCCGCCTGGACGACCCGGTGAGGAGATTCCGGCGAGTAAGAAGATGTCGACGTAGTACGTAGTCCAGCCCCACCCGGCTCAGGGGCTGGGTGCCTCCAGCGCCACCTCGACCTCGATCACGACGTCGTCGGCGACCTTGAGCGCCCCGAAGAACGCCGAGTAGGGCTTGATTCCCCAGCGGCTCTGCGGCACGGTCGCCCTCGCCCGCACCCGGCCGTCCGCGTCGGCGCTTCCGCTCGCCGTCACCGGGCGGGGGGTGCCCATTATGGTCGCCTCGCCGTCCACGGTGAAGGACTCCAGGGTGCCCGAGACCCGGGTGGACCGGAACGTGATCGTCGGATGCCTTGCCGCATCGAGGACCTTGTCGCGCATGATGCGCTCGATGTCCGCGCGATCGGAGTCGGTGAGCGGCTTGACCCCGCCGCTGCCGCTGACCACGTGCAGGGACGCGACCCGGACGTCGATGGTCACCGACGATCGCGCGGGATCACCGGTGTCCACCACCACCGTGCCGGACCAGGACGTCGCCCCGAGCGTCAGGTCGTGCCCGGCCTTGGAGCCGAGACCGGTGCGGCCGGTGTGCACCAGCAGCCGCCCCACATCCGGTCCGATCCGGTAGGTGCCATCCTGCAGCGCCATATCCGCAGCGTACCGGCCTGCGGCGGCCACGTCAGGCTTCGCGCGGGTCCGGGCGAGGTCGCCGGCCGTCCCGGGGAGCAAGATAGGGTGCCTGAGTGTTGTCGATGGCGGCCGAGAAGCGGTGGCACCCGCGAAAATCCTTTTTGCACGGTCCGGCCGTGATCGACCATCGACCTGGCGGGGGAGAAGGGCGGCCTACCCCACAGCGCCGTCACATCGGCGGGACCTCCGGGGTCACTGCTGTGACCCGAGGCGACGGAGGAGCCTGACCGATGGACGAACGTGAATTCCTGGCGGAGCGGTTCGAGGAGCATCGGACGCACCTGCGCGCGGTGGCCTACCGCATGCTGGGGTCGCTGAGCGAGGCCGAGGACGCCGTGCAGGAGGCGTGGCTGCGGCTGTCCCGGAACGGCGTCGGCGAGGTGGAGAACCTGGGCGGCTGGCTGACCACGGTCGTCGGCCGGGTGTGCCTGAACATGCTGCGGTCGCGGGTCCGGCGGCGTGAGGAGCCGTTGAACCCGTACGTGCCCGACCCGGTCGTCGACTTCGCCGAGCGCACGAGCCCGGAGCACGAGGCGCTGCTGGCCGACTCCGTCGGGCTCGCGTTGCTGGTGGTGCTGGAAACGCTGGCCCCGGCCGAGCGGCTCGCGTTCGTCCTGCACGACATGTTTTCCGTGCCGTTCGACGAGATCGCCCCGGTCATCGGCCGCACCCCGGCCGCGACCCGGCAGCTGGCCAGCCGGGCCCGTCGCCGCGTCCAGGGCGCTCCGGCGCCGGACACCGACCTGACACGGCAACGCGAAGTCGTCGATGCGTTCATCACCGCCTCCCGCGGCGGCGACCTGGAGGCGCTGGTCGAACTGCTGGATCCGGACGTGGTGCTCCGCGGCGACGGCGGCGCGACGGGCCCGAGCACCTTCCTACGGGGCGCGCAGGCAGTGGCCCAGGGGGCCTCCGCCTTCGGACGGCTCGTCGCACACACTCACCCCGCAATCGTCAACGGTGTCGCCGGTGCGGTGGCGATGTTGGACGGCCGGCCGCTGTCCGTGGCCGCGTTCACGGTTGCGCGCGGCAAGATCGTGGCGCTCGATATTCTCGCCGACCCGGAACGCCTGGCACGGCTCGGTCTCCGGTGAGCTCTGGCGGCCCCGCAGTGCCCCGGACGCGGGTTTGGGTGCGTCACCGTTTCGTGTGGCTTTCGAGGAAAGGTCGTTCGCCGGTAGTCACGCGCCGGGATGCGCCTTACTGTTTCACCTCAGACATCCTCGCCGGCCGATGCCGGAGGCCGGCGAGCTTGGAGGTGGCGACCGTGTTCTCCGTGGAAGAACAGCGGATCCTGCAGGAGATCGAACGGGGGCTGCGCCAGGACGACCGGTGGTTCGCCACCCGGCTCACCGTGCGTAGCGTGGTGTTCTCCCTGCGCCGGCGCTGGGTGCTCGTGCTCATCGCGGTCGAGCTCGGCCTGATCGCGCTGGCCGTGACCGGCGCGGTGATCAACCAGCCCGCGCTGATCGTGCTGGGCGCCGGGATCGCCGTGGTGACCGCGATGGCCGTGGTCATGATCCGGCTGGCGGTGACCGACCCGCCGGACGCCTCGGGCGACCCGCCGCCCATCATGTGGCTCTGGTGAGGCCCTCGGAGTCAGGGCCGCTCACCCAGCCAGCGCGCGAGCACGGCGGCCTGGCTGTGCTCGACGTCGCGGGTGGCGGTCAGCAGGACCAGGTCGCCCCGGCCGGCGAGCTCGCGCAGGTGCCGGGCGGCGGCCTGCCGCTGCGGGTCGGCCAGCTCGGCCAGGTAGCGGCGGCGGAACTCGTCGAACCGCGCGGGGTCGTGGCCGTACCAGCGGCGTAGCTCGGTGGACGGGGCGACCTCCCGCATCCACTCGTCGAGGTGCGCGCTTTCCTTGCGCAGCCCGCGTGGCCAGACCCGGTCTACCAGGATGCGGGTGCCGTCGCCGGCGCGCGGCTCGTCGTAGATCCTGCGGTAGTTGATGTGCTTGGCCATGGCCCCATCGTGACGCCGATCCGCCCGCCGCGCACGGCCTATGCTTCGGGCGGGCGACGATGGGTGGCGATGTAACGCTGCCGGATCTCTTCTTCGACTTCGGCCTTCGCCTCCATGCGGATCTGCTTGCCGGTGCCCCGCGGGTAGCCGTGCTTGGCCAGGCGGTGCTCGGCGCTTTCCTCGATGTAGACGAAGGAATAGAAGTAGCCGACCATGACGGCCAGCACCACCATCGCGCCGCGGATCCACAGTGGACCGGGCAGCAGCAGCCACACCGTGCACAGCGGTGCCAGCAGCACGGAGCTTCGCGCCGCGTGGCGCCAGATCCAGGTCCGCGCGGTCACGTCGTGCAGCACCCATTCCCGGTACCGCATGGGCAACCGGCCACCCAGGGCGTACCACACCCACTGCGCCGGATTCGGTCGCTTGTCAGCCATGGTTAACATGCTAATGGTTAGCTCACTAAGTACTCTAGGATGGTGTGATGCGGATCGATCTCGGTGCTGACCCCCTGGCCCTGGACCGCCAGGTCTGCTTCGCGCTCTCCGTCGCTTCGCGCAGCGTCATCGGGATCTACCGGCCCCTGCTGAAGCCGTTCGGGCTGACTCACCCGCAGTACCTGGTCATGCTCGCGCTGTGGGAAAAGGCGCCGCGCTCGGTGCGGGACCTCAGTAGCGCGTTGCGGGCCGAGCCCGCGACGCTTTCGCCGCTGCTCAAGCGGCTGGAGGTGCTGGGATATGTCAGCCGCCGCCGTGGCCGGGCCGACGAGCGCGTGCTCGACGTCGACCTCACCGACTCGGGCCGGGCGTTGCGCGCCGAAGCCGAGAAGATCCCTTACCAGGTCGTGAAGGCGCTCGGCATGGACGTGGCCGAGCTGGTGGAGTTGCACACGGTGCTGACCCGGGTCATCGCCGCCACCGACCAGGCCGCGGCCAGGTCCTGAAAGCGCTTTCAGCCCGGTGCCCGGCGGGGGACGGGCAGGGAGATCGGCGTGCGGGCCAGCCGGGCCGAGACCGATCGGGACGCCTCGGTGAGCAGCTTCGCCAGCTCGCGCGGCCGGGCGCGCTCGGTCTCCACCACCACGGACAGCGCCGCGGTGACCTCGCCCGCGGGATCCAGCACCGGAACGGCGACGACCAGGTCGTGCGGGGTGATCTGGCCGCGCGCCACCGCGACGCCGGTCTGCCGGATGTGGGCCAGGTGCCGCCGCACCTCGACGGGATCGGTGACGGTCAACGGTGTGTACCGGCGCAGTGGCGGCTGGAGCGCCTTCGCCTGGAGATCGGCCTCGGCGTGGGCGAGCAGCACCAGCCCGGTGCCGGTGGCGTGCATCGGCCAGCGGCCGCCGACCCGGCTGTTGACCGCGTTCTGTTCCCTGGCCCGCAATGCCTCGACGTAGATGACCTCCAGGCCGTCGCGCACGCCGAGTTGCACGTTGCCGCGCGTGGTCTCGTGCAGGTCGTCGATATACGGGAAAGCGGCTTCGCGAAGTTGAAGCCAGCGTGGGGAGAGCGCGGCCAGTTCCAACAGCCGCAAGCCGACCGAATAGAGCCCGTTCTCGTCGCGTTCGAGCCCGCGCCATTTCACCAACTCGCGCACGAGCCGGTGGGCCGTGGGCAGGGTCAGCCCGGCCCGGCGCGCGATTTCGCTCAGGGACAGCCTGCGGTGCTGTGGACCGAACGCGCCGAGCACGGCGAGCACGCGGGCGGCCGCGGTCGGCCGGGGCGCGGCGTCGACAACCATGTGCTTGGTCAACGCTGACCTCTGTTCCTCGACGTGAAGTTTCCGTGATTAATCCATTTTCACTACGCGAACTCGCCGCGCACAAGGGATTGCGGGACGGTGGCGGGGAATCCGCCGGAACCGCTCACCGCGACCGCGACGGATGATGTATCCACCGTGGTACCCGCGGCGCACCGGCATTCCGGCAGCGGGCAACCGTATTTCCGCCACGTGAAATCGAGCTTTTCGGTGTTAGGGGCGCTGGTCAGTCTGGAGGGCCACCTTCAGTGACCTGCCTCACGAAGCCGGAGGACGAATGAGAAGCAAGCTTCAGCGACTGGCGCTTCTGGCCGCGGTGGTTCTCGGGCTCGCCGCGTGTGGTGGCCAGGGCACGTCGACGGGAAACAACGCGGCCGCCGGGCCACCGCAACGTGGTGGCGAGGTCACGGTTCTGGAAGCCAGTTCGTTCGCGGGCGGCTGGCCCTCCGGCCTGGACCCGGCGACGAACACCACCGGCGGAGCCAACATTTCGCAGCTCAACGCGATCTTTGGTGGGCTGTTCCTGCTGGAGGCCGACGACGACGGCAGTAACGCCAGGATCGTGCCGAACCAGGCCGAAGGCTACGAATTCCTGGACGATGGAAAAACCCTGAAGATCACGATCCGGGACGGTATCAAGTTCAGCGACGGCACGCCGTTCGACGCCGACGCGGTCGCCTTCAACTTCAAGCGCGACAGCGATGCCACCTGCACCTGCGCGCCGCAATGGCGGCTGGCGCCCGACGGCATCACCACCGAAGGCCCGCGCACCGTGGTGCTGCATTTCACCCAGCCCAACGCCGCGATAGTCAACAATTTCCCGATTTCGAACGTGAACTGGATCGTCTCGCCGACGGCGTTGCAGAAGATGGGGCCCGACCAGTTCAAGCTGGCGCCGGTCGGCGCGGGCCCGTTCAAGGTCGTGTCCGACCAGCTCAGCTCGCAACTGGTGCTGGAGCGCAACCCGGCCTACTTCAAGCCGGGGCTGCCCTACCTGGACAAGCTGACCTTCTCCTCGGTCGGTGGTGACCAGCCGGCGTACCAGACGATGCTGGCCGGGCAGGCGCAGGCCTACGAGGGCATGGGCACGGTCCCGCTGATCGAGCAGGCGAAGGGCAACGACCGGCTCACGGTCACCATCCAGCCGCCGACGTCCCCTTACGTCATCCAGCTCAACACCAAGACCGCGCCGTTCGACAACGAACTGGCCCGGGAGGCGATTTACTACGCCACGGACTTCGACGCGATCGCGAAGGGCCTGTTCAAGGGCGAGTACCCGGTGAGCCAGATGTTCACCGGACCGGGCGGGCTGTTCCACCACCCGACCGTGCCCGGCTACCGGACGTTCAACCTGGACAAGGCCAAGCAGATCGTGCAGCAGCTGGGCGGGCTGACCGTGCAGCTGGGCACCCTGAGCGGCTTCGTGGCCCAGCAGGTGATGACCGCGTTGCAGACCCAGTGGCAGGCCGCGGGCATCAACGTCCGCATCGACAGCTACCAACTGTCCACTTTGGTCCAGCAGTTCAATGGCCCGTGGCAGGCGATGTTGCAGACGGCCGGGGCCTGGGACCCGGCCGCCGGCGTGGGGGTGGCCTTCCGGTTCGCCTCCACCTCGCCGTTCACCGGCGTGTCGGACCCGCACCTCGACGACCTGCTCAACCAGGCCGCGGCCATTGTGGACCCGGCACAGCGGGACACGATCTACCAGGAGGCCGCGAAGTACATCAGCGACAAGGCGTACGCGCCGTTCGGCCTGGCTTTCGCCACCGCGAACCTGGCAGTCAACGGTGTCTACGGACCGGGCCTGACCACCCGGATCCCGTCGCTGGCGGTCAACAGCGGCGTGTGGTGGGACAAGGTTTGGCGCAGCAGCCGGTAAGTGGCTCGGCTGGGCGCGTTCCCGGTGCCTCCCCGAGAACGCGCCCAGCCGTCAACCCTGCAGACCGGTTGGAAGTGGCAGGCGACTCCGTCGCTTCGGAAACACCACTTAGCGCGCACGGTTACGAGCTGTCGCCCGGTCGGCCAGGATGGCCGGCACGGTGACCGCGGCCAGCGCGGCACCGATCCAGGTGACCGAGACGATTCCGGCGCCGGCGTCCAGCGCGGTCCCGGCGAGCGCGGGGACGAGGCTGATACCGAGTTGGAACGCGGAGACCGTGGTGGCCCCGGCGAGTGTCGGCGCGTCCGACGCGATGGTGAAGGCTCGCCGGTAGATGGCCGGGTTGAGCACGAATCCGGCGATTCCGAGCAGCAGGACCAGGGGAACAACGGCCACCGCGTGCCGGGCGAGGATCGCCAGCAGGACCGAAGCGAGCAGGATTCCTGCCGCTCCGGCCAGGAGCGCGTGCGAGGGCCACCGGTCGGCGACCCTGCCACCGATGGACAGGCCGATGAAGGCGCCGGCACCGAACAGCGCGAGGACCGCGGGAACCCAGACGCCCGGGACGCCGGTGAGGCCGGTCAAAAACGCCGCCAAATAGTTGAAGGAAATCATGTAGGCGGCGGTGCTCAGAATGGTGATGGCATAGATGATCCACAGCTGCGGTCGTCTCATGGTGCGCAGTTCCCGCCGCACACTTGGTTCCGTGTTCGTGCTCGTCGCCGGTAGCACGAGGAGGGTGAGGATCGCGCCGGCGACCGTGAGGGCGACCACGCCCCAGAACCCGCCCCGCCAACCGGTGAAGTAGCTGACCAGCGCGCCCGCCGGGCCACCAGCGATCATGGCGAGGCTGAGCCCGCTGACGACCACGCCGGAGGCGCGGGCGGTGCGGTCGGGCGTGACCAGGCCGATCGCGGTGACCGCGGCGACCGCCCAGAATCCTGCGTAGGCGAGGCCGCAGATGACCCGGGTGGCCAGCAGCACCGCGTAGCTGTCGGTGAGCAGGCCGATCGTCACGGCAGCGGCGAAGATGGCCTGCGTGATCACCAGCGTCGTCCGCCGTGGCCAGCGCAGGGTCAGGATGGCCAGGGGCGGCCCGCCGACGACGACACCAGCGGCGAACGTCGAGATCAGCGCGCCCGCGGCGGACAACTCGATCTTCAGGTTGTCCGCGACCGCGGGAAGCACCCCGGCGAGCAGGAACTCCGCGCTGCCCATGGCGAACAGGCTGAACGCCAGCAGGTAGACCCCGAGCGGCAGCCTCCCGCGAGCAACCCGTGGCTGCTGTGGGGTTTCGACGCTCATCGGCCCTCGCCCCCGACCTGCGAGGTCGAGTCGAGCGGCTGGGTGGCGGCGCTGGCGCGGCGCTGTGCGACGGCGCGGTCGACGTCTTCGTCCAGCAGGCCGGTGTTGATGGCGAAGCCGGCCGCGGATCCCATGCCGGCCGCGGTGACGACCTGGGCGCGAGGGTCGATGACGTTGCCGGCGGCCCAGACGCCGGCCACGCTGGTGCGCCCGGTGCGGTCGGTGACGACCCAGCCGTTGTCGTCCTTGTCGCAGCCAAGGCGGGTCAGCAGCTCGTCGTTCGGGATCGGGCGCGGAAAGAGGAACGCGGTGGCGCGGGGTACGACGCGGCCGTCGGTGAGCTCGATTCCGCGCAGCCGGTCACCGTCGACGACGAGTTGCTTTATCTTTCCCTCGACGAGGCGCACCCCGCGTGCTTCCAGCCGTTCCCGGTCCTCCACGGTGAGGCCGAGGGTGTGTGGCAACAAGATCACGTCGTCGCTCCACTGGCGCAGGAGCAGGGCTTGGTGCACCGCTCCCGGTTGGGTGCCGAGAACGGCCAGGGGCCTCTCGCGGACCTCGTAGGCGTGGCAGTACGGGCAGTGCAGCAGGTCCCTGCCCCACCGCTCGTGCACGCCTGGGATGTCCGGCAACTCGTCGCGCAACCCGGTCGCCACCAGGACGCGGCGTGCCGTGAGCTTCGCCCCGTCCGCCATGCGGATCTGGTAGCCGGCGTGGCCACGGTCGATCCGCTCCACCCGGCCGCGAAGGAACCGCACGCCGTAGCGGGCGATCTCGGCTCGTCCGAGATCGAGCAGGGTTGCGGGTGGCAGGCCGTCGCGGGACAGGAAACCGTGCATGTGCGAAGCGGGTGCATTGCGCGGCTCGCCGGCGTCGACGACCGCGACCTTGCGGCGGGCGCGGCCGAGGAGCAGCGCGGCGTTCAGGCCGGCCGCTCCCGCGCCGGCCACCACCACGTCGTACGTCCCCTCTTCGTTGTTCAGGTTGTTCGTCGCCTCGATCATGGCGATCACCTCCACGGCCGATGCTGCGGTCTGTGTCGGCAAAGCGGCAACTTCTGTTGCCATTTCTGGGACGCGGGTGTGGACTGGGCGCATGGACGGGCAATCCCCCATCGCCGCCGCGCTGGCCCAGGTCGGGCCTCGACTGAAGCGCATCCGTATGCAGCGCAGCGTGACCCTGTCGGCGCTGGCCGAGGCCACCGGCATCTCGAAGAGCACGCTGTCCAGGCTGGAGTCGGGACAACGCCGTCCGAGCCTGGAACTACTGCTGCCCATCGCGCAGGCCCACCAGGTACCGCTGGACGAACTCGTCGGGGCGCCGGAGGTCGGCGACCCGCGGATCCGGCACCGGCCCCGCGTTCACAACGGACGCACGGTGATCCCGCTGTCGACCCAGCCGGGGCCGCTGCAGGCCTGGAAGTCGATCATTCCGGCCAGGCAGAGCCGGCCCGAGCCGTGCACGCACGAGGGCTACGAGTGGCTCTACGTCCTGTCCGGGCGTCTGCGGCTCGTCGTGGCCGACCGCGACCTGACCCTGGGGCCGGGGGAGGCCGCGGAGTTCGACACCCGACTGCCGCACTGGTTCGGCTCAACCGGCGAGTCCGCGGTGGAAGTACTCAACCTGTTCGGTCCCCAAGGCGAACGCATGCACATTCGCGCCCGCTCCCGGGCGCAGTCCGCTTAGCGGGAGACGCAGGCCGTCACCGGCCGGCGTTGGCACCGCCCGTTGGCCTTCGGGAACTCCACCGCATCCGACACGGTGCGGCGTACAGCCGGACAACCGTCACATCTTCTGCGCACGAAGACATCGTTTTGGCCCGCGGGTAGATTTCGCGGTCGGACGCCAAGCGGAGGTGGCATGGTCAAGGGGTGGCACGGCTGGGTCGGTACGTTCACCGGCGTTGCGCTCATCACGGTGGCCGTACTGCCGTTGGCCGCGCTGGCGGTGTGGGCTCTGGCCCGCCGTCGAAGGGCCACCGGCAGCACGCCGGCGTGGGCGTGGCGCAGGTCGCTGGCCGAGGTCGGCATCGTCTACGGGACAGTGCCGTGGGTGTGGTTGACCATGTTGCCGGGCGACCGGGCCGGGGCCGTCCCCGGCCGGGCGAGCCTGGTACCGCTGCGGGACCTGTTCGCGATCCTCTCAAGTGAGCCGGTGCGGGCGACGGTCCAGATCGTCGGCAACCTGCTGGTGTTCGCGGCGCTGGGGTTCTTCGCCCCGCTGCGGTTCGCGGCGCTGGCGTCGGTACCGCGAATACTGGCGCTCGCGGCGGGCTGCTCGGTCCTGATCGAGACCGCGCAGTACGTTCTGCGGCTGGACCGGGTGTCCTCTGTGGACGATGTACTGCTCAACGCCGCCGGCGCCGGGCTGGCCGCGCTGGTGTCGCGCCGCTGGTGGCGCGCTACGGCCAGAGTTTCGTCAGACCGGCCTCGAGCGGGCCCGGTACCGGGAGGCTGAGCCGCCCGCGGTGCCGTCGGCGACCAGCTCGTCGACCAGTTGTGGTCTCCGGCTGGAATATCAGGCGGCGCCGGTCATGCGGCCGCCGTCGTGGCCGGCCGGTCGGTGAGAATCGCGACGAGTTCGGGTAGCGCGGCACTGGCCCGGTCCCGGATCTCGTCGCCGTTCAGCGGCGCGACCGGGTGGCGGGTCTGGACATAGGGGTAGCCGGGGGACCCCTTGAGGGAGGCCATCGCGTCGGCGGTCGCCTTGAAGGCGTCGCTGCAGATGACCACCGCGGGAACCCCGGCTGCCTCGAAGACCAGCCCGTCCGCGACGGCCGACGCGCTGCACGAACCGCAGTCGCCGACGCCGACGACGACCACGTCACAGGAGGAGACCAGTTCCTCGGCCATTTCGGCGGGCGCGGGCTGGGCGATGTTGAGTTTCTTGCGGCGCACCAGGTTCGCCACCCCATGTTCGGAGATCAGCGCTTCCCCCACCGCTTCGAGGAAGGTCTCGGCGTTCTTCTTGGTGTTGGCGAGCAGCCCGACGGTCAGTCCGCGCAGGTCGGCCGGACGCGGCGCCCGCGCGCTGGAACCGGTGGTGGTGCCCAGGTGGGCGGTCGGATCGATCATGGCTTCGAACATGACGAACTCCTGCCTCGACGATTCGCATCCGAAGGTAGGCCCGCATTCCGCGACCGGTCCACCGTGCTTTCACACACCGGAAGGGTCGTGCAGGGCGGCCTGCTGGTCGCTGCCGTCGGCGCGTTGCCCGGTCCGGACGCGCAAACCCAGCACCGCCAGCAGGCTGACCAGGCAGACCAGTCCTAAGTAGAGGGAGATGGGCGTCGAGGAGTGGTAGGCGCCGAACAGTGCGGTCGCCACGATCGGCGTGACCGCGCCGCCGATCAGGCCACCGAGCTGGTAGGCGATGGACGCGCCGGAGAACCGGGTGCGGGTGTCGAAGATCTCGGTGAACAGCGCACCCTGCGCGCCGGCCATGATGGCCTGCACCACCGCGGCCATCAGGAACGAGAACAGCGCGGCCGGCACGCTCTTCGTGTTCACCAGCAGGAACAACGGGAACGCCCACAGCACCGCGGTCAGCGCGCCGATGGCGTAGATCCGCTTGCTGCCCCAGCGGTCGGCCCACCGTGCGGCCACGTAGATCATCGCGATCCACAGCACCGCGGAGATCAGGATCAGGGTGAGCAGCGTGCTGCGGTCGAACCCGACCGCGGCGGTGCCGTAGTTCAGCATGTACACCATCACCGTGTAACCCACGGCCGGTGGCGCGATCGCGGCGAGGCTGGCCAGGATGAGCGTGCCCGGCCGCTCACGCAGCAGGGTGGCCACGGGCAGCCTGCTGACCTCGCGCCTTTCCTTCACCCGCTGGAATTCCGGGCTTTCGGACACCCTGCGCCGGACCACCATGCCGACCACCAGCAGCGCGATGCTGAGCAGGAAGGGAATCCGCCAGCCCCAGGTTTTCAGGCTGTCGCCGGAGATCTGCACCGCGAACAGGAACACCAGGTTCGAGGTGAGCACGCCGATCGGCACGCCGAACTGAGCGAAGCTGCCGTACACGGCTCGCTGCCGCGGGGTGGCGTTCTCGGTGGCGACCAGCAGCGCGCCGCCCCATTCGCCACCGACCCCGAAGCCCTGCGCGAGCCGCAGGATCACCAGCAGGATCGGGGCGGCCACGCCGATCGTGGCGTAGGTCGGCAGCAGGCCGATGAGGAACGTGGACACCCCGGCGAGCATCAGGGTCAGCACCAGCATCGTCTTGCGGCCGATCCGGTCGCCGAAGTGGCCGATCACCGCGCCGCCGAGCGGCCGGGCGATGAAGCCCACGGCGAACGTGCCGAACGCCGCCAGCGTGCCGGCCACCGGCGAGAACGAGGGATAGAACAGCGAACCGAACACCAGCGCGGCGGCGCTGTTGAAGACGTAGTAGTCGTACCACTCGATCGAAGTGCCGACACAACTGGCGAGCAGGATCGAGCCCCTGCTTGGCGACCCGGGCATGGCGGAACCACCCTCCGCGTGATGAAGGCCAAGCGCTGTCCATACTGTTGTGAACAATGAGTAAAGAAGGGCGCCGTGGTGCCGTCAATGCGGCGACGGCACCACGACACCCGGGACAAATGTCTTGGTTTCGTTCAAAACGCGAGATGAGCACGTTGGTCGACTTGGCACAACGCTGCACGAGAAGAAGTCACGGCCTGGCTACCCGAACACGTTCTGAACAACACTGTCTTGGCTTTATTTGCCGCGTGGTGGTATCGGGACCTCCAGCAGCAGTGGTCCGGCCAGCGTCGAGGTGAGCGCCTTTTCCAGTGCTGCCAAGGTATCCACGCGTTCGGCGGGCAGCCCGTAGCCGCGGGCGACGGTGACGACGTCGAGCCCGGGCAGGTCCAGACCCGGCACGCCCCGGACACCGAGTGGCCCGATGAACGACCGCAGGCCGCCGTATTCGTCGTTGCGCAGCACGATGAACGTGATCGGCAGTTCGTGCTGCGCCGCGGTCCACAGGCCCTGCACGCCGTACTGGGTCGATCCGTCGCCGAGGATCGCGAAGACCCGGCGGTCCGGATGCGCCAGTGCCATCCCGGCCGCGGCGGGCAGGCCGAAACCGAGTCCGCCGGCGGCGGGGAAATACAGGCTGTTCGCGCTGTGCAGCGGTGTGCGCGCCCAGAACTCGGCGGTGTGCGAAGTGGCCTCGTAGACCACCAGCGCGTTCTGCGGCAGGTTCGCGCCGATGGTGTCGAACACGGCCTCCGGCGGCAGCGGCGCCTCGTGGGCGGGCACCGGCTCCGGCGCCTTGCGGGGGACGACCGGGGGCCGGTCCGGCGCCTGGAGGGTGAGCCCGGTCAGCCCGGCGACCACCCGGCCGACGTCACCGACCAGAGCCTCGCCCATCGGCGCGCGGGCGGCCTGCACCGGGTCGCTGGTGACGAAGACCAGTTCCGCGCCGGGCGGCAGGTACGGGCCGGGCTGGTTGAAGTGGTAGCGGAACACCGGGGCACCCAGCACCAGGATGAGGTCGTGACCGGCCAGGGTCTGGCTGACCCCGGCCACGCTGGCCGGCAGCACGCCCTGAAAGTGCGGGTGAGTGGTGGGGAAGGCGGCGCGCGGCGGGCTGGGCGCCAGCCACACCGGCAGCCGCGCGCGCTCGGAAAGCTCGACCACCCGGGAGAAGGTGGGCTCGGTGTCCACCTCCGGGCCGACCACCAGCGCCGGTGACTTCGCCGCCGCCAGCCTGGCCGCGAGGCCGGTCAGCCGCGCCTCGTCCGGCGCGCCGAGCGCGTGGACCCGGCGCCGCGCGAGGTGCTCGACCTCGGCCGGGTCCACCTCGGCGGACCAGTCGTCGAGCGGCAGCGACACGAACACCGGCCCGGTCGGCGGGAGCGTCGCGAGGTGATACGCCTCCGCGAGCGTGCGCGGTACGTCCTGGGCCCGCAACGGTTCGAATGCGGCCTTCACGTGCGGGCGCGGCACCGTGGTCAGTTCCGCGTCCGAGAGCATCGCGCCGAGCCCGACCATGCCGCGGGCCTGCTGGCCGGCCGTGACGATCAGCGGGGTGTGCATCTCCCGGGCGTTGGCCAGGTTGCCCATCGCGTTGCCCAGCCCGGCGGCGGCGTGAAGGTTGACCAGCGCGGGCTTGCCGGTGGCCTGCGCGTAGCCGTCCGCCATCGCGAGGACGGCGCCTTCGTGCAGCCCCAGGATGTACCGGAAGTCCGCGGGGAACCGGTCGAGGAAGGGCAGCTCGTTGGAGCCCGGGTTGCCGAAAACCGTGGTCAGTCCCCAGCCGCGGAGCAGTTCGTGGACCGTGTCGCGCACCGTCGTCATACCTCCCAAGCTAACCCGCCCTCCTGGCCACCTGCGGTGGCCGCGTGACTTTTCCGCGTCATGAAAGGCGTATCGCGCGCCAGGCGCGCGCGGCGGGATAGTCGGAGCACTTCGCGAAACCTGGGAAACGGGGCGGAAATGAGCATGGCCACGCGGGCCGCGATCTGCCGGGAGGCCGGAAAGCCTTGGGAGATCACGGAAGTCGAGCTGGACGAGCCGAAGGCGAACGAGGTACGGATCTCCTTCCGCGCCGCGGGCCTGTGCCACTCCGACGACCACATCCAGAAGGGCGACGCCCCGATGCGGTTCCCCGTCGTCGGCGGGCACGAGGGTGCCGGCGTGGTGGACGCGGTCGGGGAGGGGGTGACCCGGGTCGCGGTCGGTGACCACGTGGTGTGCTCGTTCATCCCGGCCTGCGGTGAGTGCCGCTACTGCTCGACCGCGCGCCAGAACCTTTGCGACGCCGGGAAGAACGCGGGCACCGGGATGTTCCCGGACGGCACGTTCCGGTTCCATTTGGACGGTCAGGACCTCGGCGGGCTCTGCGTGCTGGGCACCTTCTCGCAGTACGGTGTGGTGTCCGAATACTCCTGCATCCGCATTCCCGACGACATTCCCTTCGACGTCGCCGCGCTGGTCAGCTGCGGCGTGCCGACGGGCTGGGGCTCGGCGGTGTACGCGGCCGGGGTGCGGGCCGGGGACACGGTGGTGATCTACGGCTCCGGCGGGGTGGGCAGCAACGCCGTGCAGGGTGCGCGGTTCGCGGGCGCGAAGAACGTGATCGTGGTGGACCCGGTGCCGTTCAAACGGGAGATGGCGCAGGTCTTCGGCGCCACGCACACGTTCGCCGACGCCGCCTCCGCACACGACTTCGTGATCGAGACCACCTGGGGCGAGCTGGCCGACCACGCCATCATCACCGTCGGCGTCCTGCACGACGAGGTCATCGCCGACGCGGTCAAGGTCGTCGGCAAGTCCGGGCAGGTCACCATCACCGCGGTCGGCAACGGTGCGCTCGACGTGCCGTCCGGCATGCTGATCGGCTACCAGCGGCGGGTGAAGGGCGCCGTGTTCGGCGCGTGCAACCCGCTCCACGACGTGCCACGCCTGCTCGGGTTGTACCGCTCGGGCGACCTCAAACTCGACGAGCTGATCACCCGGCGGTACTCGCTGGAGCAGGTCAACGACGGCTACCAGGACATGCTCGACGGAAAGAACATCCGCGGCGTGATCATCCACGGGGGAGGACTGTGAAGTGGTTTGCGTGGCGGTGCGGGTAGCGGAACCTGAGGCGGTTTCTCACTCCGGGATCGCCTCCTCATGAATGCCAATTCACCACGTCGGCGCTGTCCTCGCGAGAAACCACCTCAGAACCCGCAGCGGTGCAAGCTGACGGCCTCACCGCAAGCGGCTCCGCCGCTTCGAAAAACCACCTGAAGGAGCCCGCCTTGACCATCGTTGCGCCGAGTCCCGGCATCGGGGCACTGGTCGCCGACAACGCCCAGCTCATCGGAGGTGAATGGGTGTCGGCGGCCGGTGGCGAAACCATCGACGTGCTCAACCCGGCGACCGGGGAGACGCTGGCGCGTGTGCCGCGCGGCCGGGCCGCTGACGTGGACGCCGCGGTCGGAGCGGCCACCGGCGCGTTTCCCGCCTGGCGCGACACCAGCCCGAGCGTGCGCGCCCGGCTCCTGCTGCGCTGGGCCCAGCTCATCGCCGAGCACGAGACCGAGCTCGACCAGCTGGAGTCGCAGGAGGTCGGGCGCCCGAGCTGGGGTCCGCCGCCGATGGCCAACCAGCTGACCTTCATCGCCGGGCAGGCGGACAAGGTCCAGGGCACCTCCCTGCCCGGGCACAGCCCGGACGTGCTCGGGCTGACCCTGCGCGAGCCCTACGGCGTGGTCGGCAGCATCATCCCGTGGAACGCGCCGGGGCCGACGTTCACCGTTGACGCCGGGGCAGCCATCGCCGCGGGCAACACCATCGTGATCAAGCCGGCCGAGGACGCGCCGCTGACCCCGCTGGCGCTGGCCCGCCTGGCCCTCGAAGCGGGCATCCCGCCGGGCGTGCTCAACGTCGTCACCGGGTATGGCCCAGAGGCGGGCGCCGCCATCCCGGCCCATCCCGGGATCCGCCGGATGAGCTTCACCGGCTCCCCGCAGACCGGGTCCGCGGTGATGGCGGCCTGCGCGAAGAACCTGGTGCCGCTGCACCTGGAGCTGGGCGGCAAGTCGCCGCAGGTGATCTTCGCCGACGCCGATCTCGACGCCGCGATCCCCGCGATCGCGCGCGGCATCACGCTGAACACCGGGCAGATCTGCGCCGCGGGTTCCCGGGTCGTGGTTGACCGCTCGGTGCACGGCGAGGTCGTGCAGCGGCTGGCCGAACGGCTGGCGCAGGTCCGGGTGGGCCACTGGCACGAGAAGGTCGACATGGGCCCGCTGATCAACGCCAAGCAGCACGAACGCGTGCTCGGCTACGTGCGCAGCGGCCAGGACGAGGGCGCCCGGCTGGTCACCGGCGGCGGGGTGCCGGACGGCTTCGACAAGGGTTACTTCGTCGAGGCGACGCTGTTCGACGAGGTGGCACCGAGCATGCGCATTGCGCAGGAGGAGATCTTCGGCCCGGTGCTGTCGGTGATCCCGGTCGCCGGTGAGGACGAAGCCCTCGAAGTGGCGAACGGCACCGACTACGGGCTGGTCGCCTCCGTGTGGACCCGCGACGTGGGCCGCGCGGTGCGCATGGCGAAGGGCCTGCAGGCGGGCCAGGTCGCGGTGAACGCGGCGCTGGGCGCCGGGATGATCGGCGCGCCGTTCGGCGGCTACAAGCGCAGCGGCTTCGGCCGCACCATGGGCGCCGACATGGTGCGCAACTACACCCAGGTGAAGGCGGTGTCCTTGCGTGGCACGAAGTAACGGCAAGAATTTCCGGCTGCGGGTGCTGATGGAGCCCCGCCACGGCGCGTGCTACGACGAGATCCTCGCGCTCGCGCTGGCCACGGAGGAGGCCGGGTTCGACGCCTTCTTCCGCTCCGACCACCTCTTCGGCGTGGACCCGGCCGACCGCACGTACCGGCCCACCGACTGCTGGACCACGATGGGCGGGCTGGCCCGCGAGACCACGCGGGTCCGGCTCGGCGCGCTGGTGGGGGCGGCCACGTTCCGCACCCCGGGGCTGCTCGCGACGATCGTCGCGTCGGCGGACGAGATGAGCGGCGGGCGGGTCGAGCTGGGGCTGGGCACCGGCTGGTACGCCCGCGAGCATGCCGCCTTCGGCATCCCGTTCCCGGACACCCGCGAGCGGTTCGACCGGCTGGAGGAGCAGCTCGCGGTCATCACCGGGCTGTGGCGCACCCCGACCGGCGACGAGACGGGCTTTTCCTTCTCCGGCAAGCATTACACGATCGAGGAGAACCACACGCCGCCGCGGCCCGCGCAGTCGCCGCACCCGCCCATCATCATCGGCGGCAGCGGCCCCCGGCGCACCCCGGCCATCGCCGCCCGCTACGCCAGCGAGTTCAACGGGGCGCTGGGCGGGGACCTGCGCGAGCGGTTCGCGGTCTTCGCCCGGGCCTGCGAGGCGATCGGGCGCGACCCCGGGGAGCCACGGCTGTCGGCCGTGCTTCCGGTTGCCTGCGGGAGAACGCGTGCGCAGGCGCAGCGGCGCGGTGCGGTGATGGGCTCGGAACGTATCCGCGAAAGCGCCTGCATCGGCACGCCCGGCCAGGTCACCGAGCGGATCGCCGAGCTTCGCGACGCCGGGGCCGACACCGTCTACTTCCACATCTACGACATCCACGACCTCGACCACATCGCGCTGCTCGGCGCCGAAGTCCTGCCGCAGGTCACCGATCCCGCACTGGTGGAGACATGAAGATCACGACCAAGGCCGCCATCGCCCGCGGCCCGCACATCGGCTGGGAACTGGCCGAACTGACCCTCGACCCGCCGAAGGAGCACGAGGTGCGGGTCAAGTTCGCGGCCGCGGGCCTGTGCCATTCCGACGACCACATCACCAAGGGCGACGCGATGCCGCGTTTCCCGATCGTCGGGGGCCACGAGGGCGCGGGCGTGGTCGAGTCGGTCGGGCCGCACGTGCGGCGCGTCAAGCCGGGCGACCGCATCGTCTGCTCCTACATTCCCGCCTGCGGCGCGTGCCGCCCGTGCTCCACCGGCCACCAGAACATGTGCGTCAAGGGCCTCAACGCGGGCACCGGCATGTTCCTCGACGGCACCTTCCGGTTCCACCTCGGTGCCGAAGACCTCGGCGGGTTCTGCACGCTCGGCACGTTCTCCCAGTACGCCGTCGTGTCGGAGTGGGCGTGCATCCCGCTGCCCGACGACATCCCGTTCGAGATCGGCGCGCTGGTCGGCTGTGGCGTGCCGACGGGCTGGGGTTCGGCGGTGTACGCGGCGGGTGTCGGGGTCGGTGACACGGTGGTGATCTTCGGGTCGGGCGGCGTGGGCAGCAATGCCGTGCAGGGTGCGCGCTACGCCGGGGCGAAGAACGTCATCGTGGTGGACCCGGTGTCGTTCAAGCGGGAGATGGCGCAGGTCTTCGGTGCCACGCACACGTTCGCCGACGCGCGCGAGGCCCACGACTTCGTCGTCGAAACCACCTGGGGCCAGCTCGCCGACCACGCCATCCTCACCCCCGGCGTGCTCACCCCGGAGATCGTGGACGCGGCGGTGAAGATGGTGGGCAAGGGCGGAAAGGTCACCATCACCGCGGTCGGCAAGCGGGGCGTGAACACCGCGCACGTGCACGCCGGTTTCCTGATCGGCTACCAGCGAACGGTGCGCGGCGCCCTGTTCGGCGACTGCAACCCGCTCTACGACGTGCCCAAGCTGCTCGGGCTGTACCGGGCCGGCGAGATCAAGCTCGACGAGCTGATCACCCGCAAGTACCGGCTGGACGAGGTCAACGCCGCCTACCAGGACATGAACGACGGGAAGAACATCCGCGGCGTCGTCATCCACGAAGGAGTGTTTTGAACACCACCTGGCGCTGAGCACCCGAAATCGAGACCAGCGAAGGAAGTTCCGTGCCCACACCCAGCTTCGTCGCGCCCGCGGACCGCGAGGCCGTCACCTCGTTGCTCCGCGCACAGCTCGACGCGCTGCCCACCCGTTCCCCCTTCTACGCCGAGAAGTTCGCCGAGCACGGGATCAAGCCCGCGGCGCTGGTCTCGCTCGGCGACCTCGCGAAGTTTCCCTTTACCACCAAGGAAATGTTGCGGCAGTCGCAGGCGGCGGCGCCGCCGCTCGGCCGGCACGCCGGGACCGGCCTGACCGAGGTCATCCGGGTGCACGCCTCGACCGGCACCACGGGCAAGCCGAGCTGGGTCGGGGTCACCCGGTCCGACGCGGCGGCGTGGACGGAGATCGTGTCCCGTGCCTTCCGCACCATGGGCGCGTCCAAAGAGGACGTCGTGCTCCACGCTGCCGGACTCACCCTGTTCGTCGGCGGACTGCCCATCCGCGACGCGCTGGAAGACATCGGATCGACGGTGATCCCGATCGGGACCGGCGCCTCGGAGAAGGCGGTGCTGGCCCTGGAAACGCTGGGCGTCACCGCACTGCATTCAACGCCTTCGTACGCGCGTTATCTGGCCGAGTACGTGCGCGGGCTGGGGCGTGACCCACGCGAGTTCGGCATCAAGAAGGTCTTCGTCGGTGGTGAGCCGGGCGGGGGAGAGCCGGCGTTCCGGGCACGTGTGGAACAGGAATGGGGCGCGCGGGTCACCGAGGGGCTCGGCAACGCCGACATGGCACCGGTGATCTTCGGCGAGGCGCCGGGCTCCGGCGGGATGCGCTTCACCGGCGGCCGCCATGTGCTGGTGGAGCTGATCGACCCGGACAGCGGCGAGCCGGTCGAAGCCGAGCCGGGCGCGACCGGCGAGCTGGTCTATACCTCTGTCGACCGGCAGTGCTGCCCGCTGGTGCGGTTCCGCACCCGCGACCGGGTCAAGATCACCGGCCGGGCCGGCGACGGTGCCCCGCTGATCCGCTGCGTCGGCCGCACCGACGACATGCTGATCGTGCTGGGCGTCAACGTGTTTCCCTCCGCGGTCCGCGATCTCGTGCAGACCAAGCATCCGCGCACCACCGGCGCCGTGCAGATCGTGCTGCCCAGCCAGGGCCCGCGGGTCGAGCCGCCGCTGCGGGTGGAGGCCGAATGGGGTGAGGACCCCGGTGACCGGGAGCAGCTACGCCATGAGATCGAGGCGCTGATCCGGTCGCGGCTGTCCGTGCGGGCCTCGGTCACCCTCGTCCCGCCCGGCTCGCTCGAACGTTCCGAGATGAAGTCCCGCCTGACCCGGCTGGCCGATCCAGAAAGGCAGTTGTGATGGGAGAAACCGTGCGCGCCGCGGTGCAAACCGGACCCCGCCGGTTGGAGCTGCGTGAGTTCCCGCGGCCCAGGACCGGGGCCGACGACGCGCTGCTGAAGGTGGAGGCCAACGGCATCTGCGGCAGCGACGTGGAGACCTTCAAAGGACACCTGGGCCGGCCCGGCCGGGGCCCGTTCATTCCCGGGCACGAGCCGCTCGGCATCATCTCCGAGATCGGGGAGCAGGCGGCGAAGCGCTGGGGCGTGGCGCCCGGCGACCGGGTGGCCCTGGAAGTGATCGTGCCCTGCCACTACTGCCAGAACTGCCTGACCGGGCGCTACCAGTTCTGCCCGAACCGCACCCTCGGCCACGGCGTGACCGGCGTCGACGTGGCTCCTTCGCTGTGGGGCGGCTTCGCCGAGTACCTCTACCTCTCGCCCGGCACGCTCGTGCACAAGATCGACCGGAACGTGCCGGTGGAGGTCGCGGCCATGTACAACCCGCTGGGCGCGGGCGTGCGCTGGGCCGCCCAGCTCGGCGGGATCCAGCTCGGCGACACCGTGCTGGTGCTCGGCGCCGGGCAGCGCGGGATCGCCTCGGTCATCGCGGCCCGCATCGCCGGCGCCGGCACGATCATCATGACCGGCCTGGCGGCCGATGCGCACAAGCTCGAACTCGCCCGCGAGTTCGGCGCGGACTACACGATCGTCGTCGACGGCGAAGACGGCAACGACACAGTGAACACCGTCGAGCGGGTCGCGGACATCACGAACGGCAAGATGGCAGACGTCGTCCTCGAGTTGACCCCGATGGCCGCCCAGCCGATCAGCGACGCACTGTCTTCGGCGCGTCACGGCGGCCGCGTCGTGCTCGCCGGGCTCAAGGGTGGGCGCGAGATTTCCCTGCGCACGGACGTCATCATCCAGCGCGGGCTGACCGTGCTGGGCGCCTTCGGGGTCGACGCGAGCGCCAACGAGCAGGCGATCGGGATCATCGAGTCCGGCCGCTTCCCGCTGGAGAAGCTGCACACCCATTCGTTCGGCCTGGACGAGGTCTCCCAGGCGATCGAGACGCTCGCCGGCGAGGTCGAAGGCGAGCAAGCAGTCCACGTCTCGGTCCACCCCAACTCCTGATCATCCGGAGGCCCGCGCATGCTCGTTGATGCCCACGCCCACCTGCTGCCGCGCGACTACCCGGCCGACGCGCCGGAATGCTTTCCGCGCATGGAACCGATCGACGGCGACACGGCCCGCACGTTACTGTTCGGCCGGACGAAGTTCCGTGCCCGGGACGCCTTCTTCGACGCCGAGCGCCGGCTCGAGGAGATGGCGAAGTCCGGAGTGGACGTCGAGGTGCTGAGCCCGATGCCGCCGTTGCTGCGTTACGACCTTCCGGTGGCCGACGGACTGTCACTGGCCCGTCACGTCAACGAGTTCACCGGCGCTTTGTGCGCGACCGCGCAGACGCGGTTCTTCGGGCTCGGCATGGTCCCGTTGCAGGACCCCGAAATGGCGGCCAAGGAGCTTGCCTCGTTCTCCGAGACCGGGCTGCACGGGGTCGAGATCGCCTCGAACGTCCTCGGTTCCTCGATCGGTGACGAGAAGTTCCTCCCGTTCTTCGCCGAAGCCGAGCGGCTCGGCCTGGCGGTCTTCGTGCACGCCATGCCGGCCGCCACGGACCGCCTGCCCGCCTCGGCGATGGGCACCTACGTGGTGGGCCTGGAAGGGGCACTGGCGGCGGCCTCGCTGATCAGCGGCGGCATCACGGCGAAATGCCCGAACCTGCGGATCTCGTTCAGCCACGCGGCGGGTGGCTTCGGCCTCATGGTGACCCGCGCCCAGTACTTCTGGAGCGGCACCTGGAACGAGGAGCCGCCGGTGCCCGAGAAGGCCATCGCGCACGACGACGGACCGTCACCGCTGGACTACGCGCGACGGTTCTACTACGACTCGATGGTGTTCGACGCCCGTGCCCTGCGATACCTGATCGACCTGCTCGGCCACGACCGCCTGCTGGCCGGCTCGGACTTCCCGGCGATGCCGCGCGAGGAGCCGGCCGGCCGGACGCTGCGCTCGCTCGCCCTGCCCGAGGCGGCTCTGGAGGACATCACCTGGCACAACGCGTTCCGGTTCCTCGGCGTTGACCCACCGGCCTGATCCGTCACGCTCGTCCCCTCGTTGACCTGCGCGTCCGCGCCGGTGAACGCATACTGATATTCATTCAGAAGGAACGCTGAATAACGCAGAGGGAACGAGATGGCCAGCAGCAACGATCGCGGAACCGGGCGCGGACTGAGTCCGGTCGCGCGGGAGCGGCTCCAAGCCGAGCTCACCACGCTGCGGGACCAGCGGGAGCGCATGGCCGCCCAGATCCGCGCGAAGGACCCGGTGGGCGACCAGGCCGACGAGGCGTACCTGCTGCGGCTCGAAGACGACATCGCCGCGATCGACGACCGCATCATCGAGCTGTCTGACCTGCTGGCCGGCGCCGGCCGCGGCACCCGGGGCGTGGCCGACGGCACGACCGTGACGCTGCGGTTCTCCGAGCACGACGTGCAGACCCTGCGGGTGGTGGCGGTGCCCGAGGAGATCCCGGCCGGGCAGGAGGACACCATGGTCACCTCGGACAGCCCCCTCGGCCTGGCGCTGGCCGGCCGGAAGGCCGGGGACACCATCACGTTCTCCGCACCGATGGGCATGGTGCGGGCCGACATCCTGGAACTGCTGCCGCCGGACTAGAGCGAGTCTCGAAGTCCGTGTTCCCGCCCGAGGTGACCACGGGCGCACCGGAGGCCTCGGAAACACCGCCCGGATGACCGAGTCCGCCGTCTGGGCTGATCGCGACCATGAGCGGGTGGCAGCCGGCGGTGCCGATATTGTCCGGATATGAACGACACCGACCTTCGTGGTCTGCGCCGTATCCTGATCGGACTGACCTGGATCTCTGCGCTCCCGGCGATCGGCGGCTTCCTCCTGGCGCTCGGCCTGATGCTTTTGCCGCCGTCCTTCGACAACCACGGAGCCTTCACCGAGCCTGTCCCGTGTGGCGTGCCTGCGCTGTTCGACCGGTCGGCCTTCGCGGAGCAGTTGCACAGCTCCGACGAGGAACTCAACGCGATGAAGGCGACCGGATGTGCCGAGATGGTCGCCGTCCGGGAGCACCAGGCGGTCGGTGCACTGGCCGTGGCTACCCCGCTCGGCCTGCTCGCCCTGGTCTTCCACCTGAACCGCCGCACGGGCCCGGCTTACCGGGACGAGTAAGTCCGACGTGGTCAGTGGTCGTATCCGATCAGAGGTCTGGTGGCTGCTCGGATGTGGTGGTTGTGCCAGATTGCCGCGGCCATCGCCAGGGCACGCTGGGCGACGCGGATCGCTGCGCCCTTGGTTTCCGGTGTGCGTGGCGGACCTGAGGTCCGGACGCCGGTTCAGCGGTAGAAGGAGGTCGCATTGCCGGACAACACCTTCCGGCGGGCTTCCTCGTCGAGTGTCTCCAGTAGCCGGGACGCTCCGTCACCGTGGTCGTGCGGGTAGTCGCTCGCGTACATGAGGAACTCGGGCACGCGCATCATTTCCAGCACCTGGGCCAGCTCGTCGTCGTCCCCGGGCAGGTGCGCCGGCTCGGTGGTCGCGCGGAAATGCCGGTACAGATAGGTTTCCGGTGATTCCTTCACCCACGGAACCTCGCGCCAGACCGCCCGCCACTCCTTGTCGAAGCGCCACAGCAGGGACGGCAGCCACGAGAACCCGCACTCGGACAGGCACACCTTCAACTCGGGCAGCTCGCTGAACACCCCTTCGGCGATCAGGCTCGCCACGTGGCCCTGGACCACCTGGCTGTTGCTCAGGTAGTCCTCGAAGTAGCTGTGCGCGAACCCGGTCGGCGTGGGTGAGCTGGAGATCCGGCCCCAGGCGTGCAGGCCGACCACCAGATCGTGCCGCTCGGCCGCTTTCAGTAACGGGCGGAACCGCTTGTTGCCGTATCGCACGTCCTGCCCGCGCACGGGCAGCAGCACCTGGACGAACCGCTGGTCCGGTCCGAGCCGGTCGATCTCGGCCACCGCGGCTTCGACGTCCATAGTGGACACCACCATCGAGGCCCGCAGCCGGTCGTCCTGATCGAGCCATTCGGTGCGCAGCCAGTCGTTCACAGCGCGCGTTAGCGCGTTCTCGTAGTACGGGTTGTAACTGATGTCGAACGACGTCGTGCAATTCAGAATCGCCCGCCGCGGACCGTCATTGTCCAGCACCTGCTTGCGCAGGCCGTCGACGTTGTCCGGCGGGAACGTGCCCGCGGCTCGCGCCTCCGGCTTGGCCGAGGTCGGTGCGCCGGGTGGGTACGCATTGCCGAACGATGGCGACAACTTCAGGTTCGCGTCGCTGATGTAGGCCCGCCAGTAACTGTCCAGGAACGGGAAAAGCGTCTCGATCGAAGCGGGCGCGCAATGCACATCAGTGTCGATAACGTCGCTCACGGGCTGTCCTTTCGCGAGTTTGCGCGCGACCGCGATCGTGTCGACGGGGCGCTCCATAGGGATCGAGTCACGTCCGCGACGAGGGCGCCCCGCTGCCCCGATAGCGGGACAAAGGCGCGCGCTCGGTGGTCGCCGTGATTGCCGCGAGTCGGCATGGGTGTCATGGCCGCTCCAAACCATAGAGATGGTAAGCGTTTTCGGACATGATCTGCTGCCGCAGGTCCTTGGGCAGGGCACGGAGCGCGGTGTCAGGCGAATCGAAGTCCCAGTGCGGATAGTCGGTGGCGAACATGATCCGGTCCACCATCCCGGTCTGCCGCAACGCCCAGGCGAGTTGCCTGGGATCGCCGGGCTCCTCGATCGGCTGGGTGCTGAACCAGAAGTGCTCGCGGAAGTACTCCGAGGGCTTGCGTCGCAGCTTCGGCACGTCGTCGCCGAGCAGCGAGTGCGCCTGATCCATGCTCCACATCAGCGGCCCCGACCACGTGATGCCGCCCTCCACCAGCACCACCTGCAGGTCGGGCACCTCTTCGAAGACGCCCTCGATGACCAGGTTGGCCGCGGTCATGGCCATCGAGTTGCCGAACCAGCAGTGGTGCTCCAGGTAGAACGACGGCCAGCCGTCGGCTCGGTGCTGCTCGATCCCGCCGAGGTGGACCGCCACCGGCAACCCGGCGCGCGCCGCGGCCCGGTAGATCGGCAGGTACTTCTGGTGCCCCAGATACGTTTCCGCGCCGCCCGGGAACAGGACCTGGACGAACCGCGGGTCCTCGGCGTAACGCTCGATCTCCTCGACCGCCAACTCGGGAGCTTCGTGCGGGATGCAGATGCTGCTGACCAGCCGCGGCTCCGGGTCGAGGAATTCTTCACGCAGCGCCTCGTTGAGCGCGCGGCACAGCGCCTGCGCGAACTCGGGCTGTTCGGCGCCGTAGCTGTGGCTCTGCAGCGGGATCAGCACCCCGTAGCCGATGCCGAACGCGTCGAGCACCTGGTCCCGCACCAGCTGCAGGTCGCTGCCGGGAATCCCGTTGGCAGGGAAGGAATCCAGGCGCATGCCGCCGTTGCGCACCCGCGGGTAGATCGCCGGGGGCGGAGCGATCCGGGTGCCGAACGTCTCGAACCGCCTGCGCCACGGCTCGGGCAGGCGGGCGGCGAGCGCGCCGGCGGGGATGCTCGGGTGGATGTCCGCGTCCACCACGGCGGTTCGTTGCCGGGCGTGTGCGATCGTCATGGTCACCTCGCTGTCTGCCGGGCGGTCGTGTCGACCACTACGTAGTCTTCTTCCACGCGCACGTCGAAGGTCTCCGCGACATACGGGCCGGGAATCCGGTCGGGGAAGCGGATTGCGGTGTCCTCGGCCAGGCCCACTCCGGGTGTGACGGCGACCCCGTAGCTGCGCACCGGCGGTTGCCCGGGGCCGAAGTAGGACTGGCCGGTCTTGATGTCGTATTCCCAGCCGTGCCAAGGACAGGCGAGGAAAAGTTCGTCCTCGTTGATCCCGAAGTCGCCCGGCCCCTCCGACACCGCGGTGGGTTGTGTGCGGCCCAGGCACAGCGGGCCACCCTGGTGAGGGCAGTAGTTGTTGAGCGCGTAGAACTTTTCGCCGACCCGGAACACCCCGATCGTCCGGGTGCCCACCCGGACGACCTTGCGGTCCCCGGGCGGGAACTCGGAAACCTTGGCCACCACTATCCGCATCCGCCGCCTCCTTACTCAGCTGGGTCCAGGGACAACGACTGGAGGAGCGCACCGCCGTCGACGGGATAGACGCATCCGGTCATGAAGCTGGACGCGTTCGAAGCGAGCAGCAGCGCGAGCCCGCGCAGTTCCCGGGTCTCGCCCATCCGTCCTAACGCGACGGTGGACCCCCACCGCGCCTCGACGGCCGGATCGATCGGCCCTCCGCCGCCGATGTTGGTCTTGAACGGCCCCGGCGCGATCGCGTTCACCCGGACCTGCCACCGGGCGAGATCCAGCGCGGCCTGGCGGACCAGGTTCACCACCCCGGCCTTGGCCACCACGTAGGAGTAGGAGACCAGCGGGTCGGCCCGCAGGCCCGCGGTCGAGGCGGTCACCACGATGCTGCCGGAGGCCTGCCGCTTCATCGGCCGGGCGGCGGCGCGCACGGTGTGCACGACGCCGTGCAGGTTGACGTCGAGCAGTTCGTGCCAGGCCGTCAGGTCGAAGGCATCGATGGTGCCCTGAGGGGTGGTCAGGCCGCCGCCCCGCGCGATGCCCGCGTTCGCGAACACCACGTCGAGCCGGCCGTGGTTTTCGACGATGCTGTTCACCACGTTGTCGACGGCACCGGCATCCGCCACGTCCAGGTGGACCGGCTCGACGCCTTGTGTGTCCTTGATTTCGCCCAACCGGTCTTCGTCACGATCGGCGCCGATCACGGTGGCGCCGCAGGCGGCGAGCGTCTCGGCGATGGTGCGGCCGATGCCCGACCCGGCGCCGGTGACCAGCCCGACCGAGCCGGCCACGTCGAAGATCTCGTCCAGCAGCGCGCTCACCTCTTCCGTCTCAACTGTCGCGAAAGGACGACCGCGATCACCAGCGCGGCGCCGTAGAACAGCTGTTGCACGTAGTTGTACGCGCCCAGCAACTGCAGCCCGTTGACCCCGGTGGCCAGGAAGTACACCGCGATCCCGGTGCCCAGTGGGTTGAACCGGCCCGGCTTGATGCTGGTCGCGCCGAGGAACACGGCCGCGTAGGCGGGCAGCAGGTACGGGCCGCTCGCGGTCGGGTCGGCCGAGCCGGTGGTGCCGAGGAACAGCACCCCGGCGATGCCGGCCACGAGACCGCCGAGCACGAAACCGCCGATGCGCATCCGCGAGACCCGGATACCGGACAGGCGGGCGACGTCGCGGGACTGGCCGACGAACAGTGCGCGCAGGCCCAGCGGGGTGAACTCCGCGACGTACCACACCACGAGCATGATGACGAGCCCGTAGTAGAACTCGACGGGAATGCCCAGCAGTTTGTTGGTGAACGTCCACTTCGACAGCGCGACGTCGACGCCGACGATCGTGTTCGAGCCGGCGAGCCAGTAGATCAGGCCGGTGAACACCGTGCCCATGCCCAGCGTCACGATCAGCGCGTTGGTGTCGCACTTGACCACGAAGAATCCGTTGAGGAACCCGGCGAGGACGGCGACGGCCAGCCCGATCAGACAGGCGGTCGCGATGCCGACGCCGTGCTGGGTGTTGAGCGGAGGACGAACACGCGGCGACGATCAGGGCGAGCGCGACACCGAGTGCGGCGAACGCCACCCGCGGACGGCTCACGACGCGGTGAAGCCATTTTTTGCTCATCGGACTCATTCCCCTCGCGAACGCCGAGCAGGAAGCGGATCGACCTGGCCGAGGTGAGGATCGCTGTTGTATGATTTATTGTCAACATTTTCGTCGACAACATCTGATACCGTTATCTCGGCATCTCTGCACTCCAGGAGCGGAGGCACCGTCATGGACAAGGTCAAGGCTTCGCCCGCCGAGGCGGTCAGCGACATCGGTGACGGCGCGAGCATCGCGATCGCCGGCTTCGGGGTGGCACACCGGTTTCCGTCCAGCCTGGTGGTGGCGTTGCACGAACAGGGCACCACGGGCCTGACCGTCTACTGCAACGGGCTGGGGCAGCCCGGCGCTCCCACCGCCCACCTGCTCGCCGACGGTAAGCAGATCGCCCGCCTGGTCACCTGTTTCTCCGCCCGGCCGGGCATAGTCTCCGAGGCCGAGCGGCAGATCCGTGCCGGGCTGATGGAACTGGAGCTCGTTGGGCAGGGCACCCTGGTGGAACGGATGCGCGCCGGTGGCGCGGGCATTCCCGCGTTCTACACGCCGGCCGGGTACGGCACGCCGATCGCCGAGGGCAAGGAAATCCGGTATTTCGACGGGAAACCCCACGTCCTCGAGCGCGCGATCAGGACCGATTTCGCGTTCGTTCGCGCACATCGCGCCGATGAGTTCGGCAACCTGCAGATGCGCGGCGGCAGCCGCAACTTCAACGTCAGTTTCGCCAAGGCGGCGGCGGTGACCATCGCCGAGGTGGACGAGATCGTGCCGGCCGGTGAGATCTCGCCGGAAGACGTCGACCTGCCAGGCGTCTTCGTCAGCCGGGTGGTGCGCAGCACCGTGCAACTCGACGTGAAGAACCTGCCGATGAGGCCGAGCCGCGCGGCCGGCAGCGGGCGGTCGTACGCGGGTAAGCCGGCGCTCACCCGCGAGGAGATGGCACGCCGCACGGCCGCTCTGCTGCCCGACGGCGCCATCGTGAACCTGGGTGCGGGATTGCCGGTACTGGTGTCCAACTTCGTCGGTGACCGCTCGGTGATCCTGCACGCCGAGAACGGGATGCTGAACTACGGCGAGATCATCCGTGACGACACCTTCGACCCGGACGTGCACGACGCCGGCGGTTTCTTCGTGGGTGTGCGCCCCGGAGCGTCGTTCTTCGAAAGCGTCACCTCGTTCGAGATCGCCCGGTCGGGGCGGCTCGACGCCGTGGTGCTCGGCGCGTACCAGGTGGCGGCGAACGGAGACCTCGCCAACTGGACGCTGCCGACGATGACCGGCGGCGGCATCGGCGGCGCGATGGATCTCGCAGTCGGGGCGCGGCGGGTCATCGCGCTGCTGGAACACACGGATTCGCAAGGAAATTCCAAGCTGGTCGAGGGCTGTGAGTTCGAGCTGACCGCTCCCGGCTGCGTCGACACGGTGGTCACCGATCTGGCGCTGCTGACCCGCACGCCCGAGGGATTCCGTCTCGACGAGATCGCCCGCGGGTTCACCGTGGACGAGGTGCTGGCCCAGACCCGGATGCGCGTCACGGTCGGAGAGCACGTCGGGACCATGCAGGACAACTGGTGAGCGAGGCGCCTGGAGGATTGCCGCCGCCCTGGTCCTCATGTCGTCCCAAGCTACTAATTGTCCATGGAAAATGGCGACAGACGAATGTCGGCGGCAAGTAAGTCATGCGTCGCGATTGGCGTTTTCGCGGGTATTCCAGCATAACGGTAAAACCCTTGCCGGGCGAGAACTTGTATTCGCGGGTCCGATGTGGTGAAGCTATAGAAGACAGATCACGCCATCGGTGCCGCGGGTCGTGAAACCCTCGGCAGGGAGCGGACAAGGCCTCATGTCAGTCGACGCGACTTATTCCGCAAGCGCTTCCGGCGGGACGGCCACGCTGGATCGTGGCCGTCCCGCCGCACCCGGCGAGCTCGCCCGGCGAGCGGACTGGATCCGGTACCACACGGTCAGGCTGATCGACCAGGCCGGTCTCGGCCACTACTCCAGCACCTTCTCGTGCGCGGAGATCCTCGCCGTCCTCTACTACCACACCCTGCGCCTGCGGCCGGCCGAGCCGGACTGGCCGGACCGCGACCGCTTCCTGCTGGGCAAGGGCCACGTCGCCACCGGCCTGTGGCCGGTGCTGGCCGATCTCGGCTACTTCCCCCAAGCGTGGCTGGGCCGGTTCGGGCAGGTCGGCTCGCCGCTCAACGACCACCCCAACATGCGGCTGGCGCCGGGGATCGACTTCTCGTCCGGCTCGCTGGGCCACAACCTTTCG
Source organism: Amycolatopsis taiwanensis DSM 45107 (assembly GCF_000519205.1). Classification (GTDB taxonomy): domain Bacteria; phylum Actinomycetota; class Actinomycetes; order Mycobacteriales; family Pseudonocardiaceae; genus Amycolatopsis_E; species Amycolatopsis_E taiwanensis. The sequence continues at coordinate 395,114 of NZ_JAFB01000003.1, read as the reverse complement.
GTCGCCACGGGAATCGCGCTGGCCGGCCGGATGCAGCGGCGGGACTACCGCACGTTCGTCCTGACCGGCGACGGCGAACTGCAGGAAGGTCAGGTGTGGGAGGCCGTCATGGCGGCGAGCCACTACCGGCTCGGGAGCCTGGTGGCAGTGGTGGACGCCAACGGTTTCTCCGGCGCCGGCCCCACCTCGGAGGCGATGAACATCGAGCCGCTGGGCGCGCGGTTCGAGGCGTTCGGCTGGCAGGTCCACGAAGTCGACGGACACGATGTGCCGACCCTGGTGTCTACTTTGGATGCTCTGCCCGACCCAAGTGACAGCAAGCCGGTCTGCGTGATCGCCCGGACCCGAAAGGGCAAGGGCGTGGCCATGATGGAGCAGGCGCCGCAGGCGTGGCACCTCGGACTGCTGGAGCCTGAGGTGCGCGAAAAGGTGCTCGAAGAGATCTCGGAGCGACTGCGATGACCCAGACCAGCGACGATTCCGCGCCGAAAGAGATGGTCGACGTCTTCACCGACGTCGAGATCGACAAGGCGCTGGCGACCAACCCGGGCGGTTACACGATCGCGCGGCTGGGTGAGGAGAACCCGCGGATTCTGACGCTGACCGCGGATCTTTCGGCGGTGCTGGCGGACTTCCGGGAACGCCACCCGGAACGCTACGTCGAACTCGGCATCGCCGAGACCAACTCGATCTCCGTGGCGGCGGGCCTGGCCGCCTGCGGCTACCTGCCCTACATCTTCTCGATGTCGCCGTTCGGGGTGCTCAAGTGCGCCGAGCAGCTGCGCACCGACGTGGCCTACAACCACCTGCCGGTGCGGTTGGTGGGCCGCCTGACCGGCCTGGCGATGGGTTACTTCGGGACCAGCCACCACGCGGTCGAGGACATCGCGATCGCGCGCACGCTGACCAACCTGACGGTGATCGCGCCCGCGGACAGCAACGCGGTGATGAGCCTGCTGCGCGCCACGGTGGACCTGCCCGGCCCGGCCTACATCCGTCTCGCGGAAGGGACCGAACCGGTCTACGAAACGCCGCCGCGGATCGAGTTCGGGCGCTGGCCGCACCTGCGCGGGGGACCCGACATCACGTTGGTGGGCCACGGGATCGGCACCGGGCTGGCGGTGCGAGCGGCCGCGCAGCTGGAAGGCCAGGGCATCGAGGCCGACGTCTACGATGCCGCCTACCTCAAGCCCTTCGACGAGAACGCGATCATCGAGACCGCGAGGCGCACCGGGCGGATCCTGGCCGTCGAGGACCACAACGAAATAGGCGGCCTGTTCAGCATCGTCGCCGAGGTGGCCGGGCGGCGGAAGCTGCCGGTGGACCTGGACAGGGTGGCGCTGCCCGACGTGGACCTCGAGGTCGGGGCGCCCGCCGAGCTGTATGAGTACTACGGCCTGACCGTGGACAACGTGGTGCGAAAAGCGCTTGCGCTCATCGACGGCGAGCAACGGGAGGATGCTGGTGAGCTTGCCGCCCATAGTTGAGCCCAGCCGGGAAACCCCGGTCTACGGCGAGTTCGAGGCCGCCGGCACGCCCGCGGACCTCGCCCTGTCACGGTAAAGGTTTCCGGCGGCGACATCGACATTCCGGCCCTGCAGCAACGTCTGGCGCGCAACGGCGCCTACCTCGGCGAATAGCACGGCCCGGTCAAGCCAACCCGAGTACACGCACCGCGTTGTCCTTGAACAATCCCGGTTTGATCTCGTCCCGGATAGCGGTCTTTTCCAGGTCTGTCAACCAGCGTTCCGGGGTGAGGACGGGAAAATCCGTGCCGAACAGCACCTTGTCCTTCAGCAGGGTGTTCGCGTATTGCACCAGAATCGGCGGGAAATATTTCGGCGACCAGCCGGAGAGATCGATGTAGGCCCGCGGTTTGTGCAGGGCCACCGAGAGCGCCTCCTCCTGCCACGGGAAGGACGGATGCGCCATGATGATGGTCAGGTCGGGAAAGTCGACCGCGACGTCGTCGAGATAAATCGGATTGGAGTAGCGCAGCCGCAGCCCGCCGCCGCCCCGGGTGCCGGCGCCCGCGCCGGTCTGCCCGGTGTGGAACAGGGCCGGCAGGCCGGCCTCGGAGATCACCTCGTACAACGGGTAGGCGACCGGGTCGTTGGGCTGAAAGTGTTGCGCCGTCGGGTGAAACTTGAACCCGCGGACGCCGTGTTCGGAGATGAGCCGCCGGGCCCATGCGACGCCTTCGGCGCCCCGTGCCGGGTCCACGCTGGCGAACGGGATGATCACGTCGGCGTTCGCCCTTGCCCGCTCGGCGATCTCCTCGTTGCTCGGCGCGTGCGGGTGTTCCGGCTTGTCCTTGATGTCTATCGTGAACGTCACCGCCGCCATCCGCCGCTCGCGGTAGTACGCGGCCAACTCGTCCACGGTGTAGCTTTTCGCCTCCGTCTTGAAGTACTTGGCCATGTCCGTCATGGACCGGTCGGATTCCGCGGTGGTGGCCGCCCGCACGGAGCGGTGCACGTGCGTGTGTACGTCGATTGCCCGCAGGTTTGCCAGGTCAAATGTCGCGCCGGTTTCCGGTTCTGTCACGACGTACCTCCTAATTGGTCGGTAATACCCACCGACGAGCATTCCACGCAGGCGGAATCGTTGACAACAACGAATTTTCCCGGTTACTCTCGCCGGGGGTTTTGCCGATCGTTCAGCCGAAAGCCGGTCCATGAAAGCTGTGGTGTGCACGAGCGGCGGCGCCGAAGTCGTCGAAACAGCCGATCCCGAACCCGCCCGTGACGAAGTGATCGTCGAGGTCGACGCCTGCGGCCTGTGCGGTTCGGACGTGCACGCCCTCGAACGCGGCACGACCTTCGAAGGCCAGGTGCTCGGGCACGAGTTCGGCGGCGGGATCGTCGAGGTGGGCGCCGGTGTCGACCGCCCGGTCAAGGTGGGTCAGACCGTCGCGGTGAACCCGCTGGGGTCGTGCGGCCGCTGCCGGGCCTGCGCCAAGGGCCTGCCCTTCCGCTGCCCGGAAAGGCCCAACCTCGGAATCACCGCCCCGGGCGGATACGCGCAGTACGTCGCCGTGCCGGCGACGCAACTGGTCGCCCTGCCGTCCGGGCTGCCGACGGAGTTCGGCGCCCATGCGGAGCCCCTGGCTGTGTCCCTCAACGCGGTGCGGCGCGCCATGGCCGGTCCGGGGGACAGCGTTCTGGTCTACGGCGTGGGCCCGATCGGGCTGAACGCGGTCATGGCGCTGCGGCTGTCGGGCGTCGACCACATTGTCGCGGCCGGGCGCTCGCCGGGGCGCCGCGCCGCCGCGGCGAAGGTCGGCGCGGACGAGGTCATCGACACCCGCGAGGTCTCGATCGGTGATCACGTCCGCGACTCCGGCCGGCCCTTCGCCGCAGTCCTGGAATGTTCGGGGGCACCGGGCGCCATCGCCGAGTCTCTCGGCGTGCTCGAACCCGGCGGGACCTGTGTCGAAGTCGCGCTGAGCGCGGAGGTGACCGGAGTGCCGATGAGCCGCATGGTCGCCGAGGGGCTCCGGGTCAGCGGCAGCTGTGCGTTCAGCAATGACGTCTACGACGAGGCGGTCGAGCACATCGCCGCCGGGCGCGTGCCGGTCGCCGAGCTCATCAGCGAACGGGTGGACCTGGAGACCACCCCCGACGCGCTCGTCCGGCTACGCACGCCCGGGGAACTCGTCCGTGTCCTCGCCAAGCCGTAGGCACGAAACCCGAGAAGGAGTGTGGAGATGCGAGAGCTGGCCGGCAAAGTCGCCGTGGTCACCGGAGCGGGCAGCGGGATGGGAAGGGCTTTCGCGCGGCGCTTCGCCCGGGAACGCATGAAGGTGGCTGCCGCGGACATCGACGGTATCGCGCTGGAGGAGACCGTCGCCGGAATCCGCGCGGATGGCGGCGAAGCCATCGGGGTCCGCACCGACGTCGCCGACCCCGCGGCCCTCAAGCGGCTCGCGGACGAGACGATCGCCGCGTTCGGCCCGGTTCACCTGCTGTGCAACAACGCCGGTGTCGAGGGCTACCTCGACGGCGCCATCTGGGAGGCGACCGACAAGGACTGGACCTGGACCACCGAGGTCAACTTCTGGAGCGTGGTGCACGGCATCCGCACGTTCGTCCCGCTCATGCTCGCCCACGGCGAAGAAGCGCACATCGTGAACACCGCGTCGATGACCGCCGTGATCACCCCCGGCAACATGTACGGCATCACCAAGCACGCGGTGCTGGCGCTCACCGAGGTACTCGACTCGGACCTGCGCGCCCGCGACGCGAAGATCGGCGTGACCGCGCTGTGCCCGGGAACCATCGCCACGAACCTGTTTCACGGCAGCCGTAACCGGCCCGTGGACCTGCGAAACGAGGTCGAGACACCCGGTGCGCGGGAAGGCCGGGCGTTGCGCGAGCGGATGCACGCCGTGCTCGCGAAGGGCATGTCCCCGGAAGAGGTCGCGGACAAGGTGGTCGACGCGGTGCGCCGCGACGCGCTTTACCTGTTGACCGACCACGAATGGGATGAGCGGGTGATCGCCCGGCACGAGGCGATCCTGGCCGGCGCGGTGGAGTGAAGAAGCGCACAAACTCGCGGTAAATGCTGCTGCGAAGGAGGTCCGGTCATGAGGTTCGAGGGCAGGTTCGCGGTGGTCACGGGTGCCGCGGCGGGATTCGGCCTGGCGGTGTCGGCCCGGCTGACGGCCGAGGGGGCACGGGTGGTGATGGTCGACCGGGTCGCCGAGGCACTGAAGCAGGCGGCCGCGCCGGTCCCCGGGGCGGTGCCGGTGGTCGCCGACGTCAGTCATGAGTCCGAAGTGGACGCCTACGTGGCGCGCGCGACCGCGGAGTTCGGCCGGATCGATCTGTTCTTCAACAACGCCGGTATCGAAGGTCGCATGGCCCCGATGACCGAGCTGTCCGTGGACGACTTCGACCGGGTGTGGGCGGTCAACGGCCGGGGCGTGTTCCTGGGCCTGCGTGCGGTGCTGAAGGTCATGAAGGCGCAGAAGTCCGGCGCCATCGTGAACACCGCCTCGATGGCGGCGATCCGGGGCAGCGCGACGTTCTCGCCCTATGTCGCGGCGAAGCACGCGGTGGCGGGGCTCACCCGGTGCGCGGCGCTGGAGGGCGCTCCGTTCGGCATCCGCGTGAACGGCATCGCGCCCGGCCACATCGACACTCGCATGGCGCGGGACCTCACCGCGCAGATCGACCCCGACGACCCGGACGGCGTCTTCGATCGGGTCTCGAAGTCGATCCCGCTCGGCCGGTACGGCACCGCCGAAGAGGTGGCGAACCTCGCCGTGTGGCTGCTTTCGGACGAGGCATCCTATGTCTCCGGGGCGACCCACCTGATCGACGGCGCGCTCAACGCGTGAGCCTCGTCTTCCGCGAGTTCGCGCGACCGTGGTCGCTTTGATTGCCGCCTCTACAGGCCGCTCACGTTTCGAGTCCGCGCAGGACATCCGCGACGGTCTCGAGGTGGACGCGCATCAGATGCTCGGCGGCTGCCCGGTCGCGCGAGCAGACCGCGTCAATGATCGCGCTGTGCTCGCGTGCGCCATGCGCCGCGCGGTCGGGCAGCAGCGCGACCTGGAACTGGTAGCGCACGCTCTGACAGCGCAACCGCTCGAGAATCCCCGAAATCGTGTCCTGCGCGGCTATCTCGCGGACGCGGATGTGCACCTGCTGGCTCAGCCGGCCGTAGACGAGGATGTCGCCGGTTTCCGCCGCTTCGTTCATCCGGCGGCCGATGGCCCGCAACTGCCGCCGTTCGGTGGCGGTGATCGCCTGCGCCGCCTTGGCCGCGCACAACCCCTCCAGCATCGCGCGCACCTCGGTGATCTCGATCGCCTCGGCGAGCGAGACCGGCCGGACCTGCGCGCCGCGGTTCGGTTCCCGGGAGACGAGTCCCTCGTTGGTGAGCAGTACGAGCGCCTCTCGCACGGTGCCGCGTGAAGTGCGGTACCGCTTCGCCAGCTCGGCCTCGACCAGCCGCTGGCCCGGGGTCAGCTCGCCGTGATGGATGGCCAGCCGGAGGGTTTCGGCCAGGCCGCCGACCGCGGAGGGTTCGGACATTCCTAGCTGACGATCGCTTCCCGGGACATGCGCCGATTGTGCGGCAGCGAACGCATTGTCAGCCATACTCGCGCGGCATTTACCGGGCCGGTGTCCGGGAGTTCGAAGAATTGCCGCACCGGCGGCGCGACATTTGTCTCGGCGGGTTCGAGTCGTCTGCGCCCGGCCCCGGGGCCGGGCGGCATCGTACTTGCGAATGCCATGCCGATGCACACAAACTAGGAACCCGGTGACCGATGCGGATGACGACGCTGCACGAAGGAGTCAGCGTGGCCGAGGCGATGACCAACGCAGTGTGCCCCGATTGCGGCCAGCCACCCGCTGAGGACGGCGTGCGGCGACGCCAACGGCGGCTGGCGGCCATCGCCCGGGCCGCCTCCAGCGTCGCCGACGAAGCGTCGCTGAGCGTCACGCTGGATGTCGTCGCCCGCGAGGTCGTCCAGGCCACGCACATCTCCGCCGTCCAGATCCTGCGGGTCGAGGGCGGCACCATGCGCCTGATCGGGAAGGCGGGGTTCATCGACGCCGACGACTTCCCCGAACGGTTCGAGGAATGCCGCAAGCTCGGCGCCCGGATGTATTTCGTCGAGTCGTTCCAGAGCCAGGAAACGATCGTCGTGCCACATCGGAAGGCCGCCGTGATGGCCGACCCGCGCTGGGGGCCGCTGCACCGGATCATGGGCGCGCCGCAGTGGGACAGCTTCGCCACGGTGCCGCTCATCGTCCGGGGTCGCGCGCTCGGCGTCCTCAACGCTTTCTATTCGCCGGGCGAGGATCCCAGCCAGGAAGAGTTCGAGTTCCTCGAAGCCATGGCCGACCAGGCGGCGATGGCGGTCGACTCCGCCGACCTGCTGGCCCGTTCGCGGCAGGACGCGCAACTGGAGGAACGGGCCCGGCTGGCCCGCGAGCTGCACGATTCCGTGGTGCAGCAGGTGTTTTCGATGCGGATGCACGCCAAGGCGCTGCGCGCGCAGGTCGGGGACGCCGACACCGCCAGCGGGGACAAGGTCCGCCTGGTCGCCGACGAACTGCTGGGGCTGGCCCAGAACGCGCTCGCCGACCTGCGCAGCCTGATCCTGCAGCTGCATCCGCTGGAACTGGGCGGGCGCAACCTGATCGATGCCGTGCGGACCCTGGCCGAGTCGGTGCAGGCTTCCTCGGGGGTCCGCATAGAGATCCGCGCGGGCGAGCTGGCGGAGCTGCCCACCGAACTCGCCGAGGATCTTTATCGCATCGTGCAGGAGGCCCTGCACAACGTGGTCAAACACGCGCAGGCGACGAAGGCCGTCGTCTCGTTTGCCGCGACGGGCCGCCAGCTCACCGTGAAAATCAACGACAACGGCGTCGGGCTGGCCGGTGAACCACGCGCCAACGCGCTCGGCCTGGTATCGATGCGGGAACGAGCGCAGAGATGGAGGGGCACGATGGAAATCGGGAACACCGCCGACGGTGCGCGGGTCCGGGTCAGGTTGATGGTGCCGTACGCGGACGGTCAGGCATGACACCGGCCATGACGGGACATGACGTGATCGGTGTGATGGTCGTCGACGACCACGCGGTGGTGCGCCGCGGCCTCGCCGCGTATCTGGAGAGCGCCGACGGGATCGAGGTGGTCGCCGAGGCGGTGGACGGCCAGGATGCGCTCGCCCAGCTGGCGCGGCTGGCCAGCCAGCGGTCGCTGCCGAAGGTCGTGCTGATGGACGTTTTGATGCCCCGCCTGGACGGCATAAGCGCGATCGGCTCGATCGTCGCGAAGTACCCCGAAGTCCGCGTCGTCGTGTTGACCAGCTTCGGCGAGACGGAACGGGTGCACGCCGCGTTGCAGGCGGGCGCCGCCGGCTACCTGCTCAAGGACGCCGACCCGGACGAGGTGGCGGCGGCGATCAAGGCGGCCGCGCGGGGCGAGGTGCACCTGGACCCGGCGGTGGCCGGGCGGCTGACCCGGCAGCTGGTGTCGCCGCCGATGGGGCTGGCCGCGCTGACCGCCCGCGAGCGCACGATCCTGACCCTGGTGGGCCGGGGGATGTCGAACCGGCAGATCGCCACTGAGCTGTCCATCAGCGAACGGACCGCGCGTACCCACGTCAGCCACGTGCTCACCAAGCTGCAGTTGCCGTCCCGCACCCAGGCGGCGCTGTTCGCCATCCGCGAGGGGCTGATCGACGCGCCGAGCTGATCGGCGCACACGGGTGCGTGCGCGACAACGACAACGGTTTGGCGTCCTTGCTCGACGGTCGGATGCCTTTGCCCTGACCGAATTCCGTCGACAGGACGGTCCGGCCCTGTCACAGTCGCCGCATGAGTGATCTTGCCCCGGTCGACCTCCGCCTGATGCAGGACCTGGCCCAGCAGGTGACCGCACTGCGGCCGGAACTGGTGAACGGCGACGCGACCGTCGGCGAACTGGCCTGGGTCTGGGCCAAGGACTTCGATGCGCTCAACCGGTTCTGGCGGCACCGGCTCTGGTTCGTCGACGGGCGGCTGACCGGATGGGGGTGGGTGCAGCTGCCCTACCGGATCCCGCGCAGCGACGGGAAGTTCCGTGCGGTCAAGACGGCGAACCTGATCTGCCAGGTGCATCCGGACCGGCCGGAGCTGTTGACCGAGATCCTGGACTGGTACGACGAAACGGCGGGCGACGCCGACCGGTCGCTGATCCTGCAGGACGCGGATGTCCAGGCCCGTGCCATCGCCACCGCACACGGCTACGCTTTCGACGCGGAAACCGGTTCGGACGACGGGTCCTGGCACCAGTTCAATGTGCGGGAGCTGACCGACGTGCCGGAACCGGTGCTGCCCAAGGGATTCCGGTTTCTGACGGCCGGGGACGTATCGGTGGCCGACGCGGTCAAGGCGCATTGTGACGCCTGGCATTCGTCCAGCCTCACCGAGGCCGCGTTCGAGCGGGTCCGGCGGACCTGGCCGTATCGGGCCGATCTGCATGTGCTGATCGCGGCACCGGACGGCACGCTCGCCGCGACCGCGATCATCTGGCTGGACGAGGTGACCCGAACCGCCGAGTTCGAGCCCGTGGGCACGCACCGGGAATTCCGGCGACAGGGGTTGGGCACCGCGTTGCAGCTCCACGGTATGCAACTGGCCCGCTCGGTCGGCGCGGACCGCATGCTGGTCGCCTGTCTCGGCGCGCCGGCCCATCCGGCCGCCCGGAACATGTACTACGGCGTGGGCTTTCGCGAGTTGAGCCACGACGTGCCGCTGATCAAGGTTGCGAGATAACGCATGGACCGGGCATCCCGGCCGACCGGAGTGTCTCGCTACTGTCCATAATGGACTTTGCGTGTCAATGCGGAGTTTGTCGGGGAAACTGGCCTCGCGAAGGTACAACTTGTTGCCCTGAACCGGGGACATGCGTGTCCGAACCGGGGACACACCTTCCCGAACCGGGAACTCAGGCACCTGGGCCCGGAACTCAGGTGCCTGAACCGGGAACTCGCGTGCCTGGGCCCGGAACTCAGGCGTCTGGACCGGGAACTCGCGTGCCTGGGCCGGGGACACGCCGAGGCGGGCGGACGGGCAGGGCGGACGGGCGGGGCGGACGGGGGAGCTAGGGGACGAGGGGGCGGACTTTTTCGGCGACGAAACGGACGAAACCGGCTGGATCCGGTTCGTCGGCGGTGGGCACCAGGACAACCGTGCCTGCCCCGGCGTTCACCAGCCGCAGGACGGCCTTCGCCACGGTTTCGGCGTCTCCGGCGACCCCGACTTCGGAGTTCGGTGCCTGGCCCCGGGATTCGAGCTCGGCCCGCAGCCGGTCCGGGCCGTCCGGTCCGGTCGCCGCGTTGAGATACGACACCACCTCGTGGTGATCGGTACGACCCGCCGCCGCGCGGCCGGCGTCGATGAGCTCGACGGCCCGGCGGACGGTGTCCGGCGAGTTGCGCTCGTCGAGGATGGTTCCGTCCGCGACCTCCCCGACCAGTCGCAGCGTCCGCGGGCCACCCGCGGCGGCGAACACGGCCGGCGCGGTGGACGGTGGCCAGCCGAGGGCGACGTCGTCGAGCTTCACGTAACGACCGTCGGTGGTCACGCGTTCGCCCCGCAGCAGCGCCCGGATCGCCGTGAACTGCTCACGCAGCAAGGTCAGCGGTGACCCGGCTCGCGCGCCGACCTGCCCCATCCAATCCTGAACGCCGTGGCCAAGGCCAAGCATGAACCGCCCCGGAAACATCCGGTCCAGCGTGGCCGTTTCCATCGCGGTCAGGGCGACGTTGCGCAGCGGTACGGGCAGCACGCCGATGCCCACCCGTAGCCGCCGGGTCCACGCGAGGACCGCGGCAGCGCTGGCGATCCCGCTTTCGAAGAAGCAGTCCTCCCACAGCCATAGTTGCTCCAGCCCGGCCTCGTCGGCGGCGACGGCGACGTCGCGGAGTTGTTCGGGAGGGGACTGGGGCCGGAAGACCGCGCCGAGAGCAACCACGGAACCGTTGTAGCCGAAGATCGCCGGTGCGGCAACGGATTTCTCCCGACGCCCCCCACTACCTGCACCGGTGGTGGGCGAGCAGGTACCCACACGTCACGCCCAAGAACAGGACACAGGCGAGCGCGATCCACAACGGTCCGGAGGCCGCCGTGATGAACAAGGTGACCGTCACCCGCTCGCGGTTCTGCACGACGAACGTGATGGCGATCGCCAGTACGACGAGCGCCGCGATCCACCTCATCGGGACCCTGGTCCGGTTGGTGGCCTGGTAGTGAGACCGGTGGTGCGTGAACATGACGTCTCCTCGCCGGGGGCTGTCACCACTGCCGCCCGCGCGCCGGTGCGTGGCCTGTCCGGGAAGCCCGCTGCCTCGCACCGTGCCGCGATGCGGCGATTCGCGGATCGCCTGCTGTGGGTGAGGTTTTTCCACAACGACGGGATTGGCCGGGATTGACGCCGACGCCGGCGGGTAGCCCGGTCGCATGGGCAGCTCCTGGGAGCGTGAGCAGCTCAGCGGCATCGAGCGGTGGTTCGAGACCGAGGACCCGGGCTTCGCACGGTCGTTGCGGGACGCGGTGTTGCCGCATCGCCGTCAGCGCGGGGCCCTCTGCCTCGTCGCGGACCTGGCGGGGACGGCGTTGTTCGTCGCGAGCGTGGTGCTGGCCAGCTTCCCGTTGTTGCTGGCCAGCGCCGCGGTGGTCGTCACGGCCCTGGCCGCGCACATCCTGTGGCCGCCCACGAGCAGGCTATGACTCCTCGGACTCTCCGCGACCGCTGGTCAAGGCCGCCTCGCGGCGCTTCGCTTGTTCGGTGCGGGCCCGCTCCAACGCCTGGACCTCCTCGGGCGGGTCGGGCCGCAGCAGGGTGCCCGGCACCGGCTGGCCACCCAGCCCGAGCTTGTTGATCCTCTTCGGCACCGGCGCTCCCTGGTACTCCAGCGGGATCGGGTGACCGTGGGAGTCCACGCCGCCGAGCGGCTGGTGCAACTCGATGAACTGACCGTGCGGCAACCGTTTGATGATGCCGGTTTCGAGGCCGTGCTCGAGCACCGCGCGGTCCGCGCGTTGCAGTCCGAGACAGATCCGGTACGCCACGAAGTACGCCAGCGGCGGGAGCAGCAGCACGCCGATGCGGCCCGCCCAGACCGTCGCGTTGAGCGAGATGCGGAACTGGTAGGCGATGATGTCGTTGAAGCCGGACGCTTCGATCACGGCGAAGAACGCCAGGCCCATGGCACCCAGGCTGGTGCGCACCGGCACGTCCCGCGGCCGTTGCAGCAGGTTGTGATGCGCGGTGTCGCCGGAGAGCTTCCGTTCCAGGAACGGATAGCTCAACAGCACGGTGAAGATGGCGCCCATGCCGCACACCCCGGCGAAGAAGACCGCGGGCACCATGTAGTTGCCCAGGTACAGCTCCCACGACGGGAAGATCCGCAGCAGCCCGTCGGCCCAGCCGAGGTACCAGTCGGGCTGTGAGCCCGCGCTGGTCATGGCCGGGTTGTAGGGACCGTAGAGCCAGATCGGGTTGATCTGGAAGATCCCGCCCATGATCGCGAGCACCGCGGTGACCACGGCGAAGAACGCGCCGGACTTGAGCGCGAACATCGGCATGATGCGGATGCCGACGACGTTGGTCTCCTTGTGCCGTACCCCCGGGAACTGGGTGTGCTTCTGGTACCACACCAGGGCCAGGTGGATCCCGATCAGGGCCAGCATGATGCCGGGCAGCAGCAGGATGTGCAGCGTGTACATCCGGGGCACGATGAGGTCGCCGGGGAACTCGCCGCCGAAGATCGCCCAGTGCAGCCAGGTGCCGATCACCGGAATCGAGAGCACGATGCCCGACAGCGTCACCCGGATGCCGGTACCGGAGAGCAGGTCGTCGGGCAGTGAGTAGCCGAAGAATCCCTCGAACATGCCCAGGATCAGGAGCAGGACGCCGATCACCCAGTTCGCCTCGCGGGGCCGGCGGAACGCTCCGGTGAAGAAGATCCGGAACATGTGCACCATGATGGCGGCGACGAAGACCAACGCCGCCCAGTGATGGAACTGCCGGACGAACAACCCGCCCCGCACGTCGAACGAGATGTTGAGGGTGCTTTCGAACGCCCGCGACATCTCCACTCCCTGCAGGAGCGGGTAGCTGCCGCGGTAGGTGACCTCGACCATGGACGGGTCGAAGAAGAAGGTCAGGTACACGCCGGTCGCGATCAGCACGATGAAGCTGTAGAGCGCGATCTCGCCCAGCAGGAACGACCAGTGCGTCGGGAACACCTTGTTCATCTGCCGCCGCAGGCCGGACGCGAGGTGATAACGCTGGTCGGCGTCCTCCGCCGCCCTGGCCGCCTGCCGCTGGGCCAGGCTCGACCCCCTGGTGGGCGTGGTCAGCCTGCTCACCGCCGCCGATTACCCCGCCGTTTCCCCGGCAAACCCGCGGTTCGGGTCCGCAACGGCCACCGGTGCCGAGGTCGCGCACGATCTGGTGGCGCACCATCAGCACAACCTGGCCGGGACTTTGGGCCTGACCCGTGGAGCCGTTGGTCCATCGACCCGGCGGATGCGTGCGGGCACGCTGGAAGCAGGAATCGCGGACCGAAGACATGGAGACGCCGTCATGATGTATTGGTACGGAAACGGCATGGGCGGCTGGGGTTACGTGCTGTGGACGGTGAGCACCATTGCGTTCTGGGTAGTAGTGATCGCCGGCCTGGTGGCGTTGGTCCGCTACTTCAGCCGGCGCCCTGTGTTCCACGGCATGGGGCCACGGGGCTCGCAACCCCCACGTCCCAGCCCCGAGCAGTTGCTGGCCGAGCGGTTCGCCCGCGGCGAGATCGACGAGAACGAGTTCCACCGGGCGATGGACACCCTGCGCCAGCATCACTCGTCGGCACCGACTGACTAGAGCGTGTCTCGAAGTCCGTGTTTCCGCCCGAGGTGACCGCGGGCGCGCGGGAGGTCTCCGCGCGCGCTTTGAAACACTGACTAGGAGATCGCCGCCATGTTCATGCAGATCATCCAGGCCGAAGTCGGCAACGCGGAAGGCGTTCGGGCGGCGATGGACCGCTGGCCCCGCGACCTCGGACCCGGCGCCGAAGGGTGGCTCGACGCCACCTACGGCCTGACCGACGACGGGAAGTACATCGCGGTGGTGCGCTTCGAGTCCGAGGAGGCGGCGCGCCGCAACAGCGAGCGGCCCGAGCAGGCTGAGTGGTGGCGGGAACTGAGCGCCAACTTCGCCGGCGACGTCACGTTCCACAACTGCCGGGACGTGACGCTTCTGGCCGGCGGCGGCCTGGACGAGGCGGGTTTCGTGCAGATCCTGCAGGGCCACCTGCGTGACCGGAATGACCGTAAGCGGGCGCACGAACTGGTCGACGCGTCCGGCGACCTGATGTCCCGTCACCGGCCGGACATCATGGGCGCGATGGTCGCCATCGACGAGGACGACTTCTTCACCGAAACCGTCGCCTTCACCACCGAAGCCGCGGCCAGGGAAGCGGAACGGGCGGAGATCGCCCCCGGCGTGGCCCGCGTGATCCGGGAGGAGATGTCCTTGTTGGACGATCCTGCCTTCGTCGACCTGCACCACCCGTCCTTCGCCGCACACCGCTGACCCCGCGTTTCGAACCGCGCCGGCGGTTTGATCGAACTTCTTTGCGGGTCAGGGGATGCAGGCGAGGGCAACGCGGTGCACGGCGTTGTTGGCGAAACCTCCGCGATTCCAGCGTTGGCCGATCGGCTGGGCGTCCCCGGCGGCGTCGGTGGCGCGGACCGCCAGCACGTGCCGGCCGGGTGTGGCCGTCCAGTCGAAGGTCCAGCCCCGCCACGCCCACCGGGACCCGCCTTCCGTCAGCGTCGCCGGTTGCCAGGTGCGGCAGTCGTCGGTGCTGACCTCGACCCGGGTGACGGGCGCGTGACCGGACCAGGCGCGGCCGGTCAGGGTCAGCGGCCCGGGCCGCACGATCCGGGCCCGGGACATGAAGTCGGGCATTCCCGGCGGGACCATCAGTGCGCGCACGTTGATCCGGGTGACCGGTTCGCCGGGGTCGTCGGCGTCCTGCCGCTCGCAGTAGGCGAGCATCTGGAACCCGGTGAACGGCGCCTCCGTCAGTTCGATCGCGCGTAACCATTTCACATTCGTCATGCCGTACCAGCCGGGCACGATCAGCCGCAGCGGGTAACCGTGTTGCGGTGGCAGGGGAGCGCCGTTCATTTCGTACGCGAGCAGCACTTCCTCGTTCAGCGCGTCCTCGAGTGAAAGCCCGCGCTGGTAATCCTGTTCGACGCCGCGTTCGGTGCCGTGGTCGGCGCCGGTGAACACGACGGAAGCCGCGCCGCGGGCCATCCCGATCTCGCCGAGCACGCGAGCCAGCGGCACGCCCGTCCATTCGGCGGTGCCCACCGCTTCCACCAGCCACGGCTGGCTGACCGGTCGCGGGCGCAGCCGGGCCCGCCCGTTGCCGGCGCATTCCATGGTGATGCGGACCGTTCGTGACGGCAGTGCGCGAAGGTCGTCGAGAGAGAACTCGCCGGGCGCGGTGACCAGGCCCGTGACGGACAATCGCCATTCGCGCTCGTCGAGCCACGGAATATCGTAGTGAACGAGGGTGTAATGCAAGCCGGGTGGAGTGATGTCATAACGCAGCGCTTCCAGCGGCATGCCGTGATTTCGCGCCGCCAGCGCCAATTCGTCGTATCCGATTTCTTCCGTGTCGACCGGCGTGCGCGCCGGCATGCTCACGTCACGAAGCCGTGTATCCACGCGGACAGTTTGCCCCATAAATGCACGGCCGCGCACGTTCACCGGCCACGGGTGACGTCTCTTGATCGCTTTTGCTGCCAAACTCTGTTGAGGCGCCGAGCCAGGGAGGACTCCATGGTGATTCCGGAAGCGGCGAATTTCCCGCGGTGAGCGAGGAATACGATTACGTCGTGGTCGGTTCGGGCGCGGGCGGCGGCCCGATCGCGGCCCGGCTCGCCGAGGCCGGCTTCGAGGTGCTGCTGCTGGAGGCCGGTGGCCGCGAGACCGGGCCCGACTACGAGGTGCCGGCCTTCCACGCGTTCGCCACCGAGAACGAGGATCTGCGGTGGGATTTCTACGTCCGCCATTGGGCCGACGACGAGCAGCAGCAGCGGGACAGCAAGTATCTCGCGGCCCACGACGGCGTCTGGTATCCGCGCGCCGCTTCGCTCGGCGGGTGCACCGCGCACAACGCGATGATCACCTGGTACCCGCACGACCTCGACTGGGAGGCGATCGCGCGCGCCACCGGCGATCAGTCGTGGCGGGCCATCTGGATGCGGCGCTGGTTCGAGCGGCTGGAACACTGCACCTACCGCCGTCGACCGCTGCTCACGTCGAAAAACCCGGTGCTGGCGGAGGTCCTGGCGCGGCTGCCCCTGCCGAACTGGCTGGCGAACCGCAGCCGTCACGGGTTCGACGGCTGGCTGGGCACCTCGCTGGCCAAGCCCACGGACGCGCTGCGCGACCCGGCACTGGTGCGGCTCCTGCTGAAGGCGGCCGAGGGTGCGCTCGCCGCGATGCTGGACCGTCCGCTCACCGGGTTCGAAACCCTCCGCGGCTGTCCCGATCCCAACGACTGGCGGGTCCGGCGGGACGCCTGCGCCGGGTTGTGGCGGATACCGCTGGCCACCGCGCGCGGCCGCCGCTCGGGCCCGCGTGAACTGGTCGAGAAGGTGGAACGCCTCTACCCGAACAAGCTGACCGTCCGCACCGGTTGCCTGGTCACCCGGGTCCTGTTCGACCGGTTGGGCACGGTCGCCCGCGGCGTGGAGTTCGCGCGGCAGCCGCATGCCTACGGCGCGGACCCCCGTGCCAAGCGCGACGTCTGGCCGCCACCCACCGAGCAGGTCGACGTGCGGGGCGAGGTGATCCTCGCCGGGGGCGCGTTCAACACGCCGCAAGTGCTGATGCTCTCCGGTATCGGGCCGCGCCACGAGCTGCACCGGTGCGGGATCGACGTCCGCCTCGACCTGCCGGGGGTCGGTGCGAACCTGCAGGATCACTACGAGGCCGGGGTGGTCTACGAGTTGAACCGGGATTTCGGCGCGTTCGACGACTGCACGTTCGCCCCGCCGGGCGGCAGCCGCTATGACCGATGCTTCAACGACTGGACCACGGGCCGTGGCGTCTACACCTCCAACGGCGCGGTCGCCGCGCTCACCGCGCGGTCGCGGCCCGAACTGCCGGTGCCGGATCTGTTCCTGTACGGGCTGCCCGCGAACTTCCACGGGTATCACCCCGGCTATGCCGCGGAACTGGAGCGGAACCGGCGGCACTTCACCTGGACCGTGCTGAAGGCGCACACGGCCAACCGGGCGGGGCGGGTCGAACTCGTCAGCAACGATCCCCGGGTGCCGCCGCGGGTTTTTTTCCACTACTTCGAGGAATCCGAGGACGCGACAGGGGAGGACCTTGACGGCATGGTGCGCGGAATCGAGTTGGCCCGCGACATCATGCACCGCGCAAGAACGGTGGTACACAAGGAAATTGTGCCGGGAGCCGCCGTCTCAGGCACCGACGAGTTGCGCCGTTTCGTGCGTGACGAGGCGTGGGGGCATCAGGCATGCGGAACCGCGCGCATGGGTGTCCCGAGCGATCCGGGCGCGGTCGTCGACAGCCGGTTCCGGGTCTTCGGTACCCGGCGCCTGCGCGTTGCCGATGCCTCGGTTTTCCCGCATATTCCCGGGTTTTTCCTCGGCACGGCGGTCTACATGCTCGCTGAGAAGGCCGCGGACCGGATCCTCTACGACGCCCCGCGCTACCTGTGACGCCGGTGCACTGCCCGCAGTTGCCTCTCCGGCGTGTCGCTCAGCTGCGGCGGAACAATGCCTTCAACCGGCTGGGCTGCCCGCCGAGTTTGCCGGGCAGGGGATCGTACGGGACGTGCGGTTCGGTCTGGTACCAGAAGGCGGTCGTGGCGATGTCGGCGTTTTCCAGCGGCAGGTAGCGCCCGCCGGACTGCCAGCCCAGCGCCTGGACGGTCGCCCGCAGGTCCGTTTCGAACCGGATCGGATCGCGTACGTGCCAGCGGTAGGCGCCGAACCGTTGGTGCGGCTGGTAGATCTCCTCCGGCGGCAACACCTGGGGCAGGCCGAGATACGCGGTGGAATAGGGGACATACCGGCCGTTGACGTCGAAGTTCCAGGCGCCGCCGAAATAGTCCTCGGTCCCGGTTCCGCAAATGGTGGGGAACTCCTCGTCGCCGTCGAGGAAGAACTTCAACTCGCCCTCGCCCCACCAGCCGGGCGCGCCCGGCTCGATCGCCAGGTACGTGCCGGCATAGTGGCCCCGGCCGCGCACACCGTCCACAATGGTATGGATTGCCGGGCTGCCCAGCGGTTTCACGCGCCGCCACGTGGCATGCAGATAGGCGGCTTCCTCGGGCAGGTCCCGGCGGGTGAAAGTGATCTGGTAGTACACCGGAACGCCGCGTTTGCTCCGGTTTTCCAGGGTGATGCGTGCGTGCCGGCGAAACGGCATCGGCCAGTAGCTGTTGAGCCCGCCGGCGGGGGCGACCACGATCATTTCCGAGTCGAGGAGAGCGAGCTCGCCCCAGCCGTTGCAGAAGAAGTCACCGAGCGGCACCTCGACCGACGGGTGCTCCTCTGCGTCCCAGTACATCCGGAACACCAGGTCGCGCAGGCTCCCCCGGTCGGTGGTCAGCCAGATGTGCTCGACGATCCCGGGGCCGTCCACGTCGGCGAGGGTCGCGGTGTCGCCGCGCGCGAGGTCGATCGACGGCGACACCTTCCAGCCCCGGCCGAGGTCTCGAGCCGCTCCCGCGCCGGTGCCGCTGGTGGCCGCGCCGCCGCCGCCCTTCGCGCCGGTGAAGTTCTCCGCGCTGACCGACCGCGTGACCCCGTTTTCCAGCCGCCAGATCTCCGCCATGAGCGCTCCCTTGGTCTGGTCCCACCCACGACCATAGGCTGGGTTTGAAAGTGCACGCGATCGGATTCGGGTAGCCAGGCCGTGGCTCCCGCGCGATCCTTGCCTTCCCAGGCCGGCGGCCTGCCTCCCCGAATCCGAGGCCTCCGGCGCGCGTGCCCCTGGTTATCTCGAACGGAAACACGGACTTTGAGAAAGCACTCTGCGACGCGGCGACTCCCGTACTTACGACACAGCCCGGAACGAGACGGCCTGCCCGGGCGCGGCCTGGCCGGCCACCGGCAGATCCCGGGCGAGCACGACGCCGATCACCGGGTAGCCGCCGGTGACCGGGTGATCGGCCAGGAACAGCACGGGTTTCCCGGACGGCGGCACCTGCACCGCGCCGGGCACCATGCCCTCGCTGACCAGTTCGCCGGTGCGGGCACGGGCCAGCGGCGGCCCGTCCAGGCGGACGCCGACCCGGTTGCTGTGCGGGGTGACGACGTATTCCGCCTCGGTGAAGGTCCGCAGGGCGTCCGGGGTGAACCAGTCGGCCCGGGGGCCCAGGCGCACCCGCACGGTGAGCGGCGCGCGTGACGGCGCGGCGACCGGGGCGACGTCGATCGCGGGCAGCGGGCCGGCGATGTCCCGGCCGACGGGCAGCAGGTCTCCGGCGGCGACCGCGGACGGGCCGATCCCGGACAGCAGGTCGGTCGAGCGGGAGCCGAGTTCCGGGGCGACGCCGATCCCGCCGCGGACGGCGAGGTAGCTGCGCAACCCGGCCGACGGCGGGTCCAAGACGATCTCGTCGCCGGGCTCGACGCGCAGGTGCGCGTTCATGCCCTCCGCCCGGCCGTTCCGGCGCAGGGAGCACACCGCTCCGGTGACCGCGATCCACGTCGCCAGGCGAGCCTTCAGCGCCAGCCCGCCGAAGGTGACTTCAAGGCACGCGGCGCCTTCGTGGTTGCCGACGAGCCGGTTCGCCAGCTTCAACGATCTCTCGTCGGCGGCGCCGGACCGGCTGACGCCGAGCGCACCGAGCCCCGGCCTGCCCAGATCCTGCACGGTCGTCAGCGGGCCCGGCCGCAGAACCTCAAGCTTCACCGGCGACCGCCGTGAACCGGACCCGGACCCCCGGCCGCAGCAACGCCGGCACCGTGCGGCCGGTGTCCCAGAGCGCGATGCCGGTGCGGCCGAGCAGCCGCCAGCCGCCGGGGGAGGTGCGCGGGTAGACACCGCTGTAATCGCCCGCGATCGCCACCGACCCGGCCGGCACGCGGGTCCGTGAGGTTTCCAGGCGGGGCAGCCGCAGCCGGGGATCGAGCCCGGTCAGGTAGCCGAAGCCCGGGGCGAAACCGGCGAAGGCGACGGTGTATTCGGCGGCGGTGTGCACGGAGATCACGTCACGGATCGCGAGTCCGGTGCGCTCGGCGACGTCGGCGAGATCCTGCCCGTCGTAGACGACCGGAATGGTGACGAGTTCACCGCCGCGCGTACCGGCGGTGCCCGCCTCGGTGGCCGGCTCGGTGCGCGCGATGCGCTGGACGAGCGCGCCCGGGTCGATGCGGGCGGGGTCGAAGCGGACCAGCAGGGTCTCGGCGGCGGGCACCAGGTCGGTTACGCCGTCCGGTCTCGGATCGGCGAGCGCCGCGTACAGGCCCAGTACGGTCGCGGTGTCGCCGGCCTCGACCAGGAACGCCTGGTCGCCGCAGGGTAGAACGTTCATCCCAGCACTCCTAGTTCGAACCTTGAACCTAAGGATTGTTCAACGATCCGTCAATGCTCTTGTTGGGCCCTTTTGATCGCGAGGCCTTGCCAGGACGGGGCGGCGCCGGGAAGGTAACGATGTCGGAGCGGCCGCTGCCGAGGTCGTCCGCAAAACTGGGAGGAACCATGCGTACTCGACAGATCGGGATAGCCGGCGCGGTGGCGGCACTGGCGCTCGCGGGCAGCGCGCTCGCCGCCCCGGCGGCTCTCGCCGACGTCAGCCCCCACTGCCAGCAGAGCGGCTACTGCCTGTTCTCCGGTGCCGGATTCACCGGCACGCGGGTTACCGTTTCGTCCGACACCGGCTGCCATCCGGTGAGCGATCTCGGCCTTCCCGTGGCGCGGTCCGCCGCGCGCGGTTTCGGTGACGGCGCGGCACTCACGCTGTACTCCGACACCCAGTGCACCACCTCGATCGGCACCGTCTTCACCGAACTGCCGGACATCTCCGCGGCGTCCTACCGGCTGACCCCGCTGCCTGGCTGACCGCCGCCGGTGGGGCGGGGAGCCGGCCGAGGGCCCTCCGGCGGCTCCAAGACTTCACCCAGAAAGTCAGCCCACACTTGATCCGTGACCGTGACCTGGTGGTTGTTCGCCCTCCTCGCGCTCAACGGAGCCTGGGCGACCGATCTGTTCGTGCTCGGTAACGGTCTGACCGAGCTGGCTGCCCCCGGTGGCCTGCTGATGGGCCTCGGCAGGCTCACCGGGCTGTACGGCGCGCTCGCCCTCGTCCTCCAGTTCGTGCTGATCGCGCGGCTGCCGTGGCTCGAGTCCCGCCTCGGGATGGACCGGCTTACCGCCTGGCACCGGTGGAGCGGCTTCTGGGTGGTGTGGCTCGTCGTCGCGCACGTCGTGTTCATCACGCTCGGCTACTCCGCACAGGACGGCACCTCCGTGGTTCCGGAGCTGGACACGCTCGTGTTCCACACGGAGGACGTGGGGAAGGCGACCATCGCCATCAGCCTGCTCATCGCGCTCGGCCTCACCTCGGCCCGCGCGATGCGCCGCCGGATCCGCTACGAGACCTGGCATTTCGTGCACCTGTTCGGCTACGGCGCGATCGTGCTCGCGTTCTTCCACCAGGTCACCACCGGTCAGGACTTCACCGGTTCGCCGGTCGGCCAGGCCTACTGGTGGACGCTCTACGGCGCCGCCCTCACCGCGGTCGCCCTGTCCAGGGTGGGCGTCCCGGTGCTGCGCAACCTGCGGCACCAGTTGCGGGTGGTGTCGGTGGTGCGGGAAAGCCGGGACGTGGTCACGGTGTGGATCGGCGGCCGGCACCTGGAACGCCTGCCCGCGCGCGCCGGGCAGTTCTTCCTCTGGCGGTTCCTCACCCGCGACCGCTGGTGGGAGGCCCACCCGTACTCGCTTTCCGCCATGCCCGACGGGAAGTACCTGCGGATAACCGTGAAGGCGCTCGGGGACGGAAGCGCGTGGTTGCAACGGATCCCGCCGGGCACCCGGGTGCTGGCCGAAGGACCGTACGGTGCCTTCACCTCGGACAAGCGCACCGGCCGCCACGTGTTGCTGATCGCCGGTGGCGTCGGCGTGACACCGATTCGCGCCCTGCTGGAGGAGTTCGCCTGGGCCCGCGACGACATCGTGGTGATCTACCGCGCGAACCGGCGGCAGGACGCCGTGCTGGCCAACGAACTGCACCAGCTGGCCCGCTGGTGCGGGGCGCGCCTGCACGTGGTGCTCGGCCCGCCCACCGCCGTCGGCCGGTACGGGCCCGTCATGGGGCCGCACCACATCGCGGGCATGGTGCCGGATGTGCGGCGCCGTGACGTCTTCGTGTGCGGGCCACCCGGGATGACCAACGCGGTAAAAGGCACCCTCGTCCGGCTCGGCGTCCCCGAAAAACAGCTCCACTCGGAGCGTTTCGCCTTCGCCTCCTGAACGGCTCCGAACAGCTAAGGAGAGACTCGTGCGCAAGACCGTGGTCGTGCTGTTCCTCTTGTTCGCCGGGCTGATCCCGTTGTTGCGGTACCACCCCGGTCCGTCGTCCGTCCAGGCCGCTGCGCCCGTGGCCGCCGCGCCGCCCCAGGTTTCGACCGGCCCCGGCGGTGACAAGACGGTCGACGGTCCCGTGGTGGACAGCGACTACGGGCCGTACCAGGTGCGCGCCACCTTCTCCGGCGGCCGCCTCACCGACGTGCAGATGATCACCACTCCGTCGGACCGGCACAGCCAGCGGATCGCCCAGCGGGCGGCCCCCACCCTGCGCCAGGAGGCCCTGCAAGCACAGAGCGCCCACCTCGACACCGTTTCCGGGGCGACCGCGACCAGCGAGGCCTACGCCCAGTCGCTGCAGGCGGCCATCGACGCGAAGGGCAACTGATGCGACGTGTCGAGCACATCATGGGCTTGCCCGTCTCCCTGCACACCCCGCACGGCGAACCCGGCGACGCGGCTTTCGCCTGGCTGCGCGAGGCGGACCGCAGGTTCAGCCCGTTCCGCCCCGGCAGCGAGGTCTGCGGCGGCGAGGCGAGCCCGGAACTGATCGAGATCCTCGACCTGTGCGCCGAGTTCGAACGCGACTCCGGTGGCGCCTTCCGCGCGCGGCTGCCCGGCCGGCCGCTCGACCCGTGCGGTGTGGTCAAGGGCTGGGCGGTGCAGCGCGCGGCGGAGTTGTTGCGCGCCGAAGGAATCCGCGACTTCTGCCTCAACGCGGGCGGGGACGTGGTCGCGGCGGGTGAACCGGAGCCGGGGCGGCCGTGGTCGGTCGGCATCCGCCACCCCGACCTGCCCCACGAGGTGTGCGCGGTGTTCGCGATCCGGGACCGGGCGGTCGCGACCTCCGGCAGCTACGAGCGGGGCGCGCACATCATCGACGGCCGCACCGGCCGCCCGGCAGGCGAGCTGGTCAGCCTGACGGTGATCGCGGACGACCTGACCATCGCGGACGCGACCTCGACGGCCGCGTTCGCGATGGGCGCCGAAGGCATCGAGTGGGCCGCCGCCCGGCCCGGCTGCACGGTGTTCGCTGTCGATGCCGACCGCAAGGTGTTTTCCACCGCGGGGACAATCACCTTGTGAACGCGCCGCGCGTGCTGGTCGTCGAGGACGACCCACAGCTGCTCGAGATGCTCACTTCCCTGCTGACGGAGGAGGGCTACACCGTCGACCCGGCCGCCGACGGGCAGCGCGGCCTCCACCTGGGCCTCACCCGCGACTACGACGTGCTCGTGCTGGATCGCGGCCTGCCCGCGATCGACGGCCTGGACCTGCTGGCACGCCTGCGGCAACGCGGCGTGGTGACCCCGACGCTGGTGCTGTCCGCGCTGGGCAACCCCGCCGACCGGGTGGCGGGGCTCGACGCGGGCGCGGAGGACTACCTGCCCAAGCCGTTCGACATCGACGAACTGCTGGCCCGGCTGCGCGCCCTGCGCCGGCGGCACCTGGACGTGGCGCGCTCGCTGCCCCTGCCCGGCGGGCGCCTCGACCTGGACACCCGGCAGGTGGTGTGCGACACGGCCGAGCCGGTCCGGCTGTCCGAGCGGGAATGTGCCCTGCTGGCGGCGCTCGCGACCCGGCCGCGGCAGATACTCTCGCGGAGCCAGTTGCTCGGGCTCGTCTTCGACGACGCGGAAAGCGACGTCGTCGTGGACACCTACGTGCACTACCTTCGTCGCAAGCTGGGCCGGAAGATCATCGACACGGTGCGGGGGCGCGGCTACCAGCTGGGCCGGACGCCGTGAGCCGCCCCTCGTCCGGCGACGACCGGCTGATTCGCAGGACCGCGCTGCGGATGGGGATCCAGTCCGCCCTCGTGGTCGCCGTCGCGGTCGCGCTGCTGTGCGGGGTCGCCGTCCTGGTCGTGTTGAGCAGCCAGCACAAGCAGCAGGAGGATCTGCTCACCACGACACTGGCGCGGGTCGACGACGTCAACGACCCACCCGCCGGGATGTGGCTGGTGATGCAGCGCGGTTCGCACCGCGCGGCGACCCCGGGAATGCCGCTCGGGCTCCCGTACGAACCGGATCTGGCGGCCACCGCGACCGACGGGATGACCCGCGTCGCGGAGGAGGTCCGGGCGGGACCGCACGAGTACGCCGTCCTGACCCAATGGCGGGACGACTACGTCGTGCAGGCGATCCTGGATCTGCGCTCCGCGCACCAGGAACGCGACCGGCTGCTGCGGGACCTGATGATCACCAGCCTCGGCGGCCTGGTGCTGGCCGGCGTCGTCGGGGTGTGGCTGGGCCGCCGGGCGGTCACCCCGCTCGCCGAGGCGCTGGCCATCCAGCGCCGGTTCGTCGCCGACGCCGGCCACGAACTGCGGACCCCGCTTACCCTGCTGAGCACCCGCGCGCAGCTGTTGCGCCGGCGCGCCCGCCAAGGCGGTGACCCCGTCGCGCTCTCCTCCGACGCCGACGACCTGGTACAGGACGCCGCGCAGCTGACCGAAATCCTGGAAGACCTGCTGCTGGCGGCCGACCCACGGCAGGAGGTGCCGCGCCAGCCGGTGGATCTGGCCGAACTGGTGCGCCAGGCGGTCGCCGCCGCCGAACCCGCCGCGGCCGAACACGGCGTAGCGCTGGTGGTCGACAGCGAGCCGATCCAGGTCTCCGGCTACGAGGCCGGCCTGCGCCGCGCGGTGAACGCCTTGCTGGACAACGGGATCCGGCACGCGCGCGCGACCCTGCGGGTGGTCGTCGGGCCGCTCGGCCGTCAGGCCAGGGTGGACTTCGTCGACGACGGGCCCGGCCTCGACCCGGCGATCATGCCGACCATGTTCCGGCGGTTCGCGTCCGGTCCGGCCGAGCAGGCGCCCGGGCAGCGCCGGCGCTACGGGCTGGGCCTGTCCCTGGTCAGCGACATCGCCGCCCGCCATGGCGGCTCCGTCTCGGCCCGCAACGCGGACGGTGGGGGCGCGATCCTGCGCCTGCTCCTGCCGCGTTGAGTCACCGTGGCCCAAGACGCCTTGGGCTCCTCGTCGAGCGCCGGGACCGGTTCGGAGCGGCCGAGGACATGGCCGCGGGAGTCGAGGGCCTCGACGGCGGCGAAGGCCTTGGGCGCCGGCGGGTCAGTAGTCGTCGCGACCGGTGAACATTTCTTCGAGGTCCTCGGCCGTCAGGCCGACCAGTTCCAGCGGGTCGACGAACTCGTTGATGTCGAGGTTGATCAGCGGCAGGGAGTGCCGGAGCACCAGGTAGGGCCCCATGATGACGGCCCCGCCGACGACGGTGGTGCTGCCGATCTCCGCCAGCACTTTCGCCAGGTCGACCTGGTCGACCCGGGCGAACGGCGAGGCGATCTGGACCCACTCCTCCCGGCCGTCGAGGACTTCCCGGGCGATGACCACCGTCTGGGTTCGGTGGATGCCTTCCTCGTCGCCGAACCGGATCTCGATTCGGATTTCGTCCGGTTCATCCCGGGTCACTTCGTACTCTCGCCTGATGAAGGTCACGAGATTGCGCCAAGTCGCCATCGAGTGATCCAAGCACAGGAATGGAGTGCGCGCGTGCGGAATGGACGAAGTCATGTTTCAAGAGCCGCGGCGAACTGACCGGTTTCCGATACCGTCGGCAAAGGACCGGAGCACGCTACCTCGAAGATGGACTTGGGGCTGGGCTATCTCCGGGCGCCCCATGCGCCGTTGTCGGCGCGAGCATTCATGGCCGGTGACGGCGCGGGCGAAGTGACGACGTCCGCGGGCGGCGGTTCGGGGAAGCGGTCGCGGTAGCCGGCGAGGGCCTCGTCGACGGCCGCGGGATCGTCCTCAATGGACCGCATGACCTCGGCGGCCAGTTGCGGCAGCCGGGATTGCGCCCGGCGCAGGGTGGCCAGCACGGTGGCCGCGACCTGCCGGCCGGGCTGGGGCGCGCCGCGGTCTTCGATGCGCAGGCCGGTCAGCAGGCCGCTCGCGTCCACGGTCACCGTGACCGCCCCGTCGGGCGAGGACTCGGTCACCGCGACCGTGGCCAGGCCGGCCCGCATTTCCTGGTAGCGCCTGGCCTTTTCCGCGACATCGTCGGCGTGACGCAGCAGTTCGGCGTTCTTTTCGGCGAAGGGATCGGTCATGCTTGCTCCTCCGTGAGTTTGCGCGCGACCGCGATCGTGTCGACGGGGCGCTCCATCCGGAATCGAGTCACTTCCTCGAGGACGGCGCCCCGCCGCCTCGACAGCGGGACAAAGGCGCGCGCTCGGTGGTCACCGTGATTGCCGCGACTTGGCACGAGGGGTGTCATCACGAATCAGTCCTTTTGCGGGTCAGGTGTTGCTGGTTTGGTCACGTTCTTCGCGCAGGCGCCTGGCCCGGTCCGTACGGGCGGGCCGCAGCCGCAGACAGGTCTGGTCGAGCGCGGTGGCCAGGGCATCCACGCTCGCGGGCACGACGGTGACGCGGTCCCGGCCGTCCAGGGCGTGGAAGATCAGGTTGCCGTGCCGGGTCTGGGCGTAGTCGACGGGATGCTCGCAGCGGCGGCGGTGTCCGGCCCGGTCCCGCACGGCGACGAAGAACTGGGCGCGCGTGCCCAGCGGTGGTGAGATCAGCTCGGCCAGGCGCGGCGCGGTGCGGGGGAGGGTCACCGGCGCCGCCGGCGCACCGGCTTCGAGCGGCAACTCGCGGCACAGTGCCCCGGCCAGGCCCTGCGGGCCGGCGGGCATCAGGTGCACGAAACCGCCGGACAACTTGGCGAACAGCGACTCGCGGCCGTCGGAGGCGGCCACGAAACCGATCGTGTCCCCGCCGGGCGGGACGAGCCATCCGTAGTATTCCGTCGCGGGTGCGGCGAGCACTTTCAGCGCACGTCCCACCCGCTCGTCCGCCACGCCGCCGTAGCCGATGCCGTGCCGCACCAGTTCCAGGGCGGCGGCCCGTTCCACCTCCGCCCGCTGCCGGCCGGTCGCGCCGGGCGAGGGAACGAACAGGGCGGGCGGCAGGTCGCCGAGCCCCTGCTTCTCCCACAGCACCACGAACGTCAGTTCCGGGAGCGCAATCGGGAAGACTTCGGCCGCGTTAGTCATCGTCGTCGGAGTAGCCGTCCGGCCCGCATTCGATGACCGAGGGAACGTGCGGGGGGAGGTTGCCGATCAGCTCGTTCTCCCAGTCCTGCGTGACCAGTCCGCGGCCCCGGTGTTCCTCGTCGTCGCGGCCCCGGCCCTGGCCGCCCAGGCCGGGCATCCCGGGCGATCCGGCGGTGGTGCGGCCCGCCGCACCCCCGGCCGCGCCACGGGCGGCGCCCGGTCCCGAACCCGTCCCGCCGGCCGCGCCGAGCCGGCCCGATGCCGACCCGGCGCCCGGCGCCGCAGAGCCCCATGCGCCGGATCCTTGCCCCGGTGAGATGCTCGCGAAACCGCCGGAACCGCCACTCGGGGAGCCGAGCCCCGGACCGGAGCCGCCCGGGCCGCCCAGCGGCGAACCCGCCTCCGACACGGGAATCGGCCGTGGCGGCTCGAAGCCGCTCGAGCTGGTGGTCTGGTCCGGTGTGGACGGCCGGCCGGGAATGGGGCCGGTCTGGCCCGGCACGGTTGGCGGCTCGGGCGGCGGATGCGGCGTGGGTGCGGGTTGCTGCCCGGTGGGCGGTTGCTGGTCGTCGGGCGGTTGCTTTGGCGGTTGCTTGTCGTGCGGCGGCTGGTTCTGTCGCTGCTGGTCGTTCTGTTGTTGCTGATCGTTCTGTTGTTGCTGATCGTTCTGCTGTTGGTTGTTCTGGTCCGTCTTGGTGGAGTCCGCGCCGTCCTGCGGCAGCGTCGACGCGTGGTGGGTGGTCTGGCCCTGGTAGGCGCCGTAGGCGTCCTGGTTGTTGTGCGTGCCGATCTGGTAGGCGGCCACCGCCGCGTCGGCCGTGTAGTTGTCCAGGGCGAGCGGGTTGACGAACTGGTTCATCCCCGGCCCCTTGGGTGGCTGGGCCGCCACGCTGATCACCCGGTTCTTCGTGTCGGCGAAGGAGGTGATCTGGTCGGTCAACGCCCTGTTCGCGGTGCTCGCGTGGTGAGTCAGCTTGTCGGCGGCCTTCAGCGCCGGTTCGAAGGAGGTGATCGCCGACTCGGCGGCCGGGCCGTGCCAGCCGTCGGAGATCTCGCGGCGGGCCGCCTTGAGCTGTTCGGTGTAGTCCGGGTAGGCCGCGGCCAGGGCGGCGAGGTTCGTGCTCGCGGTGCTGTAAGACCCGGTGCCCGGTCCATTGTGGAACCACGCGTAGATCTGCGCGGGATCGGTGCCGGCCGGGCGGGAGCCGTCGGCGAAGATGATGCCCTGCGCGGTCTGCACGGCCGTGGTGAGCGCTTCGTTGATCCATTCGGACGAGGTCACCGGTACCCCCCGAGTTGCGCCGCGGCGGACTGGTCGGTCTTCGTGTACTGCTGTTTGACCAGCTGGAGCCGTTCGATCTGTGCCTCGACGGCCTGGGCGAAGGCGTGGTGCTGATCGGCCAGCCGGCTCATCGACGAGGTCAGCTTGCCGTGGAATGCCAAGGTGTCGGGCGCGTCGCCCGGGCGCGTCACATGCCCCAGTTGGCCAACGCGCTGCGCGTCGCGGGTGACCTGCTCGAGAAGCTTGTTCAGCCGCGCGATGGCCCGGTCGACGGGCGCCGGATCGAACTGGAACTGCTCGGCCATGGACCAACAATGGGCCGTGATGCTCCAAACTCGGTATAAACGCAGGTCAACGAGCGTCGATCGCGGCGAGCAGGTCGCGTACGGATTCCGCGTGCGGGTCGGCGATCTCCTCATACGCCCGTAGCGCCTCGGTGAACCGGGCGCGCGCCCGCTCCGTTTCGCCTGCCTGCGCGTGGGTTTCACCGAGCAGCCGCAACACGACCGCCTGCCGCTTGCGGTCCCCGATGGCGCGGTGCAGCTCGAGGGCACGTCCGAGATAGTCCAGCGCCTCCCGGGTGCGACCGAGGTTTCGGTGGGCGTTGCCGGCGTCGATCAGGGCGATCGCCTGCCCCCATGGTTCGTCGTGGCGCTGGAAGATCTCCAGCGCCCGTTCCAGGTGCGGGACCGCTTCCGCGTACCGCTTCTGCCCGAGGAAACCCGCGCCGACCCCGGTGAGCGCGAATCCCTCGCCGTGGTGGTCGCCCAGGGCGTGGAAGATTTCGACCGCCCGCTCGCAGTAGCCGTTCGCCTCGGCGAACCGGCGCTGGGCGCGGTGGCAGATGCCCAGGGCGATGAAGGCCGCGCCGAGCCCGCGGGAGAGCCCGTCGGCCTCCCACAACTCGACGGCGTCGGCCAGGTGCTGGATCGCCTGGTCCGGATGCCGCAGCGCCCACGGCAGAAAGCCCATGCTGGTCAGCACCCATGCCTGGCCCCGCTTGTCGCCCACCTCCCGGGCGGCCCGCAGGCCGAGCCGGTGCAGCTCCGGCAGGTCCGGTGCCCACGGTCTTCGCAGGTAGTAGAAATCCCACGCGGCCAAGGGCACCTGCCACGCCAGGAAGGGCAGTTCGTCGACGGTTTCCCGGATCAGCGTGGCCAGGTTGGTCTCCTCCAGGTCGAACCAGGAAAGCGCTTCCTCCTTGGTAGGTAAGGGAAGTGGCGTGCCGCCGGGTGGCGGGGCCAGCTCCGGGCGGATCCGGCTGGGCAGCAGCACGCGCCCGGCGGCGTGCACCGTGTGCAGGTACCATTCGGCAACCCGCCGGCGCGCGGCGAGGCGGTCGGCGCCGGGGTCTTGCGCGAGCGTGAGTTCCCGGGCATGTAACCGGATCAGGTCGTGGAAACGGATCCGGTCCAGCGCCGCGTATTCCACCAGGTGCGCCCCGGCGAGCGCGTCCAGCAGGCGCCGCGCCGCGGGCACCGGCAGCCCGCCAAGGGCAGCGGCCGCGGACTCGCTGATTTCCCCGCCGGGATGCAGGGACAGCAGGCGGAACAGCCGCGCTTCCTCGGTGCCGAGCGCGCGGTACGACAGCGCGAACGCCGACCGGACCGCGGTCGTTTCGTCGCCGGGAACGCAGAGCAGGTCGAGGCGTTCACGCTCGGCGGCGAGCCGGCCGGCGAGACCGGACAGCGGCGCCCCGGGCACCATGCCCGCGCGGTCCGCGGCGATCCGCAACGCGAGCGGCAGGCCGTTGCACAGCCGCGCGATCTCAGTGGTGGCGCGTGGCTCGGCCCGGACCCGTTCCGCGCCCACCACGTGCGCGAGCACCTCGGCCGATTCCGCCTCGCCCAGCACATCCAGGGTGAGCCGGCGGGCGCCCTCCCTGGTCACCAGGCCGCCGAGCCGGTGCCGGCTGGTCACCACGACCAGGCAGCGGGGTTCGCCGGGCAGCAGGGGGCGCACCTGCTCCGCGCTCGCCGCGTTGTCCAGCAGGATCAGCACCTGCCGGCCGGACAGCTGGCTGCGCAGCAGACCGGCCAGGTCGGGCAGGCCGGGTGGCATGGCGCGGGGGTCGACGCCGAGCCCGCGCAGCAGCGACCGCAGTGCTTCTTCGGGGGCGATCGGCGGCTGGGCGGGGTCGAAGCCGCGCAGGTTCACCGACAGCTGCCCGTCGGCGAATTCGGCGGCGATCCGGTGCGCGAACCGGACCGCCAGGGCGGTCTTGCCCACCCCGCCCACACCCTCGATCACGACGATGTTGGTGTCCCGGGTCAGCTCGCGCAGGCGCGCCAGTTCCGCCTTCCGGCCGGCGAACCCCGCGATGTCGTGCGGGAGCTCCGCCGGAACCGGGCCGCGCCGGGACGCCGCGCCGGGGTCCAGCTCCGGGTCCGCGGCCAGGATCCTGCGGTGCAGCAGCTGGAGTTCGCGGCCGGGTTCCACGCCGAGCTCCTCGACCAGGTACTCCCGCGCCGCGAGGAACGTGGCGAGCGCGTCGGCCTGCCGCCCGCACCGGTAGAGCGCCAGCATCAGCAGGCCGCGCAGGCGTTCCCGCGCCGGGTGCTCGGCCACCGCCGCGGACAGCTCGGGCACCAGTTCCGCGTCACGGCCCAGCGCGAGCTCGGCCTCGAACCGGTCCTCCAACACCGTCTGGTACTGCTCGGCGAGGCGGCCGGCTTCGATTTCCAGCTCGGGCACGCGCAGGTCCGTCAGTGCCGGCCCACGCCACATTTCCAGCGCACACCGCAGTTTCGCCGCGGCGGCCGCCGGATCGGTGCCCAGCAACTGGTGGCCCTGGACGGCCAGGGAGGTGAACACCGCCAGGTCCAGTTCGCCCGGGTCCGGCGCGATCAGGTACCCGCCTGCTCGCGCGACGATCCGCGGGTCGCCGTCGGCCTGAGCCAGTGCGCGGCGCAGGGACCAGACGTAGGTCTGGAGGTTCTTGGCGGCCGAGGACGGCGCGCGCTCCGGCCACATCGCGGTGATCAGCCGTTCCACGGGCACCACGGTGCCGGCATGCGCCAGCAGCAGTGCCAGGGCCGCCCGCGGCTTGGGGCCACCGAGCTCGACCGGACCGCCGGCCGAGATCACCTCCAGCGGCCCCAGAATCCGGAATTCCACCGGGTACTCCCACCGTGTACCAGAGGGGCTATGACCCCCACTCGGACGCGGTTTCATCCTCCTCGGCTCCCGGTTTCCGGCCCAAGTGCACCTTGGTGGAACTTTTTTTCAGCCGACCGCCTCGAACCGGTCGGTGTCGCCGGCTCCACGGCGCAGGATTTCGGGCTCGTCGCTGGAAAAGTCGACCACGGTGGTCGGGTCGGTGCCGCACTCGCCGTCGATCACCGCGTCCACGGCGTGATCCAGCTCCTCCTTGATCTCCCAGCCCTGGGTGAGCGGCTCCTCCTCGCCGGGCAGCAGCAGGGTGGTCGACAGCAGCGGTTCGCCGAGCTCGTCCAGCAGGGCGCGGGTGACCACATGGTCGGGAATGCGCACGCCAACGGTCTTCTTCTTCGGGTGCAGCAGGCGCCGCGGCACCTCCTTGGTGGCCGGCAGGATGAACGTGTAACTGCCCGGCGTCGCCGCCTTGATCGCGCGGAACACCGTGTTGCCGAGGTAGGCGAACTGCCCCAGCTGCGCGAAATCCCGGCACATCAGGGTGAAGTGGTGCCGGTCGTCGAGCCGCCGGATCGACCGCATTCGCGCGATGCCGCCGGCGTTGTCGAGCCCGCACCCCAGCGCGAAGCAGGAGTCGGTGGGGTAGGCGATCAGGCCACCACCCCGGATGACCTCGACGACCTGGCCGATCGCGCGGCGCTGCGGGTTGTCCGGATGCACGTCGAAATACTTCGCCATGGGACGAATGTAGCGGCTGCAGTACGCATCGGCCGAACTCGCAACGCGGCCTGACCCTCAGAACTGCAGCCGCGGGTCGTCGTAGTTCTTGAACTCGAGGACGTTGTTGGACGGATCGGCGAGGAAGATCGTGCGGTGTTGCTCCGCGGTGCCCTCGAACCGCACCGACGGCCCGGACAGCGTGCGGAGCTTGCGCGTCTCGACCAGCCGCACCAGGCGGTCGAAGTCGTCCGCCCGCGCGAAGCTCACCCCGAAATGGCGGGGATAGGCCACCGCCTCGTCCGGCACCTCGTCGCAGAGGTGGCAGACGAGTTGGTCGCCGAAGAAGTCGAAGGTGACCCGGTCGCCGTATCGGCGGGCAAGCTTCGCGCCGAGCCCGAACACGTAGAACTCGACGGCTTCGTCGAGATCCCGCGCGGGGATCGCGATGTGGCAGGCGTCAAGCTGGTCACGCATTCACGGTTCTCCTTGCCGGGCTGGGCTTTGTGTGGACAGGAACAGCCCGGCGCCGGGCCCGGCCGCTCAGCGCGAGGCTGGCCGGGGTGCGCCGGACGACGGCCGTGACCAGTCCGGAGACCAGGTAGATCGCCGGCAGCGCCACGGCCACCAGGAAGAGCAGGACCAGCGCGGTCGGTGCGGCCTGCGCGGCGTCGACGAGGCCGGTCGCGCCGGCGCCGAGCAGCGCGCCCTGCAGGACGAGGGGATGGATCAGGTAGATCCCGAACGAAGCGTCCGAAGTGGACACGATCGGCCGGTGTGCGGGCCGGCCGCGGTCCTGCCAGCGCAGGCCGAGCGCGAGGAACGCCCAGGCGATCGCGACGCTTTCCACCGCCACGGCCGGCTGCCACACCATGCTGGCCGCCAGCGGCGTCTGGCCGGCAAGGAACACCTGAGCCAGGTAGCCGCCGACGCCGAGGGCGATCGCACCCGCGCACCCCGCGAACACCACCCGGGCATGTGCCCGGGTCCACGCGATCAGTTCCTCCCGGTGCCAGCCCGCGATCGCGCCGGCCAGGACGTAGCCGAGGTAGCTGGGCAACAGCGCGTCCGGGAAGTGCAGCCACCCGGTGAGCACCCCGGCCGGCCAGTCCTGTTGCACGGCCAGGGAGAACAGCAACTGGAAGGCGGCGCCGCCGGCCAGCAGCCACCCGTGGTACCGCACCGTCGCCCGCAGCAGCGCGCGGATCAGCGGGAAAACCAGGTAGATCTGCATCGAGACGAGCAGGAAGTACAGGTGGTAGCGGGCGGTGCCGGTGAGCAGCTGCTGGCCGAGAACGTCCACTTTGAACGGAGGACCGTCGGCGAAGAAGTACAGCAGGGTCCAGGTCAGGTACGGCACGACCACGAACAGGTAGCGCTTGCGCCAGAACGACGGCCAGTGCGGTTTGCGCCGGCTCGTGCCGTAGGTCAGGACGAACGCGGTGAGCAGGAAGAACACCTCGCGGCTGACGTGGAAGACGATGATCAGCGCGCCGAGGCCGACGGTCGGCGGGACCGGCGCGAGGGCCAGCACGTGCAGCCCGATGACCAGCCCGACCGTCAACACGCGGACCAGGTCGACGTAGTGCAGGTGCTCGCCGGTGTGCGAGATCCCGGCCCGGGCGCTCACAGCGCTTCCGCCAGCACCCGGCGCAGGATCTTGCCGGTGGGGCCGACGGGCAGGGCGTCGGTCACCTCGATCACGGACGGCCGCTTGTAGCGGGTGAGCCGGTCGGCGCACCAGGCGCGCAGCGACTCCGTCAGCCCGTCGGCGGCGCCGCCCCGCGCGGTCACGAAGGCGGCCGGCACCTGCCCGAGCCGGTCGTGCGGTGCGCCGACCACCGCGACCGCCGCCACGTCCGGGTGCGCGAGCAGCACGTTTTCGATCTCCTGCGGGTAGATCTTCTCGCCGCCCCGGTTGATCACGTCGTCCACGCGCCCGGCCAGGCACAGGAAGCCTCCGTCGTCGAGGGAACCGACGTCGCCCGTGCGCAGCCAGCCCGAAGCGGTGCGTGCCGGGCGAGTGCGTTCCGGCCCGTTCTCGTCGAGCTCCAGGTAGTGGCTGACGACTTGGTCGCCGCGGAGCAGCACCTCGCCGTCCTCGGCGATTTCGAGGTCGACCTCGACGGGCCGGCCGACCGACCCGACGCGGCGCCGCGCGGGATCGAGCGGGTTGGCGGTGATTTGCCCGGCCGCCTCGGACATGCCGTACGTCTCGAGGACGCCGATGCCGGTCCGCTCGGTGAAGCGCAGCGACGTGGTGGGCGGCAACGGCGCCGACGCGGACCGCGCGAACCGGATGCCGGGCACCTCCGGTGCGGGCCGGCCGGCGAGGGAGGCGAGGATCGCCGGGACCGCGTTGAGCCAGGTGGGCCGCCACTCGGCGACGCGCGCCCAGTACTCGTCCGCGTCGAAACGCCGGTCGATGACCAGGGAGGCGCCGCTGACCACGGTGGCCAGCAGGCCCATCACCTGGGCGTTGACGTGGAACAGCGGCAGCGGCGTGTAGCCGGTTTCGGCCGGGGAGAACTCGTGGTGGCGGGCCACCCGGCCGGCCGCATGCAGCAGTTGCGCTTCGGACAGCGGGATGCCTTTCGGGCGGCCCGTGGTCCCGGAACTGGTGAGCAGTACCGCCGGCCGCAGCGCGGCACCATCGCTCGGCCGCGCGGCGGTGGACCACAATTGTTTCGGGTCGTCGAGTCCGACCTGCCACGCGGACAGCTCGCTCCGCGCGTTCTCGGGATCGTCGGTCGCGACCACGTCGACGCGAAGCCTCGCCAGCATCGCGGACAGTTCGGTGGGGGCCAGGCGCGGGTCGATCGGCGCGGCGGTCAGGCCGGCGGACACGCAGCCCAGGTACGCGGCGGTGAACTCGAGCGGTCCGCCGATCACCAGGCCCACCCGGGACTGCGGCGCGATCTCGCCGGTGTGGACCAGTCGCCGCCAGTGCCCGGCCTGCGCGGCCACCGCCCGCCAGGTGAGTGCGCGGCCGTCCGTGGCGTCGCGGAACGCGACTGTTTCCGGGCGCTCATCCGCCCGCGTGGACAGCAACCGGGACAATGGCGACTTCACGGGCAAACGGTTGTTTTCCAACACTGCACCGAGTCTGCTGAGCTTTTATGGGAACGTGCTGGCAGCTTTATGAAAGCGACCTGAGAGAACGATGAAAACCCCAATCATCACCCTGTCGTGTTTTGCCGGGCGCGCAAGGCAGACTTGTCCCCATGTCGAGGTGTTCAGTGGGGCGGATCGGGTTGCTGATGTTGTTGCCCCTTTTTGCGGTCGTGGCGTGTTCCGGCGCCGGGTCCGCGCCGGCTCACCCGGTTCCGCCACCCTCTCGGGCAACCCTGTCCGCGGGAGGAAGCGTGGAGCGCACCGTGACCCTCGGCGGAATGCCGCGCACCTACCTTGCGATCGGTCCGTCCCATGATGCCGGATTGCCGCTGCTGGTGGTATTGCACGGAAGGGAAGTCACCGCGTCGCAGGAATCCAAGCGAACAGGATTCCTGACCTACGCGCAGCGCGGCATGGCCGACCTCGTCTATCCACAAGGGACGGCCAATTCGTGGAACGACGGGCACGGCTGCTGTGGCAAGGCGAGCGCCACGGGCGTGGACGACCTCGGCTTCGTGGCCAAGGTCGTCGCCGATGCGTCCCAGTTCTTCCACAGCGACCCGAAACGGGTGTACCTGGTGGGGTACAGCAACGGTGGCCGGCTGGCGTTCGAGGAGGTGTGCGGGCATCCCGCGCTGTTCGCCGCGTTCGCCACCTACGGTGCGCTGCCGCCCACCGAATGTCCGGGCGGGCCGCCCGTGCGCGTGTTCATCGGCGCGGGGGCGAACGACTCGATCATGCACAGCGAGGGCTCGGTCACGAACGCCGTCGCGTGGTGGCGCAGTCGTGACGGTTGCGGCCCGGACGCCACGACGACCCATGCCGGACCGCTCACGATGACCACGTGGACGCGGTGCCGCGGCGGTTCGGCGGTCGCTTCCGCGCTTTACGCCGGCATCGGGCACCCCTGGCCCGTGGCGAAACCGAGCCAGGCGCCGTTCACCGTTTCCGTCGGCGCAGGCGCGGCGGCCGCCACGGTGATGTGGAACTTCTTCACCGCGCACGCGGCCTGACGCGAACCTCTACTGTGTGTCGAACAGGGCGCTGACCGACTCGCCGTTGTGGATCCGCCGCATGGCCTCCGCCAGGGCGGGAGCGATCGACAGCACGGTCAGCTTCGGGTGCTGGTCGTGCACCGGGACCGTGTTGGTGCAGACGATCTCCGCGACGTCGGGCTGGTCGCCGATGCGCTTGAGCGCGCCGGCGGCGAACAGGCCGTGCGTGCAGGCGACCCGAACCGACCGCGCGCCCAGCTCTCGCAGGCGTTCCAGCAGTTCGATCACGGTGCTGCCCTTGGCGATCTCGTCGTCGAGCACGATCACGTCGCGGCCGGCGACCTCGCCGATCACCGAGCTGATGGTGACCCGGTCGTCGGTGAAGCGTTCCTTGGCCCCGGCCGCCACGGGCACCCCGAGCAGCCGGGCGAAATGCGCGGCCTCCTTCGCGTTGCCCAGATCCGGCGAGACGACCGTCGTGGCGGTCAGGTCGTACTGCCGGAAGTACTCGGCGAGTTCCCGCAGCGCGTGCAGGTGGTCCACCGGGACGCTGAAGAACCCGTGCACCTGCGGCGAGTGCAGGGTCATCGTGAGGACCCGGTCGGCGCCTGCCGTCGCCATCAGGTCGGCGACCAGGCGCCCGCCGATCGAGATCCGCGGCGCGTCCTTCTTGTCCGACCGCGCATACGCGTAATGGGGCAGCACCACCGTGGTCCGCGCCGCCGACGCGCCCCGCGCGGCGTCCAGCATGAGCAGCAACTCGACGAGATGTTCCTGCACGGGCGCCACGATCGGCTGGATCAGGAACACGTCGCGCTCCCGGCAGTTCGCCTGCAACTGCACCTCCAGGCAGTCGTT
The DNA here is from genome assembly GCF_000519205.1 of Amycolatopsis taiwanensis DSM 45107. GTDB lineage: Bacteria > Actinomycetota > Actinomycetes > Mycobacteriales > Pseudonocardiaceae > Amycolatopsis_E > Amycolatopsis_E taiwanensis. The sequence goes on along the minus strand of NZ_JAFB01000003.1, from coordinate 357,920 downwards.
GGCGAATCGCTCCAGGCGTACCGGGTGCAATTCGACCCCGAGCTGTTCGCAGATTTCGGCCGCCAGTTCCGGGTGCGCCTGCCCGCTGAAGACTGTGATGTCCCGCACGCCTCGAACCCTATCGCAGCCGTGCGAATGCCAGCCGGGCCACCACGTTAGGCCATTTGGCCGCATTTCCCGCATACTTCGGCGACGGCCGTTGCTCAGCGCTATCCGGGTGCGTCACACAGTTGTGAATGGGATGGACAGCCTCCGGCATGCGATCGAGACGATACCGATTCCCGGTGCCCCGCCCCGCCTTTCCCAGCAGGGCGCGGCAGTCGGCCTCGCGCTGCTCGACACGTCGTTGCGGCTCAACCACGTGCGCCGGCTGACCGAACGGCTCACCGTGGTCGAACACGGCACCGCCCGCCGTACCACCGAGATCGACGTCAGTCTCCGGCTGCTCGACGAGGGCCAGCGGCAGGCCACCGCGGCGCTGCAAGACCTCATCGGCCGCGAGCACGGCGAGCGTGCCGGCGCCCGTGGGACGCACCAGCTGTGGGTGCCGCTGGCCCGGCTGCCCCGCCGCTACGTCACGCCGGTGGACGTGTTCGACAGCGGCGGCCGCAAGCTTCCGCGGCTCACCCAGCACGAGGCGTCCCGGCTGATCGCGTCTGGCCTGTACCGGTTGCTGCGCGGCATCCTCGCCGGTGACGAGCACGCCCAGTCGGCGAAGAACGAGCTGAACACGTTCCTGTTCCGGGTGCACGAGCCGCGCTGGCTGGTCCAGCAGGCGCTGATGACGTTGCTGACCGAGCGGAATCAGCCGGCGGAGAACTTCTCGCTCCCGCCCGCGGAAGGCACCGTTTCCGGTTACGGCAGCCAGTGCCGCGCCATGGCGCTGAACATTCTCGACACCCATGCGGAGCTGCTGGCCGAATACGCGCAACTGCTCGATATCGCCGTCAACGACTACCTGCTGGTGGTGCTGCTCGACGCGGCGGTCGACGAGCACCTGCTCACCTACGAGACGCCGCTGTACGTTGAGGCGAAGGCGCCGCCCTTGAAGGAGCAGTGGCAGCGGCTGCTGGCCGGCCGCCGCGGTTACTTCGTCAGCTACGAGACCACGATCCCGGCCACGGTCAAGTCCTATCACCTGGTGGCCAGCACTTCGCCGGAAGCCGGGGTGTCCCACATGTACCTGTCCACCGACGCCGACCGGGAGCTGGTGGACTCCCTCGTCGCGGACTTGGGGGCGCTCGCCGAACGCACCGGGGCCGCCCAGTCTCGGGACAGTGGCGGCGCATGGCACAAGATCCTGGAACTGCAGGCGCAAACCACGGTGCGAAAGCTGGCCGACCTGCTGCGCCGCCGGAAGTGGGAGGCCGGCCGGTCCGGTCGCCGGCTGCCGGAGCGGGCGATGCCCGCCTGCCATCGCCTGGCCGCCGCCGTGACGACGGGCGAGGCGGTGCGGACGGAGACCAACGTCGACAACTCGCTGCTGCGGCATCCGCAGTTCGACGCCGCCAACCTCCGCGAAGCGGCGAAGGAACTGACCGACCTCCAGTTCGCCCACGACCTGGTGCTGGACAACAGCATCACCGACAACGAGGGCCGCGCACACTGGCGACACTCCGGCGGCAGCCACCGGGGTGGCGAGCAGATCCGGGTACGCGCCGGGCTGGTGCTCAAGGACTCCACGCAGTCCAGGCCGTTCAGCGTGATGCTCTACGCGCTGGCGGTCGGCGCGGTCTCCTTCGCGCTCGGCTGGCTGCTGGCCGGCAGCCCCTGGCCCTACGGCCGGGCGGCCACCGAGGCGCTCGGCGACGTCGGCGACGGCCAGTCGGTGATCACCATGTTGCTGCTGGTGCCGGGCTTCCTCTACTCGCGCCTGTCGTTGCCGCCGCACCGCACCGTGGTCGGCTACCTCGCCACCCTGCCCCGCACGCTGGGCCAGCTGAGCGTCGTGGCCGCTGCGGCGCTGGCCGCCACCATCGCCACGAAGAGCCCGGGCGAGGTGGTGCAGGTGTCCCTGACCCTCGCGGTCGGGCTCCCGGTGCTGGCGGCGCTACTGTTGCTGGGACAGCGCTCGTGGCACCCGTCCGCCGTCCCCCTGTCCCGAATCGGGCTGCCGCGCTGGGCCGTGGCCGATGGCGCGGAACGCTGGCGCCCGGTGGATGCGAACGTCCGATTCGACTCGTCCGGGAGTGGTGATGTCGCTCAACCCGCGCCCCTCGATCCGCACCCTCGCCGATCTGGCCAGGGCCGGCTTCGAAATCGCCCGCCAGCCGGTGACCAAAGTGGACTTTGAGGTCCACCACGTGCGGGACCGCCCCGGCTACCTCCGCGACCTCGCCGGTGGCGGCGAGGAGACCATGGCTTTCCTCGAGACGCTGTGCTCATCGGCGGCCGGGGTCGGGGTCGCGATCGGCACGCGCACCCGCAAGCGGGCCGACGACGCGGAGGCCGTCGGGCCCCACGACGGGCAGCAGCGGGCCGAGCCGCCGCAACCCGGCGCCGACGGCTGGATCTTCGGGCAGACGGCGTGGCCCAACCCGACGTTCATCTACGAGTCGGCGGAGACGTTCGAGGGGCTGGTCGCGATCGACCCGGCCGCGCGCGAGGTGGGGGAGTGGCATGGCCTGGCCGTCCGCGACGTGGTGAAGGAGATCGCCGAGGCCGCGGTCGCCGTGGCCGGGGCGCCGCTGGTTTCCGTGCAGTGCCCGGCGCAGCTGCCCACGATCGTCAAGACTCGCAACCACGACCTGTCCACGCGCAAGGAGACCCCGTCGTCGCCGCGGTCGCTGGCGGTGCGGTTCGCGATCGCCCTGCGGGACGTTTCCGCAACGATGCGGTTCGAGCTCGGCGACCGGATCCGTGAGCTGTGCGAGAAACAGGGCTTCGGGTTGTGGATCGCCGACACCCGCCCCGGCCACCGGCCGGGAAACTGGTTCGAGGTCTGCCCGGCCGACGACGCGCGTTCCCCGCTCTACAACGGCGATCTCCGGCCCCGTCAGCGGGTCGGCACCTGCCTGCCGATCACCTGCGCCGGGCCGGCACGCGCCGGGTCGACGCTGGCCATCGTGTCGTTCCTGCAACGCTATCCCCGGGTCGGCGTGATCGGCTGCGCCGAGACTTCGCTTTCCGACGTGGCCTTCATCCACCTGCTGCTGTCGGTACCCGGGGTGGGCACGGAGCGGCTGAACCGGATCCTCGGCAAGCTCCTTCACGAGCAGGGCGCGCCGGCGCGACCACGCCGACTGCTCCAGGAACTGTTCAGCCGCCTGGGCCTGCGGCCGGAGGAGGCCGGGCCGCAGGCCCAGCCGGGGGCGTCCGATCCGGCCGGCGACTACCAGACCTTCGCCGGGCCGGCCTTCGCCCCCCGGCCGGGCGCCGGGCCGGAGTCCCTCGCGGTGTGGGTTTCCTGGGAGGTGGCGCGCCGGGACGACGGGCTGGCCGCGCCGCTGCGGTGCCTGTACCAGGCGCTGGGGGACGTGGTGCCGGAGGTGCCGGACTCCCCGGGCGTGCCGCTGAGCGAGGTGGCGGGGGTCGACTACCTGATCTGCCGGGCGACCGAGCAGTCCGTGGTACGTGGGAAGGCGAAGCTCGCCGTGCCCAAGGCGGTGCTCCGGCGGTTTTCCGGCCCCGGCGCGGAAGCCCCGGCGGCCAAGTTGTGCGCCGCGCTCGAAGACGCGTGGCGAGCGCGCGTCGAGAAGTCCGGTGTGGACGGTGTGAGCGAGGTGACCGTCGCCTGGCGCGAGTTCTGGTTGGGCCACTGGGCCTACCGGTGAGCGCCGAGGCGACGGTTTCCCCTACCTCCCCGCGGCGTATCCCTGCATGCCACGCGGATTGGCCGCGGCCGAGAGCACCCCGGTTTCCGGGTCGCGCGCGACCACGCACAACCTGCCCAGCGACCAGGGGTCCGCGACGGTCACCCGGTGCCCGCGGCGGCGGAGTTCGGCGATCGCCGCCTCGCCGATCCGCGATTCCACGGTCAACCCGCCGGGAACCATCGAGCGCGGGTAGAACGAGCTCGGGAAGCTTTCGCTGTGCCAGTTCGGCGCGTCGATCGCGCCCTGCAGGTCGAGGCCGCCGCGCACCTTTTCGCGCAGCGCGACCGCGAGGAAGAAATGCACCTGCCACTGGTCCTGCTGGTCGCCGCCGGGCGTGCCGAACGCCAGCACCGGCTCGCCGCCGCGCAGCGCCAGCGACGGGGTCAGCGTGGTGCGCGGACGCTTGCCGGGCATCAGCGAGTTGGGCAGGCCCTCGTCGAGCCAGGCCATCTGCAGCCGGGTGCCGAGCGGGAAGCCGAGGCCGGGCACCACCGGGTTGGACTGCAGCCAGCCGCCGCTGGGCGTCGCGGCGACCAAATTGCCCCACCGGTCCGCCACGTCGACATGGCAGGTGTCGCCCCGGGTGGCGCCGTTCATCGCCACGGACATGGCCACCGTCGGCTCGCCCGCACCGGCCGGCACCTCCAGGTCGCCGCCCTCGCTGATGCGCCGGGATTGCCGGCTCAACCGCGGCTCCCGGCCATCGGGGCTGCCCGGGCGTATTTCCGGCGACGCCTGCTCGCGGATCAGGGCGCGCCGTTTTTCGTTGTATTCCACCGAAAGCAGCGCATCCACGGACATGTCCGTGCTGTCGCCGTACCAGGCTTCGCGGTCGGCCATGGCCAGCTTCGTGCCTTCGACGAGGGTGTGCACGTAGTCAGGCGTGCCGTACTCCAGATCGTCTCCCAGCAGCGCGAGTTGCTGGAGGAAGACCGGTCCCTGGCTCCACAGCCCGGCCTTGGCGACCGTCCAGTCGCGCCAGGTGTGGGTCACCGGTTCCTCGTAGCTCGCCGAGAACGCGGCGAGATCATCCGCGGTGAGCGTGCCGGCGTGCCGCTCGCCGGAGGTGTCCATTGTGGGCAGTGCGGCGAACGCGGCCAGTTCGTCGGCGATGAAGCCTTCGCGCCACACCCGGCGGGCCGCGTCGATCTGGGTTTCCCGGCCGGGCCCGGCCGCCTCCGCCTCGGCGATGAGCCGCTTCCACGTCGCGGCGAGCGCGGGATTCTTCAGCAGCGCACCCGGCGCGGGGGACTTGCCGTCGCGCAGGTAGAGCTCGGCCGAGGTGGTCCATTCGGTTTCGAACAGGCGGCGCACGGTTTCGACGGTCTCGCCGACCCGTTCCACCGCGGGGTGCCCGCGTTCGGCGTAGCCGATGGCGTAGCCGAGGACTTCGGCGAGCCGCTTCGTGCCGTGGTCGCGCAACAGCAGCATCCACGCGTCGAAGGCGCCCGGCACGGCGGCGGCCAGCGGGCCGGTGCCCGGCACCAGCTCCAGGCCGAGGGCGGTGTAGTGCCCGATCGTCGCGCCGGCCGGCGCCGGACCTTGTCCACAAAGGACCGTCGGACGGCCGCCGGCCGGGGCGAGGATGATCGGCACCTCGCCGGCCGGCCCGTTCAGGTGCGGCTCCACCACGTGCAGCACGAACCCCGCGGCCACCGCGGCGTCGAAGGCGTTCCCGCCGTCCTCCAGTACCGCCATCGCGGTGGCCGAGGCGAGCCAGTGGGTGGATGACACCATGCCGAAGGTGCCTTGCAGAGTGGGGCGAGTGCTGAACATATCCTGAGTAAAACACCCGATCTTCGGCGACGTCCAAGACATGCCGGGCACCGGTCGAATAGCTTCTCGCTATGGAACGGCGGCAGCTCGAATACTTCGTGGCGATCGTCGAGCACGGTGGGTTCACCTTGGCCGCGCGATCGCTGCGCGTCGCCCAGCCGTCGCTGTCACGCGCGATCCGCAACCTGGAACGCGACCTGGGTGTCACGCTGTTTCACCGGGTCGGCCGCAACGCCGTGCTCAGCACCGCGGGGGAGTTGCTGGTCGAACGGGCACGCCTGGTGTTGCGTGACTTCGACGCGTTGCGCGCGGCCGCGCACGCGATCGGCGACGGGGCGGTCGGGCGGGTCGACGTCGCCGCGACCCCCTCCTCGGCGCTGGACCCGGTGGCCGGCACGGTCGCCGAGCTTCGCCGGCGCCAGCCGGGCGTGACGGTCAGTACGTCGTCCGCGCTGTCGGCGGCCGAGGTGATCGGGATGGTCGTGCGGGGACGCTGCGAGGTCGGGGTGTGCGGCAGCGCGGAGCGGCCCGCCGGGCCGGGGCTGGTCGCGTATCACCTGCGGGACGAGGAGTTCCTGGTGGTGGCCCCGCCCGGGACGGCGCTCGGCCGGCGCGGCTGGGTGCACCCGGCGGACCTGCGTGGCCTCGGGTTCGTGATGACCCGGCCGACCAGCGCCGTCCGCGCCCTGTTCGACCGGCTCGCCGCCCAGGTCGGCGACCTGACCGTGGTGGCCGAGGTGGGCGACCGCAGCGTCGTCCTGCCGATGGTGCTCGCGGGGATCGGGGTCGGGTTGATGCCGGACGGCTGGGACGACCTCGCGCGCCGGGCGGGCGCCGAGGTGTACCGGTTCGACCCGCCGGAGCGGCTTCCGCAGTGGCTGATCCACCGCACCGGCCCGCTCAGCGCGGCCACCCGGGCGTTCGTGGAGACCACGCTCGCCCAGGCCACGGGTGTTACGGGACTGTGACTCCGAGGGGTTCCGGCGATCTGTGAAGCGCAGTATGTTGTCGCCCACAACATTTGAATGTTGCTGACCACAACATTTATCAAGGGGACGCAATGAAGCGCAGTCAGACCCTTGCCCTCCTGGCCGCCGGCACCGGGCTCGTCCTGGCCCTGGCCGGGTGTGGGGCGAACAGTTCCGGTGGCTCCAGCGGTGCCGACACCAACGGCGGCCAGGCCGCCAGCAACGGCCCGAAGGTCGGGGTCATCCTGCCGGAGACGGCCACCTCGGCCCGGTGGGAGGCCTTCGACCAGCCGATGCTCCAATCCGCGCTGGTCAAGGCCGGTCTCAACCCGATCATCGAGAACGCCCAGGGCGACAACCAGAAGTTCTCGCAGCTGGCCGACAGCATGCTCAGCCAGAACGTGAAGGTGCTGATCATCGCCGCACCCAACGGGGACGTCGGCGCGACCGTCGAGCGCAAGGCGAAGGCCCAGGGCGTGCCGGTGATCGACTACGACCGGCTCAACCTGGGCGGCAGCGCCGACTACTACGTCAGCTTCGACAACGTGCGCGTCGGCGAGTTGCAGGGCCAGGCGCTCAAGCAGTCCTTGGCGGACAAGCCGGGCGCGCAGGTGATCGAGATCGAAGGCTCGCCCACCGACAACAACGCGACGCTGTTCTACAACGGCCAGCAGAACATCGTTAAGCCGCTCTACGACTCCGGCGCACTCAAGCTGGTCAACAGCCAGCGGATCGACGGCTGGGACAACGCCAAGGGCGGCAACACCTTCGAGCAGCTCCTGTCGGCCAACGGCGGCAAGGTCGACGGCGTGCTCGCGGCCAACGACGGCCTGGCCGGCGCGATCATCACCGTGCTGCGGAAGAACAACCTCGCCGGCAAGATTCCGGTGACCGGGCAGGACGCCAGCGCCGCCGGGCTGAAGGCGATCTTGCAGAAGGTCCAGTACTCGACGGTGTTCAAGCCCATCCAGCAGGAGGCCGACGCCACCGCCGAGCTCGCCGCGGACCTGGTCAAGGGAGACACCGCCGCCGCGGACAAGGTCGCCAAGGACTCCTCGACGGACCCGACCGGCAACCGCACCGTCAAGTCCGTGCTGCTGACGCCGCAGATGATCACCTACGACAACGTGAAGACCGTGGTCGACGCCGGTTACGTGAAGGCGTCAGAGATCTGCGACGGGGACACCGCCAGTGTCTGCGCCACGCTGAACATCTCGTAGCGATGCCCGTTCGTTTGGTGGTGGCGGGGGCCGTCGGAGTTCCCGCCATCACCGGCTCGGTGATCCACTGTGGAGGTTGACGAAGTGAACGAGCCGATCCTGGCCCTGCGTGGCGTGAACAAGAGCTTCGGCCCCGTCCACGTGCTGCACGATGTGGACTTCTCGGTGCGGCCGGGCGAGGTGACCGCGCTCGTCGGCGACAACGGCGCGGGCAAGTCGACCCTGGTCAAGTGCATCGCGGGGATCCACCCGACCGACTCCGGCGAGATCTTCTTCGACGGCAAGCCGGCCCACATTTCCAGCCCGCGCGACGCGGCCGCGCTCGGCATCGAGGTCGTCTACCAGGACCTCGCGCTGGCGGACAACCTGGACGTCGTCCAGAACATGTTCCTGGGCCGGGAACGGCTCCGGCGCGGTGTGCTCGACGAGGCGTCCATGGAACTCGACGCCCGAAGGACCCTGGCTTCGCTTTCGGTGCGCACGGTCAAATCGGTGCGGACACCGGTCTCGGCGCTGTCCGGCGGCCAGCGGCAGACCGTCGCGATCGCCAAGGCCGTGCTGTGGGACAGCAAGGTCGTGCTGCTCGACGAGCCGACGGCCGCGCTCGGCGTGGCCCAGACCCGCCAGGTGCTCGACCTGGTGCGCCGGCTGGCCGAGCAGGGTCTGGGGGTGGTGCTGATCAGCCACAACATGAACGACGTCTTCGAGGTCGCGGACCGGATCGCGACCCTCTACCTCGGCCGGCTCGCCGCGGACGTCGCCACCAAGGACGTCACCAACAGCCAGATCGTCGAGCTCATCACCACGGGCCGTTCCGGTGATCTCGGCCTGGCGCGGCCGGAAGCCGCGGCGGTTTAAGCCAAACATGGAACCCCTTGTGTCAACCCGCGGCAGTCACGGTGACCACCGAGCGCGCGCCTCTGTCCCGCTATCGGGGCGGCAGGGCGCCGCTATGGGTGAGGTGACTCGAATTCGTCTGGAGCGCCCTGTCGACACGATCGCGGTCGCGCGCAAACTCGCGAAGGAAATGCCATGACTGACACTCCCACTGATACTCCCAGCAAGGTGGCCACCGGCGCGGTCGTCTCCGACTTCGGCATCGACACGACGTCGCGCTCCACCCTGGAGGCGATCGGCGATTACTTCCGCCGGGTACGCGGCGGCCAGCTGGGCGCGCTGCCTGCGCTGCTCGGTCTGCTCGTGCTGGTCATCGTGTTCACCGCGCTGTCGGGCAATTTCTTCACGCTCAACAACATCGGGAACCTGTTCGCGCAGGGTGCCGGCCAGACGATCATCGCCATGGGCATCGTGCCGGTGCTGCTGCTCGGCGAGATCGACCTGTCCGCCGGCACCGCGTCCGGCGTGGCGGCCGGCGTGCTGGCGCTGCATCTCAAGCAGCACGGCAACCTGCTCGGCGCGATGGGGCCGGTCGTGTTCTACGGGTTCGTGATCGGCTCGCTCGCCGCGGTCGCGTTGTGCGCCGTGCTGCGGATCTGGGCCGGCGCCGCGCTTTCCGCGGTGGCGGCGGTGATCCTGCTCGCCGGGTTCCCGGCGAACCCGTGGGTGGAGATCGTCCTGGCGGTCTGCGTGGGCACGGTGATCGGCAGTCTCACCGGCGCGCTCGTGTCCAAGATCCGGATCCCGGCGTTCGTGGTCACCCTGGCACTGTTCATCGGGTGGTACGGCCTGCTGCTCGCGCTGGTCGGCAAGGACGGCACCGTCCCGGTCGGCTCGTCGCACGTGCTGGACCAGGTGGCCAACGGCAACCTCAGCACGCTGGGCAGCTGGGTGATGTTCGTGATCCTGGGCGGCGGCTACGCCGTGGTCGTGTTGTACCGGCATTTCGCCCGGCTGCGCAACGGCCTGGTGGCCCAGCCCACCGCGCTGGTCGCGGTCAAGGCCGGAGCGGTCGTGGTCCTCGGCGGCGTGGCCACCGCGCTGTTCACCCTGAACCGCGCGAGCAACGCCAACAGCGTCATCAAGGGCGTCCCGTATGTGGTGCCGATCATCCTGGTGCTGCTGGTCGTCGGGACCTTCGTGCTGGACCGTACCCAGTACGGACGGCACGTGTACGCTGTTGGCGGCAATGCGGAAGCGGCCCGTCGCGCGGGCGTCAAAGTGGACAAGATCCGGATGAGTGTCTTCGTGATCTGCTCTTCGGTCGCGGCACTCGGCGCCATCGTCTACACGTCGAAGGTCGGTGCCGTGGACGGGAACTCCGGCGGCGGCAACACCCTGCTGTTCGCGGTCGGTGCCGCGGTGATCGGCGGCACGTCCCTGTTCGGCGGCCGGGGCCGCCTGCGGGACGCCGTGATCGGCGGGCTCGTGCTGGCCACCGTCCAGAACGGACTCGGGCTGCTCGGGTACCAGGCGGAGATCGTGAACATGGTGACCTGCCTGGTGCTGCTGTTCGCGGCCACGGTGGATGCGCTGTCCCGCCGCCGCGCCAGCGTGACCGGCTAAAGCGCCAGAGAAGAGCCCAGGTTTGTCGACCACAGCCACGGCCGGAACCCGCCCGGACGACGTTCGCCGGCACAATCGTGCCGCCCTGCTGCGACGGTTGCATGTGGACGGCCCGGCGACCAGGGCGAAGCTCGCCAGCACGCTCGGGCTCAACCGCAGCACGATCAAGGCACTGGTGGACGGCCTCGCCGAGGACGGCGTGGTGGAGGAGCGGGTGCCGGTGCAGCGCAGCGGTGCCGGCCGGCCGTCGCTGCTGGTGCTGCCGCAGCCGCAGGCCGCCGTGGTGCTCGCGGTCGACATCCGCGTCGAGCGCGTGGCGATGGCGCTGGTCGGGATCGGCGGCGCGATCCTTGCCCGCGGCAGCTGGAACGCGCGGGAGGGCAGGCGGGAACCGGCCGAGGTGTTCACCAAGATCGTGGACACCGCCGGCCCGCTGATCGACGAACTGGCGGTCCGTCCCGTGGCGGTCGGGGTGTCCGTGCCGGGCGTGGTCCGGCACTCCGACGGCTTCGTGCACGAGGCGCCGAACCTGCACTGGAGCGACGTTCCGCTGGGCGGGTGGCTGTCCCGGGCGCTCGAGGTGAATGTCCACATGGGAAACGACGCGGAGCTCGGCGCGCTCGCCGAGCACCTGCGCGGCGCCGCCCGCGGGGCCGACGACATCGTCTACATCGGTGCGGACGTCGGCGTCGGCGGCGGCGTGATCTCCAACGGTGTGTCGATGCGCGGCGCGGGCGGGCACCACATCGGCGAGGTCGGGCACATGGTGGTCCGGCCCGGCGGGCTGCCCTGCTACTGCGGGTCGTACGGCTGCTGGGAGACCGAGGTCGGGGAGCGGGCGTTGTGCCGCGCGCTCGACCTCGACGAGAACTCGCCCGTCGGCGCCATCGTGGCGGAACTGCGCTCCGCCCGCACCCTGTCGGCGCCGGAGCGGCTGGGCGAGTTCGCCGAGTGGCTCGCGATCGGCCTGTCCAACGTGGTGAACCTGTTGTGTCCCAAGCTCGTCGTGCTCGGCGACCTGTTCACCGCGCTGCCCCCGGCGCTGGTCGCCGACCTGGAGCGGACCGTGCGGGAACGCAGCCTGGTCAGCCGTGCCCTCGGCGGCACCCGGGTGGTGACCTCGGCCCTCGGCCCGGACGCGAAGCTGCTCGGCGCCGCCGAACTCGCCTTCGAAACCGTCCTCTCCGCCTGGTAGCCCCACCCACACCGCCCGCCCCCGCCCCTTCACACGAACCCCCTTCAGCCACGCGAATCCCCGCTCCAGCCACGCGAAATCCCGGTTCCGGTCGGCGTGTCCCCGCTCCAGGCGTCCGAGTTCCCGGTTCAGGCACTCGTGTTCCCGCTTCCGGCGACCGTGCCGGTCGGCAGGGAAGGCGGCGGATCGTGCTTCGCGCGTGGCGCGATGACGACACCGGCCAGCAGCGCCACGGCGGCGAGCAGGAACACCATGGACAGTCCGCCACTGCCGTCAAACAGCACCGTGGTCCAGCCGAATGCGGCGATGCCCACGGACCCGCCGATCTGGCGCGCGAAGGTCAGGGTGGCCATCCCCGCGCCGAGGATGTCTTTCGGCGCACGGGATTGGGCGAACACGGTGTAAGCCTGCATGGACAGTCCGAGCGCCGCGCCGTTGAGCGCCAACGCCGTCGCCGTCAGCGCGATGCGGACTGGGCTGGGGGAGAGGAGGGGGATCGCGGCCATGCCCAACGACCCGGCCACACCCAGCGCCAGCCCGGCCCGTCCCCAGGCGGCGATGCGGGGCCACCGGCGGGCGAGTGCCGCGAACCCGCTGCCGGAGAACACCTGACCGATGCTCATGGGCAGCAACAACAGTCCGGTGGCCGCCGGATTCCCGCCGCTGCCGCCGGTGATGGCCAATGACACATAGGTGAAACCGCCGAACAGAGCGACGCCACTGAGCAGCGTGACGACGACTGCCCGCGCCAAGCCCGCGTCGACGAACAGTCGCGGGGGCACCAGCGGTGCGGGCGCGCGGCGTTCGACCCGGACGAAGGCCAGGGCCGCCCCGGCGGCCACGGCGACCAGCAGCAGTGTCCACAACGGACTCGAGGCCAGCGCGCCATTGCTGCCGAGCACGACGATCGCGCTGCCGGCGATCGCGATGAGAACGGCGCCGGTCACGTCGAACGGCAGGCGAGCGGCCTTCCGGCCGGGAACGGACCCCAGCCCGAGCGCCAGAGCCACGACGCAGCACGGCAGGTTGAGCAGGAAGATCGCGCGCCAGCCCGCGGCGGCGGTCAGCAGACCGCCCAGCGGCGCGCCGCCGATCGACGACATCGCGAACATCGCCGTCAGCCAGCCCTGCCGCCGCAGCATCTCCGCACGGCTGAACAGTTCCGCCATCGCCGACACCGCGGCCACGATCAACCCACCGCCACCGACCCCCTGCACGGCACGGGCACCGATGAGGACGGTCATCGTCGGTGCCACCGCGCAGGCCAGCGACCCGGCCGCGAACACCACCACCGATGCGGCGAACATCCGGCGCCGGCCCCATCGGTCGCCGAGGTTTCCGTGCAACGGGGTGGTGACCGCGACCGCCAGCAGGTAAGCGGCGGTGACCCCGCCCGCGGCCTCGATACCGAGGTCAACGGCGAGCGACGGTAGGGCCGCCACGACGACGTTCGTGTCCAACGCCGCCATGAACATGCCGATCAGCAACGCAGCGAACGCCGCGTTGCGGGCTCGGGGCAGCGGGAGCACCCTGCCAGTTGTATGCATATCGCAGACGTTATCTATGCGAATCGCACGCAGTCAAGGTAGGGTCGTGTCGTGGGATCACGTGCGAAACAGGTGCCGGCAGAACAGGAACTGACCGAAGCCGGGCCCGCCTTGTTCCGGCTGGTGCGGTTCTGGTCCCGGCGGTGGATCACTCGTACCTCGGTCGAACTCACCGGCGAGATGCGCCACGTCCAGCACATCCTCGCGGTCGAAGCCGTCGACAGCGCCGTCGCGGACACCGGCGAGATCACCGTCACCACGGTGGCGAACCACCTCGGCCTGGACCACTCCGGCGCGAGCCGCATGGTCCGCGACGCCACCGCGGCCGGCTACCTCACCCGCGGCATATCCGGTGAGGACCGCAGGCGCGCCTCACTCCAACTCACCGAGGCCGGGCGTGACCTGCTCGCCGGGTCCCACCGGTGGCAACGCCAGACCTTCGACGACCTCACCGCCACGTGGCCTCCCGGCGACCGCCAGCGCTTCGCCGGCTACCTGACCCGCCTGGCGAGTCAGCTCGGCCTCGACCACGAGCACCGCTGACGCGGCGGGAAACTCACGGTGCCCGCCACCGCGGTGGCGGGCACCGTGAGTCCCGGACTATCCCCCGGCCATCGCTCCGACGACGAGGAAGGGCTCCTTTCCCAGAGCCACCTCCTCGGGCAGCGGAGAGTCGGGCGCCTCGTGCGAGAGGTCCTCCTCGCAGGCGAAGAACCGCACGAACGCCCGCCGCTGGTGAGAGACCTGGTCGCGAATCGTCCCGCGCAGCATGGGAAAGCGCGCTTCGAGTGCGTCAAGGATGGAACGTTGCGTGATCGCGCCATCGACTTCGAGCAGCACCTCGCCGGAGATGTGCGCGAGGGTGCGCAGGTGCGCCGGCAGGACAACGCGGATCATGGCAGCGTCTGCACTTCCACGGACAGCACGGCAGGCAGGTCCCGCACGATCGGCGCCCAGCTGTCCCCGCCGTCCGGCGAGGCGTACACCTGACCGCCGGTGGTTCCGAAGTAGACACCGCAGTCGTCGAGCGAGTCGACCGCCATCGCGTCGCGCAGCACGTTCACATAGCAGTTGCGCTGCGGCAGGCCCTTGGTCAGCGGCTCCCACTCGTCGCCGCCGGAGCGGCTGCGGTACACCTGCAACTGCCCGTCGAGCGGGAAGTGCTCCGAGTCGCTCTTGATCGGCACCACATAGAGGGTGTCCGGCTCGTGCGCATGCACGTCGATGACGAACCCGAAGTCGGTGGGCAGGTTGCCGCTGATCTCGCGCCAGGTCTCGCCCGCGTCGTCGGTGCGCATCACGTCCCAGTGCTTCTGCATGAACAGCACGTCCGGCCGGGACGGGTGGCTGGCCAGGTGATGCACACAGTGCCCGACCTCGGCCTCGGGATTCGGGATGCCCTCCGAACGCAGGCCGCGGTTGATCGGCCGCCACGTCTTGCCCGCGTCGTCGCTGCGGAACGCTCCGGCGGCGGAGATGGCGGTGTAGATCCGGCCCGGGTCACGCGGGTCGAGCACGATCGTGTGCAGGCACATCCCGCCCGCACCCGGCTGCCACCGCGGCCCCGACTCGTGCGTACGCAGTCCCGGCAGCTCCTGCCAGGTCTGTCCGCCGTCGCCGGACCGGAACAGGGCCGCGTCCTCGACGCCGGCGTAGACGGTGTCGGGGTCGGTCAGCGACGGCTCCAGGTGCCACACCCGGGCGAACTCCCACGGGTGCGGGGTCCCGTCGTACCACTGGTGGGTGCCGGGCGTGCCGTCGTAGGTGAACTGGTTGCCGACCGGCCGCCAGGTTTCGCCTCCGTCGTCGGAACGCTGGACCAGTTGCCCGAACCAGCTCGTCGACTGGGAGACGTACAGGCGGTCCGGATCGGCCGGCGAGCCGGCTAGATGGTAGATCTCCCAGCCCGCGAAGTGCGGGCCGCTGACGTCCCACTCGGCACGTTTGCCATCGGAGGTCAGCACGAAGGCACCCTTTCGCGTGCCGACCAGAACCCGTACCCGGCTCATGGCTACTCCCTGTCGGAGAACGGTGGAATGCCC
This sequence comes from Amycolatopsis taiwanensis DSM 45107, assembly GCF_000519205.1. Lineage (GTDB taxonomy): Bacteria > Actinomycetota > Actinomycetes > Mycobacteriales > Pseudonocardiaceae > Amycolatopsis_E > Amycolatopsis_E taiwanensis. The sequence continues at coordinate 342,894 of NZ_JAFB01000003.1, read as the reverse complement.
ATCAACCTAAGCCGGAGCGGTACGGACGTCTTCTCCAATCTTGCGCAGTGCTCCACCCAGCCGGGTGACGCCGGTCGGCGCCGCCACGCAAGCCGCGGCGAACCGGTCTCTAGCCGATCGGGCCTTCGGCGAGCGTGACCTGGGTGCTCTGCTGTGCGCCGGTCGGGTCGAGCCAGGTGAGCGTGATCTTGTCGCCGGGGTGCTGCCCGTCCAGCAGCGTGGTGAGCGTCGTCGCCGAGTCGATGGGCCGGCCGTTGATCGCGGTGATCACGTCGCCCCTGGCCAATCCGGCCTGCTCGGCGGGTCCTCCGGTGACGACCTGCGCGAGGGACGCACCTTCGTTCGCGTCGGTGACCGAGACGCCGAGGAACGCGGTGGCGCCGATGTGGACGTTCTGCGACGCGGAGCCGGATTCGATCTGTTTGGCGATATCCAGCGCCTGGTTGATCGGGATCGCGAAGCCGGCGCCCCGGCCCGTGCCGTGCGCGCTGCCACGGGGCCCGAACTGGTAGCCGGTGGACGCGGCGGTGTCCATACCGATCACCTGGCCCGCGCTGTTCACCAGCGGGCCGCCCGAGTCACCGGACTGGATGTTCGCGTTCACCTGGATCAGCCCGGTGAGCTGCTCGGAGCTGCCGCTGGACTCGTCGGAGGCGGTGATCTCCTGGCCGAGCGCGGTGACCGTGCCGGGCGCGACGCTCGGCGTGCCACCGGTGCCGCCCGCGTTGCCGATGCCGGCGACCTGGTCGCCGACCGCCACCTTCGACGAGTCGCCGGTGGTGACCGTGGCGAGGTTCGACGCGCCCTGCAGCTTCAGCACGGCGACGTCCTCGGACCGGTCGTAACCGACGACGCTGGCGCTGTAGGTCTGCCCGTTGCCCACGTCGGTGACCTGGATGCGGGTCGCGCCCTCCACGACGTGGTTGTTGGTCAGCACCTCGCCGTCCGGGGTGAGCACCATCCCGGTCCCGGCGGCCTCGCCACCCTGGTAGCCGAGCACGGTGTTGATGTCCACCAGCCCGGGATCGACCTTCGCCGCGACGCCTTGGGGGTCCAGCGGCTGGGCCGGGCTCTGGCTCTGCTGGCTCCACGGAGCCCAGGCGCGAGACTGGTTGAGCGGCCCGTGCCGGGCGCTGAAGAGCATGACACCGAGACCGGCGAGCGCGGCCAGCGCGATCACGGCCAGCAGCGCACTGAGCCGGTGAGAAGACCTCCGCGGCGGCGGGTAGGGAGCCCGGTAACGCGGGTCGTACGGCGAATACGCGTACGGATCGTGTCCGTATGGCTGCTGACCGTGCGGGTACTGCCCCCGGTTGCGCTCGTGGTACGGCGGAAACTGGTCGCTCATGTTTCCAGTACAACTCGTTGTGCTGAGAAGTGCCTACGGCACAACCCGTGAATCTGTTAAGAACCGGGTGTGACGCTTGGGATCAGGACAGGCGGACATCGTGCCGGGTGCGTTCGCCGCCGACCTGGACGGGCTGGCGGACGGGTGGGTAGCTGGTGGCCACCACGGTGTAGGTGCCGGCGTCGAGATCGTGGAAGGCGTAGCGCCCGTTCGCGTCCACGGTGCCGCTGCGCACCACGTGACCGGCTTCGTCCAGCAGCGTCACGGTGACTTCGGGCCGGGGGTCCGGCAGCCCCACCGAACCGGCGATCGTCGCCCCGTCGACCAGTTCCACGTCCTGCTTGGTGGCCACGAAATCGCTGACCTTCACGGCGAGCGCGGTGGGCCGGTAGGACCGCGCGTTGACCGCCAGCGTGTAGGTGCCCGGAGCCAGCGACGGGAACGCGTATTCGCCGCCACTGCCGGAAATCCGCGAGTCGAAGACGTCACCGCGCAGGTCGGTCAGCGTCACCACGGCGTCCATGATCGGCACGCCGGTGCGCTCGGCCCGCACCACGCCGCTCAGCCCGCTGGCGCCGTGCAGCACCAGATCCAGCCGGACCGTCTCGGCGGCGACGTTCACCGTCGCCGCCTCGGGCCGGTGCGCGGGCGCCGACGCGATCAGCACATAGCTGCCGGCGCCGGGCGCCCACAGGGTGAAGGCTCCGGTGTGGTCGGCGGCGTTGCGGGCTATCTGCAATCCACTGGCGTCGACGAGCGTGACCGCCGCCTGCGGAACCGGCGTGTCGCCCGGGTCGGTCACCCGGCCGGAAACCTCGATCATGGCTGGGCATCTTCTCGCGTTCGCGTGGCCAGGTCCAGATCCACCGTGACCGATTCGCCCGCGCCGAGCTCGACCTGGCGCAGCGCCGGCTCGAAGAGGCTGGTGACCACGGTGTATTCCCCCGCCGTCAGGTCCGGTATCCGGTACTGCCCGTCCGGCCCCGAGACCGCCTCGCCGACCGGGCGCCCGTCGGCGTCGTTCACCGTCACCGTCGCGCCCGCCAGCGGTTGTCCGTCCGGGCCGGAAACGGTGCCGTGCAGGACCACCGTCTCAGGCGCGCCGCCGGCGAGCACGAAGTCGTGCACCGCGCCGAAGCCGTTCACGGTCACCGAAGCCGCCTCCGGCTGGAAACCGGGTGCGGTGACGATGAGCGTGTAGACGCCCGACTCCAGGCCGGTGACCCGGTAGCCGCCGTTCGGATCGGTCTTCGCCCGGGCCACCTGCCTGCCGTCGAGCCCGGTCACGGTGATCACGCCTGGCACGCTGTGTCCGTCGGGGGTGCGCAGCCGCCCGCTGACCGCGTGCACCGGCTCCGGGACGGCTTCCTCGACCGCCGCGCCGACCAGTTCCCCGGCCGCGGCGGCCAGTTCCGAACCCGCGGACTCACGCGGCCCTCCGGCGGGCGCCGGTACCGGAGTGAGCTTCGGCTTTCCGACGAGCCAGGAGGCGATCGCGGCGACCAGGCACACCACGATGGCGAACCAGAACGCGGCCGTCAGCCCGTCGGAGAACGGCCCGGAGATCAGCTCGGGGAAGAAGCTGCGGCCGGTCAGGAACGACGCCTGGTCGGCGGGTAGCTGCGCGACGGTCGGGCCGAGCAACTGCTGGATCGGGTTGTAGCCGAGGAAGGCCGCGAACAGCACACCCACCGGGGGCAGGTGCGCGATGTGGTCGGCGTCGGTGGCCGAAACCCCATGGGTGACCAGGCCCTGCGCCATCGTCGTCGGCAGGTGGTTGGCCAGCCCGGCGATCATGAGGCTGAAGAAGAAGCCGATCGACAGCACCATCGCCGAGTTCTGGAAGGTCGCGGTCATCCCGGCCCCGGCGCCGCGCGCGCCGGCCGGCAGGCTGTTCATGATGTCGGCCCGGTTCGGGGACACGAACAGGCCCATGCCGAGCCCGTTGAGCAGCAGGATCACCGCGAACGGCCAGTAGCTGAAGTTGACCGGCAGCATCTCCAGCAGCAGGAAGCTGACCGCGGTGAGCAGCATGCCGCCCCCCGCCAGCGCCCGGCCGCCGATCCGGTCGGTGATCACGCCGGAGGTGGGCGCGGAGATCAGGAATCCGATCGTCATCGGCAGCATGTAGATGCCGGCCCACAGGGGAGTCTGCTCGAAGCTGTAGCCGTGCTGGGGCAGCCAGATCCCCTGCAGCCAGATGATCAGGATGAACTGCAACCCGCCGCGGCCGAGCGAGGCGAGCAGGTTCGCCACGTTGCCGAGGGCGAACGCGCGGATCTTGAACAGGCCGAGATGGAACAGCGGGTTGGCCACCCTGGTCTCGATGATCCCGAAGATCACCAGCACGACCAGGCCGCCGATGATGCAGGACAGCACGAACGGGCTCGTCCAGCCCATGGTGCGGCCGCCGTAGGGCTGCAGGCCGTAGGTGATGCCGACCAGCACCGCGATCAGGCCGACCGCGAAGGTCAGGTTGCCCCACCAGTCCATTTTCGCGGGTTGCCGCTCGCTGGTGTCGTGCAGTTTGAGGTAGGCCCAGATGGTGCCGAAGATGCCGAAGGGCACCGACACCAGGAACACCAGCCGCCAGTCGAGGGGGCCGAGCACGCCGCCGATGACCAGGCCGAGGAACGACCCGGCGATCGCCGCGACCCCGTTGATGCCCAGCGCCGTGCCGCGCTGGCGGAGCGGGAAGGCGTCGGTGAGGATGGCGCTGGAGTTGGCCATCAGGAACGCGCCGCCGATGCCCTGCACCACCCGCCACGCGATCATCCAGATCGCCGCGGCGCTGCCGTCCATCCACGTCACCGCGAGCAACACCGACGAGACGGAGAACACCGCGAAACCGAGGTTGTACATCCGTACCCGGCCGTACATGTCGCCGAGGCGCCCGAACCCGACCACCAGCACCGCGGTCACCACGATGAAGCCCATCATCATCCACAGCAGGTAGCTGGTGTTGGCGGGCTCCAGCGGGTTGACGTGGATGCCGCGGAAGATGTCCGGCAGCGCGATCAGCACGATCGAGGAGTTGATGGTGGCCATCAGCATGCCCAGCGTCGTGTTCGACAGCGCGATCCACTTGTAACGCGGGCCGAGTTCCTCGATCGAGTACGTACGCCGATGCCGGCGATGCGGTTGCATCGGTGCCTGCACGGCAGCCTCCACGTCCATCACTCCAACCAGAAGGGATGCGTCACCGTTGACCGGCCAGGAAAACTTAGTTGTCCTATGCTAACTGATTTCAGCCGGGCCGGGCGAGGTGCCCACGGGACCGGCACCGTGATGTTGATCGCCGGACCCCGTGTCCCCGCTTCAGGCACCCGAGTTCCGGCTTCAGGCACCCGAGTTCCGCCTTCAGGCACCCGAGTTCCGCCTTCAGGCACCCGAGTTGCGGCTTCGGGCACCCGAGTTCCGGCTTCAGGCGCCTGAGTTCCGGGTTCGGGCACCTGAGTTCTGGCTTTGGGCACCTGAGTTCTGGCTTTGGGCGCCCGAGTTCCGGCTTCGGGAGCCGGACTCGTTCTTCACCGCTGACCACGCCGCTCGCCGGATCAAGGTAGGAGCAGGGAAAGCGCTTACAAAACCGTTCGAGGCGGGCCGGGAGGAGACCTTCGCGCGACTCGAACCGATCACGATCTCATCGCCGACGGTCGGTACCGGCCCGTTGTCGGCTACGGTGGTCCGACCGCCCGGAGGTCCGGCGCGCGGGTGTCGGAGCTTCGGATGTGGTGCCTGCTCGCCGGCAAGGAGGGCTCCGGCCATCAAACCTGGGGTGCCGAGTTGGAGCGAGGACACCGGCTGACCGAGAAACAGGCCAGCGCGTGGGCGGCCTACCTCACCGCCGCCCGGCTCGTCGAAGGCGCGATGGCGCACTGGTTCCGGGTGGGCGCCGCGCTTTCGGTGGGCGACTACCACCTCCTGCGGGAGCTTTCCGTGGCGGAGGGCAAAAGCCTGCGCATGGGCGAGATCGCGCACCTGCTCCTCGCGCCGAAGAGCCGGGTCAGCTACCAGGTCGACCAGCTGGTCAAACGCGGCCTGGTCCGCCGGGAGCCGCATCCGGACGACGCGCGCGGGCTGGTGGCGGTCCTCACCGAGGATGGGGAGCGGCTGCTGGCGGACACCACGCCGGATTACGTCGAGTGCGTGCGGAGGCATTTCTTCGACCTGCTCGACGACGACCAGCTCGAGGACCTGGAGCGGATCTGCGCCCGGCTCGTCGACCGCCTTCGGGCCGGTGGGCGATAGCAGCTCGCCGTCAGCCCGGCCGGCTGCGGGTCGGTTACCGGCAATGAACGCGAGGACGTTTCGGCGGCGGCCGAACAGATCCGGCATTAGCGTTGTGGGCGGATGGCCGGACTCCGGAGGACGAAATGGACTTCCATGCGCTGCACCGAACCGAGCGGCCGTTGCTGTTGCCGAACGCGTGGGACCACGCGTCCGGCGCCGCACTGGCGGCGCGCGGCTTCCCGGCAGTGGGCACGACCAGCCTGGGCGTGGCCGCGGCGGCCGGGCTGCGTGACGGTGCCGGCGTCACCCGTGCCGAGACCGTGGCGCTGGCGGGGAAACTGTGCCGCCTGCCCTGCCTGGTGACGGTCGACATCGAGGGCGGGTTCAGCGAGGAACCCGCGCAGGTCGCCGCGCTGGCCCGGGAACTGGCCGGGCTGGGTGTGGTGGGGGTGAACATCGAGGACGGTCGTGGTGACCGGCTCGCGGAGACCAGGCATCAGCAGGAACTGGTGTCCGCGATCAAGAACGCGGTACCCGGGATGTTCGTGAATGCCCGCACCGACACACACTGGCTGGGCATCGCGGGCGATGACGAAGCGCTTTCCCGCGCTCGGGCCTATGTCCGGGCCGGCGCCGACGGGATCTTCGTGCCCGGAATGACCGGTGCGGAATCGATCTCGGCATTAGTGTCCGAAGTAGACAAGCCGGTCAATATCCTGTTTTCGCCCAGCGGGCCGAGTCTCAGCCGGCTCGCCGAACTGGGCGTACGCCGGGTGAGTTGCGGCTCGCTGCTGTTCCGTGCCGCGCTCGACGCGGCGCTGCGCACGGTCGACGCGATCGCCGACGATGAGCCGGTTGCCACCGGGATCATCGGCTACGGCGATGTCCAATCCCTCGCGTGACCCGTGCCCCGGGCCCGGGTTGCCGACGATCCCGTCCACGAACCGGGCGACCCGGTTTCCTGCCGTCGCCGACCTCGGCAATCGGGGAAGTTCGAGGGCCGCTAAGCGTTTTCCGTGCGCGCTCGACGGCGTATGCTCAGTTGAAAATTCACAGTGAGGGAAACGTGATGGAGGTCAAGGAACTCGGGCACGTGGTGCTCTATGTCCGCGACATCGAGCGGTCCGCGCGGTTCTACCGGGACGTGCTGGGGTGGCGGCAGATCCTGCCGGCGCCCGGCAACGCCCCCGGTCCGCGCGAGCGTCGCGCCGCGGTGTTCAACGCGCCTTCCGGGCGTACCCACCACGAACTGTTGCTGATCGAAGTAGGCGCCGACGCCGCCGGGCATCCCGAAGGAAAGCGAATCGGCCTCTACCATTTCGGCCTGAAGATCGGCACGAGCGACGACGAGTTGCGCGCCGCGCTGGCCGAATTGGCGAAGTCCGGCACGACGATCCTCGGCGCCAGCGACCACTACGCCACGCACAGCCTCTACATAGCCGATCCTGACGGCAACGAGATCGAGCTCTACGTGGACGTGCCCGGTATCGACTGGGAAACCCCCGAGGCGATCGGCACGCCGACCAAGCCCTTGTACCTCTAGCCACGCGAGAGGACACCTTCTCGAGGTCTGCACCGGCTGTACCGGGAGCAGGGCGACGGTGAGCAAGAGGCGTTACGTTGCCAGGGGCGTGCCGGGTGGCTACCGGATCTGGGACAACCGAGGACGTCGATGGTGGGGCGATCTCTACGAGCTGTGTCCTGACGAGCTCTTGACCGAGCTCAACGGTCGGGCGAACCAGGCACGGATTACGGCGCTGATGAAGCGCTACCGGGCGCACAAGCGATAGGGAAAGCGCGCCGGACGCGGGCCGGGACGCTCAGCGGAACTCGTCGTCGAGGCCGGTGACGATGCGCTGCTGGTCGGCGGCGTCGGCCGGGTCCGCTTCGAAGGGGAACTCCGGGGTGAACACGGGTGCCGGCTCCTCGACGACCTCCCGCTGCTGCTCGGCCACGTCGGCGTCCGACATTTCCGGGTCGGCCGGCCACGGGGCCCCGGCTTCGGGCTGCTCAGCGGACTCGTCCGGTTCGGTCACCCTGATCACTCCTCGATCGCTTGGCGCACGGCCTCGGCCACGTCCGGGTGGCCGAGCGGGATCGGGGCGGGCACCCGGTCCCGCTCACCGCCGGTGCTGTAGGCGACCACCTTGACCTCGACCCCGGCGTCGGCCAGTGCCGTGCGCCGGGCGGCCGTGTCCTCCTCCCAGTGTCGGGTCTCGGCATCACCACGGTCCGGCGAGATGTACCGGTCGGCGGCCGGGTCGATCAGCAGGACGGACCGCACCGTGTCGGTGTGCCGTTGCGCCAGGCTCAGCGCGTCGTCCGCGAACGGGCCGCTGGCCACGACGTGCACCGACCGGCCCGGTCGCGGCGGATCGGCCAGGAGGTCGTCGGCCTCGGTCAGCGCGCCGGGGGAGGGCAGGCGGCACCAGGTGATCTGCCAGTCTTCGGCGAGTTCCCGCCAGGTCGCGGGGAGCTCGGCGTGCTTGGCCGCTCCGGCCGGGTCGAGTACCAGCACGATCGGCCCGTCCGGGGTACCTTCGGTGACGGCGGGCGGACCCGCGGCGCGGACGGGGTCCGGGGACGAAGCGGGATGGCTCATGACCGTCGGCTACCCAGGAGCCCGCCGGACTAACACACTGCTGCCCGGGAGGGGAGAAAACCATGCGAGACAACGGTTTGTCGGGGTTGCCGGCCGGGTTCCCGGCCGTGACCGAGCGGACGGAGATCCCCGACGACAGCGCGCTCATCGCCGAACAGCGGCGGCGCGCGGTGCGGGCGATCGCGTCCGCGGCGACCGACGCCGACGACTGCGCCTTGCTGCTCGACGCGCTGGGCCTGCAGGCGTCCGAGGGCACGACCTCGGTGCCGGCGCCCCGCCCCGGACATTGAACCCACTGAATGTGTCGAGTATCACATTGAAGCAATCCAGGGCTTGAGTTTTCTGGGGGTTGCACCCCCAGACCCCCTTTGATCCCGTTCGTGCTGTACACAGGCCTCAGGTAAAGGACGGTCCCATGGCCCTCGGTGACATCGCGTTGCGCACTCTTGCGGGCGATCCGGCGACCCTCGGTGGTCTCGGTCGCGGCACCCTGCTGGTGGTGAATGTGGCCTCGCGGTGTGGCTTGACGCCCCAGTACGAGGGGTTGGAGCGGCTCCAGGAGCGCTACGGCGACCAGGGGTTCTCGGTGGCCGGGTTCCCGTGCAACCAGTTCGCCGGGCAGGAGCCGGGTACGGCCGAGGAGATCACCACCTTCTGCTCCACGACCTACGGGGTGAGTTTCCCGCTGTTCGAGAAGATCGAGGTGAACGGCCCCGGCCGGCACCCGCTCTACGCCGAGCTTGTCCAGCGGCCCGATGTCGAGGGGCAGGCCGGAGACGTGCAGTGGAACTTCGAGAAGTTCCTCGTCCGCTTCGCAGACGGTGCCGGCGGGGACGTGGTGGCCCGCTTCCGCCCGCGTACCGATCCGGAAGCGCCCGAGGTGATCTCCGCGATCGAATCGGCCCTGGCCGGTTAGCGCCGGCGGTTTTGCCGGCGGGGTATTCCGGGTTTCCCGGCGTTGAGAGAACGGGAAACGCCGCCGCCTCACCGGTGAATCAGAATCGCCGCTTGGCCTCGGTCGCGGCCGGGGAGGTGGCGAGCTTTTCGAGCAGGCCGATCAGGACGTTCCGCTCCGTCGGGGTGAGTGCGTTCGCCCACGCCTGCTCGCGCTTGTTGTGCTCGGTGAAAGTGCTGCTGATCGCCTCGCGGCCGGCTTCGGTCAGGTCCAGCAGCACCGCCCGCCGGTCGTGCTCGGCCTGCTGTCGCGAGACCAGCCCGTCCCGTTCCAGCGTGTTGACCAGGGCCGAGACCGCGGCCCGGCTCATCCCCGACAACTGCGCGACGCGCTTTGCCTCCAGCGGCCCGGCATTCCACAGTGCGAACAGGACCCGGAACCCGGCCCAGCTGAAGCCGCGCGGCCGGTGCACGGTGGACTCCCAGTCGTAGACCAGCGTGCTGGTCAGCCGGTGCAGCGTGAGGCACATGCGCATCGCGACCGGGTCGACCTCGGGCAGTTCGTCGCTCGTCTTCCGAATTGCGTAATCCACGAAGGTGAGGTAATCGAGCACGGGCCGGTCGAGAGGTTCTGCGGTCATGTCGCAAGATTAGCCTTTTCCTTCGATGTGAGCTGCATTACTCGTGATTCGCCAAGGGTGCTAAAAGGTTTTATGGCTGGAACGCGTGGCGGTGCTCGGCCTTACGCGTGCTCGGCCGATCCGGCGGAGAGGGCCAGGCGCTGTCGAGGGCCGAGCTGACCGCATCGGGTGATTTTGGCGACCGGAGGCGTGGTTTGCCCGCCGTGGCCCGGCGGGCGGCGCGGCGCCGGGGTGATCCTCGTGCGGGGGAAGGTGGGCCCCCGCGTCAGGAGCGAAGCAGGGCGCCGGCACGAAGGAGATGGACGATGACGTGGCTCGATCTTGGCGAGGATTCGCCTTACGGGACGGCGAACCTGCCCTACGGCGTGTTCTCCCGGGGAGACGGGTCGCCGCGGGTGGGGGTGCGGATCGGGGAGCGGGTGCTCGACCTCACCGCGGTCCTCGACGACTCGGTGTTCGCCGAGCCGTCGCTGAACGCCTTCCTCGCCCAGGGCCGGGCCCGCTGGTCGGCGGTGCGGGCCCGCATCACCGCGCTGCTGACCGAGGAGGAGCATCGCGCCCGGGTCGAGCCGGCGTTGTTCCCGGTCTCCGAGGTGACCGTGCACCTGCCGGTCCTCATCGGCGACTACGTGGACTTCTTCGCCAACGAGTTCCATGCCGGCAACGTCGGCATGATGCTGCGTCCCGGCGCGGACCCGTTGCCGCCCAACTGGAAGCACCTGCCGCTCGGATACGTGGGCCGGGCGGGCACGGTGATGATCTCGGGTACCCCGGTGGCCCGCCCGCACGGACAGCGCCGCGTAACCGGCGCCGCCGCGCCGGAGTTCGGCCCCTGCGTGCATCTGGACTTCGAGGCCGAGGTCGGGTTCGTGATCGGCAGCGGGTCGCGGCCGGGCCGGCCGGTCGGGGTGGGGGAGTTCGCCGACCACGTCTTCGGAGTGTGCCTGGTCAACGACTGGTCCGCCCGTGACCTGCAAGCCTGGGACGCCACCCCGCTCGGACCGTCGCTGAGCAAGGCGTTCGCGACCTCGGTCTCGCCTTGGGTGGTGCCGCTCGACGCGCTGGAGCACGCCCGGGTCGAGCCCCCGGCGCGTGACCCGGAACCGTTGCCGTATCTCGCCGACACCGAGAAGTGGGGCCTGGACATCACCCTGGAGGTCCGTCTCAACGGTCACGTGGTGTCGAATCCGCCGTTCGCGACGATGTACTGGACCCCGGCGCAGATGCTCGCGCAGTTGACCGCCAACGGTGCGGCCGTGCGCACCGGCGATCTCTACGCCTCGGGCACGGTGAGCGGGCCGCTGCCCGCCCAGCGAGGTTGCCTGCTCGAGCTGAGCTGGGGCGGGCACGAACCGATCAGCCTGCCCGGCGGCGCGCCCCGCGCCTTCCTCGAAGACCGCGACGAGGTCGTCATCACCGCCACCGCGCCCGGCGCCGCCGGCACCCGCGTCGGCTTCGGCGAGGTGAGCGGCCGCATCCTGCCCGCCCGCTGACCCGCCAAACGCCCAGCCGGGTCCGCTGCATGGCGCACCGGACTGCGCTGAATGGATATCATTCGTCAGTGTCGTTCAAAACGCTTGTGGGTACTCCGTGACGTCCGTGAGCGCCCGTCTCGCGTTCTCAACGATGCTCCATTCACGTACGGGTGACAGTAAGGTGATCATGGCAGCGGAAGCTCCGGCCTCCCCCTCGGTGGACCGCGCCCTGACCGTGCTGGAGGCCCTCGTCGCCGCCGGGGACGGGCTGACGCTGTCCGCGCTGGCCCGTGGCACCGGGATACCGCTGGCCACTACGGCCTCCATCGTCTACACGCTCGAACAGCGTGGCTACGCCTCCCGCCGCGTGGTGGGGCGCAGCCACTTCTGGCGTGCCACGGTCCGGCTCTACGAGCTGGCCGCGCCCCTGGCCCACTGACATGGAACTCGCTGTCGAACTGCTCGGCCTGATCGTGGCGGTGCTCGCCGTGACCGGGCTGGCTCGCCGGCTCGGCTGGTCGCCGCCGCTGTGCCTGGTGACGGCCGGGGTGGCCGTCTCGTTCATCCCCGGCGTGCCCGAGTACCAGCTGAACCCCGAGCTGGTGCTGGTCGGGCTGCTGCCGCCGCTGCTGTATTCCGCGGCCCTCCAGACCTCGCTGATCGACATCCGGGCCAACCGCGTCTCGATCGCCACGCTGTCCGTCGGGCTGGTCGCCTTCACCACGATCACGGTCGGCCTGGCCGCCTGGGCGGTCGTGCCCGGCCTGCCGCTGGCCGCGGGCTTCGCGCTCGGCGCGGTGGTCGCGCCGCCGGACGCGGTCGCGGCGAGCGCGGTGGCCCGCCGGGTGGGCATGCCGCGCCGGATCGTGCGCATCCTGGAGGGCGAGAGCCTGCTCAACGACGCGGTCGCGCTGGTCTCGCTGCGCACCGCGATCGCGGCGATCGCCGGCTCGGTGGCCGCCTGGCAGGTCGGCGGCGACTTCCTGCTCGCCGCGGCCGGTGGGGCAGTGGTCGGCGGGCTGGTCGGCTGGGGCGCCAGCCTGCTGCTGCGGCGAGTGTCCGACCCGGTAGTAGGCACCGCGTGGTCCTTCGTCGTGCCGTTCGTGGCCTACCTGCCCGCCGAGGCGATCCACGGCTCGGGCGTGCTCGCCGTGGTGGTCGCCGGGATCTTCATCGGCCACCAGTCGCCGCGGATGGTCTCCGGCCCGACCCGGCTGACCAGCCGGCTCAACTGGCGCACCATCCAGTTCCTGCTCGAGAACGTCGTCTTCCTGCTGATCGGGTTGCAGTTGCGGCGGATCGTGACCGAGGTGGGGCAGGCCGACCTGTCAGCGCTCGAACTGGCCACCATCTGTCTCGGCGTGCTTTTCGCGACGATCGTGAGCCGGTTCGTGTGGATGTTCGCAGTCGCGGGGATCCGGCGGATCGTGGGTGTGCGACGGTGGCCCTGGTCGTATTCAACGGTGATCTCGTGGGCGGGCATGCGCGGTGTGGTCACCCTCGCCGCGGCGTTCGTGCTGCCGGCCGACACACCACAGCGGGCGGTGCTCGTGCTCGCCGCGTTCGTCGTGGTGGCCGGCACCCTGTTGCTGCAGGGCACCACGCTGCCGCGGCTGGTGCGCCTGCTCCGCCTGCCCGCGCCCGACCCGGCCCAGGACGACCTGCAGGAAGCCGCGCTGCTGCACGAGATGACCCGCGCGGGGCTGGCCCGGCTCGAGGAGGTCCGCACCCAGGCCGACCCGCCCGAGGTGATCGACCGGTTGCGGGACAAGCAGGCGTACCGGGCGGACACGGCGTGGGAACGACTCGGCCGCGGGAGCCAGATCGAAGAGACGCCCAGTGAGGTATACCGCCGCCTGCGCGCGGAAATGCTCGATGCCGAACGGGAGGTGCTGCTCGACGCCCGCGACCGTGGCTCGGTCGACGACGAGGTGCTACGACGGGTGCTCAGCACACTCGACATCGAGGAAGCCATGTTCGAACGACCCGAGGAGCCTGACTACATGCCCGAACGCGAACTGCACACCCCCGCCGCGACGGCGGGATCCTGTGCGCACCTGGAACACGCCGGTAACCCCCAACCCGGCACCGCCGGCTGCGAGGAATGCCTGCGGGACGGCACCAGTTGGGTGCACCTGCGGCTGTGTCTGGAGTGCGGGCACGTCGGGTGCTGCGACTCGTCGCCCCGGCGGCACGCCACGGCCCATTTCCACGACACACGCCACCCGGTGATCCGCAGCTTCGAGCCGGGCGAGAACTGGCGATGGTGCTTTGTGGACAGCATCATCGCGTGACGGTCGAGCGGCGCACGCTCGCCCGTGTTCACTGTGCACGAGTGACCCGTTCATGCCGATTTTCGGGAGCAACGGGTCACTCATGTACGGGAACGCTTGACAGGATCTCGAACGGGTGTTCGACTTGACATATGCGATGGGAGAGCCAGCGAGCTGACGCTGATGCGCAGCAGACGCTCCCCGGCCTGCCCGGGCTCGTGCGTACCGTGCGGTCGCCGGAATTCCGGGGTGTCACCTACCACGAGGTGCGCGCCCGGTCCGTGCTGAACAGGGTGCCCGGTCAATCCCTCGTGCCGTTCCGCTGGACGGTCAACCCGTACCGGGGCTGCTCTCATTCCTGCGTTTACTGTTTCGCCCGCAACACGCACACCTATTTGGACTTCGACGCGGGCCGCGATTTCGACACGCAAGTGGTCGTGAAGATCAACGCGCCGGAGGTGCTCGCTGCCCAGCTTCGCCGGCCGGGGTGGACCCGCGAGCACGTGGCCATGGGCACCAACACCGATCCCTACCAGCGTGCGGAGGGCCGCTACGAGTTGATGCCCGGCATCATCCGCGCGCTCGCCGAAGCCGGCACCCCGTTCTCCATCCTCACCAAGGGCACCGTGGCCAGCCGCGACCTGCCGCTCCTGCGCGCGGTGTCGGCGGAGGTAGACGTCGGGCTCGGGGTGTCGATCGCGTTGCTCGACCGCGGGCTCCAGCGCCGCGTGGAACCCGGCACGCCGAGCCCGGCGGCCCGGCTCGACCTGGTGCGCAAGGCCCGGGAGTCCGGGCTGCGGTGCGGCGTGATGATCGCGCCGGTGCTGCCCTGCCTCACCGATTCCTCCGAGGCCCTGGACGAGTTGCTCGCCGCGGTCGCCGACGCGGGCGCCACCAGCGCCACCGTGCTGCCGCTGCACCTGCGTCCCGGCGCTCGCGAGTGGTACGGGGAGTGGCTGGCCCGCGAGCATCCCGAACTCGTTCCGCGCTACCGGGAGCTCTACGCCGCCGGCAGCTACGCTGACGGCCGTTATCGCCGCCTGCTCGCCGCGCGGGTGGCGCCTCTGCTGCGCCGTCACGGCTTCGATCGCGTTGGCTCGGCGGAGGCACCTTCGTCGCGGCTGCCGGCTCCCCGCACGACGGAGGAATCCGGGCAACCTGTCACGCGAGGCGAGCAACTGAAGCTGCTCTAAGTCGATGGCCCGCGTGGCGGCGCGGTTGCCGGCCCACCGCAAGCGGCTGATGCCGATCAAGAAACACAAGTCAGGTCTGTCCGGTGGCTCGCGAAACCTGCTGGCGCTCTCCGGGGGTGCATTCGTTAGCCTTGGCTGTCGGCAAAATGCCTGGCAGCCCGACTCGGAAAGCAGCCCGAGCCGCCGTTCGCACAGTGTCAAGGAGAGCAACCGCAGTGCTTCGCACCCATCAAGCCGGCACGTTGCGTGCCGAGCAGGCCGGTCAGATCGTCACGCTCACCGGGTGGGTGGCCCGGCGGCGCGATCACGGCGGGGTGATCTTCATCGATCTGCGCGACGCCAGCGGCCTCGCCCAGGTCGTCTTCCGCGAGGGCGAGATGGCCGAGCGCGCGCACCAGCTGCGGTCCGAGTTCTGCGTCCAGGTCACCGGTGAGATCGCCCGGCGCCCGGAGGGCAACGAGAACCCCGAGATCGCCACCGGCCAGATCGAGGTGCTGGCCACCGGGCTCGAAGTCCTGTCGGAGTCGGCCGCGCTGCCGTTCCCGATCGACGACCGGGTGGACGTCGGCGAGGAGGTGCGGCTCAAGTACCGCTACCTGGACCTGCGCCGTAGCGGTCCGGCCCGCGCCATGCGGTTGCGCAGCGAGGTCAACCGGGTCGCGCGGGAGGTGCTGCACTCGCAGGACTTCGTCGAGGTCGAGACCCCGACCATGACCCGTTCCACGCCGGAAGGCGCGCGCGACTTCCTGGTCCCGGCACGGCTGCGCCCCGGCTCCTGGTACGCCCTCCCGCAGTCGCCCCAGCTGTTCAAGCAACTGCTGATGGTCGGCGGCCTGGAGCGGTACTTCCAGATCGCGCGCTGCTACCGGGACGAGGACTTCCGGGCCGACCGCCAGCCCGAGTTCACCCAGCTCGACATCGAGATGAGCTTCGTCGACCAAGACGATGTTCTCGCCGTCGGTGAGGACATCGTCACCGCGCTGTGGCGCCTCGTCGGCTATGAGGTGCCGCGCCCGATCCCGCGCATGACCTACGCCGACGCGATGGCGAAGTACGGCACCGACAAGCCGGACCTGCGGTTCGGCCTGGAACTGACCGAGCTGACCGAGTTCTTCGCCGACACGCCGTTCCGTGTGTTCCAGGCGCCTTACGTCGGCGCCGTCGTCATGCCCGGCGGCGGGAGCCAGCCGCGGCGCCAGTTCGACGCCTGGCAGGAATGGGCCAAGCAGCGCGGCGCCAGGGGCCTGGCCTACGTCACGGTCGGCGAGGACGGCACCCTCGGCGGCCCGGTCGCCAAGAACCTCGCCGAGCACGAGCGCGCGAACCTCGCCGCCACGGTCGGCGCAAAGCCGGGCGACTGCGTGTTCTTCGCCGCGGACAAGCCGAAGGCCGCCCGGCAGCTGCTCGGCGCCGCCCGGGTCGAGATCGGGCAGCGGCTCGGCCTGATCGACGAGAACGCCTGGTCGTTCGTGTGGGTCGTGGACGCCCCGCTGTTCGAGGCCACCGACGAGACCGACGACGTGGCGGTCGGCTCCGGCAAGTGGACCGCCGTGCACCACGCCTTCACCGCGCCGAGCCCCGAGTGGATCGACAAGTTCGAGTCCGACCCCGCGAACGCGCTGGCCCACGCCTACGACATCGTCTGCAACGGCAACGAGATCGGCGGCGGCTCGATCCGTATCCACCGCGCCGACGTGCAGAAGCGGGTCTTCGAGCTGATGGGCCTGTCCGAGGCCGAGGCGCAGGAGAAGTTCGGCTTCCTGCTCGATGCGTTCCAGTTCGGCCCGCCCCCGCACGGAGGCATCGCCTTCGGCTGGGACCGGATCGTCATGCTGCTGGCGCGCGCCGACTCGCTGCGTGACGTGATCGCGTTCCCGAAGACCGGCGGCGGCTACGACCCGCTCACCGGAGCCCCGGCGCCGATCACCGCGCAGCAGCGCAGGGAAGCCGGTGTCGACGCCAAACCGCCGAAGTCGGCGGCCGCGCAGTGAGCCGCGCGTAGGCGGTGCTCCATCTGCGAGCGGTCTGCCCGGCGGAGCGGACCGAGGAGGCGCTGAAGGTACTGGGCCAGGAGCCGGGGGTCGCGCATCTGGTGGTGCACCGGGGCGCGGCCGTCGCCCCACCCGGCGACCTCATCGAGGCCGACATCGCGCGGGAAGCCGCCGACGACGTGATGGACCGGCTGTGCGGGCTGGACATCGACCGTGCGGGCGGGATCACCCTGGCCGAGCTCGACACCGCCTTGTCCGACGCCGCCGACCGGGCCGAGGCGGCGGCGCCCGGCGAAGGCGCGGACGCGATCGTCTGGCAGGAGCTGCTGAGCCGGACCGGTGAAGAGTCGCGGCTGAACGTCACGTTCCAGGCGTTTCTCACCATCGCCTGTCTGCTCGCCTCGGTCGGCGTGATCACCGACTCGCCGGTGACGATCGTCGGCGCCATGGTGGTCGGGCCGGAGTTCGGGCCGCTGGCCGCGATCTCGGTGGGCCTGGTGCTGCGCCGCTGGGACCTGCTGCGCCGGGCGGCCCTGGCGCTGGGCGTCGGGTTCCCGCTGGCCGTGCTGGTCACCGCGGGGGTGACGCTGCTGTCACAGGCGATCGGGCTGCTGGACGTGACGCAGTTCCGGGCCGGCCGCGAGGTCGACTTCGTCTACCAGGTCGGCTGGTACTCGCTGATCGTCGCGTTGCTCGCGGGCGCGGCCGGCATGCTCGCCATGACCTCGGCGAAATCCGCCGCGCTGGTCGGCGTGTTCATCTCGGTCACCACCGTGCCCGCGGCGGGTTACGCGGTGGTCGCCGCGGTGGTGGGTGACTGGTCCCGCGCCGGGGAGTCGGTCGGCCAGCTGGCGGTCAACCTGCTGGGCATCGTGGTCGCTGCGGCGGTGGTGCTCGCGGTGCGGCACCGCGGCCGGCGTCTCAACGGCCTCGGCCGGCCGCTTTCCCGGGGCTGATGGCCCCGCAAGGCGCGCTGGCTGATTCGTTGTGGTGGGCCGGTTGTGGGAGCTAGTAGGGTCGGAAGCGATGAGCGTGGACACGTTCGGCGAAGCTCCCGATGCCCCGGCCGGCAGGTCAGGGGGATCAGGACGATCCGTCGATGCGGCGGTCGCTGCGGGCGAGGCGGTGCTGGCTCACCGTTTCGGCAGCACGATCACGCTCGCCGAACCAGAGGTGCTGACGGGCAGCGGACCCGCGACGGTGGTGCGCGCCCGGATCGCCTCGTCTCCCTTCGGCCTGCCGCGCACCCTGGTGATCAAGCACTATCCAGCTGCTCGGCCGGGACTGCCGGACCCGTTCGCCCAGGAAGCGGTCAGCTACCAGCTGTTCACCGCGTTGTCGGCCGAGGACCGGATGTGCCCGGAACTGCTGGCGCACCACGGCCCGGAGCGGGTGCTCGTCATCGAGGACCTCGGCCGTGCGCCAACGCTCGAGGACAAGCTGCGCGGCTCCGACGCCCGGGTCGCCGAACGCTCGCTGTTGTCGTGGGCGCGCTCGCTCGGACGGATGCACGCGACCACGGCCGGCCGGGAAGCGGACTTCGACGCGTTGCTGCGGAGGCTGGGCGGTCCGGTCAAGCAGAAGAAGCAGACGACCGCCGCGCCCCGGGAGCTGCCGGACCTGCTCGCCGAGCTCGGGGTGGCCATGCCCGCCGAGGTCCGGGAGTTCGCCGACCACGCGTGGGAGCAGGCGCCAGCGGGCACCTACCGCGCGTTCAGCCCCGTTGACCTCAGCCCCGACAACAACCTGGTGACCGACTCCGGGGTGCGCTTTCTGGACTTCGAGCGGGGCCAGGTCCGCGACGCGCTGATCGACGCCGCGCACCTGCGGGTGCCGTTCGGGTCCGGCGCGGATCCCCAGGCGCTGCCCGCGGGCATGTGCGAAGCCATGATCGCGGTGTGGCGTGCGGAGGTGTCCGCGATCTGGCCCGCGCTCGCCGACACCGACACGCTCTCCGTGTTGCTGCTGGACCACCAGTTCACGCTGGTGTGCCTGCGTACCTGGGACTGCCTGGCCGCGGGCTGCGAGATGGTCGCCGCGCTGGTGACCTGGTGGCGGGATCTGGCCGCCGATGCTACGCGCGCTGGCGAGCATCGGCTCGCCGGCTACGCCGACGACGTCGCCGCCGCGCTGGACTCCAGGTTCGGCCCCGGCCTGGCTCTGCCGCTGTACCCGGCCTTCCGCTGAACGGCGACACGAGCATTTCGGGCCTTTCGCCTGGCCTCTCGACGGCGAGGCCTGGGTTGCACCCTCGACAACGCAGGTTCTGACCTGCGCACGGGATGTCGGTGGACACCATTACCGTGGACGGCGTGCAGGACGAACTCTTCACGGTGAACCCCGATCTCGCGCCTGAAGACCAGCCGGAGCCGGTGCGGGAGATCGTGGTGCCGCCGGGTGCACCGCTGGCCGTGCGGATGCGGCCGCGCTCGCTGGACGAGGTCGTCGGTCAGCAGCATCTGCTCGCCGACGGCGCACCACTGCGCCGCCTGGTCGAGGGCGCGGCACCGGCTTCCGTTCTGCTTTACGGCCCGCCTGGCACCGGCAAGACCACGCTGGCGAACCTGGTGTCCACCGCGACCGGCCGCCGGTTCGTGGCATTGTCCGCGCTTTCGGCCGGGGTGAAGGAGGTGCGCGGGGTCATCGAGGACGCCCGGCGCCGCCGCCGGTACAACGACGAGAACACCGTGCTGTTCATCGACGAGGTGCACCGGTTTTCCAAGACGCAGCAGGACGCGCTGCTCGGCGCGGTCGAGGACCGCATCGTGTTGCTGGTCGCCGCGACCACGGAGAATCCCTCGTTCTCCGTGGTGTCGCCACTGCTGTCGCGGTCACTGGTGCTGCAGTTGAGGCCGCTGACCGACGACGACGTGCGTGGGCTGATCCGCCGCGCGCTCGCCGACGAGCGCGGCCTTGGCGGCGAGTTGGATCTCACCAGCGAGGCCGAAGACCATCTGGTCCGGCTCGCCGGGGGAGACGCCCGCCGGGCGCTCACCGCGCTCGAAGCGGCCGCCGACGCGGCCGCGGCCACCGGTCGCTCCGACATCGCGCTGGCCACCGTGGAATCCACTGTGGACAAGGCAGCGGTCCGCTACGACCGGGACGGCGACCAGCACTACGACGTGATCAGCGCGTTCATCAAGTCGATCCGGGGATCCGATGTGGACGCCGCCCTGCACTATCTGGCGCGGATGATCGAGGCGGGCGAGGATCCCCGGTTCATCGCGCGCCGGCTGGTCGTGCACGCCAGCGAGGACGTCGGGATGGCCGATCCGACGGCCTTGCAGTCGGCCGTCGCCGCCGCGCATGCCGTCCAGTTCATCGGCATGCCCGAGGGCCGGCTCGCGCTCGCTCAGGCGACCGTGCACCTGGCCACCGCGCCGAAGTCCAACGCCGTGATCACCGCGATCGACGCGGCGCTGGGGGACGTGCGGGCCGGGCGGGCCGGCACGGTGCCGCCCCACCTGCGCGACGGTCACTACGCCGGGGCCACGCGGCTGGGCAACGCCCAGGGGTACCGCTACCCGCACAATGTGCCCGAAGGCGTGCTCCCGCAGCAGTATCCGCCCGACGAGCTCGTCGGTGCCGACTACTACCACCCGACCTCGCGCGGTGCCGAGCGCATGCTCGCCGAACGGGTTCCCCGGCTCCGCCGGACCATCCGGGGCGGCTGATCCGCCGTATAACGATCTATACGGCGGCACCCTCGACAGCCACCGCCACCGAGCGGGCAAGCGTGTCCGGAGCCATCATCGAGACATCGAACCCTTCGGCACAGCTGAGCCCAGCGGGGAAGGAGTGCAGATGGCCGACGTCACCGTAGCCGTGCTGGGGACCGGGATCATGGGGCTGCCGATGGCGGTGAGCCTGCGGCGCGCCGGGCTGCGGGCCCGGGCGTGGAACCGCACCACGGAGAAGGCGCGCCCGCTGGCCGAGCACGGTGCCGAGGTCTGCGACTCGCCGGGGCAGGCGGTCGCCGGGGCCGACTTCGTGCTCACCATGCTCGCCGACGGACCCGCCGTGGACCAGGTACGCGAGGCGGTGCTCGGCTCGGGCGCGGTGTGGATCCAGTCGTCCACCGTGGGTGTGCCGTGGACCGGCCGGTTCGCCGAGGCCGCGGGTGAGGCCGGCGTGCCCTTCGTCGACGCACCGGTGCTGGGCACGAAGCAGCCGGCCGAGCAGGGCACGCTGGTGGTGCTCGCGTCCGGCCCGGAGGAGTTGCGCGAGCGGTGCGCCCCGATTTTCGACGCGATCGGCGGGCGCACCCTCTGGGTCGGCCCGGCCGGAGCGGGCAGTCGGCTCAAGCTTGTCGCCAACGCATGGGTACTGGCGCTGACCAACGCGACCGCGGAGAGCGTCGTGCTGGCCGAGACACTCGACCTCGATCCACGCCTGTTCCTCGACGTGATCGGCGGCGGTTCCCTCGACGTGCCGTACGCCCACCTCAAGGGCGGCGCCATGATCTCCCGGGAGTTCCCGCTGAGCTTCGCCACCAAGCACGCGCTGAAGGACGCGAAGCTGGTGCTGGAAGCGGCGGATG
This sequence comes from Amycolatopsis taiwanensis DSM 45107, assembly GCF_000519205.1. Taxonomy (GTDB): domain Bacteria; phylum Actinomycetota; class Actinomycetes; order Mycobacteriales; family Pseudonocardiaceae; genus Amycolatopsis_E; species Amycolatopsis_E taiwanensis. Next base: position 321,707 of record NZ_JAFB01000003.1, on the reverse strand, counting down.
GCGCCGACCTCGCGGGTATCCGCGCCGCTTCGGCGCACCTGGAGAAGGCGGCGAAGGCCGGTCACGGCGAAGAGGACATGGCCGCCGTGTATTTCGGCGTCCGCTGACCGCGCCTTGGTGATCTTGGTGCGGGTTGACCGGATCGGGTGGGCCGGACCCGCTGGAGGAGGCGGCGCACGGTAGCCTGACCGGCATTCACATCGCTGGTTTCCCAAGGAGGGCCCGTGTCGGGAGGGCAGATCGCCGCGCTGATCGCCGCAGGTGCATTCGTGCTGCTGGTGCTGCTGTTGGCGATCCCGTTGATCAAGCTCGGCCGGACCCTCGACGAGGCGACCATCGCGATCCGTAAGGCGCACCAGAACACCGACCCGATCCTGATCAGCGCCAACGACACGATCACCCACGTCAACACCCAGCTGGAGCGGGTCGACGGGATCACCGCGAACGCACAGGCGGTCACGGGCAACGTGTCCGCGCTGTCCTCGGTGTTCACCGCGACGCTGGGCAGCCCGCTGGTGAAGACCGCAGCGTTCTCCTACGGCGTCAGCAAGGCGATCCGTGCGCGGCGCAAGGCCAAGGCCGGCGCCGACGGCAAGCGTGGCCGTGGCGGTCGGAAGAGGAGCGACAACTCATGAAGCGCCTGTTCTGGCTCGGGTTGGGCGTCGCGGCCGGGGTCGCGCTTTCCCGCAAGGCGACGCAAACGGCTCGTCAGGCCACGCCGGCTGGGTTAGCCTCGAACCTGGGGGACGCCGTCGGCGAGCTGGCCGGCGCGATCGGTTCGTTCGGCGCGGATGTGCGCGCCGGGATGAGTGAGCGGGAGCACGAGCTGCGCGACATGGTGGAGAAGCGGTCCGGGATCGCCACCGGGGATCAGGCAACGGCCCGCCCCGCTGCCCGGACGCGCCCGGCGCGAGCGCGCCGGGCGGAGGGCTGAGCAGACGCTCACCACCCCCAGCCCTCCGCCGCTGCCGCCCTCCTGATCACGGCACGGCGTTTCGGCCTGCCACCCCGGCCCAAGGAAAGACCAGTGGAAACACACGAGATCAACAAGCGGTTCACCAGCCATTTCGAGCGCAACGGCCACACCAGGGTGCCCAGCGCCTCGCTGATCCTGGACGATCCGACCCTGCTGTTCGTCAACGCGGGCATGGTCCAGTTCAAGCCGTACTTCCTCGGCGAGGTCCCGCCGCCCTACCCCCGCGCGACCAGCATCCAGAAGTGTGTCCGCACCGGTGACATCGACGAGGTCGGCAAGACCACGCGGCACAACACGTTCTTCCAGATGGCCGGGAACTTCTCCTTCGGCGACTACTTCAAGGAAGGCGCGATCTCCCTGGCCTGGGAGCTGATCACCGGATCGGTCTCCGACGGCGGGCTCGGCTTCGACCCGGACCGGATCTGGGCGACCGTGTACGAGCACGATGCCGAGACGGCCGGCCTGTGGCGCAAGGTCACCGGGATTTCCAGCGAGCGGATCCAGTTCCGCGGGGCCGAGGACAACTACTGGGACATGGGGGTCCCCGGTCCGGGCGGGCCGTGTTCGGAGATCTACTTCGACCGTGGGCCCGCCTACGGCCGCGAGGGCGGTCCAGCGGTGGACGAGGATCGCTATCTGGAGATCTGGAACCTGGTGTTCATGCAGGACATCCGGGGCGAGGGCAGCCCGAAGAAGGGCTACCCGGTGATCGGTGAGCTGCCGAAGAAGAACATCGACACCGGCATGGGTGTCGAGCGCGTCGCGAACCTGCTGCAGGGCGTGGAGAACGTCTACGAGACCGACCTGATCCGCCCGGTGATCGCGAAGGCCGAGGAGTTCTCCGGCCGCCGCTACGGCGCCGACCATGCCGACGACGTGCGTTTCCGGGTGATCGCCGACCACGCGCGCTCCGGCGTGATGCTGATCGGTGACGGCGTGACCCCCGGCAACGAGGCTCGCGGCTACGTGCTGCGCCGGCTGCTGCGCCGCATCGTGCGGTCGATTCGCCTGCTCGGCGTGCACGAGCCGGTGCTGACCGAGTTCGCCGCCGTCGTCCGCGACACGATGTCCCCGTCGTACCCGGAGATCGCCCGCGACTTCGACCGGATCAGCGAAGTGATGCGCGTGGAGGAGGAGGCGTTCCTCGCCACGCTCACCAGCGGTGTCCGGATCTTCGACCTGGCCGCCGACGAGACCAAGCGTGCCGGGGGCGAGATCCTGGCCGGGGACAAGGCGTTCCAGCTGCACGACACCTACGGCTTCCCGATCGACCTGACCCTGGAGATGGCCGCGGAGCAGGGCCTGTCGGTGGACGAGGACGGCTTCCGGACACTCATGGAGGAGCAACGGCAGCGTGCGAAGGCCGACGCGGCCGCCCGTAAGCAGGGCCGCGGCGACCTGTCGGTGTACCGCGAGCTGCTCGAACGCCACGGTGAAACCGGCTTCCTCGGCTACACCGACCTGCAGGCCACCGGGAAGGTGATCGGCCTGCTCGTGGACGGCGTGCCGGCGCGCAGCGCGAGCGAGGGCACGAAGGCCGAGCTGGTGCTCGACCGCACCCCGTTCTACGCCGAAAGCGGTGGTCAGGTCGCCGACACCGGTTTCCTGGTCGGCGCGGGTGTCGAGCTGAAGGTGCTCGACGTGCAGAAGGTGGTGCCGGGTCTGTTCGTGCACCGGGTCGAGGTGGTCGCCGGCGAGGTCGGGATCGACACCGAGCTGACCGCGTCGGTCGACGGCACGCGCCGGTCCGCGATCGCCCGGTCGCATTCGGCAACCCACCTCGTGCACGCGGCGGTGCGGGGCGCCTACGGGCGCCGGGCGGCGCAGGCGGGCTCGCTCAACTCGCCGGGACGGCTCCGGTTCGACTTCACCACGCCGGGCGCGGTTTCGGCGGGCGTGCTCACCGAGGTCGAGGAGGAGGTCAACGACTACCTCCAGACCGATGCCGAGGTGCAGTCCTACGTCACTAGCAAGGACAAGGCCCTGGAGCTCGGCGCGATCGCGCTGTTTGGGGAGAAGTACGGCAACGAGGTCCGCGTGGTCGACATGGGCGAGTACTCGCGCGAGCTGTGCGGGGGCACTCACGTCGGCCGGATCGGCGAGTTGGGACTGGTCAAGCTGGTCGCCGACGCATCGATCGGTTCCGGTGTGCACCGCGTCGAGGCTCTCGTCGGCACGGACGCGCTGCGTCACGTGCGCAAGGAGCAACTGCTCGTCTCGCAGCTGGCCAACACCTTCAAGGTGCCCACCGATCAGCTGCCCTCCCGCGTCGAGGACGTGCTGACCCGCCTGCGCAACGCGGAGAAGGAGATCGAGCAGCTGCGCACCCAGCAGGTGCTCGGCTCGGCCGGGACGCTCGCGGACAAGGCGCAGGACGTGCACGGCATCGCGCTGGTGGCCGAGAAGCTCGACGGCGAGATCGACTCCGGTGCCGCGCGGGCACTGGCGATGGAGGTGCGCAACCGGCTCGGTTCGCGGCCCGGCGTAGTGGCGCTGTTCGTCCCGCAAGGGGAGAAGGTGAGCTTCGTGGTGGCCACGACGGCGGCGGCCCGGGAGAAGGGGCTGGCCGCGGGCAAGCTGGTGCCCTCCTTCGCGCCCGCCGTCGGCGGCCGGGGCGGCGGCAAGCCGGACCTGGCCCAGGGCGGCGGGAGCGAGCCCACCGGTATCGATCGGGCGATCGTGGCGCTGCGGGACGCGGTCGCCGCCGGGTGAGTCGGGGCAGGCACGAGATGGCGGACATGCCGCCCGTGGTCGCGCGTTGACCAGGAACAGCAAGCCGGACCGGCCCGGGGTGGCCGACCCCGGGCCCGGGCGGCGTCTCGCCGTCGACGTCGGTTCCGTCCGCGTGGGTGTTGCGCTCAGTGATCCCGCGCCGATGCTCGCCAGCCCGCTGGTTACCCTTTCGCGTGATGCGAACGGCGACACTGACCTCGCTCAGCTTTCACATCTCGTCACGGATCATGAGGTGGTGGAGGTGATCGTGGGTCTGCCCAGAACTCTCGCGGACCGGTACGGCTCTGCCGCCGAGGTCGCGGTCGACTACGCGCGCCGCTTGGCCGAGCGGATCGCGCCCGTCCCGGTGAGGCTCGCCGACGAGCGGCTGACCACGGTCAGCGCTGCCCGGACGCTGTCTCAGCGTGGGGTCAAGGGGCGCAAGCAGCGCGCGGTGGTCGACCAGGCCGCCGCGATGGAGATCCTGCAGAGCTGGCTGAACGGCCGCGCTGCCCACCTGGCACGGGAGGGCGGCGCGTGAACGGCGAACCTCCCCACCGGCGTCCGCAGCAAGGCGGGCGGCATGCCCGGCGAGACCAGCCACCGGCCGGCCGCCCGCCGGCGCCGGGCCGTCCCCCGGCGCCCCGGACGCCCCCGCCGCCACCTCCGTCCCGGCAGCCGCGTCCCGCGCCGCCCGAGCGGCTTCCCCAGGAGCGCCCGGCGCCGCCGAGGCGGGGCCGGGCGATGCCCCCCGAGCAGCCGCTGCAGCTCCCGCGGGAGCAGCAGCCTCCTCGGGAGGCGCAGGCTCCTCGCCAACCCCCTGAGCCGCAGCCTCCCCGTGCGCAGCCTCCTCGGGAGCCGCACCCGTCGCTGGATCCACAACGGCCTCTGCCGGGGTACCAGCCGCCGGATGGCCCGGCGCCGCGCCGGCGGCGTTCCGCCGAACCGCCGGTGGAACAACCCGCCGACGAGGGCCTGGACCTGTTCCAACCGCCGCCGGGCCCGGCCCGCCAGCACCCGGGTGACGAGAGCCCCACCGAGATCATCCATCTCGTCGACGATGACGTCTACGACGACGATTATCCGGACGACTACCTCGAAGACGACTACCAGGAGGACGAGCGCGCCGAGCCCGAGTACATCGAGCCCACCGAAGAGCCGGAGGACCCGCCCCGGCGTCGCCGCAAGCCACTGCGCTGGGTGGCCGCGCTCGCGGTCATCGCGCTGATCGGCGCGGGTGCCTGGTTCGGCGTCACCCAGATCTTCGGCTACGACGACTACCAGGGCGACGGCGAGGCGGACGTGCTGGTCCAGGTCGGCGAGGGCGACTCGACCAACGCGGTCGGTCGCACGCTGGCCGACGCGGGCGTGGTGGCCAGCGCGAAGGCGTTCGTCAAGGCCAGCGCGGACAATTCGAAGGTGCTGACCCTGCAACCCGGCTACTACGTGGTCAAGACGAAGATGTCCGGGGCCGCGGCGGTGGCGATGCTGACCGAACCCGCCGCCCGCGTGGGCATGCTGCAAATACGGGCGGGCACGCAACTGGACGACATCACCCAGCCCGACAACTCGGTCACGCCCGGCGTGTTCACGCTGTTGTCCAAGGCGTCCTGCGCGAACCTCAACGGCAAGAGCACCTGCGTGTCCACCGACGACCTGCGCAAGACCGCGGAGTCGGCGGACCTGGCCGCCATGGGGGTGCCGGACTGGGCCGCCTCGGCGGTCGCTCAGAGCACCGACGCCCGCCGGATCGAGGGTCTGGTTGCGCCCGGGGTATATGACGTCAAGCCCGGCTGGACCGCCGAACAGTTGCTGGGCGACGTGCTCAAGAGTTCGGCGTCGAAGATCCAGTCCGCGGGGCTGGCCGGCACCTCGACCGTGCAGGGCCAGAACGCCTACCAGGTGCTGACCATCGCATCCCTGATCGAACGGGAAGCCGTCAAGCAGGACTTCCCGAAGATCTCCCGGGTCATCTACAACCGCTTGGCCAGCCGTGACATGCAGCGACTGCAGTTGGACTCGACGGTGAACTACCTGCTGGACAAGCCGGTCGTCACCACCACCGATGCCGACCGGACCAGGCCCGGTCCCTACAACACCTACGTCACGCGCGGCCTGCCGCCGACCCCGATCGGCTCGCCGAGCTCGGACGCGATCCAGGCGGCGTTGCAGCCGCCGGACGGCGATTGGCTCTATTTCGTGAAGTGTGAGAAGAACGGTCTGTCGTGCTTCGCGGCGACCCTGGAGGAGCACAACCACAACAAGGACATAGCAAGGCAGAACGGTGCCTACTAAAGCTGCGGTATTGGGAAAACCCGTCGGACACTCGCTTTCGCCGGTGCTGCACTACGCCGCGTACCGGGAACTGGGACTCTCGTGGACCTACGAGCGGATCGAGGTCGACGCGGCGGGCCTGCCGGTCCTCGTCGCCGGGCTCGGCCCGGAGTGGGCCGGCGTGTCGGTGACCATGCCCGGCAAGCGGGCGGCGCTGGAGTTCGCCACGGCGGCGACTCCCCGCGCGAGAGCGGCCGGTGCGGCGAACACGTTGGTACACACCGAATCCGGCTGGTTGGCCGACTGCACCGACGTCGACGGCGTGGTGGGGGCGCTGCGTGCCGCGGGCGGTTTCGCCGCCCCGCCTCCAGCGTCGGGACTGGTGCTGGGCGCGGGCGGCACCGCCGCGGCGACCATGGTCGCCTTGGCGCAACTGGGCGTGGCGCGCGCACGTCTGGTGGTGCGGGATCCGGCCCGTGCCACGGAAACGCTCGCCGCGGCTGACCGTGCCGGCGTGCACGTCGAGGTGGTCACCTGGTCCGGCGCGGACTTCGCCGAACTGGCCGGCGATGCCTCGGTGCTGGTGAGCACCGTGCCGCCGGAGGCCGTGGCCGAGCACGCGAACACGCTGACCCGGGTGCCCTGCGTGCTCGACGTCATCTACCACCCGTGGCCCACCCCGCTCGCGGAGGCCGTCGCGGCCCGGGGCGGGCGGATCGCCACCGGACTGGACATGTTGTTGCACCAGGCTTTCGGACAGGTGGAGCAGTTCACCGGGCTGGCGGCGCCGAGGGAAGCGATGCGGGACGCCCTGCGTGACGCCACCGAAAACGTGTTGCCGCTGCCGCTGGAGTGAGGCATGGCTCACCGTGGGGTGAGCAGGATCCACACCGGGCCGGGCGCGAGTGGGAGCGGATTGCCGGCCGGAGTGGTCAAGCGCATGGGCGAGCCGGGGTCCGGACGGGTCCAGGTGGCCGCGAACGACTGCCCGTCGCGTAGCACGGTCGCCGCCCCGGTGCCGACCGTCCGCGCGACGGGAGAGCCTGCGACAACCCCGCTCTCGCCCGGATCGCCGGGACGGGTGTCGACCCGTTGTTCCACCACGGTGGCCGCGGTGACCGGCCCGGAGTCGGTGGAGGTCACCGGAGTGCCGTCCATCGCGACCGACCACCGGTGCGCGTTCGCCGACCAGGTGAAGCCGAAGGACGCCGCGCTGTAGCCGACCCGGAAACTCGTGGCCGGAACACCGCCCGCCGGAGTGCTCCCGGACTCCGGAACCGGGTTGGTGGCCGGTGCCTCTCCCACGGGCAGCAGGCTCGGGCGCACGAACATGTTGTGCGGGGCCGGTCTGCTCCCTGCACGGAAGTAGGCGTCGGGGACCTCGGCAGGTGAGGCGTTGACCACGGGCGCGGAGCGGAGGGTGGGCAGTATTTCCGGTGCGGCGCCGGAATAGGCCAGCGTCGGCTTGCCATACTGGGCAAGCACGCCGATATCCGTGGTCCGCGCGCTGCGCACGGGCCCGATCACCGGCGGTGGAGTCCCGAAGTACACGGCCATCAGCCGGGTCAGCCCACCCTCGACCGGTTCCACGTAGACAACGTTGGCGGAGCCCAGGCCGGTCTGCGGGCGCGCGTCCTCGACGTTGTCGATCTTCACGGCGAGCACCGGCTGGCTGAGGGCCTGGCCGGGCGAAGGTGCCGGGCCGGGCGAAGGTACCGGGCGCGGCGCCGAGGACGGCGGGCCGGGCGGCATGCGGGAGAGCAGGATCCCAGCGACGACCAGCCCGACGAGTACCGCCCCGGCGACCGAAACCCACAACCATCTCTGGTGGCGTCCGCGCACAAGCCGACCGTAAGGCGGGATCGCGCGAACCCACAACACGGCCGTGTCTTCGGTGTCTTCTGCGATCTTCTCCAGGTGCGCCCCCGGACCACGACGCCTTCGGGGGAGCACGCGCTAGCGTGGGCCGGTGAAGATCGCCATCCTCGACGACTACCAGAACGTCGCACTGGGTTTCGCGGACTGGGCCGCGCTGGACGCCGAGATCGAGGTGTTCACCACGCATCTCGGCGACCCCGACGAACTCGTCGAACGACTGGCCGGGTTCGAGGTCGTGGTAGCCATGCGTGAACGCACCCCGTTTCCGGCGGACCTACTGGCCCGCCTGCCCCGCCTGAAGCTGCTGGTCACCACCGGTCGCCGCAACGCCGCGATCGACGTCGATGCCGCGCGGCGACAAGGCATCGTGGTCTGCGGCACCGCTTCGGTCGCGCCCCCGACGGCCGAGCTGACCTGGGCGCTCATCCTCGCCGCGGCCCGCAACCTCGCGGTCGAACTGCCGTCCATGCGGGCGGGCGGCTGGCAGAGCACCGTCGGCACCGGGTTGAGCGGCCGCACGCTCGGGCTGCTCGGCCTCGGCCGGCTCGGCTCGCGGGTGGCGAAGGTCGGTCAGGCGTTCGGCATGGAAACCATCGCCTGGAGCCGGCACCTGACTCCCGGACGGGCGGCCGAGCACGGCGTGACCGTGGTGTCCAAACAGGACCTGTTCGCCCGCGCCGACGTGCTGTCGATCCATCTCGTGCTCAGCGAGCGCACCCGCGGCCTGGTCGGGGCGGCCGAGCTGGCCGCGATGAAACCGGACGCGTTGCTGGTCAACACCTCGCGCGGTCCGATCGTCGATGAGGCCGCGCTGCTGGACGTCCTGCGGGGCAGGCGGATCGGCGGCGCCGCGCTCGACGTATTCGATGTCGAGCCGTTGCCCGCCGACCATCCCTTGCGGGGCCTGCCCAACGTGGTTCTCACGCCGCACCTTGGCTATGTCACGCGGGAAACCTACGAGGTCTTCTTCCGCGAGGCTGTCGAGGACATCGCCGCCTACCTCGCGGGAACCCCGGTCCGCGTGATCACCTGACCAGGTCGCTACCCGGCGAGTTCGGCGAGTACCGCGTCGGTGAACCGCGGCCACGCCTCGGCGGCCCACGGACCGAACGCGCGATCGGTCAGGGCCACGCACGCCACGCCCGCGTCCGGGTCCACCCACAGGAAGGTGCCGGACTGGCCGAAGTGGCCGAAGGTGCGCGGCGAGCTGCGCGTGCCCGTCCAGTGTGGACTCTTGTGGGCGCGGATCTCCAAACCCAGGCCCCAGTCGTTCGGCTTCTGGTAGCCGAACCCGGGCAGCACGCCGTTCAGTCCGGGGAACACCACGGTCGTCGCTTCCGCCAGGGTCGCCGGGTCGAGCAGCTTCGGCCGCTGGAGTTCGGCGGCGAAGGACGCCAGGTCGGCCGCGGTGGAGACCGCACCTGCGGCGGGTGAGCCGTCGAGCCTGGTCGCGGCCATGCCCAGCGGCCCGAACAGTGCCTCGGCCTGGTATTCGGCGAAGTCGATGCCCGAATGGACGGCGAGGGAATCCGCGAGCTGCTCGAAGCCGGAGTTGGAGTACAGCCGCCGCGTGCCCGGCGCGGCCATCGCCTTGTGTTCGCTGAACGCCAGGCCCGAGGTGTGCGCCAGCAGATGCCGGACGGTGGAGCCCTCCGGCCCGGCCGGGGTGTCGAGTTCGACGACACCCTCCTCGATGGCGATCAGCGCGGTGTACGCGGTGAGCAGCTTGGTCACCGACGCCAACGGGAACGGCATCCGGACATCCCCGTGCTGCCCGAGTACCGCGCCGTCACCAGCACGCACCACCGCCGTGGCGGCGTTGTCCACCGGCCACTGGTCCACCACCCGCACACTTTCCATTCCCCCAGCCTACGAACCGGGCTTCGGGTGCCGCGCCAAGGCCGGAGTTATTCAGAACGTGTGTTGAGCACACTTGGTGACACAGCACGACACTGCCTAGTCCCCGGCCGGCGGCAAGCCCCAGGGCCGCCGCACCGGCGCGGGTGCGGCGGCCCTGACCGGCGAGCCTGCTACGGCCGGACGTCCCCGCCTTCGGAGACTTCGTCCTCGCGGCCCGGAGTACGCAGGTTCCACTTCTTGATCACCCAGGTGAAGACGAAGTAGTAGATCGCCGCATAGACCAGCCCGATCGGGATCAGCAGCCAGGCCTTGCTGGCCGCGGCGGCTCCCGCGTTGAGCGCGAAGTCGATCGCGCCCGCCGAGAAGGAGAACCCGAGATGGATGCCCAGCGCGTTGCACAGCGCCAGGGCCGCCCCGGTGAACACCGCGTGGAAGATGTACAGCGGCCACGCGACGAACATGAACGCGAACTCGATCGGTTCGGTCACGCCGGTCAGGAACGAGGTCAGGGCCGCCGAGATCATGATGCCGCCGACCACCTTCTTCTGCTCCGGCCGCGCGGTCCGCCAGATCGCCAGCGCCGCGGCGGGCAGCGCGAACATGAAGATCGGGAAGAAGCCGGTGGTGAACGAGCCCGCATGCGGGTCGCCGGCGAAGAAGTTGTTGATGTCGCCGCCCTTGAAGATGAACCACACCGGCACGTTGATCAGCTGGTGCAGACCGACCGGCAGGAGCAGCCGGTTGAGCATCCCGTATACCCCGCCACCGGCGACATCGTTGCTGGTCACCGCGTTGCCGAGATGCTGCATCACACTGTCGACAGCCGGGAAGATCAGGCCGAACACCACGCCGAGCAGCAGCAGCGCGAAGGAGTTGATGATCGGCACGAACCGGCGCCCGCCGAAGAAGGCCAGGTACGGCGGCAGCTTGACGCGGTGGAAACGCTGCCACAGCGCCGCGGTCACCAGCCCGACGACGATCCCGCCGAGCACGCTGTAGGGCCATTTGATCGGCTGCAGGTACCAGCCTTCCTTGAAGCCCTCCAGTTCGCTGATCGGTGCGAAGACCTGCACGACCTTGTTGAACACGACGAAGCCGACGACCGCGGCGACGCCGGTCGACCCGTCGCCCCGGCGGGCGAAGCCGACCGCGATGCCGACCGCGAAGAGCAGCGGCAGCCAGTCGAACAGGCCACCACCCGCGGCGGCGAGCACGGCGGCGACCTTCTTCGTCGCGTCCCAACGCCCCAGCAGGTCCTCCTGGCCGAGCCGGCTCAGCAGGCCGGCCGCGGGCAGGGTGGCGATCGGCAGCATGAGGCTGCGGCCGAAGCGTTGCAGCCCGGCAAGCCCCCGCCCTTTGCCTTGGGTTCCTTCCGCCGTGGTTGTCGTCACGGAATACCTCCCTGTTCGGTCGGGCTTGGGTCCAACTGCGTCGTCACCTGGTACCGGTCCCCCCGGTACCAGGACGTCATGTCCTCCACGGGCCGGCCGCGATGGCCGGAGACCCGGTGGAAGACCAGGAGCGGGTCACCGGCACGGATGCCGAGCAGCCGCGCGGTGTCGCGGTCGGCCGACTCGGCCCAGACGGTTTGCCGGGCGTGCGTGAACCGGATGCCGTAGTGGCGGGCGAGTTGCTCGTAGAGCGACCGGGTCAGGTCCGCCTCGAGCAGCCCGGGCACCTGCCCGGGGTGGTACCAGCCACGCTCGACCGCCAGCGGGACACCGTCGGCGAGCCGGAGCCGGACCAGCCGGTAGGCGGCCTCGCCGGCCCGCAGGCCGAGCGCGTCCACCGTTTGCTGGGGCGGGTTTTCGACCCCGCTGTGCAGCACTTCGGTGGTCGGGACCAGTCCGCGCCGCCGCATGTCACCGGTGAACGACATCAGGTACAGCTGCAACTCCATGCGCTGTGCCGCGGTGAAGGTGCCCTTCCCGCGGACCCGGGTGAGCAGCCCTTCGTCGACGAGCCGGCCGATCGCCGAGCGCACGGTCAGCCGTGACACGCGATAGCGCGTGGCGAGTTCGCGTTCGGACGGGATCGGCGAGCCGGGCGGAAGCTCCCGCTCGACTGCCCGGCGCAGGATTTCCCTGAGCTGAGCGTGTTTCGGCACCGGGCCGTCGACAACGCGGTCGGCATCGCCGGGAGTGGCGCGGTACGCGGTCACTTCGCCACCTCCTCCCAGATCTCGGCTTGGTTTCCCACCCTCGCCCAGGACGCCCGAGATTGGTACGTTCCGGTCTAGACCATTTCTCGATGGGGCAGAATGCTCCGCGACCCACCGGGGTGTCAACAGCCGTTACGGGTTCGTGCCCGTAACCAGAAATGAGGAGGCCGCCGTGGCGGACGACAGGCCGGAACGCATTCTCGCGGCGCTTGGCGGCGCGGAGAACGTCATCGACATCGAGGGATGCATCACGCGACTGCGCTGCGAGCTGGAGGACGGCTCGGTGGTCGACGAGGCGGCGCTGAAAAGGGCCGGCGCCCACGGCGTGATGAAGGTCGGTTCGGTGGTCCAGGTGATCGTCGGGCCCGAGGCCGACACCATCGCCGGCGACATTCAGGACTTGCTGTGAGCCTGCTGGTGGCCAGCCCGATCGCGGGCACGGTGATGCCGATGAGCGAGGTGCCCGACCCGGTGTTCGCGGAGGCGATGGTCGGCCCCGGGCTGGCGGTCGAGCCCGCGGGCGGACGGCAGGACGCGGTGGCCCCGGTCGACGGCACGGTGATCACCCTCCATCCGCACGCCTTTGTCATCGCGACCGAGGACGGCAAGGGCGTGCTGGTGCATCTGGGCATCGACACGGTGAAGCAGAAGGGCGATGGCTTCACCCTGCACGTGGTCAAGGGCGAGCCGGTGCGCGCCGGGCAGCCGCTGATCGGCTGGGATCCGGAGGCGGTGCGCGCGGCCGGATATTCACCGGTGGTGCCGGTGGTCGCGCTCGACGCGCAGCCCGGAATGCTGTCCGGATTCCGGGCCGCGGGCGAGGTGACCACCGGCGAGGCGCTCTTCGTGTGGACCTGACCCGGCACAGGCGGGCCACCACCGGTGACGAAGTCACGTGGTGACGATCTTCCCGTTGTCGACCTTGACCGGGATGGCGGACAGCGGCGCCTTTGCCGGGCCCCGCTGGACCGCGCCGGTGAGCGCGTTGAACTGCGAGCGGTGGCATGGACAGTTGAGATCTTCCCCGCTGGGCACCAAGGTGCAGCCCTCGTGGGTGCAGATCGCGCTGAAGGCGACCGCGTCGTGGTCGGACCGCCGGGTCACGATCGCCGGGTGGCCGTTCACCGTGACGGACTTGGCCTGGCCCACGGAGACGTCGGCCAGCGCGGCGACCACCGTCCCGGGAGCGGTGGACGGGGGTTGGGACCCGGCGGCTTTAGAACCGGCGTCGCCATCGCCGCAGGCGGCGAGCGCGACGGTGCCGGCGGCGGCACCGGCCGCGGCGACAGCAGTGGTCAGGACCATACGGCGGGTAGTCGTTTCATCACTCATACGCCTTCCCACGAAACTGTCCCCCTTCGGGTTCAAGGGGTTCCGGCATTGAACCGAGCCGGATGACACTCCGTGTAGGGGACGTAGGTTCCTTCCAGAGGAGGGGGACGAAAGGCGATGGTTGCGAAGGTCCTGCGCACCCTGGTGGTTCTCGGCTTGCTCGGTTCGGCCTGGATCCACTATGAACTGTGGCAGTTCCAGTACTTCTCCCAGGTCGACGTGATCGGCCCGTTGTTCCTGGTCAACGCCGCGTCGGGGGTGGTGATCGCGTTCGCGATCCTGGCCTGGCGGCACTGGTTGCCGGTGCTGCTGGCGATCGGGTTCGGCGCGTTGACGATGGTGGCGTTCGTGCTGTCCCTGCGCGCGGGCGGCTTCTTCGGCGTGCAGGAGGAGTTCACGCCGTCGTCACCCAACTGGCTGCCCGAGTTGTGGGCGGTCGTCACGGAGGCTGGTTGCGTGGTCTTCGGCATCGCGCTGCTGTCGGTGGAGGCTCGTTCGAAGCAGACTGTCGGGGTGTGAACAGACCGGTGTCGACTCGCGGCAACCACGCGCCCCGCGACCGCGGTCGTGTGCGAAATCGCGAAGAAACAGGGACGAGGGACGCCGGGGAAGACGAGCTGATGCGGGCGCTGCATGACGACCATGCGGCCGCGCTCTGTTCCTATGCCCTGAGACTGACCAACGGCGACCGGACCCGTGCCGAAGACGTGGTCCAGGAGACCCTCCTGCGTGCCTGGCGGAACCTGCCGGCACTGGACCAGTCCCAGCAGTCGGCGCGGGCCTGGCTGTTCACCGTGGCCCGCCGGATCGCCATCGACGGGTGGCGGTCGGCGGCGGCTCGCTCCGAGGTGAGCACCGACGCCCCGCCCGAAAGGCCGTTGCCGGACGATACCGAGCGGGCGTTGCAGGGCTGGCTGGTCGCCGAGGCACTGGCGGAACTGTCCCAGGCCCATCGTGAAGTGCTGGTGCTGTGCTTCTTCCAGGGCTATTCCGTGGCCGACGCGGCGCAGCGGCTGGGCATCGCACCCGGCACGGTGAAGTCACGGACGCACTATGCGCTGCGGGCGCTGCGGCTCGCGTTGGAGGAGAAGGGGGTCACCCAGTGAGCAGGCCGGACGATCCTTTCAAGACCTTCGACGCGGCCTACGTCCTCGGCGCGCTCTCGCCGGAGGACAGGGAAGCCTTCGAGCAGCATCTGAAGGAGTGCGCCGAATGTGACCGGGCGGTGCAGGAGATGGCCGGCCTGCCGGGCCTGTTGTCGCGGGTGACGCCGGAAATGCTCGACGACCGGGAGGCACCGGCGGACCTGCTGCCGTCGGCGCTTACGCGGGTCCGCCGAGCCCGGCGGCGCCGGGCACTCGCCGTGGCCGGGGGCTGGGTCACCTCCGTGGCGGCGGCCGCGGCGCTGGTCGCCGTGCTGATGCCCTCGAACGCGAGCCCGCCAGGCACCGCGATGACACCGCTCGGGCCCTACCCGGTGCAGGCCGTGGCCGCGGTGGAACCGATGCCAACGGGCGCGAGGGTCACCATGTCGTGCAGCTACCACGGCGCCGCCCAGGGCGCGGACTACCTGCTGGTGGCGCTGCGGGCGGACGGCACGGAGGCCCCGTTGGCGACCTGGTGGGCCGACCCCGACCGGACCGCGAAACTCTCCATCGGCACGAGCCTGTCCCCGGGGCAGATCCAAGCCCTGGAGATCCGCACCAAGAATGGCCGGACGGTACTGCGCTGGAACCCGTGAGGCGGTGCCGGCGACGAAGGGCAGGCGACGCGGAACGCGTTGCCGGTCAAGCCTTTCGTCGCCGACGAACCGGATGCGTTATACCTTTCGGGTAATCTCCGATTCTGATTTCGCACGAATGGTCCCATCGTTCGCCCCCATCCTTGCGGCCTGCCTTTCCGCGGTGAATTCTGGTTCTCGTGAACGAGGAACTTCTCATCATTTTCGCGATCGTCGGTGCCGGTGTCGGTGCGCTCGGCTGGCGGGTACTGCGCCGGGCGCGGTCGCCCGCGCCGGTTCCGGCCGCACCGGTGGTGGCCGCCACCGGCGCGTTGTCCGCTGTCGTGGGGTGGCGCTGGCTCGCGGGTGCCTGGCCGTCGTGGTGGCTGCCCGTGCCGTTGGTCCTCACCGGGCTCGCGGTGCCACTGGCGGTGGCGGATCTCCGGCATCGGCGCCTGCCGGATGTCCTGACGCTGCCGGCCTACCCACTGCTCGGTGTTGCGGTCGTGGTCTCGGCCCTGTCCGGGCCGGGTTCCGGATTGGCTGTGCGCGCCCTGCTGGCCGGGCTCGTGTTCGGCGGCTGTCACCTGCTGGTGCACGTCTTGTCTCGGCGATCACTCGGCGCGGGCGACGTCAAGCTGTCCGGCGCGCTTGGCATGGCCGTCGGTGCCGTCGGCTGGCCCGCGGTGTTCGTGGGGGCCGCCGTCGCCGCGGTCATCACGGTGCTGCTGTCCACCCGGCCCCGGTGGCGCGACGGTGTCCCGCACGGGCCCGGACTGCTGGGCGCCGCCTGGCTGGTGACGGTCTTCCCCGGGGCCGGATCGGAGGTGATCCGCTGGACCTGAGCCGCTCGCACGTCAGGGTGGCGGCGGCCCTTCTCAAGGACCTGACCAGGTTTCCTGTGAGGACCTGACCGGGTTTCCTGCGGAGTACTCGGTCGACGGATGGAGGTAGCGCGCAAGATCGCGGAGGAACACGCGAGGCGAGTATGGGCAGTTGAAGGCGCCGAGATGTGGCGTGACAGGATCGTTGAGTGTTGCGCTGGATGACCGCTGGTGAGTCGCACGGCCCGGCCTTGGCCGCCGTGCTGGAAGGAATGGTGGCCGGAGTCGAGGTCACCACCGCCGAGGTGGGCGCGCAGTTGGCGCGCAGGCGGCTCGGGTTCGGTCGCAGCCCGCGGATGGGCTTCGAGACCGATCACGTCGAGTTTCTCGGCGGGGTCCGCCACGGTGTCACCCAGGGCGGGCCCATCGCGGTGCACATCGACAACGCGGAATGGCCCAAATGGGAGAAGGTCATGGCCGCGGACCCGGTGGACCCGGCCGAACTCGCGGGTCTCGCCCGGAACGAGCCGTTGACCCGGCCTCGGCCCGGCCACGCCGACCTCCCCGGTATGCAGAAGTACGGCTTCGACGAGGCGCGTCCGGTCCTGGAACGGGCCAGTGCGCGGGAGACCGCGTCCCGCACCGCGCTCGGCACCGTTGCGCGGGCGTTCCTGCGCCAGCTCCTCGGTATCGAGATTCTCAGCCACGTGGTGTCGATCGGCGGCGCGGCGGCGGCCGACGGGCCGCTGCCGCGGCCCGAGGATCTCCCGGCGATCGACGAAAGCCCGGTCCGCGCGTTCGGGCCGGAGAGCACCGAGGCGATGGTGGCCGAGGTGGACGCCGTGCGGAAGGCCGGCGACACCGTGGGCGGGGTGATCGAGGTGATCGCGTACGGGCTGCCACCGGGGCTCGGCTCGCACGTGCACTGGGACCGGCGGCTCGACTCCAGGCTGGCCGGGGGACTGATGGGCGTGCAGGCCATGAAGGGCGTCGAGATCGGCGACGGCTTCACGACCGCGCGGCGGTGGGGGAGCCGGGCACACGACGAGATCGACCGCGGCTCCGGCCCGGCCGGGGTCACCCGCCGTTCCAACCGGGCCGGAGGCCTGGAAGGCGGCATCACCAACGGCGAGCCGTTGCGGGCGCGGGTGGCGATGAAGCCGATCTCGACCGTGCCCCGGGCGCTGGCGACGGTGGACGTCGCCACGGGCGAGCCGGCGGTGGCCATTCACCAGCGCTCGGACGTGTGCGCCGTGCCGAGGGCCGGAGTGGTGCTGGAGTCCGTGGTCGCCCTGGTGCTCGCCGACGCCGCGCTGGAGAAGTTCGGCGGCGACTCGCTGGCCGAGTCGAAGCGCAACGCCGAGGGCTACCTGAAGGCGCTGGAGGAACGGTGGTGAACGAGCCGACCGGCGACGACGCCGGTGCCCCCGCGGAATCGGCTGGGCCGCGGCCACGGGCGGACGGGCCGGTGCGCCCCAAGTCCTGCCTGGTGATCGCCGGACCACCCGGTTCCGGCAAGAGCACCGTGGGTTCGCTGCTGGCCGAGCGCCTCGGCGTGAGCTTCCGGGACAGCGACGAGGAAATCGTCGCCCGCGCCGGACGGTCCATTTCGGACATCTTCGCCGAGGACGGCGAAGAAGCCTTCCGCGGGCTCGAGGAGGAGGTCATCGCGGCCGCGCTCGCCGAGCACGACGGCGTGCTGTCCGTGGGCGGGGGAGCGGTGCTCCGGCCCGGCACCCGGGAACGGCTGCGCGCGCACCGGGTCGTGTTCCTCAACGTGGGGTTCGCGGCTGGGCTCCGGCGGGTCGGCCTGTCCACGGCCCGGCCGCTGCTGGCCGGGGTGAACCCGCGCGCCACCTACCGATCGCTGCTGGAAGCCAGGCTGCCGGTCTACCGCGAGGTGGCCACGATCGAGATCGACACGGACGAGCGCAGCCCGGACGAGGTCGTGGCCGCGATCATGCACGAACTCGACGACAGGTTGGAGAAAGCGCGATGAGTGGCCCGGTGCCGAGCCGCGGCGACCAGTCGGCGGCCGAGCCGGTGCGGATCACGGTGAAGACCGCGCGGCCCTACGACGTGGTGATCGGCCGTGGGCTGCTGGACGAGCTCGGCGAGGCGGTCCGGGACGCGTCGCGGGTCGCGCTGATCCATCCGCCGACGCTCACCACGACCGCCGAGGCGATCCGTGGCGAGCTCGCCGGCCGCGGGCTGGACGCGCATCGCGTCGAGATCCCCGACGCCGAGGATGGCAAGGCACTGCGGGTCGCCGGCTTCTGCTGGGACGTGCTCGGCCAGATCGGGCTCGACCGGCGCGGCGTGGTGGTCGGGCTCGGCGGTGGCGCGGTGACCGACCTCGCCGGGTTCGTGGCCGCCACCTGGATGCGCGGCGTCCGCCTGGTGAACGTGCCCACCACCCTGCTGGGCATGGTCGACGCGGCGGTCGGCGGCAAGACCGGGATCAACACCGACGCGGGCAAGAACCTGGTCGGCGTGTTCCACGAGCCGAGCGTGGTGCTGGCCGACCTGACCACCCTGGAGACCCTGCCGCGCAACGAGCTGATCGCCGGGATGGCCGAGGTCGTCAAGGCCGGCTTCATCGCCGACCCGCGCATCCTCGAGGAGATCGAGCGCGACCCGGCCGCCGCGGTGGATCCCGCCGGCACGGTGCTCGGGGAACTCGTCCGGCGCTCGATCCAGGTCAAGGCCGACGTGGTCGCCGCCGACCTGCGCGAGTCGGACCTGCGGGAGATCCTCAACTACGGGCACACCCTCGGGCATGCGATCGAGCGGCGCGAACGCTACCGGTGGCGCCACGGCGCCGCGGTGAGCGTGGGGCTGGTGTTCGCCGCGGAACTGGCCCGGCTGGCCGGCCGGCTCGACGACGCCACCGCGGACCGGCACGCCGCCGTGCTGAAACTACTCGGCCTGCCGACCACCTACGACCCGGACGCCCTGCCCCAACTGCTGGAAACCATGCGCAGCGACAAGAAGACCCGGTCGGGGGTCCTTCGGTTCGTGGTGCTCGACGGGCTGGCCAAGCCAGGCCGGCTGGAAGGCCCGGACCCGGCCCTGCTGGCCGCGGCCTACTCCGCGGTGGCGGCCGAGGGGCCGTCCGGCACGGGGACGGTGCTGCTGTGAAGATCTTCGTGTTCAACGGGCCGAACCTCGGCCGGCTGGGTAAACGCGAACCGGCCGTCTACGGCTCCACCACGCACGCCGACCTCGCCGAACTGTGCGTGCGGACCGGCGCCCAACTCGGCGTCGAGGTCGAGGTCCGGCAGACCGACCACGAAGGCGAGCTGGTCGGGTGGCTGCACGAGGCGGCCGACGGCGGAAACCCCGTCGTCCTCAACGCGGGCGCGTGGACGCACTACTCGATCGCGGTGCGGGACGCGGCGACGCAGCTGACCGCCCCGCTGATCGAGCTGCACATCTCGAACGTCCACAAGCGGGAGCCCTTCCGGCACCACAGCGTCCTCTCGGACGTCGCGACCGGGGTTGTCGCCGGCCTCGGCGTCGACGGGTACCCGCTGGCCGTGCGGTGGCTGGCGTCCAACGCGGCGTGAGCGGTTCCCGGCCCGGCCGCCGCGATCAGGGCGACCGCCGCGCGCCCGCAGGGTGGCCGCATGGCGGCGGCTCCCGTTCCATGCATGGCGCCCGTCACGGAAACGTTTTTGTGACGCTGCGACCGCTACGGTGAGCGATGTCCGGCGCCGCTGTCACCCGAGCGGGGCAGCGGATCTTTTGGACTGTCCAGGCCATCGGCCGTGGTTTGTCCAGTGACTGTGTGGAAAGCGGAGGCTACGGTTGGCGATGCGCGGTGGTCGGTGGCGGCTGGTCGGTGTCCTGTTCACGGCGGTACTCGCCGTGGCCGGGCTCGCCGGCTGCTCTGGTGACGCGCTACCCGAGGCGGAGGGAGCAGGCCACGCCGGCGGCATCGGCGGCGATCGTGGCGATCCGGTTCCCCCGCAACCGGTGGACATCCCACTCACCACCGACGCCGGCCGGGCCAGCGGCGGCGTGGTCGCGGCGGGCGCGCCCGGCGCCCCGTACAACTACGGCCCGACGGTGATGGTCGACGGCGACCGGACGCGAGTGTGGTGGTGCAGCCAGTACCCGTCGGCCCCGCCACCCGGCGACGACATCCTCTACGGCGAGTCGGCCGCCCTGGACGGGCCGTTCACCGGTCCCGGCGGGGCCGCCCCGGTGGCCGTGTTGTCCGGAAATCCCGGGCATTTCGACGGCCAGCATACCTGTGACCCGTCGGTCATCCGGGTCGACGGCACCTACTACCTGTACTACACGGGGGCGGCCGGCGATCACGCGCTGGGCAATTCGATCGGGCTGGCCACCAGCCGCGACGGCATCACGTGGACGCGTGCGGACGGCGGGAACCCGATCGTCGCCCCAGCCGGGGACGTGCACCGCGACAACACTTACGGCGCGGGACAACCGGCGGTGGTGTACCTCGACGGCTGGTTCTACCTGATGTTCACCGACACCACCGGCGGCGCCGCGGGCTGGAACGGTGCCGGTCAGTTTCTGGTGCGCTCCAAGGATCCCGCGTTCGCCACCGGCGTGCAGTCCTTGGGGGACAACGGTTTCACCCCCGTGCCCTCGACCGCGACCCCGCGCACCCGGTCCGTCGTGGACGCGTTCAGCGCGGACCTGATGTGGGTCGACGCGCTCAACGCCTTCGCCATCGCGCACGAGACCCAGGACGGCACCACGATCACGTTCTACAACCGCGCTTTCACCTTCACCCCCTACCGCCCGGTGGTCGTTCCCGGTCCGTGGGAGGAAGGCCCGGGCCTGGCGCGCGGACCCGCCGGGCACGCGCCGGTCTCGGTCGCCGACCCGTGCGGCCGGGTGCCGGTGGACATCCTGCGCGCGACCGTGATCGGGCAGGCGAACGCGCCGACCGACCTGCGCCACTTCGGGGTGGACATCACGGGAGTGAGTGGTTGTGCCACGCGGGCGCAGGCGCTGGCCGTGCTGAACGGGTTCGCGATGCCGTCGCCGGTGCGCACGATGGATCTCGTCGTGGAGGGCAGGCTCGTCCGGTTCGACCGCCGTTCGGTCGCCGAGCGGCTCGCCCGGAAAGTGCTGGACCGCCGGATCGACGTGCTCGACGAGGTTCCGGTGGCCGGGCACATCTCCTCGGGCACCCCGGCGGTCGAGGCTCCCGGCTACGGGGTCGGCCTGATCGTCGACGGCCGGCTGTGGCCGGTCGGCTCGGCCGACGTGGTCGCGCTCAACGGCTCGACGGTCGAACCCATCACCGCGGCTCAATGGCTCGGTTACCCGATGGGCCCAGCGCTGTGAAAACCGCGGTGAAAACCGCCGTGAAACACTGAAAGCCCGTCTTTTCTTCTCCGTCGTGGGATCTTCTTGTTACCCTCGGACGAAAACCGGCTACCGAAAGATGCGGTCAATGGCACGGCTCGTGGCGTGGTTGAGGGGCAACGCCGACGGTTTTCTTGCCCTGGTGATCGCGGCGGTGGTCGCGCTGCTCGGCGTGCTGGACGTGTTCGGCACCGAACAGGTCAACGCCGCCATCCTGCTGACCCTCGCGCTGCTCGCGACGACCCTGCTGCGGGACCGCTGGTTCGCCGCCCGCGCCTTGGCCCAGACCACTGCGGTCCGGTTGGTCACCGGCCCGGAGGTCGGCCGCGTGCACGCGGACGCGCACCACGAGACCGAGCAGTGGATGTTCAAGGGCGGCACCGGAACCTACCTGAGGGCGGTGACGCTGCCGGAATGCGTGGAAAACGCGCGGCGCGCCAAGCGTCCGTTGCGCGTGCAGGTGGAGATCATCGACCCCGCAGACCAGGCGCTGTGTCACGAATACTCCCAATACCGCCTTTCGCTGACGCCGGGCCCGGACCGCACCGGTGACACGTGGACTCTCGACCGCACTCGCAAGGAGGCGTTCGCGACGATCCTGGCGGCCTGCTGGTACCGGCAGCGGTTCACCTTCCTCAAGATCGAAGTGGGGCTGTCGAAGGTGATGACCACCTTCCGGTGGGACATCTCGTCAAGCTGGGTGATCATGACTCAGGAGGATCCGGCCGCGCCGGCGCTGCTGTTCGAGAAGGGCAAGCCGCACTACCGCGCCTACAGCCGGGAGCTGATGGCGAGCTTCGAGCAGACCCGGCAGATCGACGTCGGCCGGGCCAGGGACCTGCAGCTGTCCGACGAGCCGTCGGTGGAGGAGGCGCGCAAGCTGTTCGCCGTGCTTGACCTGGAGTTGCCGGGATCGTTCACCGACCGGGACGTCGCGGACATCGTGCGCCGGGCCATTCAACCGAAGAACCCCTACTGGTGAACCGCGCCATGTACGAGACGATTTACGGGGCCCTGGCCGGAACCGCGGCGGGCATGAACGTTCCACAGTGGACGATCGAAACGATGCGCGAAGTGGCGGCCGGGCGTAGTGACGTCCGCGCGGTCCGGCATCCGCTGGGTTTCGTGTGCCTCCCGCTGGAACGGGCGGGCGAGCGGGGCGTCTGCGTACACGTGTGGAGCGCGCAGTTGCGCGCCGGCCAGGCAACGACCTCGACGGTGCACGCACACAGCTGGGACCTGGTCAGCTATGTCCTTTATGGAAGGTTGCGCAACGAACTCGTCGACGTGGCCGACGACCTGGAAGCGCCCACGCACCGGCTGTGCGAGGTCAGCAGTGACGCGGCGGGAGACGAGATCAGGCGCACCGGCCGGCTGGTCCGCCGGGGCGGCAGTGTGAGCGAAGTGCACCAGCGGGGCGACGTTTACGGGCTGCCGGCCGGCGTGTTTCATGAGACCGTACCGGAAGGGGAGACGGCGACCGTCGCGCTCGGTAGTGGCCGGCCGGGAGCGGTGGACCTCGCTCTCGGTGGACTGCACACTGGAACACATCGGGTCAGGCGGCAGCTGTGCGACCGGCACGAGACGGCCCACGCGGCCACGGTGGTCCTCGAACGGATCGGACAGGTCGGACAACCTCGAGCGGAGGACCCATGCGGGTGCACGAAACGCTGACGCGGGGGTCACGCCGCACCGGGGCGATGGCACCGTCCGATCAGGACGGTCCGGAGGATCTGGCCGAGCTGGAGCGGGCCAGATCGGTCGCGGTGGAGGCGGTGGAAGAGGCGGGACAGCTGCTTCTCGCCCGGGTGACCGGGTCGCTGGGGGTGCGCACCAAGAGCGCGACCGGGGACATCGTCACCGACCTCGACCTGGCCGCCGAACGGATCATCGTGGACCGGATCCGCGCCGCCTTCCCGCGGCACCGGATCGTCGCCGAGGAATCGGGCCTGCTGGACGCGGCCGACGACTCGTGGGTGTGGCTGGTGGATCCGTTGGACGGTACGAACAACGTCGCGATCGGTCTGAGCAATTACGTGGTCGGTGTGGCGCTGTGTCGCGATGGGCTGCCGGTGTTGGGTGTCGTGCACGATCCGGTGCGCGGCGAGAGCTGGTCGGCGATCGGCGGGCACGGCACGCGGGGACCGGGCGGGACGGTCCGGCCCGGGTACCGGATGGCGGAACATCCCGTGCTGGCCTGGGCGCAGGGCTATGAGGTCGGCCGGGACAACGAGGCGGCCCGTGCCCTGCGGGTGGTGCTGGAGTCGAGTTCGCGCCGGGTGCTGCAGCTGTGGGCGCCGCTGCTGGCGTGGGTGATGCTGGCCAGGGGCGACATCGACGGTTTCGTCGGCTACCGGGCCGAGGCGATCGATTTCCCGGCGGGGAGCCTGATCGCCCGCGAGGCCGGCATCTCGGTGTGCGGCTTCGACGGCGAACCGTTCGACGAGCGCATCGACCTCGGCCACGACCGCAGCTTCGTGGCGGGGCATCCGGAGGCCATTCCCGGCCTGCTGGAGCTGGTTCGCTCCGCCGAGAGGATCACCATCGCCGGGCTACCGCGTTGACCACAGCGCGGCGATGCTCGCGGCCAGCGCCACCACGGCCAGGCCGAGACCGGTGCGCATGAACCGGCCCATCGATACACGCAGGCCGTGGTGCCGGCAGGATTCCAGGCACAGCAGGGTTGCCAGCGACGCCCACGGGGTGACGATCGGCCCGACGTTGGTGCCGATCAGCAGGGCCAGCAGCTGGTCGTGGTTCGCCGCCGGAACCACCGCCTCGCCCGCGGTGTAGGCGGGCAGGTTGTTGACCACGTTGGACAGTCCGGCGCCCGCCGCACCGGCGCGGAACGCGTCGAGCGCACTGCCGTCGGTGCCGATCAGCGCGGTCATGACCTCGCTGAGCCCGAACCGGCTGAGCGTGGGCACCACCAGGAACAGCCCGGTCACGAAGATCAGCAGCTCCCACGGGATCAGCTGCCACCGCAGCTTTTCGCGGTCGAGGAAGGCGTACGCGAGGACCACGACCGCCGCGGCGCCGGCGGCGGCGTAACCGATCTCGTCGCGGATCAACGGGATCGCCGCGATGAACAGCAGGCAGGCGCCGCCGCTGATCCACAGCAGCGCGCGCTGCCGCGGCTCGGTGAGCTTGACCGGTGGTGGGGGCAGGTAGCGGTCCTCACCGCGCCGGTCGCGCCGCCAGTAACACAGCCAGAGGAACAGCATGGTGGCGGCGAGCGAGGCCAGCTGGGGCGCCCACATGCGGGCGGCGAAATCGGGTGCGGCGAGCGCGACCCGGTTGGCGGCCAGCAGGTTCGTCAGGTTGGACACCGGCAGCAGCAGGCTCGCCGTGTTGGCCAGCCAGATGGTGGTCATGGCCAGCGGCAGCGCGGCGATCCGTGCTCTCGGCGCCAGTGCGAGGAAGACCGGGGTGAGCAGCACCGCGGTGGTGTCGAGGTTGAGCACCACGGTCGTGAGGGTCGCGAACACCACGCAGAGCACGAACAGCACCAGGTAGTTGCCCCGGCCGAAGATCGCCACCCGGGTGGCGATCACGTCGAAGACCAGCGCCTGCCTGGCGAGCTTGGCGAGCACGATGACACTGCCGAGGAACAGCAGCAGGGGGGCGATCCGCCGCATGTTGGCGGCCGCCTCGTCCCTGGGCAGCAGCCCGGTCGCCACGCACAGCAGCCCGGCGGCCAGCAGCCCGATCCTGACCCAGGTCAGCGCGCTCGGTTTCGCCAGCGCCTGGCGTACTCCGGTGGTCACGCGCGCGAGTCTGCCGGGTGGCGGTCCGCCGCGTTCAGCGAGGTCACCGGACGCGCCCGGGCTTCGGCGAGAGAGCACGCTCGCATGATCGCAACCCGAATGGCCGATGGGCAATCGTCCACCAGTGCGGCGATACTGCCGCTATGGTCGGGCACGGGGAGCGGGTGGATCCCGAACGCCCGATCGATTTCTTCATCAGCTATTCGCCGGCCGACGAACGCTGGGCGTCGTGGATCGCCTGGCAGCTGGAGGCGGCCGGGCATCGCACGCTGATCCAGGCGTGGGACTTCGTGCCGGGCACGAACTTCATCGACTTCATGCACCGCGGGATCCGGGATGCCGCGGTGGTCGTCGCGGTGCTGTCGCGCAACTATCTCAAGTCGCGGTACGGGACGCTGGAATGGCAGGCGACCCTGCGCACCGACCCGGGAAAGCTGGTCACCGTCCGGATCGAGGACTGCCCGGTGGACGGGCTGCTCGCCACCATCACCTGGGTGGACCTGGCCGGCCTCGCCGAGGAGCACGCGGCGCGCCAGACGCTGCTCGGCCGCCTGCGGGAGACGCTCGACGGCCGGGCGAAACCCGCCGTGGAGCCGGGGTTCCCGACCGGCTCGCCGCAGCTGCCCGAACCGCCGCGAGTGCCGTCGGCCGCCGAGCCGTCGCGCACGCGCCGCACGCCGCTGGCCGAGCCGGCCTACCCGCCCGCCGGGCTGTCTGCCCCGGCGGGGCGCGACAGCGTGACCGTGCTGCACGTGCCCGGTCCCCGGTTCGGGCGCGGCACCGTCGGCGCCGGGGAGCCGCTGACCGCGAGCGAGCTGCAGTCCCGCATCCGGGCCAACGTCAGCCGGCTCACCGACTCCGGCGTGCCGGAACCGGACCTGATCGTGGTCAGCGGGGACCTGACCGAGTCGGCCCGGCCCGCCCAGGTGGACGAGGCGTTGAACTTCCTCGCCGGGCTGCGCGTCCTGCTCGGCCTGGAACCGCACCGGATGATCGTCGTGCCGGGCCGGCGTGACGTGTCGAAGGCCGCCTGCCACGCGTATTTCCTGCAGTGCGAGTCCCGGGACCGGCAGCCGCAGGAGCCCTATTTCCCGAAGCTGGAGCAGTTCGCCGAGCTGTTCGGCGAGCTTTACCAGGGACTCGACGGCCCGGTGTTCGACATCGCCCAGCCCTGGACGTTGTTCGCGATTCCCGAGCTGCGGGTCGCCGTCGCCGGCATGAACTCGACCATGGCGGCCAGCCACCGCCCGGAGGACGACTACGGCCAGCTCGGCGAGGCGCAGGCCGCGTGGTTCGCCGAACGCCTGCGGCCCTTCGAGAGCTCGGGCTGGCTGCGCCTCGGCGTGCTCTGCCACGATCCCACGCCCGGCGGGCGGCTGCCGGGCCCCGACCCGGTGCTGCTGGCCGATGCCGACCTGCTCGACCGCCTGCTCGGCGGCCGCCTCAACCTGGTGTTGCACGGTCCCGGACCCGGTGGCACGCGTATCGACTTCCTCGACTCCGGCCTGCCCGCGGTGTCCGGCGCGGGTCCCGGCCGCGACGAGATCATCCAGGTGACGGCCGAGGGCCTGCGGCGGTTCTCGGTCCAGGAGGACCGCGTCGGGGAGCGGGCCGAGCGGCTGGCGCGGAAGTGGCAGGCGGTCGGTGCCGCGTTCACCGCGCCCGCCACCGGCGTCGCCGAGTTGGGCGGGCAGGTGCCCGGGCCGGAACCCGAGCTTCTCCCGGCGACGGATCCGCACGGCCGGCTCCTCGACCGGGTCGCCGAGGTCTGCGCGGCCCGTTACGAGAACGCCAAGATCCGGCGGATCGATGCGAAGCCGCCGCACCTGCTCGTGACCCGCCAGAACGAACGCATCACCGCCCAGTGGCGGGTCGGCGCGCACGCCGGCGAGGTGACCCGGGAGGTGGTCGACGACTTCCTCCGGCATGATCCGCCGCCCGGTTCCGAGCTCGTGTTCCAGGGCCCGGCACCGGCCCGGAGCCTGCGGGACGAGACCGCGCGCCGGGGCGTCCGGCTGCGCAGCTTCACCGAGTTCCAGGGCCTGCTCGACCTGGACGAGTACGTCGCCGAGCAGACCATGCGGCTGCGCACCGACCGCCGCTACCCGCCGGATCTCTATGTGCCGCAACGGTTCCGCGAGCTGGATCGCCCGGACAACGACGTGCGCGACGACCTCGCCGACGAGCTGGTGCGCCTGGTCACCGGCGATTACGGGCGGTTCGTGCTGGTGCTGGGCGACTTCGGCCGGGGCAAGACGTTCGTGCTGCGGGAGGTGGCCCGGCGGATCGCCGAGACCGTGCCGGCGGTGATCCCACTGCTGATCGAGCTGCGCGAGCTGGACAAGGCGCACACGGTGGACGGGCTGGTCGCGGCGCACCTGGCCAACCACGGCGAGGAGCTGATCGACCTCAAGGCCCTGCACTACATGCTGCGCGAGGGCCGGATCGTGCTGCTGTTCGACGGTTTCGACGA
The DNA here is from genome assembly GCF_000519205.1 of Amycolatopsis taiwanensis DSM 45107. Lineage (GTDB taxonomy): Bacteria > Actinomycetota > Actinomycetes > Mycobacteriales > Pseudonocardiaceae > Amycolatopsis_E > Amycolatopsis_E taiwanensis. The sequence continues at coordinate 294,381 of NZ_JAFB01000003.1, read as the reverse complement.
GCTGGTCACCCGGGTCACCTACGAGCGCGCGGCGGACCATCTGGATACCCTGCTGCAGGCGGCGCGGGACAAGGCGAAGATCATCATCGCCAGCCGCACCCAGCATTTCAAGTCGCACGCCCAGGTGTTCACCGCGCTCGGCGAACGGGTGGGGCTGATGCCGCACCGGCGGATCTTCGGCATCGAGGACTTCACGCCCGAGCAGATCCGCAGTTATCTGGTCAACCGCTACGAAGGTGACGAGGAGAAGGCCGAGGCGAGGCTGGCGCTGATCAGCGGTATCCAGGATTTGCTCGGCCTGTCCCGGAACCCGCGCATGCTGAGCTTCATCGCCGACCTCGACTCCGAACGCGTGCAGGCGGCGGTGCGCGCCCGGCACACCCTCTCGGCGGCGGGCCTGTACCGCGAGATCCTCCAGAACTGGTTGACGTTCGAGGCACGCCGCGCCGAAGGCGGACCCGGTTCGGTGCACGGTCTCGATCTGGACGATCTCTGGCTGGCGGTGACCACGCTGGCGCTGCGGCTGTGGGAGGCCGGCGAGTCCTTCATCGGTCTCGCCGAGCTGCACGAGGTCGCGGACACGCTGTCCGGCCTGGCCGGTGGGCGCCTTTCGCGGTCGCAGACCGCGCACGCGGTCGGCGCGGGCAGCCTGCTCGTGCGCACCGACGACGGGCTCTTCGGGTTCATCCACGTTTCGGTGATGGAATGGCTGGTGGCCAACGCCATCGCGGGCCAGTTCTTCAGCGGTGTCACGGCGCCGCGGGAGCTCGCCCGGCGGCCGCTTTCGCAGCTGACCATCGATTTCCTGTGCGACATCGCGGATACCCGGGCGTGCCAGGCGTGGGCCGATGGCGTGCTGGCCGACCGGCGAGCGAGCGACGCGGCCCGGACCAACGCGATCAAGGTGACCACCCGCCTGCGCACCCCGGCCAGCGCCGATCTGCGGGGCGCTTCGCTGCAGGGCGAGGACCTGTCCTACCGCGATCTGCAGGAGGTCGACCTCACCGGCGCCGACCTGAGCCGGGCCCGGCTGGTCGGGACCAACCTGACCCGTGCCGTGCTGCGCGACGCCTGCCTGGTCCGGGCGCGACTGGACGAGGCACAGCTGGCCGGGGCGGACCTGCGCGGCGCCGACCTGACCGGAGCCCGGTTGCGCGGGGCCGACCTGACCGGTGCGGCGGTGACCGGGGCCCGCTGGCGCCGCGCCGCCCTCATCGCCGCGACTGGCCTTCCGGACGCCCGCGAGCTGCACGGGGCGGCGATCGCGCCCGGGCAGCAGGTGGACACGGAGCTGGCCCCGTCGTCGATCGGCGTGCGGCACGGCTTTCACGCGGAGTTCGGCCGGCTGCCGCAGGTACTCGCCTACAGTCCGGACGGCGGCACGCTGGCGATCGGCAGCGACGACGGCGGGGTGCTGATCTGCGACACCGCGAGCGGCCTGCCCCTGCGGACCCTGCAGGGCCACCGGGACCGCGTGTATTCCGTCACCTACGGCGAGAACTTCCTGGTCACCGGGTCCGCCGACGGCAACGTGCGGGTGTGGGACGCGGCCACCGGCGACCCACTGCTGATCTTGGAGGGGCACCACGAGTGGCCGTGGCCGGTGGTGCTCGACCCGTCGGGCGAACGGCTGGCCACCGGCGACGCCGACGGCGTGCTGCGGCTGTGGGACCTGCCGAGCGGTCGGCTCCGCCACGAGCTGCCCGGCGGGCGTGGCTTCATCTTCAGCATGGCGTTCCACGGCGAGAAGCTGGCGACCTCGTACTCCGACGGCAGCGTCCGGTTGTGGGACACCGCGAGCGGCGCGTCGCTGGGCGAACTGACCGGTGCGGAGGGCTCGGTGTACCGGGTGGCGTTCAGCCCGTCCGGGGACCTGCTGGCCACCGGGGGCCAGGACGGGGCGGTCCGGCTCTGGGACCCGCGGACCGGCCGCGGACTGGCCGACCTGCCGGGGCACACCGGCGGGGTCTACACGCTGGCCTTCCATCCGGCGGGGCGACGGCTGGTCAGCGGCGACACCGACGGCGGAGTCCGGGTCTGGGACCTGGACGAAAAGCAGTGCGCGCGGATTCTGGCAGGGCACCCGGCGGCGATCTACTGGGTCACCTTCAGTCCCTCCGGCGCTCTGGTGGCCACCGGCGACAGCGCGGGCACGGTCATCCTGTGGGACGGCGAGACCGGCCAGGTCCGGCACCGGCTGACCGGCCACCTCGGCTCGGTGTGGCCGTTCGCGTTCCGGCCCGACGGCGGGCAACTCGCGATCGGCGACGACCAGTTCACCACGCGCCTGTGGGACCCGGAGACCGGCCAGTGCCGGCACACCCTGACCGGGCATGGACGGCGGGTCACCGGGGTGCGGTTCTCCGCCGACGGCTCCCTGCTGGCCACCACCGGCAACGACGGTGTCGCGCGGCTGTGGGACCCGGTCACCGGCCGGCAGGTGGAAGAGCTGTTCGGCTCGCCGGACCGCCTGCTCACCGTGGAGGACACCGCGTTCAGCCCGGCCGCGCCCCGGCTGGCCACGGTCACCAACGACGGCCGGATCAACCTGTTCAACGTGGACACCGGGGGCTACGAGCGGCATCTCAACGTGGAGTCCGCGCCGGTGTGGACGGTGGCGTTCAGCCCGTCCGGCGACGAGCTGGCGACCGCGAACGACGACGACACGGTCCGGATCTGGTACCGGATCACCGGGCGGCTCCTGCAGACGCTGGCCGACCACCACGGCCGGGTCCGCTCGATCGCGTTCAGCCCGGACGGGAAGTGGCTCGCCACCGGGTGCGACGACTCGAAGGTGCGGCTGTGGGAGGCCGGCACCGGCCGGCTGGTGCGTGTCCTGTCCGGGCACACCGACCGGGTGTACTCGGTGGCCTTCGGCAACGGCGTGCTGGCCAGCGCCTCGTGGGACACCACGGCCCGGGTCTGGGACCTGGAGACCGGGCGGGTGCGGCAGGTGCTCACCCGGCACATCGACCGCCTGCGCACGCTGGCGTTCAGCCCGTCCGGGGGCCTGCTCGCCACCGCCGGCAACGACCTGGTGATCCACCTGTGGGATCCGGAGACCGGGGCGCACCTGCATACCCTCGTCGGGCACAACCGGGACGTGCTGTCCGTCCAGTTCAGCCCGTCCGGCGACCTGCTGGCCAGCGCCGGTGACGACGGGACCGTGCGCCTGTGGTCGGTGACGGGGCGCGAGGCCCATGCCCGGCTGACCCTGCTCGGCCTGCCGGAGGGGTGGGCGGCGCTGGCCCCGGACGGCCGGTACAAGCTCGACGGCGATCCCGGCGGCCAGTTCTGGCACGTGATCGGGATGTGCCGGTTCGAGACCGGTGAGCTGGACGCCAGCCTGCCGGGCATCCGCCGCCTCCCCATCGACGTCCCGTTCTGAAAACTGTTTCCCACGTTCTCGGCCCGCGACGGTGAGCGTTGTCTTACGATCAGTCACCTGTCGAGGAGTGAGGGTCGATGAGGCAGTTCATGACCTGGGTCAAGACCAATGCGGAAAGCGCGGTCGCGCTGCTGCTCGCGATCTTCATCAGCGTGCTGGGCGTGGTGGACCTGGTTCCGTCCGACCTGATCGCCAAGGTCATCCCGTTGACCCTGGGCGTGATCGCGTTCGCGATGCTGCGGGAGCGGTGGCGGCAGGAGACGTCGAATGCCGATCTGCACCGCTCGCTGCTGTCCTCGAACGCGGATCTGCACCGCTCGATCACGTCCTCGAACGCCGAACTGCATCGCACGATCTCCGAACGGCTGTCGATGGTGGCCGGGGTGCGGATCGCCGCGGGGATCGAGGCTACCGAGGCGCTGGCCAAGGCGCGCGCGGAAACCGACCGCTGGATCTTCAAGGGCGGCACGGGCACCCACACCCGGGTGGTCACGTTGCCGGCCTGCGCACGAGCCGCGGACGAGCAGAGCCGGACCCTGTCGATCCGGATGGAGATCATCGACCCGTCCGACGCCGGCCTGTGCGAGCGTTATGCCGAGCTCTACCGCAATCTCGCCGAGGACGCCAACGACCACGCCCTCACCTGGACCGGCAAGGGAACCCAGATCGAGTCGTTCGCGACGATCCTGGCCGCCTGCTGGTACAAGCAGAACTACGACCACCTGCTGGACGTCCACGTCGGTCTGTCGTCGACGCTGTCGACGTTTCGCTGGGACCTGTCGTCCACCTGCCTGATCATCACGCAGCGGGGGCCGCAGTTCCCCGCGATGATCGTCGACCGGGGACGGCCGCACTACAACAGCTGGGACGTGGAACTGAAGACGAGCTTCGGCGAGTCCCGCAAGGTTCCGATCGACGACGCGCTGCGTGGGATCAGGCTAGGCCGTGAGCCCGGCATCCCGGTGGTGCGCAAGATGTTCGAGCAGGGAAACGTCCCGCTGCCGGACGACTACGAAGACGCCGACGTCGCCGACATCATCCAGAAAGCGCTTCACGACAGGGACCCCTACGTCGGGGGAGCCGGCGACAACCTGACCGGCACGCCGGCTCGGTCATTCGCCGGCTGAGGGCGTGCCGGCCGCCTTCCGGGGTTGCAGGCGAGGGCCGACGAACATGCCGAGCCCGGCCGGGATCAGGACGAGCAGCGCGGTGAACGCGGCCCCGCCGGACAGCGCCGGCCACAGTTCGCCGGTCCCGCTCTGGTCCACGAACACGGCTCGGCCGACCACATAGAGGATCCCGGACACCGGGCCGGAGACGAGCGCGGCGATCAGCCAGGTCCGCCCGAGATCCGGGCGGCGGCGCCAGCCGTCGATCGCGCCCCACGACGCCGCGGCGCCGACGAGCAGCGCGATCGCCAGAATTCGGTAGCCGGCCAGGCCGGTCGGCTCGTACACCGCCGCCTTCGCCAGCGTGGTTTCGGCGATCGCGTGCGCCAGTGCCATGCCGAGAGCTCGGGTCAGCCAGGGCCGCATCGCGCCACTCTAACCGGTCTCACCGGCGCTCGATGGCCGGATCATCCAGTCCGTTGCCCAAGCGGCCGGATCGACTCGGGCCGGGCGAGGATCAGCTCGAAAATCCGGGCTTACCGCATCCGGAGATGTCCTTCCCCGAATACTTGGGCGATGTCAAGTGGTGGGTGCGCCGGTAGTTTCGAGTAGGAGTTTGTCGAGTACTTCGGTGGGATTGCGCCAGTTGAGGGTTTGGCGGGGTCGGTCGTTGAGTTCGTCGGCTACGGTGTCGAGTTCGGCTTGGCTGTAGACGGACAAACAATTTGCCGGAACTGTCGACACCGGTTCCCTTCGACGGCTTCCTCGCCTATGACACCGACGAAATCCTCGCCCTGGCGCCGTGACCGACCCCGGGGCAGGACGAGCCCGCCGTCGAGAGTTTCGTCGTAGCTGCGCAGCAACCTTGGTGCGCACCCGGCGTGCGTGCTTGATCATCCGCCTCGGGGTTCCGCGTCGTGGCCGAAGCCCTAAGCTGGTTTGGTGCCCGAACTTCAGCTGGCCCGGCGCGATGCGCTGCGCGCCGAGCTCCGCGAAGCCGACGTAGCTGCCTTGCTCGTCACCGACCTGGTCAACATCCGCTACCTGACGGGTTTCAGCGGTTCCAACGCGGCCCTGTTGCTGCATGCAGAAGACGAGCAACGCACCGTCTTCTGCACCGACGGCCGCTACACCACCCAATCCGCCGCCGAGGTGCCCGACCTGGAACGCGTGACGGACCGCGAAAGCGCTGCCGCGCTACTCAAACGCGCCGCCGGGCAGGTGGGAAGCTACCGCCGCGTGGGCTTCGAGAGCCACCACGTGAGCGTCGAGAGCTACCACACCTACGCCGCGATCGCCGGCGGGATCGAACTCGCGCGCACACCGGGCCGGGTCGAGCGGCTGCGGATGGTCAAGGACGAGACCGAGATCTCCGCGCTGCGGGCGGCCTGCGCGGCGGCCGACCGCGCGCTGGCCGATCTGCTGGAGCGCGGCGGGATCCGGCCCGGCCGCACCGAGCGCGAGGTGGCGCGCGAGCTGGAAAATCTGATGCTCGACCACGGTTCCACCGGCCCGTCCTTCGACTCGATCGTGGCCGCGGGGGCCAACTCGGCGATTCCGCACCACGCGCCCACCGGCAAGGTCCTGGGGCCGGGTGAGTTCGTCAAGCTGGACTTCGGGGCGACCGTGGACGGCTATCACTCCGACATGACCAGGACCGTGGTGATCGGCCGGCCGGCGGACTGGCAGCGAGAGCTTTACGAGCTGGTGCACCAGGCGCAGGCCAGCGGTGTCGCGGCGGTGCTGCCGGCCGGTGACCTGGCCGAGATCGACAAGGCGGCGCGGCAGGTGATCGAGCAGGCGGGTCACGGTGAGGAGTTCTCCCACCCCCTCGGGCACGGAGTGGGGTTGCAGATCCACGAGGCGCCCCGCCTGGCGTACAACGCCGCCGGTACACTCTCCGTCGGTATGACCGTTACCGTGGAGCCAGGCGTCTACCTCGCCGGCCGCGGTGGCGTCCGCATCGAGGACACGCTGGTCGTGCGGGAATCCGCACCCGAAATCCTCACTCTGAGCAGCAAGGAACTCGTGGCCGTCTAGCGCGGCCCGCGAACGACAACTACGGGAGAACTGGACAACCGTGGCCACCACCAACGACCTGAAGAACGGCATGGTGCTGAACCTGGACGGCCAGCTGTGGTCCGTCGTGAACTTCCAGCACGTCAAGCCGGGCAAGGGTGGCGCCTTCGTGCGCACCACCCTCAAGCACGTGCTCTCCGGCAAGGTGGTGGACAGGACGTTCAACGCCGGCACCAAGGTGGACACCGCCACCGTCGACCGCCGCACCATGACCTACCTGTACAACGACGGCACGGACTTCGTGTTCATGGACGGCGAGACCTACGACCAGATCACCGTCGGCCGGGACATCATCGGCGAGTCGGCGAACTTCCTCCTGGAGAACACCGAGGTGCAGGTCGCCACGCACGAGAGCGAGCCGCTCTACGTCGAGCTGCCCACCTCGGTCGAGCTGGTCATCCAGCACACCGACCCGGGCCTGCAGGGCGACCGGTCCACCGGCGGCACCAAGCCGGCCACCCTGGAGACCGGCGCCGAGATCCAGGTGCCGTTGTTCGTGTCCACCGGCGAGAAGGTCAAGGTGGACACCCGCGACGGCCGGTACCTGGGCAGGGTATCCAGTTGAGTTCCGAGGGCACGCCCGGAAACCACGGCGACCGGGCGGGGGAGCCCACCCGGCCGGCCGGTGGGCGCAAGACCGAGCACCGTGCCCCGAAGCGCGGCGGCTCGCTGGGCCGCCGCGCTTTGCGCAGGCGCGCGGTGGAGATCCTCTACGAGGCCGCCCAGCGGTCCGCCGACCCGGTGAGCCTGGTCGCGGAGCGGGTCGGCCGGACCGAGGTCGATCCCGTCGGGGACTACACGATCAGCCTGATCGAAGGCGTGGCGGCACACCGCGAGCGGATCGACGAACTCCTGTCGGAGCACGCCCAGGGCTGGACCCTGGAACGCATGCCGCCGGTCGACCTGGCCGTGCTGCGGGTGGGCGTCTACGAGCTGCTCTGGGCCGCCGACGTGCCGGACCCGGTGGCCATCGACGAGGCGGTCGGCCTGGCCAGGGAGCTGTCCACCGACGACTCGCCGCGTTTCGTCAACGGCGTGCTGGGCCGCATCGGTACCATCGCCGACCGGCTGCGCGCCGTGCTGTGACCCCCGCCGCGGGACAGGGCGGGAACCCCATCCCGCGGTGGGTGATCAGTCTTCCTTGGCGGGACGTGCCTCGGGCGGCAGGACGCCCCAGTCGATCAGCTGCTCGGTGAGCTCGCCGGGGGTCATGTCGTAGATGATCGCCAGCGAGCGCAGGTCCTCGGTGCGGATGGACAGCACCTTGCCGTTGTAGTCGCCGCGCTGGCTCTGGATGGTTGCCGCATACCGGGCCAGCGGCCCGACCTTCTCGGCCGGCAACTGCTGCAACCGCTCCAGGTTGATCACGATCTTGGTGGCCGGCTCGGCGCCGGAGGGGACCCGCCCCTCGGGCAGCAGTTCGACCACGGGTACGCCGTAGAAATCCGCCAGTTCGGCCAGTTTCTGAACGGTCACCGCCCGGTCGCCGCGTTCGTACGAACCGACCACGACGGCCTTCCAGCGTCCGCCCGACTTCTGCTCGACCCCGTGCAGGGACAGTCCCTGCTGCTGGCGGATCCCGCGGAGTTTGGCGCCGAGCGCTTTGGCGTAATCGCCCATCTGGTGGTTCTCCGTTTCCTCGCCCAGTCGGTCGAGGACCGCCGGGGGACTGCTAAGCTGAATACTCAGAGTAATGGTTACGCATTGTCGTCACCAGGTCAAGCAAAGGATGGGTTTCGGGCCGGTCATACCACCCGTGGGAGGTGACCCACCGCCTGGTACTGTCGGCTGGAAGCCCTGGTCGACCAGGGAATACCGACATCCTTTAAGGACCCGTCCGGTGAGGCGGGGAAGGAGTCCGCTGTGTCGTCACGCCCTCGTGGCGCGACGGAGCCGAGTGGTGAGCGGGAGCTGCTCTCTGCCGGTGACGTCGCACGCACTATCGCCCGAATGGCCCATCAGGTCATCGAGAAGACCGCGCTGAGTGCCGATTCGGACGAAACACCCGTCCTGTTGGGTATCCCGACTCGGGGGACGTCCCTGGCGGTCCGGCTGACCGCCCGGATCGCCGAGTTTTCCGGGGTCAACCTGCCTACCGGCGCCCTCGATATCACGCTCTATCGCGACGACCTGCGGCGCCGGCCCACCCGCCCGCTCGCGTCGACCCGCCTGCCGGACAGCGGCATCGACGACCGGGTGGTCGTGCTGGTGGACGACGTGCTGTTCTCCGGCCGCACCGTTCGAGCCGCGCTCGACGCGCTCCGTGATCATGGGCGGCCGCGTGCCGTGCAACTGGCCGTGCTGGTCGACCGCGGGCACCGCGAGTTCCCGATCCGGGCCGACTACGTGGGCAAGAACGTGCCGACGTCCCGGGCCGAGGAGGTCCATGTCCTGCTGGCCGACGTCGACGGCCGCGACGCGGTGGTTCTGCGCGCGGAGGAGAAGGCATGAGGCATCTGCTGGCGACCGAGGGCCTGGACCCGGACCTCGCGACGGCCGTACTGGACACCGCCGACGAGCTCAAGAGGACGCTGCTCGGCCGTGAGGTGCGCAAGCTGCCGACGCTGCGTGGCCGCACCGTCATCACCTTGTTCTACGAGAACTCCACCCGGACCAGGGTTTCGTTCGAGATCGCGGGCAAGTGGATGAGCGCCGACGTGGTCAACGTCTCCGCCGGGGGCTCCTCGGTCGGCAAGGGCGAGTCGCTGCGCGACACGGCGCTGACCCTGGCCGCGGCGGGGGCGGACTGCGTGATCATCCGCCATTCCGCCTCGGGCGCGGCGCACCGGCTGGCCGGCTGGCTGGCGGAGGCCGGCACGGCCGTGGTCAACGCGGGGGACGGCACCCACGAGCATCCGACCCAGGCCCTGCTCGACGCGGCCACCCTGCGGGAGCGGCTCGGCGGGCTGAAGGACCGGCGCGTGGCGATCGTCGGCGACGTGTTGCACAGTCGCGTCGCGCGCTCCAACATCCATCTGCTGGCCTCGCTCGGTGCCGAGGTGGTGCTGGTCGCGCCGCCGACCCTGCTGCCGGCCAGGGTGGCGGAACTGCCGGTGACGGTGTCCAGCGAACTCGACGCGGAGCTGCCCGCGGTGGACGCGGTGATGGTGCTGCGCGTGCAGGCCGAGCGGATGCACGGCGGGTTCTTCCCGTCGGCGCGCGAATACTCGATCGCGTACGGGCTGAACGAGGCGCGCCTGCGCCTGCTGCCGGAGCACGCCGTCGTGCTGCACCCCGGGCCGATGATGCGCGGCATGGAGATCTCCTCGGCCGTGGCCGACGCGCCGGTGTCGGCGATCACCGAGCAGGTCCGCAACGGCGTGCACGTCCGGATGGCGGTGCTCTACCACCTCCTGGCGACCGACGGAGGTGAGCAGTGACTGATCGAGGTGTCGGAAGGACAAGTGTGAGTGACCGAATCCTGATCAGGGACGTCCGATGCTACGGGGAGGGCGAGGAGGTGGACGTCCTCGTCGCCGACGGGGTGATCACCGAAATCGGTCCCGGCATCCGCGTCGCGGATGAGGACACCGAGGTGGTGGACGCGGGCGGGCAGGTACTGCTGCCCGGGTTCGTCGACCTGCACACCCACCTGCGCGAGCCGGGCCGGGAGGACGCCGAGACGATCGAGACCGGGTCGGCGGCCGCGGCGCTCGGCGGCTACACCGCGGTGTTCGCGATGGCCAACACCGATCCCGTCGCCGACAACGCGGTGGTGGTCGAGCACGTCTGGCGGAAGGGCCGCGAGATCGGCCTGGTGGACGTGTATCCGGTCGGCGCGGTCACCGTCGGGTTGCGCGGTGAGAAGCTCGCCGAGCTGGGCACGATGGCCCGCTCGGCGGCCGGGGTACGGGTGTTCTCCGACGACGGGCACTGCGTCGCCGACCCGTTGCTCATGCGGCGTGCGCTGGAGTATTCGACCGCGCTGGACGCGGTGATCGCGCAGCACGCCGAGGAGCCGCGGCTGACCGTCGGCGCACAGGCGCACGAGGGCGCGACCGCCGCACGGCTGGGTTACGCCGGCTGGCCGGCGTCGGCGGAGGAATCGATCGTGGCGCGGGACTGCCTGCTCGCCGCGCACGCGGGAGCCCGGCTGCACGTCTGCCACGTGTCCACCGCCGGCACGGCCGAGATCCTGCGTTGGGCCAAGGAACGCGGCACCCGGGTTTCGGCCGAGGTCACCCCGCATCACCTGCTGCTCACCGACGAGCGGCTGGCCGGGTACGACCCGGTCAACAAGGTCAACCCGCCGTTGCGCACCATGGCCGACACGGCGCGGCTGCGCGAGGCGCTGGCCGAGGGCGTGATCGACTGCGTGGCCACCGATCACGCGCCGCATGCGGTGCAGGACAAGGACTGCGAGTGGGCGGCGGCCCGGCCGGGCATGCTGGGCTTGCAGACCGCGCTGTCGGTGGTGACGGAGACGATGGTCCGCACCGGGCTGCTGGACTGGCGCGGCGTGGCGCGGGTGATGAGCGAGCGGCCCGCCGAGATCGCCGGGCTGCCGGACCAGGGCCGGCCGCTGCTCGCGGGCGAACCGGCGAACCTGGTCCTGGTCGACCCCGACGCGGACTGGACGGTGCGCGGCGCCGAACTGGCCAGCCTCGCGCAGAACACACCGTACGAGGGAATGCGGCTGCCCGGCGTGGTGACGCTGACGCTGCTGCGCGGGCGCATCACCGCACGCGAAGGAAAACTACGGTGAGCGCGCCGGAAGGGAGGCATTCGTGGAACGCTTGCTGCTGACCCTGATCGTCGTGGCCGTCTTCCTGCTCCTCCTGTGGGGCATGCGAGCCGGCTGGCGGCGCAAGGCGCGGTCACAGAGCGCCTGGGTGCCGCCGTTCCCGCAGGTGCCCGACGATCCGGGCGAGCCGGAGCTGCAGACCGAGGGCCTGTACGTGAGCACCACGACGGCGGGCAACTGGCAGGACCGGATCGTCACCCGCGGCGTGGGCATGCGGGGGCGCGCGTGGCTGCGGCTCCACCCCGGCGGGATCGCGGTGGACCGGGCCGGCGCGCCGGGGTTCTGGATTCCGCGCGAGTCGGTCACCGGCGCGCGGGCCGCGAGCGCGATCGCGGGCAAGGTGATGGGCACCGACAGCCTGCTGGTGATCACCTGGCAGGCCGGGGACGTCGCGCTGGACACGGGTTTCCGCGCCGACGACCCGGCGGATTGTCCACAGTGGATTGAAGAGTTGAGGATCAGGGGAGGTGCCCGGTGAGGACGCCGGCGGCATTGGTGCTGGAGGACGGCCGCGTGTTCCGCGGCTCGGCCTACGGGGCGGAAGGACGGACGCTGGGCGAGGCGGTGTTCTGCACCGGCATGACCGGCTACCAGGAGACCCTGACCGACCCGTCCTACCACCGGCAGATCGTGGTGCAGACGGCGCCGCAGATCGGCAACACCGGGTGGAACGACGAGGACGACGAGTCGGCCCGGATCTGGGTGGCCGGCTACGTGGTGCGCGACCCGGCCCGGGCCCCGTCGAACTGGCGCTCGCGCCGTCGTCTCGACGACGAGCTGGTCAGGCAGGGCGTGGTCGGTATCGCGGGTGTGGACACCCGCACACTGACCCGGCACCTGCGTGAGCACGGCGCGATGCGGGCCGGGGTGTTCTCCGGTGACGCGCTCGACGCCGACGGCGCCATGCTGGAGGAGGTTCTGGCCGGCCCGCGCATGAAGGGTGCCGACCTGGCCGGCGAGGTCACCACCGGCCGGCCGTACGTGGTCGCGGCGGCGGGAGAGCGCCGGTTCCGGGTGGCCGCACTGGACCTGGGCATCAAGGCGAACACGCCGCGGCAGCTGAGCCGCCGCGGCGTCGAGGTGCACGTTCTGCCGGCCACCAGCACAGTCGAGGACCTCCTGGCCGTCGAGCCCGACGGGGTGTTCCTGTCCAACGGGCCGGGCGACCCGGAGACCCAGGCGCACGCGATCGAGCTGACCAGCCAGGTGCTGCGGCGCGAGATCCCGCTGTTCGGCATCTGCTTCGGCAACCAGATCCTCGGCCGCGCGCTGGGGCTGGGCACCTACAAGATGCGCTACGGCCACCGCGGGATCAACATCCCGGTGATCGACGCCGACACCGGGCAGGTGGCGATCACCGCGCAGAACCACGGGTTCGCTCTGGAGGGCGAGCCGGGTGCGCGGTTCGACTCGCCGTTCGGCACGGCCAGGGTCAGCCACTACTGCGCCAACGACGGCACGGTGGAGGGCCTGCGGTGTGTCGACGTGCCCGCGTTTTCCGTGCAGTACCACCCCGAGGCGGCCGCGGGTCCGCACGACGCCGCCCCGCTGTTCGACGAATTCGTAACGTTGATGGAGAAAAACCGGTAATGCCGAAACGTACTGACATCGAGCACGTGCTCGTGATCGGATCCGGGCCGATCGTGATCGGCCAGGCCGCCGAGTTCGACTACTCGGGCACGCAGGCATGCCGGGTGCTGCGCGCCGAAGGGCTCCGGGTGAGCCTGGTCAACTCCAACCCGGCGACCATCATGACCGACCCGGAGTTCGCCGACGCCACCTACATCGAGCCGGTGAACCCGGACTTCGTGGAGAAGGTCATCGCCGCCGAACGTCCGGACGCGCTGCTGGCGACGCTGGGCGGTCAAACGGCGCTCAACTGTGCGGTCGCGCTGCACGAGCGTGGCGTACTGGAGAAGTACGGCGTCGAGCTGATCGGCGCGGACATCGACGCGATCCAGCGCGGTGAGGACCGGCAGAAGTTCAAGGACATCGTGCGCGCGGTCGGCGCCGAGGTGCCGCGGAGCCGGGTCTGCCACTCCATGACCGAGGTGCGCGAGACCGTGGCCGAGCTCGGGCTGCCGGTGGTGATCCGCCCGTCGTTCACCATGGGCGGGCTCGGCTCCGGCATGGCGCACACCCCTGAGGAACTGGAGCGGCTGGCGTCGGTGGGGCTGGCGGAGTCGCCGGTCACCGAGGTGCTCATCGAGGAGAGCGTGCTCGGCTGGAAGGAATTCGAGCTCGAGCTGATGCGCGACCGGCGCGACAACGTCGTGGTGGTCTGCTCCATCGAGAACATCGACGCGATGGGCGTGCACACCGGCGACTCGGTGACGGTGGCGCCCGCGATGACCCTGACCGACCGCGAATACCAGCACATGCGCAACGTGGGCATCGCCGTGCTACGCGAAGTCGGGGTGGACACCGGAGGCTGCAACATCCAGTTCGCGATCAACCCGCGCGACGGGCGCATGGTCGTGATCGAGATGAACCCACGGGTGTCGCGCTCGTCCGCGCTGGCGTCCAAGGCGACCGGGTTCCCGATCGCCAAGATCGCCGCGAAGCTCGCGATCGGCTACACGCTCGATGAGATCCGCAACGACATCACCGGCGAAACCCCCGCCTCGTTCGAACCGACGCTGGACTATGTGGTGGTGAAGGTGCCGCGGTTCGCGTTCGAGAAGTTCCCCGGCGCGGATCCGATGTTGACCACGACGATGAAGAGCGTCGGCGAGGCCATGGCGCTGGGCCGCAGCTTCCCCGAGGCGCTGGGCAAGGCGATGCGCTCGATCGACACCAAGGCGGCCGGGTTCTGGACGCGGCCGGACCCGGACGGGGCGACGCTCGAGTCCACGCTCGCGGAACTGCGGACGCCGCACGACGGCCGCCTCTACGGGGTCGAGCGGGCGCTGCGGCTGGGCGCCACGCCTCTGCAGGTGCACGAGGCCAGCGGCATCGACCCGTGGTTCATCGACCAGATCGCGCTGATCGGCGAGGTGGGCGCCCAGGTCCGTGACGCGCCGGTGCTCGACGCCGACCTGCTGCGGGAAGCCAAGCGCACCGGGCTGTCGGACCGGCAGATCGCGGCGTTGCGGCCGGAGCTGGCCGGGGAGGACGGTGTGCGCGCGCTGCGCCACCGGCTCAACGTGCGGCCGGTGTTCAAGACCGTGGACACCTGTGCGGCGGAGTTCGCCGCGAAGACGCCTTACCACTACTCGGCTTACGAGTCCGACTGGCAAGGTTCGGAATCGGAGGTCGCGCCCCAGCCGGACAAACCGAAGGTGCTCATCCTCGGTTCGGGGCCGAACCGCATCGGGCAGGGCATCGAGTTCGACTACTCGTGCGTGCACGCCGCGATCGCCTTGCGGGAGGCCGGGTTCGAGGCCGTGATGGTCAACTGCAACCCGGAGACCGTCTCGACCGACTACGACACCTCCGACCGCCTGTACTTCGAGCCGCTCACCTTCGAGGACGTGCTCGAGGTGGTCAACGCCGAGCGGCAGTCCGGGACCGTGGCCGGGGTGATCGTGCAGCTGGGCGGCCAGACCCCGCTCGGGCTGGCCAAGCGGCTGGCCGACGCTGGGGTGCCGATCGTCGGCACCCCGCCGGAGGCGATCCACCTGGCCGAGGACCGCGGCTCGTTCGGCGAGGTGCTCGGCGACGCCGGGCTGCCCGCGCCCCGGTACGGCACCGCGACCTCGTTCGAGGGCGCCAAGCGGATCGCCGACGAGATCGGCTACCCGGTGCTCGTGCGGCCGTCGTACGTGCTCGGCGGGCGCGGTATGGAGATCGTCTACGACGAGGATTCCCTGGCCGGCTACATCCAGCGCGCCACCGAGGTGACGCCCGAGCATCCGGTGCTGGTGGACCGTTTCCTCGACGACGCGATCGAGATCGACGTGGACGCGCTGTTCGACGGTGAGGAGCTGTACCTGGGCGGCGTCATGGAACACATCGAGGAGGCCGGGATCCACTCCGGCGACTCCTCGTGCGCGCTCCCGCCGATCACCCTGGGCCGCTCGGACGTGGACGCCGTGCGGGCCTCCACCGAGGCGATCGCCCGCGGTGTCGGAGTGCGGGGCTTGCTGAACGTCCAGTACGCGCTCAAGGACGACGTGCTCTATGTCCTGGAAGCCAATCCGCGGGCCTCGCGGACCGTGCCCTTCGTGTCCAAGGCGACCGGGGTGGCGCTGGCCAAGGCGGCCTCGCTGGTCATGACCGGGGCGTCGATCAAGGACCTGCGGGCCCGCGGCGTGCTGCCGGCCGATGGCGACGGGGGCCGGCTGCCCGAGGACTCCGCGGTGGCGGTGAAGGAGGCCGTGCTGCCCTTCCACCGGTTCCGCACGCCGGAGGGCCTGGGCGTGGACTCGTTGCTCGGCCCGGAGATGAAGTCCACCGGCGAGGTGATGGGCGTGGACACCTCCTTCGGCGAGGCGTTCGCGAAGTCGCAGTCCGCCGCCTACGGATCGCTGCCCACCGCCGGCCGGGTCTTCGTGTCCGTGGCCAACCGGGACAAGCGGGCGATGGTGTTCCCGGTGAAGCGGCTGGCCGACCTCGGCTTCGAGATCCTCGCCACCTCGGGCACCGCGGAGGTGCTGCGCCGCAACGGGGTGCCGTGCACCGTCGTGCGCAAGGCCACCGACGACCCGTCCGGTGCACCGGAGATCGGCGGGCCGAACATCGTCGAGGTGATCCTCGGTGGCGGGGTGGACATGGTGATCAACACACCTTACGGCAACAGCGGGCCACGGGTGGACGGCTACGAGATCCGCACCGCCGCGGTCTCGCGCGATATCCCGTGCATCACCACGGTGCAGGGCGCGGCGGCCGCCGTGCACGGCATCGAGGCGCTCATCCGGGGTGACATCGGCGTCCGCTCGCTGCAGCACCTGCAGGCCAGCCTGAGGGGAGCGCCGTGAACCGGACGGTGGAAGGGACTGCCCCGTTCGGCGCAAGGCTGGCCGAGGCGGTTGCCGCACGGGGTCCGCTGTGTGCCGGCATCGACCCGCATCCCGGGCTGCTCGACTCGTGGGGACTCCCGCGGGATGTGTCGGGAATGGAAAATTTCGCGTTGAAAGCGGTGGACGCGCTCGCCCCCGAGGTGGCCGTGGTGAAGCCGCAGTCGGCCTTTTTCGAGGCCTACGGGGCGGCGGGGATCGCGGTTCTGGAACGGGTCATCGCGCAGGCGAAAGAGGCCGGTGCGCTCGTCCTGCTGGACGTCAAGCGCGGCGACATCGGCTCCACCATGGCTGCGTACGCGGCGGCGTACCTGGGCGGCGAAACCCGGCTGGACGCCGACGCCATCACGGTCTCGCCCTACCTCGGATTCGGCTCTCTCGGGCCCGCGCTCAAGGCGGCGGGGAAGGGTGTGTTCGTGCTCGCCCGCACCTCCAACCCGGAGGCCGCGCGATTACAGAACGCTTTGCTGGACAACGGAAAGACCGTGGCGCAGTCCATTGTGGATCATGCTGCGGAGTGTAACGCGGGTGCCCGGCCGCTCGGTGACGTGGGGGTGGTCGTGGGTGCCACGATCGCCCCCGGGGAGCTCCGGCTGGACGAGCTCAACGGGCCCGTGCTGGCCCCCGGTTTCGGTGCGCAGGGAGCGGGTGTGGCGGAGCTGCACAAGCTGTTCGGGAGCCCGCTGCGCGGCGTGCTAGCGGCGTCTTCCCGGGACATCCTGCGGCATGGTCCAGACCCCGCGGCCCTGCGCGAGGGGGCGCGCCGAATCGCGGCGACACTGGCCGGATGAGAGCTGTGTTGTTCAGAACGCGCGATCGGCGAACACGTCTACTGGCCGTGACCTGGCAACACGCAGTCGGCCGAGCAGTTCGGCCGTCCGCGGCCGCGTCTTGCAGAACACGGACTTTTGCCCGGCGTTTGGGTCTAATATCAGGCCCCGCAACCGTGCGCGACCTGCCACCCCCGCATTGTGGCCGGTGGGCGGGGGTGGGTACCGTCGCGTCACCCACCCAGAATTTTTGAGTACTACGGAGGAAAACGTGGCACTTCCCCAGCTGACCGAGGAACAGCGCAAGGCAGCGCTGGAGAAGGCCGCTGCCGCTCGTCGTGCCCGTGCCGAGCTCAAGGAGCGCCTCAAGCGGGGTGGTACCACCCTGACCGACGTGCTGAAGCAGGCGGACGAGGACGAGGTGCTCGGCAAGATGAAGGTCTCCGCTTTGCTCGAAGCTCTGCCCGGCGTCGGCAAGGTGCGCGCCCAGCAGACCATGGAGCGCCTGGAGATCGCGCCGAGCCGGCGGCTGCGCGGCCTCGGTGACCGGCAGCGCAAGGCGCTGCTCGCCGAGTTCAGCGGCGAGTGAGCGACGTCAGGATGGCAGCGGCAGGTGGGCCGGATTCGAGGCGTGGTACGCCCCGGCGCCGGCTCACCGTCGTCTCCGGGCCTTCGGGCGTCGGAAAGTCGAGCGTCGTCGGGCAGCTGCGGAAGCTGAACCCCGACATCTACTTCAGTGTCTCGGTCACCACCCGGCCACCGCGGCCCGGGGAGGTGGACGGCGAGCACTACCACTTCATCGACCGTGCCACGTTCGACCGCATGGTGGCCGGTGGCGAACTGCTCGAGCACGCGCAGTTCGCGGGTAACTGGTACGGCACCCCGCGCCAGCCCGTCGAGCGGGCGCTGGCCGAAGGCAGGCCGGCCGTGCTGGAGATCGAGCTGCAGGGGGCGCGACAGGTCCGCGCGGCGATGCCCGAGGCCTGCCTGGTGATGTTGATGCCGCCGTCGTGGGACGAGCTCGTGGGCCGGCTCACCGCGCGCGGCACCGAGCAGCAGGACGCCGTGGAGGCCCGGCTGGCCGAGGCGGAACGCGAGCTGGCCGCCGCGGGCGAGTTCGACGCGCGCGTGGTGAACGCCGACGTGCGGGAGGCCGCCGAGCAGTTGTTAGACTTGATGGATCAGGATTTCAAGTGATTCGGGAGCAACGCGAGTGAGCGCAGCGCTGGGTATCCACGGCGAGGAACTGGAAGGCATCACCAACCCGCCGATCGACGACCTGCTGAGCAAGGTCAGCTCGAAGTACGCGCTGGTGATCTATTCGGCCAAGCGTGCCCGCCAGATCAACGACTACTACGCCCAGCTCGGCGAGGGCCTGCTGGAATACGTCGGCCCGCTGGTCGAGCCGGGCCCCCGTGAGAAGCCGCTGTCGATCGCCCTGCGGGAGATCCACGCCGGCCTGCTCGAACACACCGAGGGTGAGTGACCGGGCGGGAGGCGCCCTCGGTGGTGGCCGTCCCCGGATCGTCCTGGGCGTGGGCGCCGGGATTGCCGCCTACAAGGCATGCGAGGTGCTGCGCGGGCTGACCGAGACCGGTCACGACGTCCGCGTGGTGCCCACCGAGGCCGCGCTGAACTTCGTCGGCGCGGCCACCTTCGAGGCACTGTCCGGGCACCCGGTGCACACCGGCGTGTTCAGCGAGGTGCCCGATGTGCAGCACGTGCGCATCGGCAAGGAGGCCGACCTCGTGCTGGTCGTCCCGGCGACCGCCGACCTGCTGGCCCGTGCGGCGCATGGGCTGGCCGACGACCTGCTCACCGGCACCCTGCTCACCGCCCGCTGCCCGGTCGCGTTCTTCCCGGCCATGCACACCGAGATGTGGGAGCACCCCGCGACCCGCGACAACGTGGCTCTGCTGCGCTCGCGGGGCGTGGTCGTCGCCGAACCCGCCTCCGGGCGGCTGACCGGCGTGGACACCGGCAAGGGGCGGCTGGCCGACCCGGCCGAGATCGTCGAGCTGGCCCGGCTGCTGCTGGCCGCGCCCGGCGCGCTGCCGCGGGACCTGGCGGGCCTGCGGGTGGTGATCACCGCCGGCGGCACCAGGGAGCCGCTGGACCCGGTGCGCTTCCTGGGCAACCGGTCGTCCGGCAAGCAGGGTTACGCGCTCGCCCGGGTGGCCGCCCAGCGTGGTGCGGATGTCACGTTGATCGCCGCGCACACCGCGGACCTGCCCGATCCGGCCGGTACCGTCGTGCGGCGCGTGTCCACGGCCGAGGAACTGCGCGTGGCGACGCATGAGGCCGCCGCGGGCGCCGACGTCGTGGTGATGTCCGCCGCGGTGGCCGACTTCCGTCCGGCGAGCCAGGCCGAGTTCAAGATCAAGAAAACCGACGACCATCCGGACCCGGTCATCGAACTGACCCGCAACGCCGACATTCTCGCCGAACTGGTGAAGAAACGGGCGGGCGGCCAGATCGTGGTGGGGTTCGCCGCGGAGACCGGGGACGAGCACGGCTCGGTCCTCGACCACGGCCGCGCGAAGCTGCGGCGCAAGGGCTGCGATCTGCTGGTGGTCAATGCCGTGAGCGAGGGCAGGGCGTTCGAGGTGGAGGAGAACGCGGGCTGGCTGCTGGCCGCGGACGGCACCGAGCGCCCCATCCCACTGGGTTCCAAGGCGCAACTGGCGGCCGCGGTGTGGGACGCCGTGACTGCAGTGATCCATCGTTGAGCGAAACCCCGGACATCCTTAAGTAGGCTGAGGACACCGGCAGAGTTCGAGACGGGAAGTGACAGCGCCATGACGGAGTCGACCCGCAGATTGTTCACCTCAGAGTCCGTGACGGAGGGACATCCGGACAAGATCTGTGACGCGATCAGCGACTCGATCCTGGATGCGTTGCTGGCCAAGGACCCTCGGTCACGGGTCGCGGTGGAGACGTTGATCACCACCGGGCAGGTGCACGTCGCGGGAGAGGTGACCACCGAGGCGTACGCGGACATTCCGACGATCGTGCGGGAGAAGATCCTCGAGATCGGATACGACTCCTCGGCGAAGGGCTTCGACGGCAATTCCTGCGGCGTCAACGTGGCGATCGGCTCGCAGTCGCCGGACATCGCGCAGGGCGTGGACGCGGCGTACGAGGCGCGGTTGGAGAACGCCCTGGACGAGATCGCCCGGCAGGGCGCGGGCGACCAGGGCCTGATGTTCGGTTACGCCTGCTCGGACACGCCGGAGCTGATGCCGTTGCCGATCGCGCTGGCCCACCGGTTGTCGCAGCGGCTGACCCGGGTGCGCAAGGACGGTGTGCTGCCCTACCTGCGCCCGGACGGCAAGACCCAGGTCACGATCGAGTACGCGGGGGACCAGCCGGTGCGGCTGGACACCGTGGTGGTGTCCACGCAGCACGCCGAGGGCATCGACCTGGAGACCATGCTCGGCGTGGATGTCCGCGAGCAGGTGGTGAAGCCGGAGCTGGACGCGCTGAGCCTGGACACGGCGGAGGTCCGGTTGCTGGTCAACCCCACCGGCCGGTTCGTCGTCGGCGGCCCGATGGGCGACGCGGGCCTGACCGGCCGCAAGATCATCGTGGACACCTACGGCGGCATGGCACGCCACGGCGGCGGGGCGTTCTCGGGCAAGGACCCGTCCAAGGTGGACCGCTCGGCTGCGTACGCGATGCGGTGGGTGGCCAAGAACGTGGTGGCCGCGGGCCTGGCCAGCCGGGTCGAGGTGCAGGTGGCCTATGCGATCGGCAAGGCCTCTCCGGTGGGGCTGTTCGTGGAGACGTTCGGCACCGAGACGGTGGACCCGGCCAAGATCCAGGGCGCCATCGCCGAAGTGTTCGACCTGCGCCCGGCCGCGATCATCCGCGACCTGGACCTGCTGCGCCCGATCTACACCCAGACCTCGGCCTACGGCCACTTCGGCCGCCCCGAACTGAACCTGCCCTGGGAGTCGACCGGCCGCGCCGAGGCCCTGCGCTCGGTCGTTTAGGTTCCCGGAGCCCGCACCGCCAAGCAAGCAAACGGCAAAGCATTGGGTGTCGGTGGCGTCTGGTAGAGAAGCTGGTGTGAGCCGGCCCGAACCCAGCGCCCTGTGGGAGCTTCCCAGCGCGGAACCCGCAGCGAAACCCGCGGCGAAGCCCGCCGCGCGGCGCTCGGCGCCCAAGGGCCGGCGCAAGGGGCAGCAGCAGCCGGCCGCGAAGGACCCGATCGCGCGGGTCGTGGTGGACGTGCCGCTGGCTCACCTGGACCGCACCTTCGACTACCAGGTTCCCGACCGGCTGGACGACGCGGCGGTGCCCGGCGCGCGGGTGCGGGTGCGCTTCGCCGGGCAGTTGGTCGACGGCTTCGTCCTGGAACGTGCGGAGACCACCGAGCACACCGGCCGGCTCGCCTTCCTGGAACGGGTCACCTCCAGCGAGCCGGTGCTCACCGGCCGCCTGGCCGCCCTGGCGCGCGCGGTCGCGCAGCGCTACGCCGGCACCATGATCGACGTACTGCGGCTGGCGATTCCGCCACGGCACGCTCGGGCCGAGGGCGAGCCCGCTCGCCCGGCCGCGGCGGTCCCGGTCCCGCCGGAGACCACCGGTTGGGGCCGTTACCAGCGCGGCGAAGCGTTCGTCGAGGCACTGCGGGGAAACCGGCGGGCGCACGCGGTGTGGCAGGCACTGCCCGGTGAGGACTGGCCGGCGCGGCTGGCCGAGCTGGCCGCGACCGTGGCGGCCGAGGGCCGGAGTGCGCTGCTCGTGGTGCCCGACCAGCGCGACCTCACGCGCCTGCACGACGCCTGCGCACGGCTGGTCGGGCCCGACGCCGTGGTCTCGTTGTTCGCCGACCTCGGTCCCGCCGAGCGCTACCGCCGCTGGCTCGCCGTCTCGCGCAGCACGGTGCGGGTGGTGGTGGGCACCCGCGCGGCGATGTTCGCGCCGGTCACCGACCCGGGCCTGTTCGTGGTCTGGGACGACGGCGACGATCTCCACGTCGACCCCCACATGCCTTATCCGCAGGTGCGGGATGTGCTGATGGTGCGGGCTCACGCCGAGGGGGCGTCGCTGGTCGTCGGCGGCTTCACCCGCACGGCCGAGGCACAGCTGCTGGTCGAATCGGGGTGGGCGCACCCGGTGGTCGCCACGCGCGAGGAACTGCGCCGCGCGGCGCCGCGGGTCACGCCCATCGGCGAGGACTTCGACGTCGCCCGTGACGAGGCGGCGCGGGCGGCGCGGCTGCCCTCGGTGGCCTTCGAGGCGGCTCGGCAGGCGCTGGCCGCGGACGCGCCGGTTCTGGTGCAGGTGCCCCGGCGCGGTTATGTCCCGGCACTGGCCTGCGCGCGGTGCCGGACGCCCGCGCACTGCCGCCGGTGTGCGGGTCCGCTCGGCCTGCGCGGCGACGCGAAGGGGCCGCCGAGTTGTCGGTGGTGTGGCGTGCCCGAGGCGTCGCCTCGGTGCCCGGCCTGCGGTTCGAACCGCTTGCGGGCCATGGTCGTGGGATCGAAGCGGACGGCCGAGGAGCTCGGCCGCGCCTTCCCCGGCGTGACCGTGCGGACCTCCGGCGCACAGGAGGTGCTCGCCACCGTGCCCGCCCGGCCGGCCCTCGTGGTCTGCACCCCGGGCGCCGAGCCGGTCGCCGAGGGCGGGTACGGCGCCGCTCTGCTGCTCGACGGGTGGGCGTTGCTGGGCCGCCAGGACCTGCGCGCGGCCGAGGAGACGCTGCGGCGGTGGATGGCCGCGGCAGCGCTGGTGCGGCCGGCGTCGGCGGGCGGGCGGATCGTGGTCGGCGCCGAAGCCGCGCTGACGCCGGTGCAGGCGCTCGTGCGCTGGGACCCGGCCTGGCACGCCGGACGGGAACTCGCCGAGCGCCGCGAGCTGGGCTTCCCGCCCGCGGTCCGGATGGCGGGCGTGGAAGGCGCGCCCGATGCGGTGGCCGCGCTGCTGGCGGAGCTGTCACTACCCGCCTCGGGCGAGATCCTGGGCCCGGTCCCGCTCGGCGAGCCGGACGCCGAAGGCCGCACGGAGCGTGAACGTGCGCTGATCCGCGTCCCGCGGGAGGACGGCAAAGCACTCGCCGCGGCGCTCGCCGCCGCCCAGGCCGGCCGCGTCGCCCGCAAGGAGACCTCACCCGTCCGCATCCAACTCGACCCCTTGCAGCTGATCTAGGGCTTGCGTGGCGGTGCGGGTGGCGGAACCTCGGAATTTGTTTTGACACACCCAGCCACACGCACGTTTTCGCGATCGGGAACATTTTCTCGCCCGAATCGTCCACCGCGACGAAGTCGTCGTGAGTGGTCATCCGGCGGCACAACCGCTACGCGCTCTGCCGCCGGATGAGGGTGGGCGCGAAGTTGACGCGGCGTGGAGGGACGGAGCCTCCTTCGAGTTGCTCGATCAACAGCTGCGCGGCCTGGTCCGCCATCTCGGAAATCGGGTTGCGCAGTGTCGTCAGCGGCGGGTTGGTGTGCTCGGCGATGCCGAGGTCGTCGTAGCCGGTTACGGCGATGTCGTCGGGTACGCGGCGGCCCCGGGCGGCGAGTACGCGCAGTGAGCCGGACGCCATCAGGTCCGAGGCGACGACGAGGCCGTCCAGATCGGGGTGGGCGTCCAGCAGGGCTTCGCAGGCCTCGGCCCCACCGGCCTCGGTGAAGTCTCCGCGGACGACCGCTTCGTCGGAGAGTCCGGCCTCGTTGACCGTCTGCCGCCAGCCTTCGAGGCGATCACGGCCCACCGTCATGTCGGCCGGGCCCGCGATCGTGCCGATGCGGCGGCAGCCGCGGTCGATCAGCAACTGGGTGGCCTGGCGTGCGCCGTCGGTGTTGTCGGTGCTCACGTAGGACACCTGGTCTTCCTTCGTCCACGGGCGTCCGATGAATGCGTTCGGCAGCCCGAGCGCGGCAATGTGGTCCGGCAGGGCGTCGCCGGCGTGGTGCGAGACCACGATGGCGCCGTCGATATGGCGCCCGCGCAGGTAGCGCAGCATCCGCTGTTTGTCGTCGTCCGGCCGAGCGATCAGCAGCACCACTTGCAGATCGCGGGCCGACAGCACATTGGTGACGACATGCAGGGTGCGGGCGAAGAACGGGTCGGAAAAGACCAGTTCGTCCGGCTCGGGCACGACGAGCGCGACCGAGTCGGTACGCCGGGTGACCAGCGAACGCGCCGCGGTGTTGGGTGTGTAGCCCAGCCTGCGGATGGCGTCTTCGACCGCCCGTTGGGCGCGCGCGCTCACCCGGGCGCCTCCGTTGATGGCGCGCGAGGCGGTGGCCCGGCTGACTCCCGCCAGCCTGGCCACCTCCTCGAGCGTGGGTGAGTCCGTCATGCGCTCGTCGATCGTCAGGTCCCGAGAATTCGGTTGGTCGAGGCGACTTCGGCGTACCAGTGACCACTATCCTTTACGGTGCGAACCTGGGTGTCGTAGTCGACGTGCACGATACCGAACCGGCGCAGGTAGCCGAATGCCCACTCGAAGTTGTCGAGCAGCGACCAGACGAAGTAGCCCTGAACGTTGACGCCGCTGGTGATCGCGTCGTGCACCGCGCGCAGGTGCACGTCGATGAAGCGGATCCGGTCGGTGTCGTGGACTGCGCCGTCCGGCGTCACCTCGTCGTCATAGGCAGCGCCGTTTTCGGTGATGTAGATCGGCGGCGCGGCGTACTCGTCGCGCAGCCGCACCAGAAGCCGGGTGAGCGCCTCCGGCTGCACTTCCCAGTCCATCGCCGTCGTCGGCAACCCGCGGCGCGGGTACACGATGTTGTCGCTGCCCGGGTACGGCGACACGGTCGGGCGCGGCGCATGCGGGACGTTGTCCTCAAGGAGGTCGTCGTGGGGACGCCCGGACGCACCATGCCCGCGGTAGTAGTTCACGCCGAGCGTGTCCAGCGGCGCACTGATCACCTTGAGGTCGCCGTCCTGCACCCAGTCCTGCCACGGCCGGCCCTGATAGGTCAGGCCCTCGGTGTAGGTGAACAGGTCTTCGGGGTATTCACCCTTGAAGACCGGGTCGAGGAAGCCCCGGTTGAAGAAGTTGTCCACCCGTCGTGCCGCGTCGACGTCGGCCGGATCGGCCGGGTCGAACGGGTCCACGGTGGTCAGGTTCAGCGTGATGCCGACCTGCCTGCCGTTGTCCGGAGTGGCACCACGGCGCCGCAGCTCATCGGCCGCCATCCCGTGCGCAAGCAGCAGATGGTGCTGGGCGACGAGACCCGCCACACCCTCCTGACGGCCGGGTGCTTTCCCGCCGCTGGTATAGCCCAGCAGCGAGGAGCAGTACGGCTCGTTGAGCGTGGTCCAGTACTGGACACGGTCGGACAGCGCGTCGTACACGGTGTTGGCGTACTCGACGAAGCGGTGCGCGGTGTCGCGGTTGAGCCACCCGCCCTGGTCCTCCAGCGCCTGCGGGAGATCCCAGTGGTAGAGCGTCACCCATGGCGCGATACCGGCGTCGAGCAGTTCGTCGACCAGCCGGCGGTAGAAATCGATGCCCTTCTGGTTCACCGCGCCACCGTCGGGACGCACCCGCGGCCAGGCGGTGGAGAACCGGTACGACGCCAGGTTGAGCCGCTTGATGATCGCGACGTCCTCGGGCATCCGGTGGTAGTGATCGCAGGCCACGTCGCCGGTGTCGCCGCCCAGGATGGCGCCCGGGATCCGGGAGTAGGTGTCCCAGATGGACGGTGTCCGGCCGTCCTCGTCCACCGCGCCTTCGATCTGGTACGAGGCCGTGGCGGCACCCCACAGGAAGCCCTGCGGGAACTCGACGGTCTGGGACTGGTTCGGGAAATCGGTCATCCCTTGACGGCTCCTTGCATGATGCCGGCGACGAGTTGCCGGCCGGTAGCGATGAACAGAAGAAGCAGGGGCACGGTGGCCAAGATAGTCCCGGCCTGCAGCAGCGCCATGTCTGTGTAGCCGCCGCCCGACGCGACCTTGAGCTGGTCGAGAGCGGTCTGCAGGGTCTGGACATCGGAACCCTGCAGGATCACCAGTGGCCACATGAAGTCGGTCCACGCCTGCATGAAGGTGAACAGGGCGAGGATCGCCATCGCCGGGCGTGCCGCGGGAACGGCCACCGTCCAGAAGGTACGGAGCATCGACGCGCCGTCGACGCGGGCGGCTTCGATCAGCTCGTCGGGGATCGCGTCGACGAGGTACTGCCGCATGAAGAACACCCCGAAGGCCGTCACCAGCCACGGCAGCGCGACCGCGAACCGGGTCCCGCTCAGGCCGATGTTGGTGAACTCCCGCAGCAACGGAATCAGCGCGAGCTGCGGCGGCACCGCCATGGTGATGATCACGACCACCATCAGCCCATTGCTGCCGCGGAACTTCAGCTTGGCGAAGGAGTACCCGGCGAGCGTGCAGAAAAGCACCACCGAGAGCGCCGAGATGCCCGAGATGATGATCGAGTTCAGCAGTGCGGACCAGAAGTCGATCGAGTGGAACACCTTGGTGGCGTTCTCGAAGAAGTGACCTCCGGGGATCAACGGCGGCGGGGTCTGGATCGTCTCTTCCTTGGTCACCGAGCCGAGCACGAACGACCAGTAGAGCGGGAAGGCCGAACCGAGCAGGAAGGCGGCGAGCAGGCCGTAGACGACGAACCCGGGTCGGCGGCTCATATGCTGCTCCTCCGCTGGACGGCGCGGGTGATGAGATAGTTGGCCAGCGCGAACACCACGATGATGAGGAACAGGAGCCAGGCGGCGGCCGCGGCCCTCGGGTAAGGGTCGGTGGCGCTGTTGGCCGTGTTGAACACATACATCGTGAGGGTCTGGTACTGGTAGTCCGCGCCGCCCTGATGCTGCAGGTTGGTGTCGAAGAGCCGAGGCTCGGTGAAGATGTGCAGCCCGCCGATCGTCGAGGTGATGATGACGAACAGCATGGTCGGTCGGATCGACGGCAGCGTGACCGAGAAGAACTGGCGGATCTTGCCGGCGCCGTCGATCGACGCGGCCTCGTAGAGGTTGCGCGGGACGGCGACCATCGCGGCGAGCAGGATCAGCGTGTTGTAACCGGTCCAGCGCCAGTTGACCATGGTGGCGATGGCCAGCCAGCTCGCCGGCCGGTTGGCGTGCCACTGGACGGGGGAGAGCCCGATCCCGTTCAGGATGTCGTTGATCAGGCCGGTCTGGTCGGAGAAGAGGGAGCCGAAGATCAACGCGGTGGCCGCGGGGGCGACGACGAACGGCAGAATGACGCCGATCCGCCACCACGACTTGGCGCGCAGGTTGTTGTCCAGCAGCGCGGCGATGATCGTCGCCACGATGGTCTGGGACACCGAAGACAGCAGGAAGATCGCGATCGTGTTCACGAGCGCCTTGAGGAAGACCGGGTCTCCCAGCACATGCGCGTAGTTCGCGAAGCCGACCACCTTACCCGGGCTGGCGGAGAAGCGCGGCCAGGAAAAGAACGAGAGATAACCACTGAACACCATCGGGAAGAACCCGATGATTGCGAACACGAGGAAGAACGGGAGCACGTAGAGGTACGGCGAGGCCTTCAGGTCCCAGCGGTCGAGCCGCTGGCGGAACGTGAGCGGTGGTGCGGTGGGCCGCGGGGTGGGGGCCACCCCCGGGGTCGCCGGTTTTTCGGCGACCCCGACGGTGGCTGGCACGTTGTCATTCATGACAGATGGCACCTTGGGTCAGGACAGCTGGCCGACGGCCTGAACGAACGTCTGCCAGGACGCTGCCGGATCCGTGCCCTGGTCCACCCGCTGGATCGCGGACTGGAAGAGGCCGAGGATGTCGGAATACTTGTCACCCTTGTACGGCAGACCCGGCTGCACCGCCTTCGCGCGGTTAGCGAGGATGCTCGCCGTCGGTGCGTTGTTGAAGTACGAGTCCGTGGCGTTCTTCGACACCAGTTCCTGCTCGGCCGCGATGTTGGCCGGGTAGTTGCCCGCCTTCTCGAACGCGGCGCTCTCCTGCGCGGCGTCGGTCAGCCAGTTGGCGAACCGCTTGGCCTCGGCCTGGTGCTTCGACTGTTGCGGAACGGCGAGGAAGGAACCGCCCCAGTTACCGCCGCCACCCGGGAAAACGTCGGCGAAGTCCCAGCCCGTGACGTTCGGCGCCGCCTCCTTGATGTTGGCGAACATCCAGCCGGGGCAAGGAATCGTCGCGACGGTGCTGTTGGCGAAGCCGGCCTTCCAGTCGTCACCCCACTGCTCGACCTTCGTCGACAGCGTCGGGACGTACTTGGTGACGGTGTCGTAAACGTTCTTCAATTCGGGATTGTCGACGTTGACCTTGTTGTCGGCGGTCTGGAAGGGATACTTCGTCTGGTTCAACATCGCCTGGGAGATCGTGTTGCTCGCGTCGTACCAGTGGACCCCGGGGACCTTGCTGACGAACGTCTGGCCCGCCTGGAAATAGCTGTCCCAGCTGGAAAACAGCTTGGCGACGTCATCCCGGTTGGTCGGGAGCCCAGCCCTTGCGAGCAGGTCGGCGCGGTAGCAGATGCCCTCCGGGCCGGCGTCCGTCGGGTAGCCGATCTGCTTGCCGTCGGCGGTCTGGCCGGCCTTGTACTTGTACTCGATCCAGCGGCCGTTGAGCGACGGGTCGCTGATGTCGACGAACTGGTCGGACGCGCCCGGGGCGAGGAACTGCGGCATCGCGTCGCCCTCGATCGCGACGATGTCGGTGAGACCGGTGCCTGCCTGCAGGTCCGAGTTCAGCGTCGCCTTCCAAGGGTCCCAGTCCGCGATCACGGTGGGCTGGACCTTGAATGGCCTGTTGGGATCGGCATTCCACTTTTCGATCAGGTCGGCGTAGCCGAAGTCGCTGAACGTCGTGATCGTCAGTGTGTCGTCCTTGCCGAGCGGCGTCTGTGCGCCGCTGCCGCCGGCGCTGCCACTGCCGCCGCATGCGGCCGAGGTTGCGGCGACGAAGGTCGCGACAGCGCCCAAGACCAGGCCCTTGCGCCAGGAGAGGGCGAGCCTGCGGCTCCACCCTCGGGAGAACTTACGCACGTTGTAATACTCCCGCCATTTAGCAGTTATGGAGCGGGCGCCGACGGTTGTGACGGTGAACCCGCCTTGCGTGTGAGAGCGCTCTCACTCTCACGGCGCCGCAACTATGCCCCCGTTCGCTTCTTGGTGTCAACTACCCGTTGCCTGGCCGAAACCTGCGGCTGATGGCCCGGTAACCGACGAATTTGAAATAAAGTCCGCGCTTTTGCTCGGGCGGTGGCGCGCCGCGGTGGTCTTGGCGCCACTGTCGGCGGTCCGGGTGGCGTCCGGCACGAGCAGCGAGCGCAGCCCTGCCAGGTCACCGGTGGTGGCCGGTCGACGTGCTCGTTAGCGTTCGTCGTTCTCAACGAATCCTGATCGCGGGTTGTTTGGACCGGGTCATCGACGCGGGAGGTGAACGGGTACGCCGTGATGACGTTGTCGCAGGGTCACCGGCAGTGCGCCGGGAATATCCACATCGGACCCTTAGAGCATTATTGCGCCTTGTGTCCTGGGCATCGTGAAGTCCACGGACAACTGCGAAGGCGTGGGGCTGAGCTCATGGTCAACGCGAAGCGGGCCGACCTGGTGCTGGAGGGCGGCGACTCGGTGAGTTTCTAAAACGGCTCGCCGGAAACCCCTTGTCGGCCAACAGGATCTGACCGTTGCGGATCAGGTGGTGGTTGTTGTCGAGTATTGTTGCCAGCACCTCGCGTTCGCGGATCTTGGGGTCGGCCAGGCACCACATGACCGGCACCCCGTCCCCGGTGCACACACCAGGTAGAGCTTCAGGCCCCAGTGCCACCGGGAGTGTGACGCACAGTAACCGTAGTTGGCGTTGCCGGCCAGGTCGGAGCGTTTCACCGTTTCCCGGGACATGCCGCGGGGCACGGGTGTGGCGTCGGTGATCCACAGGTCGTCGAACCAGGACGGGCGGCATACGGCCAAGATCAGGATTGTCTTGCACAGCAACGCTTCGGCGTTCTTCAACCGCTTGTGGTAGCCGGGTTGTTTCGGCAGGCAGGGAACATGTTCCGCCACTGCGGGTCGCTGTGGTAGCCCAGCAGCACCTGGGCTACAGCCAGCCAGAGCAGTTCACTGTCGGTCAGCCCGGCTCGGCGCCCACGACCGGTGCGGGGCGGTACAACATGGTCGTCGATCAGCACGTAGAGTGCTGTCAGGAGGGTGTTTAGGTCTTTGCTCACACCTTGATCTTGGGTACCCTCATCCCACCTCCGCCCACTTCCCTCACTTCACATGATCCTCGCGGAATCAATCATCTAGACTGGTCGGGATGTTCGTTCACCCTGAAACCGGCGGGGCCCGCTGATGCGCCTGGTGTTCGCCGGTACCCCGGAACCCGCGGTGCCTTCCCTGCGTACCCTGCTGGACTCTCCCCGGCACGACGTGGTCGCGGTGGTGACCCGCCCCGACGCGCCCGCCGGGCGCGGGCGCTCCCTCGTGCGCTCGCCGGTCGGCCGGCTCGCCGACGAGCGCGGCATCGAGGTGCTCACCCCGGCCAAGGCCGGCGACGACGACTTTCTCGACCGGTTGCGCGAGCTGGCGCCGGATGCCTGCGCGGTGGTCGCCTACGGGGCGTTGCTTCCCCAGCGGGCGCTGGAGATCCCCCGGCACGGCTGGATCAACCTCCACTTCTCGCTGCTGCCCGCGTGGCGCGGCGCCGCCCCCGTGCAGGCCGCCATCCGGGCGGGCGACGAGATCACCGGCGCGTCGACCTTCCAGATCGTGCGGGAGCTGGACGCAGGCCCGGTCTACGGCGTGGTGACCGAGAAGGTCGGTGCGGCGGACACCGCCGGTGAGCTGCTGGGCCGCCTCGCCGTCTCCGGTGCCCGGCTGCTGGTGTCCACAATGGATGGCATCGAGGAAGGTTCCCTGCGCGCTGAACCGCAGCCCGCCGACGGCGTGACATACGCGCCCAAGGTGACCGTGGAGGACGCCAGGGTGTCCTTCACCGAGCCGGCCGCCGCCGTGGACCGGCTGGTGCGTGCGGTCACCCCGGAGCCCGGTGCCTGGGCACTGTTCCGCGGCGAGCGGCTGAAGCTGGGCCCGGTGTCCGTTGTGGACGAACCGGAGCTGACGCTGGCGCCAGGGGAGCTGAAGGTCGAGCGCCGGCGGGTGCTGGCCGGCACCGCCACCCGGCCGGTGCGGCTCGGCGAGGTCCAGGCGCAGGGCAAGAAACGGATGAGCGCCCCGGACTGGGCCCGCGGCACGCGCATCGAATCAGGGGAGCGGCTCTCATGACCGGCCAGCGACGGCCGTCCCGGCCGGACCGGGGCAGGCCCGCACCACGCAAGCAGGGACCGCGCCGCCCGCCGGTGGAAGACCCGGCGCGCCGGGTCGCGCTCGACGTGCTGCGCGCGGTCCGCGAGCGGGACGCCTACGCGAACCTGGTGCTTCCGGAGCTGCTGCGCCGCACCCGGGTGACCGGGCGTGACGCCGCGCTGGCCACCGAACTCGCCTACGGCGCGGCCCGCGCCCAGGGGCTGCTCGACGAGGTGATCGTGGCCTGCCTCGACCGGCCGCTGTCCAAAGTGGATGGCGTGGTGCTGGACTGCCTACGGCTCGGCACCTATCAGTTGCTGCGCACCAG
Organism: Amycolatopsis taiwanensis DSM 45107; assembly: GCF_000519205.1. Classification (GTDB taxonomy): domain Bacteria; phylum Actinomycetota; class Actinomycetes; order Mycobacteriales; family Pseudonocardiaceae; genus Amycolatopsis_E; species Amycolatopsis_E taiwanensis. Next base: position 262,784 of record NZ_JAFB01000003.1, on the reverse strand, counting down.
GATTCCCGAGCATGCGGCGGTCGGCTCGACGGTCGACCTGGCCAGGGCCGACGCCGGGTCGCCGGCTTCCGGATTCGTCAACGCGGTGCTGCGCAAGGTGTCCGAAAAGGACGAAGAGGGCTGGATGGCCCAGGTGGCGCCGGACCGTGACGCCGACCCGATCGGATACCTCGCCCTGCGGTACGCGCACCCTCGCTGGGTCGCCAGGGCATTCGCGGAAGCCCTGGGGGACAAGGGGACCGAGCTCGAAGCGGCGCTGGCCGCCGACGACGCCCGCCCGGAGGTGCACCTGGTCGCCCGCCCCGGCGAGATCAGCGCCGAGGAGCTGGCCGCGATCACCGGCGGCGACGTGGCGCCCTACTCGCCCTACGGCGTGCACCTGCCGCCCGGCGGGGGCGATCCCGCGGACTCGGAGCCGATCCGGGAGCGGCTGGCCGCCGTCCAGGACGAGGGCAGCCAGTTGTGCGCGGTCGCGCTCACCCGGGCCGGACTGAGTGGGCCGGACGAGCGCTGGCTCGACCTGTGCGCCGGGCCGGGCGGCAAGGCGGCGCTGCTCGGCGCGCTGGCGGCCACCACGGGCGCCCGGGTCGACGCGGTGGAGCAGGCGCCGCACCGGGCGCGGCTGGTGGAACGGGCCACCGAAGGTCTCCCGGTCACCGTGCACGTCGCCGACGGGCGCGAGCCCGGCCTCGAACCGGGCTTCGACCGGGTGCTGGTCGACGCCCCGTGTACCGGGCTGGGGGCCTTGCGCCGGCGGCCCGAGGCGCGCTGGCGGCGCCGGCCCTCCGACGTCGCGGACCTGACGAGGCTGCAGAGCGAGCTGGTGGCCTCGGCGTTCGAGCTCCTCCGCCCTGGTGGGGTGCTCGCGTACGTGGTCTGCTCGCCGCACCTGGCCGAGACGGAGGGCGTGTTCGGCCAGGCGGCCCGCCGCGCGAACGCGGAGATCCTGGACAGCCGGGAGTTCTTCCCGGGCGTCCCTCACCTCGGCGACGGCCCGTACACGCAGCTGTGGCCGCACCGGCACGGCACGGACGCGATGTTCTGCGCGATGGCACGCAAGCAGTGAGCGGCTCTGTCTCAAAGTCGCGGCACTCAAGGTGACCAGTACGTGGCGCGCCTGGGTCACGCGCGGGATCGCGGAGGGACAGCGATGAGCCGACTCGTAGCCGGGTGCGGCGAGGGCGGAGTCCGAGAGCTCTCCTACACTGCGTAATCATGGCTCATCGACCACTCATCGCACCCAGCATCCTTTCCGCCGACTTCGCCCGGCTGGGGGACGAGATTCACGCGGTGGCCGGTGCCGACTGGGTGCACGTGGACGTCATGGACGCCCATTTCGTGCCGAACCTGACCATCGGGCTGCCCGTCGTCGAGTCCCTGTTGAAGGTCACCGACCTGCCGCTGGACTGCCATCTCATGATCGAGAACCCCGACCGTTGGGCGATCGGCTACGCCGAGGCAGGCGCGTACAACGTCACGGTGCACGTCGAAGCCGCCCATGACCCGGTGATGCTCGCCAAGAACCTCCGCGCGGCCGGCGCCAGGGCGGGCCTGTCCATCAAGCCGGGCACGCCGCTGGAAGACCATGTCGAGACGCTGAAGCATTACGACACACTGCTGGTGATGTCGGTCGAGCCCGGGTTCGGCGGCCAGTCCTTCATCCCGGATGTCCTCGACAAGGTGCGTACCGCGCGCCGGCTGGTCGACACCGGGCATTTGAAGCTGATCGTGGAGATCGACGGCGGGATCAACGCCGACACCATCGAGCAGGCCGCCGAGGCGGGCGTGGACTGCTTCGTCGCGGGCTCGGCCGTGTACAGCGCCGACGACCCGGGCAAGGCCGTCGAGGCGCTGCGGGAGCGGGCCGCCAGTGCGGCCGGTGCGGGCGCGGGTGCCCGGAACGGTTCGTGACCGCCTGCGGGGCGGTCGGGCAGGGAACAACCGAGGAGGAGACGGCGAGCGTGTTCACCGGCATTGTCGAGGAGCTCGGTGAGGTCACCGCAGTCGAGCAGGTGCCCATGGCCGCCCGGCTGAGCGTGCGGGGCCCGCTGGTGGCCTCGGACGCCCGGCACGGCGATTCGATCGCGGTCAGCGGCGTGTGCCTCACGGTGGTCGAGGTGCGTGGCGACGAGTTCACCGTGGACGTGGTCAACGAGACGTTGCAGCGGTCGCGGCTGGCCAAGATCGCGGCGGGCGACCAGGTCAACCTGGAGCGCGCCACCGCGGCAGGCGCCCGGCTGGGCGGCCACATCATGCAGGGCCATGTCGATGGCACCGGGGTGTTCCTGTCCCGCGACGCCGAGGGCCTGACCCGCTTCTCGCTGCCCGAGGGTCTGTCCCGGTACGTGGTCGAGAAGGGCTCGATCGCCGTCGACGGTGTTTCCCTGACCGTTGTGAGTGTGACCAACGACGAGTTCACCGTGGCGCTGATCCCGACCACACTGGAGATGACGACGCTGGGCCGCGTGACGCCGGGCGACCCGGTCAACCTCGAGGTGGACGTCATCGCCAAGCATCTCGAGAAGCTGGCCGGGCCGTATCTGGCAGACCTCGCTCGCGTTGCGGAGCACAATGGAGGCAGGGCTGCCACCACCCAGGAGGACGCATGAGCGGCGATCGTTCTCGCGGTGCCGACCGGGCGGAGGCGTCCTGCACTACTCAGGAGGACGCGTGACGACAGGGACACCGTGTGGCGCCGGGGTGCCGCTGGACACCGCGGGGATCGAGCGAGCCATCGCGGACATCGCGGCCGGCCGCCCCGTGATCGTGGTCGACGACGAGGACCGCGAGAACGAGGGCGACCTGATCTTCGCGGCGGAGAAGGCCACTCCGGAGCTGGTCGCCTTCATGGTGCGCTACACCTCGGGCTACATCTGTGTCCCGTTGACCGAGCGCGACTGTGACCGGCTGGACCTGCCGCCGATGTACCACACGAACCAGGACGTGCGCGGCACCGCCTACACCGTGACGGTGGACGCCTCGGAGGGCGTCAGCACCGGGATCTCCGCGGCCGACCGGGCGCACACGATCCGCTTGCTCGCCGACCCGAAGACGCTGCCGGCGGACTTCCGGCGGCCGGGGCACGTGGTCCCGTTGCGCGCCAAGGCGGGCGGGGTGCTGCGCCGGCCCGGGCACACCGAGGCCGCGGTCGATCTGGCGCGGATGGCGGGGCTGCAGCCGGCGGGCGTGCTCTGCGAGATCGTCTCGCAGAAGGACGAGGGCGACATGGCCCGGCGCGACGAACTGGAGGTGTTCGCCTCCGAGCACGACCTCCAGATGATCACCATCGCGGACCTGATCGCCTACCGGCGGCGCACCGAGAAGCAGGTCGAGCGGGTGGCCCAGGCGCGGATTCCGCTGGCGTCGGGGACCTTCCGCGCGGTCGGCTACGACAGCCTGCTGGACGGTATCGAGCACATCGCGTTCGTGTACGGCGAGATCGGCGACGGTGAGGACATCCTGGTCCGGGTGCATTCGGAATGCCTGACCGGCGACGTGTTCGGGTCGCTGCGCTGCGACTGCGGACCGCAGCTCGATGCGGCGCTGCAGGCGGTGGCGATGGAGGGCCGCGGGATCGTGCTCTACATCCGAGGGCACGAGGGACGCGGCATCGGCCTGCTGCACAAGCTGCAGGCGTACCAGTTGCAGGACAACGGCGCGGACACGGTGGACGCCAATCTCGCCCTGGGCGTGCCCGCCGACGCGCGGGACTACGGCACGGGCGCGCAGATCCTGTGCGACCTCGGGGTGCGCTCGATGCGGCTGCTCACCAACAACCCGGCCAAGCGGGTCGGCCTGGAAGGCTACGGCCTGCGCGTGGTCGGGCGGGTGCCGCTGCCCATCTCGCCCAACCCGGAGAACCTGCGCTACCTGCGGACGAAGCGGGATCGGATGGGGCACGACCTGACCCAGCTGGAGGACTTCGACCAGGTGGGCGCCGATGTGCGGGGCAACGGGGACGGTGCGCAGTGAGCGGACAAGGCCGTCCCGAGGTCGAACTCGACCTCGCCGACTGCAAGGACCTCAAGCTCGCGATCGTCGCGACCCGCTGGCATGCCACGATCACCGAGGCGTTGCTGGCCTCCGCGGTGGCCACGGCGCGTGCGGCGAAGCTCGCCGAGGAGCCCACCGTCGTGCGGGTCGCCGGTGCGGTCGAGCTGCCGGTGGTGGCGCAGGCGCTGGCCCGGGACCACGACGCGGTGGTGGCGCTCGGTGTGGTCATCCGCGGTGGGACGCCGCATTTCGAGTACGTGTGCGACGCGGTGACCGCCGGGCTGACCCGGGTCGCGCTGGACGAGGGCACTCCGGTCGGCAACGGGGTGCTCACCTGTGATACCGAGCAGCAAGCGCTGGACCGGGCCGGGCTGCCGGAGTCCAAGGAGGACAAGGGGCGGGAGGCGACGCTGGCCGCGCTGGACACGGCGCACGTGCTGCGCTCGCTTCGCCGGCCGTCGACGGAACGAGATTTCGGGTGAGCGGAACGGTGTCAGAGCGCAGCGCTCGAGGTGACCACCACACGGATGGCGGCACGCCGAGGAGGGGCGACCAGGTCGTGGTGATCCGGCCATACCGGGCGATCTGGATGTCCGTCCTGCTGGCCGTGGTGCTGCTGGGCGTCTTCGTGGTGGTTTCCTTGCTGCTGCGGCATTCCAACACCGGCGCCATCTTCGGGCTCTCGGATCAGATCGCGATGATGGGCGTCGGCGTGATCCTCGCCGCCGGGTCGATGCTGTTCGCGACCCCGCGGGTGCGCGCCGACGCCTCGGGCATCGAGGTGCGCAACGTGCTGGTGGGCCGGAAGTTCGCCTGGGATGAGGTGCTTTCGGTGAGTTTCCCGGACGGCGCTTCGTTCGCGCGTCTGGAGCTACCGGAAGACGAGTACTACGGCGTCCTGGCGATCCAGGCGGTGGACCGGGAGCGGGCCGTCCAGTCGGTGCGGAAGTTGCGGGCGCTGCACCGACAAGCGTGGTCATGAATTTCCTCCCGGGCTTCCCCGCCGAGCGCACGGTGATCGTGACCGGCGGCGCGTCACGGCGCGGGATCGGGCGGGTCACCGCGGAACTGCTCGCCGCGCGGGGCTGGCATGTCGCGGTGCTCGACGTGGACGCCGCCGGTGCCGAAGAGGTCGCGGACATGCTGGCCGGGCGGTACGGCGTGAAGACGCTCGGCGTCGGCATGGACGTCTCGCAGCCTGACCAGGTCCTCTCCGCCGTCGCGCGGGTCGAAGCCGAACTGCCGCAGGTCGTCGGGCTGGCCAACATCGCGGGTGTCGCGTCGCCGGTGCCGTTCTTCGAGCTGGATCTGCCCGAATGGGACCGGGTCTTCGGGATCAACATCCGCGGCCTGTTCGTGCTCACGCAGCGGGTGGCGAAGACCATGGTGGCGAACGGGATCGGCCGCGTGGTCAGCGTTTCGTCGGTGTCGGCGCAGCGCGGCGGTGGCACCTACAGCAGGGTTTCGTATTCGGCCGCCAAGGCCGCCGTGCTCGGCTTCACGCGTGCGCTGGCGCGCGAGATCTCCGGGCACGGTGTGACCGTGAACGCGGTTTCGCCCGGACCGATCGACACCGACATCATGGGCGGCACGCTCAGCGAGGAGCGCAAGCGCGAACTGGTCCGCGACCTGCCGGTCGGCCGGGTCGGCACCCCGCGTGACGTCGCGGCGACGATCGCCTTCCTGCTGAGCGAGGAAGCCGGTTTCGTCACCGGCGCCACCTACAACGTCGATGGCGGCCTGCACATCTTCTGAGCGCTTCGCCCGCAGGTGGGCGTCAGATGATGTGGCAACGCCATCGGCCAAGCACAGGTTCGCTAGAGGGTGACGTCGACCACGACGGGGGCGTGGTCGGAGGGACCTTTGCCTTTGCGCGCCTCGCGGTCGACGTATGCGTCGCTGACCGCGCTCGCGAACTTCGCGTCACCGTAGACCAGGTCGATGCGCATGCCGTTGTTTTTGGGGAAGGCGAGCTGTCGATAGTCCCAGTACGTGTAGGGACGGTCGTACTTCAGCGCACGCGGAACGATGTCGGACAGTCCGGCGTCGCGGAGCATCGCCAAGGCCTTTCGCTCCGCGTCGGTGACGTGGGTGGCGCCCTCGAAGGCGCCGATGTCCCACACGTCGCCGTCGGTGGGTGCGATGTTGAAGTCACCCAGCACGGCCAGCGGCCGGTCCGCCGAAGACTCGGCGACCACGGTGGCGTGCAAGGCTTCCAGCCAGCGCAGCTTGTACGCGTAGTGCGGATGCCCCGGCTCGCGCCCGTTGGGCACGTACACCGACCAGATCCGTAGTCCGCGGCAGGTCGCGCCGATCGCGCGTGGTTCCACCGCGTCCTCGTAGGCCGGTTGGTCAACGATCCCGCGGCGCACGTCCTCCAGGCCGACCCGCGACAGGATGGCCACGCCGTTCCAGCGGCCCAGCCCGTAGGCGGCGACCTCGTAGCCGAGCGCGGACACCTCGTCGTGGGGGAAGGCATCGGTGGTGGTCTTGAGCTCCTGGAGACACAGCACGTCCGGCTGGGCCGACTCGAGCCACCCCAGCAGGCGAGGAAGCCGGGCGACGATCGAGTTCACGTTCCAGGTCGCGATCCGCATAGGGCTGAGAATCGCACACCGCACCGCCGTGCCCGCGCATGGGCGTCCGATGGCGCAGTGCTGCCGGGCCAAGACGTTAGCGGCACGTGGCTCTGCCTTCGGCGCTTACAAATCGCCTTGCGCAGGGGAGTCGTCAATTTCCGGTTGACTCCTCGACAGAACTGTAACTAAAGTAGTTTCAGTTTGTCGATCGAAGGACGGCGATGGGTGTCAGCAGCCGAACCGCGGTGGCGGTTCACGCCTTGACGTTTCTGGCTCGATGGGAGCAGGACGGCCTCCAGTCGTCGGCGAAGATCGCCGAGAGTCTGGACAGCAACCCGGTGCTGGTGCGTCGCATCCTCGGACTGCTGCGGGACAACGGCTTGGTCGCGGCGGCCGAAGGCAGTGGCGGCGGCTGGCGGCTCGCGAAGCCGGCCGAGGAGATCAGCCTCTACGACGCCTACGCTGCCGCCGAGGACGGCGCATCGGTGTTGCCGGTACACGCCCATCCGCCAAACCAGGGCTGCATGATCGGCCGGCACATGCAGTCGGTGTTGGAGACCGAATTCGCGGCGGCTCAGCATGCGATGGAAGATCGCCTCGCGCAGACGAGTATTGCCGACATGCTCCGCCACATGCATCAGCGCGAGCGCATCGCGTCCAGAAGTCGCTAGGAAGACCTGCCGGGCGGAGGAACACCTCCGCCCGAATCTTTGCCCATAACTGTAACCAGTCTGGTTGCAGTACGAAGGGAGATTCCCGTGAGCTCAGCGCCAGAGTTCGTGAGTACCGCAGTCCCGATGCGTCGGCTGCTGCTCGTGCTCGCTCCCGCGATGATGTTGATCCCCATCGCCGCTGACATGGTTTCGCTCGTCCTTCCCGTCATCGCCGAGCAGTTCACGGCATCAACGGCTCAGGTGGCCTGGGTCGTGACCGGATTTCTGCTGGTGTGCTCCATCGGTATCCCGGTGTACGGCCGGGTCGCGGACCGCTTCGGTTTGCGCCGGTTGTTCACGAGCGCGCTGGCGGTCTTCGGGGCCGGCAGCTTGATCTGCGCCCTGGCGCCAGGTCTGTTGATCCTCGTGCTCGGCAGGATCGTCATGGGGGCCGGCGGAGCAGCTATACCGGTGCTCGCGATCGTGGCCGCCACACGACTGCTTCCCCGCCAGAAGACGGCAGTCGGGGTGGGGGTCATCGGTGCCGCCGCAGGCGTCGGCACGGCGGGCGGACCTGCGGTGGGTGGGCTACTCGGGCAGCTGCTGGGATGGCCGGCGCTGTTCTGGCTCATGACGATCGCCGTGCTGGTCCTGATCCCCGCCGTTCGGCGCGTCATCACTGACGACTCGCCCGATGACCGGCGTCCCCTCGACCTGCTCGGCGGCGCCCTGCTCGGGCTTGGCGCCGGTCTGCTGCTGTTCGGTGTCACGCGGGCCGAGGGCGCGGGAATCGGCTCGCCGTCCTCCTGGGGCGCCATGTTGGCCGGCGTGACGCTGGCGGCACTGTTCGCCTGGCGAACCCGTGCCGCCACGCATCCGTTCGTGCCACCGTCGCTGTTCACCAACCGTGGTTACGTCATGGCGATCGTGGTGATCTTCTTGGCGATGTTCGTGAACATGGCGACGCTGGTCTTGGTGTCGATCCTCGTCATCGACGTCAATGGCCTCACGTCCGCCCAGGGAAGTCTGGTCATGATTCCCGGAGGGCTCGCCCTTGCGATGGTGTCACCGGTAGCCGGCCGGATCGGCGCCCGTGGCGCCAACGAGGGCACCGCGGCATTCCTCGGGTTGACGGCAATTGGTCTGTCGACGTTGTTCCTGTCCACGATCGCGGTGGGTGCGTCCCCGGTGCTGGCCGGGCTGGCTGTCCTCGGACTCGGCGCTGGTTTCGGTGTGCTCGTCACCCTCGTCACCAGCGCGGTGAGTCACCTCCTGCCGCCTGAGCAGGTCGGAGCCGGCGTGGGCATCTTCCAAGGTGCCCAGTTCCTGGGTGCGGGTGCGGGACCGGCGCTCTTTTCCGCCCTGCTCTCGGCCCGGCAAACCGGCGGGCCGGATGCGGTCAATCCCCTCTACACCAACCAGGCACCGGCGTACTCCGACATCTTTCTCGCGCTCACGGTGGTGCTTCTGCCTGCCATGATCGCGGCGCTCCGGTTGAGGAAAGCGCGAGCGACACCGCCGCGCGCGTTGACACCGCATTAATGGCCGAGGTGACCCGCCTCGGTACGCCGCGCGGCACGCTCGACCTGATCATCGCGGCGACCGCCCGGGCGACCGGCCGGGCGCTGGTCACGACCGACGCCCGGGCCCGGTTCGGTGATCTTCCCGGCGTCGAGGCGCGGGTACTGGCCGGCTGAGCCAGGGGCGTGCGGAACTGTCGGGGGTGGGCCATAGGGTGGGAATGTGGCTGATCCGTCCACCTACCGTCCCTCGCCGGGGAGCATCCCGGACGCGCCCGGCGTGTACAAGTTCCGCGACGCCACGAAGCGGGTCATCTACGTCGGCAAGGCCAAGAGCCTGCGCAGTCGCCTGAACTCCTACTTCGCCGATCTCGCCGGCCTGCATCCGCGCACCCGGCAGATGGTGACCACCGCCGCGAGTGTGGAGTGGACGGTGGTCTCGACCGAGGTCGAGGCGCTCCAGTTGGAGTACAACTGGATCAAGGAGTTCGACCCGCGGTTCAACGTTCGATACCGCGACGACAAGTCGTACCCGGTGCTCGCGGTGACGCTCAACGAGGAGTTCCCGCGGCTGCACGTCTACCGCGGCCCGCGCAAGAAGGGCGTCCGGTACTTCGGGCCGTACGCGCATGCGTGGGCGATCCGCGAGACGCTGGATCTGCTGCTGCGGGTGTTCCCCGCACGCACCTGCTCCAACGGCGTGTTCCGCCGCCACACCCAGATCGGCCGCCCGTGCCTGCTGGGCTACATCGACAAGTGCTCGGCGCCGTGCGTGGGCAAGGTGAGCGCGGCGGAGCACCGCCAGATCGTCGACGACTTCTGCGACTTCCTCGCCGGGCGCACCGACGCCATGGTCCGCCGGCTCGAACACGAGATGGCCGAGGCCGCCGAGCAGTTGGAGTTCGAGAAGGCGGCCCGGCTGCGGGACGACATCGGCGCGCTCCGGCGGGCCATGGAGAAGCAGGCCGTGGTGCTGGGCGACGGGACCGACGCCGATCTCGTGGCCTTCGCCCACGACGAGCTCGAAGCCGCGGTGCAGGTGTTTCATGTGCGGGGCGGCCGGGTGCGCGGCCAGCGGGGCTGGGTGATCGACAAGGTCGACGAGATGGACGTGCCGGCGCTGGTGGCGCAGTTCCTCACCCAGTTCTACGGCGAGCAGGTGGAGGTGGCCGAGCAGAGCCCGGACAGCGGCTCCCCGGTGCCGCGTGAGGTGCTGGTGCCCGAGCTGCCGGCCGACGCCGACGCGCTCACCGAATGGCTTTCCGGGCTGCGCGGCTCGCGGGTGCAACTCCGGGTTGCGCAGCGCGGCGACAAGCGGGCGCTGGCCGAAACCGTGCAACGCAACGCCGAAGAAGCGTTCGCCCAGCACAAGCTGCGCCGCGCCGGGGATCTCACCGCGCGTTCGGCCGCGCTGGCCGAGTTGCAGGAGCAGCTTGGCCTGGACACCGCGCCGCTGCGCATCGAGTGCGTCGACATCAGCCACATCCAGGGCAGTGACGTGGTCGCTTCCCTGGTGGTGTTCGAAGACGGCGTGCCCCGCAAGGCCGACTACCGCCGGTTCGCCCTGCGTGAGGCGGCCGACGAGGGCGACGTGGCGTCGATCGCCGAGGTGGTGCGGCGGCGGTTCGCCCGCTACCTCAAGGAAGGCCCCGCGGAAGCGTCCGATGGCGAACGGCCGGGGATCGACCCGGAGACCGGGCGCCCGCGCAAGTTCGCCTACCCGCCCAACCTGCTCGTCGTGGACGGCGCCGGCCCGCAGGCGACCGCGGCCGCGGACGTGCTGGCGGAGCTGGGCATCACCGACATCGCGGTGGTGGGGCTGGCCAAGCGGCTGGAGGAGGTGTGGCTGCCGGCCGAGAAGGACCCGGTCATTCTGCCGCGCACCTCCGAGGCGCTGTACCTTCTCCAGCGCGTGCGCGATGAGGCGCACCGGTTCGCGATCACGTATCACCGGCAGAAGCGGTCGAAGCGGATTCAGGCCTCCGCCCTGGACGGGGTGCCCGGGCTCGGGCAGGCCCGCAAGACCGCGCTGATCAAGCACTTCGGTTCGGTGAAGAAGCTGAAGCAGGCCGAGGTGGACGAGATCGCGCAGGTGCCCGGGATCGGCCGGCGCACCGCCGAGGTGATTCACGCGGCGCTGTCCGGCGGGGGTGCGGCGACGTGAGTAGCCCAGTGCCGAACCGCGGCTCCCGTGCCGACCCGAGAGCGCGCCGCCGACAGGCCCCGCATCGGGGCGGCAGGACGCGTGGGAGCGCACTGGCGACACGATCGCGGTCGCGCGCGAACTCGCGGCGAAACGAGTAGCAGGGGAGAGAACAGATGAACAAGGACGAGCGAAGTTCCGGGATGGAGGTCGCGGTCGTCACGGGGCTGTCCGGGGCCGGCCGCAGCACGGCCGCCAAGTGCCTGGAGGACCTCGGCTGGTTCGTGGTGGACAACCTGCCGCCGGAGCTGATCGCGACCATGGTCGAGCTCGGCGCGCAGGCGCGGGGGGCGATCACGAAGGTGGCCGTGGTGATGGATGTCCGCTCGCGGGCCTTCACCGACGACCTCGCCTCGGTGATCAAGGATCTCGACGCCCGGGGCTACAAGCCGCGGGTGCTGTTCCTGGAGGCCACCGACGCGGTGCTGGTGCGCCGGTTCGAGCAGGTCCGGCGCGGCCACCCGATGCAGGGCGACGGCCGGCTCGCCGACGGCATCACCGCCGAGCGCGAACTGCTGGCACCGCTGCGCGAGGAGGCCGACCTGGTCCTGGAGACCTCGGCCCTGTCGGTGCACGACCTGCGCGCGAAGATCGAGGACGCGTTCGGCTCGGACTCGGCCACCCAGACCCGCGTGACCGTGCTTTCGTTCGGCTACAAGTACGGCCTGCCGATGGACGCCGATCTGGTGATGGACGTGCGGTTTTTGCCCAACCCGTTCTGGATCCCGGAACTGCGCGACCACACCGGCCTCGACGCCGAGGTGCGCAACTACGTGTTGTCCCAGGAGGGTGCCGAGGAGTTCCTCGACCGGTACCACCAGCTGCTCCGGCTGATCGGCGCCGGCTACAAGCGGGAGGGCAAGCGCTACCTCACGATGGCGGTGGGCTGCACCGGCGGGAAGCACCGCAGCGTGGCCCTCTCGGAGGAGCTCGCCCGGTTGTTGTCCAATGAAGACGGTGTGGCGGTCAAGGTGATCCACCGCGATCTGGGCCGCGAGTGAGGGGAACGGATCCACTGCGCGCCGTCGCTCTGGGTGGTGGCCACGGGTTGCACACGACGCTCACCGCGCTCCGCCGCATCACACCGGACGTCACGGCGGTCGTCACGGTCGCCGACGACGGCGGGTCGTCCGGGCGCCTGCGGCGTGAGCTCGGCCTGCTGCCGCCGGGCGACCTCCGGCAGGCCCTGGCCGCGCTCGCGGCGGCCGAGGACGGCGGTTCGCTGTGGGTGGAGGTGTTCCAGCACCGGTTCGGCGGCAACGGGGCGCTGACCGGGCACGCGGTCGGCAACCTGCTGCTGGCCGGCCTGTTCGAGGTGCTGGGTGATCCGGTCGCCGCGCTGGACGAGGCGCGCCGGCTGATCGGCGTCTCCGGACGGGTGTTGCCGATGTCGCTCGAACCGCTGGAGATCGAGGCCGAGGTGACCGGGCTGAGCGACGAGAACGGCCCGCGGACGATCCGCGGGCAGGTCGCGGTCGCGACCACACCCGGCCAGGTGCAGCGGATCGACCTGCGGACGCCGCGGCGGCCCGGCGGGGCGCCCACCGCGTGCCGCGAGGCACTCGAGGCCGTGCTGGACGCGGAGGCGGTGTTCCTGGGTCCGGGGTCGTGGTTCACCAGCGTGCTGCCCCATCTCCTGGTGCCGGAACTGCACGACGCGCTGGTGCGCAGCGAGGCGACCAAGATCGTGATTCTCAACCTTGTCCCCCAGCCGGGGGAGACGGCAGGGTTCTCGCCCGAACGTCACCTCGACGTACTCTTCCAGCACGCTCCCGATCTGCGGGTGGACGCGGTGATCGCCGATCGCGGCTCGGTGGCGGTGCCGGCGCGCCTGCGGGACGCGGCGGCGAACCTGGGGGCGCGTGCGTTGTTCGCGGAGGTGGCCGACCCGAAGGTGGCGGGTCTGCACGATCCGGATGCGCTCGCGGGCTGTGTGCGGGAGGCTCTCGATCTGGTCGGGCGCCGGAAAGGTTAGGAGGGGCGTTATGGCGATGACCGCTGCGGTGAAGGACGAGCTCAGCCGGCTGCAGATCACCAAGATCGGGCCGCGCCGTGCGGAGGTCGCGTCGATGCTGCGGTTCGCGGGGGGACTGCACATCGTGGGCGGCCGGGTCGTGGTGGAGGCCGAGTTGGACACCGGTTCGGTCGCGCGCCGGCTGCGCAAGGAGATCCAGGAGCTGTACGGGCATCACTCGGACGTGCACGTGCTGTCCGCCGGTGGCCTGCGCAAGACCACGCGCTACCTGGTCCGGGTGGTCAAGGACGGCGAGGGGCTGGCGCGCCAGACCGGCCTGATCGACCAGCGCGGCCGCCCGGTGCGTGGCCTGCCCGCCGCGGTGGTTTCCGGGGGCATCGCCGACGCCGAGGCGGCGTGGCGGGGCGCATTCCTGGCGCACGGTTCGCTCACCGAGCCGGGCCGGTCCTCCTCGCTGGAGGTCACCTGCCCCGGTCCGGAAGCGGCGCTGGCGCTGGTCGGCGCGGCCCGCAGGCTGGGCATCCAGGCGAAGTCCCGCGAGGTGCGCGGCGCGGACCGGGTGGTGGTGCGCGATGGCGACGCGATCGGCGCGCTGCTGACCCGGCTCGGCGCGCACGCGAGCGTGCTGCAGTGGGAGGAACGTCGCATGCGCCGCGAGGTGCGCGCGACGGCGAACCGGCTGGCCAACTTCGACGACGCGAACCTGCGCCGGTCGGCACGGGCCGCGGTGGCGGCGGCCGCCCGGGTCGAGCGGGCCATGGAGGTGCTCGGCGACACCGCGCCCGACCACCTGCTGGCGGCCGGGAAGCTGCGCCTGTCCAACCGGCAGGCGTCGCTGGAGGAGCTGGGCCAGCTGTCCGATCCGCCGATGACCAAGGACGCCGTCGCCGGCCGCATCCGCCGCCTGCTCGCCATGGCCGACCGGCGGGCCAAGGAGCTCGGCGTTCCCGACACCGAGTCCGTGGTCACCGCCGAAATGCTCGAGGAAGCGCCCTGACCTGCTCCGATCCGGCGAGCATCCGCACCGGCTGAGGCTCGATAGGCTGGCGCTGTGCGGCCGGCGTGGTGACGGGCCGGCTCGTGACGCACCGTCTTACCCGGGCGCGGTCGAAGGTGACCGAACCACCCAGCCTGGGCCGGAGCCGAGTCCTTCTTCGGGGAAGGGGAATTGTCGTGCCAGACCGTGCGGCCGATCACCGGAGGGCCGGTGCCGCCGAAGCCGAGCTGCCCGCCGCGGTGGCCGGCTGGCTCCGGCGGCGCAGCAGCCTGGCCGGGGACTGGCCGCTGGCGGACCTGCTGGCCGCGAAGGGGACCACGACCGTCAGCGTCGTGATCCCGGCACGCGACGAGGAGGAGACCGTCGGCGACATCGTGCGCACCATCCGGCGCGATCTGGTGCGAACGCACCCCCTGGTGGACGAGGTCGTCGTGGTCGACTCGCGCTCCCGGGACGCGACCGCCCGGGTCGCCGCGGAGGCCGGGGCGAAGGTCGTGGCGCAGGACGCGGTCCTGCCGACGCTGCCCAACCTGACCGGCAAGGGCGAGGCGTTGTGGAAGGGGGTCGCGGCGACCACCGGCGACCTCGTGGTGTTCGTCGACGGTGATCTCTACGACTTCACCAGCTCGTACGTGACCGGGCTGCTCGGCCCGCTGCTGGCGGACCGGACGGTGGCCTACGTCAAGGGCTTCTACCACCGGCCGCTGGTGGGCGGGGGCCCGATCGAGGTCGACGGTGGTGGCCGGGTGACCGAGCTGGTCGCCCGGCCACTGATCAACATGTACTGGCCGGAGCTCGCCGGGTTCGTGCAGCCGCTGGCCGGCGAGTACGCCGGCCGGCGGGAGGTGCTGGAGAGCATCCCGTTCGTGGTGAACTACGGCGTCGAGATCGGGCACCTGATCGACATCGTGTCCTCGCGCGGCCTCGACGCGCTGGCGCAGGTGGATCTGGGTGTGCGCACGCACCGTCACCAGGACATGCACGCGCTCGGGCGGATGTCCGGGCAGATCATGCTCACCGTGTTCGACCGGCTGGAGCGCTACGGGCGCCTGGTCTCCGCCCGGCCGCCCGCCACGTCGCTGGCCCAGTTCGGGCGCGGCGAGTCGGGCCACGGGGTGGCGCGCGAGATGGTGCTGACCGACCTCACCTGCCGCCAGCGCCCGCCGCTGGCCAGCCTGCGCGAGAACGCGTGATCACCGCCGGTCGCGAGCAATCCTGTGTAAGCCGCGGCAATCAAGGTGACCAGCACGCGCGCCCCGAAGGTCCGCGCGCAAACTCGCGGAGAAACAGGCCGGTCACTCCGCGATGTCGGCGAGGGCGACGACCTTGGTGATCCGGGCCCGCACCAGGTATTCCCCTTCAACGGCGTTGCGCTTGCCGAACGCTTCGGCCTTGTCCTCGCCCATGTAGCGGGCGCCGATCGCGGTCGAATACGGGAGCATCTCGTCGACGTCGGTCTCCAGCGTCACTTCCGCGGTGAACTGCACGTACGAGTACGGCGGTTCCTGGTCGTCGACGGTCACCGACAGCCGTGGATCTCGCCGCAGCGCCCGGCCCTTGACCGATTCCATGCCCGTGTTGAAGACGAGTTCGTCGCCGTCGGCCGTCTCGTTGAGGATGAACCAGATCGGCGTCACGTGCGGGGAGCCGTCCGCGCGGGTCACCGCGGCCTTCCCGGTCCGGGTGCCCTCGCTGGCGAAGTACCACCACTCGTCTCTGCTCATCTCGCGCATGTAAACGACGCTAGCGGACCCCCGACTCCGGTGCCTGCGCATGGCGCCGGTGCACCGGTACCGTCGGTCCTATGACGACAGAGAAGCGGCAGGTGCGTATCGAGCGGGTCGCGGCGGGGCGGTACGTCGTGCGCAACGAACGTGGCGGCACGATTCCCATCGGCGGTGACGACTTCAGCCCGGTCGAGTTGCTGCTGGCCGCGATCGGCGGTTGCACCGCCATTGATACCGATGTCGCGACCAGCCGGCGCACCGAG
The DNA here is from genome assembly GCF_000519205.1 of Amycolatopsis taiwanensis DSM 45107. Classification (GTDB taxonomy): domain Bacteria; phylum Actinomycetota; class Actinomycetes; order Mycobacteriales; family Pseudonocardiaceae; genus Amycolatopsis_E; species Amycolatopsis_E taiwanensis. Next base: position 246,874 of record NZ_JAFB01000003.1, on the reverse strand, counting down.
CCCACCGAATTCACCGTGACGGTCAGCGGCGACAAGGTGTCCGACCGGGAGACCGGCAACCGCATGGAGAACCTCACGGTGTCGTTCGCCCTGCGGTTTCCCGAGGGTGAGCAGGGCGACGCGGCCCGCGCGATGCTCCCGCGCACGGTTGCGCTGTCGCACGACAAGCTTTGCACGGTGAGCCGGACGGTCGAGCTCGGCACCCCGGTCCGGCCGGTCATCGAGTAGTGCCTGGGGCCCGGTCGGCTCGGTGAACCGGCCGGGCAGCTCGGCACACCGGGGAGCGCGTCGGTCCAGTTTGGAAGGTGACGCTGGATCGGCGCCGGCGCGGAGCGCGTCGGTCCAGGGTCGAGGGCGAGGGGTGGACTAGTCTGGACCGCTGTGCGAGAAGCGGAGTTGATCAATTCCGGCCTGGCCGACGAGGCCTTGGCCCGGCGGCTCAAGGCGCTCGCCTGCACCGCGCCGCTGCACGACCTGGACGCGCGCAAGGCCAAGCTCGACTGGGCCGACGCAGGCGTCTACCAGATGGCCGAGATCGCGCTGCACACCATCGACCAGGTCACCATCGCGATGGACTTCGACACCGGTGCCGGCCACGAGGATGTGGTGCGCCGCCTGCAGCCGTTCATCGCCGCGCAGGCGCCGGGCCGCCCGGCCGCCGAGCATCGGCGGGTGGCCCGCTGGGTGCTGGACAACCTGATCAACGTCGGCACCGCCGATCGGGGGTTCCGCCGGGTCTACGGCAGTATCGACGAGGCCGGCGCCTATCGGCGTCGCGCGTTCGACTTCAAGCTGCTCGTCGAGCTGGTCTCGCCCGACGGCGAGGTGTATCTGCGGGCCAGTGACGAGGCGATCAACGTGCTGGTCGGGGCGCTGGACACGGACGTCGAATCGGCTCAGATCGCGGCCGAGGTCAAGCTGGAGAACCTGATCAGCCGTGGGCGCCTCGCCGACGCGAAGCTCGCCGCGGAGCAGGCCCGTTACCGCACCGTGCAGTACGGCGAAACGCTGCGCGCGAAGCTGGACGCGACCCGCCGGGACGTCCGGGCGGTGGACTGGACGGAGGAAATGCCGGAGCTGCTGGACTCGGCGCTGTCTCACATCGAGGCGAGGTTCCGGGCGGAGAACGCGATCCTGCGCAACATCACCAAGGCCCGTGACGAGGCGGAGGACCCGGTCCACAAGCGCCGCGCCGCCGAACTGGTCGACATCGTCGCCGACTGCGTCAGCCGCCACACGCAGTTGCAGGCGCGGCTCCAGGCGGCGGGTGCGGTCTTCCGGGCCGAGCAGGATCGCCAGCAGTTCTCGGGACCGCCGAGGCGGGCAGGCGTCGACCTGTTCGGCCAGCTGCTGATGCCCAGCCTCGGCCTGCCGCTCGCCGACGCGATGGCTCCGGTGGAACGGTTCTTCGGCGCCGCCGCGGGTCTCGACGTGCCGACCGTGCCTGCGCTCTCGTCGCTGGTCTCGCTGTTGCTGCGGCCGGCCCCGGAGCGCGACCGGCTGGTCGGCGAGGTTCCGCAGCCCGAGTTGGTCCCGGCGGAGACGGCCGGCTCCTACAGCGACGAGCAGTGGCGGCGGGCGGACGAGCTGCTGGATCTGCCGGAGGTGCCGCGGAGGCTGTCCGGCCTGCTGGCCGAAGCCCGCGAATCGGATCCGGACCTGGCGAGGCTGGTCGCGTTGCGCGCGCTGCACTCGTACAGTCCGGAGGTCGGCGCCGCCGTCCGGCAGGGGGACGAGCGCACCCTGGTCGCCGTGGACGACGGCACGGTCCTGGCCGACGACGAGTTCGGCGGTGCGGACCTGCTCCTGGCCACGGCCCGGATCGCGCGCACCGCCACGGTGGCGGGCACGGCATGACGCGCAAATTCGCGGAGAGAACAGTGCGCGAACTCGCGCAGAAGACGGCGAAAGCGGAGAGGACGGCATGAGTAGCTCTGTGCCAAGGCGCGGCAATCAAGGTGGCCACTGCGCGCGCCCCGAAGGCCCGCTATCGGGGCGGCGGGGCGCCTATGTCGAGAAGGTGACTCGATTTCGGGTGGAGCGCCCCGTCGACACGATCGCGGTCGCGCGCAAACCCGCGGAGGAATAGGCATGAGCGGGCCGGTCACCGCCGGGGACGCGGAGGCGGCGGCTCGGCTGATTTCCTTTGGGATGCGGCCGAAACAGCTGCCCGGGCGCGACGTGGTCTACGCGGACCTGGTGCGCCGCTACACCGAGGACAACGCTTTCAAGCAGTTGACCAACGCGGTGGCCGCGGGCCTGGGGTTGATGGTGCTGGACGTCAGCACCCAGGCGGGCGCGGTGCTGGCCGCGACCGACGAGTCGGTGTTCGAGATCAGGATGGACAGCTACGCCCGGCAGAGCAAGATCCGGGAACGCCGGGACACCGAGAAGGTGCTGCACGGCCTGGTGCACCTGGCCACCGCGGCGCTGGGGTACCCGCGTCCCGACGACCTGGCCAACGACACCTACATCGGGCGGGTGAGCGTCGAGCAGGTCGACGGGGTCGTGCGGGAGGCATGCCGGATTCTCGACGAACGGGCGGCGAAGGCGGACCGGAACAACGACCCGCTCTCGGACGCGCCGGAGCTGGAGCAGGCGTGGCGGGTCTACGCGCGCCGGCCGGCCACCGCCGCGACCAAGGACGGTCGTCTCGCCTCCGACACCACCCGTGGCATGGTCTCGCGTGCCCTGCGGTTCCTGGCCGACCAGGGCTTCCTGGTGCCGGTGAACGGCGAGCAGGGGGGCACTTACCGGACGACGCCGCGCTACCAGGTGCAGGTGCGGGAGCTGGCCGCCGACCGGGCTTTCGCGGAGCTGCTGGAGCTGGGCGTGGTGGCGGTCGGCGACGCCGCGGGCACCCTCCGGCCGTCCATTTCGGACACTCTTTGAGGGGACACTGTTTGAGGGGGCAGGATGTATGAGCTTTCCCGGGCCCGGCTGCACTCGGTCGGCCCGGCCGGTGCGCGGTACCAGGACGTGCTGCTGGACTTCAGCGGCGTGGGCGAGTTGGTCTCCACGCCGACGCAGGATGCGTTGTTCAGCGCTGGGATCCATGACGCCGAGCCGGCGCTGCCCCGGCGCCCGTCGCCGGCGAGCGTGCTGTTCCTGGAAAACGGCGGCGGCAAGTCGGTGCTGATCAAGCTGATCTTCTCGGTGATGCTGCCCGGCCGGCGGCAGGTGGTGGGCACCACGAGCACCCGGGTGCTGGAGAAGTTCGTGGGCGCCAAGGACGTGGCGCAGGTGGCGCTGGAGTGGCAGCACACCGAGACCGGGCAGCGGATCGTCACCGGCAAGGTGTCCCAGTGGCGCGGGCACGTGGTGTCCAACGATCCGGCGAACCTGGTCGACTCGTGGTACTGCTTCCGCCCGAGTGCCGGCCTGAACCTCCAATCGCTGCCGTTGACCGCCGACGGCCGGCTGCTGACCATGTCGGCGTACGCCGAACAGCTGGAGGCGGCGCACCGGGCGGAGCCGGAGCTGGCGCTGTTCTGGACCCGACGGCACCACGAGTGGACCGAACATCTCGACGGGCTGGGGCTGGACACCGAGCTGTTCCGCTACCAGCGCGCGATGAACGCCGGGGAGGGCGAGGCCGCCGACGCGTTCTCCTTCGCTTCCGACGAGGCGTTCGTCGAGTTCCTGCTCAAGGCCGTGATCGCCGAGGACGACCCGCGCGACCTCGCCGACGTGGTACAGACCTATGCGCACAACCTCGGTCAGCGCGGCGAGCTGACGGCGGAGCGTGAGTTCGTGGCCGGGGCCCTGGATCTGCTCGCGCCCCTGGTCGACGAGGAGTCGCTGGCGGCCGCGTCCCGCAAGCTCGCCCGGGTCGCGCGGGCAGACGCGGGCGAGTTCGCCGCTTCGGTCGTCGCCCGGCACAGGCTGGAGGCAGCCCGGCTCGCCGGCCTGAGCGAGGAGGTGGACCGGGCACGGGACGAGGAGAAGCTGGCCGAGGGCGATCACCGCCGCCGCGGCGCCGTGGTCACCGAGCTCCGCCGGGTGGTGGCCGAACTGCGGCTCGGCGAGACCTTGGCCGGCAAGGAGCGCATCGACACCGACCTGGCCGAGGCGCGCGCCACCGCCGAAGCATGGCGCGAGACCGCGACGGTCCTCAACCACGTCAACGCGGTGCGCAAGGCGGCCGACATCCGGCAACTGGTGGGAGAGCGGGAACAGACCGCGAAGCCCGCGTTGGAGGCGAAGAACGCGGCCGCGAACGCGCTCGCGCGTGGCCTGCTGGCGCTCGCGAAACAGGCGGGGGAGCAGGCGCAGGCCGCGGAGCAGCGGGCGGCGAAGGCGCACGACGAGGCCGCGCTCGCGCAGGGCCGTCGCGACGAGGCGACCGGTCTCGCGGCGAAGCATCGCGCCGAGGAGGCCCAACTGACGGCGCGGATCGGCGACCTCAGAGCGGAGATCTCCCAAGCCGTCCGCGATGGCCTGCTCGACGACGGCACTCGGGTTGCGGAGACCGCGGAAGACGCCCGCATGCGTGCGGAGAACGCCGTGCGGGACTTGGCCGCACGCGAAACCGAGCTGGAAGCCGTTGCCGAGGAACACGTCGATGCGCAGGCTGCCGCGCATTCGGCTCGGCACCAGGTCGCGATCGCGCAAGGCCGGGCCGATCAGACCGCGGCCGAACTGGCCGGCGCCCAGCGGCGCACGGCCGGCCTGGCCGCCCATCCCCGGCTGCTCGAACTGCTCGGCGGGGACACCGTCCAGCTCGAGACCGACGCGCCCGCACTGCTGAACCGGTTGCGGGAAGCCAGAACGAGCGCCGAACGCGAGCAGACCGGTCTGCGTATGGAGGATTCCGCCGACGAGCGAGCGCTGGCGGCGCTGGGCAGTGGGGGTCTGCTCCCCGCGCCGCCCGAGGTGCAGGCCGCGCTCGAGGTGTTGGAGCGGGCGGGAATCACCGCGTCCTCCGGCTGGCGCTATCTGTCCACAATGGATGCCGGGGGCCGGGAGCGGGTCCTGGCGCGGCTGCCGCACCTGGCCGGCGGCGTGCTGGTCAACGACGCCGCACAGCTGCCCCGTGCGGCCGAGGTACTGGCCGATGCCAAGTTGCTGCCGAACGTCGTGGTGCCAATCGGCACCAAGGAGGCGGTGCACGGCGAGGGGCCCCTGCCCGGCACCGAGTTCATCGTCCCGCCCAATCCGGCCATGTACGACGAGGAGGCAGCCGACACCGAACGGCGGGCGATCCTTGCCCGGCATGCTCGGCGACGCAAACACCTCGAAGCCCTCGCCGTCGCGATCAACGACGACGCCGCGCTGGAGTGGCGGCTCGCTGCGTGGCGCGAGGACTATCCGCCCGGCGCGCTGGCCACCCTGGCCGAGAACGCCGAGGCGGCGGCGCGCGAACTGGCCGGTCGCCAGGCCGAGGCCGTCGCCGCGGAAGGGAAACTGGCCGAGCTCTCCGCCCGGCGCACTCGCCTTCGCGAGCTGATCCCGCCGTTGCGCACGGCCGTGAGGCTGGCGGAGGAACGCTCTCGCCGGCTCGGCGAGCTGGCCCGGCGAGTGGCGCGGATTCCTCAGTGGACGCAGGAGGCGGAGCGGGCGCGGGAGAGCGTGGCCCAGGCCGAGGCCACCGCCGGGCAGGCCGCGGCCAGGGCCGCCCGGCTGCGCGAGGAGGCCGCGGAGGAGCAGCGGACCGCGGACGGGCACCGGCGCACGGTCAGCACCGCGCGTGCCGAGCTCGCCGAGGTGCCCGGGGGCGGTGCGGTGTCCGAAGCGGACCCCGCACCGTCAGAGCCGGTGGACGCGCTGCGGCGGGCCTTCGCGTCGGCCGGCGACGCCTACGCGAAGGTAGCGGTCGGCAGCGATCTGAGGGCCGAGCTCGAGCAGGCGGAGTCGGCCGAGTCCGCGGCACGGGCGGCGCTGGAGGCACTGGACGCGCGCGTCCGGGAACTCGCCGGCCGGCTGCTGGAGACCCCGGACGGCTCGGACGCCGCGACCCGGGCCGCGGCGCAGGCGCGCGCCGGGCGGGCGGTCGTGGCCCTGGAAGCCGAGCACACCGAGGTGGTCGGCCTGGTCGCCACCGCCAGGGCCGAACTGGACCGGCTACCGGGACAGCCGGTCTCGCTGGAGATCCACCCGCGCGACGCCGAGCACGGCCGCGAGCTGATCGCCGGGGCCGCGGAGGAAGCCGGCGCCGCCGCGCGGGCCTGGGAACGAGCACAGGCTCGGCGAGCCGAGGCCGAGCGGGTCCTGGCGAGCGCGAACGACTCGGCCGCCGGGTTCCGGCTGCTCGCCGAGTCCCTGTCGCACCTCACGCCGGACACCACTTCGGACGGGCCCGTGTTCGACGGTGCCGTCGAGTCCGCACACGAGCGTTTCCGGAAGCTCAACGCGACACTGGCCGAGGCCGATTCCGCGGTGGAGCAGGCCGAAAAGCGCGTCCGCGCGGCAGCGGACGCGCTCGCCCAGTACGCGACCGAAAGGCGCTTCGAGAAGCTGTCCAGCCCGGTCCGGCACCAGATCGTCTCGGTGCGCCGGGACAGCCTGCCGGCCAACGCGGGGGAGTGGGCCGCCGCGCTGCGCCCGCGGCTGCGGACGCTCACCGGCGACCTCGCGCAGATCGACCGGCACCGGTCCGGGATCGTGGCCCGCCTGCAGGGCATGGTCGAAGGCGCCCTGCGGACGCTGAAGTCCGCGCAGCGGCTCTCGCGCCTGCCGGAGGGGCTGGGTGACTGGTCGGGCCAGGAGTTCCTGCGGATCTCCTTCGCCGAGCCCGAGGAGCCCGCGCTGACCGAGGCACTCGGCCAGGTCGTCGACGAGGCCGCCGCCGGCCGGACCGGCGACGGCCGGGAGCTGCCCCGGGACGGGATGTCGCTGGTGCTGCGCGGGGTCCGGGCCGCCGTGCCGAAGGGCTTCCGCGTCGACCTGCTCAAGCCCGACTCGGTGCTGCGCACGCAACGCCAGCGGGTTTCCGAGATCCGGGACGTGTTCTCCGGCGGGCAGCAGCTCACCGCCGCGATCATCCTGTACTGCACCCTGGCCGCGCTGCGCGCCAACAATCGCGGCCGCCTGGCCAACCGGCACTCCGGGGTGCTGTTCCTGGACAACCCCATCGGGCGGGCGTCCGCGGGCTACCTGCTGGAACTACAGCGGGTGGTGGCCGAGGCGCTGGGCGTGCAGCTCGTTTACACCACCGGCCTGTTCGACGCCGGCGCCCTGTCGGAGTTCCCGCTGATCATCCGTCTGCGCAACGACGCGGACCTGCGGGCGGGCCGCAAGTACCTGTCGGTCGAGGAGACCATCCGGAGCCACCTCGACGAGTTGGCCGAGGAGGACGGCACCGCCCGCCTGTCCGCCACCCGCCTCTTCACGAAGCCGTCCACAGCCAGGTCCTAGAGACCGTTTCGAAGTGGCTTGCGTGGCGGTGCGGGTAGCAGTGCAAGTGGACGGCCCACAGCAAACGGCTCCGCCGCGTTGAAACGCACTTAGTGCCTGTCGTGTTGTCGTGAGCCGTTATGTCGGTTCGGGCGACTGCACCGGCAGGAGTCGGGGGCGTTTGGCGGTGCGGCCGTCCCCGTGGATTCGCCGCGGATGCGCCGGGCGAGCCAGGGGCCGATCGCTCGATCAGCGGATCGGGGTCGACGTGGTCGGCGGCCTGGACCTTGACCAGCAGATCGTCGCGGATCACCGACGGCCTGGACTCGGCCGCGACGAAGCGTTGCAGCTCGTCCAGCCCGGCTCGGGTCGGCCGGAACAGGCGCTTGGCCGGCCGGTTGGCCTGTCGTACGTCACGGCCGGTGATCAGGCCATCTTTCTCCAGTTTGGACAGCTCGGCGTACAGCTGCTGGGGCAGGGCGTGCCAGAAGTTCGCCACGCCCACGTCGAATGCCTTGGCCAGTTGGTAGCCGCTGCGCTCCTCGTCAAGCAGTGAGGCCAGTACCGCATGCCGCAGGGTCATCGTCGCAACCCCTTCATGTGCTCGTCGGAGCGGTCATAGTCAAAATAACGATTACTCTGTTTCTTGACTTGGAGGGGTGGCAGGTACCAGCGCAGCGGAACAACGCGACCTGGCCGGCTTGGCTGAACCTCAGCCAAGCGGCGGCATCCAGGGCGCGTAGGTCACGACCGTCCGCTGATCGCCGACTGATAGGCGGCGAGGGCGGCCGCGTCGTCGATGCTGCCGTGGTGATGGAACTGCGACCAGCGCCCGTCCTCGTACCGGAAGTAGCGCGTGGTGCGGATGGACAGTGGCACGGTCTCGGACCCGTCCACCGAGTAGCCGCCGGTTTCGCGGCCTGCGAAGATGGCGTGCCCCTCGCTGGCGTATTCGACGATGTCGCCGAAGGTGACGGTGACCCGGGCAGGGCCGTGGAACACGCGGTCGTAGAGCGCGGTGATCGCGCTGCCTCCGCGCAGGATGCCGCCGAGCGGGTTGTTCAGCTGGGCCAGCGGGTGAGTTGTCCAGACCCGCCCGAAAGCGTCGAGGTCGGCGTTGTTGAACGCGAAGTAGAACGACTCGAGTGCGGCCAGCGCGCCGTCGATCCCGGGTTCGCCGGCCGCATCGAGACGGTTGCGTGACTCCGGGCCGAAGGAGAGGTCGAGGTGTCGGGTCATCGGGGGTCCCTTCGGATACAGTGTTTGATGGAGGTCGACCACATGAGTGTACGACAGCAATCGAACACAGCGCCATCGGATTCCGTGTCGTTGGACACGGCCAGGGCCCGTGGCCTGACGCACACACATCCGCGGGACGTGTCGCTACAGGACGCCCTGGCGGCGCTCGTCGACCCGGTGCGGCGCGCCATCCTGCGCGAACTCGACGGCATACCGGACTGGACCAAGGCGTGCGGGACCTTCGACCTGCCGGTGACCAAGGCGACCCGCAGCCATCACTTCGCCGTACTGCGCGCGGCAGGCCTGATCGAGCAGCGGGACTCCGGCCCCCGCCGGCTCAACCGGCTGCGCCGCCCGGAGTTCGACGAAGCCTTCCCCGGCCTGCTCGACCTGGTGCTCGCCGAGCGCTGACATGAGTGACCCGTTACTCCCGAAAACCGGCATGAACTCCTCATTCATGGGCCGGCCCGATTTACGGTGCCTTCCGATGTCGAGAACCACGTGAGCGTTCCGACCATCTGACGAGATGAGAGGAGCCGTCATGAGGAAGATCTACGCATTCATCGCGGTAAGCGCGGACGGGTACCACGAGGGCCCGGACCGCGAGCTCGACTGGCACGTCGTGGACGAGGAGTTCAACGAGTTCGCGATCAAGCAACTGCACGAGACGGGCACACTGGTGTTCGGGCGGGCCACCTACCAGATGATGGCGTCGTACTGGCCCACCGCGGAGGCGAAGCGGGACGACCCCGAGGTGGCCGCGCTGATGAACGCCGTGCCCAAGGTGGTCGCGTCGCGGACCCTGCGCGAGGCCGGCTGGGCCGGCCCGGTCACCGGCGATGCGGCCGGCGAACTCACCGCGCTGAAGGCCCAGCCGGGTAAGGACATCGGGATCTTCGGCAGTTCCACGCTGACCGTCGACCTGCTGCGGGCCGGCGTGCTCGACGAACTGCGCCTGATGGTGATGCCGGTCCTGCTCGGCGACGGCCATCCCGCGCTCCACGGCGCCGACCGGGCGGGCCTGACCCTCACCGGAGCCCGGCCGTTCTCCTCCGGCAACGTCCTGCTGACCTACCGGGCGCGCTGACCGCCCGGTTCAGTCCTTACGGCCGTTCAGGGCCAGGCCGGCGCCGAGGCCGATCATGACCAGTCCGCCGGTGCCGCCGATCAGTTCCAGCCGGCGGGGGGAGCGCGCGAACCAGGTGCGTGCGCTCCCCGCCGCCAGTGCCCACGCGGAGTCCGTGCAGATCGCGATCATGGGCAGGCTGATGCCCAGCAGCATGATCTGAGTCGGCACGTGCCCCACCGGGTAGCTCACGAACTGGGGCAGCACGGCGGCCAGGAACACGATCGACTTGGGGTTGGCGAACCCGACCACGAAACCGTCGCGCAGCACCGTCAGGGTGCGCGCGGGGGTCGTCCGGACCGCGGCGGAGAACGCCTCGGACAGCCTGCGCCGGTGTCGGACCGCCTGCACGCCCAGGTAGACCAGGTAACCGGCGCCGGCCAGCTTGATCACGGTGAACACCGTGGCCGAGCGCTCGACCAGCGCGCCAAGACCGAACGCCACCGCGACCACCTGTGTGTAGACACCGGCGGAGTTGCCGAGCACGGTCAGCAGCGCGTCACGCCGGCCGACGGTGAGCGCCCGGCTGACGGTGAACAGCACGCTCGGTCCTGGTACGACGACCATCACGAAAACCAATGCCGCGAACGCGGCGAACTGCCCGGGGGAGACCACGACCCCAAGCTTAGGCCCGGGCACGGACCGTGTGCGAGGAAGATCCGGCGACCCGCCAGGCGCGAACTCGCCGCGGGCCCTCTTCTTGATCGATTCGCCAGGTGGGCAATCTCTCGTTGGCCCATGTCAGACGGTACGAGCCCGCACGCTAGGGTTGCCTTGAGCCCGAAGATATGTTGCCCGGTTCATCCGGGTTCTATCCCGAGGAGAGAAGAGCAGTGACTGTTCGCGTAGGTGTGAACGGCTTCGGCCGGATCGGCCGCAACTTCTTCCGCGCCGTGGTGGCCAGCGGCCACGACATCGAGGTCGTTGCCTTCAACGACCTCGGTGACGTCGCGACCATGGCGCACCTGCTCAAGTACGACAGCATCCTCGGCCGGTTCCCCGGGGAAGTGACCGTTGCCGACGACGGCATCGTGGTGGACGGCAAGACCATCAAGGCCCTTGCCGAGCGCGATCCCGCGAACCTTCCCTGGGGCGAGTTGGGGGTGGACGTCGTTCTCGAGTCCACCGGTTTCTTCACCAACGCCGACGCCGCCAAGGCGCACATCGCCGGCGGCGCCAAGAAGGTCGTCATCTCCGCGCCCGCCAAGGGCGAGGACCTGACCGTCGTGCTGGGCGTCAATGACAAGCTCTACGACGGTTCGCAGACCATCATCTCCAACGCGTCCTGCACCACCAACTGCCTCGGCCCGCTTGCCAAGGTCCTGCACGAGGCATTCGGTATCGAAAAGGGCTTGATGACCACCATCCACGCCTACACGCAGGACCAGAACCTGCAGGACGGCCCGCACAAGGACCCGCGCCGCGCCCGCGCCGCCGCGGTGAACGTCGTGCCCACCTCCACTGGTGCGGCGAAGGCGATCGGCCTCGTGCTGCCCGAGCTCAACGGCAAGCTCGACGGCTACTCGCTGCGCGTTCCGGTGCCCACCGGCTCGATCACCGACCTGACGGTCAACCTGACGAAGAAGGCGACCGTCGAGGAGATCAACGCGGCCTACAAGGCGGCGGCGGACGGCCCGCTCAAGGGCATCCTGCGCTACAGCGAGGACCCGATCGTCTCCAGCGACATCGTCACCGACCCGGCGTCGTGCATCTACGACGCACCGCTGACCAAGGTGATCGACGACCAGGTCAAGGTGTTCGGCTGGTACGACAACGAGTGGGGCTACTCCAACCGCCTCGCCGACCTGGTGAAGCTCGTCGGGTCGAAGCTCGCCTGAGCCGGCCGGAGGGACGAGGAAGGTAACGGCCTGTGAACTCGACCGCGCGTTTCGACGCGAGCGCTGTCAAGACCGTGGACGACCTGCTGAAGGAGGGGGTTGCGGGCCGGCGCGTCCTGGTGCGTTCCGACCTGAACGTCCCGCTCGACGGCGCCACCATCACCGACGACGGGCGGGTCCGGGCGGCGCTGCCCACGATCCGGCGGCTGGCCGAGGCCGGCGCGAAGGTGATCGTGGCGGCCCACCTTGGCCGGCCCAAGGGGACGCCGGATCCGGAGTTCTCGCTGCGCCCGGTCGCCGACCGGCTCGGCGAGCTGCTCGGCGCCGAGGTCAGGCTGGCCGGTGACGTGGTCGGCCCGGAGGCGAAGTCGCTCGCGGCATTGCTGGCCGACGGTTCGGTGGGCCTGCTGGAGAACGTCCGGTTCGACCCCCGCGAGACCAGCAAGAACGATGCCGAGCGGGCCGAGCTCGCGGCTGAGTTCGCGAGCCTGGCCGAGGCGTTCGTGTCCGACGGGTTCGGTGTGGTGCACCGGAAACAAGCCTCCGTCTACGACGTCGCACGGGTGCTGCCCGCCTACGCGGGTGGCCTCGTGCTCGCCGAGCTGGCGGTGCTGACCAGGCTCACCGGCGACCCGGCGCGCCCGTACGTGGTCGTGCTGGGCGGGTCGAAGGTGTCGGACAAGCTCGCCGTCATCGAGGCGCTGCTGCCGAAGGTCGACAAGCTCCTCATCGGCGGCGGGATGGCCTTCACCTTCCTCGCCGCGCAGGGGCACGACGTCGGCGGTTCCCTGCTGGAGACCGATTTCGTCGCCACCGCCGGGAAGCTGCTCGACGAGCACGGCGACAAGATCGTGCTGCCGGTCGACGTGGTGATCGCCGAGGCGCTCGCCGCCGATGTCGAGGTTCGCACGGTTCCCGCCAACGCGATTCCCGCCTCCTGGAAGGGCCTGGACATCGGGCCGCGCACGGTCGAGCTGTTCGCCGGGGCGATCGCCGGGGCGAAGACGGTGTTCTGGAACGGCCCGGCCGGGGTGTTCGAGCTCGCACCGTTCGCGGCCGGCACCCGCGGCGTGGCCCAGGCCATCGTCGACGGCGATGCCTACAGCGTGGTCGGCGGCGGAGACTCGGCCGCCGCGGTGCGCCTGCTCGGGCTGCCGGAGGACGGGTTCTCGCACATCTCCACCGGCGGCGGCGCGTCCCTGGAGTTCCTGGAGGGCAAGGAGCTTCCGGGCGTGGCGGTGCTGGCCGGGCGGTAGGCCGACGAGCGAAGGCGAGCGGCGGCGGCGCCGCCGCTCGCCGCATGTTCCTTTCCCGAAGCAGAGACCGGAGAAGACTGATGGCGCGCAAGACGTTCGTCGCCGGCAACTGGAAGATGAACCTCAACCACCTCGAGGCCATCGCGCTGGTCCAGAAGATCGCGTTCTCGTTGCCGGAGAAGTATTACGCCAAGGTGGATGTCGCCGTACTTCCACCTTTTACCGACATCCGCAGCATCCAGACCCTCGTCGACGGGGACAAGTTGCTGCTCACCTACGGTGCGCAGGATCTGTCCGCGCACGATTCCGGTGCCTACACCGGTGAGGTGTCCGGGCCGATGCTGGCCAAGCTCGGCTGCACCTACGTGACCGTGGGGCACTCGGAGCGCCGCGAGTACCACGGCGAGAACGACGAGCTGGTCAACCGCAAGGTTCGCGCCGCGATCAAGCACGGGCTCAGCCCGATCCTGTGCGTGGGCGAGCGGCTCGAGGTCCGCGAGGCCGGCGGCCACGTCGAGCACGGGTGCCAGCAGCTGATCGCCGGGCTCAAGGGCCTGAAAGCCGAGCAGGTCAAGGAGAAGGTGGTGGTCGCCTACGAGCCGGTCTGGGCGATCGGCACCGGCCGGGTGGCCACCGCCGCCGACGCGGAGGAGGTCTGCAAGGCACTCCGGGAGACCCTCGCCGACAAGTACGGCGGTGAGGTGGCCGAGGCCGTCCGGATTCTCTACGGCGGCTCGGTCAAGTCGAACAACATCGGTGAACTGGTCGCGTGCGACAACATCGACGGCGCCCTGGTCGGCGGTGCGAGCCTGCAGGCCGACGAGTTCACCAAGCTGTGTGCCCTGGCCGCCGGGGGACCGCTGCCCTGACCGCCGCGGGCGACGAGTAGTCTGTCAACCTCAGACCGTCACACGGTCGGGCTCGCCCGTGGCAGGTGACGTAGGATCGGGGTACCACCATGAGGTCCCGCTTCACCTTCGGACAACGACAGAGGAAGAGATGAAACTGTTCCTGCAAATCCTGTTGATCGCGTCCAGCGTGCTGCTGTGTGTCGCGGTCTTGCTGCACCGCGGCCGCGGGGGCGGGCTGTCGTCGTTGTTCGGGGGCGGGATGCAGTCGAGCCTGGCCGGGTCGAGCGTGGCCGAGAAGAACCTCGACCGCATCACCCTGCTGCTCGGTGCGATCTGGCTGATCAGCATCGTGGGACTCGGCCTGTTGATGAAGGTCTGAGAGCACGGGCGTGCCTATGGGGGGTGCGCCGCCAGACAACACTGTGAGGATTCATGGTTGGCGGTAATGCGATTCGCGGCACCAGGGTCGGTGCCGGTCCTTCCGGTGAGTCCGAGCGCGGTGAGTCCGCGCCCCGTCGCCGGGTGTCTTACTGGTGTGCCAACGGGCACGAGTCGCGTCCCTCGTTCGCGATGGACGCCGAGATTCCGGAGGAATGGGACTGCCCACGGTGCGGCCTGCCGGGCGGTCAGGACGAAAAGAACCCTCCGGCCGCTCCGCGGACCGAGCCGTACAAGACCCACCTGGCCTATGTGAAGGAACGGCGTAGCGACGCCGACGGCGAGGCCATTCTCGCCGAGGCGCTAGAGCGCCTCCGCCTCCGCCGCCAGATCTAAGGGTGTTTCGAAGTGGCTTGCGTGGCGGTGCGTGAGGCGGTCCCTGGCTCCGGGATCGCCTCCTCATGAGTGGCCAATTCACCACGTCGGCGCTGTCCTCGCCAGGAACCGCCTCAGAACCCGCGGCGGTGCAAGTGGACGGCCCACCGCAAGCGGCTCCGCGCTTTGAAACACCACGTGGTAGGCGTCCAGGGGTTCAGGGGTCCACTGGGTAGCTGGCGCGTACTCGGAATCCGCCGTCCTCGGTCGGCTCGGTCTCGAAGCTGCCACCGAGCAGCCTGGCCCGTTCGGCCAGCCCGGTGAGGCCGTGGCCGCCCGAGGGCAGCGGGGTGGCCGGCCGGCGCGGCCGGTCGTTGCTGACCTCGACGGTCAGCGTCTCTTCCTTGCCTACGACGACCACGGTCGCGGCCGCACCCGGCGCGTGCTTGCGGACATTGGTCAGGCATTCCTGCACGGTGCGGTAGGCGGCCGCGGACACCTTGGCCGGCAGTTGCTCGGGAACCCTGTCCACGCTCAGCTGCACCGGCACCTCGCTGCCCTGCACCAGCTGGTCCAGTTCGCCGATTCCGGGTTGCGGGCCGTCGTCGTGGGCGCCGGAGCGCAGCACACCGACCAACGACCGGAGCTCTTCGAGGGTGCGCGTGGACAGCGTCCGGATCGTTTGCGCGGTTTCCAGTGCGTTGGCCGAGCCGGGCGCGGCGGTCAGTGCTCCGGCCTGCATGGCGATCAGCGTGATGTCGTGGGAGACGACGTCGTGCATCTCCCGGGCCAGCCGGGCCCGTTCCTCGGCCCGGACCGCGTCGTCCCGGAGCTTGCGTTCCCGGTCGCGGCTCGCCGCGAGTTCGCCGAGCCGCTGCGCGAGCTCGGCCCGTGCCCCGATCAGCAGCCCGATCGCGATCGGCATGCCGGCGACCAGCACCGCGTAGATCGCGTCGATGGCGTGTTCCCGCCAGCTCAGCTCGGCGAAGTCGGACAGCGGCCACTGGATGAACCGGCACGCCCACACCAGCGTCGCGCCGGCCCACACCTTCCAGTGCATCTGCTTGCGGGTGGCCAGCATGCCGAGGGCGATCATCGCGGCCAGTTGCGACCAGCCGGTCAGGAACCCCGGCACGGTGCCCAGCACGACGACGAACGGCAGCCACCGGCGGAATACCAGCGACAGGCAGGCCAGCGCCGAAAGGTACAGCGAATACGACGGCGCCTTGTCCGGAATGACCAGCCAGACGTCGAGCGCCGCCAGCACGACCGCGGCGGCGTCCATGGCCACGGAAGACCACATTTCCCGTTTGAGCGGCATCTTGAACGGGAAGACGGGCCGTGCGGTGGTCCGCTCCCGCGTGCGGTCGGTGGCCCCCGCGCCCGGGCCGCCGACCGTGATCGGAATGGGGAGCCCCTCAGTGCCCATGCTCGGACCTCATTCGTCTTCTCGACTCGGACCATGAGACTGTCGAGACCCGCCAATGGGACGCGCCGTTACAAAGAAATGTGCGGATGCTAACGCGGTCGGGTCATGGTCCCGGATTTCTCACGCACGGTAACCGGCAATCGTCAGGCGTTCCCCCCGGATGCGGCCGATCAGGCGGTGGGCGGCAGGTAGACGTGTGACAGCTTCGCGGCGGCGGTCCGGTCGATGAGCCACAGGGTCCGGTGCGTGCCGCGCGCTCCGGCGACCGGCAGCTGCACCTCGCCCGCGCCGGAGAGGGCCAGCGCGACGGCGTCCGCCTTGGCCCCTCCGGTGGTCATCAGCCAGACGTCGCGAGCCTGCCGGATCGCCGGCAGGGTAAGGGAAATCCGCGTGGGCGGCGGCTTGGGGCTGTTGCGCACCGCGATCACCGACCGCTCGGTCTCGTACACCGCCGGCGACTCCGGGAACACCGACGCCGTGTGCCCCTCGCCGCCCAGCCCGAGCAGCATGATGTCGAAGCCAGGTACGTCGCCGTGGTCCTCCGGCCGGGCATTGGCGGCAAGCACCCGCGCGTACGCCTCGGCCGCCGCGTCGGGGTCGTCGCCGAACTCGCCGTCCGAGGCGGCCATCGGGTGCACCCGCTTCTCGTCGACCGGTACGTGGTCGAGCAGCGCCCGGCGGGCCTGCCTTTCGTTGCGTTCGTCGTCGTCCGCGGGTACGAACCGCTCGTCGCCCCAGTACAGGTCCAGCCGTGACCAGTCCACCGCGTCCCGGGCCGGGGACCGGCGCAGCTGCTCCAGCACGGCGATCCCGGTGCCGCCGCCGGTGAGCACGAGGGACGCCGATCCCTTGGCCGCCTGCAGGTCGACCAGCCGGGTCACCAGCCGGGCCGCGGCGGCGGCCGCCAACAGGTCGGAATTGGCGTAGACCACTACTTCGGTCTTGCTCACCGAACTCTCCCTTCGCCGGCCGCCACCCTGGGCGCCGGCCTCATTTCGCGGGGGCCTTCGCCTTCGCCTGACCGGCAGTCTTGCGGGCACCGCCGGGCTTGCGCGCTGCCCTGGCACCGGCGCCCGAGGAAGCCGCGAGCTTGTCCAGACCGTGCAGGGCGGCCTCGTACACCTCGTCCGGGTCCAGCCGCCGCAGCTCCTCGATGAGACAGTCCTTGGTGTTGCGGCGGTGCAGCGCGATCCGGCGGGCCGGCTGGCCGGGCTGGGTCAGCGTGCCCACCTTGCCGTCCGGGCGGTACAGCTTGACCGGCCCTGACCGGCGCTCCAGCGACACCGCCTCGATGCCCTGGGCGGTGGTCGACTTGATCCGCTTCACCGGTATGTCGAGGTACTCGGCCAGCCAGCCCGCAAGCAGCTCCGTCGAGGGCGAGTCCGCCTCGCCGGTGACCGCGGCGGCCGTGACCTCCTCGTGCGGCGGCAGGTCCAGCGCCGCGACCAGCTGCGCACGCCAGTTGGTCAGCCGGGTCCAGGCCAGGTCGCTGTCACCCTCCACATAGGTCTTGCGCCGGCCGGCCAGTGCCCGGACCGGGTTCCGCTCGGCGGCGGAGTCGGTGATCCGGCGCTGCGCGATCTGGCCCAGCGGGTCCTGCGCCGGGGCCTTCGGGCCCGCGCCCGGCCACCAGGTCACGATCGGCGCGTCGGACAGCAGCAGCGGGATGACCGCGCTCTGGCCCTGGCTCGCCAGGGGCCCGTAGAGCCGCAGGACGATCACTTCGCTGGCGCCGGCGTCACCGCCGACCCGGATCTGGCCGTCGATGCGGGGCGCCGCCGTGCGCGAGCCGCGCGCGACCACGATCACCCGGCACGGGTGCTCACGGCTGGCCTCGTTGGCCGCGTCGATGTGCTCCTCCAGGTGCGCGCCGTCGTCGTCGACGATCAGCAGGGTGAGCACCCGGCCGAGGGCGACCGCCCCACCGCGCTCGCGGATCTCGACGAGCTTGCGATTGACCTGTGAAGTCGTCGTGGATGGCAGGTCGATGATCATCCTCGCCGCTGTCCTTTCCGCGACTGCGCGCAATCGATCGGGATGGCCGGTGTCACGGCCTTCTCCAGTTCCGGCCGGAGCGGGCGAGCAGGGCGTCCGCCGAGGGCGGCCCCCAGCTGCCCGGCGCGTAGGACTCCGGCGCGCCGTGCTTGGCCCAGTGCTCCAGGATCGGGTCCAGGATCTCCCAGGACAGCTCGACCTCGTCGTTCACCGGGAACAGCGACGGCTCACCCAGCAGCACGTCCAGGATCAGCCGCTCGTAGGCCTCCGGCGAGGACTCGGTGAAGGCGTGGCCGTAGCCGAAGTCCATGGTGACGTCGCGGACCTCCATCGTGGTGCCGGGCACCTTCGACCCGAACCGCAGCGTCACGCCCTCGTCCGGCTGCACCCGGATGACCAGGGCGTTCTGCCCCAGCTCCTCGGTGTCGGTGCGGTCGAAGGGCAGGTGCGGGGCGCGCTTGAACACCACCGCGATCTCGGTCACCCGCCGGCCCAGCCGCTTGCCGGTACGCAGGTAGAACGGCACCCCGGCCCACCGGCGGTTCTCCACTGCGAGGGTGACCGCGGCGTAGGTCTCGGTCGTCGAGTCCTTCGCGAACCCCGCTTCCTGCAACAGGCCCGGCACCTTCTTGCCGCCCTGCCAGCCACCCGCGTACTGGCCGCGCGCGGTGGTCTCGTCGAACGGCTGCACCGGCTTGGTCGCCGAGAGCACCTTGATCTTCTCGGAGCGCAGGGCGCGCGGTTCGAAGGAGACCGGCTCCTCCATCGCGGTGAACGCCAGCAACTGCAGGAGGTGGTTCTGGATCACGTCCCGGGCGGCGCCGATGCCGTCGTAGTAGCCGGCGCGGCCACCGAGGCCGATGTCCTCGGCCATGGTGATCTGCACGTGGTCGACGTAGTGGGCGTTCCAGATCGGCTCGAACAGCTGGTTGGCGAAGCGCAGGGCCAGGATGTTCTGCACCGTCTCCTTGCCGAGGTAGTGGTCGATGCGGAACACCGATTCCTCGGGGAAGACGTCGTTGACGATCGCGTTGAGTTCCTTGGCACTGGCCAGGTCGTGCCCGAACGGCTTCTCGATGACGACCCGGCGCCAGCTGTGCTCGTCCGCCGTGGCCAGGCCCGAGCGGGCCAACTGCTTGGTCACCACCGGGAACGCGCTCGGCGGGATCGACAGGTAGAACGCCGTGTTGCCGCCGGTGCCGCGCTCGGTGTTGAGCTCACGCACGGTGTCGGCCAGCCGGTCGAAGCTCGCGTCGTCGTCGAAGCTTCCCTGCACGAACCGGATTCCCTCGGCCAGCCGCTGCCACACCGATTCCCGGAACGGCGTGCGTGCGTGCTCCGCCACCGAGTCGTGGACCAGTTGCCCGAAGTCCTCGTTCGCCCAGTCCCGGCGCGCGAACCCGACCAGGGAGAAGCCGGCCGGCAGCAGGCCACGGTTGGCCAGGTCGTAGATCGCCGGCATGAGCTTCTTGCGGGACAGGTCCCCGGTCACCCCGAAGATCACCAGGCTGGACGGTCCGGCGATCCGGGGCAGCCGCTTGTCCCGGGGATCGCGTAGCGGGTTCGTCCACCGCTCGGTCACACTGTCTCCTTCCCTGGTTCGCGCGCTGACACCCTCACTCGGCGACCTCCTCGACCGCACGCATCAGGTGCGCCAGGCCCGCGGCCCGGTCGGTCAGGTGCAGGCGCAGCACCGGGCGGCCGTGCTGGGTGAGCACCTGGCCGTCCCCGAGCGCCTGCGCGTGCTGCAGCTTGCCCAGCGTGTAGGGCCGGCCCGGCACCTCGAGGTCGGTTTCCGGAGCGCCGGTCAGCTGCAGGAAGATCCCGTTCTGGTGACCGCCCTTGTGGTACTGGCCGGTCGAGTGCAGGAAGCGCGGGCCCCAGCCGAAGGTGGTCTGCAACCCGCTCCGCCGTGCCAGTTCTCCGCGCAGCAGCGCGGCCGAGGCGTCGTCGAGCCGGTCGAGGTAGGCCTGCACGGACAGGTAGCCGTGTTCCGGCGCGAGCGCCAGGAACGCGCGGAGGACCTCGGCCAGCGTGCCGTCCGTGGACACTCCGGCCGGCGCGAAGATCTCCACGGGACCGTCCGCAGCGGACGGCTGCGCGCCGCCCTCGAGCCGGGCGGGGTCGTCGAGCAGGTCCCGCGCGGCCTGCTTGGCGGCCTCCACGTCGGGCTGGTCGAACGGGTTGATCTCCAGGAGCCGGCCCACGATCGCGGTGGCGAACTCCCACAGCAGGAACTGCGCGCCCAGCGGGCCCGCGGTCGCGACCGGCGCCGCGTCGGTACCGGGGCCGATGGCGACCGGGGTGGCGTCCGGGCCGGCGTCGGCGAACCCGGGCGCGCCCGGGCTGTCGACGGCGACCGGCAGCAGGCCGGTGCCCTGCTTGCCGGTCGACTCGGCGATCAGCTGCTCGGCCCAGTCGGCGAAGCCCGTGATGCCGGAACCGGTGTCGGCCAGGACGACCTTCTCGGCGCCGTCGGCGTGGGCGGCGCCCCAGGCGGCCGCCAGCGTCAGCGCGGGATTGCCCGCGCCGTCGGCGGCCAGCTTCTCCGCAACGCCGGCGGCCTGGTCGAGCAGGCGCGCCACATCGGCCCCGGCCAGGCCGGCCGGGACGAGCCCGAACGCGGTGAGCGCGGAGTAGCGGCCGCCCACGTGCGGGTCGGCCAGGAACACCTTGCGGTACCCCTCGGCCTCGGCGAGCTCGGCCAGCGGTGAGCCGGGGTCGGTGACCACCACTATGCGGCTCGCCGCGTCGATCCCGGCGTCCGCGAACGCCTTGGCGAAGATCCGCCGGTGGCTGTCGGTCTCCACCGTGCCGCCCGACTTCGACGACACGACGATCACCGTCCGGTTCAGGTCACCGGCGAGCGCGTCGGCGACCTGCCCGGGATCGGTGGTGTCCAGCACCGTCAGCGGCACGCCCTCGGTGCGCGTGATCACCTCGGGCGCCAGCGACGACCCGCCCATCCCGGCGAGGACCACGCGGTCGATGCCCTCGCGGTGCAACTCGGCGCGCAGCGCCTCGATCTCACCGATCAGCGGGCGCGAACTCCGGTGCAAAGCCGTCCAGGACAGGCGGATGGCGGCCTCGGACTCGGCCGCCGGACCCCACAGCGTCGGGTCACCGGCGGCGAGCTTGCCGGCGACCTGGTCGGCGATCAGCTTGTCCACCAACGGCGCCGACTTCGCGGCCAGCTCGCCGTCGGTGATGGTGACCTTCGTCTCTTCCCCCGGCATCATGGTCAGCCCTTCGTCTTGCCCAGCTGGCCGGCGACCGTGTCCAGCAGCTCGGCCCACGACTTGTCGAACTTGTCCACACCCTCGTCCTCCAGGGTGCGGAAGACGTCCGCCATGTCGATACCCAGCGTGGCTAGCCTGTCAAACACCTGCTGGGCCTGCTCGGCGGTGCCGGTGACCCGGTCACCGTCGATCTCGGCGTGGTCGGCCACCGCGAAGAGGGTCTTCTCCGGCATGGTGTTGACGATGCCGGCGACCACCAGGTCGTCCACGTAGCGGGTGTCCGAATAGGACGGATCCTTCACCCCGGTGGACGCCCACAGCGGGCGCTGCGGGTTGGCGCCGGCCGCCTTCAGCGCCTGCCAGCGGTCGGTGGCGAACAGCTCCTCGTAGGCGGCGTAGGCGAGCCGGGCGTTGGCGATGGCCGCCTCACCGCGCGCCGCCTTCGCCTCCTCGGAACCGATCGCGTCGAGCCGCTTGTCGACCTCGGTGTCCACCCGGGACACGAAGAACGACGCCACCGACTCGATCGCGCGCAGGTCGTGGCCGTTTGCCTTGGCCAACTCCAGGCCGGCGAAGAAGGCGTCGATCACCTTGCGGTAGCGCTCGACCGAGAAGATCAGCGTGACGTTGACGCTGATGCCCTCGCCCAGGGTCCGGGTGATCGCCGGCAGTCCTTCCTCGGTGGCCGGGATCTTCACGAAGATGTTCGGCCGGTCGACGGCCTTCCACAGCTCCTTGGCCTCGGCCACCGTCTGCTCGGTGTCCCTGGCCAGCGACGGGTCCACCTCGATGGACACCCGGCCGTCGGTGCCGCCGGTCGCGCGGTAGACGTCGCGGAAGAGGTCCGCGGCGTTGCGCACGTCGGTGGTGGTCAGCTCCCGGACCGCGGCGGCCAGGTCGGCTCCGCGGGCGGCCAGCTCACGGACCTGTTCGTCGTAGGCATCGCCCCGGGACAGGGCGTTGGCGAAGATGGTCGGGTTGGTGGTGACCCCGACAACGTGCTTGTCGCGGATCAGCTCGGCGAGGTTGCCGGTGTCGAGCCGTTCCCGGGACAGGTCGTCGAGCCAGATGGACACGCCGGCCTGGGAGAGCTGAGCAAGTCGGTCGGTCATGAGTGTCATCCCTTTCACGATTTCCTGGTCTTGGCCAGCGAGCGGCGCGCGGCGTCGGCGACGGCGTCGGCGGTGAACCCGAACTCGCGGAACAGGGTCTTGAAGTCGGCCGAGGCACCGAAGTGCTCGATCGACACGATCTCGCCGGCGTCACCGACGTAGCGGTACCACGGCTGCGCCAGACCCGCCTCCACGGCCACCCGGGCCCTGACGCCCGACGGCAGCACCGACTCGCGGTACTCCTCGTCCTGCGCGTCGAACCACTCGACGCACGGCATGGACACGACCCGGGTGGGCACACCCGCGGCCTCCAGAGCCTCCCGGGCCTCGACGGCAAGCTGCACCTCGGAACCGGTGCCGATCAGCACCACCTCGGGCGAGCCGTTCGACGCCTCGGCGAGCACGTACCCGCCCTTGGCCACGCCCTCGGCGGAGGTGCCTTCCAGCACCGGAACGTTCTGGCGGGTCAGCGCCAGGCCCGACGGGTGGCCGACGTCCTCCAGGATCGCCTTCCAGGCGGCCGCGGTCTCGTTCGCGTCGGCGGGCCGGACCACGTTCAGTCCGGGGATGGCGCGCAGCGTCGCGAGGTGCTCGATCGGCTGGTGCGTCGGGCCGTCCTCGCCGAGGCCGATCGAGTCGTGCGTCCACACGTAGGTCACCGGCAGGTTCATCAGCGCGGCCAGCCGCACCGGCGGGCGCATGTAGTCGCTGAACACGAGGAACGTGGCGCCGTAGGGCCGGGTCCCGCCGTGCAGCGCGATGCCGTTGAGGATCGAGCCCATGGCGTGCTCACGGACCCCGAAGTGCAGGGTGCGGCCGTAGGGGTGCGCGCGCCACATCCCGGTGGCGGCCTTCTCCGGACCGAAGGAGTCGGCGCCCTTCATCGTGGTGTTGTTGCTCTCGGCCAGGTCCGCCGACCCGCCCCACAGTTCGGGCAGCACGTCGGCGAGCGCGGAGAGGACCTCACCGCTGGCCTTGCGGGTGGCGACGCCCTTGGCGTCGGGCTCCCAGGTGGGCAGCTTCTGCTCCCAGCCCGCGGGCAGGCTCCGGGTGGCCAGCCGGTCGGCGAGGGCCTTGCGCTCCGGGTTCGCCGCGGCCCAGGCGTCGAAGCGCTCCTGCCACTCGGCGCGCCACTTCTTGCCGCGGTCGACGGCCTTACGGGTGGCGGCCAGCACCTCCTCGGCGACCTCGAAGTTCTGGTCGGGGTCGAAGCCGAGGATCCGCTTGACCGCGGCGACCTCCTCAGCGCCGAGCGCGGCACCGTGCGATTTGCCGGTGTTCATCTTGGTCGGCGCGGGATAGCCGATGATGGTGCGCAGCGCGATGAACGACGGCCGCGGGTCGGCCTTGGCCGCCCTGATCGCCTCCTCGATCGCCACGACGTCCTCGCCGCCCTCGACGACCTGCACGTGCCAGCCGTAGGACTCGTAGCGCTTGGCGGTGTCCTCGGACAGCGCGATGGTGGTGTCGTCCTCGATGGAGATCTTGTTGTCGTCGTAGAAGACGATCAGGTTGCCCAGTTCCTGCCGCCCGGCCAGCGAGGAGGCTTCGGAGGTGACGCCTTCCTCGATGTCACCGTCGGAGGCGATCACGTAGATGTGGTGGTCGAACAGGCTCTCGCCGGGGGCCGGGTCGGGGTCGAGCAGGCCCCGCTCACGCCGTGCGGCCATGGCCATGCCGACCGCGTTGGCCAGGCCCTGGCCGAGCGGGCCGGTGGTCGTCTCCACACCCGCGGTGTGCCCGTGCTCGGGGTGGCCAGGGGTCTTCGAGCCCCACTTGCGCAACTGCTTGAGGTCGGCCAGTTCGAGCCCGTATCCGGCGAGGAACAACTGGATGTAGAGGGTCACACTGCTGTGGCCGGCGGAGAGGACGAACCGGTCGCGGGCCGGCCACTCGGGGTCCTCGGGGTCGTGCCGCATCACGCGCTGGAAGAGCGTGTACGCCAGCGGCGCCAGGCTCATCGCGGTGCCGGGATGGCCGTTACCGGCGTTCTCGACGGCATCGGCCGCGAGCACTCGGACGGTGTCCACGGCGCGGGTGTCGAGATCGGTCCAGTCGGCCGGCACGTTCCGCCGGAGCAGAGGGTTGTTCTCGCTGATAGGGGCGGTTTCGGACACTGAACTCGGGCTCCCCGTGCTGTTGTCGTAACGGTCGATGTCTCTCGCGCAGGCCCACTCATCCCAATCGATTCCGAAGGGAGGTTATTCCTGCCGGCGGCCGGGCACCCCGGCCTCCGGCGCCAGCCTAGTAGGTCGGCTACCCAGTGGTGCCAACCCGGACACGCCTCACACACAGCGTCACCCCTGTCCGCCGTCAGGAATCGGACGTGATTACGATCGGTCGCGAAGGCGGTTCCGTGCGGGCGCCGGCCGAACTCGACCCAGGGAGCAAAATGTCGTTGGTGAACGCTGCGCGCCGACGCAGTGAGCGCACCATCGGTGTGCAGCCCACCGGGCTTCGCCGCGTCCGCCAGCTCGCCGGTGCTTACCTTGCGCTGACCAAGCCGCAGGTCATCGAGCTGCTGCTGGTCACCACCATCCCGGCGATGTTCCTCGCCGGGCGGGCGATTCCCTCGCCCTGGCTGATGCTGGCCACGCTGGTCGGCGGCAGCATGGCAGCGGGCAGCGCGAACGCGCTGAACTGCGTGATCGACGCGGACATCGACAAAGTGATGAACCGCACGAAGCGCCGTCCGCTGGTGCGCGACTCGGTGCCCCGCCGCAACGCGCTGCTGTTCGGCCTCGTGCTGGGCGCGGGTTCGTTCGTGATGCTGTATTTCACAGTCAACCCGCTCGCCGCGGTGCTGGCCGTGGCCACCATCCTCTTCTACATCTTCGTCTACACGCTGGTGTTGAAGCGGCGTACGGCGCAGAACGTCGTGTGGGGCGGGGCGGCCGGCTGCATGCCCGTGGTGATCGGCTGGGCCGCCGTGACCGGCACGGTGCAGTGGCCGGCGTTCGTGATGTTCGCGGTGATCTTCTTCTGGACCCCGCCGCACACCTGGGCGCTGGCGATGAAGTACCGCGAGGACTACGAGCGTGCGGGCGTGCCGATGCTGCCCGTGGTCGCCACCCCGGAGCACGTCGCGCGGCAGATCGTCATCTACTCGTGGGTGATGGTCGGCTGGACGCTGCTGCTGGTGCCCGCGACGAGCTGGCTTTACGCGGTCTTCGCGCTCGCCGCCGGCACCTGGTTCCTCTGCTACGCGCACGGCCTGTTCCGTCAGGTGCGCCAGGGCGCGAAGACCAAGCCGATGGCGCTGTTCCACCGCTCGAACACCTATCTGATGGTCGTGTTCTGCGCGCTGGCCGTCGACTCCGCGATCGGGATGCCCGCGCTCGGCCTGCCGTTCTGACGTCGCTTCGCCGGTAGCCCCGCGTTCGCGAGTAGCCGCCGCGTTCGCCGGTATGATCGAGGGCTCGGGTCACGAACCTCGGGCCACGAAATCCTGATGCGAAAGTGGGTTGCTCGTGTCCCTGTCGCCAGAACGGGAACCGGAGAACACGACCGATCTCGCGGGGGAGCAGGACTACGTGTCGATGCTCTACCGCAAGCTCGACGATGAACGGGAGACCGCCCAGCTGGGGCTCACCGGCACACTGAACCAGACCGGCGGCACGCCGCAGGCACGGACCGAGCGCGACGTCTCGGCCACCATGTATTCCGAGCGACTCGCCCAGCTCACCTCCGTGGAGCAGGGCCTGTGCTTCGGCCGACTCGACTTCCACGACGGCCAGACCACCTACGTCGGCCGGCTCGGCCTGTTCGACGCCGACAACGACTACGAGCCGCTGCTGCTCGATTGGCGCGCGCCCGCCGCGCGGCCGTTCTACCTGGCCACGGCCGCTTCCCCGGAGGGCGTGCGGCGGCGCCGCCACATCCGCACGCTGAGCCGCAAGGTGGTCGAGCTCGACGACGAGATCCTCGACCTGTCCTCCGCCGAGAGCGGCGACAACCTCGGCCTGGCCGGTGAAGCGGCGCTGCTCGCCGCGCTGGAACGGCGCCGGACCGGGGAGATGAGCGACATCGTCGCCACCATCCAGGCCGAGCAGGACCGGATCATCACCGACGGCCTGGGCGGCGTGCTCGTCGTGCAGGGTGGTCCCGGCACCGGGAAGACCGCCGTGGCCCTGCACCGCGCCGCCTATCTGCTCTACACCTACCGCGAGCAGTTGTCCGGCCGCGGAGTGCTCGTGGTCGGGCCGAACAGCACGTTCCTGCGCTACATCGGGCAGGTGCTGCCCTCGCTGGGCGAGACCGACGTGCTGCTGTCCACGGTCGGTCAGCTGTTCCCGGGCGTGCTTGCCACCGGCGTGGACACCCGGGAGGCGGCGGAGATCAAGGGCCGTGCGGTGCTGGCCGACGTGCTCGCCGAGGCGGTCCGTGACCGGCAGCAGGTGCCCGAGGGCGTGCTGGAAGTCCCGTTCGACGGCGGTGTGCTCAGCCTCGACCCCGCCACTTGCGAACGGGCTCGCGCCAAGGCGCGCGGCACCCTCCGCCCGCACAACCTCGCCCGCCGGGTGTTCGTCGAGGAGGTCTTCGCGGACCTGGGCGAGCAGGCCGCGCGCCGGTTCGAGGTGGACCTGTTCGAAGGGGTGCCCGACATTCCCCTCCAGGAGGGGGAAAAGCCCGACGCCGAGGTGCTCGACGCGAGGGACCACGCGGAGATCCACGCCGAGCTGGCCGCCTCGGAGACCGTCCAGGCCGCGCTGGATTCCCTGTGGCCCAAGCTGACCCCGCAACGGCTGCTGCGTGAGCTGTTCGCCTCGCCGGAGCGCCTCGCCGCCGCCTCCGGGCAGGCGCTCACCGAGTCCGAGCGCGCCCACCTGCTACGGCCGGCCCAGTCGAGGTGGACGCCGGCCGACGTGCCGCTGCTCGACGAGCTCGCCGAGCTGCTCGGCGTGGACGACATCGAGCAGCGGGCCGCGCGGGAGCGGCGCGAACGCGAGGAGCGTGCCTATGCCGAGGGCGTGCTGCACATCCTCGAGCAGGACGAGGAGATCATCGACGAGGAAGTGCTGCGGGTCGCCGACGTCCTCGACGCCGAGCTGTTCGCCGAACGGCAGCAACGCCGCAGCGAGCTGACCGCCGCCGAGCGGGCCCGCCGGGATCGCCGGTGGACGTTCGGGCACGTGATCGTCGACGAGGCGCAGGAACTGTCCCCGATGGACTGGCGGCTGCTGATGCGCCGGTGCCCGAGCCGGTCGATGACCCTGGTCGGCGACATCGCGCAGACCGGCGCGCCCGCGGGCAGCTCGTCCTGGCAGGACGTGCTCGGCCCGTACGTGGCCGACCGGTGGCGGCTGCGCGAGCTGACCGTCAACTACCGCACCCCGGCGGAGATCATGGGCCTGGCCGCGGCCGCCCTCGCCCGGGTGGATCCGGCCCTGCGGGTGCCGACATCGGTCCGGGAAACCGGCGTTTCCCCTTGGCAACAAAGGATTTCCACGGAGCCCATACTGTCTCTCGTGGACCGCGAGATGAGCGCGGTGGACGGCGGCACGGTGGCCGTGATCGGTCCGGCGAGCCGGCTCGCCGAGCTGCGTGAAGCAGTCCCGGACGACGACCGCGTGTCCTTGCTCACCGTCGGCGAGGCCAAGGGGCTGGAGTTCGACGGGGTGGTCGTCGTGGCACCGGAGGAGATCGTGGCCTCCTCGCCACGCGGATGGAACGACCTGTACGTGGCGCTCACCCGCGCGACCCGCCGCCTCGGGATCGTCTACACCCGCGCGGAGTTGGCGCCACTCGTGGGTACCGGATAAGGACTGGTCAGCGCCCGGTTAAGGTGAGCGCCATGCGTAACGCTGGCAAGATGATGATCGTGGTGGCCGCGGCGCTGAGCCTCGCCGCCTGCGCCAACAGCCAAGTGGCTTCGAATTACCCGGCGGGTGACGGTCCCACGTACCCGGCGCCGAGCCCGGCCGGTGTGTCGGGGACGTCGGGTGCGCCGCAGACCAGCACCCAGGCACGCGCATGCACAGCCGACGACATCAAGGTCAGCGGTGACTTCGGCAGCAAGCCATCGGTCACTATCCCGGACACCTGCAGCGCGCCGACCAGCCTGCTCACCAAGGATCTGAAGGCGGGCACGGGCGCGACGGTCGCCGCCGGCAGCACCGTGGAGACCAACTACGACCTGTTCACCTGGTCGGACAGGGTGGACCAGCAGAACACCTTCGGCGCCCAGCCCTACCCCGTGACGGTGGGGCAGGGCAAGGTCATCCCGGGCTGGGAGCAGGGCCTGGACGGCATGAAGCAGGGCGGCCGGCGCCTGCTGGTCATCCCGCCGGAGCTGGGCTACGGCGCCACCGGCAACGGCCCGATCAAGCCGAACGAGACTCTGGTCTTCGTGGTCGACGCCGTGCAGGTCACCGGCTGAGTCCCGCCGTGGACCTGCACGGGGCGGTCGTGGTGGTGACCGGCGCCTCCTCGGGGATCGGCGCGGCCACCGCGCTGAGGCTGCACCGGGCGGGCGCCCGGCTGGTGCTGCACGGCCGCGACCCCGCGCGTCTCGCGGCGCTGGCCGAGCGGACCTCGGGGGCCGTGCTGCCGGCGGACTTCTTCGACGCCCGCGCGGTGACCTCCGCCGCCGAGGAGATCATCGGGCGGTTCGGCGCGGTGGACGTGCTGGTCAACAACGCCGGGATCGGCTGGGCGGGCCCGTTCACCGAGATGACCGGCGACGAAGTGCGCCGGTTGGTCGCGGTGAACCTCACCGCACCGATCGAGCTGACCCGCGCGCTGCTGCCGGTGCTGCGCTCACCCGGCCGTATCGTGTTCGTCACATCCATCGCCGGCCGCACCGGGGTGGCGGGCGAGTCGGTCTACTGCGCGGTCAAGGCGGGCCTCGACGGGTTCGCCGAAAGCCTGCGGTTCGAGCTGTCCGGCACCGGGGTCGGGATCGGTGTGGTGGTGCCGGGCGTGGTGGACACCGAGTTCTTCGCTCGCCGCGGCCGCCCGTACGAGCGGCGCTCGCCCCGGCCCATTCCGGCCGACCGGGTGGCTGCCGCGGTGGTGCGCGCCGTGCGTGATGGGCGCGCCGAGACCTACGTCCCGGGCTGGCTGCGCCTGCCGGTCGCGGTCCGCGCCGTGTTGCCCGGCGTCTACCGCCGGCTCGCCGGCCGGTTCGGCGGTTCCTAGCAGCTGCCTCGGGTGCCGCTGCCCGCACCGCCACGCAAGCCACTTCGGATCTCCTCGAGGCCGGGTTTCTGCCATGATCGGGGGCGTGGCTGGACAACGAGGGGATCGGGTGCCCGCCTCGGACGCGTTCTTCCTGCACGTCGAGTCGGCCGCGGCACCGCACCACGTGGGCGGGCTGATCATGATCGACACCTCGCGTGCGGCCGGTCCGCCGACGCGGGAGCGCGCGGTCGAGCAGATCCGGGAAAAGCTGGGCGAGCTGCCCCGGTTCCGCCAGCGCCTGTCGGAGCCGTCACGGTGGCGCCGGCCGCGGTGGGTGCCGCACGAGGAGCTGGACTGGTCGTGGCACGTCCGCGAGATCGACCTGAGCGGGCCCGACGGCCGTCCCGGTGGCATGGCGGCCCTGCACGAGCTGGTGGCCGAGCTGTCCGCGCAGCTGCTGCCGCGTGACCGCCCGCTGTGGCGGATCTTCGTGGTGACCGGCGTGGAGGAGCACGTGGGCGCGGTCATCAACCTGGTGCACCACGCGGTCGCCGACGGGATCGGCACGGTCAACCTGATGCTCAACCTGTTCGACTCGCCGGATCTCACGGCCGGCATGGACGGCAGCGCGTTTCCGGGCCGGGCGCGCCGGATCCTCGGTGGGGTGGCCGGTCTGGCCCAGCTGGCCACCGACCGACGTCCGAAGACGCGGCTGCCGGTGAGCGACACGGCGCGACGGCGCTTCGCCACCCTGCCGCTGGACCTGGACTCGGTGCGCGCGCTGGCCCGCTCCCGCGGCGCGCGGGTGACCGACCTGCTGCTGTGCGGGACGGCCGGGGCGATCCAGCGGGTCGCGGACTGCCCGCTGCCGTCGACGTTGCTGGTCAACGTGCCGTTGCTGGCCGCGGAGGTCCGGCCGGGCCGCGAGGGCAACGTGACGGCTGGCGTGATGGTCGAGGTGCCGCTGGGCGCGATGCCGGAGAGCGACCGGCTCGCCGCGATCGTGAAGGCCACCAAGCGGTTGCGCACCGGCACGCGCGTGATCGCCTCGCGGTTCGTGATGACCACCCTCGCCGGGCTGATGCCGCCGGTCCTGCATGCCTGGTTCGCGCGCGCCGTCTACGGCGGGAGGTTCTTCGGCGGCACGGTGTCCAACATGCCGGGCGCGACCTGGCAGGCGACCGCGCTGCGGGAGTACCCGCTGATCACCGCGTACCCGATCATCCCGATCGCGCCCGGCACGCCGTTCGTCGTCGGCGTGCTCGGCTGGTACGGGGTGTTCTCGCTGACCGTGGCCACGGACCCCGCCTTCGTCGACGATGCGGAGCGGTTCGTCGACGAGTTCCAGAAGGTCCTCGACGAGCTTTAGCTCCTCGCGGAGCGCGTCATCTACGTGAGGCCGTCGGGCCCGGGGCAACCCCAGGCCAGGGCCAGGGTGAGGCGGCGGCGGTTGTCCGGATCGTCGAGCGCGTCACCGAACAACTCGCGTAGCTGGCTGAGCCGGTAGCGGACCGTCTGCGGGTGAATGTGCAGCTCCTCGGCGACCGCGCGACGATCACCGAGATGGCGCAGCCAGGACGCGAGCGTCTCGCACAGTCGCTCACGGGTGACCGGGCCGGCGCTGTCCAGCGGCGCCAGGCACTGGGCGCGAAAGGCTTCCAGCAGCCGCGGGTCGCGGTGCACGATGATCGAGTCCAGGTGCTCGTCGACGAACACGGGATCGTCACGCAGCACGCCCGCCCGGCGCAGCTGCGCGGCCACCTCGACCACCCGCATGCTGGCCGGTAGATGCTCGACCGGCACCGCATGCCCGACCACGGCACCCGCGCCGTGCAGCGCCGAAACCAGTCGTTCGCGCCGCTGGGGGCCGTCGGGGTCGGGAATGATCGCGCACACCATCCGCTGACGCCGCACGCGCAGGCACGAGTGGTCCAGTCGCGCCAGCAGCGCGCTGCCGACCGGGTTGTCCGGTTCCACCAGGATCACCGCGGCGTGGCGCGGGATGGGCCAGTCCACCCTGGCCGCGGTGGCCTGGATCGCCGCCGAATCGGACCGGTCGGACAGCAGCATGTTGCCCAGCTCGTCACGAAGCCGTTGCCGTTCCGCGGCGGCCTCGGACTGTTCGAGCACGTAGCCGCGGGCAGAGGCGGACGACAACTGGTCGACGAAGATGAACACGGCCTCGGCCAGTGACGCGAACACGTCCGACGGCACCCCGACTTCCAGCGCGACCTCCGCGACGTGGTGCCAGGCCACCCTGGCCCCGATCTGGTACGCCGACAGCAGGCTGGTCAGCTCCCGGCCCTGTTGCCACTGGGCCCGGCCGATTTCCTCGAACAGCGGCTGCTCGCCCAACTGGTCCGCGTGACGGTCGGTGGCGCCGGACAGCTCGGACAGGTCCCACCTGGCCATGCCGACCAGCCGGTGCACGAACATCCTGGCCGAGACCAGTACCTCGTCCTGCTCGCTGACGATGAACGCGGCGTAGTCCGGCCATTGCTCGCTCAGCAGCCGGGTCACATCCTCGAGCACGCGTGGCAACCGGTCCGCGACCGCCCCGGCCAGTTGTTCGAGGTCTGTTTCGGCTTTCGGGTAGGCACTGTCTGTTCCGGACTGCGCGTTCTCGGATCGGGTGGTGACGTCAGCGTTACTCGGCGCTTTATGGCCGGCCTCCGGCTTGCTGTCCACTATCCCCGGCTACCCTCCTCGTTCGTCGCCACGCTGGTCTTGCCGGTTCAATACTGTTCGCTCGTGACAACCGGGGCATCTCGAAATTTGTTTCCCGTGCGAAGAAGCGACCAGCCTCGTGGATAGATTATGGGCAGATGGGACCGGCACCGACAGGTCGCGACACGGTCGGCGACAGTGAACGACGGAGGTTGCTCGAGAAGAAACGTGCCGAGAACTTTCCGGTGGCGCTGCGGATACTTCCGAAGGAGCTGCGGACCGACCTCGGCGCACTCTACGACGTCGCCCGGGTGATTGACGACCTCGGTGACGAATCGGCCGGTGACCGTACTGAGGCGCTGTCACGGTTTCGTGAGGATCTGGTGCGCGCGTGGGACGGAGTACCGGAGGAACCCGTGTTGCGCGCACTGGTGCCGGTGATCCGCGCTCGTGGGCTGGAGCTCGAACCGTTCGACCGCCTGGTTCAGGCCAACCTGGCCGACCAGCTGGTCACCCGGTACGCGACCCAGGAGGACCTCGAGGGCTACTGCGTGCTGTCGGCCAATCCGGTCGGCCGGATCGTGCTGCGGATCTTCGGGGTGCGCTCGGCGGAGGCGGATCGGCTCTCCGATCTGGTCTGTACCGCGCTGCAACTGCTGGAGCACTGCCAGGACGTCGCCGAGGACCACCGGGCCGGCCGGATCTACCTGCCCCAGTGGGATCTGGCGGCCTTCGGCGTCGACGAGCGGGACCTCGCCGGGGTCGAGCCGGTGGTGGCCAAACAGGTCCGGCGGGCGCTGGACCTGCTGGCCGGGGGGCGCGCGCTGCTGAACCACCTGCATGGCTGGGCACGGCTGGCCATCGCCGGCTACCTCGCGGGCGGGCTGGCGACCGCGGACGCGTTGCGCCGGGCGGACTACCGGGTGCTCGCCGGCACTCCGCGGCCGGGCAAGCGCGACCTGCTCGTCCACCTGATCAGACTGCTGGGAGGCGGCAGGTGACTACTTCGACGGACGTCAGGCACGCGTATGTGGCGTGCGAAACGATCACCAAGACCGAGGCGCGCAACTTCTACTACGGAATCCGGTTGCTCACCCCACCGCGCCGGGCGGCCTTGTGCGCGGTCTACGCCCTTGCCCGCCGGATCGACGACATCGGTGACGGGGACCTGCCGGTCGAGGAGAAGGCCACGCGGCTGGACGAGGTCCGCACCTCCCTGAAGTCCCTGGACGGCGCCCAAGACCCGGTGCTCGTCGCGGTGGCGGACGCCGCACGCCGGTTTCCGGTGCCGCTGGAGGCGTTCGACGAACTCCTCGACGGCGTGTGGATGGACATCGAGGGCCGCCGTTACGCGACCTTCGACGAACTCGTCTCCTACTGCCGGTGCGTGGCCGGCTCGATCGGGCGGCTGTGCCTCGGGGTGTTCGGGAGCAAGCCGCATCCGGACGCGTCCGCCTACGCCGACGCGCTCGGCATCGCGTTGCAGCAGACGAACATCCTGCGCGACATTCGCGAGGATCTCCTCAACGGCCGCGTGTACCTGCCCAAGGAGGATCTCGACTCGTTCGGCGTCGAGCTGGCCGTCGACGAGCGGAACGTGCTCATCGACGCCGATGGCGGGCTGTCGGCGCTGATCCGTCACAGCGCCGCGCGGGCCCGCGAGTGGTATGCCGACGGCCTGCGGTTGACGCCGCTGCTCGACCGCCGCAGCGGGGCCTGCTGCCTGGCCATGGCGGGCATCTACCGGCAGTTGACCGACCGCATCGCCGAACGGCCCTCCGCCGTGTTCGACCGGCGGCTTTCCCTGTCGGGCCGGGAAAAGCTGGGCGTCGCGGCGCGGGCACTGACGGAGCGGCTGAGGTGACCCAGCCACGGCCGGACGGCCGGGTCGTGGTCGTTGGCGGCGGGCTGGCCGGCATCACCGCGGCGCTGCGCTGCGCGGACGCCGGCTGGGCGGTGACCCTGCTGGAGTCGCGCCGGCACCTGGGTGGCCTGACCCACTCCTTCCGGCGCGGCGACCTCGAAGTGGACAACGGCCAGCACGTGTTCCTCCGCTGCTGTACCTCCTATGTGGAGCTCCTGCGGCGGCTTGGCGTGGCGGACAAGGTGTTCCTGCAGCCGCGGCTGGACATCGAGGTCCGGTCGCCGCGGCTGGCCGAGCCGGTCCGGCTGCGCCGCAACGCCCTGCCCGCGCCGCTGCATCTGGCCGATTCCGTGTTGCGCTACCGGCCGCTCACCCGCACCGAGCGGCTGCGTTTCGCCGGGGCCGCGCTCGCGCTGCGCCGGGTGGATCCGGACGCGCCCGCCTCCGACGCGCAGTCCTTCGCCACCTGGCTGGCCGCGCACGGCCAGAGCGCCGCCGCGGTGACCAAGCTGTGGGACCTGGTGGGGGTCGCGACCCTGAACGCGCGCGCGGCCGACGCCTCGCTCGGGCTGGCCGCCACCGTGTTCCAGATCGGGCTGCTCACCGACCCGGCGGCGGCCGACATCGGCTGGGCAAGGGTGCCGTTGCGGGAACTGCACGGCGACCCTGCGCAGGCCCGGCTGACCGAGGCCGGCGCCCGGGTCGTGCTCGGCGCCAAGGTGACCGCGCTGCGTCCGGACGGCCCGAATGGCGGTGCCTGGCGCGTGGTGACGGGCGCGGACGAGTTCGTGGCCGACAACGTGGTGCTCGCCGTGCCACCCACGGCCGCGGCCCGGCTGCTGCCGCCGGGCGCGGTCGACCTTCCTCCTGGGTGGGCCGAGGAGCTGGGCAGCTCGCCGATCGTCAACGTGCACGCGGTGTTCGACCGCAAGGTGATGGACGTGCCGTTCTTCGCCGCGGTGGATTCCCCGGTGCAGTGGGTGTTCGACCGGACCGGACAGTCCGATGTGGATGGTGGGCAGTACGTGGCGGTCTCGATGTCCGCCGCCGACGAGGAGATCGAGGCGCCGGTGGCCACGATCCGCGAGCGGCTGCTGCCCGAGCTGCGCCAGGTGCTGGGCACGAGCGCCCAGGTGCGTGACTTCTTCGTCACCCGTGAGCGCCACGCCACTTTCCGGCCTGCGCCGGGATGTGCCGCGTTGCGCCCGCCGGCGAGGACCGCGCTCGCCGGGCTCGTGCTCGCGGGCGCGTGGACGGCCACCGGGTGGCCCGCGACGATGGAGGGCGCCGTCCGCAGCGGAGAGGCCGCCGCCCGCGTCGTGCTCGACGGCACCGGCGCCCGGGTGCCGGCAGCTGAGGAGCTGCCTACCCATGCGGGGGGTGGGAGTTGACGTCGCGTCCGGCCGGGCCGGCCATTCGTGCTCTGTTCCGTTAGGGGTTTCGACCAGGGGAGTTCACATGACCGCGGTACTCGATTCGTTGCAGCAAGGACGCCAGGCGGTCCAGCCCGCGCTGAGGGCGGCGCTGGACCGGCTCGACCCCACCAGCCGCTCGATCGCCTACTACCACTTCGGCTGGACCGACCTCGACGGGAATCCGGCCTCCGCCGGCGGGGGCAAGGCGGTGCGCCCGGCGCTGGCGCTGCTGTCGGCGGAGGCCGCCGGGGCGCAGCCCTCGGCCGGCCTGCCCGGGGCGGTCGCCGTGGAGCTGGTGCACAACTTCTCCTTGCTGCACGACGATCTGATGGACGGCGACACCGAGCGCCGGCATCGCCCCACGGTCTGGGCGGTCCACGGCGCGGCCAGTGCCATCCTCACCGGGGACGCGATGCTTTCCCTCGCCCAGGAAGTGCTGCTCGACGGCGATGGCCCAGGCGCGATCGCCGCCGCACGGCTGCTGTCGGAGGCGGTGAACGAGCTGATCCGGGGCCAGGTGCTCGATGTCGCGTTCGAGCAGCGCAACGACGTCACCCTGGACGAATGTCTGGACATGGCGGCGGGTAAGACCGGTGCGCTGCTTTCGGCCAGCTCGGCGATCGGCGCCGTGCTGGCCGGCGCGCCCCGCGAAACCGTCGACGCGCTGGCCGGGTTCGGCGCCGACCTCGGGCTCGCCTTCCAGCTCGTGGACGACCTGCTCGGCATCTGGGGAGAGCCGGCGACCACCGGGAAGCCGGTGTACTCGGACCTGCGCGCCCGCAAGAAGAGCCTGCCGGTCACCTATTCGATCACGCACGGCGGCGCGATCGGCCGAGAGCTCGCCGAGTGGCTGGCCGCGCCCGAAGAGCCGGGCGAGGACGGCGTGCGGCACGCCGCGGATCTCATCGAACAGGCGGGTGGGCGCCGCTGGGCGCTGGACGAGGCGCACCGCCGCATGGCGGCGGGACAGCAGAAGCTCACCGATGCCGAGGTTCCGGACCGGGTACGCGAGGACCTGCTCTCCCTCGCCCGGTTCATCGTCACGAGGGAGTCCTGATGACACCCCCGGTATCGAGTCGCGGCAATCAGGGTGGCCACCACGCGCGCGCCTTTGTCCCGCTATCGGGGCGGCTTGCCCCCAGTCGGGGTGTGGGGGCTGAGCCCTTACCGGACACGGTCGCGCGCAAACTCGCGGAGGAACACTGATGACGCGAACTGCTCCGCAGGTGGCCGTGGACAGCCTCGCGCTGGAGCGCGCGGTGGCGCACCTCAAGAGCCTGCAAACCGCCGGTGGCTGGTGGAAAGGCGAGCTCGAGACCAACGTCACCATGGACGCCGAGGACCTGCTGCTGCGGGAGTTCCTCGGCATCCGCACCAAGTCGGACACCGAGGAGGCGGCCCGCTGGATCCGTTCCCAGCAGCGTGCCGACGGCACCTGGGCGACCTTCTACAACGGCCCAGGCGATCTGTCGACCACCGCCGAGGCGTGGGTGGCGCTGAGGCTGGCGGGTGATGATCCGGACGAGCCGCACATGCGGGCCGCGGCGGAGTTCGTCCTGGCCGGCGGCGGCATCGAGGCCAGCCGGGTGTTCACCCGCATCTGGCTCGCGCTGTTCGGGTTGTGGTCCTGGGACGAACTGCCCAACATGCCGCCCGAGCTGATCTACCTGCCGTCGTGGTTCCCGCTCAACGTCTACGACTGGGCTTGCTGGGCACGGCAGACGGTGGTGCCGCTGACCATCGTCGCGACACTGCGCCCGGTCCGGCCACTGCCCTTCGGCATCGACGAGCTGCGCACGGGCGGTAAGCCGTCCCGCCGGCTGGTCGCGCCGTGGACCTGGCGGGGTGCCTTCCACTACCTGGACAAGGCGCTGCACCTCTACGCCAAGAGCCCGGTGAAGCCGATCCGGCGGCGCGCCATGCGGGAGGCGGCCGAATGGATTCTCGCCCGCCAGGAGGCCGACGGCTCGTGGGGCGGAATCCAGCCGCCGTGGGTGTATTCGCTGCTGGCGCTGCACCTGCTCGGCTACCCGCTGGAGCATCCCGCGATGAAGGCGGGACTGGAAGGTCTGGACGGGTTCATCATCCGCGAGGACACCGCCGAGGGCCGCGTGCGTCGGCTGGAGGCGTGTCAGTCGCCGGTGTGGGACACCGGCCTGGCGCTGACCGCGCTGCGTGACGCCGGGGTGCCCGCCGACGATCCGTTGGTGCTCAAGGCCACGGACTGGCTGCTGGGCGAGGAGATCCAGCACCGGGGCGACTGGGCGGTGAGACGTCCCGCCACGCCGCCGGGCGGCTGGGCGTTCGAGTTCGCCAACGACGTCTACCCCGACACCGACGACACCGCCGAGGTGGTCCTCGCGCTGCGGCGGGTGGCGCATCCGGAACCTAGGCGGGTGAAGGAAGCGGTGGACCGGGCGGTCGCGTGGCTGCAGGGAATGCAGTCCTCGGACGGCGGCTGGGGCGCCTTCGACGCCGACAACACCCGGACGCTGGCACTGAACCTGCCGTTCTGCGACTTCGGCGCGGTGATCGACCCGCCGTCGGCCGACGTCACCGCGCACGTGGTGGAAATGCTCGCCGCGGTCGGCCTCGCCGGTACACCGGAGTGCCGGCAGGGCATCGAGTGGCTGCTGCGGGCGCAGGAGGCCGACGGGTCCTGGTTCGGCCGGTGGGGCGCCAACCACGTCTACGGCACCGGGGCGGTGGTGCCCGCACTCGTCGCGGCCGGCACGCCCGCCTCCGCACCGGAGATCCGGCGGGCCGTGGAGTGGCTGGCCGCGCATCAGAACCCGGACGGGGGCTGGGGCGAGGACCTGCGTTCCTACCGCGATCCGGACTGGATCGGCAAGGGCGAATCGACGGCTTCCCAGACGGCGTGGGCACTGCTGGCGTTGCTGGCCGCGGGCGAGCGCGAATCGTCCACTGTGGAACGTGGTGTGCGATGGCTGGTGGAAACCCAGCGGAGCGACGGCGGCTGGGACGAGCCGCAGTACACCGGCACCGGCTTCCCCGGCGACTTCTACATCAACTACCACCTGTACCGGATCGTGTTCCCGGTCTCGGCGCTCGGCCGGTACCTGGCACAGGGCAGCGGGATTCCAACGGTGCGGGCGGAGGAGGCATGACACGCAAGCTCGCGGAGGAAACAGGATGAGACCCGCGGAGGGACAGTCGTGACCGGAATCATCTGTGCCCCGTTACGCATGGAGGCCGCCGCGTTGCGGGTCCCGGGCGCCCGGGTACTGCACACCGGCATGGGGCCACGGCGGGCGGCGGAGTCCGCGGCACGCCTGGAGGACACACCGGTGGTGGTCTCGGGCGTGTCCGGCGGGGTGACCGACCGGGTACGTCCCGGGGACCTGGTGGTGGCGACGGAGATCGACACGCCGGAGGGCCCGGTGCCGCTACCCTCGGCGCCGCTGCTCGCGGCGGCGTTGCGGCGGCACGGGCTGACCGTCCACACCGGACCCATCACCTCGTCGGACGGGCTCGTCGAGGGAGCCGAGCGGGCACGTCTGGCCGAGCGCGGCGCACTCGCGGTGGACATGGAGTCCGCGCAGTTCGCGGCCCGGCCGGGCCCGCTGGCCGTGGTCCGGTCCGTTGTGGACACTCCGGGCCATCCGCTGTGGCGGCCCGGCACGGTGTGGCGCGGGATCTCCGGCCTGCGCTCGCTGCGGGCGGCGGCGCCGGTGCTCGCGCAGTGGTGCGACGCGGCGGCCGGCGGGGAGATTCTGCTCGCCAGCCCGCGGTCGTTCTGCGCCGGGGTGGAACGGGCCATCGAAATCGTGGAACGCGCGCTCGAACGCTACGGCTCGCCGGTGTACGTGCGGCGGCAGATCGTCCACAATGCACACGTCGTGCGGCGGCTGGAGAGCCTGGGTGCGGTGTTCGTGCAGGAGATCGCGGAGATCCCGGCCGGCGCGACCACCGTGCTCGCCGCGCACGGGGTGGCTCCATCGGTGCGCGAGGCCGCGGCGGACCGGGGCCTGAAGGTGATCGACGCGACCTGCCCGCTGGTCACCAAGGTGCACAACGAGGTGCGGCGCTACCGTTCGCGCGATGACACGATCTTCCTGATCGGGCACGCCGACCACGAGGAGGTCGAGGGCACCTTCGGTGAGGCCCCGGACCACGTCGTGGTGGTGGAGGACGCCGCCGCGGCGGCCCAGGTGCGGGCCCGTGACCCGGAGCGGGTCGCCTACGTCATGCAGACCACGCTCGCCGTCGACGAGGCCGACGAGATCGCGAGCGTGTTGCGCGAACGGTTCCCGGCGATGTCGGCCCCACGGCGGGACGATATCTGCTATGCGACGACGAACCGTCAGCGCGCGGTGCGGGCGGTCGCCGAGCACGCGGATCTGGTGCTCGTGGTCGGTTCGACCAACTCGTCCAACTCCCAGCGGCTGGTCGAGGTCGCCCGGCGGCAGGGCACGCGTGCGTACCTGGTCGACGACGTGTCCGAAGTGGACCTTCGCTGGCTGGCCGGGGCGCGGCGGATCGGGATCACCGCGGGGGCATCGGCGCCGCCGCAGCTGGTGGAGGAACTGACCCGGTGCCTGGGAGGGCTCGGGCGCGACCGCCTGCGCGAGAGTCAGGTGGCCGATGAGGACGTCCAATTCACGTTACCTCGGGAGGTGGGATAGTCATGGCAATGCCGTTGCGGCAGTCGATCCGGCTGGGTGCGTTCATGGCCAAGCAGAAGCTGATGCGCCGCGAGAAGTACGCGATCCTGGTCGAACTGGAGCCGCTGTTCGCCTGCAACCTCAAGTGCGGCGGCTGTGGCAAGATCGCCCAGCCCGCGCACCTGCTCAAACAACGGATGCCGGTGCAGCAGGCGGTCGGCGCGGTCGAGGAGAGCGGGGCGCCGATGGTGTCCATCGCCGGTGGCGAGCCGCTCATGCACCCGCAGATCGACGAGATCACGCGGATCCTGCTGGAGCGCAACAAGATCGTGTTCCTGTGCACGAACGCGCTGCTGCTGCCCAAGCACATGCACAAGTTCAAGCCGCACCGCAATTTCGCGTGGATGGTGCACATCGACGGCCTCGAGGAGAAGCACGACGCCTCGGTGCGCAAGGAAGGCGGCTTCCAGGCGGCCGTCGACGCCATCAAGATGGCCAAGGCGGCCGGTTTCCGGGTGATGACCAACACCACGTTCTTCAACACCGACGCGCCGCAGGACGTCATCGACGTGCTCGATTACCTCAATGACGAGGTCGGCGTGGACAACATGCAGCTTTCGCCCGGGTACGCCTACGAGAAGGCGCCGGACCAGGAGCACTGGCTCGGCGTCCAGCAGACCCGTGAGCTGTTCTCCAAGGCCTTCGCCGGTGGCCGGCGGAAGAAGTGGCGGTTGAACCACTCGCCGGTGTTCCTGGACTTCCTGGAGGGCAAGCGGGATCTGCAGTGCACCCCGTGGGGCATCCCGTCGTACTCGCTGCTGGGCTGGCAGCGGCCCTGTTATCTGCTCGACGACGGCTACGCCAAGACCTGGCGCGAGCTGATCGAGGAGACCGAGTGGGACAAGTTCGGCCGCGGCAAGGATCCGCGCTGCGCCAACTGCATGGCGCACTGCGGCTACGAGCCCACCGCGGTCATCGCCACCACGTCGTCGTTGAAGGAGACGATCCGCGCCGCCGTCGGCGCCTGACACGAGTTTTCCGCGGACAAGGCCGCCTGCCCACCGGGCAAGCGGCCTTGTCCGCGGAACCGCCACCGCGTCGCGGTGGCGGTTCCGCGCGAGGAGGGGCCGAAGTCAGGTGCCGGCGGCCCGGAAGATCCAGTAGCCGCCGGTGGCGCCGGCGTCATCGCCGGAGGTGTCTTCGCCGATCTCCGGAACGATGGCGTAGCCCTGGTCGGTGGCCGCGATGGGCGCCGTTGTCAGGGATTTGGCCATTACTTGGCCGGTCGCGAGGTTGAGGGCGAGGCTCGGGCGTGCCGCGTTGCCCCTGCCCAACTGCGGACTGGCGGACGAACTCCCGTAGACCGCGCCGCCGACGACGACCTGAGGCCGGAACCCTTCCTGATCACCGGTCTGCTGCCACAGAATGTGGCCGTCGGCGAGGCTCACCGCGACGCTGCCGAGGTTCGAGGAAGCGTGGGTCAGCGCGAGGACAGCGCTGCCGGACTGGACATTGTCCGCTTCGCTGATCGCTGATTCCGCGCTGATACCGGGATACTTGTCGATGGCGGGCGTCGCGCCCGCCATCGCTCCGGTGCGCATATCCTGCAGGGCAACGATCACCTTGCCCGAACCGGCCGGGCAGACCAGGCCGAGCTTGCCGTCGGAGATGAAGACGACGTTCGCGTCGGAGGTGTTCGCGGCCGGGGGGCGGCTGGCCTCCGATGTCCAAAGTGGAGCGCCAGGACGGGCCAGATCGTAGGCGGCGAGGTAGTTTTCGCTCCCTCGAGTGTGCCGCACCAGCGCGATGTCCGCGTCGATCGTGACGAGCACCGGCGCTTTGTCCGAGATGGAACCGTGGTCGGCCGGCAGCGTCAGGCGCGCGCTGCCGTCCGCGGCATGCACGACCAGGTCGGTACGGGTGAGATGGTTGTTGGTCGCCTTGGTGGCGCTCCACCCCAGTACGGGGATCCGGTCGTCGTCCTCGTCCCACGTCGCGTCGGCCACCTTACGCCCGGCCGGGTCGAAGCCGACCTGGTGTTCGACTCTCCTCGTCCGGCTCAGGCCGTCCGACTCCACCGTTTCGACCCCGTGCAGGAAGATGGCCGGGCCGCCGCCGAACTCACCTACCTGTGCCGATTCCAGGTCCCACAACGGCACGTCGGCGGTCGCCCTCTTCTGCCCCGTGGCCGCGTCGTAGAACGTGACCGTGGCCGGTTCCGATCCGGACGGTTCCTCTTTGTCACCGACCCGGAAATCCACGAAGGCGAACGCGTCGCCGACCACGTACGGCTTGTTCGTGCCGGCGCTCTTCAGGTGGGCCAAGGGCTGGGCCTCCAGCCCGGGCAGCGACGGCCCCTGGTACACCGCGCCGTCGCCGGCCGCGGTCGTCCTCTGCTGCCCGGAGGCGGGGCCGGCCGGCGGTCCGCCCGGCGAATCGCAGCCGGCGACCGCCAGCCCGACACACCCGACTACGATGGCACACCGCACGATCGCACGTCCTGACAGATACCCCATGCCGCTCCCAGTCGGTCCGCAAACCCGTTGATCAACGTGGGCAGGGTAACAACCACGGGCGGGACAAACTGGGAGAACCGGTATTTCAGGGGATGAGCAGGAGCTTTCCGGTGGTGCGGCGGCCCTGGAGGTCCTCATGAGCCCGCCGGGCGTCGGCGAGCGGGTAGGTGCCGCCGATGCGGATGTCGAGCTTTCCGCCGCGCACCGCGGCGAACAGTTCGTCCACGCGCCAGTCCAGTTCCTCGCGCGTCCGGACATAGTGGGCGCTGGTGGGCCGGGTGAGATACACCGAACCGGCCGCGTTGAGCCGCTGCGGGTCGATCGGCGGAACCGGGCCGCTCGCCGCGCCGAACAGCGCGAGCGTGCCCCGGACGCGCAGGCTGGCCAGGCTTCCGTCCACAGTGGTCTTGCCGACCCCGTCGTAGACGGCGGCCACGCCCTCGCCGCCGGTGAGCTTGCGGGTGGCCTCGGCGAAGTCCTCCCGGTCGTACCGAATGATTTCGTCGGCACCGGCCTGGCGGGCCAGCTGCGCCTTCTCCTCGGTGGACGTCGTGCCGATCACCCGCGCGCCCTGTGCCTTGGCCAGCTGGACGAGCAGCAGGCCGACCCCGCCGGCCGCGGCATGCACCAGGACGGTGTCGCCCGGCTTCACCTCATACGTCGAGCGGACGAGGTAATGCGCCGTGACCCCCTGCAACATCATGGCGGCGGCGGTGCGGTCGGAGACGTCCTCCGGCACGTGGACGGCAGCGGCGGCGGAGATCAGCGCGCGCTGCGCGTAACTGCCGAGCTGGCCCTGCCAGGCGACCCGGTCACCCGGCGCGAACCCGGTCACGTCCGCGCCGACCGCCGCGACCGTGCCTGCTCCCTCCATGCCCAGCGTCACCGGCAGCTCGAGCGGGTAGATGCCGCTGCGCTGGTAGGTGTCGATGTAGTTCACGCCCGCGGCCGCGACGTCGACCAGGAGCTGTCCCGGCCCGGGCTCGCCGATCTCGACCTCGGTGACCTCCAGCACCTCCGGCCCGCCGGTCCGCCGGATCTGCACTGCGGTGGGCATATGTCCTCCTCGCGTCGCGCTGGCTTCAGCTACGGGTTTGAAGATAGTCGTGCACCGATCGTCGCGGTCGTCGCAGGCTCCGGTGGTGCGGATGCTGTTCGCGCTTGGTCCGTGCGGACGCGGTGGAACTGGCCGGGCGGAGCTTCGATCCGGCCCCGTAGACTCCCGGTCGTGGCAGAACCCAACGAACAGCCCACTGACCAGCCGACCTCGCGGCAGCTCACCGCGGCGCGGAAGTTCGTCGGCGCACACGGCGAATCGTCGAAAGCCATCGTGGAGAACCTGGGCCGTGCCGGGGCGCGCGTGGTCCTCGTCGGCGCGGACGGCGCGATGGGCGATGTCGTGGTGGCCGGCCCCGCGGCCGGTTCGGCGCTCGTCGACGCCGTCGCCGGTCTCGAACCCGCGCAGTGGGATGCCGAAACCGTCGGCGCCACCGTCATCGGCGCCGAGCACCGCCGCCGCATGGCGGGCCCACGAGCCCGTAACTGAGCATCCGCGTCAGCGCGCGCTCGCTTTTGCCTGGTCCAGGACGAAGCGAGCCAGCTGCCGCTGGTACTCGGAGTAGGTCTCGAGTGCCAGGGGAACGGCCGCTGCCACGATCGAATAGTCGACCTTGATGTATTCATGGACGATGGTGTTGCGCAGCCCAACGGAGGGTTTGATCCGTTCGACGAGCTCTTTCGTCAAGGCACCGGCTTCGTGAGCGAGTTC
Organism: Amycolatopsis taiwanensis DSM 45107; assembly: GCF_000519205.1. Classification (GTDB taxonomy): domain Bacteria; phylum Actinomycetota; class Actinomycetes; order Mycobacteriales; family Pseudonocardiaceae; genus Amycolatopsis_E; species Amycolatopsis_E taiwanensis. The sequence continues at coordinate 202,724 of NZ_JAFB01000003.1, read as the reverse complement.
GAAACTGTTGCGGTAGTCGCTGGGTGCCCGGTTGAGCAGAGCTCCGCTTAGGTGCGTGTTGGTCTCCACGGCAAGGTCCACCATGCGGCACAACAGCCGCTCCACCGTGCAGCGATCACTCCGTCCTCTTCCAGCCGCGACGCATCGAGCGGGTCGATCCGTGCCAAGGTTGCCCGCGCCCGGCCGATGGCGTCGAGTTTGTTGCGGACGACCTCGGCGTCCATTCGGCGTTCGGTCATCGTTCCGCCATGAGCTCGAGATCCAGCAGACGGAGACGGCGCGTCTCCATCGCCATGGTGATCGCCGCCATCTGCGCCGTTGCGAAAATTCCCCGTGCGGCTTCGTAAAGCACACGGGACTGTGGCGAGAGAGCGTGCGCACGAGCGACAACGCCTGCGCGATTGAGGTTCATGAGGTCCAGGCCGTCGAACCGAGTGGCGTCGAGAAGGTCGTTCGTCAGGTCGAGAAGGTCCGGTTCGACGTCATGCCGGGTACGAAACGCCAGATCGAGATCGCGTGGTGGGCGCAATGGTTCGGGATCGACCACGCTGCCGTGGGCGACGAGCAGTTCGACGCCGTGCCGGGCGCAGAGCGCCCCGAGATCTCCGCTCGCCGCCATCGCGAGCAGGGAGTCGAGGGCGTCGTAAGGGGTTCGGGTCGTCACGATCAAGCATACGGCGGACGTCGTGATCAGGCGGGCTGGACTGGCTTGGCCGCGAGACGGTCAAGCCGGAGTGACCTCACGAGAGCCGCTCGCAGCCGGTTCGGGAAGCCGGCCCGACTCGGGCTCGGCGGCGAGGCCGCGGTCCCGGGCGGCGCACCACAGTGCCGCGGTGGCGATGAGTACCACCGCCGAGCCGAGGACGTGGAACGACACCAGCGCCTCCGGCACGCCCAGTGCGTACTGCGCGGAACCGAGCATCCCCTGCGCCACCGCGACCGCCCAGACGACGCCGTAGGTGCGCCACAGCCGCGTCGGCGCGCCGGCACGGAACAGCATTAGCCCGAAGACCGCCAGTATCAGCAGATAGGCCACCAGCAGCGAGCCGTGCGCCTGGGCGAGGACGTCGATGGGTGCGTTGAGGCGGTGGGTACTCGGATCGCCGCCGTGCGGGCCGGCGCCGGTCACCACGGTGCCGGCGGCGAGAACCGCCCACATCGCCACGACCAGCGCGATCAGCGTCTTGTGCGCGGGTGGCGAAACCAGCAGGCGCGGCTTTTCCTCGCCCTCGCCGAACGCTTGGAGCAGCAGCACCGCGAGCCAGATGAGCGGGGTGGTGGCGAGGAAGTGGATCGCCACCGTCCACCATTCCAGCTTCGCCAGCACCGTGATGCCGCCGATCACGGCCTGAAGCACCACGCCACCGGGCAGGGTCCACGCCAGGGCGACGAGCCGCCGGCGGTGCGGCTGGGCGAGCTTGATCCGCCAAGCCGCCAGCATGGCCAGGATCGCGACCACGAACACCCCGCCGGTGAACAGCCGGTTGCCGAACTCGATCCACTGGTTCAGGGCGTGATACTCCGGGTGGTCGACCGGCACCAGGCTGCCCGGCACGCACTGGGGCCAGGTGGGGCAGCCGAGGCCGGAGCCGGTCACGCGCACCACCGAGCCGGTCACCGCGATCCCGGCCTGCGTGACCACCGCGGCCACGCCGATTACCCGTTGCAGGGGCCGGGAGGGGTACGGCAGCCGAGCGATCAGCGACTTCAAGAGCACCCCTTGATAGTAGAGCCGTGCGTCAGCGCGTCCGTTGAGGGTGGTGATGAGCGACGGGCTGGCCAGTAGAGCCGCGCGTCAGGTCAGGCGGGTGGTGCGGGTGGCGACGGCGCCCGCGACCGCGCCCCAGACGGCGAGGACGGCGATCGGCTTCGCGGTGAGTACCCCGTTCACCAGCGCCTCGCGCAGGCCCTCGGCGAGGGCGCCCGAGGGCAGCAGTTCGACGATCGCGGCGGCGCCGGAGGGCAGCGCCGACGGCGCGAGCAGGATGCCGCCGGCCAGCAACAGCACGAACCAGACGATGTTGGCCAGCGCCAGCACGATCTCGGCGCGCAGCCAACCGCCGAGGAGCACGCCCAGCGCGCCGAAGCTGAGCGTGCCCAGGACCAGCAGCAGCACCGCTTCGGCCAGCCCGGCGCCGGTGGGGGACCAGCCGAGCAGCGCCGCGACGATCCCGAGCACGATGACCTGGATCAGCACCACGACCAGCGCGGCCACCATTCGCCCCGCGACCAGCAGCCAGCGGGGCAGCGCGGTCGCCGAAAGTCGTTTGAGCACGCCGTAGCGGCGGTCGAAACCGAGTGCGATCGCCTGCCCGGTGAAGGCCGACGACATCACCGCGAGCGCGAAGATGCGCGGCGTCACCCAGTCCACTTTGGGCAGTGTGCCGATTTCGCCGGTGGGCAGGACGTCCAGCAGGGTCAACCCGATGAGCAGCGCCAGCGGGATGAGCAGGGTCAGCAGGATCTGCTCGCCGTTGCGCAGCGTCAGGCTGGTTTCGATCCGGGCGTGGGTGAGCAGCATCCGCCCGCGGCGGCCGGCGCCGGGCGCGGGGGTGAAGGTGCCGGGGGGAAACGCGGTCGTACCCGGCGACGGCGTGTTCACGAGCGCAGCTCCCGTCCGGTCAGTTCGAGGAAGACCTCTTCGAGGTCGCGCTTGCCGATGTGCAGTTCCTCGGCAAGGACGCCCTGTTGCGCACACCACGCGGTGACCGTGGACACCACCTGCGGGTTGACCTGGCCGGTCACCCGGTAGCTGCCGGGGGAGGACTCGTGCACGTGGTAGCCCTCGGGCAGTGCGGCGGTCAGCAGGTCGGTGTTGAGCCCCGCGCGTGCCTTGAAGCGAAGCTGTGCGGACTCGCCGTCTTCCGCGGTCAGCGCGCTGGGCGTCCCCTCGGCGATCACCTGGCCGTTGTCGACGATCACGACGTCGTCGGCCAGCGCCTCGGCCTCCTCCATGAGGTGCGTGGTGAGGAGGACGCTCACCCCGTCGGTGCGCAGTGCGCTCAGCATCTCCCACACCAGCCGCCGCGCCTGGGGGTCCATGCCCGCGGTCGGCTCGTCGAGGAATACCAGCTCCGGGCGGCCGACCAGCGCGCAGGCCAGCGAAAGTCGTTGCTGCTGGCCGCCGGAGAGCCGCTTGAACGGGGTCCGCCGCGCGGCGGTCAGGCCCAGCACGTCCAGCAGCCAGTCCGGGTCCAGTGGCTGGGCGGCGCACGCGGCGACCAGGCGGAGCATCTCCCCGGCGTGCACGCCCGGGTACGCTCCGCCGCCCTGCGGCATGACGCCCACGCGGGGGCGCAGCGCAGCGTTGTCCCGGACGGGGTCGAGGCCCAGTACGCGCACCGTTCCGGCGTCCGCGCGAAGGAAGCCCTCGCAGACTTCGACGGTGGTGGTCTTGCCGGCGCCGTTCGGCCCGAGGAGGGCGAGCAGCCGCCCGCGGTCCATCTTCAGGCTCAGGCCGTCGACCGCGGTCTTGGCGCCGTAGCGCTTCACCAGTCCGATGATCTCGACGGCAGGCGTGCTCACGACCCCCAAGACTACGACGCCCTGCTGAGCAACACCGGCGCGGTCCGGCGTACCACGACCAGGCCGATCGCGATCAGGACAATTCCGGCGATGTATGCCTGGAGCGGAACGAAGGAGCGGCCGTCGAAGGTGCTGCCCGATGGCGACGCCAGGAACGCGAGCACGGCACTGACGACGGTGGCGGCGACCCGGAACCGGGAGGTGCCGGCCGCGGCGGCCAGGGGGATCACCGCCCACAGCAGCCACCACGGCTGCATCGCCACATGCAGCATCATGAAGGCGCCCAGCGAAACGCCGAGCCCGATGATGGGCCGGTAACGCCAGCGGAAGCTGTCCCACAGGAACTTCGCCGTGATCAGCCCGGCCACCACGGTGCCGGCCAACTGGAGGATCGACACCAGCGCGTCGGTGTGGTTGCCGAGGCCGAGCGTGATGCCGAGCACCCCGCCGAGGTTGGCGAACTCGGCGGTGGGGGAGATCCAGCTGCGCACCAGACCCGGCGTGCCGAGCGCGCCGACCCAGCCGAAGCCGAGCCCGGTCCCGTAGCACAGGACCACCATGACGACCGCGAACACGACCGTCATCAGCGCGGTGGCGCGCAGCAGGTCGACGATGCGGCCGTGCCAGCGGCGGGCGATCATCACGCCGAAGAACCCGAGCGCGATGATCGCGTTGATCTTCACCGCGGCGCCGAGCGTGATCACCGTGGCGCCCAGGACGAGGAACAGGAGCTCGCCGCGCGCCAGCGGAGGCACCGTGTCCCCGGCGACCCGCACCGGCAGGCGCCGGATGCCCAGTTCCAGCCCGGCCACCATCAGGCCGATGCCGAGCGCCTCGTTGTGGGCGCCGGCGACCAGGTGGAACAGCACCAGCGGGTTGGCCGCGCCCAGCCACAGCGCGGTCGCGGGCTCCACGCCGAACCGCCGGGCGAGCCGGGGCAGGGCCCAGATGATCAGCACCACGCCGGCCAGCGCGAGCGCCCGCTGCAGCAGCACGCCGGCCACGACGTTGTCACCGACGAACCCGGAGATCCAGCTGCCCAGCTTGAGGAACAGCGGCCCGTAGGGTGCCGGCGTTTCCCGCCACATGTTCGACACCCCGCTGGTCAGCGGGTCGGCGACACCCAGCGCCTGCGCCGGGCCCAGCGAGTAGGGGTCCATCCCGCGGTGCACGATCTCGCTCTGCGCCAGGTAGCTGTAGACGTCCCGGGAGAACAGCGGCGGGATGACCATCAGCGGCGTCAGCCACATGATCAGCGTCCGGGTCACCTGGGCGCGGGTGGCCAGGCGCGTGCGGCGGGGCCGGGTGAAGCGACCCAGCATCAGCCAGCCGATGACGAGCATGCCCATGCCCGTGAAGACCATCGCCAGCGACACCGTGGGGATGCGGGCGAACAGCCGAAGCACGGGGATTTCCTGCACCGGGTTGAGCACCGGGGCGGCGCCCGCGCCGAGCGAGCCCAGCGCGAGGAACAGCGCGCCGACCGTGCCGAACCGGCGGACGACGTCGAGCGCGCGCAGTTCCGTGTCGTTCAGGGGGTCGACCTGCGGCGGGCGTACCGGGGACGGGATGGTGCCTGACGCCGTGGGACTCGCGGCGGGCTCAGTGGTGGCCGGCTGCGGCTCCTCTTCCGTGGACGGCACGCTCATCCGGCCGATGATCCCGCTCCCATCACGTAACGACGCGCCCAGACGGCGCACTGGCGAGGTGAGAGCGATCGCACGCAGGTTCGCCAGGAACGCAGTCACCCCGGCAGCCTATCGAGAGCCGCGGTCCGTGACTCCGGTCACTCGAAGATCTCTCAGCTTTGCCCTCGGACCTGAAATACGACACACTTGTGTTGTGAAAAACAGCGAGACTCCTCAGCAAGCGGGGATCGCTGTGCCCGTGCAGGTCACCGCCGAGGGGCGGACCAGGCACGAGGTGGCCAGGTTGCTGCTGGAGGAGGGCCCGATGACCGCAGCGGTCGTCGCCGACCGCCTTGGCATCAGCCCGACAGCGGTGCGTCGCCACCTCGACGCCCTGGTCGCCGACGGCGAGGCCGATACCCGGGACGCGCCCCGGCGCGGACCGCGCGGGCGCGGGCGCCCGGCGAAGCTGTTCCTGCTCACCGAGCAGGGCCGGGCCCGGTTCGGCCACGCCTACGACGACCTGGCCGTGTCGGCGATCCGTTTCCTCGCCGAGCACGCGGGCGAGGACGCCGTGCGGGCCTTCGCCCAGGCGCGGGTGGCCAAGCTCGTCGAACCGCACAAGGCGCAGGTGACCGCCCCGGTGGGGGCGGCGCAGCGCGCCGAGGCACTGGCCGACGCGCTGACCAAGGAAGGTTACGCTGCGTCGACCCGCCGGGTGGGCACCGGTGAGCAGCTGTGCCAGCACCACTGCCCGGTCGCCCACGTCGCGGCGGAGTTCCCGCAGCTGTGCGAGGCGGAGACCGAGGCATTCGCCCACCTGCTGGGCATCCACGTGCAGCGGCTGGCGACCATCGCGCGCGGTGACGCCGCCTGCACCACTCACGTCCCCGCGGAGAGCCCGCAGGGTCAGCTCGCTGAAAAACCGAGCAAGACTCCGGATGGAGGGAACGAATGACTGCCGCTGCCGAGCAGCGCACTCCCACCACGGCGCCATCTCCGACGCCACTGAGCCAGGAAGAGACCATCGAGTCCCTTGGCAACTACGCGTTCGGCTGGGCCGACTCGGACGCCGCGGGCGCCAGCGCCCGGCGCGGGCTCGACGAGGACGTCGTGACCGACATCTCCGCCAAGAAGTCGGAGCCGGAGTGGATGCGCGAGGCGCGCCTGAAGGCGCTGAAGCTGTTCCAGCGCAAGCCGATGCCGAACTGGGGTGCCGACCTGTCCGGCATCGACTTCGACAACATCAAGTACTTCGTCCGCTCGACGGAGAAGCAGGCGGCGAGCTGGGACGAGCTGCCCGAGGACATCCGGAACACCTACGACAAGCTGGGCATCCCGGAGGCGGAGAAGCAGCGCCTGATCGCCGGGGTGGCCGCACAGTACGAGTCCGAGGTCGTGTACCACAAGATCCGCGAGGACCTGGAGTCCCAGGGCGTGATCTTCCTGGACACCGACACCGGTCTGCGCGAGCATCCGGAGCTGTTCCGGGAGTACTTCGGTTCGGTGATTCCCGCCGGTGACAACAAGTTCTCCGCGTTGAACACCGCGGTGTGGTCCGGTGGCTCCTTCATCTACGTGCCGAAGGGCGTGCACGTGGACATCCCGCTGCAGGCGTACTTCCGGATCAACACCGAGAACATGGGCCAGTTCGAGCGGACCCTGATCATCGTCGACGAGGACGCCTACGTCCACTACGTCGAGGGCTGCACGGCGCCGATCTACAAGTCGGACTCGCTGCACTCGGCGGTGGTGGAGATCATCGTGAAGAAGGGCGCCCGCTGCCGCTACACGACGATCCAGAACTGGTCGAACAACGTCTACAACCTGGTGACCAAGCGCGCCAAGGCCGAAGAGGGCGCGACCATGGAATGGATCGACGGCAACATCGGCTCCAAGGTCACCATGAAGTACCCGTCGGTCTTCCTGATGGGCGAGCACGCCAAGGGCGAGGTGCTCTCGGTGGCGTTCGCGGGCGAGGGCCAGCACCAGGACGCCGGCGCGAAGATGGAGCACTTGGCGCCGCACACGTCCTCGACGATCGTGTCGAAGTCGGTCGCGCGAGGCGGCGGGCGTACCTCCTACCGCGGCCTGGTCCGGGTGGCCAAGCGGGCGCACCACTCGCGCTCGACGGTGAAGTGTGACGCGCTGCTGGTGGACAACATCTCGCGGTCGGACACCTACCCGTATGTGGACATCCGCAACGACGACGTGTCGATGGGGCACGAGGCGACGGTGTCCAAGGTAAGCGAGGACCAGCTGTTCTACCTGATGTCGCGCGGCCTCACCGAGGACGAGGCGATGGCCATGGTGGTGCGCGGGTTCGTCGAGCCGATCGCCCGCGAGCTGCCGATGGAGTACGCGCTCGAGCTGAACCGCCTGATCGAACTGCAGATGGAAGGAGCCGTCGGCTGACATGACGGTGGCCGAAAAGAATGTCGCTGCCGCGGCGGAAGCCGTTGTGCCGCAGTCGTCCCGTGGCGAGCGGTTCACCGCCTACGACGTCGAAGCCTTCGAGGTGCCGGGCGGCCGCGAGGAGAACTGGCGGTTCACCCCGCTGAAGCGCCTGCACGGGCTGCACGACGGTTCCGCGGTGTCCACCGGCGAGGCCAAGGTCGAGGCCGACGCCGCCGCCGAGGTGCGGGTCGAAACGGTCGGCCGGGAGGACGAGCGCCTCGGCCAGGCCGGTGTCCCGGGCGACCGGGTCGCCGCGCAGGCGTATTCGGCGTTCACCTCGGCGACCGTGGTGACGGTGCCGAAGGAGACCAAGACGTCGAAGCCGACCGTGCTGCGCGTGACCGGGCCGGGTGAGGGAGAGGTCGCCTACGGGCACCTCCAGGTGCGTGCGGAGCCGTACGCCGAGGCCGCGGTCGTGCTCGACCATGCCGGCTCGGGCACCTACGCCGACAACGTGGAGTTCGTCCTCGGCGAGGGCGCCAAGCTGACCGTGGTGAGCGTGCAGGACTGGGCGGATGACGCCGTCCACGTGAGCGAGCAACACCTCAAGCTCGGCAAGGACGCGACGCTGAAGCACATCGTGGTCACCCTCGGTGGCGACCTGGTTCGCATCTCGCCGACGGCGACCTTCGCCGACAAGGGCGGCGATGTGGAGATGCTCGGCCTGTACTTCGCCGACGCCGGGCAGCATCAGGAACACCGCCTGTTCGTCGACCACGGAGTGTCCCACTGCAAGTCCAGGGTGATGTACAAGGGCGCGCTGCAGGGCGACGGTGCTCACGCGGTGTGGATCGGCGACGTGCTGATCCGCGCCGAGGCCGAGGCCACCGACACCTACGAGCTCAACCGCAACCTCGTGCTGACCGAGGGCGCGCGCGCCGACTCGGTGCCGAACCTGGAGATCGAGACCGGTGAGATCGTCGGCGCCGGGCATGCGAGCGCGACGGGAAGATTCGACGACGAGCAGTTGTTCTACCTGCAGTCGCGCGGAATCGAGGAGGAGTCGGCGCGGCGGCTGGTGGTCCGCGGGTTCTTCCACGAGATCCTGATGAAGATCGACATCCCGGAGGTGCGGGAGCGCCTGCGAGCGGCGATCGAACGGGAACTGGAAGCCGTCGGCGGCTGAGCCGCCCGGCGCGGGCCGGGCCGTCCATTGTGTACGGGCGGTGGCCGGGCCGCGACGAACCTCCACGAGCTCCACGAGAAGGACGAAGAAACGAGACATGGCCACACTGGAAATCAAGGACCTGCACGCCGGCGTCACCACCGACGAGGGAACCAAGGAGATCCTCAAGGGTGTCAACCTGACGATCTCCTCGGGCGAGACGCACGCGATCATGGGCCCGAACGGCTCGGGCAAGTCGACGCTGTCCTACGCCATCGCCGGGCACCCCAAGTATGAGGTGACTTCCGGCGAGGTGTTGCTGGACGGCGAGAACGTGCTCGACATGACTGTCGACGAGCGGGCGCGCGCCGGCCTGTTCCTGGCGATGCAGTACCCGGTCGAGGTGCCCGGGGTGTCGATGTCGAACTTCCTGCGCACCGCGGCGACCGCCGTGCGCGGTGAGGCGCCGAAGGTGCGGCACTGGGTCAAGGAAGTCAAGGACGAGATGGCCAAGCTGGAGATCTCGCCGGAGTTCGCCGAGCGTAGCGTGAACGAGGGCTTCTCCGGCGGTGAGAAGAAGCGCCACGAGATCCTCCAGCTGGCCCTGCTCAAGCCGCGGATCGCGATCCTGGACGAGACCGACTCCGGCCTGGACGTGGACGCGCTGCGCGTGGTGTCGGAGGGCGTGAACGACTACAAGGCGAGCAACGACGTCGGCGTCATGCTGATCACGCACTACACCCGGATCCTGCGCCACATCAGCCCGGATTTCGTGCACGTCTTCGCCGACGGCCGGATCGTCGAGTCCGGTGGCCGGGAGCTGGCCGAGGAGCTGGAAGAGCACGGTTACGTCAAGTACGCGGGCAGGGCCGAGGCCGCCTCGGCCTGAGGGCTCTGGCCGGCGGGCGGAAGACGAGCAGAAGACGATCAGGAAAGGAGCTGGCGCGGTGACCACGACTACTACTGCGGCCAACACGCCCTTGGACGTCGCCGCGTTGCGCGCCGACTTCCCCATCCTGTCGCGCACCGTGCGGGACGGGAAGCCCTTGGTGTACCTGGATTCCGGCGCCACTTCGCAGCGGCCGAGGCAGGTGCTGGACGCCGAGCGTGCCTTCCTGGAGACCGCGAACGCGGCCGTGCACCGCGGCGCGCACCAGCTCGCCGAGGAGGCCACGGACGCCTACGAGCACGCTCGTGAGCGGGTCGCGGAGTTCGTCGGCGCGGACGCGGGTGAGCTGGTGTTCACCAAGAACGCCACCGAGGGCATCAACCTGGTCGCCTACGCGATGAGCAACTCGGCCACGGCCGATGTCGGCACCGGTGCTGCGTCTTTTGCTGTCGGTCCTGGCGACGAGATCGTCATCACGGCGATGGAGCACCACGCGAACCTGGTGCCCTGGCAGCAGCTGTGCCAGCGCACCGGGGCGACGTTGCGGTGGTTCGGCCTGACCGACGACTTCCGCCTCGATCTGTCCAATATGGACGATATGATCACCCCGCGGACGAAGCTGGTCGCGTTCGTGCACCAGTCCAATGTGCTCGGCACGATCAACCCGGTCGAACAGATCGTGGCCAGGGCGCGTGAGGTCGGCGCGCTGACTCTCCTGGACGCCTGCCAGTCGGTGCCGCACTTCCCGGTGAACTTCCACGAGCTCGGGGTGGACTTCGCGGCGTTCTCCGGGCACAAGATGCTGGCCCCGTCGGGCATCGGCGTGCTCTACGGTCGCCGCGAACTGCTGGAGGCCATGCCGCCGTTCCTGACCGGTGGATCGATGATCGAACTGGTCACGCTGGAACGGACGACGTTCGCGGCGCCGCCGCAGCGGTTCGAGGCCGGCGTGCCGATGACGTCGCAGGCGGTGGGTCTCGGCGCCGCGGTGGACTACCTGACCGCCGTCGGGATGGACCGGATCGCCGCGCACGAGCACCGGCTCGCGGAGGCCGCGCTGGCCGGGCTGTCCGAAATCCCGGGTGTCCGCATCATCGGCCCGGCCGATGCGGCCGGCCGTGGCGCCACGATCTCGTTCGTGATCGACGAGATCCATCCGCACGACGCGGGGCAGGTGCTGGACAGCCTGGGCATCGCCGTCCGGGTCGGGCACCACTGCGCGTGGCCGCTGCACCGCGCGTGCCAGGTCCCGGCCACCGTGCGAGCCAGCTTCTACCTCTACAACGAACTGTCCGAAGTGGATGCTCTGGTGCGTGGGGTCCGTGAGGCACAGCGGTTCTTCGGGGTGGCCCGATGAACCTGGATTCGATGTACCAGGACATCATCCTGGACCACTACAAGAACCCGCACGGCCGCGGCCTTCGTGACCCGTTCGACGCCGAGTCGTTCCAGATCAACCCGACGTGTGGCGATGAGATCACGTTGCGGCTCAAGCTGGACGGCGAGAAGGTGGCCGACGTTTCCTACGACGGGCAGGGCTGTTCCATCAGCCAGGCCTCTGCCTCGGTGCTCACCGACCTGGTCATCGGGCACACCGTGGACGAGGCGCTGTCGACGATGGATGCCTTCGTGGAGCTGATGCAGGGTCGCGGCCAGGTGGAGCCGGACGAGGACGTGCTGGAGGACGGGATCGCCTTCGCCGGTGTCGCGAAGTACCCGGCGCGGGTCAAGTGCGCGCTGCTCGGCTGGATGGCGTTCAAGGACGCGCTGGTGCGCACGGTGGACAGCGCGACCGACACTGTCAACTGACGCAGCAGCTCAAACTCGCGGAACGGGGAACAGACATGGGTGAGGAAGCACGTGAGGGCCGGACCGCCGCGGACCTGCCCGAGCAGGCGGCGCCGTCGGCCGAGCTGGCCAAGGTCGAGGACGTCGAGGAGGCCATGCGGGACGTGGTCGACCCCGAACTGGGCATCAACGTGGTCGACCTCGGCCTGGTCTACGACATCCGGGTGGAGGACGACAACACGGCGACCCTGGACATGACCCTGACGTCCGCGGCCTGCCCGCTGACCGACGTCATCGAGGACCAGACGGCCTCGGTGCTGGTGGGGGCCGCGGGGCTGGTGAAGGACTTCCGGATCAACTGGGTGTGGATGCCGCCGTGGGGCCCGGAGAAGATCACCGAGGATGGCCGGGAACAGCTGCGCGCCCTCGGCTTCACGGTCTGATCGTCCCCGCCTCGGCACGGCGCTGAAGCGATCAGCTCGACGCCGCACCCGGGCCGTATAACGACCTATACGGCCCGGTCTTAAATGTGCTTCCGGACTTCCTTGCGAGCAAGTCGCGAGGACGCTGGTGTCTGCCAGGTACGTCAGCGGCATGCGTGCTGCCGATCATCGAGCTCGATCGACTCCAGCGTGTTCAAGGCGGCCTCGATCTCGTCATGGTCAGGACTACTTGCTGCCAGTCGCAAGGCGGCGTTGACGGTGTCCTTGATGGTTGCCGTACCCAGCTTGGATCGAGCCGTCTCGGCCACGGCCACAACGGTGCGAAATGATTCGGGCGAACGCACCAGTTCATGGACGCTGCGCGAAAACGAGGTAGCCCCCGAAGCCGAGAAAGCCGATACCTGCAACCTGATCTAGCCGGCGGCGCGACACACGCAGGCGGTTTTCCTCGTGCCGCAAGGCTCGTCCTACCGCGATGTACACCATGGCGGCCAGCCATTCGATGCCGATGTAGGCGGCGGCGAGCGAGATGAGGGAGGAGGGTGGGGCACTGGCGGAGAGAAACTGCGGCAGGAAGGACACGAACAGCAGCAGAGCCTTGGGGTTGGTCAGGGCAGTGACGAGTTCCTGACGTGCGGCAACAACAAGGCGCACATCTGCTTCGCCGGTCACGTAACGGCCACCCTTCCCGGCATTCCACAGGGCAGTACCGCCCAGCCAGATCAGATAGCCGACGCCGAGCCACCTCAAGACCTCGAACGCGACAGCCGATTGGGTCAGAACCGTTCCGAGACCGACGACGACCATGGAGACAAGCAAGGCGAAGGCAGTGAACCGTCCAACGATTCCTATCAGCGCGTGCCGGACGCCGACCAGCGCGGCGTTGCGCAGGCCGAGCAGTTGATTGGCGCCCGGAATCATCGCCATCAGGAAGGACGCCGGGAGAAAGCGCTGCCAGTCGATCATGTCGGCAGTCTTGCACCGGTTCGTCGACTCATGCCACGTCCCGTGCGCCAGCGTCCGCGAGTTGTCTCCTTCCGCGTCGGATCGCTCGGCGCCGAGTTTCTAGGCGAGCCCGTCGATCAGCGTGGCTAGTTCGTCGAGGGTGCGCATGAGGTTGTCGGTGGTGTCGTCGCGGACCGGGAACAAGCAGCGGTCCACGCCGGCGTCGGCGAGTTGGGCGACCAACTCGCGGTCGTAGGGCGTGCCGAACAGGGTGACCGGAATCCGGGCGCGCCCGGCCTCCGCGGCGCGTTGTCGCAGTGCCGATACCCGGGTTCGCAGCTCGGCTACGCTGGCCAGCGGCCCGGCTTGGGGCAGCCAGCCATCCCCGAATTCGAGCACCCGATCTTCGGTGCCTGGCCCGTTGCCGCCGACCAAGACCGGCGGGCCGGGCCGTTGTACCGGCTTCGGCCACGACCACAACGGTGCGAAATCGACGTACTCACCGTGGTACTCGGCTTCGTCGTCGGCCCAGATGGTCCGCATTGCCCGCACGTGGTCAATCATCCGCGCTGTCCTGGTGCGCGGATTCACGCCGTGGTTGGCCATCTCCGCGTGGTTCCACCCGGACCCGACACCGAACTCGAACCGGCCGCCCGAGATTCGGTCGACGCTGGCTACCGCCTTCGCGACGGTGAACGGATCCCGTTGTGGCACAAGGCAGACCGCAGTGCCCAACCGAATCGTGCTGGTCGTCGCGGCCGCTGCGGCCAGCGCAACGAACGGGTCGTACGTGTCGCCGTAGCCTTCCACCGGCCGGCCGTCGGAACGTCGGCTCGCCACCGGAATATGCGTATGTTCTGGGTAGAACAGCGATTCAAAACCACGTTGCTCAACCGCACGCCCGACATCGGCCGCGTTGGTTGCCGAACCGTTGAAGACCGCGACGCCGAAATCCATACCGCCATGATCGCAACCCGGAAGTTCGCCGTTACGAAGTGAATGGTCGGGCCGCGCCAGGCTCCGTGCACCGTCGCCTCCTGAGACCGATCTCAGAGTAGATAGTCTAACTTTCCGTTACGGATAGCGTAACTATCGATATGAACGGGAGCGTCATGACAGGCCACGAGGGTGACCAGAACCGGAACCGCGCCAGGGCCGGCGACGGCACCACGGATCCGGCGGGTGCTGAAGTGCGGAGAAGTGAGCCGCGTCGCTACAGTCGGCGCAGACTGCTGGCCACCAGCGCCGCGTCGGCCGGCGTCGCCGTTCTCACCGGAGGCGTCGCGGGCGTCGCATTGACCCAGGGCACCGCGCCGACCCCGACGATCGCGCCGTCCGGCCGGATGCGGTTCCGGGACAAGGTCGTGCTCGTCACGGGTGCGACCTCCGGCATCGGACGGGCGGCCGCGATCCAGTTCGCCGCGGAGGGCGGCAAGGTCGGGTTCTGCGGCCGACGCCAGGAACTCGGCAGGCAGGTCGAGCAACATATCCGGCAATCCGGCGGGGAGGCGACCTACATCCCGGCGGATGTGCGTGCCGAATCCGACGTGCAACGGTTCGTCGACACCGTCGCCGACCGGTACGGCGGGCTGGACGTCTGCTTCAACAACGCCGGCATCACGATCCAGAAGCCGGTCGCCGACTACACCGCACAGGAGTGGGAGGACGTCAACAACACCAACCTCCGGGGCAATTTCTTCGCGTTGAAGTACGAGATCCCGCACCTGATCGCGCGGGGCGGTGGCGTCATCGTCGTGACGGCGTCCACCAACGCCGTGATCACCGGACCGGGCAAAGGCGCCTACGCGGCCTCCAAACACGGCATCATCGGGCTGGTGCAGTCCGCCGCTCATGACTACGGCAAGGACCACAACATCCGGGTGAACGCCCTGCTGCCCGGGACCACCGACACCGAACTGGTCCGCCGGGTCGCCGGGGTGGAGAACCTCCCCGCGTCCGTCTGGCAGCCCATGAAGGCGGTCTTCGCCAAACAGCACATCCCCGACGTGCCCCGGATGGCCCAGCCCGAGGAGATCGCCGCTGCGGCACTCATCCTCGCTTCCGATGACCTGCCGTTCATGACCGCCGCCCAGTTGACCGTCGACGGTGGTATGACCGCCTTCGCAAGCTGACCCGCCCGGGCGGGCCGGCCGGTCGGTGGGCACGCCTGGGCTGCCGCCCACCGGCCCTAACCCGTGGGGACATCGCGTACGCGCGAGGCGTTAATCCGATCCGGCCGACAGGATCTACGGTGGAGGCATGGACAGCGATCTCCGGGCCGCCCGCCGGGACGATGCGGCCGAAGCCGCGTGGCCGGACCTGGTGAACAAGCCGTTCCGGGCGGACCGGGACCGGATCGTCGGTTCCCCGTTCTTCGCCCGCCTCGGCGGCGTCACGCAGGTGGTCAGCGCGGCGGGCTCGGGCCTGCTGCACAACCGGCTCACGCACAGCCTCAAGGTCGCGCAGGTCGCCAGGGCGATCGCCGAGCGCCTGCTGGCCTCGTCCGACTCGGCCGAACTCGTCGGCAAACTCGGCGGTCTCCACCCCGACGTCGCCGAGGCGGCCGCGCTCGCGCACGACCTGGGGCATCCACCGTTCGGGCATCTTGGCGAGCAGGTGCTGGACCGGGTGGCGCGGCACCGGTTCGGCCTGGCCGACGGGTTCGAGGGCAACGCGCAGACCTTCCGGATCCTCACCACCACCGACGTGCGCGGCCCGGCGCGGGTCGGCCTCGATCTCACGGCCGCGGTCCGCGCGGCGATCCTGAAGTACCCGTGGGCGCGCCTGCACCGGCCCGATCCGCACCCGTCGGCCATGCGGGTCCCGCCGCGCGGGGCGGCCGAGCCCGAGGACGCGCCGGGCACCGGTTCGAGCAAGTTTTCCGCGTACGCGACGGAACTCGACGACGTTGAGCAGGCGCGGGCACCGTTCATCGGGCGTATCGAGCCGTGGCAGCAGACCGTCGAGGCATCGGTCATGGACACCGCTGACGACATCGCCTATGCGATCCACGATCTCCAGGACTTCCACCGCATCGGGGTTCTCCAGCACGCTCCGGTCGCCGCCGAACTCGGCGAGTGGCTGGCGCGTGCGCTCGACTTCGCCGGGCAGGACGACGCGGTGCTCACGGCGCAGGGGCGCCGCCCGGGATACTCGCTGGAGTTGCTGCGGCGTCGGATGCACGCGAAGGACTCGTGGATCGCCGACGATGACGCCTTCGCCGACGCGGTGGCGCGGGTGCGTGCCGAACTGGTCGACGGGTTGCTGGCCGCGGCCTTCGACGGGTCGATCGAGGCCGAGCAGGCGATGGCGGCGTTTTCCGCGCGGTGGACGTCCCGCCTGGTCGGCGGGGTGGTGGTGCTGTCGTCGCCGACGACCCGGTCCGGTCACGTGGCGCTGCGGCCGGCCCAGTGGCACGAGGTGCAGGTGCTCAAGTTCGTGCACCGGCAGTTCGTTTTGTTGCGGCCGGACCTGGCGCTGCACCAGCGGGGGCAGGCGAGCCTGGTGACCACCCTGGTGGACGCGCTCGACGCCTGGCTAAGTGACCGTGACGAGGTCTCACGCCTGCCGCGCAGGCTGCGCGATCTGGTCGAGTTGGCGCACGCCGAGTTCGACGAGATCGCCACGCGCGATCCGGAACTGCTCATCGGCGCTACCGGGGAACCGGTGGCCGGTGCGGATGCGGTGCGGGGGCTGGCGCGCGGCCGGGCCGTCATCGACTTCGTGGCTTCCTTGACGGACAAGCAGGCGGTGACGTTGCTCGACGCGCTGTCGGGACGGTCCTCGCAGCCCTGGTCGGATTCCTTCGTCCTGTAAGCCTGCGGGGCAGGGCATGAGTAGCCCTGTGTCAAGCCGCGGCTCCCAAACCCTGGCGAACACCATCGCGGTCGCGCGCAAACTCGCGGAGGAGAAGGCATGAGCCGGGTCCGGCAGGCCGCCGAGGGAGGACGGGTGGTCGAGGTGTCGCCGGAGCGCCTGGCCGGCTGGTTCGACGGGTTCGCCGAGCGCAACGACGGCATCGGAGACACCACGGCGACCGACACCGAGATCGTGGTGACGGCTCGCAACGGCACGACCGCCACCGCGGGTGTGCCCTTTCCGCCGCTGGGCGGAACGGGCCCGCCGACCGTGCGGCTGGTCGTGCACGCCCGCCGCTCGCGCCGGATCGGGCTGCTGCTGGTGCGCCTGGGCGCGCACAGCGTGGGGGTCGCGGAGAACGGCAAGGTCGTGCTGTCGCGGACGGACCGCCATCTCGTGCACGGCCGGTCGTCCGCGGGCGGCTGGTCCCAGCAGCGGTTCGCCCGCCGGCGGGAGGGCCAGGCTCGCCAGGCGTTGCGGGAGGCGGCCGACGACGCGCTGGAGGTGCTGGGCCCGCGCCTGGCCGAACTGGACGCGGTGGTGCTCGGCGGTGACCGCCGCGCCCTGGACGAGCTTCGCGCCGATCGCCGCCTGGAACCGGTCTTCGCCCTGGCCGGGCCGAGGATCCTGGAGCTGCGGGAGCCGCGCCGGTCGGTGCTGGACGAGGCCGCGCAGCGGGCCCGGGCGGTGGAGATCCACCTGCGCGACCGCACCTGAGGAGGGGGAGCGTTGGTGAGCCGGGTCACCGCCGGAAAATCCGCTGGACAGTGATCCGTAGACTGGCTTACGTGGATGTTCAGCTGGAGTAGTGCCGGTGCAGCTCTTTGGGGAGAGCTGTCCCGTTTCGCCGTCCACGTTCACCCCCGTCCACGGGAGTTTCCTTGATCACGGCCACCGGCCTGGAAATGCGCGCCGGCTCGCGCATCCTGCTGTCCGACACCACTGTCCGCATCCAGCCGGGCGACCGTATCGGCCTGGTGGGCCGCAACGGCGCCGGCAAGACCACCACGCTGAAGGTGCTCGCGGGTGAGGGCGAGCCATACGCGGGCGAGATCCGCCGCGCGAGCGAACTCGGCTACCTGCCGCAGGATCCGCGGGAGGGCGACCTGTCCGTCACCGCGAAGGACCGGGTGCTCTCGGCCCGCGGCCTCGACACCCTCCTGCGCGAGATGGAAAAGGCCCAGACCGAGATGTCAGAGATGGCCGACGACACCGCGCGCGACCGGGCGATCCGGCGGTACGGGCGGCTGGAGGAGCGGTTCGCGTCGCTCGGCGGATACGCGGCGGAAAGCGAGGCGGCGCGGATCTGCACGAACCTGGGCCTGCCCGAGCGGGTGCTGGCCCAACCGCTGCTGACCCTCTCCGGCGGCCAGCGGCGGCGGGTGGAACTGGCGCGCATCCTCTTCGCCGCCTCGGACGTGGGCGCCTCCGGGCGCTCGGACACCATCCTCCTGCTCGACGAGCCGACGAACCATCTCGACGCCGACTCCATCAACTGGTTGCGCGGGTTCCTCAAGGCCCACGACGGTGGCCTGGTGGTGATCAGCCACGATGTCGAGCTGCTTGCCGAGGTCGTCAACAAGGTTTGGTTCCTGGATGCCACGCGGGCCGAGCTCGACCTCTACAACATGACCTGGCAGCGTTACCTCGAGGCGCGCGCGACCGACGAGAAGCGCCGCCGCCGCGAGCGGGCCAACGCCGAGAAGAAGGCCGCGGCGTTGCGCCAGCAGGCCGCGAAACTCGGTGCCAAGGCGACCAAGGCCGTCGCGGCGAAGAACATGGCGCGCCGGGCCGAGCAGATGCTGGCGAACCTCGACGAAACCCGCCAGGCGGACAAGGTCGCCAACATCAAGTTCCCGGCCCCGGCCCCGTGCGGACGCACCCCGCTGACCGCCGAGGGACTGTCCAAGATCTACGGTTCGCTGGAGGTCTTCACCGGCGTCGACCTCGCGATCGACCGGGGCTCCAAGGTCGTGGTGCTCGGGCTGAACGGCGCGGGCAAGACCACCCTGCTGCGCCTGCTCGGCGGGATGGAAACGCCGGACACCGGCTCCGTGGTGCCCGGGCACGGGCTGCGGCTCGGCTACTACGCGCAGGAGCACGAGACGCTCGACCACGGCGCAACGGTGTGGGAGAACATCCGGCATCTCGCGCCGGACACCGGCGCGCAGGAACTGCGGAATTTGCTCGGCTCGTTCCTGTTCACCGGCGAGCAGCTGGACCAGCAGGCGGGGACGCTGTCCGGCGGCGAAAAGACCCGGCTCGCGCTGGCCGGGCTGGTGTCGAGCGCGGCGAACGTGCTGCTGCTGGACGAGCCGACCAACAACCTCGACCCGGCCAGCCGAGAGCAGGTGCTGGCGGCGTTGCGCAGTTACACCGGTTCCGTGGTGTTGGTGACGCACGATCCCGGGGCGGTCGAGGCGCTCGAACCGGAACGGGTCATCCTGCTGCCGGACGGCACCGAGGACCATTGGTCGCCGGATTACTTGGAACTCGTCCAGTTGGCGTGAAGTAAACAGTCCGGTATTCCGCTAAACGCGATTGCGGACGGTTATCGAGCATGCTTTCCAGCGCTACCGAACGGCCCGGCCTGACGGCGGTTGGGCCGTTCGGTCGTGACCAGGGCGTCACCGGGCAAAGCGCCAACAAACGGAAACCAAACAAGATCTTTGTTAGTTGAAGTAGGCAACCACCCCGGAACGGCCCAATATCACCTCCGGCAGGCACTATTTTCCCCGCTTGGCTGGCATTCCGGCCCCAGGTGTTCGATCATTGCGAGAGTAGGGCCGGACGGCTCTGAACGACACTGTGTGGAGGAAGGCGGATCGACGTGGCTGACCTGAAGAAGGGTGCGCGCATCACCGGCAACACGCGCGACAAGCTGGCCGCTGACCTGAAGAAGAAATACGAGAAGGGCGCCAGTATTCGTGCGTTGGCCGAGTCAACGGGACGTTCGTACGGTTTCGTGCACCGGGTTCTTTCGGAATCGGGCGTTCAGTTGCGGGGACGGGGCGGCGCTACTCGCGTGAAGAAGAAGTGAGCGGCTCGGCTCTGCCGAAGCACAACATCGCACCCAGCAGCACGAGCGGGTAAACCAGGTAACCGAATCGTGTGGCCGGCGTGAGGAGCGTGAACGATCCCAGGCCGACGGCGATGCGCAGCATGGCGTCCGAACCCGTGATGGGCGGGCGGCGCAGCAGCCAGACCATGATCGCGAGCGCGGCCGCGCCGAGCAGCACGAAGGCGGCGACTCGCCCGGCCGCGCCCGTGCTGGCGATCAGATGACCGGGCAGCGGGCTCGCGGCGGGCGAGGCGACCGCGCCGAGCCCGGCCGGAAACCGGATCACGTGCTCGACGAACGCCGGTGGATCCACCAGTAGCACCGGCACGTTGACCAGTGCCAGCACGGCCAGGGCGGCACCGGCGAACCGGCACGCCGCGAGTTTGCCGAGCCGGGCGAACACCAGCACTGCCAGCACGACGAAGGCCGGCAGCACGATGATTTTCGCGCTGATCACCAGCGCGAGCACGATCCCGGAGGCGATCGGGCGGTCTCGTACCGCCAGCGCGCCGGCCACCACGAGCATGCCGAGTATGGCAAGGTCCGGGCCGGCCACGGCCCAGGTCAGGGCGGTCAGCGGGCAGGCGACGGCGAGCTGTGCCGCGCGGACGGGCACCCGCGGGAAGCCGATCAGCTTGAGGGTGCCCCAGGCACACACGCACGCGGTGAGCGCGAAGACCAGCCGTGCGTCGGTGAGCGCGTCGGTCACCGGCGTGCCGCCGAAGAGCGCGCGTGGCAGGCCGAACAGGGCCATCACCGGGCCGTAGGGCGTGTAGTCGTTGACCTCCGGCGCCCGGCCCAACGCCGTGACGTCCACGTACGGCGTGCCGTGCGTCAACAGCAGGTTCGCCGAGCGCTCGATCACCCACACCTCGGGCTGCGCACTCCAGGAGAACGGGGTGTTCAGCCAGTCCACGCCGGTCAATCGGCGGACCACGAGCACCCCGAGCGGCACCACCATGGCGAACAGGCCGATCGCCGCGAGGCCGGGCCAGCGGGAAACCCGCCCGGACTGCCGCAGCAGCCACAGGGTGTAGGCGGCCGCGAGCCCGTAACCGATGAGGGCGAAGGCACCCCAGATCCGGAAGCCGTAGAACTCCGAGGTACGGGCGGTCGCGATCGCGTAGATCAGGCAGCCGAGGTAGAAGACGAGGTCGCCGGCCAATGGTGAGCGCGTACGCGGACGGGGAGCCGCCTGCACTTCAACGCCCATGACCGGCAAGATTACCTGCGTAGTGAGACCGGCTGGCGCCGGCTGGGAAGAATAGCTTCCAGCGGCGTGTTGTCCAGGGCATACGCGGAGTGGACCTTGAGTAAGGTCGAGGTTTTAGGGTAACGGTGGAGGGACTGGAGGATTGACGTGGACAACACCTGGTCGTTGCTGAGATCGGCGATGCACGGCGCCGACGCGCCCCGGGGGCTTACCCCGGGCACCATCCGGCGGGTGGCGCGGTTCGCCAGACCGTACTGGCTGAACCTGTCGGTCTTCCTGGTGCTGACGGTGATTTCCGCGGTCATCGCGGTGACCACGCCGGTGCTGGCCGGCAAGGTCGTCGACAGCATTGTCGGCCGTCACGGCGCCAACACGGTGATCACCCTGGCCGTGCTGGTCGCCGTGCTCGCCATCGCCGACGCCGGGTTCGGACTGGTGGAACGCTGGCAGTCCGCGCGGATCGGGGAGGGCCTGATCCTCGACCTGCGGCGCGCGGTGTTCGAACACGTGCAGCGGATGCCGATCGCGTTCTTCACCCGCACCCGCACCGGAGCGCTGGTCAGCCGGCTCAACAACGACGTGATCGGGGCGCAGCGGACCTTCACCGCCACCCTGTCCGGGCTGGTCACCAATGTGATCCAGCTCGTGCTCTCGCTCGCGGTGATGATGACGCTGTCCTGGCAGGTGACCGTGCTGGCGCTGGTGCTGCTGCCGGTGTTCGTGCTGCCGGCCCGCCGGATGGGCCGCCGGATGGCCGACCTGCAGCGGGAGTCGGCGCAGCTCAACGCCGGAATGACCACGCAGATGACCGAGCGCTTCTCCGCGCCCGGCGCGACGCTGGTCAAGCTGTTCGGCCGCCCGCGGCTGGAGGCCGAGGAGTTCGGGAGCCGGGCCGGGCGGGTCCGCGACATCGGGGTGCGCACCGCGATGCTCACCCGGTGGTTCATGACCAGCCTGACCCTGGTGTCCGCACTGGCGCAGGCGCTGGTGTACGGCCTTGGCGGGTGGCTGGCGATCCAGGGGCAACTGGCACCGGGCACCGTGGTGGCGCTGGCGCTGCTGCTGACCCGGCTCTACAGCCCGCTGACGGCGCTGGCCAACGTGCGGGTGGACGTGATGACGGCGCTGGTCTCGTTCGAGCGGATCTTCGAGGTGCTCGACCTGAAGCCGATGATCACCGAGAAGCCGGACGCTCGCACCGTTCCCGGCGGGGGCGTGTCGGTCGAATTCGACGACGTGCGGTTCAGCTATCCGGCCGCGAACCAGTACTCGCTCGCCTCGCTCGAAGATGTGTCCACAGTGGATGGACGAGGTGGAGACGAGGTGCTGCACGGCATCAGCTTCCGGGCGGAGCCGGGTCAGATGGTCGCGCTGGTCGGCTCGTCCGGCGCCGGCAAGTCCACCATCGCGTCGCTGTTGCCCCGGCTCTACGACGTCGATTCCGGCGCGGTCCGGCTGTCCGGTGTGGACGTTCGGGACCTGGGGTTCGCGGCGATCCGGGACACGGTGGGCGTGGTGACCCAGGACGGCCACCTGTTCCACGACACGATCCGCGCGAACCTGGAGTACGCGCGGCCCGGCGCCGGTGAGGACGAGATCTGGGACGCGCTGGCGCGGGCACGGCTCGCCGAGTTGGTGCGCGCACTGCCGGACGGCCTCGACACCGTGGTGGGGGAGCGCGGCTACCGGCTCTCCGGCGGCGAGCGGCAGCGGCTGACCATTGCCCGCCTGCTGCTGGCGCAACCCCGCGTCATCGTCCTTGACGAGGCCACCGCGCATCTCGATTCCGAATCCGAGGCTGCCGTGGGCGAAGCCCTGACGCAGGCACTGGCCGGCCGCACGGCGCTGGTCATCGCGCACCGGCTGTCCACCGTCCGCGCCGCGGACGAGATCCTGGTCGTCGAGGCCGGCCGCATCGTCGAACGCGGTACACACGAGGCCCTGCTCGCGGCGGGCGGGCGATACGCCGAGTTCTACCAGACGCAGTTCGCCGACGAGCCCGCCGCGGCGTGATCACGTGACAACACTGATGACTGTGGTGGACAGGCTTATGGCCGATCGCCCGGTCGGCGACGCGCCCAGCATGTCGGTCTTGCGGGCGCGCGGCCCGGTGCGCGCGGTGACGCTGGTTTTGCACGGCGGTGCCGAGGCCGGCCTGCGCCGCACCTACCCGTGGGGGCCCGCCTACCTGCGCATGCTCCCGCTGGCCAGGGCGGTCCGCTGGGCCGCGGCCGGGCACGGGGTCGAGGTGCGGGTGCTGCGTAACCGGGTCCGCGGCTGGAACGAGCCGGACCTGCATCCGGTCGTCGACGCGCGCTGGGCACTCGCGCGCATCCGGGCGGAACACCCCGGCATACCGGTGTTCCTCCTCGGGCATTCCATGGGTGGCCGGGTGGCGCTGAGAGTGGCCGATGACCCGGCCGTCACCGCGGTGTGCGCGCTGGCGCCGTGGACGCCGGACGGTGAGCCGGTGGACGGAGTGGCCGGTCGGGACGTGGTGATCGCGCACGGCACCCTGGACCGCACGACGAAACCGGCCGAGTCCTACACGTTCGCGTGGCGGGCCCGTGCGCAGGCTGCGCGGGTCGCGCGGTTCGAGGTGCTCGCGGAGGGGCACGCGATGCTGTGCCGGCCGCGCGTGTGGGACCGGCTGGTGGGCGAGTTCGCCCTGGACGCCGCCGGCGTCGCACCTGGGCTCGCGTGGTCGGCCGACCCGGACCGTCGGCTACGCCTCCCGCTCTAGCTCCCGGCGTGTCCCCGGTCCAGGACACCGAGTTCCCGGCTCGGGCGCCTGAGTTCCGGGTTCAGGCGGCCGAGTTCCCGGTTAGGGCGCGCGAGTTTCGGGTTTGGGCGGCCGAGTTTCCCGGTTGGGGCGGCCGAGTTTCGGGTTTGGGCGCGCGAGTTCCCGGTTGGGGCGGCCGAGTTTCGGGTTTGGGCGGCCGAGTTCCCGGTTGGGGCGGGCGGACCGGACAGGTCAGGTGGGTTGGCGCGCCGCTGACTTGGAACCTTCATTTGCTCACCGGGAAGATGCGTTCTCCCCGGCCGATCCTCAGATTTCTCAGCCTTGCTCCCAGAGGATGTCCGCAGGGAACAACGAGAGGGGCTTACTGGTGGATCGGTTCGACCGCGTCGGACGCGGTGCGGCCTACGGTGCTGCGGTGGCGATGGCGCCATACTTGCTGATCAAGGTGTTCTGGGTCGCCGGAGTGCTCCTCGGGCTGATACCCCCACAGGGCATGGGCGTGACCCAGTGGGTGTTGCTCAACACGGTAACCGTCGGCATGGCCGTGATCGGCATCCTCCTGGCGCTGGCCCTGGTCCGTCCCTGGGGCATGCGCCTGCCGGCGGCGCCCCTGCTCTTCTGTGGCTGGATCGCCAGCGGTTTCCTCGTCTCCATGCTGCCGTACGCGGCGCTGGATTCCCTAACGGACCCGTCCGACGGCACACAGGTCGAACAGGGCGCCTCCGCTCCTGGCTGGGAGGCGGTGTTCATCCAGGTCAGCTTCGTGGGAATGGGGCTCGGGCTCGCCGTCGCGCTGCCGGCGTACCTGCGCCGCCGGTGGCCGCGGACCCTGACCGGCAGGATCGGCGACCGCGTAGCCGTGGACGAGAGGCAGGACGGCCTCGCCAGGGCGAGTGCCTGGCTCTTGGTCGCCGGGGCCGTGCTGAGCGCCTGCTGGCTTTACTGGGCGGCCGGCGGCACCGCGGGGCTCGCGTCGCCAGCCGAGCCCGATACCGACGGGCGACTGCTTATGGCTGTGTCGGCCGTTTGGGCACTGGTTGGCTCCGCGGGTGCCTGGACAACGGCTAACAGGCGCCCGGCGCGGCTGCCACGGTGGTTGCCGACGGTGGCGCTCTGGCTGGGATCCGGCTCCTTGTTCGCCTGGAACGCATGGAGGCTGCCGTTCACCGCGTACGGAGCCTTCGTGGGTCCCGTTGCCGATTCGGCGATGCCGCAGAATCTGGGCGTGGCGGCAGCGATCCAGGTGATTGCCTTGGTCACCGGCGCGGCGATGCTCCGGGTACTCGTGCGAACCTACGCAACCACCATTGCCTCCCCGGTAGCCCATCCGGCTTGAGTTGTGGACTGGAGAGCGACCGCCCGAGACGTACCGGAGCAGGGGCGCGATGCTGTCGGTGAGCGGAAAACAGTTTCTGGGGGCGGAGCACTGCGGGCTAGTGTCCGGTCGTGCCGTTCCTGCTGTCGCTGAACCTCGGCGCTGCTACCACGACCGGGTATTCGGATCTTGGCGTGACGGGTATCGACAAGAAGCCCGTGGCGGGCCCTGTCGAGGTGCGTGCGCCTGGTCTCAAGGGCGTTGGTGGTAGCGGGCTGGTCGATGATCGAGTCTGCGACCTGCGGCATCACGGTGGGAACGACCAGGCCGTTTATGCCTACGCGCGCGAAGACTTGGATACGTGGGCGGTGGAGTTGGCTCGGCCCCTGCCGTGCGGGGCCTTCGGAGAGAACCTGACCACCAGCGGAATCGATGTCACTGGTGCATTGATCGGCGAGCGCTGGCAGATCGGTGCCGACGTTGTTCTCGAGGTCGCGGTTCCTCGGATTCCTTGCCGTGTCTTCGCTGGATGGCTTGGTGAGCGTGGCTGGGTCAAGACCTTCACCGCCAGGGCAGCCCCGGGGGCCTACCTGCGGGTGATCGAACCGGGTGTTATCCGGAGCGGGGATGGGATAACGGTGGTGCACCGTCCAGACCACGAAGTCACGATCAACCTTGTCTTCCGCGCGCTGACAAATGAAAGTGCGCTGCTGCCACGCTTGCTCGTCGCCGACGCACTCCCGGAAGAGGCCCAGGAGCGAGCCCGCAAACGTGCACCGATCGAGTTGGACGATTCCGTGCGGGTGCAGCCGTGGTAGTGGGCACGACCGTCAGTTCGACCAGACGCCGTAGCCAGTGCGTCAGGGCCGGTCCCGAGGAAGTCTTGGCGCATGGGCGTTGACGGTCGTTCCGTTACCGGGGCTTTCGTGTTGGGGCGACCACGGTCGCCGCTGGTGCCGTTGCGGGGTGGAAGTTCGGCCGGCCGGTGGAAGCTGGACACCGACCGCGGTCGCTGGTTGGTGAAAACACTGCGCTCTCCCGCGGACTGGCAACTCTGCGCCATGCGGGTGTCCGGGACGCTGGAACGTGCCGCCGCGACGGCGGGCGTGTCAATGGCCGTGCCCGTCGAACCTCGTGGCGACGCGGTCGGCTACTGGGCCCGCCTCGATGAGGACGTGTTCGCGCGGGTCTGCACCTGGGTGGACGTCGCCGGGCCGACCGTCGTCGACCCCGAACTGGCAACCTGGGCAGGCGCGACGCTGGCGGCGATCAACCGTCTCGAGCTTCCCGGCGATCCCGCGGCCGAGGCGGCCTATCCGGTCCACCCCGTCCCGGACTGGTCGGACTGGCTGGCCACGGCCACTGCCGCTGGTGTGCTGACCGATCGACAGGCGCGCGCCCTGCTGCGGGTCGTGACCGAGGCGAGTAGGCGGGTCCACGCGGAGTTGGCCGCCGGTCCCCGCTTCCACCTCGCCCACCGTGACGTCAGTCGCACCAACATCCTGCTCACCAGCCACGGCCCCGTCCTGGTGGACTTCGATCACGCCGGACCCGAAGTTCCCTGGTGGGAGGTGGTTCACCAGGTGTTCAACCTGGCCTGGGACCTCGGCCGTCCGCAGCCTGCGCCCCACATCGTGCGTGCGGCGTTGGAGGGCTACCTCGACGCGGGCGGCACCCCCGGACGGGCGTCGGCGGCGGCGTTCACCGGCATGCTCGCCGCCAACCTCGCATGGCTGGCCTACAACCTCTGGCTGGCCACCGGCCTGCGCCCCTGCTCAGCCTCGCGCCGGGTCATCGCCGCCGGCGTCGTGCAGGACGCGAGCCGCGCGATCATCACCATCGTCACCTCGACCGATCGCTGGATCGCCCTGCTGGGCTGAGAGCGACCACGCAGAACGCCGAACTCACCGACAATCAGGAAATCGAGCAGGTCCGGCAACCTTTCGGGGAGCCAGGCGTCTGTCTGGACAACGCGTGCGGTTCACTGTGCACCGCAAATGATCGATCGGGGACAGGTGAGCGCAGGATGAGCTACGGCGGTGACTACGGGGGCTACCAAGCGCGCGGGCGGCAACAACCGAGAGGGCCGAGACAGCACCAGTCGGCGCAGGCGCTGCCGCTGCCCGGTCGCGAGGCCGGCTACCCGAACCGGGCGCGCCCACCGGTCGGGCCGCCCGCGACCAGGGCAATGCCCACCCCACCTGGCTACGAGCCCCAACCGGGAGGGCAGGAGCCGCCACAACCACCAGGGCCACGCCCGCGGCGTAAGCGCCGGTTCGGCATCGGCAAGATCCTGCTGTCGCTGTTGGTGCTGCTGGTGGTGTTCCTCGCCGGGGTGTGGATCTACCTGGACACGTCGATCAACCGCGTTGAGGCGTTCGCCAACGTGTCCGACCGGCCCGCCGCGGCCTCCGGCACCAACTGGCTGATCGTCGGCTCGGACAGCCGGGAGGGGTTGACCCCGGAGCAGGAGAAGCAGCTCGCCACCGGCGACGCGAAGGCCGCGAGTGGCAAGCGCACCGACACGATCATGATCGCGCATCTGCCGGACAACAGCACGAAGCCGACACTGCTCAGCCTGCCGCGTGACTCGCAGGTGACGATTCCCGGGCACGGCAAGAACAAGATCAACGCCGCGTTCACGTTGGGCGGTCCGCCGCTGCTGGTGCAGACCGTGGAACAGGCGACCGGCCTGCACATCGACCACTACGCCGAGATCGGGTTCGGCGGGTTCGCCAACATCGTGGACGCGATCGGCGGTGTGGACATGTGCATCGACAAGCCGATGCACGACGACTTCACCAACATCAGCATCCCGACGGGCTGCCAGAAGCTCGACGGCGCGCATGCACTCGGCTTCGTCCGCATGCGGCACAGCGACGCGACGCCGCGGTCCGACCTCGACCGGGTGGAGAACCAGCGGAAGTTCATGGGCGCCCTGGCCGGTGAGATCGCCAGCCCGGGCACCCTGCTCAACCCGTTCGACCTGTTCCCGCTGCTGTCCTCGGCGCCGGACGCGCTCACCATGGACTCGGGCGACCACCTGCAGAATCTCCTCGGCCTGGCGTGGGCACTGCGCGGTGTGTCCTCCGGCGGCGTGGTGACCACGACCGTCCCGGTGACCTCTGGCTCGGCGGAGAACTGGGACAAGACCAAGTCGAAGCAGTTGTTCGACGCTCTGCGCAACGACACGGATATCCCGCAGGGCGCGATCTACAACTGAGGTGAGCACGAAACGTGGCCGTCGGCGAGGCTCTCGCCGACGGCCTGGCTTCCTGGTCTAGCGAGGTTGTCACCGCTGCCTTCCGGCGGCCGGCTGAGTCGTAACGGCCGATTTCCGCCAGCGTGGGTGCTGCACTTCTCGAAGACTGGTCGCGTGAGGCTTGCGACTTGTCTGATGGCTGCATGAGCGCGGAGACGCTCACAGCGCTGCTGTTGTTCCTGTTCCCGCTCGCGTACAGTCCCGGCCCCGGCAATACGTTTTTCGCCGCCGTCGGCGCGTCCAAGGGATTGCGCGCAGCAGTGCCAGCCCTTGCTGGCTATCACGTCGCGACCCTCGTGGTGACAGCGCTGATCGGGCTCGGGATGGGCGCCACGATTCTCGAGTACCCGGTCTTGGCGAAGGTGCTCAGCGCGGTCGGCAGTCTCTACATCCTCTGGCTCGCGTTGAGTTTCATCCGCGCCGCCCGCGCGAACGGGGATCCGAAAGCCTGCACGGCCTCCGTCCGGGAGCACAGCGTCGGCTTGTGGGCCGGTGCGATCGTGCTCTTGCTGAACCCGAAGGCGTACTACATCGTCTCCGTTCTGTTCACCCAATTCCTGCGGCCGCCCACCAACGACGACGTGTCCACGGTGCTGGCCATCACGGTTGTCTTCACACTCAACAACCTCGTCGCGTTCATCGTCTGGGCCCTCGGCGGACGCGCGTTGACGGCGCTGTTTCGCAGCGAGCGGTCGCGGCGATGGATCGACTACCTGTTCGCGGCCACGTTGATCGGAGTCGGGATCTGGATGGCGATCCCGCTGTTCACCTGAATCGGGACGGCATCGACCGCTGACCAGTTCCGGCTTGCTCGTCTAGGTGCGCAAGGCGCGCAGGGCCGCCAGCGCCTTGTCCGCATGCACGGACATGCGCAGCTCGCTTTTGATCACTTCGAGCACCCGGCGGTCGGGACCGATGACGAAGGTCTGCCGCCGGGTGAGGAGCGGCCCGAAGGAACGGCGCACACCGAACTGGGTGGCCACCGCGCCATCCGGGTCGGACAGCAGCGGATAGTCGAAGCCGTGCTGGGCCGAGAACTTGCGCTGCTTTTCCACCGCGTCCGGGCTGATGCCGACGCGCTGTGCGCCGACCTCGGCGAACTCCTTGGCCAGATCCCGGAAATGGCAGCTTTCCGCGGTGCACCCGGCCGTCATCGCGGCCGGGTAGAAGAACAGCACCACGGGACCCGCCGACAGGAAGTCGTGCAGGGCGCGTGGCTCGCCGTGGTCGTCGGGCAGAGTAAAATCCGGAGCCAGGTCTCCCTTGTTCATAAAAGCCACCATAGAGTTTGCGTGGCGGTGCGGGTAGCGGTGCCGGTTGCGTGCCTCACCGCAAGCGGCTGACGCCGCTTATAAACACAACCTGGCTATCCCAGTAGGTTGCGGAGAAACTCTTCGATCTCGTCCTGGGTGGCTGACCCGGCGAACGGGCCATATCCGGCGAGTACCCCGAATTCGTGCAGCCGTGCCGCTTCTTCGGCCGAGCGGATTCCTGCTGCGCCGACGCGCAGGTTCAGCTCGGCGGCCCGGGTCATGAGGTGGTCCAGATGCCGGATCGCCGCGGCGTCCGGCTTGTCCTCGGCGAATGGTGCCACCACCGTGCGGCCGAGCACGACCTGCCGCACCGGCAGAGCGTGCCGCGCGATGAGCTCCAGATCCGCCGAGCCGCGCACGGCGAGCAGCGGTTTCGCGCCGAGTTCCGCCAGCACGGCAAGGGATTCCTGCAGATCGCCGTCCTCGTCGACGATCGTGTCGGAATCGGTGCGCAGGCTCAGCACCTCGGCGGGGAGATCGTGCCGGTCCAGTTGGGTGCGCACCAGCCGCACCAGATCGGGATCGGCGGCCATTCGCCTCGGCAACGGCAGGGACACCCCGGGCGCCCTGGACCCGAACGCCTCGCGCCAGCGGGCCGCCGTCGCGATCACTTCGGACACCACCCACTTGCCCAGTTGCGGGATCAGGCCGGTGGCTTCGGCGAGCGGCCCGAAGTCGCGGGTGGACAGCGCACCCAGTTCGGGGTGGTGCCAGCGAAGGCGCGCGGCGACCGCGGCGACGTCGTTGTGGTCATCGAGCCGGACTACCGGGAAGTAGTGCAGCTTGAACTGGCCGTTCTCCAGCGCGCCCGCCAGTTCCGCGCCGAGCCGGAACCGGGCGCGGTCGCGGGCGTCGGCCTCGGGATCGAACAGCATCCACTGCGCGCGCCCGGCCTCCTTCGCCCGGTGTAGCGCGAGCTCGGCGGCACGCTGGATCTCCTCGTGCCCGCCCACGGACACGTCCTGGACCACGATGCCCGCGCTGACACTCACCCCGACCCCGTGCTCACCCAGATAGATCGGCTCGTTGAGTTCGTCCATCGCGGCCTCGACCATTCCGATCACTTCGCCGCGGGTGAGTTCGCCGCGCAGCAGGACCGCGAACCCGTCGCCGGACAACCGGGCGATCAGCGGGTCGTGGGCGGCGAAGGCGTTGGTGAGTTTGCCGGCCACGCCACGCAGCACCTGGTCGGCGACGCCGGGGCCGAGCCCGTCGTTGATCACGCGGAAGCCGTCGATGTCGAGGTAGATCAGTGCGACCTGGTCGCGGGCACCCGCGCCGAACGCGGCCTCCAGCTTGGTGTGGAAGCTCAACGCGTTGGACAGCCCGGTCAGCGGATCGCCCACACTTTGGCGCCGGAACGTCTCTTGCAGCGCGTGCAACTCGTTCTCGTCCACCGCCATCAGCATCGGGAACACCGAGCCGGGCCGGTCGCCGGGCAGGTAGGTGAGCGTGACCTCGGCCCAGACCGAAGCACCGTCGGAGTGCGCCAGCTCGATCCGCTCGCGGTAGTGGTCGGCGCCGGTCTCGGCGAGCTCCGCGAGCCCCGCCCGCAGGGTCTCCGCGTCGCGTTCGGCGAACCCGAGGTCGGCGATCTCCCGGCCGCGCAGGTCGTTGGCGGGCCGCCCGAGGAACTTGGTCATGGCGACGTTGACCTCGACGATCTCACCGTCCTGGTCGGCCAGCACCATGCCGATCGGCGACCGGGAGAACAGGGCGCCGAACCGGCTCGCCGCCGCCCGCGGCGCCGCCCCGGCCGCTTCCTGGGCCACCTTGGTCAGCACGTCCTCGAGTTCCCCCGGCGAAAGGCGCGTTCCGTCCGGGCGCGCCAACCTCGCCACCCACCGGCCGACGATCTCTGCCAACCCCGGTGTTCGACCAGGCTCGGCCACACTGCACCCCTTTACGAACCGACGTCCCCGCAGAACGGCCCTGTGCGGATCCCCCTGCGAATCCGCGCCGAACCGGGGCGCGCGCGGCCGTGCTACGCCCCTCGCGTCCGCCCGTTACCGCACCTGGCCGGACGAGTGATCAAGAGTGTAGAGGTCGGTCACCGCCCGTGAAAACCCCGGCTACCGCTTCCTGCCGCGGCCAGCTGAACGGGTAGTCCATCGACGGGTACCGGCAGTGACACATAGTCCCAATGGATGTGATACGAACGGGGGACAGACCACCGGTAGTTGCGCACCATTTCGTGTACCAACGCCTTGATCTCGTACATCCCGAAATGCAGGCCGATGCATTTGTGCGCGCCGCCGCCGAAGGGCATCCACGCGTACCGGTGCGACTTGTCCTCGCGACGCCCCTCGGCGAAGCGCTCCGGATCGAACCGGTGCGGATCCCGCCAGTGTTCCGGGGAGTAGTGGTTGACGTTGGGGGAGACGCTGACCAGCGTGCCCGCCGGCAGGTAGTGCCCGAGTACCTCGGTGTCGGCCACCGCGCGGCGGGCCAGCGATGGCACGGGAGCGGTGAGCCGCATCGACTCCTTGATCACCAGGTCCAGGGCCTCCAACTGGTCCAGCGCGTCGAGGTCGGGCAGCTCGTCGCCCAGCGCGAGTGATTCCGCGCGGACGCGCTCCTGCCATTCCGGATGCTTGGCCAGGTGGTAGGCGACCGCGGTGCTGGTGATGGTCGTCGTGTCGTGCGCGGCCATCATCAGGAAGATCATGTGGTTGACGATGTCGTCGTCGGTGAAGCGCTCGCCGCCGTCACCGCGGGCGTGGCAGAGCGCGGAGAACAGGTCGTCCCCGCCGGCCTGCCGCTTCGCCGGAAGCGTGGCCCGGAAGTAGCGTTCCAGCAGCCGGCGGCCGGCCAGCCCGGCCGCCCACCGGCCACCCGGCACGGGGAACCGGACGATCGCCGTCGGCGCGCGCACCGAAGCGACGAACGCGCGGTTGATCGCCGCTGCCCCGGCGCTGCTGCGCATCCCCATGAACACCTGGGTCGCCACGTCCAGCGTCAACTGCTTGAGCGCCCAGTACAGCCGGGGCCGGGCGTCCCACGCGGCCACGCCTTCCCGCAGCACCGGGCCGAGTTGGCGCAGGTAGCCGGCGAGCCGGTCGCGAGTGAACGCCTCCTGCATGATGCGGCGGTGCAGGAGGTGTTCGTCGAAGTCGAGCAGCATCAGGCCGCGGTGGAAGAACGCATCGATGAAGAAACGCCAGCCGTCCTGCGAGAAGGCCTTGTCCTTGTTGACCAGCGCGGCCTGCGTCGCGTCCGGGCCGGCGAGCAGCACGATCCGCTGCCCGAACGCGCCCATCCACGACACGGGCCCGTACCGGCGGTACCGGGTGAGCGCGAAGTCCACACCGAACCGCATCGAGTCCAGCGCGTGGCCGATCACTGGGGCTCCGGCGTCTCCCAGCACAGGTTTCAGCCCGCTGCCCGGTGGGGGCGTGGCCAGCTCACGGACCGGCCACCGCTGGTCGAGCAACCGCCGGTCCACCGCCCTGGGCAACGGGATCGCCGTCAACGGTGGCATACGTTCCCTGACCATCGCGCCGCCTCCTCATCGAGGACCTGCCGTGCTTGCCACCATACGGGCAGTCAGGGCGTCGGGGGGACCCTCGCGCAACCTCGTGAGGGTCCCCCCGCGGATGCGGTCAGTCCCACTCCAGTGCCGCGCCGCTCTGATATTCGATGACGCGGGTCTCGAAGAAGTTCTTCTCCTTCTTCAAATCCATCGCCTCGGACATCCACGGGAACGGGTTCTCGGTCTCACCGAAGATCGGCGCCAGGCCGATCTGCTGGGCCCGCCGGTCGGTGATGAAGTGCATGTACTGCTCGCACAACGGCGCCGACAGGCCGAGGATCCCGCGCGGCATGGTGTCGCGCGCGTAGGCCACTTCCAGCTCACACGCCTCGGTGAGCATTTCGCGGACCTCCTGCTGGAACTCCGGCGTCCACAGGTGCGGATTCTCGATCTTGATCTGGTTGATGCAGTCGATGCCGAAGTTCAGGTGGATCGACTCGTCGCGCAGGATGTACTGGTACTGCTCGGCGATGCCGACCATCTTGTTGCGCCGGCCCAGCGACAGGATCTGCGCGAACCCGGTGTAGAACCACATGCCCTCGAACACCACGTAGAAGGCGACCAGGTCGCGCAGGAAGTTCTGGTCGGCCTCCGCGGTGCCGGTCCGGAAATCACGGTTCTCCAGGTTCCGGGTGTACTTCAGCGCCCACGCGTCCTTGTCCGCGATCGAGGGCACCTCGCGGTACATGTTGAACAGCTCGCCCTCGACCAGGCCGAGGCTCTCGCAGATGTACTGGAAGGTGTGCGTGTGCACGGCCTCCTCGAACGCCTGCCGCAACAGGTACTGCCGGCACTCGGGGTTGGTGATCTGCCGGTAGACCGCGAGCACGATGTTGTTGGCCACCAAGGACTCCGCGGTCGCGAAGAAGCCGAGGTTGCGCTTGAGCATCTGCCGCTCGTCCTCGGTGAGGCCGTCCGGCGACTTCCACAGCGCGATGTCGGCCTGCATGCCGACTTCGGTCGGCATCCAGTGGTTGTTGCAGGCCGAGAGGTACTTCTCCCAGGCCCAGGTGTACTTCATCGGCAGCAACTGGTTGACGTCGGCGCGGGCGTTGATCATCGCCTTGTCGTCGACGCTGACCCGTGCCGCGCCCCGGTCGATCTCCCCGAGACCGGTGGTGTCCATGCTTTCCAGGTTGGTCATCTCTCTCCCAGTCCCTTCGCCCGCGTCACTGGCAGGCTTCGCAGTCGGGGTCGTCGATCCGGCAAGCGGCGCCGTCGGTCGCCACGAAGTCGACGTCGTCGACCCTCGGCATCGGCTCGGGCCGCGCGCTCGGCGCCACGCTCGGCACGGCCGGGGGAGCGGCGGGAGTGACAGTGCCGGTGCCTCCGGTGCCGGCGGGCACGGATGTCAGCTTGCCGTCGGTGCCACGGAGGGTGCTCTTCTCCACGTGCGTGGCCGAACGCGCCCGCAGGTAGTACGTCGTCTTGAGGCCCTTGTGCCACGCGTAGCGGTACAGATCGTCCAGCTTGCGTCCGCTCGGGGAGGCGATGTACAGGTTCAGCGACTGCGCCTGGTCGAGCCACTTCTGGCGCCGCGAAGCCGCGTCCACCAGCCACCGGCTTTCGATCTCGAACGCCGTCGCGTACAGCCGCTTGAGATCCTCCGGCACCCGGTCGATCTCGCCGAGGCTGCCGTCGAAGTACTTCAGGTCCGACACCATCACCTCGTCCCACAGCCCGCGTTCCTTGAGGCTGCGCACCAGGTGCGGGTTGATCACGGTGAAGTCGCCGGACATGTTCGACTTGACGTAGAGGTTCTGGAACAGCGGCTCGATCGACTGTCCTACCCCGCAGATGTTGGAGATCGTCGCGGTCGGTGCGATCGCCATCACGTTGGAGTTGCGCATCCCGCTGGTGCGCACCCGCTGCCGCAGCGTCTCCCAGTCCAATGTGGACGAGGTGTCCACGTCCAGCCGGTCGCCCCGGCGTGCCTCGGCCAGCAGCTTGAGCGAGTCGAGCGGCAGGATTCCCTTGCTCCACAGGGAACCCTCGAACGTGGCGTACGTGCCACGCTCGGCCGCGAGATCCGACGACGCCGCGATCGCGTAGTACGACAGGTGCTCCATGCTGCGATCGGCGAACTCCACCGCGGCGTCGGAGGCCAGCGGCAGGCCGAGCTCGAACAGCGCGTCCTGGTAGCCCATCAGGCCCAGCCCGACCGGGCGGTGCCGCAGGTTGGACCGGCGCGCCTCGGGGATGGTGTAGAAGTTGATGTCGATCACGTTGTCGAGCATCCGCACCGCCGTGGTCACGGTGCGTTCCAGCCGCTCGGTGTCCAGCCCGTCCTTGGTGACGTGCTTGAGCAGGTTGACCGAACCCAGGTTGCACACCGCGACCTCGTCGGCGCTGGTGTTCAGGGTGATCTCGGTGCACAGGTTGGACGAGTGCACCACGCCCACGTGCTGCTGCGGCGAGCGCAGGTTGCACGGGTCCTTGAAGGTGATCCACGGGTGACCGGTCTCGAACAGCATGGTCAGCATCCGCCGCCACAGTTCGACCGCGCGCAGCCGGCGGAACACCTTGATCTCGCCACGGTCGGCCGCCGCCTCGTAGGCGCGGTAGCGCTCGGCGAACGCGGTGCCGTACAACTCGTGCAGGTCCGGCGTCTCGTCCGGCGAGAACAACGTCCACTCCGCGTCCGCCTCGACCCGGCGCAGGAACTCGTCGGGCACCCAGTTGGCGGTGTTCATGTCATGCGTGCGGCGCCGGTCGTCACCGGTGTTCTTGCGCAGGTCGAGGAACTCCTCGACGTCGATGTGCCAGGTCTCCAGGTAGGCGCAGGCCGCGCCCTTGCGCTTGCCGCCCTGGTTCACCGCGACCGCGGTGTCGTTGGCGATCTTGAGGAACGGCACCACGCCCTGGGACCGGCCGTTGGTGCCCTTGATGTGCGCGCCCAGCCCGCGCACCGGTGTCCAGTCGTTGCCAAGGCCGCCGGAGTACTTGGCCAGCAGCGCGTTGTTCTTGTAAGCCTGGAAGATCGAGTCCAGGTCGTCGGAGACCGTGGTCAGGAAGCACGACGAGAGCTGCGCACGCGTCGTGCCGGAGTTGAACAGGGTCGGCGTGGACGCCATGAAGTGGAACGAAGACAGCAGCTCGTAGAACTCGATGGCACGAGCTTCGCGGTCGTCCTCGCGGACCGCCAGGCCCATCGCGACGCGCAGGAAGAACGCCTGCGGCAGTTCGAACCGGGTCCCCTCGTGGTGCAGGAAGTAGCGGTCGTAGAGGGTTTGCAGGCCGAGGAAGCCGAAGTCGAGGTCGCGCTCGGCGCGGATGGCGGCGGTGATCCGGTCCAGGTCGAAGGTCGCCAGCTCGGGGTCGACCAGCTCCAGTTCGATGGCCCGCGCGAGGTAGGTACGGAAGTACGTCGGGTAGGCAGCGGACATCTCGTCGTGGCTTGCCTGCCGCGGGGCACCCGCCAGGTAGCTCAGCGCCTCACCGCGCAGCTTGTCCAGCAGCAGCCGCGCGCTGACGTAGGAGTAGTTCGGCTCCTGCTCGACCAGCGTGCGGGCGGCCATGATCTGGGCCAGCGCCAGCTCGTCGGAGCTGATGCCGTCGTAGAGGTTGCGCCTGGCTTCGGCCAGCACGGGCTCGGCCGAGGTGTCGTCGATCCCGGCCACGGCCTCGCCGACGACGTGCGCGACGCGGTCCCAGTCCAGGGGCTGGAGCGTGCCGTCGGAATCCTTGACATGGATCACGCCGTCCCGCTTCGCCGGTTGCGCGGCTTCGCGCGCTTTGGCCCGTTCCTCCCGGTAAAGCACGTACGCGCGGGCGACCTTGTGATGGCCGCCGCGCATCAGGGTCAGTTCGACCAGATCCTGGATCTGCTCGATGTGCAACGCCGCCTCGGCACTCGCGTGCCGCAGCAGTGACGCCTCGACCTGCGTGGTCAGCTCGCCGACCACGTGGTGGATCCGCGACGACGCCGCGGCGCCGTCCCCTTCGACGGCGAGGAACGCCTTGGCCAGGGCGACCGAGATCTTGTTGGCGTCGAACGCCGACACGCTGCCGTCCCGTCGGATCACGCGCATGGCCGACGGTGGTGAAGACGTCGTCGGCTGCGTTGTTTGCACAGACATGCATCACTCCAAAAAGGGCGCGTTGAATCGGCACGCCGACCCTGGTCGACGTGCGCGGAGCAAGGCTTCACCGGCTCCCCCGAGGTCTCCCACCGCTGGGCGCCGCCGGTGATCAGAGACTACATCTAGGGGTCGTTGTCCGCACACACCCCAATATCGTCGCGTGTCGGGTCGATGTGTTAGGGCTTGGTGCACAGAAAAAATCAAGCGTGCTTGATTTTTCCACCTGCGGGTGCCAGGCTCGCCGAAGAGCGTGAGGAGGCGATGTCATTGGCGGACGTCGGAGCGATCCTGACCGACTTGGCGGCGGAGAGCCGGGACCTCGAAGAGTTGGTGGCAGATGCTGACTGGGCGACGCCGACCCCGGCACCGGGCTGGACGATCGCACACCAGATCGCGCACCTGGCGTGGACCGACTCGAAGGCGCTGATCGCCGTGCGCACCCCGGACGAGTTCGGCGCCGAGGTGAAACGCGCGCTGACGGAAGGGGATCAGTACGTCGACAACGGCGCTGCCGAAGGCGCCGTGAAGCCGCGTGCGCAACTGCTGGACGACTGGCGTGCCGGACGGGCGGCATTGGCCGCGGCACTCGCGGCGGCGCCGGCCGGGGAGAAGTTTCCGTGGTATGGACCCCCAATGGGCGCGGTGACCATGGCGACCGCACGGCTGATGGAAACCTGGGCCCACGCGCAGGACGTGTTCGACGCGCTCGGAGCCAAGCACCCGACTGGACGCATCCGGCACGTCGCGTGGCTCGGCGTCCGTACTCGCGACTTTGCCTTCAGTCTCAACGGGATCACGCCGCCGCCGGAGCCGTTCCGCGTCGAACTGGTCGCGCCGGACGGCGAGGTGTGGGCCTGGGGGCCGCCGGACGCGGCGCAGCGGGTAACCGGCAGCGCGCTCGACTTCTGTTTCGTGGTCACCCAGCGCCGTAACCTCGCCGACACCGACCTGACCGCGACCGGTGCGGACGCGCGGGAATGGCTCGGCATCGCGCAGGCGTTCGCCGGGTCACCCGGGAAGGGCCGGGCACCGGGGCAGTTCACATGAGAATAGGCAATGCGTCCGGGTTCTATGGGGACCGGTTCTCGGCGGTGCGGGAGATGCTGACCGGCGGCGCGCTCGACGTGCTGACCGGCGACTATCTGGCCGAGCTGACCATGCTGATTCTCGGGCGGGACCGGTTGAAGGACCCGAAACGCGGCTATGCCAGGACGTTTCTGCGGCAACTGGAGGAAAACCTTGGACTGGCCAAGGAAAAGGGCGTCCGGATCGTCGCCAACGCGGGCGGGCTGAACCCGGCCGGGCTGGCCGGCGACATCCGCGCGCTGGCGGAGCGGCTCGGTCTCGATGTCGCGGTGGCGCACGTCGAGGGCGACGACCTGCTTCCCCGCGCCGGTGAGCTCGGGTTCGGAAAACCGTTGACCGCCAACGCTTATCTCGGTGCCTGGGGCATCGTCGAATGCCTGAACGCGGGCGCCGACGTGGTCGTGACCGGCCGGGTCACCGACGCCTCACTGGTCGTCGGACCGGCCGCCGCGCACTTCGGCTGGCGGCGGGACGACTATGACGCGCTGGCCGGCGCGGTGGTGGCCGGGCACGTCCTCGAATGCGGAGCGCAGGCCACCGGCGGGAATTACGCGTTTTTCACCGAACACGAAGTTGGCGTTCCCGGGTTTCCGATCGCCGAGATGCATGCCGACGGATCGAGCGTGATCACCAAGCACGAGGGCACCGCGGGCGCGGTCACGATCGGCACGGTCACCGCTCAGCTCCTGTATGAAATCGGCGGCCCGCGCTACGCCGGACCCGATGTCACCACGCGGTTCGACACGATCACGCTCACCGAGGACGGCCCGGACCGGGTCCGGATCACCGGCACTCGCGGCGAACCGCCACCGCCGGCGGTGAAGGTCGGCCTCAACTCGCTCGGCGGGTTCCGCAATTCCACCACGTTCGTGCTGACCGGGCTGGACATCGACGCCAAGGCCGCGCTGGTGAAGACGCAACTGGAACGGTCGCTGAAGGATCGGCCACCCGCCGAGATCCGCTGGACGCTGGCCCGCACTGACCACGAGGACGCCGACACCGAGCAGCGGGCCAGCGCGCTGCTCCATTGTGCGGTCAAGGACAGCGACCCGAAGATCGCCGGCCGGGCGTTCAGCGGCGCCGCGATCGAGCTGGCGCTGTCGAGTTATCCCGGATTCCATGTGACCGCGCCACCCTCGGACGCTTCGCCCTACGGCGTGTTCACGGCATCCTTTGTGGACGCTCGTGATGTCCCGCACGTCGCGGTGCTGCCGGATGGCTCGCGGGTGGCGATCGCCCTGCCCGGGGAAACCCGGGAACTATCCGATGTGGACGAACCGGAGCTGCCTGGGCCGCCGCAGGTACGCACCCAGCGAGCCCCGCTCGGCACGATCGTCGGCGCGCGCAGCGGCGACAAGGGCGGGGACGCCAACCTCGGGGTGTGGGTCTCCGCCGCTGAGCACTGGCCGTGGCTGGTGCACGCGTTGACCGTGGTGGAATTCCGCCGCCTGCTGCCGGAAACCGCGTCCCTGCCCGTCACCCGGTACGTGCTGCCGAACCTGTGTGCGCTCAACTTCGTGGTGACCGGATTGCTGGGTGAGGGGGTCGCGGCACAGGTGCGGTTCGACCCGCAGGCCAAGGCCCTTGGCGAATGGCTGCGGGCCCGGTATGCGGAGGTGCCGCGATGATCGAGACGGCCGAACGGCGGCAGTTGCGCAAGACCGTGCGAAAGTTCGTCGAGACCGAGGTGTTGCCTCACCTCGACGACTGGGAGCGGGCCGGTGCCGTGCCGCGCGAGTTGCACCGCGTGGCGGGCCGGATCGGGCTGCTCGGCGTCTCGCTGCCGGAGGAGGTCGGCGGCGGCGGGGGCGATTTCCTCGACGCGGTCACGGTGACCGAGGAAATTCTTCACGCGGGCGGCAGCGGTGGTCTGATCGCCGCGCTCTTCACCGGCGGAATCGCGCTGCCGCACATCGTCGCCGGGGGAGCGCGGGAACAGATCGATCGGTGGGTGCGCCCGGCGCTGAACGGGGACCTCATCGGCGCGCTCGCGATCACCGAGCCCGACGGCGGGTCCGACGTAGCCGCGATCAGCACGACTGCCCGGCGCGACGGCGACCACTACGTGGTCAACGGCGCGAAGACCTTCATCACCTCCGGCAGCCGCGCGGACTTCGTGACCACCGCGGTTCGTACCGGTGGGCCGGGAGCGCACGGCCTGTCGCTGCTGGTCGTGGAGCGGGGGACACCGGGCTTCACGGTGGGCCGACGGCTGGAGAAGATGGGCTGGCAGTGCTCGGACACCGCCGAGCTGTCCTTCGTGGACGTCCGGGTGCCGGTGGCCAACCTGGTCGGCCCGGAGAATTCCGGATTCGCCCAGCTCGCCACCCAGTTCGTCGCCGAACGGCTCTCGCTGGCAGTGCAGGGCTACGCCACCGCTCAGCGCGCGCTCGACCTGGCGGTCGCCTGGTGCCGCCTGCGCCACACTTTCGGCCGCCCGCTGATCTCCCGGCAGCTCGTCCAGCACAAGCTCACCGACCTGGCCCGCGCGATCGACGTCGTCCGGGTGTACACCAGGCACGTCGCCGAGCGGTACGTCGCGGGCGAGGATGTGGTCACCGAAGCGTGTTTTGCCAAGAACAGCGCGGTCGAGACCGCGAAGACCGTGGTCGACGAGGCGGTCCAGCTACACGGCGGGCTCGGCTACCTGCGCGAGTCCGAAGTGGAGCGTCATTACCGGGACGTCCGGATTCTCGGCATCGGCGGCGGAACCGACGAGATCCTCACCGGTCTGGCCGCCAAACGATTGGGGTACACGTCGTGATTCGTTCCATTGTGGACACCGCAAGCCCGGAGTTCGCGGCCAACCGGGAGGCGATGCTGGCCAAGCTCGACGAGCTGGCGGCCGAGCAGGCCAAGGCGGTCGCCGGGGGCGGCGAGAAATACGTCGAGCGGCACCGGCGGCGCGGCAAGCTTCTGGCCCGCGAGCGCATCGAACTGCTGCTGGATCCCGACACGCCGTTCCTGGAGCTGTCCCCGCTGGCCGCCTGGGGGACCGGTTACCACGTCGGCGGCAGCCTGATCACCGGGATCGGCGTGGTCGAAGGCGTGGAGTGCCTGATCGTCGCCAACGACCCGACCGTGAAGGGCGGCGCGAGCAACCCGTCGAGCCTGAAGAAGGGTCTGCGGGCGGCCGAAATCGCCGCCGAGAACCGCCTGCCGACGATCAACCTGGTGGAGTCGGGCGGGGCGGATCTGCCCACCCAGAAGGAGATCTTCATCCCGGGCGGGGCGACCTTCCGCAACCTGACCACGGCCTCGGCGGCGAAGCGGCCCACCATCGCGCTGGTCTTCGGCAATTCGACGGCCGGCGGCGCCTACCTGCCGGGCATGTCGGACTACGTGGTGATGGTCAAGGAACGGGCGAAGGTGTTCCTCGGCGGGCCACCGCTGGTGAAGATGGCCACCGGCGAGGAAGCCGACGACGAGTCGCTCGGCGGCGCCGAGATGCACGCCCGGGTCTCCGGTCTCGCCGACTACCTCGCCGCGGACGAGACGGACGCCATCCGGATCGGCCGTGGCATCGTCCGGCGCCTGAACTGGCGCAAGCTCGGTCCGTCCCCGGCGCCGGACTACCGCGAACCGCACTACGACGCCGAGGACCTGCTCGGCATCGTCTCCGGCGACCTGAAGGTCCCGTTCGACCCTCGTGAGGTGATCGCGCGGATCGTGGACGACTCCGAATTCGACGAGTTCAAGCCGCTGTACGGCACGAGCCTGGTGACCGGCTGGGCGAGCCTGCACGGCTACCCGATCGGCATCCTCGCCAACGCGCGCGGCGTGCTGTTCAGTGAGGAGTCGCAGAAGGCCACGCAGTTCATCCAGCTGGCCAACACCACCGACACGCCGCTGCTGTTTTTGCACAACACCACCGGCTACATGGTGGGCAGGGAGTACGAGCAGGGCGGCATCATCAAGCACGGGGCCATGATGATCAACGCGGTGTCCAACTCGAAGGTGCCGCACCTCTCGGTGCTGATGGGCGCCTCCTACGGCGCCGGGCACTACGGCATGTGCGGGCGTGCCTACGGCCCACGGTTCCTGTTTTCCTGGCCCAGTGCCAAGTCGGCGGTGATGGGGCCACAGCAGCTCGCCGGGGTGCTGTCCATTGTGGCCCGTGCCGCGGCCGAGGGGCGTGGGCAGCCCTACGACGACGAGACCGACGCGGCGATGCGGACCATGGTCGAGCAGCAGATCGAGGCCGAGTCGATGCCGATGTTCCTGTCCGGGATGCTCTACGACGACGGCATCATCGACCCGCGTGACACCCGGACGGTGCTCGGACTGTGCCTGTCCGCGATCCACAATGGACCGGTACGGGGCGCCGACGGCTTCGGCGTGTTCCGGCCGTGACGGGAGAAGGGACGCGATGATTTCCACGTTGCTCGTGGCGAACCGGGGCGAGATCGCCCGCCGGGTGTTCCGGACCTGCGCGCGGCTGGGCATCGAGCGGGTAGCGGTCTTCTCGGACGCGGACTCCTCGGCGCCCCACGTGGCGGAGTCGGACGCGGCGGTCCGGCTGCCGGGGAACACCCCGGCCGAGACCTACCTGCGTATCGAAGCGCTGATCGCGGCGGCCACCGCGGCCGGGGCGGACGCCGTGCATCCCGGATACGGCTTCCTCTCCGAGAACGCGGCCTTCGCCCGCGCGGTGCTCGACGCCGGCCTGACCTGGGTCGGCCCGTCGCCGGAGTCGATCGAGGCGATGGGGTCGAAGGTGACCGCCAAGCGGATCTCCTCCCGCGCCGGGGTGCCGGTGCTGTCCGGACTGGACCCGGCCGAGGTGACCGAGGACGATCTTCCGGTGCTGGTCAAGGCATCCGCGGGCGGTGGCGGGCGCGGGATGCGCGTGGTCCGCTCGTTCGACGAACTCGCCGCCGCGGTCGACAGCGCGCGGGCCGAGGCGGCCTCGGCATTCGGCGACGAGACCGTGTTCTGCGAACGGTATCTGGAAACGGGACGGCACATCGAGGTGCAGATCGTCGCCGACGGGCACGGCACGATGTGGG
Organism: Amycolatopsis taiwanensis DSM 45107; assembly: GCF_000519205.1. Taxonomy (GTDB): domain Bacteria; phylum Actinomycetota; class Actinomycetes; order Mycobacteriales; family Pseudonocardiaceae; genus Amycolatopsis_E; species Amycolatopsis_E taiwanensis. The sequence goes on along the minus strand of NZ_JAFB01000003.1, from coordinate 159,470 downwards.
CGCTCGGCGAGCGCGAGTGCTCGATCCAGCGGCGGCACCAGAAGGTGATCGAGGAAGCGCCGTCGCCGGCCGTCGGACATCGGCTGCGCGAGGAACTGTTCGAGGCGGCGCGCAAGGCGGCCAAGGCGATCGACTACGTCGGTGCGGGCACCGTGGAATTCCTCGTCACCTCCGACGGCCGGTTCTTCTTCCTGGAAATGAACACGCGGCTTCAGGTCGAGCATCCGGTCACCGAGTGCGTGACCGGGGTCGATCTGGTCGAGTTGCAGTTGGCGATCGCCGAAGGAAACCGGCTGCCGCTCGAACCGCCCGCGAGCAACGGGCACGCCATCGAGGTGCGCCTCTACGCCGAGGACCCGGCCGCCGGCTGGCAGCCGCAGACCGGGACGCTGCACCGGTTTTCCGTACCCGGTGACGTGCGGGTCGACAGCGGCGTCGTCGACGGGTCGGTGATCGGGGTGCACTACGACCCGATGCTGGCCAAGGTGATCGCGTGGGCGCCGGATCGCGCCACGGCGGCCCGCAAGCTCGCCACGGCGCTGGCCGGGGCCACCATCCATGGCCCGCGCACCAACCGTGACCTGCTGGTGAACGTGTTGCGGCACAAGGCGTTCCGCGCCGGAGAGATCCACACCGGGTTCTTCGAGCGGCATGGGCTGGACACGCTTGCCCGCCCGCTGGGCGATCCGCGGCTGGCCGCGATCGTCGCCGCGCTGGCGGACGCGGCGGCAGACCGGGGTTCCGGCCCGGGGGCCTGGCGCAACGTGTGGTCGGCGCCGCAGCGCAGAATGTACACAGTGGACGGTGTCGAGCACGAAGTCGCCTACACCTACCAGCGTTCCGGCGTCGTGGTGAACGCACCCGATCTCGACGCGGAAGTCCAGGTAGTGCAGACGAGTCCCGGCCAAGTGGTGTTGGAGGTGGCAGGCGTCCGTCGCACCTTCGAAGTCGGCCGCTATCCGGGCCTGGTGTGCGTCGGGCCGGTCGCGCTGACTCCGGTGCCGCGGTTCACCGAACCCGGCGCGGCGCTCGCGGCGGGCTCGCTCGTCGCGCCCATGCCGGGCACGGTGCTGCGCGTGGCGGTGGCGGCCGGTGACCGCGTCGAGGCCGGGGACACGTTGCTGTGGCTGGAAGCGATGAAGATGGAACACAAGGTCTCCGCGCCCGCCGGGGGCGTGGTCGCGGAACTGCCGGTCACCGTGGGGCAGCAGGTCGACGTGGGCGCGGTGCTCGCCGTGGTGCGTCCGGTGGAGGAAAGCGAGGAACGGCCGTGAATTTCACCGAGCCCGAAGAGCGGGTGGCGCTGCGCGCGGCGGTCGGCGATCTCGCGCGCAAGTACGGTCACGCGTACTACGCGAAGGTCGCCCGCAGCGGCGGGCACACTTCGCAGTTGTGGCAGGAGGCCGGGCGGCTGGGTTACCTCGGTGTGTCGGTGCCGGAGGAGTACGGCGGCGGGGGCGGTGGCATCGGCGACCTGGCGGCGGTGTGTGAGGAGTTCTGCGCGGCCGGCACGCCGATGCTGCTCATGGTCGTGTCCCCGGCGATCTGCGCGACCGTGATCGCGCGGTTCGGTACCACGGAACAGAAACAGCGGTGGCTGCCCCGGTTCGCCACCGGTGAGGTGAAGATGTCCTTCGCCATCACCGAACCCGACGCGGGATCGAACTCGCACCGGTTGACCACCACCGCGGCGCGCGACGGGGGAGACTGGATCCTCAACGGGCGCAAGGTGTTCATCTCGGGCGTCGACCAGGCCGAGGCCGTGCTCGTCGTCGGGCGCACCACGGATGCCAGGACCGGCCGGCTCAAGCCCGCGCTGTTCATCGTGCCGACGGACGCGCCGGGTTTCTCCTACCGGCCGATCGAGATGGACCTGGTCTCGGCGGACAAGCAGTTCGGGCTGTTCCTCGACGATGTGCGGCTGCCGGCCGAAGCGCTGGTGGGTGCGGAGGATGCCGCGCTGGCGCAACTGTTCGCCGGGCTCAACCCGGAGCGGATCATGGGCGCCTCGTTCTCGCTCGGTATCGCCCGCTATGCCCTGGACAAGGCCGTCGGCTACGCCAAGCAGCGCAGCGTGTGGGGCGTGCCGATCGGTGCTCACCAGGGCCTCGCGCACCCGCTGGCGCAGGTGAAGATCGAGCTGGAGCTGGCGAAGCTGATGACCCAGAAGGCCGCCGCGTGCTACGACTCCGGTGACGACGCCGGCGCCGGGGAGGCGGCCAACATGGCGAAGTACGCGGCAGGCGAGGTCGCCATCCGGGCGGTCGACCAGGCGGTGCAGGTGCACGGTGGGAACGGGCTGGCCACCGAGTACGGGCTCGGCGCGCTGCTGGGCGCGGTGCGGGTGGGCCGGATCGCGCCGGTGAGCCGCGAGATGGTGCTCAACTTCGTCGCACAGCACACCCTCGGCCTGCCGAAGTCTTACTGAGTTGGAGAATGATCATGGCGGTCAAGGCCGGCGATCCGCAACAGGAGCGCAGCCGCACGACGCGGCGGCGGCTCGTCGAAGCGTCCGTCGAGTCCCTGGGCGAGCTCGGCTGGAACGGGACGACGGTCGCGGTGGTCGCACAACGGGCGGGGGTTTCGCGAGGTGCCGCACAGCACCATTTCCGCACCCGGGAAGACCTGGTGATGGCGGCGGTGGAGTACATCGGCGAGTTCCAGGTGGCCGAGTTGCGCCGGCAGGCCGAGGGCCTGCCGCCCGGCGAGACACGCATCCAGCACGTGGTCGACATGCTGCTCGACCTTTACACCGGTCCGGCGTTCCGGGCCGCGCTGCAGCTGTGGGTGGTGGCCTCGACCGACGAGGCGCTGCGGGCCACCCTGATGCCGCTGCAGGCGCGGGTGGGCCGCGAGGCGCACCGGCTCGCGCTCGACCTGCTCGGCGTGGACGAGTCGCATCCCGGAGTGCGAGAACTGGTTCAGTCCACATTGGACCTCGCTCGCGGACTGGGATTGGCGAACCTCCTCGCCGACGACACGCGACGGCGGAGGAGGATCGCCCGGCAGTGGGCGCGAGTGCTGGGCGCGACGCTGCCGGAACCTGGGCGAGGGGCGGTGCGTCCTATGAACGCGAAGTCACCGGAACCAGCCGGCGACGTCGTTTGTTAACACCAACGGAGTAGCGCGCGATAACAGAGTGCACGCTCTTTAGCTCTTCCCGAGGGGATGATTCCGGTGTCCGGTGCGAACGAAGAACTCTCGTATCGCGCGATGGCGATGCTCCGGGCGGTCGCGGCAGGCCGCGCGCAGATGTCTCGCAGTTGCGAGCCCGACCTGTTCGTCGATGGCGTCGCCTGCTGCGATCAGGTGACCGCGCGCGCCCTCGCTCGCGACGGCTACATCCGTCCGTCCCGGCCCGGCGACCGCGCCCCCGCCGAACTCACCGAAGCCGGCCGCGCTGCGTTAATGGTCGTCACCGCCGCATAGCCCCGTCCGCTGAGCCGGCCGGTCACGCCTCTTCGCCGATGTCCTCGAACCACAGTTCGGGGTGCTCGCGGACGAACTCCGTCATGAGCGAAAGGCAGGCCGGGTCGTCGACGATGGTGATCCCGGTCCCGTGCTCGGCGAGCCAGTCGTGGCCGCCGGAGAAGGTGCGGGCCTCGCCGATCACCACATGCGAGATGCCGAACTGCCGGACCAGCCCGCTGCAGTACCAGCACGGCGACAGTGTGGTCACCATGATCGTGTCCCGATAGTGCCGTCGCCGCCCGGCGTTGCGGAAGGCCGCGGTCTCGGCGTGCATCGACGGGTCGCCGTCCTGCACCCGCCGGTTGTGCCCACGGCCGAGCAGTTCGCCGTCCACAGTGAACAGTGCCGCGCCGATCGGCACGCCACCCTCGGCCTTTCCGGTCAGCGCCTCTTCGCGCGCGACGGCGAGCATCTCGCCGGGGTCGAAGTTCGTCATGCGCCTACAGTGTCACAGGAAGCACCTCGCGTGAGTTCTCCCCGAAGCGTGTGTGAGCTGACGCCGGACTCCGTGGGCACGATGCCCCTGGTCACGGCGCGATGCCGCGACGGAGGATTCCCAGGCAGCGCTCGGCTTGATCGGGGTCGCTGCTGGTCACGGCGAGGCCGTTGGCCAGTGTGAGCAGGTCGGATACCTCGAGATCGGGATCGACGGCGCCGCGGCTTCGGGCGCGCGTCAGCAAGGTTGACGCGGTCGTGTGCATGGCCCTGTGCCAGCGATCGAACAGAGCCGAGCGCTGCCCGCCCTGATCGTTGGGGATGGCCAGCGCCAATGCTCGTTTTGTGGCCACGTGCGCGATGAAGTCACGTAGCCAGCTGAAGAGCGCGTCAGCGGGCGACCCATCTTCGAGCAGGGCTTCGCCCCGGGCGCAGAGCGCGGCCACCTCATCGGCGTAAACCGCGATGATCAGGTCTCGGCGCGTCGGGAAATGCCGGTACATCGTGGCGTTGCCGATCCCGGCCTGGCGGGCGATGTCGTCGAGAGGTGCGTCGACGCCATGCTCGCTGAAGACCTTCCTGGCGGTGGCCAGCAGCCGCTCGTAGTTGCGCTGCGCGTCGGCCCGGCGGGGTCGCCGCGGCTGTTCTTGGTGTGGTGCGGGCTCGGCACCGGCCGATGACATGGCCCTCCTGGGTAATCGGGGACATCCCCGTTTAAGCTACCGGAGCAAGTTAACTGGGGAGTTCCCCGGTTATGTTCCCGGTCGATAGCGGAGACACCACATGTTAGAACAGACGAAAGCTGCCACGTCGGTCGCCGGTGCGGCCGAGGTCCACCGGCGCGTTGTCGAGTTGTTCAGTGCAGGCAGGCGGGAGGAGGCGCTGGCGCTCATCGATCCGGACGTCGTCGACCACCGCGGAGGCACTTCCGGCGATCACAAGGGGGTGGCTGCCTGGAAACAGAAGTGGGAATACCTGGATGACAGCGTCCGGTCGACGATCGAGCACAACGTTGCTTCCGGTGATTTCTCCGTCAACCGCTACACCGTTCGCGGCACTCACCCGGCGTCCGGGCGGAGTTATGAGGTCACCGGCATCGACATGGTCCGCGTGTGGGAGGGCAAGATCGTCGAACACTGGGCTTTGGTCGACTCGCCCGCGATTGGGCACCAGTTGGGCGTCTGTGAAAACGCCTGACAGCGCTGGTTTCCAGCGGGCGATAGCTTGTGCGGGTGGAGTCAGCCCGCACCGAGCATGCGCAAGGTCAACTCCGCGTAGTCGTGGCCGAGCGCCTTCGGGGTCTTGCCGCTGCGCTCGGTGTACCACCGCGCGACGTCCACACCGAGCGACAGCACCGCCCGCGCGGCCGTGCGGACGTCGCTGACGGTGAAGACGCCCTGCTCGGTACCCTCGGCGATCACGTCCCGGACCGTCTGCTCGATGCGGCGCCGCAGCCCCGCGATCACCTCGTATTCCTTCTCCGGCAAGGCCTTCAGCTCGTACTGGACGACCCGTGCCACGGTGTGCCGCCGCGCATGCCAGGAGACGAAGTCCTCGACGATCTTGCGCATCTTCACCAGCGGGCTCTGGTCCCGCTTGGCCACCGACTCGACCAGGGTCAACGTCTGCTGGTGACCGCTCTCGCTGATCGCGAACAGCAGCGCCGCCTTGGACGGGAAGTGGACGTACAGCGCGGCCGGGCTCATGCCCGCGGCGCTGGCGATGTCTCGGGTCGTGGTGGCGTGGTAGCCCCGTTCGGCGAAGGATTCGACGGCGGCGAGCATCAGCCGCCGGGCGGCGTCGGGCTGGACGTCGGGCCAGAGTTCGGCGGACAGTGTCACAGGAGCGAAGTGTAAGCGGGCGCTCAGCCCGCGGGCGCAACGAAGGAGGAGAAACGGGTGAACTCGCTGAAGGGTCAGGCCGCGATCGTCACCGGGGCGAGCCGGGGCATAGGGCTGAGCATCGCCCGTGAGCTGGTGCGGCGCGGCGCGAAGGTGTGTCTCACCGCTCGCAAACCCGAGCCGCTGGCGGAGGCGGTCGACGAGTTGGGTGGCGGGGACGTGATCGGGGTGGCCGGAAAGGCCGACGACCCCGGCCACCAGCAGGAGGCCGTTGCCCGGACCGTGGAGGCCTTCGGCCGCCTGGACCTGCTCGTCAACAATGCCGGCATCAATCCGGTCTACGGCCCGATCGCCGACGTCGACCCCGGCGCCGCGGCCAAGATCATCGCGGTCAACGTGCTCGCGCCCCTGGCCTGGACCCGGCTCGCCCGCGACGCCTGGATGGGCGAGCACGGCGGCGCGGTGGTCAACGTGGCGTCGGTCGCGGGATTGCGTGCGTCGCCGGGCATCGGCATGTACGGCGTCAGCAAGGCCGCGATGATCCGGCTGACCCAGGAGCTGGCGGCGGAACTGGGCCCGAAGATCAGGGTGAACGCGGTGGCGCCGGCCGTGGTCAAGACGAAGTTCGCCACCGCCCTGTACGAGGGCCGTGAGGAAGAAGTGGCGGCCGGGTACGCGCTCAAGCGGCTCGGCGTGCCCGAGGACGTCGCCGGTGCGGTGGCGTTCCTGCTTTCCGGCGATGCCGCCTGGATCACCGGCCAGACGCTGGTGCTCGACGGGGGCGCGACACTGGGAGGTGGCCTGTGAGCTTCGACGCCTCCGGCGCCGGCGTGGTGATCACCGGCGGCGGGGGCGGGATCGGCGCCGCACTGGCCCGCCGCTTCGCGGCAGCGGGAGCTCGGCTGGTGCTGGCCGATCTCGACGCCGAAGCGGTCACCGCGGTCGCTGAGGAGACCGGTGGGGTGGCGGTCGTGGGGGACGCGGCAGCCGAGCCCGGGGTGCGGCGGCTGATCGCCACCGCCAAGGACGAGTTGGGCGCCATCGACCTGTTTTGCGCCAACGCCGGGGTCGCGCCGTCCGAGGGTGCTGCCGAAGACGCCTGGGAACTGGCGTGGGACGTCAACGTGATGGCGCACGTGCGTGCGGCGAAGCTACTGCTGCCGGACTGGCTCGCCCGCGGGCGGGGCCACTTCCTCGCCACCGTTTCGGCGGCCGGCCTGCTGACCGCGCTGGGCTCGGCGCCCTACTCGGTGACCAAGCACGGGGCGCTCGCCTTCGCGGAGTGGCTCAGCGCCACCTACCGGCACCGGGGGATCACCGTGCAGGCAGTCTGCCCGCAGGGCGTACGCACCCGGATGCTCACCGAGGCCGGTGCCGCCGGGCGCCTGATCATGGACGCCTCCGCGATCGAACCGGAGCAGGTGGCCGACGAGGTGTGGAAAGCCCTGTCGGACGGGCGTTTCCTGGTGCTGCCGCACCCGGAGGTGGCCGGCTACTACGCGGCCAGGGCGGCCGACACCGACCGCTGGCTGGCGGGCATGAACAAACTGCAACGCAAGGTCGACGAGCTTGCCGAGTGAGTGGCGCGGGCGCCAGTTGGGCCCGGACAAAAGGAACGTCCGGGCCCAGCGCCGGGTGCCTCAGCACACCGAACTGTTCCTCGACTCGCTACGTCCGCCTGAACGGTGATCCGGCCGGTGCGGCAGCGATCACGGGTTGAGCCGGTGCAGATCGCGGGGGAACAGTGTGGTCTGGCGAATGTTGGGCACGCCCAGCAGACGGGCCGTCCACCGTTCGAGGCCGATGGCGAACCCGCCGTGGGGTGGCATCCCGTGCGCGAACACGGAGAGATAGTCCTGATAGGACTCCAGAGGCTCGCCACGCGCATCGAGAGCGGTGACATAGTCGCGGTAGCGATGCAACCGTTGCCCGCCGGTCACCAGTTCCAACCCGCGGAACAGCAGATCGAAACCGTTCGAGCAGCCCGGTCTCGCCGGGTCCGGATGGGTGTAGAACGGGCGTTTGGCCATGGGATATCCGGTAACGAACAGAAACTCGGAGCCGTGGGTGCGGGCGGCCCAGGCGGACAACCACCGCTCATGCGCGGGTGCGAGATCGGGTTCCCCACGCGGGTCCGGTTCCGTGTGGCGGGCCAGAAGTTCTCCAGCCTCGGCGAAATCGATCGCGGGAATCTCGGCGGGAACCTCCGGCAGTTCCAATTCGAGCAGATCAACCACGTCACCGGCACGTTCGACGACTGTGGCGATCATGCCCGCGAGCGTCTCGCGCAATACGGTCATGACATCTCGGTAGTCGGTGATGAAGCCGAGTTCCGCATCCAAGCTGGTGTACTGCGCCAGGTGACGGGCGGTGTCGTGTGGTTCGGCGCGAAACACCGGCCCCACCTCGTAAACCCGCTCGAACACGCCGACCAGGGCCTGCTTGAAGAACTGTGGCGACTGGGCCAGATACGCGCGCTGACCGAAATAGTCGATGCCGAAGACGCCTGCGCCGGATTCGGTGGCCGATCCCACGATCTTGGGGGTGTGGATTTCGGTGAAGCCGAGCCTGTCCAGGGTGCGACGAAAACCGGCGACGGAAGCCGCCGCGACTTCGAACGGCGCCCGTAGCCGGGGATGCCGGAGCGCGACACCGGCGTTGTCGAGAATGGTCGGCAGCGTGGCGGTGACATGCGGTTTGTAGAGCCCGAACGGTGTTGGCTCCGCCCGGTCGGACAGCGGGGTGAACGTCGGCCCGGTGATCTCGACGCCGCCCGGGGCCTGGGCGTTGGCGGTCACGAGGCCGTGGACTTCGACGACGGTTTCCTCGCTCATGTTCTCCGTGGTCGTTCCGGACGCTGGGCCGGTCACCACGACCTGGGCCAGCCCGGAACGGTCCCGGATGACGACGAAACCGATGGATTTCAGCTGACGCCGGCGGTGGACCCAGCCGGCGATTCTCACCTGACTGCCGACATGCTTGGGCAGGTCGGCAGCCAGAACACGAGAGATCATCACACTCCTCGATGGATATGCGCGATCCCTTGGGAGTGCGGGCGAGAAGGGGAACTCGCGGTGCCACCGCACTTTCACCGCCGCCGGGCGGTCCGGCGGCAGCCTCGTTGAACGGTCCGATGACGGGGGCCGGCCGGCGGGGCATTGGGCGGACCAGCCGCCGTTCCTCCCCGCACTCGGGAGGGTCTTCACCGTAGGGCGTGAGGCCGCCTTCTCAGCTGCCGGCGGCTCTCTCCGGCTCGCGCGATCCTCGGCTACTCGTCTCCGTCAACGCGTTGTCCAGCAGCATAGCGACCCGGCACCGCCACGCAAGCGAGTTTGCAACAGGCGCCGGGGCCTGTATCGAAGTCGGTTGGGCTGGCCTGATCTTGACGTCCTTGCCTGAACCCCGGAACTCGCCACAAACCCAGAACTCATCCACCTAAACCCAGAACTCACCCTCCTAAACCCAGAACTCACCCTCCCGAACCGGGGACACGCCAGCACCTGCCGTGTCCCCGGTCCAGGCACGCGAGTTCCCGGTTCGGGCACGCGAGTTCCCGGTTCGGGCACGCGAGTTCTCGGTTCAGCCGGGCGTGTCCCCGGTTCAGGCACTTGAGTTCCGGCTTGGGAACAACAGGTACCGAAGGCAGGGTTACCCCGGCAACGTTGCGAGACATGCCGCCAGGACCGTCACACCCCCCGACGGCGCGACGGACTCGTGTCCTGAACCGGGGACACGCGCTCCTGAGCAGGAACACAGCGGTCTGGAGCGGGGACACGGCGGTCTGGAGCGGGAACTCGGCGGTCTGGAGCGGGGACTCGGCGCCGTCGCCACCCGCCACGACACACTTGCCACACGCTGCGAAGCCACCAGCCACCTCGCTGGGATCAAGCAAACGACTCTGATCGACGTTCATACCGGCGCTAGGTCACCGAGTCGGTGCCGTGGCTCTCGTAGGCCGACCGGATTCCCGCGGCGAGTTCGAGCGCGTTCTCCTTGAAGGCGCCGACCTGGATGTTGTACTCCTCCTCGGACGGTGTCAGGTGCGTGGAGACGACGAGCGCCGTGTACACGAGATGCGCCTGCGCCAAGGGAACGCGGACTCGGGAGGCCTCGCGTGATTCGCGGGCGTCATGGGCTCGTTGCGCGGCCGATATGTCCTCGGTGAGCCGGTCTTCGAACGCGCGCACGGCCGCTGGCTCGGCGCCGAGTAGGAGCTCCACTGTGGAGGGATTGGCGGCCACAGTGGACATCACGAAGGACAGGGCCGAGCCGACCAGCCTCGCCTGACCGAGCACGAACTGCAGCGAGGGAACTTCGGCCTGGACCACTCTCACGTGCGAGATCATCCTTCCCGGTACCTGCCTTGCTGGACCTTCCGTGCCCATTCCTCCGGGCTCATCCGGTAACCGTGGACCATCCGGTCGTTCTCGATGATGATCACCTGTTTTTCGTTGTCGTAGTGGACCCGGACCCCGGGCTTCTGCCCGGCGTGGTCGAACTCGACGTATTGGCCGCGGCCCTCCATCTGCTTGAAGTAGTCCGCCATCTTGTACGGGTCCCGCCCGATCCCGGGTAAGTTGTGGCTGGCCACGTGCGCGGCTTCGTTGCTGCCGGGGTCCATCCGCTCGAAATTGTATTTCACCCCGTTCGCGACCTTCTCGCCGTGCGTCCAGTCCAGCTCCTCGACGACCTCGGGGCCCTTTTCCTTCCACTTGTCGAGGCACATTTCGGCGAGCCCGGCCGGGTCCATCGCGATGACGGGGTTGTGCACGTAGGCATGCGGGTCCGGACCGGGCGCGGCGCCGAGCGGGTCCGGACTGGCGTAGCGCCCGGTGTCCGGGTCGTAGAACCGGTTGAGGTTGTAGTGCAGCCCCGTTTCGGCGTCGAAATACTGTCCAGGCGCCCGCAGCGGAGTGTTCGCCGTGGCGGTCAGCTCGGCGAGCGCCCGGCCCCATACGCTGTGCTGCGCCCGCCAGGCGAGCTCGCCGGAAGAGTCGACGAGCTCCCTCGGTGTGCCGACGAGATCGGTGACGATCGCGTAGAACTGCGCGTCGACCCAGTCCTGGTCACCTTCAGCGGCTCGCACCCGTTCGGTCTGGGTGAGTGGCTGGAGCCCGGCGGCCGTCCAGGTCTTCGCCCGGCCCGACGACTCGATCTGCTCGGCGAGCTGCGCGCCGTCCCACACGAAGTCGATCGTGGCCACCACGTTGCCCTCGGGGGCGAGTCGCTCCTTGGCGATGCGCCGGCCCAGCGGGTCGTACCGGTACCGCCAGCGGGTCCCGTCCGGCGTGACCACACCGACCAGCCGGTTCTCCGGGCTCCAGGCGTAGCGTTAGATATCCGGCTTTGCGGACAGCCGCTTGCGCCGCCGCATCACCACCCGGCCACGCTCGTCGTAGTCGTAGGTCACGTTGCCCGCACGCCGAACCAGCGACCCCTGGTACTCCCGCACGCCCTGCACCTCGGTGTCCGCTCCCGGCCACACCGCCGCGGTGATCGCGCCCCTTGCATCGTAGGCGTAGCGCTCCACCCCGGCCGGCCCACGCGACTCGGTGATCCGGCCCAGCGCGTCCAGGCTGAGCAACTGGTTTCCGCCGAGCCGGTCCTCGATCGCCGTGACGTGGCCGTCCGGGCGGTAGCGGTAGCGGCGGTCCTGGACGATCCGTCGCCGCCAGCCGGTGCCCGCGCCGGCCACCCGGGACAGGGTCTGCGAGACCAGTCGCCCGTTGAGGTCCCACGCCTGCGCGAGAATGACGCCGCTGTCCAGGAGCCGCTCGGTTTCGTTGCCCGTGGGGTCATAGCCGAAGGTGATCGTCCGGCCGGCCGTGTGCAGCGACACCGGCCGCGGCGACGCGTCGTAGGTCCAGGCCGTCTCGGCGCCGGTCGGCGTGCGCCGTGCGATCCGCCGGCCCAGCAGGTCGTAGCGCGAATGGATGGTGCGCCCGTTGACCGTTTCGGCGAGCACCCGCCCGGCGGCGTCGAACTCGTAGGTCAGCTCCGCGTCCGGGTTGGCCGCGCGGACGAGCCGGCCCATCGGGTCGTAGGCGAACTCGGCGACCTCGTCGCCGGAGCTTCGCCGCACCAGGTTGCCCACCGCGTCGTACTCGAAGCGGCTCACGGCTCCTGCGCTGTCTCGGCGTTCCACCGGCCGACCGGCCGCGTCGTAGACGTACTCCACGGTCCGGCCGTTGACGTCCTGCTCGCGGACGAGCCTGCCCGCGGCGTCGTAGTCGTAGGTCCAGGACTGCCCGCGCGAATCGACGACGGACACCGGCCGCAGCTCGGTGTCGTAGACGATCTCGGTGCGTGAGCCGTCCGGCCGGATCTCGGCCCGGGGCAGGTCGAAGTGAGTGGTCTCGACCACTGTCACGTTGCCGAGCGCATCCACGTGGCGGACCTCGTTGCCCTCGGGATCGTAAACCGCTCGCTCGGTCGAGCCGTCCGGGTTCGTCCGGCGCGCCAGCTTGCCTTCGACCGTCCACTCGAGACGGCTCGTCGCGCCGGCCGCGGTTGTCACCACAGACGTCCTGCCGAACAGGTCGCGCAGGTAGGTCGTGGCCGCACCGGAAGGCTCGACGACCCGCACCGGCAGTCCCGCCGCGTTCGGGGTGATCCGGGTCGTGTTCCCGGCCGCGTCGGTCTGCGCCACCAGCGCGCCCCGCTCGTCGCGGACGAACCGGGTGACGGCGCCGAGCGGATCGGTGACCGACACCAGATTGCCGCGGTCGTCGTATTCGTTGCGCCGGATGACGCCGCCCGGCTCGGTGATGACGATGGGCAACTGCAGTTCGTTGTATCGGGCGGTGATTCGGGTACCGTCCGCCTTCACCAGCTCGGTGATGTTGCCGAAATCGTCATAGCCGATCCGCACGGTCTGGCCGAGTGCGTCCGTGCGTTGCACGATCCGATGGAACTCGTTCCATTCCTGGCGCACGACGTTGCCGAGCGGATCCGTTTCGCGGACGAGGTCGCCGGCGGAGTCGAACTCGTAGGTCGTGGTGTGGCCCAGCGAGTTCGTGTATCGCGTGATGAAGCGATCCTCCTCGTAGGCGAACGTTCCGGCGAGACAGCCGCCCGAGCCGGTCGTGCGCACCACGCGCCCGGCGGAGTCGTAGTCGTAGGCGTACCACTCGCCGTTGCGGTCTTCCCACCGGACGATCCGGCCCGCCGGGTCGTAGTCGAGCCGGGTCGCCCGGCCCGAGGAGTTCACCACCCCGATCAGGCGCCCGGCGTCGTCGTAGGAGTAGCTCTTGATCAGGACATCTGGACCATCCGGGTTCACCAGCACCAGCGCGGAGACCAGACCCTCGCTCATGGTCACCCGGACCTGGTAACCGCCGCTGTGCCGGAGACCGATCAGCTCGCCGGAGTCGTAGTCGAAGTCGATCCGGTTGCCATTGCGGTCCGTCGTCGCGCTGATCGGCAGCACCGGCCCGTCCCCGGCGAAATGAAGGCGTATTCCTTCCTGCGGTCGCGTGATGGTGTATCCGCCGGCCGGCGTTCTCTCCAGTGGCCACCGCGCACCGGAGATCGGCATCACCGAGACGTCCGGAGCCGGCGGGAGCGGGTAGGTCAGGATGACACCGTCGGGCGCTGCGTAGTAGACACGCTCCCCAGTGACCTCCACGCGTTGGTCCAAAGTAGACGCCCACGACCGGCCGAACAACCGGCCCGAACGGTAGGACGAGGTGTGCCCGCGGGTCAGCACCAGGGGGAGCGTTCCCGGTAGCTCGAGATCGGTCTGCACGGTGAACATCTCGCCGGTGGCCGGATCCACCGGATCGCCACATTCCGATTTGGCCGCCGGGTCACGACCCGCCTGGTGCGGATCGTCCGCCTGGTCACGCAGCGGTTTTCCTTCGCTATCCGGCGTAGAAGATCCGGGCCGGCCGTCGACGGTGTCGGTTGGTGTGGAGGTGTCATGGGCGGGGGAGGTCGAGGGGTCGCCGTTGTGCGTGGTCGGGGTGTCGTGGGCGGAGGAGGCGTGGGTGTTTTCGCCGGGGAGGTGGGGTTCTTCGCCGCCGTGGCCGTGGAGGGTGTTCATGACTTTTTTGATGGCGGCGAAGATTTCTTCGAGTTTGCTCATCATCGGGCGGAGTTTTTCGACCGAGTTGATGAGTTTTTTGATGGTGGCGCCGATCTTTTCCATCCAGGCGGAGACTTGTTCGACGACTTGGGCGACGACGACGGGGGTGCCGAGGCCGAGGGAGAAGACTTCTTCGAGGGCGTCTTGGATGAAGTCGCCGATGGCTTGGGTGACCATGTCGCGGACGAGGCCGCGGACGGCGCCGGTGATNACGCCGACGATCTCCACGACTGTGGAGATGGTTTCGGCGCAGGTGGAGGCGGCGTTGATGTGGTTGATTTTGTTCTTGAGGTTGGCGCGGTAGGTGTCGGCGGCCGGGCCGGTCCAGTTGGCGGTGTCCTTTTCGACGGTGGCGGCGAGGTCTTTGCCCGCGCTCTGGACCGCTTGGGCGACGTTTTTCCAGGTTTGGGAGTAGGCGGCGATCTGGTCGGCGTCCCCGGCGAGGTGGTCGAGGGCGTCTTTCAACGGTTTGACGTGTTCGATGAGCCAGTTCAGGCCGTAGGAGATCAGCGTGCCGACCGGGTTCATCGCCATGGTCAACAGGTCCATACCGGCGCCGATGGCCGAGATCCCGCCCTCGATCCAAGACCCGGACTGCACCCCGTCATACACCCCGGCGGCGTCGTCGAGAATGTTGATGCCCGAATGCCAGGTGGTCGAGTCCTGCTTCTGTGCAACCAACGGATTGCTCATGCTCGCTCCTTCGCGAGTCCGCGCGCGATCGCGATCGTGTCGATGGGGCGCTGCATAGAGAATCGCGTCAGGTCTGCGAGAAGGGCGCCCCGCCGCCCCAATAGCGAGACAGAGGCGCGAGCCCCGTGGTCACCTTGATGGCCGCGGGTTGACTCAAGAGGCGTCATGCCAGGGCGTCGCCGAACGACTTCAACGTCTTCGCGTGCGCCTGCTCAGCCTGCTCGTAGCTGGATGCGGCCTTGGTCACTGCGTCCGAGACCGAGTTGATCGCCTGCTCTGCCAGACCGAGAGTCACCAGGCCCGGCGCGCTCACCGCCAACACCATCGGCACGAACAGCGGCCCACAGATCAACCCGTAAGCCTCCACCCCCATTGTGACCTGCTTCGCCGCCGACATGGCCTGCCCCAACTGGGACCCGACCTGCTGCACCGCCTTCGCGTGCGTCGCCAACTCGTCGGGACGAACCCCGTAACCACCACCGGCGCTGGTCATGACGACCCCCTCCTCGCGTTACTTACGGACCAGGAACGACTGGTCACCCCAGTCGTCATCGTCATCGTCCTGCTGAGGCCGCGCCGGCCGGGAAGACGCCGCCGGCGGCGCGGGTTGCGGCGGGCGAGCGGGCCGCGCCGGTGGCGGAGCCGGGGCTTCTTCCGCCTCCTCCAGTTCGCCGATCCGCCGCACCTCGCCCGAGGCGGCCTGCTCCGGCGCCTCGTCGGGGTCCTCCGGCTCGGGGAACTTCGCGCGGTAGTTGCCCACGATCGTCTCGACCGTCTGCTGGTCCTCGCCGATCGTGGCGGCCATGATTTCGCCCAGTTGCTCGGGCAACCGCGATTGGGCCCGCCGCAGGGTCAGCAACACCGCCGAGGAGACCTGTGCCCCGGACATTTCGCGGACCCGATCAGAAAGCTTCAGGTCGGTCACGTTCCCCGCCGAATCCACGGTCACCGAGACCAGCCCGTCCTTCGACGACTCGGTCACCGAGACCCCGCCGACCGCGCTCTGCATCGACCGGTACCGCTCGGCCTTCGCGCGCGCCTCGGCCATCCAGCGGTCCACGCGAGCGGTCGGGTCATCACCGTTGCCGGGCGTCGGTTCGGTCATCGTTCGCCGTCCTCACGTGTCTCTTCCAGACCACTTCGAGGAATGAGACGTTACCGCGAGGCGCTCCGGTTCCCCAAGATTCAGGGCGCCAGATCGATCAGCGTGGCCAGGTGGGCGCGGTGCCGCCCGGGGGTGCCGAGCGCGAGCTCGCCGGACTTGGCCCGCTTCAGGTAGAGATGCGCGGGATGCTCCCAGGTCATGCCGATCCCGCCGTGCAGCTGGATCGCCTCCTCGGCCGCGTGCACGGCGACCGAGGCGCACGACGACTGCGCCACCGCCACCGCGATCTGGACGTCGGGGTCGCCGGTGGCCAGGGTGTCGGCCGCGTAGCGCGCCGCCGCACGGGCTCCCACCAATTCCAGGTACACGTCGGCGAGGCGGTGCTTGAGTGCCTGGAAGGAACCGACCGGCCGCCCGAACTGGTAGCGCTGCCTGACGTAGGAGACGGTCTCGTCCAGGCACCACTGCGCCACGCCGAGTTGCTCCGAAGCGAGCATGCCCGCGCCGAAGGTCAGCGCTCCCTCCAGTGCGGCGGGCGCGCGGTCCGGCCCGGCGACCAGGCGCGCGGGCACGTCGTCGAGCACGACGTCGGCGAGCCTGCGGGTCAGATCCAGCGGAGTGACCTCGGTGACCACCGCGGCCTCGCCGTCCACTGTGTACAGTTCAAGACCGTTCGGTCCCGATGCGGGAACCACCAGAACGTCCGCGACCGCTGCGTCGGCGACGGTGCTGATCCGTCCATTGAGGACACCGTCGTTGGCGCGCACCGAAGACGCGAACGCCGTGCCGGGTGACGTGGTCAGCGGCACCGCCAGCGCGCCGATCAGCTCACCGGCGGCGAGCCGGGGGAGCAGTTCCGCCTCGCCCGCCCCGAGCAACGCCGAGGTGGCCAGCACCGCGCTGCCGAGAAACGGCACGGGGACCACGGCACGCCCCAGTTCCTCCATCACCACGGCGACCTCGCGGGCCGAGGCCCCTTGCCCGCCGAGCCGCTCGGGCACCGCCAGCCCGGCCGCACCCAGCTCGCCCACCAGGGTGCGCCACAGCTTCAGGTCGTAGGGTTCGTCGCTTTCCGTGCGGGCCAGCACCGCCGCCGCGGGCGCCTGGTCGGCGAAGAGGTCACGAACACTGGCCCGCAGGTCCTCCTCGACCTCGGAGTACAGCAGATCGCTCATCTTGGGAGGTCCTTCCAGGCAATGTCCTTGTCCACCCGTGGTTCCGAGGGCAGCCCGAGCACCCGCTCGGCGATGATGTTCCGCAGCACCTCGGACGTGCCCCCCTCGATCGAGTTGCCCCTCGCCCGCAGGTACCGGTATCCGGGCCCGCGGCCGATCATGTCGACCTTTTCCGGGCGGCGCATGGTCCAATCGTCGTAACGCAACCCGCCCTCACCGGCCAGTTCGACCTCCAGCCCGGACAGCGCCTGCTGCAACCGTGCGAACGCCAGCTTCATCACCGAGCCCTCCGGGCCGGGCTGCCCCACCGCGAGCTGCTGGCGCAGGCGCGTCGCGGCCAAGCGCATGGCCTCGGCCTCCACCCACTGCTGCAGCAGCCGTTCGTGCAGGTCCGGCGTGCGCAGTTCGGGATGGTCGCGCCAGGTCTTCGCGACGATCCCGAGCAGCCCGCCCTCGCGGGGCATCGCGTTGCCGCCGATGGCGACGCGCTCGTTCATCAGCGTCGTCCGCGCGACCTGCCAGCCGTCCCCGACCTCGCCGAGCCGGTAGGCGTCGGGTATCCGCGCCTGGTTGAGGAACACCTCGTTGAACTCCGCCTCGCCGGTGAGCTGCCGCAACGGGCGCACCTCGACACCGGGATCGGTCAGGTCGCAGATGAAGTAGGTCATGCCCCGGTGTTTGGGGACGTCCGGATCGGTGCGGGTGACGAGGATGCCGAACCGCGCGATGTGCGCGACCGAGGTCCACACCTTTTGCCCGGTCACCACCCAGCTGTCACCGTCACGCACCGCCCGCGTGCCCAGCGCCGCCAGATCGGATCCGGCACCCGGCTCACTGAACAGCTGACACCACACCTCCTCGCCGGTCCACAGTGGACGCAGAAAGCGCTTTCGCTGTTCCGGCGTCCCGAACCGCAGGATGGTGGGCGCGGCCATGCCGAGCCCGATGCCGATCCGGCGCGGGTTGTTGTCCGGTGCGCCGGCCGCGGCGAGGGCCGCGTTCACCACGGACTGAAGCTCGCGCGGCGCGTCGAGCCCGCCGAGCCCGACCGGATAGTGCACCCAGGCCAGACCCGCGTCGAACTGGGCGCGCAGGAACTCCAGCCGGTCGGTGGCCGCCGGATCGTGGGCGGCCAGCAGCGCGGCGACCCGTTCGCGCAGATCTTGTTCGCTGAGGGTGTCGTTCATCGGGCCTCCGTCCGGTACTTCTTCAGCTCGCGGCGGGCCAGCGAGCGCTTGTGCACCTCGTCCGGACCATCGGCGAACCGGAGCGTGCGCGCCTTCGCCCACAGCTGCGCCAGCGGGAAGTCCTGGGACAGCCCGCCCGCGCCGTGCGCCTGGATCGCCTTGTCCAGGATCCACTCGACCGCGGCCGGGGTGGCGATCTTGATCGCCTGGATCTCGGTGTGTGCGCCCTTGTTCCCGACGGTGTCCATGAGCCAGGCCGTCTTGAGCACCAGCAGCCGGAGCTGTTCGACACGCACCCGCGACTCGGCGATCCAGTCCTGCACCACGCCCTGCTCGGCGATCGGCGTGCCGAAGGTGCTGCGGCCCAGCGTCCGGCGGCACATCAACTCGATCGCCCGCTCGGCCGTGCCGATCAACCGCATGCAGTGGTGGATCCGGCCCGGGCCCAGCCGCGCCTGTGCGATCGCGAACCCGGCGCCCTCCTCGGCCAGCAGGTTCTCCGCGGGCACCCGCACGTCGTGGAAGATCACTTCCGCGTGGCCGCCGTGGAAGCCGTCGTCGTAGCCGAACACCCGCATGCCCCGCTTGATCTCGAGGCCGGGCGTGTCGCGGGGTACCAGGATCATGCTCTGCTGGCGGTGCGGCTCGGCGTCCGGGTCGGTCTTGCCCATCACGATGAAGATCCGGCAGTCCGGGTTCATCGCGCCGGTGATGAACCACTTCCGGCCGTTGATCACGTATGAGTCGCCGTCGCGGCGGATGCTGGTGGCGATGTTGCGTGCGTCGGAAGAGGCGACGTCGGGCTCGGTCATGGCGAACGCCGAGCGGATCTCCCCGTCCAGCAACGGTTTCAGCCACTGCTTGCGCTGGTTCTCGGTGCCGAACATCGCGAGCACTTCCATGTTGCCGGTGTCCGGTGCCGCGCAGTTCAGCGCGACCGGCGCGAGATGGGGGCTGCGGCCGGTGATCTCCGCCAGCGGCGCGTACTGGAGGTTGGTCAGCCCGGCGCCGTCGGCGCCCGGAAGGAAGAAGTTCCACAGGCCGCGCTTGCGCGCTTCGGCTTTGAGCTCCTCGACCACCGGCACGCTCGTCCACGGGTTCTGTCGCTCGGCGAGCTGTTCTTCGAAGACCGGTTCGGCCGGGTAGACGTGCTCGTCCATGAAATCCAGCAGCTGCCCGCGCAGCTCCTCGGTGCGAGCGTCGAAAGCGAAGTCCATAACCGTCTCCGTTAGAGGTTGTTGAGGGTCTGGTTGCCCAACCGCACGATCGGGACGACGGCGGCGCCGATTCTTTCGAAACCGGCGCCGACGGTCTGGCCCTGGCTGAACCGGTAGTAGATGCCTTCGAGGATGACCGCCATCTTGAAGAACGCGAACCCGACGTACCAGGCCAGCGCCGACACGTCGCGCCCGGAGACGCGGGCATAGCGGTCGATCACTTCGTCCGTGCCGGGGTACCCGGGCGCCGAGCTGACCTTCGGCAAGACGCCGGTGTCGATCCGTTCGCGCTCGGCGTAGGCGATGAGCAGCGCGAGGTCGGTGAGCGGGTCGCCGAGCGTGGACATCTCCCAGTCCAGCACCGCCATGATCTCGACTTCACTTTTGGCCGGCTTCGCGCCGGCGCGCTCGGTGGTTGCGCCATCCGCCGCCGCTTGGTCTGGTGAAGCGGCGGCCTGTACCAACACGTTGTCCAAGCGGTAGTCGCCGTGCACGATCGTCGCCTCGGCCGAGACGGGCAGGGCCGCCGCCAGCCGCTCGTGCAACCGCTCGATGCCCGGCAGGTCACGGCTGCGGGAGGCGTCCAGCTGCTTCTTCCACCGGCGCAGCTGCCGCTCCAGAAACCCTTGCGGGCGCCCGAAATCGGCCAGGCCGACCGAGCCGGGGTCCACCGCGTGCAGTTCGACCAGGGTGTCGACGAGTGCTTCGGCGATCGCTCTCGTCCGCGCCGGACCCAGCTCGGCGAGCTCGGTTTCGGAGCGGTAGGGCGTGCCCGGCACGTGCTCCATCACGTAGAACGGACCGCCGAGCACGTCCGGGTCCTGGCACAGCAGGATGGTCTTCGGCACCGGGACCGCGGTCGGGCCCAGCGCGCTGATCACCCGGTACTCGCGGGCCATGTCGTGCGCGGTGGGCAGGACGTGCCCCAGCGGCGGGCGGCGCACGACCCACCGCGAGTGCGGGTCCCGCACCAGATAGGTCAGGTTCGACCGGCCACCCGCCACCACCTCGGCGGCCAGCGGGCCCGCGACCAGGCCGGGCACGTGCTCGTCCAGGTAGGCGCGCAGCCGCGCCGTGTCCAACCCGGGCGGATCCGCGGAACTCACATGGGCCTCCTGATCATTGCGGGACACCCGAAGCCGGGATGGGAGGCCTCAGACGAGCAGGCGGCCGACGAACTCCGCCACGCAGGCCGGCTTCGCCGTTCCGTCGATCTCGATCGTCCAGCGCACCACGCTCTGCTTGCCGCCCGGCACGTCGGTCACTTCCAGCAGTTGGGCGCCACCGCGGATCTTCGCGCCGACCTTCACCGGCTGCGGGAAGCGCACCTTGTTGAGGCCGTAGTTGATGCCCATGGACAGCCCTTCGACCCGGTAGGTCTCCATACCGAGCGCCGGGATCAGCGACAGGGTCAGGAAGCCGTGGGCGATCGGCCCGCCGAAGGGACCCTGCTCGGCCTTCGCCACGTCCACGTGGATCCATTGGTGGTCGTTGGTGGCGTCGGCGAAGAGGTTCACCTGGTCCTGGGTGACCGTGTGCCAGTCGCTGTAGCCGAGGTGTTCCCCCACCGCGGCGGCGAAGGCGTCCAGACTTGGGAAAACGCGCATGGTGGTCAGTCCTTCGGTCCGCCGGCGACGTAGATGACCTGGCCGGAGACGAACCCGGCGCCCTCGCTCACCAGGAACGACACCACGTGTGCGATGTCGTCGGGCTGCCCTACGCGCCGCACCGGGATCTCCTTGGCGGCGGCGGCCTGGAAGTCCTCGAAGGACAGGCCGATCCGTTCGGCCGTGGCCGCGGTCATGTCGGTGGCGATGAAGCCCGGCGCGATCGCGTTGGCGGTCACCCCGAACTTGCCCAGCTCGATCGCCAGGGTCTTGGTGAAGCCCTGCAGGCCGGCCTTCGCGGTGGAGTAGTTGACCTGGCCGCGGTTGCCGAGGGCGGAGACGCTGGAGAGGTTGACGATGCGGCCCCAGCCCTGCTCGGTCATGTGCTTCTGGGCCGCGCGGGTCATCACGAAGGAGCCGCGCAGGTGCACCCCCAGCACCGCGTCCCAGTCCTGGTCGGACATCTTGAACAACAGGTTGTCCCGGGTGATGCCGGCGTTGTTGACCAGCACGGTGGGCGGGCCCAGTTCGCCGGCCACCCGGGCCACCGCGGCTTCGGCCTGTTCGGTGCTGCTGACGTCCACGCCGACCCCGATGGCCTTGCCTCCGCCGGCGACGATGGCCTCCGCGCCCTGTTTGACGGCCGCCTCGTCCAGGTCGAGCAGGCCGATGGCGAACCCGTCGCCGGCGAGCCGGCGGGCGATCGCGGCGCCGATGCCCCGGCCGGCACCGGTGACGATCGCTACGCGGGAGTGGGAGTCGGTCACGTGCTTCCTCCTCGGCGATGAGTGCGCTAAGCGAGCGCTTAGGAAGTTACCGGCAACAGCCTACCCCGCGCTGTGAGCTAGGTCATCGGAGGTCATTCCGGCGCAGTAACGGCACCGCCAGGGTCGCGATCGCGAGGACCTCGGTGAGCGCCATCAACCGCTCGATGAGCCCCAGCGGGATCATCAGCCACCACCGCCCGCCGGTGAAGAGCGCGGCGACGATGGCGCCGACGATGACCACGAACCACAGCAGTGAGACGCCGCCGAGCGACCGCGCGGCCCGGCGCCAGGCCGGGGCCCCCGCGAACAGCCGGTTCGACGCGATCAGGACCCCGGCGGGCAGGCACACGAACCCGATGATGCTGGCGATCCGGTGCACGGTGCCGCCCGCGCTCGGCCCGACCGTCCAGTCGGTCTTGGGGAAGGCCACGATCACCAGCAGGCTGAGCGTCCACAGGCCACCGGCGACGGCCGGGATCGCCGACAGCGCCCGGCGCGCCAGGTGCATCGCGAACAGCACGGCCGAGCCGACCGCGACCAGCAGCACCGCCGTGTCGAAGATTCCTTTGCTGGAGGTGAGCCCGTACTCGCTGATGGTGCGGCGCACCGGGCTGATCTCGTCGGTGGGCGGGATGAAGTGCAGCAGGAGGATGAGCACGGTCCCGGTGGCCAGCGCGCCGACCGCGCCAAGCCCGATCACGCCCGGCACGCTCAGGGATCGGGACTGCGGAGCGAGGGTCGTGCCGGTCGCGTTCATGGGATCGAGCCTACGGATCGATCTTGTGGCCCGCGTCAAGAACGGGAGGCCGGGCCGAATTGGATCGGACATGGCGCGAAACTTCCGTCCTCGGCCGTCGTCTACCCGAACAGGTGACACTCCGTCAATCCTTGTGGGGGATGCGCCAGAACGCGGCGTGCCGAGGTATGGTGCTCCGTCGTCTGTAACGATTAGACTACGCAGCGAACACGCCATGCTTCTGGCAATGGACCCCGCCCCGTTTTCCCGATCCTGGATATTCCGCTATGACCGCCTCCGTACCGGACGACGGCTCGCTGCCCCCGTGCGCTGTCGCAGCGCCCGCCGCGGAGGCCGGCCGGGGCCGCTTCGTCCTCGCTCGTGAGTGGGCGTACGTGATCAACGCGACCGCCTACCTCCCCCTCACCCACGCCGAAGTCGAACAGCACATGCTCCACCTGGTCAACCGGTTGTTCGACGCGGTGCGCAGCGAGCCGTTCGACCCCACGCCCGCGGCGGGCGTCGGCGCCAGGCTCGTGGAAATGCACTGTGTCGGCCGGGACAGCATCCGCCGCTCGGCGGAGGTGCTCGGCAAGGCGCTGTTGAACCAGGACGAGTTGCACGACGTCGAGCGGCTCGCCGAGCGGGTGATCGCGGTGCTCGGGGAGATGATGGCCGGGTACAGCGAGGCGCTCCGGGGCGGCGCGCAGCACGAGGAGGAGCACGTCGGCACGGTCATCGAGGAGGGCAACGACGTCGCGCTCTTGCGGCGGAAACTGACGGACCAGGCGCTGCACGACTCGCTGACCGGCCTGCCCAACCGGCTGTCGTTCCGCGCCGAGCTGGCGAAGGCCCTCCGCCGGGCGGACCCCACCACCGGGATCACGCTGTACCAACTCGATCTCGACGGCTTCTCGCTGATCACCGGCGGCCACGGCGACGAACTGGGCGACCGGCTGCTGGAGCATGTGGCGCGAGCGCTCAAAAACGGTGTGGCGCAAGAGAAAGCGACCGTGGCGCGGCTCGGCGCGGACGAGTTCGGCATCCTGGTGGAGAACACGCCGGCCACCCCCGCCGTTCCCACCATGATCGAGCGGCTCACCGAAGCGCTGTCCGAACCGGTCTATCTCGACGGCGAGCACGGCCTGGCGACTTCGGCCAGCGTCGGCGTCGTGCACCAGCCCGATCCCGGCATCCGCACCTCCGAACTGCTGAGCGCCGCCGAATTGACGTTGCGCCGCGCGAAGTCCGCGGGGCGCGGGCAGTGGTTGCTGGCCGATCCGGAACTGGACACGCGGGACCGCGAGACGGCCGCGCTCGCGGCGTCCATGCCGGGCGCGCTGGAGACCGGCGAGATCCGGGTGGGCTACCGCCCCGTGGTGTGGCTGGCGGATGGGCGGCGGGCCGCGGTCGAGGCCCTGGTGTCCTGGGACCACGCCCGCTGCGGCCGGTTGTCGCACGAGGAGTGCCTGACGCTCGCCGAGCCGACCGGGCTGATCCTCGACCTGGGCAGTTGGCTGCTGTCCTCGGCCTGCAAGCGGTTCCAGGGCGAGCGCGACGAGCTGCTCCTGTCGGTCGCGCTCACCCGGAGCCAGGCGGCCGATCCGGATCTGGTCGGCCTGGTCCGGCGCGTGCTCGACTCCTCGGGACTGCGGCCGAACCGGCTGGTGCTCGGATTCCCCGGCCGGGCGCTGGCGGAGGGTGGCGAGACGGCCGAGAACCTGACCGTCCTGTCCGAAATCGGCGTCCGCACCATCGTGCACGGCTTCGGCGCGGTCGGCGACGTGCTGTTCCTGGAGGACCTGCCGGTGCACGGGATCCGGGTGGACCGGCGGATCGCGGCCCGGCAGGCGGCGTCGGAATCGGCGACGATGCGCGTGCTGGCGACGACGATCGAACTCGCGCACCAGGCCGGGATGCGGGTGAGCGTCGACGGGGTGGACACCGAGGAGCAGGCCGGGTTCTGGCGTGCGGCCGGCGTCGACTACGCACTGGGCGGCATGTTCGGCGACACCCGCAGTCGCGACCGCGCGCGTCGCGCGCCAGCTACATTCGGGGCATGGCCGACAACGACATCATCGCCAACATCGACGAGTTGATCGCGGAGGAACACCGGCTGCGGTCGCGCGCGCACAGTGACGGGCTCGACGACACCGAACGAGAGCGGATGCGGCAACTGGAGGAGCATCTCGACCAGTGCTGGGACCTGCTCCGGCAGCGGCGGGCCCGGCGGGAGTTCGGCGAGGACCCCGCCGCCGCCCAGGCGCGTCCGGTGCGTGAGGTCGAGTCCTACCAACAGTGACGCCCGTCAGCGTAGGGACACCGGCTCTCGGCCGGTGTCCTGGTCAGTGGAGCATGAGGCTGGCGAGCAGGTCGCGCCAGGTCACGATGCCGACCACGTGATCACCGTCCACCACCGGCACGCTCCGCAAGTGCGCGTCGACCATGATCGTGGCCAGCTCCGTCAGGTCCGAGTCGGCGGTTACCACGACGGTCGAGGGCCGCATGATCTGCCGCACCGCGCGGGCGGTGACACCCGACATCGCCCCGCTGTCCGGGCTGTCCTCGGCCCGGGTGACGGTGAAGCGTGACCGGCCGAGGTCGGCCTCGGTGAGCATGCCGATCACCGTGCCCGATTCGCTGAAGACCGGGACCGTGGTGAAGCCACGGCCGAGCATCAGCGCGGCCGCCTCCTCGATCGTGGCGTCTCCCGTGACGCCGACGACCGGGGTACTCATGATGTCCCGTACTCGCATCGCTCCATGGTCGCGGTCCGGATCGTGGGGGACGAGAGCCGAAGGACTCCGGCAGTTGGACCAAGGACCCGGCCGTTACCCCGACGCAGCCAAGTCGTGGCCGATCTCGGCGGCGGCGAACTCGTGCAGAAGGCGATCACCAGTGATCTCGTGGTTGGGCCGGTCGATCCCGGTGCGTTATGTTTCCACGGTGCTCACTCTCCGGCCCGTCACCGAGATAGGTGGTATTGGCAAGGTCGACCACCGGGTGCGTGCGAAATGAAAACCCGAGACTGGATGGACCAGGGCACGCGGCTGCTGCTGGCGACCGTCGACGGGCTGTCCGACGCGGATTTCGATGCCGCGAGCGCGCTGCCCGGCTGGACCCGCCGGCACGTGGTCGCGCACGTGCACTACAACGCCGAGGCGTTGCGGCGGCTCCTCCGCTGGGCCGCGACCGGTGAGAAAACCCCGATGTACGCGAGTCGGGAGCGCCGCAATGCCGAGATCGAGGAGGGCTCCCGGCTGCCGGTGAGCGAGTTGCGCACGATGGTGCGCGAGTCGGCCGAAGCGCTCGCCCGTGACCTCGACGCCCTGCCGGACGAGGCATGGCGCCATGAGGTGGAGACCGCGCAGGGCCGGATGGTGCCCGCGACCGAGATCCCGTGGATGCGTACCCGCGAGGTCGCCGTCCATGCCGTCGACCTGGCGGCCGGCGTGGACTTCGGCGACCTGCCCGGCGACCTCCTCCACGCGCTCGTCGAGGACGTGGTCGCCCGCCGGGTGGACGCCGGTGAAGGACCCGCCCTGGCCCGCTGGCTCACCGGCCGGGCCGCTCACGCTCCCGAACTGGGCCCCTGGCTCTGAAGACCGTCTTGAAGTGGCTTGCGTTGCGGTGCGGTTAGCGGAACCTGAGGTGGTGCAAGCTGACGGCAGTGTGGCGCGGCTGTGCTGGGGACGGCCAAGACGTCGGGGCGTTCCGCCACCAGTCGCATGATCGCTCGGAGCGGATGGACACAGCGGTGCAGCGCCTCGGCTTTGTCGGCCGGGTGGGAACCGGTCGAACAGCCCGCGGCTACGGCGGTTGCGCAGGGCCATCACCCTGGCGCCGGGGCCTGAAATCAATTTGACTCACGAAGTTTGGTCTTATTCCGCCAGGCGATAGTCTGGATGCCGTGACCATCGGGGCCGAACCGGATGACGCGATCAAGGCCGTCGCCGTGCTGGACGATGAGCTCCGGCGGGGGATGTACAGCTTCGCCAGAACGGTCCGGCGGCCGATCACCCGGGATGAAGCGGCCGCGGCCGTGGGGATCTCCCGCAAGCTCGCCGCGTTTCACCTGGACAAGCTGGTCGACGCCGGGTTGCTGCGATGTCACTTCGGCGTCGAAGGCCCGCGCAAGGTCGGGCGCCGGCCGAAGGTCTACGAGCCGGTCGGCGCCGGGATCCAGGTGGCGATACCGGCGCGCCGTCACGACGTGCTGGCCGAGATTCTCGTCGATGCCGTGGCGGCCGAAGCCCAGAGCGAAAGCGCCCGTGCGGCGGCCATCCGCATCGCCACCGAACGGGGTGCGCTGGCCGGCGAGGCCGAACGCGACCGGATCCGGCCGGGACGGCTCGGCGCCGAACGCGCACTCACCCTCGCGGAAGGGCTCCTGGCCCGCTACGGCTTCGAACCCAGCCGCACGAGTTCCACGTGCCTGCGGCTGCGTAACTGCCCGTTCCATCCGCTCGCCGAGCGCGCTCCCGACCTGGTGTGCGCCCTCAACCAGGCGTTCCTGCGAGGAGTGCTGACCGGCCTTCAGGCGTCGAGCGTTCATGCGTGTCTCGTCCCGGCGGTGGGCGAGTGCTGTGTCGAACTGCGTCAGGCTTCGGCGTCTGGCACTGCAGCCGAGCACAAGGGCGACGAGGACACCCCGGGCCGTGACGACTTCGAGGTTGGCCTCGCGCGCCACGGTGAGTAACTCAATCACGGCGTATCCCGGTCTCCGGGCCGGAATCGCCCTGTAGAAGGCGCATGTCGGAGCAGAAGTGCGGCTTGCCGACGGTGCCGGGAAACCCGATCGCGGACCAGAACGCGCAGGCCTCGACCGTGTCGGGCAGGACGGCGGTCGACCACCGGTAGCGGGCCTGCGGCGCGCGAGCGAGCGCGGCGGCGACCAGGACCCGGCCATAGCCCAACCGGCGAAGGGCGACCTCGACGCCGACCCCGGTGATGACGGCCCGGCGGCAGGGGCCACAGGCCGCGAGGCGCACTTCGCCGACCGCCTGCCCGTTCAGGCGGAGTTCGATGCGGCCCGGTTCGCCGCGCTCGACCGGTGGGATCACCGCGAGCACCAGCCCGCGCTCGGGTGCGGACGGCGAGACGAACTGCCGGGCCGGATCGATCAGGCACCAGGTCGCTGCGGGGTCGCCGAGGGCGGCGCAGACCCGGCAGGTGACGTCGGGCAGATCGTAGAAGTGGGACCAGCCGTTGCCGGCGCCGCTGACGCTGAGGTGGTGCCCGCGCAGGCACCGGCCGGGGACCCGGGCACTTCCGTCGCCGCTCGCGGGCCGGACCGGCACCGCATGCCCGAACTCGCCTTGGGAACCCGACAGCCCGTCATTACCGCTCACATGTTCGATTATGAGTTGGCATGCTTCCGCATGCCCAGCCCAATCCTCCGCGCGGGGGAGTGACGGGCGCGGCGACGCAAGCCTGCATAATCCGTGGCGAGTGCGCCTCGGCCGCTGCAGCCGCGGTGGCACGGTGAGCGTGAGATCCGCCTCACTGACGGCAACACCCGGGTCAAGGTCGTCCGAATTGGACAGACAGTGTGCCGCCCGGTTGATCGTCGCGCTCCGCCGCGCCCGCACTGCTCAGGTATGTGTACGAAGTCACCTTTCGCGACGTGACCAAATCGTTCGAGAAATTCGCGAGGTGCTCGATTTCATCCCCGAGACCATTTCGATCTACTCAAACCGCACTCGGCCATCGGCTCCACGACGATGCTGGGCCCGCGGTGCCAGTGTGACTCGACTGAGGAAACTCGGACTCAATCACGCCGCCCCGCCCGGCTGCGCTGCACCGCGGTCACGATGACGCGGAGGACCCCGCCGAGAAGCAGCAGGTCACCGACCATCTGAATGATCACCAGGAGGCGCGCGGCCTGGCTCACCGCGGCGATGTCGCCGAACCCGACCGTGGCGAACACGGCCACGACGAAGTACAGGGCGTCGGTCCGGGTGAGCGGTTTCGTGAAGCTCTGCGCCAGTTCGTGTTCCAAGACGTAGTAGGCGTAGGCGAATATCACCAGGAACAGCGGGATCACGAAGGCAAGGGCCTGGATTCCCTGGATCGCGGGGTAGGGGGACCGCATGATCCGCCGGACCTGCCACCCGATGACCGCCACCACCAGCACGAGTTCCAGCACCAGTTGGACCAGCGTCCACGTGTCGAGCCGGCGGTCGGCCGGCAGCACGTAGTAGATCACGAGCAGGACGGTGACGGTCGCCAGTGGCCGTACCACCGCGAGGAGGAAGAATTGCCCACCCGGTGGTGGTGTGAGCTTGTCCGGGCCTGATGCCACAGGGACAGGTTCGAAGCCGACGTCCTCCCCGGCACCACCCACGCAGGATGAGTGGCCGGCGGGCGAGCCTCGCTCGTCGTGCGGTGCTCACTTGCCCGGACCTGCTGATGTAACGGAGCGTGACCGAATTCGGCCGTGCTGCTTCAGTCAGCCAGCGAGGACCCGGGCGGGTGTCATCTACAGCCGAAGGCGGTCTTATATCGCAACCTCGTGACGATCAGATCATGGCCCCCGGTGCAGGCGCGTGGTGGCATGGGTTAACCTGTTTCCCAGCAAGTCCGAGTGGCGGAATGGCAGACGCGCTAGCTTGAGGTGCTAGTGCCCGTAAAGGGCGTGGGGGTTCAAGTCCCCCCTCGGACACGCGCACTATTCACCCGCGCTGGCGGACGGATCACAACGTCGGCCGCGCGGGTTTCGTGTTCGTAGCGAACTTGCAGGTCAACTGCTGTGTAGAGGTTCTCCAGGCTCTCTCGCTTCGGGTTCGCCAGCGCCTCTGCAACGTTACCGAGCGAGTCGATCATGGCGTACACCTCGGCGTCGCTGATTGTGTTCGGTGTGGGTGCGTTGTCCAGTTCGGCTCGCGCGGCGGCCCGCTGCGCCTGTGCCTCGTTGATCGCCTCGACGAGTGCCGCCGGATCAACCCCGGCCTCGATGGCGGCTTGGAACCGTCGTAGCTTCGCCTCGGCAGCGTCGAGCCGGTCTCTCGCGGCCTCGCGTCCGCTCGGCATCCGGCCGCCCTCCTGCGAGGCGACGAGTTCGGCCACCGTCTGGTCCACGTTCTCGCGAGCGAACAACCGACCGAGCCATGCGTTGACGGCCTCCATCAGCGGGTCCTCTCGCAGGTAGACCGTGGGCGGATGGTCCGCCAGGGCGGCCGATCCGGGAGCGAGAGTGCGCGCAGGGCACCGGTAGTACATGCCGTGCGCCCGTGGGCTGCCCTCCATCTTTCGTCCGCACGCCACGCACCGGATGCGACCTCGAAAGAGGTAGGTCCGCTTCGTCGGCCGTCGCCCACGTTCGGTCTTGCGCGCCGTGCGGAGTCCGCCTGCCGCCTTCGACCGGCGAAGCAACTGAGCTTCGGTGAAGTCCTCGACGGAAATGATTTCGGGATGCGCCTGTGTCCTCGACCGCACCACCCGGTCAGGGGCCGACCGCCGGAACCGGACCACGTGACCGGCCGCCACGTCCTCGGGGTCGAGCAGCGTCTCATGTTTGGTCCATCGTCCGAAGATCGCATAGCCGGTATAGCGCGGGTTGTCCAGGATCGCCCGGACCGTGCTGCCCTGCCACCCGTCCGCCAGTCGGTGCCGATTCTGATCCGGCCGTCGAGCCGACGGGCACGGAATGCCGTCGAGGTTCAGCCCGTTAGCAATGGCCCGGTCACCCATACCGGTCAGATACTCGGCGAAGATCCGCCGGACCACCTCGGCGGATGGCTCGTCGATCGCCAGCACCCGCAGCCGGTAGCCCTCGGCCGCCTTGCGCGGGTTCGGGTGCGGCCCGCCGTCCACCACCTTGTAGCCGTACGGCGCCCGGCCGCCCTGGTGCCGCCCCTCGTTCACCACCTGCGAATCCATCGCCGCGCGCACCCGCGCCTGAACGTGCTGACGCTCCGATTCGCTCATACCGCCGAGCACGCTCATCAGCATCTTGTGCGACGGATTCCGCGAGTCAAACTTCCCGCCGAGTTCCGGCACCCACAGATCCACCCCGAACGCTGCGAACCTCGGCGCGATGAGCGAGAACTGGTTGCCGAACCAGCACCGCGTCCCCTCACCGACCACGACGGCATCCCATCCCCGGTGCGGGTCCTTCAATGCCGCCAGCAGCCGGGAGGCTTCCGAGCGACGTTCCCACGGCACCGAGCGGGACTGACCGATGTCGAAGAAGTCGGCCGCGACTGTTCCGCCGAGCGGTTCGATGAACTTGCGCGCGTTGCCGAGTTGCCAGCCGTGCGAGGTCTCGGGGTCTTGGTTGTCCTCGGTCGAGCACCGGCCGTAGAACGCGACCGGCCCGATGCCCGCGTCGACGGTCTCGACCACCTCGACGCCGAGCAGATCGTCCAGCGTCGCCCACGGATCGCGGTTGATTTCAGCAGTCATCGGACCCCCTTTCCTGAGGTCCGTCCAGGACCTCGACCTCGGTCAGCTCCACCAGTATGTCAAGCAGTATGCGGGCCGCGCGCCTTGTCAGCACAGGAAGTTCGTCCGGGACGCGAACGGTGATGTTCTCGCCTGCCTTGTCTTGGCTGCTCACGGCTGGTCGGCCTCCGCGTCCGCCGTGCTGTTGATTTCGTCATCTACCTGCTTGATCGCGGCCCGAAGGTCGGCCGTGAGGTAGCCGCGTACTCGCCGGGCCTCGCCGTCCTCGGTCGGGACATATTGGCGGACCGGGCGACATCCCAACTCGCCCATCTGCCGCGCGAACGTGCTCGGTTCGATCTCCAGCGTCTCGACCAGTTCGGCTGTGGGCACGAACTCCCGTTCGCCGATCCCGTCGCCGAGATGCCGCACCACGGCCGCCAATGGTTCCGGCAGTTCCACCTGCCGAGCGTCGCCGCTGCCCGGGCCGAGTGCCTTCACGACGGCCGCCGAGTCGATCGCGCGTGTCGTGTCATCGCCGGCCGCGTGACCGGACAGGGTTCCGGCCGCCTCCCGCAGCGCGCGGCCTCGCGCACAGATCGCTTGCCAATCGGGGTTGGCCATGTAGTAGGTCCACACCGTCATGGCCAGCGACTCGGCCCCGGCGTCCGTGTCACCGTCCGGTCGGAGGATGCCTACGCCCTTGTGGTTCGGCAGCAACGCCGACGCGTCGAATCCCCGGGTGTTCATCTGCTCGCCGAGCACGATGTTCGAGTCCCGCCAGTCCATCACCCGCAACGCGAACCGCGACCCCAGCACCGACCGCAGACGCGAGGGGATCGTCTGCGAGTCCGGCCGTTGTGTGGCCAGAATGACCACTATCCCGGCCGCCGGCCCCTTCCGAGCGAGGTACGCGAGCAGGTCCACAATGTACTCGCCGAGCGTGGTCTTTTTCCCGCCCACCAACACCTTGGTCGGGTTCTCCAGAAAGACCTGAACCTCGTCGATGATCACTGCCGTAATCGGCATGTTCAGTACAGGATCGCGCGAGATGGCCGGCGTGATCTTCGACTCCGGACACACTTCGTCATCCAGCTCAGCCATGCGCGCGTATCGCGCCTGAACTTCCGCGACCAACTCGACCAGGTAGTCACGTACAGCCTCGGCGTGCTCCACGCCGTCACCGCAGACGAACCGGTGAGCCACGTCCTCGACGGCCTTCCAGTCCTTACCGCCCTTGCCATCGAACACATACAGCCGCGTGTGTGGATCGAGGATCAGCCCGCCCGCCGCAAGCCGAGCCGCCATCGTCTTCCCCTGGCGAGGAATCGCACCCACGAGCAGTGAGGTCCACACCAATGGCAGGTCGATCCGGCGCTGACGCGCGTCCCGGCCGAACGGCACCGGCCGCCACGCGTCCCACCACTCGACATCGAGCAGCGGCGTCCGCAACGGCGGACCGGCGTACGGGTCCTCATCGGCCACCCACAGGAACACCCGCCCGGCATGACCGCCTCGGCCGCGTACACGCTCGACGATCAGTTGCCGACCGCCAGCGCCGACGCAAGCGCGTCCCGATGCTTGATCACGTCCGCCGCCTTGCGCGTCGCCGGTAGGTCGACCGTGACCGCCCACCCGTCGCCGATCCGCGCCGCTCGCTCGACCAGGCGCAGCGTTTCGTCCTTGCCGATCAGCTTCGCGTCCCGGAACGCGTCCACCAGCACCTGCGGGTCCATGGTCCAGGTGAGTGTCCGTGGACCGGCCAGCACCGCCTTACGCCCTGGTGCGCCGTCCTTCCGTCGACCAGCCACCGCCAGGACCACCGAGCCGACACCCGCCGTGATCCACAAGACGAGATCGCCGTACACGAGATCCGCGACCAGCAACACAGCGGCCACGGTCACGACAACGGCCCCGCTGACCTTCCACCGGAACAGCGTCAAGGCGCGAATCTCGACGAACTTGTCGGCCAGTTTCTCGGACTGCTCGGCCGCCTCCCGGTAGTCATGCACTCGCACCCACCGACGCCACGCGCGAACCATGACAACGACTCCCCGGCCAACCGCACCCATGAACCCGAACGGTGACCGCAGCAACCACGCGAGCGCATCCCGGACGCTTTGCTCCAGCGCCTGCCGCGTCTTGAACGCGACCGGCACGAACTTCGAACGCTGCCAAGACCGCGCCAGCCTCTGACGGAACGTCCGCCGCCGAGCCACCGGCCAATCGTCGACCAGTTCGGCGTCATACACAGGTTCGGCTGGCTCGACATCCCGACTCGTTGCGGTTACCGGAAGCGCACCGTTCACGGCAGGGTTCACACCGTCTTCAGAAGCGTTCACGGCCGCACCTCCGTCTCGGCCCGCAGCTCAGCGGCCAATCGAGATGACAAACCACGCGAGCAGCCGGTCACCTCACGCACCCAAGCCGGCGTCACCGTCGTGCCCTGTGTGTAGGCCGCACGCGCCACGGCGAGGTAGTCCGAAAAGGACGTTCGCCGAGTTGTCTCGGGTGCGTTCGTGAACGCCGCCGAGACAGCCTCCCCGAGTTTGTCTCGAAGATCGGTCACCGCCTCGGCAGCGACAAACACGACCAGCGGCGGCACCGAGTGAAGAACGACCAGTGCGGGGGAGCGGTTGGCGTATGCCTCCCATGTGTTCATGACGTACGTGGCTCCGAGCGTGAACCACTTCGCGCCACGCACCCACCCGCCGGTCCGTACGCCGTGCCGGGCGGTGACCTGTTCGGCCCGCAGGATCGCCAGCAGCACCAGCGACACCATCGGGTCGAGCAGCCACGCCCCCCACCACGGCAGCGACCACGGTCGGGAGCCAGCCGCCGCGAACTGCTGGACATTGGTCATCGTGAACGCCAGCCCGAGCAGAATCCCAGTCCAGCACAACCGATCCACCTGTACCGCGACCCGCTCGATGGGCTCGGCCCCACCCGGCCGCGCGCTCTTAGCTCGCCCGGTCATCGGCGACCACCCCGGCGACGGGGCGCGTCGTACGTGGTCACCGTCAACGCGCGGGTCAAGGTGTAGGAGGCGAACAGCGCTGGCACGCCGAGCACCGCCAGCAGCAGCCAGCCGCCACCCGCACGAGTGATCACCACCCACTGAACGCCGACGATCAGTCCCGCCGTGAACAGCACACGCCCCGCCAGCGACACCATCCGCGCCCCGGACCGAGCCGCCTCGGCCGTCGCCTTTGCCCGACGAGCACCGGCCCGCCACACGGACGCCAGGACGAACAGCACACCCACACCAGCCATGACCTGAACCGGCGTCAAACTGATTGCGGTCATGGCCTCGGCCCTCCAGCGCGCTCGCCACGCCTCAGCCAGTGCGGATAAAGCGCCCGGCGGTCGTCCTCCGGCATTGCGCCCCACACGCCCACCGTCAGTTCGCCGGCCGTGCGCAACTCCAGCTCCAGACACTCTTCCGGCACTCGGCACCCCGCGCACAACCGAGCGGCCAACTCCCGGTCCGGCGTGTCGATGCCGACCAGTTGCGGCGGCTCGCCGTCGCAGCACATCCAGAAGCACGACCCGTCGCGCTTGACGATCTGGTCGAGCACTCTGGTCGGCACCCACCGCAGCCGGTCCAACCGCCACGCAATGCCGATCAAACGAATGTCTTCCGAGGTCACTGCGCACCCCCGGAACCGCTGTCGCCCGGCTCGCCGAGAAGCCGCGCAAGCACGTTGCCCGACACCAGAACACGCCCGTTGCGCGCTACGGCGCGCAGCTCGCCGAGCCGGATCGCGCGGGAGACGCGCGACTGTTCGATGCCGAGAATCCAGGCCGTTTCCCGAACCGTGTAGTACGCGGGTCGCCTGTTTTTGGACATGGATGTACTCATGGTGAAAGTCCCTTGTTTGTTGATTTCAATAAGAGGTTGTTGATTTCAGCTTCGAGAAGGGGGTGTTTGGTCGAGCGCGAGGGCTAAGCCGCCGCGTCGTGCCGCGCTATGGAGCGGAACCGCTAACCTCGTCGGCGAGGCGGAGCGCGGAGGAATGGATGTCGGAGGATTGGGCGGCAGTCGCCAAGGCCATCAACGAGCGCGTGAACGAGCTTGGATGGCTTCAGCGCGAGCTTGCCAAGCGTTCGAATGTCTCGCAGGCCGTCGTCCGCGAAATCCAGCACCACGTCATCGAGCGGCGCCGCAGCCCCCGAACCCTGGAATCCCTGTCCGTCGCCCTCGGTTGGCATCCGCAGCACCTCGACGCCGTCCTGCACGGCCGTAAGCCGCCGGCGCCGGACGAGCCAGTGACTGACCGCGGCGACACGCTGTGGTCCAGGCTGGACGCTCTCGAACGCCGCATGGACGAGATCACCGACCGCCTCGACGACCTGAAAGCCGACCTCGCGACGGTGATCGAGCATGTCCGCCGGAAGCGGTAGCGCCTCGTGCTTTCCGAGCTTTTCCATACCGACAATTCCACTGCGAATTCCGGTCGGAACCCATGCATCATCAGTGCGCATCGCGTGCATGACTAGTGCAGGTCCAATGCATAACGCCGTTTCGGAGGCCATGACGAGATGAATCCGGTAACTGGCTGGACTGGCGAAACGGCATGCGCGCTGCAAGCCGCTTTGCGCCTGAGTAACGAATCCTTCGCCGAACGCCTGGGAATCGGCGTGCGCACCGTCGCCGCGTGGCACCAAAAGCCGACGCTGCGCCCGAAATCCGAGATGCAACAGCTTCTCGACACCACTTTCGAGCAGGCTCCAGCCGCCGTGAAAGAGCGTTTCGCCGCGCTCGTCGGTAACGCCGAACCTCCAGCGCAGGACGCCAAGGCCATCGACGCCGAACAGCGGCTCAGCGCTGATCCGAACATCAGCGCCGCGCTTGATTGGATCGACAAACACACCGGCTGGCCCGCCGGAACCGCCCGGCGCGACGTTGCCTCAAGGCTCGCCAGCCTCGACGTGCATGCACTCAAGGACCGCGCAGCCCGCCGAAGCCGAGTCAATCAACGCCAAGTCGCGGACGCTCTCCGGCAGTACTACTCAGACCGCCCGGACGGTTTCGGCTACTACACCGCCCGCCACGTCGGACCCGACACCGTAACCAGCATCCTCACGCGGCCCGAATGGCTGGACCTCGACTGCCCGCTGATCGCCGGTCACGACGGCCTCACGCTTTCTGGCGCCGTAGAGCAAGACCGCACCCTCGACGAGCAAGCCGCCGGACGCGCTGCTCAGCGCCTCGCCGAAACTCTCGCCCTGGGAACCCGGCTTGTGGACATGCCGCTGTACCGGCTCACCGGTATCGACGTCGGCCACGGCACGATCAGCGGTTCCCTCGGCATCAGCCGCTTCATCACGTACGCGCTGACCATGGACCTGCTCGAAGGAGAGTTGGTCGACGCCCTCGCCGCCGGCCAGCTCCCCGAACCCGGCTCGTCCCCGCTCCGCGACCGGCACTTACCCGACGTCTCGGCCGTCCTCGACGTCTCCAACCGACTCTGTGCCGGGGGAACCCTCGCCCTCTGCGCCATCGCCCGCCCGGCCGACCCGTTCCGCGGACCGGCCGATTACGTGCTCCTGGTGCAGGAACGCTCCGCCCACGTCGTCAACGCCGCGCGCCAACTGGCCGTCATCCCGAAGGGCTTCCACCAACCGCTGACCGACTATCGCGCGGATGCCCGGATCGGCGCGACGCTCCGGCGCGAGATGGAAGAAGAGCTGTTTGGCCGCGACGACATCGACAACACCGTGTCCGACCAGCGCGTTGCCGACCCGATGCACCCGAGCCGCCTGTCCGAGCCGATGCGATGGCTCATGGAGGAGCCCGGCCAGCTGAGGATCGAGTGCACAGGGTTCGGACTGAATCTGGTCAGCGGCAACTACGAGTTCCCCGGGCTCATCGTCATTGACGATGACCAGTTCTGGACGCGGTACGGCGGCGTGATCGAGGCCAACTGGGAGTCCTCAACGCTTCGCCAGTACTCGACCCTTGACCGGCCTCTGCTGACCGAGTTGATCAGCGATGTAGCGTGGAGCAACGAAGGACTGTTCGCGCTGCTCCAGGGCTTGCGGCGGCTCGAACGGATCGGCGGGGACCGGGTGAACCTGCCTTCGATCGAATGGGAGATTTCGTAGTGGGTGCCCAGTGGCACAGCGGCAACGCCGCAGACGACGGCCTAGACACGCGCGGGTGGCTCGTCGGCCACTTCATCAACCCGCCCGAGGATGTCCGCTCTACGAAGGATGTTGAGGTCAAGTGGGGCATCCATCCGGCCGGAGACAAGCGCCCCGACTGGACGTCCGACGACCAGCGGACGACTCTCGTCCTGCTCGTCGAAGGCACGTTCCGGATCGACCTCACCGAGGGCAGCGTCACCATGCAGCGGCAAGGCGATTACGTCATGTGGGGGCCGGGCATCGACCACTCATGGGAAGCGATCACGGATGCCGTCGTGATCACCGTCCGGTGGCCGTCATCGGCATGACTCGGCATCCAGTTCGACGACCGGCAGGTTAACGCGCTCCCCGCCGATCTCCGCGAGTCGTCGAAACCCTTGCAACAACGCGAAAAGCCCTTCGTTACTCCAGGTTTCATCCGTGATCGTCTGGTTTGTCAGCTCACGATCCAAACTGGAGTAAACCCGCAGTCCGGCTGACTCCCAGTTGGCCTCGACGTGGCCGCCGTAGAGCGGCCAAAACTCCTCGTCCTCGATCACGATGAGCCCGGCGAACTCGTAGTTTCCGCTGACCAGATTGAGCCCGAACCCCGTGCACTCGATCCTCAGCCGGTCGGGCTCTTCCATCAGCCACCGCATCGGTTCGGACAATCGATGCGGATGCATCGGCGCCGCCGCGCGCTGCCCGCCGAGCGTGCTGTCCACCTCGCTACGGCCGAACAACTCCTCTTCCATCTCCCGCAGCAACGTCGACCGGATCGACACGTCCGCGCGAACATCCTTCAACGGCTGATGGAACGCCTTCGGAATCACCGACAACCGCCCCGCCGAGTTCAGCACGCTCCCGGACCGCTCTTGCACCAGAATCGCGTAATCGGCCTTGCCCCGGTACGGGTCAGTCGGCCGGGCAACCGCACACAGGGCCAGCGCGCCCCCGGCGCACAACCGTCCCGAGACGTCGAAAACCGACTTCAGATCCGGCAGGTACCGCCCGCGTAGCGGCAACTCGTCACGCCGAGCCTCGCCGACCGTGGCCAATGCATCGACCAACTCGCCTTCGAGCAGGTCGGCCGTCAGCGCGTACTCGATGAACGGCGCGACGCCGAGCGCCCCCGACAGTGAGCCATGCTCCACACCGACTTCCAGCAGCCGGTAGACCTGGGAGTCGGTCACCCGCACGCCCAATGCGACCGCCTCGGCAAGCCGGTCCACGGCCCGCCGCGCCCCGATGTCGTCAAGCACCTCGCCACCGTGCTCCGTGCTGACCAACTCCAACCGCTCATGCTCGGCATCAAGCGGGCTCGCTACATCGAGCCAGCCGCGCCGGGTGACCACACTCATCGACATCAGTCGACCGTCGCACCGCACGCGATACGGGTCGTGTCCTGGTAACCGATCGCCGTAGTAGTTCAGCAGGGCACGCGCAACCTGACCACGGTCGACGCGGGCACGCCGAGCCCGCCGATCGAGCGTGTTACCCGTGTCCAGCTTCGCCGCCCGCGCGCTGACCTTCCGCCGAGCGGTGTCCGGAATCCACCCCGCACGCTTGTCCAACCACTCGAAAGCGGACGCCAGCGCCACGGCAGGCTGAGCCCTCTCCACCTCCCTCGACCGGCCTACAGGACGTGCTACCGAAGCTCGCCCGGCCTCGACCTGCCCCCCGGCGGACTCCTCAGGAGGCTTCAAAAGATCGTCTACGGCGAGACCGAAGATCTTTTCGAGCAGTCGCGCAGTCGCCGGGCGAAGCGGACCCAACGGCGCACCGTTCTCCCCGCGAGCCGCAACCAACCGTTTCAGGTGGCGAAGGCTCAAGGTGCCGCGCTCCCCATGCTCACGTGCGAAGACCTCGGCGAACTCGACGAACTCTTCGAGCGTCAGCCGCCGCTCCCTGATCTTTTGCTCAAGCACGGTGCGATAGTGGCTCGTCGGCCGGTCGAGCTGTTCACGCGCTGAAACGGACATGATTTCAGTGTGTCACACGTCACCTACTGAACCAGCGGCCGAGGACAAAGACAGAACACCAACTCTCTGTCCGTCCTGACGAGCGTCCGCTGTATAGGTGCCTGGACACATTTACGGGACGCACGGGACAGCCTCCCGTAGGTCGTCCCATGCTCTACCGAGGCGTGATCTCCCAGGTCAGTGGTCTATTCATCCGTCCCAAGCAACCTGTCCCGAATCAGCCACAGCGGGACGGGCCGGACAGCGCCGGCCCACTGCTGAACGCTCCGAACCTGGTCCTGCCGTCGCGTCTCGTCCCTCACCGCGGCCTGCCGCCATACGGCCCGACCATGGCCTACTCATGTCATCCCCACTGCCGTCGGTCGTCGGAAAGCTGATCTCCGTCTTCACCACCCATACCCACCCACGACGCGGGAGCTTCTTCGATGACGACGCTTGTGATGGCCCGTCCCCGGCAAGGAACGGTCGGCGAACGAGAGCGAATGGTCCACCTCTTCGACGCACACCACCACCGAGCCGCGAACGGCCACGTGATTGCCCTGTGCAACAAGCGCTTCAACCCGATAGATCTCGAAGCCCTCAACGAGATAACCGGGATGCCATGCGAGGTATGCGTAAGCCGGGCGTCCCGCCCAATCCACTACCAAGAACTCTTGCAGCCCGAAAGCAGCCCTGTTCTCCATCAAATTAAAGATGGCGATCCGTCGAAAAACGTCAGGCCGCACGACAACAGTTCGTCACCCGCCGAGCCGAACTGTCAAGTTGCGTCCGCGACGGACTTGACTACCGCTGGAACGCAGGGATGGAACTC
Organism: Amycolatopsis taiwanensis DSM 45107; assembly: GCF_000519205.1. Taxonomy (GTDB): domain Bacteria; phylum Actinomycetota; class Actinomycetes; order Mycobacteriales; family Pseudonocardiaceae; genus Amycolatopsis_E; species Amycolatopsis_E taiwanensis. Next base: position 119,843 of record NZ_JAFB01000003.1, on the reverse strand, counting down.
ACGCAAGTTCGATCCCAACGGCAACCCTCTGCGCTACCGATACGAACTGCTTGCCGACCACCTCGCGCGCATGATCATCACAGGCGAAATCCCACCGAACAAACCACTACCAGCAGAACGCCGCCTCGCAGACGAGTATGGTGTTGCGCTTGCCACCGCCCGACGAGCAACAGAGGAACTACGGCGACAAGGACTTGTTTACACGCTTCGTTCCAAAGGAACCTTCGTGCTCACCATACACGAGCGAGGTACGCGCAACCCTTACGAGCGGTGATTTTTCCACGAAATCGAATCGTCGACGAGGCAACTTCTGCCGAAATGCTCCGTAAGGGCACCTGCCGGAGTGGTCACGTCTAACCCATAGTCCCAGAGTCTAGTTCTAGCGAGAGAACGCACTACGAACTTTAAGAACACTCAAGACCGACCGCGTTATCCAACTTTCCAGTAACGGTTTCGAGGGCTTCTATAATTTCATCACTACCACCGATCTTACCGATGCAGCCTAGAATTCTATTCAAAAGGTACGCATCCGATCTATACTCATCAAGCAACCTCATCATGTACGGTAGATACTCCTTTTGGTGCTTTTCAAAGACTGCCCACACAATCTCCTGTGGATATTCACTACAAGCTAACATAATCTCACTCGGCGGCTGAAACTCCATGGCGCATTGGATGGCTCGCATACGGTAGTAGGTACTCGATGCCATATCCAACACTCGCCCCAGTCCCAACTGTTGCACCAATTCTGTATCGCACGCGACGAGATCAGGGGCTTCCAGAGCATCGTGGTCTAACTGACTCACAAGCAATGCGCGTGATCTGTCATCCAGTCCCCGCAATCTGAAAAATTTGTACGCAGCCCGCCTGCGATTTACCCGTTTACTAACAACAAGCTTCACGGCAAGCTCACGACTGGACACTGAATTGAGCTTCGGGACAATCCTCTGCACTGCACGATCAATCACTAACCGTCCAGCAGGGGTATAATCGCCCGTATCCAAGATCATTAGCGTATTTGCGATTTTGTCAACCTCTTCCTGTGAACATTCCTCTATTCGCTTGACAAGCTCTCCAACCAAAAGAGACGGCTCGCTACACTGCTCAATGCGACCCAGAGTCTCAAGTAACTCTTCTAGGGGAAAGGTGCGAAGCTTGAGACGTTCAGCAGTTTCGCGAAGATATCGCAGGCCGACCTCTTGGCGCTGCTCCAATGCAAAAGACAAAAACGATGCCTTTTCCTCCTCGCCCTGGAACACCATATGAGCATGCCGAGTCTTCAGATAACGTTGAAGATATCGAGGTAAATCCTCTAACTCATCACTGCTATTATACTGGTTCATACTTCGTATTATACCGACCACACGAATCAGTTCGCCTCCCCACCGTGTCGACAGCTTTGGCACTTTATGCGCAAATTCGTACCTTGACTAGGGCGACAGCGCATCCCTGCATCGCGAGCCAGCCTTGCAACCTTGATCATCGCACAGATCGACGGTAGCTGTGCCCGCAGGCCCATGCTCGGGTGCGCCTGTGTCGTAGGTGAGGGTTCGAACTTCGGTTGTGGCGGTGAGCGGATCGGCAGAATTGCCCTGACCTCGCCTTTTAGATCTTTTCCGGGTTCAGTCGCTGCACCGTGAGAAGTCACGGCGGCATCGGGTAGCGTCGAGCGTGCACGGCGAACGCTGGCAGTGAGTTGTAACGACCCAGCGCGGTGGTTCGACGTGGGTATGACACCGCTCGACCTTGCTAGGGGAGGCTATGACGAGGTACCGATTTGTCGAGCATTTGACGACTGAGGGACAGGGGGAACTGTGGCGGGTACAAGAGACAGAATCTCAAAAGTTATTCATTGCCAAGAAGCTGCTACTAACTGGCAATTCGACTGTCGATGCTGAGTATATCTCACGCTTTGAGCGTGAGGTGAGGACTCAAAGTAGGCTGATCCACAGCGGCATAATGCCAGTCATTGGGTTCAATTTCACCGTGAGGCCGCCGTGGTATGTCATGCCGGTGGCCCAATATTCCCTTGATCGGCGAGTGCGAGAAATAGGAAAGTTTGAAGAGTCGGTAGCTGTCGAGGTCATGCTTTCTGTTATGGATGCAATCGAGTACGCACACAGTGAAGGGATCCTCCATCGTGACCTGAAGCCCGCCAATGTATTATTTCTGCAAAGCGACCCTTTTAGTCTGGGACAGTGGGTAGTTGCTGATTTCGGGCTTTGCCTCGACAAATACTCTCAGAGTACTACTATTACCCGAACTCGAACAGGTCTTGGCTCGATCGCATACACCGCGCCAGAGCAATTTAAGGACGCTCATCGAATCGGCGAAACCGCCGATGTCTTCGCACTAGGTAAGATATTCTACTTCTGTCTTACGGGCGATGATCCGTTCCCAAATCTAGATCTAATGACGATCCCGGAGCGGTTTAGATACATTATTGATAAAGCCACGGACAACGATCGCTCCCGACGTTTCTACTCGGTCTCTAGCATGAAGGCCGAGTTGAATTCACTTGTGTCTGGCGTTGACGCAGATCCCTTCAGAAACGTTAAATTTTCGTGTGAGCAATATATTCTGAACATTAAGTCGGGCGTACACTCCGACGACGCAAGTAAGCTCTATGCAGATTTGCTTGCAAACTCCTCGGACGAACATCTGCTACTTGAATTAATGAGCCTCTTCAATAGTCGAGTATTCCAGGCAGTGAAGGAGCGCAATGCCAGTGACTCGGTCGACAAGCTGGTGTACTTGTTTGACGATGTAACGGAAGGGAATTTCCCCTTCTCATTCTGTGATGTAATCGCAGACTTCTTTGTAGCCGCCTATCCTCATCTACGGGACCTGAAGGCTAAATCTACGTGTGTTAGAAAACTGCTAGTTCTTGGCAACTCGCATAACCGATTTTATGTGCGTGATGCGTTGATGAGGCTGCTCTCTGAACTGACGGGCGCTGATGTTGCTGCGGCCGTTGACGTGATGGCGGAGAACGTTAGCTGTATTCCATTTCTGGCTGGATCTGCCGTCCCGGTTTCGTTGCCGCCAGCCGTGCGAAATACCATCAATGCCTATAAGTAGCCACGATCCACCGTTCCGGGACAGGCGGCACGGAGCGCAACATATCGGACACCACGCCGATCTCGCGCGACGTTAGGTGTATCGCCAATGGATCACAGTAGTCGGTCCGACGGCGGCAACGCTCGCTGAGGTCAGTGGAACTATGGGTGATCTCGTCACTCCACACTGTACCAGGGCCGCCAATTTCGGAGACGGCCCTGGCAGCAACCTCATGGCACAAACAAGAAAATAGGCGACTCTACTGCTGCGCTGGCCGGCCACGAAGTAGCGCGAGGCCAGCAGACAGCCCTGCATGGATGGATGCCGCTGTCGAAGCGACCGTGTCTTCACCTCGCCTTTCGAATAGCCCGATGTAACTACCAAATACGCGTTGATCGACTACGACGCCGGTCACAATGAAGGGGGTCAACTCGGGAGGCTGGGGCCGAACGATGACAACCAGCAGGTGTTCTTCTGGCGAGTAGGAACCGCCTGCCGGGACTAGTGAAACATCCAAACGGTCGATTGGTGGGTATATAAGTCGATCAAGCACGGAACGTACCCGCCGTGCCTGCCCCGTATCGCGAAACGGGTGCACAGTAGAGACAACGTCTCGTCCCGACTCGCGACGGGTCGCGAGCCCCACGACAAGAAGGCCGCCGGTAGGCGAATTGGCGATGGCCGAGACATCCTTGGCAAGTTCGAGTCGACTCTTTTCATCTTCGAGGTGAAGATGCCGCTTGGCTTCGAGTAATTGTCCCTCCGGCATACCTACGATCGCTTCCGCATGGCCACTGCGAAGGAGGGCACGGAGGGAATCCAGTGTTACTTCTCCCTCAGCATGCGTCTCTAGAACGCGGATCGCATCAGCTCCAATGAGGTGCACGTCGGTAACCGTCTTTCCCCGGAGCGGGACCGAGAAGTAAACCTTCCAGTACCAGCGAAACCCGAAGTCTCCCGGCTCGAAGTTGACCAGCTTCCCACCACGCGCCTGAAGCCAACTGTCGAGAAGACGCGCCCCCTCCGACCAGCGGTCCTCTCCTGTCCGTGGGGCCGGTCCGACCCCGACGCACAACTCAACTAACAAGTTGCCGTCACGCATTAGCGAGAGGCTGACAGGTTCGGCCAGGGACGTGTCGTCGTCAAACTCCGCTGTGCTATCAGTCGACCAGGTAACGGCAAATAGCGGTAAGTCCTGCAACCGAGCGTCATCGTTGCTGTAGTCATAGTCCTTACAGACCTCCTTCATCGCCGCATGCAAGGAAGTAACGCTTGCAGGGCCGAGAACTTCAAGGGAAGCGAACGCATGCCCACGGTCCATGAGGAGTGCATCACCTATGCCCTCGACATGGAAAGACGCGTAGCGACCGCTGTATCTGACTCGTTTACCTGCCACTAGCTCGACTTTAGAAGACCGCTCGCCCCTCATGCTTCAAGGGGCGAACATGAAACGCTCCCCGCCCGACTGGCGCCGTCGGCACGTCGGGTTGCCGGTTCGATCCCGGAACGCAGCGCGCCGAGGACACCTGGGCACGGGTCCTGGCTGCGGCGGGCGACGCCGAGCCGGTCATAGCTGCGCCCTCGCGCGCCTCACATGGGCAGTCGAAGACGGGTGGTTAGTGCGCAACTCCGTCTCGGACACATCACTGCCCCATGGACGATCAACTCTCGATCAGTCGTGGGGCAGTCCTATTTGCCGATCTCCCACGGGTCGCAGCGTGAGCGTCTCAGCGTTGCAGTTGATCATCAAGTTCTGCGCGCGCAAGTACGCGGCAACATCATGGGCCGGACCGCCTTGGGCGATCAAGCCTGCGGAAATCCGTGCGAGGAGGTCGTCTTCTCGTAGATAGAGGTTCTTCAAGCCCGTGGCTGGTCGGGGTTGGGCGCTCGTGTACCCATGCCGGCAGCGGTAGCCTGGGCGACCGTTCACCCAGTGCGAGTCCATCCGACGTCCGCAGGACCCGCAGCGCACCAGACCCGACAACCGGTAGACGCGTCTCGTGCCGTCAGACGCCGTCCTGGTGACCCGAACAGCCTGCACGGCGATGAAATCCCGCTCGCTCACCAGCGCTGGATGCGAGGGTTCAGCCGCGATTGTCAACATGCCACGGGGCGACTCCGGATTTCGCAGGTTACGGCCGGTGATGCGGTCCCAGACCTCTCGACCGGTGTACCGCGGATTCCGAAGGATCTCGACAACCGTGCGGAGCGACCACGTCCGGCCGGAACGATGCCGATTCCGGGCCGGATCGACTGCGGACGGGCACGGGACGCCTCGCTCATTCAGCTCGCGAGCAATACCCGCGGCGCTCCGGCCAGTAAGCCGTTCCGCGAAGATCCATTTCACATGCGGTGCCGTCACCGGATCCGGATCCAGCCGCTGAAGTCGACGCCCCCAGCCAGCGTGCGTCTGGTTCGGATGCGGCCCCGCATCGACCAGGCGGTACCCGTAAGGCGGACGCCCTCCCAAGTAGCGGCCCTGCCTGCTTACCTGGGCGCGCATCGCTGCTAACGTCCTGTGCCGAGCCCGCAGCACCTCCCGTTGCGATTGTGCGCCGAGCACGGTCATGAGCATCCGGTGCAGGGGACTACCCACCTCGACCGGCCCGCCGGCCTCCGGTATCCAGACCTGCACCCCGTGCTTGTTGAGTATCGGGGTCAGTTGCTCGAACTGGTCCGCGGCAAAGGCACGCTCGTACTCTCCCACCACGATCGCATCGAAGCTACGATCCGGATCAAGAAGAGCCGCCAGCAGTGACGCTGCCTCCGGCCGGTCGCGCCACGGCAACCGCCGCGAACACCCAGCATCGAAATACTCCGCCACGATCACACCGCGTCCGGCGACCAATACCTCGGCTGCCTCGCGCTGCCACGCAGCGGAACTCACCGGATCCTGATGCTCCACCGTTGACGTCCGACCGTAGAACGCGAACCTGAGCCCACCACCCACCCGTCGCTGCGAACGGTGCGCAAGCCTCTGACGGGTGCCCTGGCCCCACCCGCGGAGAAGATCAGGACTCCCCATTTCCACCGCCCTTACGTCACCAGCTGCCAACTACGTGACGCAAGGAAGGCCGATGCATGACACAACACCACGGGCGACCACCCAGGTAGACCAACAGGCACGCCAGGGTCGATCACAATCACCGGACGGATCAACCGCGAACGTATTACAGTCCCATCTCTCCGCACGCCTGAGCGACGTCCCAGCGCGCGAGCGGGCGGGTGGCGTCGGCTACCAGTGAGACCTCACAGACGGCGGCGCACCCGGATGGTGCGTGGACGTCGACGAAGTTTGTGCATCCGGTGCGCGTCCGGCAGGGCAGTGCGTGGACTGATATCGATACGCCCCTGGTCAGGCGGTCTGACTTCAGTATCGGATCGAAGGCGACGACGGTGGCGTTGTCACACCTACGCCCCTCGACCTGAGCCGGACGGAGACGCGGGAAGTCTTCGTCGAGGCCGTCCGTCGCCTGGATCCCGCGTATTTCAACCCGGCGCCATGGTGCTGATGGGAAACTTCGCGGATGAGGCGAACCGCACCCCGGAACTGCTCGTGATCCTCCGCAAGCTCGCGAACTCCTGGAACGGCTCGCCGGCCAGCTCGCGCCCTACGAGACCCCGGTTACTGGCCGAAGCGCCGAACCTTTTCACGACACCACGATGAGATCTCCGACGCTATCGCCCGGGGCGATCAGGACACCGCTCCCGCTGCTCACCACGTACCTGCAATGCACGCGCGACAGCCGGATCGCGGCGCTGGTGCAAGCGGGCGCCGAGTACTGATCGCCGCGCCCGTCCACTAACGACAGACGTTGCGAACAGATCCAGTCTGAGCAGCGGCGCCGACGAGCGGCGTTCGGTCGCGACGAACAAAATGAAGGCTGTGCCTAATCAAACAGCTGGAACTAGCCGTGGGGGTCCTCCCGACGAAGTGCTTCGGCCCGTCGCGATCACGCCGTTGCAGTACACGGCGATGACCGTGCTGGAACGACGTTCGGACCTGAGCACGGCGGAGATCGCGCGCAATTCGTTCCTCGGCAAGTTGGCGTGTTCCGGGCACGAGTGCCAGCAGCCATCCACGAACACGGCGATCCGCGCCCTTCGAAGCAGGACATTGGCACGTTGAGCCGGCCTGCACCACATCACCGTGGACAACCAAGATCCTCGACCCATATCACTCGTTGTGCGGAAGCGCGCGTGCGCTTGAAAACGTAACGTTATACGTCGGTGTCGATCACGAAGTACCGAGTGCAGTCCGCGCAGTGGGCCCATAGGGGGAATGGTGTGGAAGTCGGCAGAAGAGGTGCTGGGGGAGCTCGCCTAATACTCGAACATCTCCTTCCGCTCGGATCTCGGGCTGGTTGGCGCCGTGACCGACGCCGCAGCGAAGTACGACGAGAACCGTGCGAAGGAGCAGGCTGACAAGAAAAAGTCGAAGGACGAGGACAACGTCCTGCGGCGGAAGCCCGAACTCCGGCCCGTTTCCGCGTGGGGAGAGCGATCTGTTCAGCTGACGCCCTGGGACGTGCTGCATGTACTCGGCCGAGCCACCGCGCTGTCGAGTCGAGGAGCCGCGCGTGGACTCGCCGAGCACTGGGGCGCGCTGAAGTACAGTCAGGCACTGACCGGCGACACCGGTTCCTTCATGAAGCTGTCCGCTGAGGGCAAGGTGACGGCTGACCACTACAAGGCCCTCCAGTCGAGCGAGCTCGGCATCGGCTTCGGCCTGGTAGCGGCACAGCGGGTCTTGGCGCAGCGCTATCCGGACCGCGTCGTCTCGATCGTGCCCGGGGACACGACGTTGCGCGCTGGCTGGAGCCCACGAGGTATCTACCGCCCGCAGTTCTTCGCCGAACTTTGGAAGCCGGGAGAGCCTTCCCTAGCACTCCCGATCGCCTGCAAGGGCAACCACAGCAACGCCACGCACTCCTACGGCCAACTAGCCTCCGCATCAGCTCACGTGGAAACGGTGCACATCGGGCCCTGGAACGAGACCCCTGCCTTGATCTTCAGCACCGAACTACCCCCGGACGGTCATGTCATCGTCTACGCACTCTGTGCAGAAGGACGCGGCGGCTGGCTGAGCAAGCCCCACGCCGGGGGTGGTGGTCTGGATGTCCGGCTTAGCGATGCGAATCACTTCCCCGAAATCCGACTGCCCGCCGAGGGCGACAAGCCCCCTTCCTCGGTCACCGGCTACCACGTCACGCCGGAACGGTACGAATGGTTCGGGCAGGTGCTCGCGCGCACGGCTGCCGCTGGACTGACGGCCTTCGCCGGCGACGGGGAAGCGACCACTCAGTACTTGACCGAGCGTCAAGGGAAGAAGCGCTTCACGGGCTTTGCGCACGCGGCCGCCGGTAGCGTGCAGGATGCCGACCACCTCCTCTTCGGCATTCGTTTTGTCGGCACCGACCACGTCTTCCGGCTGAACAGGACCCGCGTTGAGGCCTTCTCCGGCGTAGCGAAGGACCTGTTCGACCTTTTGGCTGCCGGACAAGTGGAGCAGTACCGCCGCGAGATCTACGAGCGCCGCTCCGCTTGGCCCAGTAATTCCTGGGACGGCCGGTGGGACGGCCCGGTGTCGGTTCACCAGGATGGAACCGTGCTCGCCATGCGCCTGCTCCGCTGACGGGACGGCGGCTCGGCGGTACCCGTTGAGCACGCCGCCGAGCACGTGATGGCGACGGATCGGCTGGTCCAGCGGGACGACCGCACTGGCATCGTGGTAGCGCGGCTGCTGGCTCAGCGCTTGATGTGACCGGTGGTCGGTGTAGTGGCGGGCGAACAAGGCCAACATCGAGGTGGCATGGCGTGGGTTGTAGATCAGCGCGACCGCATCCCCTCACAGCGAGCTGTCTCATTTCTGTCGGTACCACCCTCTACCCTGGGATCCGGACGGAGACCCGGGGAGGATGATGGAACGTATACCGGCGCAGTTGTTCAGCTTCAGCACCGGCGAGCATGCGGATTTGTATACCGCGATCCTCCACGCGTTCACAGAGGCCAACGAGCGCCTCGAGACGTCCCTGAGCCTGGATGGACTGCACGAGCGGCTGCGGACCGTGGGCTGGTTCGGCGCTCTCGAGGACGCGGAACTGATGCGCGCGCTCGGCAGCTTGCGGGACTGGCGGTTGGTCGACGCGATCCAGAGCCAGACCGAGAACTACCGGACCGCCGAGGAATACGAGCGACGCAATCTCCAGTATTCCCTGACGAAACGCGGTGAAGCCGCCTTCGCCGGCGTGCAGCACGCGCTCACCGTGCTGGCTTCCAGCGGCGCGCTCCAGACTGCGGTGCTCGACGCGATAGCCGACCGGCTGGCGGAGTTACATCGCCTCCTGACCGGTCCGCAGGTCAGCGACCGCAAGATCTATACCGCGTTGACCGAGCTGGAGACCCATCTCGACGCGCTGCGCACCAACACCAAACAGTTCAATGGCGAACTCCAGCGTCTGCTCCGGGCCGAGAACGCGGATCACTCGACGTTCCACGAGGTCAAGTCCGCGACGGTCGCCTACCTCGAAGAGTTCCTCACCAACCTTGACCAGCGCACGGAGGCCATCGCCGCCGGCATCACGCGCATCGAGGCGCTCGGCACCGCCCAACTGCAGGAACGAGCCCTCGCCGGCGCCGAACTACCGCCATCGACCAGCGACGACACGAAAGCGGACTGGCTGGCGCACCGTCGCAGCCGGTGGGCAGGCCTGCAGGCTTGGTTCCTGCCCACGGACGCCACCCCACCACGCGCGGCGGACCTGCACCGGGTCGCCCGGCGCGCAATCGTCACGCTGCTGCAGGTGCTGGACCGGATCTCCGAGTCTCGGCTGCGGGCCAGCAGCGCGGTCGCGGACTTCCGGGAACTCGCACGCTGGTTCGCCGCGGCACCCACCACCGACGACCTGCACCGGTTGTACTCGGCGGCCTTCGGTCTCGGCTCGGCCCGGCACGCGCATCTCACGCACCCGGACCCCGAACTCATCAGCTCCTCGACACCTTGGGACAACGCGCCGCCGGTCCCGGTCTCTCCTCTGCTGCGCACCGCCGGCCGGACGGAAAAGATCTCGCGAACCGGGCGGGTGCGCGATGTCGCCGCGATCAAACAGGAACGCGCGGCACGTGCCCGCGCGCAGCGGGCAGAACTTCGGCGCGCATGGCAGCAGCTCGACACCGGCGGCACAGTACGGCTGTCCGTGTTCGCCGAACTCGACCACGCCACCTTCGAACGCCTGCTGGATCTCCTCGGCCGCGCGCTCGCGACCACACCGGATTCGTCCGGGGCCCGCCGGGCCACGACCAGCGACGGCAAAGTGGAAATAGTCTTGAGCCCGCCACCAGATCCAGCGATGGCGACATTGCGTACTCCGCGCGGTGTCTTCCAGGGTCCCGACTATCTCGTCAAGATCACCGCGCCGGGTGCCGGGAACGTACGCGAGGAGGCGACCGCGTGAGCAACCTGGCGAATCAGCTTGTGCTCGCCGAACGCGAGGACGTCGCCAAAGGGATCCGGATACTGCTGGCCACCCCACTCATCACCGAAAAACTCGCACCGGATGCGTTCGATCTCGTGCGCAAGCGTCATCTGCCGATCACGAAATGGTTCGAATATCACTGCGGCTGGCGGCTCATCGTCGAACCTCGCCTCGGCTACGTCCGGCTGGCCAAAATCAGCCGCGATCCGGACCACACCCATCCCGCCCGCCGGGCACGCTCCGGGCGCCTGCCCTTCGACCGGCGCCGCTACACGCTGCTGTGTGTCATCGCTGCGGAGCTGTTGTCCGGCCCAGTCACCACCATCGGCCTACTGGCCGACCGCGTCCGGCAGGCCACTGCCGCCGATCCGTGGCTGGACCAGTTCGACACGTCGTCGAGGACGGAGCGCATGGCCTACGTGGACGCGTTGCGGTTCCTGGAATCCTGCGGTGCGGTCGACACCATCGACGGCAGCACCGACTCGTACGTCGAATCACGCGAGGCGAAAGTGCTGTACCGCGTCGACGCGACCCTCGTCGTGCGCCTGTTGTCCGCGCCCAACGGCCCGTCACAGCTCGGGCTCGCGCCCGAGGCGGTCGGACACCAATGGCCGGAAGCGATATCGCGGCTCGTCCGCGAAACCCGCTATGGCGAAGGGGAATCATCCGCTTCGGACGTCCAGCGCAACCTCTGGCTGCGCCATTCGGTCTGCCGCAAACTGTTCGACGAGCCGGTCCTCTACCGCGCCGATCTTAACGACGAGCAACGTGCCTACGTCACTTCGCTCACGGGCCGGCAGGTGCTGCAGCGTGCCGCCGAGCAGGCCGGTTTCCTCCTCGAAGAACGCGCCGAAGGTTACCTGCTCGTCGACCCGGACGCGATGGCCACCGACCGGAAGTTCCCCGACGACACGAGCACGGCCAGCGTCGCGGCGCTGTTGCTGCTGGACGTCCTCAACGCCGTTCCGCTCGGTCTCACCATCGAACAACTGCACACGGAGGCAGCTGAGCTGCTGGCTCGTTTTCCCCGATGGGCCAAGACATTCCGTGGCGATGACGGCACCGGCCGGCTCGTTTCCGATGCATTGGACGTACTCACTTCGTTCCAACTCGTGACACGGACCGGCGGGCGAGTACGGACGCTACCCGCGGCCACCCGGTACGCATTGGCCGAAGTCCGCACCACCGAGGAGAAATCGTGACGATCGCGGAGCTCCCGCATCGCGTCGAGGCTGAGACCACCAGTCCCGCGCGGTGGCAGCCGGCGCGCGCCGGCATCCTCAACGTCTGGCGGTACTACGACGAAGTTTTCGAGTTCCACCATGGCAGGCTGCTGCTACGTGGCCCGAACGGGACCGGCAAGTCCAAGGCCCTGGAGCTTTTGCTGCCTTTCCTGTTCGACGCGAGCCTGCGCCCGCACCGGTTGTCGACGTTCGGCACCAGCGAGCGCACGATGCACTGGAACCTCATGGGCGAGGGCACCACCGGTACGACCCGCGTCGGCTACGTCTGGCTCGAGTTCGCCGACCTCACCGATCCCGGCGAATCCTTCACCTGCGGTGCCCGCCTTCAGGCCACGACGCGAACCACGGGCGTCACCGCCGACTACTTCACGACGTCACTGCGTGTCGGGACGGACTTCGAGCTCACCAACACCACGGATCAACCGCTGACCAGAGCGGCTCTGACCGAAACCCTGGGCGCAAACGGCGTCCTGCATCCCAGCCCGTCCGAGTACCGGGCGGCCGTGCGACACACCCTGTTCCCGGGCCTGTCCGAACAACGCTACGAAGCCTTGATCACCGCGCTCCTTCAGTTGCGCACGCCCAAGCTGTCCCAACGACTCGACCCCAGCCTGCTGTCCAGTCTGCTGTCCCGCGCCCTGCCCCCGCTGGACGAGGGGGACATCGCGGAGCTCGCCGAAGGTTTCGAACGGTTGGACCAGCACCGTGAACGTCTCGCGGCACTGGACCGAGAGGTCGACGCGGCCAAGAAAGTCGCCGGGCGGCAGAAAACCTACGCGCAACGGGCATTGCGCAAGGGTTCCGCCGAGCTGATCTCCGCGACCACCCGGATGGACGATCTGACGCGCGCTGCCCGGCTCTCGGAAGCGGAACACGAGAAGGCCTCGGCAGACCTGGCGGCCACCGAAACCACGCTGGCGAAGGTGATTCGCGGTCGTACCGCCGCGCAGCAAGCCATCGAGGGGATCATGCAAAGCGAGGGTTATCGGGACGGGCAGCGGCTCGACGAACTTCGCGAAGCTGTCGGCGCAGCCGGGCGTGACGCGGACGCACTGGCGAGAAAGGCGGCCGACAAGACCGCCAGGGCGGAAGAAGACGGCGGAAAGGCTGAGGAAGCACGTCGCGATGTCGAGCAACGAACCGAGCAGGTACGCGCGGCGGCCGAGGACGCGGCGCATCATGCCCGGCGTGCCGGGCTCGCCACCACACACCGCGAAGTCGCCGGCGCGCTCGATTCGGGAAGTGGCCACGGCGACCGACTTCTCGAGGCCGCGGTTACCAGCCGGCTGAACGCGATCAAAGCGGTGCGCCGCGTGCTCGAGTTCTACGACCAAGCCATCAAGGAACGTACGGCAGCCGAAGAAATCCTGGAAGAAGCCCGAGGAAAGCTGTCGGAAGCGAACGAAAAACGGGACAGCCTTTCCAACGGATACCAGGAGAGACTGCGCGATCACGAACAGGCCCTGCTGCGCTGGGCCGCCGAATGTCGTGAACTCGTTTTCGAGGAGCCGGAGGCACTCGTGGAACGCGCCGAGTCCGAAGCCGCCCTGCTCGACTACGTCCGCGACGTGGCCGAGCACCTCGACCGGGCTCTCACCGCTGCGGAAACCCGGCTCCGCGGCCATCGCGACGACGCCACGCAACGCCGTGAAACCAAGGTGACACAACGGGACAAGCTCTCCTCCGACGTGGATTTGCCTCCCGACGCACCGATCCACCGTACGGCCGATCGCGAAACCTTGCCGGGCGCGCCGTTCTGGCGCCTTGTCGACTTCTCCGAAGACTTTCCAGTAGCGCGGCGGGCTCGCGTCGAAGCCGCGCTCGAGGCCAGCGGCCTACTTGACGCGTGGGTGACGTCAGATGGCCGGGTCACGATCGAGGGCCACGACTCCTTCGCGGACGGCGAACTCGTCGATCCCGCACCGGGACGATCCCTCCGCGACATACTCCGTCCCGAGCCCGGCGCGCCGGTGCCGCTCCACCGGGTCGAACGCCTCCTTTCAGCCGTCGCCTTCGGGGACACGCTGCCGGACGGGCATCCGGCGGCCTGCAGTGCCGACGGCCGATGGCGGCTCGGCGCCCTCACCGGCAGCTGGGGCAAGGACGAGGTCGCCTACCTGGGAGCGGCGGCGCGCGAGCGGGCACGGCGTCGGCGCATCACCGAGCTGACCACGGAAATGGACGCGATAGCAAGGGAAATCGCCGATCTCACGGACCAGATCGCGCTGCTCGAATCGCGCCGGGAGGCGCTGACCGCCGAACGTAAGCGCATACCCCCGCACACCGCGGTGGCGGAAGCGCGACGAGCGCTCGATCGCGCCGTGGACGAGGTGACCCGTACCGACCGTGCCGTACGCGACGCGAACGGGAAGCTGGCCGATCGTGAACAGGACGCGCGCCGGGCGCAACTCGAACTGCATCACGCCGGCACCGAGCACGACGTGCCCACGAGCCGCACCGGCCTGGACGATCTCGGCGCCGTCGTGGAACAGTTCCGCGAGGTCGCGCGCACCTGGCTCAACCAGAACACGCAGCTGGCTCTCGTGACACGAACCGCGAACACGCTTCGCGAGACCGCGGATCGGTCGGTCGCCGAGGCCGCTGAGGAGAGGGCCGCCGCTGAACAAGCCGCGCAAGATGCCGAGGCGTTGGCCGAGAAGCTCCGTGCGGTGGAGCGCACCGTCAACGCCGATGATTACCGGCAGATTCTGGCGGATCTGCAGGCACAACGTGACCTGCGGCGCCGGCTCGGCGAGCAGGAGTCCGAGGCGCGCACCACCCGGGACGGACTCAAGGAACGCATTGGCCAACTCAAAGAACGCCGCCAGCAAGACGCCGCGAAACGCGACGACGCGGTCGAAGCCCGGGACGCCGCTGCCGGCCGCTTTCGCACGCTGGCGACGGGGACACTCGCCGACGATTCCGCGGCGGATCTGGAACTGTCCATAACGGACGGTGTCACGGCGACGCTGCGCGCGGCGCAATCCGTCGCCGCCAAGTGGCCATCCGTTCCACACGAACAGAAAAACGTCGAGGACGCGCTTCACCGGCTGAACGAGATGATCTACGAGACCCGGGACGTTCTCGGGGCTCGCGCGGAACTCGAGCTGAGCGACGACGAAGTCCGGGTGCTCACCGCGATTCTGGACGGCGTCCGGGTGAGCACGCACACCCTGCTGGACACGCTGCGAGTCGAGGCCGAAACCAGCCGGGACGACATCACCGAACGCGAACGTGACCTGTTCGACCGAACTCTGACCGGGGACACCCGGCGCCAGCTGGCCGAGCGGATCCGGCAGGCGGGCGAACTCGTCGACGCGATGAACTCGCGGCTGGAACGCGTACGCACCGCGTCACGCGTGGCCGTTCGGCTGGTCTGGCAGGTGGACGAGGAGCTGCCCGCCGGCACCAAAGAGGCGAGACAGCTTCTCCTCAAGGATCCGGCTGGGCTGTCCGACGCGGACCGGAATTCGCTGCACCGGTTCTTCCGCGAACGTGTCGACCAGGCCAAGGAAGACAACACCGCGGCCAGCTGGCAGGAACAGCTGGCACAGGTGTTCGACTACACCGCCTGGCACCGGTTCGTCGTGAAGCTCGACCGGTCCGATGGCAAGGGCTGGCAACCGCTCACGAAGAAGCTGCACGGAGCGCTTTCCGGTGGCGAGAAGGCCATCGCGTTGCACCTGCCCTTGTTCGCCGCGGTGGCGGCGCATTACCAGGCCGTACCGACGGCGCCACGGCTGATCCTGCTCGACGAGGTGTTCGTCGGCGTCGACTCGAGCAACCGGGGCCAGGTGTTCGAGTTGCTGACTTCCCTTGATCTGGACCTCATGCTGACATCGGACCACGAGTGGTGCAGCTACCGGGAGATTCCGGGCATCGCCATCCACAATCTACTCACCGGCGATGACGGCGACGACGCCGTGACCACGGCCCGGTTCATCTGGACCGGCACGGATTGGGTCGGTGAGGACGAATGACCGTGCCCGACGTGATGCGGCAGGCCGCGCTGATGCCGATGTGGCAGTCGGTTCACGACCGATTGTCGTCGGGGCGCGCCGTCAGCCGGGTCCGCATCGGCCCTCTCGACGACGCACAGCAATCCGCGGTCGCGGACCTGCTCGGCCTGGACCGCTTGCCCGGCAGGGAGTACGTGATCCCACTGTCTAAGTTGCACTCGGCGCTGGCCGAGGCGGGCACGGATCTGCCGTGCGTGCTCACCGCGGTCGTCGGACCGATCGGTGATCGCGCGGCGGAACGCGAACGGATCGAAGCCGACCGTGCCGCGCTCTGGTCGTGGCTGGAAAATCATCCGGAGGTTCAGCGTCAGCCCGCGTTGCGTGCGTGGGCTCGGCAGGTCCGGCGCACCGGCGTCGTCGAGGGGTCGGTGGCGCGGACACGCGAGATCCTTTCTACTGCTTTGGCCGTGCTGAGCCGTCTTCCCGCCGAAGGACAGCCGCTGCCGGCACTGGCCGGTGAGACCACCGGTGCTCCGCACGCGCTGGACGAGGGCACCCGTCTCGGCAACCTCGTGTTACGGGCACTCGCGGAGATCTTCGATGCGAGCGTGCCCGCGACGGCGTACGACAGGCGGATGTTGTGGGAACGCGCGGGAGTCGCCGCCGACGAGCTGTCCAGCATGGTACTGGCCGCCGGGCTGCGGGTTGCCGGACGAGGCATCGCCTGCGACATCGCCCGGGCCTGCGCCGACGCCGGCCACGTCGCAGCGTTGACGCTGGCACAGCTACGCGCGTCCGTCTGGGAGTCCGCGCCCGGCCAGGTGTGGATCGTCGAAAACCCCAGCATCCTGGCGATGGCCGTCAACCGCTTCGAGGCCACGTGCCCGCCCCTCGTGTGCACGTCGGGCTGGCCGAACACGGCCGTCATGATGCTGCTGCGCGGTTTCGCCGACCTCGGATCGGACCTGCGCTATCACGGGGACTTCGACGGCGAGGGCCTGCGGATCGCCGCGTACGTCATGGAGAAAACCCATGCACGTCCGTGGCGCATGAACACGGTCGATTTCTTGCACGGCCTGCGGGAGGAAGTCCCGGGCCCCGCGCCCGGCAGGCTCACCGAGGCGCCATGGGACGACAACCTGGCCAGAACTATCCGCGAGCACGGCGAGTCACTCGCCGAAGAGCACGCGGCCGAAGACCTGCTCAGTGACCTGGACGCCGCGGCACCGCACTGAGCTGACCACTTATGGCAGCCGCAGTCGTGTAGTTAGCGTGCAACTCCGTCTCGGACACGCACCATAACCCCAACTGTGCGGGTCGAGATTCGTCTCGGCCCGCACAGTTCGTTTTCCGGGCTGGTAGGTGAGCCGGAGGCCGAGTCGCCGGTAGATGTCGACCGGCCGGCCTTCCTGGTGCTCACCGCTACGGGCCTGGCGTCCGTGCTACCAATCTTCCAGTCCGTCACCGACCGTTCACCGCGAAGACGGTCGGTCCAGACTGCGAGGATCGCTGAACACCGGCCCACGCACCTTCGGGTCGGAAGCGGCCCCAGGCGGTCGACTAGCCATCCGGCGTGGCCGGGGCTCAGCTGCCCTGCCGAGGCGACGGAACGCCACGAATGGCAGCGACGGTGCCTGGCTCGCACCCGGGCGTTGGCCACCGGATCGGGAGGGGCACGACCTCGCGCGTCACCTCGACCAGAGCATGCCACATGACCCCGGCCAGTCCCCACACGCCCGCCAGCACCAACCCGCCGCGCAGCCACGCCTCCCGCCGAACTGAGGTTCCCCCGTTCTCCGGACACGTGGGGTGTGGGGTCAGTCGACGTCCCCAGGCGCGGTGTGGAGGCTGTCGAAGGCGACTGGGCTGGGCCGCTGTGCGGAGCAGATCAAGAGCTACGCCAGCAGTATCGGAGCGAACTCAGCAGGCACGGCTGGTGCTGACCCCGAAAGTGCGCTCTCCCGGCCCGGCGGCCATGCACGTTCGGCTCCGCCTCGGCCCCCACAGGGAAGACGCACGGACGGTGGGTCTCGCCGCATTCGACACACAGTTCGGCGCGCAATACCCCGGCGCTATCGACGTCTGGCGCAGGGCCTGGCCTGAGTTCATCCCCTTTCTCGACTACCCACCCCGGAGGTCATGCTGCGCGGCGTCGCCGGGGACAGGAGCGGCAGCTACGACAAGCCCGCGATGCGCCAGCACCTGGCGCAGTACGACGCGGTCATGACCCCGATAACCGAGCAAGCGACAATACAGTACTGTACTGTATTGTTGTGTTCAGGCTCGGACGGATCGCATCGAGGTGGGGGTGGACCGCCGGGGTGCGGAAAAGGGACAGGATCGAACCATGAGTGCCTACGTGCTCGGTTTTGACGGAATCGACAAGACACAGCTCCCCTTGGTGGGCGGGAAGGGGGCCAACCTCGGTGAGTTGCACCGGATCGACGGTGTCCGGGTGCCCGGCGGTTTCTGTGTCACCACAGCGGCATATCGCGCGGTGGTGACAGGGGATGATGCGGTCAGTCGGCTCATCGACGGGCTCTCGGGTCTGCGGGCGGACGACCGGGACGGGATCGCCGAGGCTGCCGCACGACTCCGTGCGGCCATCGAAAACCTGGTCATCCCAGGCGAAATCGAGCGTGCCATCATCGAACATCTCGGCTTTATCGGCGAGGACGTGCCGTGCGCCGTGCGGTCGAGTGCCACGGCCGAGGATCTGCCGTCGAGTTCCTTCGCGGGGCAGCAGGACACCTACCTGAACATCCGAGGGCCGGCCGAGATTGTCCACAATGTCCGGCGGTGCTGGGCATCGCTGTTCACCGACCGTGCGGTGGCCTACCGTATCCAGTTCGGTTTCGACCACCGGGCAGTCCAGCTCTCGGTGGTCGTCCAACGCATGGTTTTCCCCGAAGCGGCGGGCATCATGTTCACCGCGGACCCGATCACGGGCAACCGCAAGGTGGTTTCGATCGACGCGGGTTTCGGGTTGGGCGAGGCGTTCGTTTCCGGCGTGGTCAACGCCGACACCTACCGTGCCCGGGCCGGAGTGATCGTGGACAAGAAGGTCCGCGCGCAAACCATGGAACTGCGTGCGGCACCGGATGGCACGATCGACGAGCTGCCGATCGCGCCGGAGCGGCAGACCGCGCAAGCCTTGAGCGATGAGCAGATCCTGGAGCTGGAGCAGCTGGGCCGTCGGATCGAGTCCCACTTCGGCCGTCCTCAGGACATCGAGTGGGGTCTGTCCGAGGGCAGGTACTACGTCCTGCAGAGCCGCCCGATCACCACGCTGTATCCCGTTCCGCCCGCCTCCGATGACAAGAACCACGTGTACATGTCCTACGGCCATCGGCAAATGATGACCGACGCGTTCAAGCCTCTCGGACTGTCGTTCTTCCAGTTGCTGGACGAAAAGCTGGGACGTCCGGCGATGAACATCGCCGGCGGACGTTTCTACAAGGACATGTCCCATGAGCTTACCTCGCCGATGGCCAGGGCGATCACGCTCAAGAGCTTGGGGCAGGTCGACGTCCTGACGGCCAATGCCCTGCGCGAGGTGTTGGAGCACAAGGAGTTCGCCCGGGGCCTCGCGCGCGGCAAGGCATCGGTGATGAACTTCGGCAAAGGTGGGCCGTTGCCGATGGCACGCCAGTACCTGGCACTGTCCAGGGACGACGACCCCGGCGTGGTTCCAGAGCTCATCGCGCAGAACGAGAGGTCGATCGAAAAGCTCGAGCGGGACATCGCGACCAAGTCCGGGGAAGAGCTGTTCGATTTCATCATCGAGGACCACCGTGAACTCACCGACATCATGTTCGAACCGCGGAGCGTGGCCGCGGCGTTCGTGGGAATCCAGTCCGCGAACTGGATCAACAAGCACCTGAAATCCTGGCTGGGGGAGAAGAACGCCGCCGACGTCCTCGCTCAGTCGGCCGACCACAATGTGGTCGCCGCGATGGGTCTGGACCTACTTGATGTCGCCGATGTGGCCCGGCAGTACCCGGATGTCGTGGAATACCTCGCTACCGCTGAACGGGACACGTTCTTCCTTGGGTTGGCACAGCTGGCGGGTGGTGACGACGTCTCCAGTGCCATCAAGGAATACTTGCGTAAGTACGGCATGCACTGCTCGGGGGATATCGACTTCACCAGGACGCGGTGGAGCGAGGACCCCACGCTGCTCGTGCCGCTCATTCTCGGTAATATCAATAATTTCCCGCCGGGCGCGAGCCGGGCCAGGGTGGAGAAGGGCCGCGCCGACGCCGAACGGGCGAAGGCTGATCTGCTCGCCCGACTGAAAAGCCTGCCAGGCGGAAAGCACAAAGCGAAGAGCGCGGAGAAACGCATAAATCTGTTGCGGCACTTCATCGGCTATCGAGAATACTCAAAGCACGCGTGCTTGCAGCGGTACGGGCTTTACAAGCAGGCGCTGATGGCCGAGGCCGGAAAACTGGTCGACCGTGGCCTGATCAAGGTCCCGGAGGACGTGTACTTCCTGTCCCTGGAGGAGTATCGGGAAGTCGTGCGGACCGGACAGTTGGACTACTCCGTCATCACCGAGCGGCAAAACGACTTCGAGGTGTACCAGAATCTGACGCCGCCGCGGGTGATCACCTCGGAGGGGGAGATATTCTCCGGCGAGTACGACGCCGGAGACGTGCCGGAAGGCGCCCTCGCGGGTGTCGCGGTGTCGGCGGGTGTCGTCGAGGGCCGTGCTCGGGTGGTGCTGGACTTGGCGAACGCCGACGTGCAGGAGGGCGATATTCTCGTCGCCGTTTTCACCGACCCCAGTTGGTCAGCGCTGTTCGTCTCGGTGAGCGGCGTGGTGATGGAGGTTGGCGGAGTAATGACCCACGGCGCCGTAATCGCGCGGGAATACGGGCTTCCGTCGGTCGTCGGCGTCCAAGACGCCACCAAACGAATCCGGGACGGCCAACTGATCCGGGTGAACGGAACCGAAGGGTACGTGGAGTTGCTGCCGGAGCCCTGATCCGCCGCTGTCCGATGGCGTCTGTCCCGTCACCGGAAGCGGGCGTGCGAGCAACCTGCCCATCCGCAACGGGTCACCGAAGGCCGGTTCGATGCGGCGCCGGCGATGGCCGCCGAGCGCCGCGGGCTCTGGACCTCCAGTTGCATCGACGAGTGTGCCGCCCCCAGGAGACCGTGGGGGCGGCACACTTTTGTTACGTCTGGTATCCAAGCGCGGGCATGCACCAGGGTTGCTCGTGGCCTGGAGATGATGACGTGCCGTAATTGGTGGCTTGGTGTCGTGCAGAAACCGCTGCCACAGCAGTCGGCGCCGTCGCAAAACTGCGGTGGCAGCGGTACGAGCAAGTCAACGATGTGACGGGATGCGCTGCCTGCTGGAACCTCAGGTCCTGGTGGGCGACGGGCGCTGAGGGGCGCCGAGGTGACGTCGGGCGGCGAGGACGCCGCGTGGGTGGTTCCAGCCGATCGCTGCGGTTGGTACGCCGTCCAGCACCGCGAGAGCGGTGAACCGCCCGGTGCCCAGTTCGCCACCGATCGTGCGAAGCTGTGCACCGGGCGGGATGATTCCGTGGATCTGGAGTTTGACGTCGTATTGGTCGGTCCAGAAGTAGGGGATCGGGGTGTATGCGGCGCCGGTGCCGAGGATGTCGGCGGCAACTGCGTTCGCTTGCTGGGTGGCGTTGCTGCGGTTCTCCAGGCGGATGCTCTCGCCGAGCACCTCGTGATGCCAGCGGGCAACGTCGCCGACGGCGTGAATTCCCGGCGCAGCCCGGCAGTGGGAGTCGCATTCGACGCCGTCGCCCAGGGACAAGCCGCTGCCGGCCAGCCATTCGGTGGCTGGGACGGACCCGGTGGCGACCACGACCAGATCGGCCGCGACGCGCGTCCCGTCGATCAGGTCGACGCCATCGACGTGTCCGTCCACACCGGTCATGGCCGCTACCCCCACACCGATGCGCACGTCCACACCGTGACTTTCGTGGAGCTTGGCCATGATGGCACTGAGCTCATCTCCGAGTTGACCGACCATGACACCGGGCGCGGCGTCGATGAGGGTGACCTGCAGCCCCAAGGTGCGTGCGGTCGCTGCGATCTCGCACCCAAGGACGCCTGCACCGATGACCGCGACCCGCCGCGCCGTTTGCAGGCCCGCGCGCAGCGCGAGCGCATCGTCCATGGTGCGAAGGCTGTGGACACCGGTCAGGTCGTGTCCGAATGGCAGCCGGCGCGAGATCAGACCGGTCGCCACGACAAGCGCCGAGTAGGAGACCGCGCTGCCGTCGTCAAGCTCTACGTTCTGCTGCCCCGCGTCGAGTCGCACGGCGCGGCGGCCGAGAACAAAGTCGGTATCGAGCTTGTCAAGCTGTTCACGATCGCGCAGGAAGGCGCGTGCGGGGCGCCACGTTCCGGCCAGGATCTCCTTTGACAGCGGCGGGCGGTCGTAGGGCGCGTGAGACTCTTCACCGATCAAGCGGATCCGGCCGGAATAGCCCCGCGCGCGCAGTGCCTCGGCCACGGTGAGCCCACCGACTGAGGCTCCGATGACCAGGACGTCAGAGGGGAGCGTCACTCGCTCTCCCGCAGACGAATGGCCGCTGCGGGACACAACAAGGCGGCTTCGCGGACTGCGGGCCGCTTATCGGCGCTGGGACTGGGGTCGAGTAGGACAACGATACCGTCCTCCTCCCGTTGGTCGAAGATATCCGACGCGGCCAGTACGCACTGGCCCGCGCCGACGCACTTGTCCTGGTCAACGACGACATTCATGATGCGTGCTCCAATCTGAGCAAGGGTCTGCCACGAGGTATACGTCCCGTGGCCGGGAATCGATGCACCGAACTGCCCCGACAGTAGGTGGACGGGGCACTACGCTGGGTTTCTTGGCGCGGTCTCTAGTTGAGGCGGCCGGTCATGACCTTGTCGTAGATTCGGTCCGGTAGGAGCCGGTTCATCCACAGGATGGTCTTCGCGAGATAGCCCACCGCATAACGTGGTTTCGGCGAAGATGACTCGACGGCCTTCCGGATGGCCCGCGCGACCACGACAGCGGAAGATCCCTTGTCGCCCTGCGACTCGGCTTGTTTCGCCATCGCTTCGGCAACGTTGTGGTACGCGCCCTTCCCCGAGACCTCGCGAAGTTCGTCGGAGGTTCCGTGCTCGAATTCGGTTTTGATGATGCCAGGCTGAATGAGTACGACATTGATGCCGAAAGGCGACAGTTCCTGGCGGAGTGTGTCGGAATACGCTTCGAGCGCGTGTTTGGACGCGTAGTACCAGGCGCCGAGCGGAAGTGCGATCTCTCCGGCGATGGAGGAGACGTTGACGACGGTGCCTGATCCCTGCTTCCGCAGGTGTGGCAGGACGAGTTGGGTCAGTCGCGCCGGTCCGAACACGTTGACGTCGAACAGGGAACGTGCCTTGTCGAGGCCGACTTCCTCGACCGAGCCGTGGAGCCCGGCACCGGCGTTGTTCACCAGGACATCGATCCGACCTTGCTCGGCGAGAATTACCCGCACGACCTCGTTGACGTCGGCTTCTTTGGTGACGTCCAGCTCGACCACCTGGCCGCCGGCCGCCCGGAGGGGCTCCATTTTGGATACCCGTCGCGCGGCGCCGTACACGACGTGGCCGGCGCGCAGCAGCTCGAGCGCGGTGGCATGCCCGATGCCGGAAGACGCTCCGGTTACGAGGCAAACCTTTGTTGCCATGGTGTTGCTCCTAGGGACTGGTCAGTAGCGGGAACTTCGAAACGCCGGTGAGGCTCGGAGCCGGGATGAAACGCGGGGGATCATCGGGGTCGGAGCGCAAGTGGGCAAAGCGATCGAAGAGGATGTTCAGCACCACGCGGCCTTCCAGCCGCGCCAGTGGCGCACCGAGGCAGAAGTGGATTCCGCGGCCGAAGCCGAGATGTGGGTTGGGGTCGCGGGTCGGGTCGAAGGAGTTCGGGTCGGCGAACTGCCTCGGGTCGCGGTTGGCCGCGGCGAGCCACAGCCGGACCAGCTGATCAGCTGGTAGGTGTTGCTCGCCGAGCAAGACATCCGCGGTGGTGACCCGGCTGATGACGGCGAACGGGCTGAACAGTCGCAGGGATTCCTCGACGACGGCGGGCACGATCGACCGGTCGGCGCGGGCTTTGGCGAACTGTTCCGGATGCGCGTCCAGGCACAGCACGGTGTTGCCCAGCAGCATGGTGGTGGTGATGTGTCCGGCGAACAACAGGATGATCGCGAAGTTCACCACCTCCGCATCACTGAGCCGTTCACCGTCCACTTCGGCCTCCACCAGTTGCGTGAGCAGGTCGGTGCGTGGTCGTTGCCGGCGGTGTGCGACGTGATCCCGGAGGTAGCCGGCGATGTTCTCGATCTGTTCCTTCGTCGTCCGCAGCGCGGAATCCTGCTCCTCGCTGTGGTGGACGAGGGAGAACTGGCCGGAGGACCCGACCATCTTGTCCACCGATTCCTTGAACAGGTGGCGATCGCTGGCGGGCACTCCCAGCAGGTCCGCGATGACCGTGACCGGCAACGGGTAGGCCAGGTCGGCCACCAGCTCTATCCGGGGTCGGCCGGCCACCGCGTCGAGCAGTTCATGGGTCAGCGCGGCGATTCGTGGTTCGAGGCCGGCGACCACTTTGGGAGTGAACGTGTGGCTGACCAGCTTGCGGAGCTTGGTGTGCCGGGGCGGATCCAGCTCTCCGAGGTTGCCGTCGGCGAGCAGGTGGAACTGCTCGGGCACCACGCGTGCGGTATCGGAGGAGAACGTCTTCGGGTCGGAGAGCACAGCGAGTGTTTCCGGGAAGCCGTAGACATTCCACACCCCGGCCGCCACGTCGAAGCACACCGGCTGGTCCGGTTGCTTTCCGCGTAACCAGAACTGCGCCTGGCCGATTCCCCAGGCGTCGGAGATGGTGACCATTGCCTGCCTCCTTCGCTTACCAGGTGACCGGGAGCCGATGCACGCCGTAGATGAGCATGTCGCTGCGCAGCGGAACGTCTTCGAAAGCGATGTCGAGGCGCAAGGTCGGGAACCGGTTGAACAACGCCGGGAAAGCGACCTGCATCTCGATCCGCGCCAGCTGCTGTCCCAGACACTGGTGGATACCGTGGCCGAAGGCCATCTGACCAGTCGCTGTACGATGTAGGTCAAGAACATCGGGACGGTCGAACCGCCGTGGATCACGGTTGGCGGCCTGGATCGAGACCGTCACCGATTCACCGGCCTTGACCAGGTGCCCATTCAGCTCGATGTCGGTCAGCGCGGTCCGAACCGTGAAGGGCACGATGCTCAGGTAGCGCAACAGCTCCTCGACCACCTGCGCGACCCCGACCGAACCGGTCTTCAGCAAGTCCAACTGGTCGGGTTGGTGCAGCAACGCGAAGGTGCCCAACGCGAGCATGTTGGCCGTGGTGTCGTGCCCGGCTCCGAGCAACATGAAGCCGATGTTGGCGAGTTCCTCATCTGTGAGGTCGCTGCCGGTCAGTCCACTGAGGACATCTTCCTGCGGGGCGGCGCGTTTGTCCAGCACCAATTCTTGCATGTAGTCGCGCAGGCCCAGGTAGGCGGCGATCCTGTCCTCCGGGGAGTTGCCCACCCGCACCAGCTCCGCCGAATGACGCTGGAAGTCCTCGCGGTCGGCGTAGGGCACCCCGAGCAACTCGCAGATCACCAGCGACGGGATCGGCAGTCCGAAATCCTGCACCAGGTCCGCCCCCGGTCCCCGTTCGGCCAGGAAATCGAGTTGGTGGGCCGTGATCTCTTCGATACGCGAGGTGAGTTCACGCATCCGGCGAACGGTGAACTGGCCGGTGAGCAGGTGCCGGTAGCGGGTGTGCTCCGGCGGGTCGTTCGAAACGAAGAAACCCGGTGGCGCGGGTTGGGTCTGCTCCGCGGTGTTCCCTTGGGCGAGCGGGGCCCGCTTGAGTTCGCCACGGGAGCTGAAACGAGCATCGGCCAGCACCGCGCGCGCCGTGTCGTAGCTGGTTACCAGCCAACCCACGTGACCGTCGGGATAGGTCATCCGGCTGAGCGGGTCCTCTTCGCGGCGACGGCCGAGTTCGGCGGGTGGATCGAAGGGGTTGTCACGCGAGATCGGAAACTCTGGCGCGGAAAGGTCTGTCATCGCGAAGCTCCTTGGCGGAGTGCAGAAGAGATTAAATACAGAACAGAGCTGTATCTTAACATGGCAACGACGAAGCCATCGTGGGCCCACATCGCGTATGTCTAGCTTGGCGTGGAGCGTGCTGCGGTCTGGTGTCCTCGCGTCTTGCGCGCCGGGGACTTGGCCGGTTTACTCGGGCGTGACTGGGCAGGCTGATGGCCCGCCTGCCGAAGCAGCGCGGCGAGATAAGCCTTGATGTCGTCGGCACTGACGTTGTCCGGATAGGTGCCGAGGTGGTACAGGATCGCTCCGCTGAGCATCTGCAGAATGATGTCCACGTCGCTGTCGGCTGGGAATTGTCCTTTATCGACGGCGCGTTGCAGGACAGTGTGGACGGCCCGTGTTCGCTGCTCCCCGCTGGCTTTGCCGTAGCTCTGGAGCAATTCCGGGTAGTCGTCGACGGAACCGTACAGGCGGCGCAGCAATCGGCGGTGCCGGGTTTGGCTGAGGTAGTCGCCCCAGTCGGTGAGCATGCTGTCGATGTCGGCCCACTCCAGGAGTCCGGGTTCCTGGTCGCGGTACTCCCACCCGATCGCTCGGACCAGCAGCTCCGTCTTGTCCGCGAATCTCCGGTAGACGGTCGCTCTGGTGACACCGGCCTGTTGAGCCACTTTCTCGATGCTCGTCTCGCCGACGCCGCGGTCGATCAGGAGGTTGATCGCGGCAGCGAGGATCGCATCATCCGCCCGCTCGCTTCGTGGGCGCCCGGGCGACCGGTGGTTCACGTTTTTGTCCACGGCCATTACGATACAGTAGTGTGCCGTATTTCGCTTCGGTGGGTGGCACGCCCGGATGCGCCGGTTACCGGCGCGCGGTCACCGCGATCACCGGGCTGGGGCCCGCGATCGCGGTGCGGCAGCACATACCCAGCCGTAACCCGCGCTCGACCGTCGGCAGCATCACCGAGATCGCCACCGGTGCGGTTGCGGTTCCCGTGCCCGTGCGCACTCCTGCGGGCTCAAATCCTGGACAAGCTGTCGAGGAGTTCGACCCCGGCCGCGATGTCGGCGGTCAGGGGGCGATCCTCCAGCGTCGGGTCGAGGACCGCGCAAGCCTGGGCGTACGCGTCCCGAGCCGGGATGACCCGGAGGGCATGTGATGCACAAGGGCCGGTCACCAGTGTTGGTGACCGGCCCGCCACCGCATAGACCGCGGCCGCGATGGCGAATCCGAATCCGCCGAACGCCACCGCACGCCGGGCACCCTTCAGCGTCTCGGCCCTGGACGCGAGACGCACCTGGAAGATCATGACGAGCACGGTGTTGGTGCCCATGAGAAGGCCGACGATCGCGTGCGGCGCGTGGGTGTGCGCGACGACCCACAGGGGCACGCCGACCGTCAGCAGACTCAGGCTCGTCGCGAAGAAACTCGCGACCAGGATCAGCGTGAGGTAGCGCGGATCATGCAGGACCGACCGCGGCGACACCTTGACCTCCGGCTCCTCGGTGTCCGGCCGGTCTGCTGGGCCACTCGGCAGGGCGTGGATGAACCAGGCGCTGGCCAGCAGCAGGCCACCGCTGAACAGGAAGGCGGCCAGGTACGCCACGGGCGTCCCGATGCCGACGACGACCGCGGTGAGCCCGGCGGCCACGCTGAAGCCGAGGTTGAGCGTCGAGCGGCGGGCGGCGAGCGCCTTGGTCCGCGCCGCCTCGCCGAGGGTTTGCGCGATGATGATCTGGTAGACGCCGAACGCGGCCGTCTCCGCGACGCCGATCGCGATGACGTTGGCCACCAGTGCCCAGTGCGGCTGGGCGAGCGGCACTGTCAGCAACACCACCGCGCGCACGTAGGTGGACAGCAGCGTGAACCGCCGTGCTCCGAGCCGATGGACCAGCCGGCCGACCGGAACGGTCACGGCCACGCTGGCCGCCGACGCCGCGGTGAGGGAGGCCGCGGCGACACCGCTGCCCAGCCCACCGGGCCCGACCAGGTAGAGCGCGGTCACCGACAGGGAGAGGAAGATGCCGACCGAACTGGTCAGCGCCTGGCGGGCCAGCAGCCCACGCGGCCCGGACGCCACCAGGTCGGCCAGCCAGGCCAGCGAGGCCATCCGCGTCGAGGTGGCGGCCGCCTCGGCCGTGTCGTTCGAGTGCGTGGTCATTGGCCGGCCTCCAGATCAGCGAGATCGGCGACGGTCGCGGTCTCGGTCAGCCACCGCGCGACGGTCGCGTCGTATGGTGGGGTCAGCAGCGCGGACGGCGCGACGGGGAGGCGCCAACACCGGTCCGGCTCGACAAGGCCGGCCCAGGCCGGTTCGGGCGCCGCCGGACGCGGGTCCGCCGGGCTCGATGTCTCGTCGGTGCAGCGCAGCAGCCCCACGGCCGGGTAGCCGGGCAGTGCGCCGGCTGCACAGCCTGCCCATCCCGACCGAGCTCAGTTTGGCCCCGTTGGCGCCGTTTGTGCGGCTGGCCGACCGCGTCGAGGCTGCCACCACCCTGTCCGACGACAATCGCACCTGGTTACACAGGCGCCTCACTGATCTCCGGGCCCGCTACGCCGAACTGCCCACCGGCAGACCCCATTGTGTGATCCACGGCGATGCTTGGGTAGGCAACGTCGCGGCTACCGCCGACGGCCATGTGGTGTGGCTGGACCTGGAACGATGCGCGATTGGGCCGCCCGAATGGGATCTGATCAACACCACACTCCGCGGATCCCCATACTTGAAGGTCGACAACCTGCCCGCAGTCATGGAGCTGCTGTCCAAATGGGCGGCTACCAACTGCACGACGCGGTCGATTTGCCCGGCTGGGAACACCAGAGCATCTGGGGCTGGGACGAGGGCACCGGCAGCTTCTACGCTCAGCTTTGGCGCAACGGCTCCACCTCCGACGCGCCGGAGATCTGGCTGACCGGTGCCCTCAAGCCCTACCCCTGGCCGGGCTGCATCGCTCTGGAGATCGTCGAACACACCCAAGCTGACACACTGGCCGTTGTCCAAGCGATGGGCATCGCGCACCCGGATCCGACGTTGCGCACCGCGGACGAGGTCATGCAGCGGGCCGAGGAGTTGCGCAAGCTTGGCGACAGCGGCTACATCCGTGGCCAGCACCATGCCTTGGCCTGGACCCAGGGACTGGCCGAGTTTACCCCGGGTACCCGCACCGAGTGGCGCAGGGACCGCTGGCCGACGCCCGAGCAGGCCGATGCCGAACACCACATGGTCACCGGCCGCGTCTATCTCGGCGGCTACAAGTTCCACGGCCGCGACTTCTTCAGCGGCGCCGACGAAGCACTGTCGTGGGCGCTGGGCCGGTGACCAAACACGGACCCGTCCGATGACCAGGCTCCAGCCGCTGCCCGCTGCCCCGATCCGCTGGCTGGCGAGTTGCTGAAGGCTACCTTCTGCGGCTCGTCCACTAGCTTGGTCTCTCACCGCTAGAAGAGCCGTCCTTTGAAAATCAGGTTCTATCTCCACTGGGAGGAATGATGTCTGAGGCTATTCTCGGCGAGTTGCGGAAGAAGGCTCGTGACCTGGGGATCGAGCTCGACAAGCCGAGCCCGGCGCGCGTGTACGACGCCGGGCTGGGGGGAACGCACAACTACGCGATCGACCGAGCCTTTCTCGACCAACAGCTCACGGCCCTCCCTGACCTAGCGTTGATGATGAGGTGGAACAGGGCGTGGGTTGGTCGTGCCGTGCGGTTCGCCATCGAGCAGGGCGTGCGGCAGTTCGTCGACATCGGGTCCGGGTTGCCCACTCAGGGGAACATCCACGAGGTGGCCGATATCGTGGCGCGTGGAGAAGCCACCGTTGTCTACGTCGACAACGACCCGATTGTGCAGGCACATTCGGATCTTCTACTTGCTGCCGACGCTGATCCGGCCCGCCACCGCGCAGTCTGCGGAAGCTTCTTCGACTACGACGATGTGTGGGAACAGGTTCTTGCTACTCACGTGATCGATCCCGCCGAGCCCGTGTGCCTGGTCCTGGCGGCCGTCCTGCACTTCATGCCGCCGGACACCCGGCCCGAGGTTCCGCTGGCGTTCTACCGCGACCAACTTCCACCGGGTTCACTGCTCGCCCTGTCCCACGCAGCCGACGTCGACGATCCAGCCTGGCAGCAGGTGGCGAACAACTACAAGACGAAGGCAACACTGCCCGGCCACCTCCGCAAAGAGGAAGAAATCAAACCATTCTTCGGTGACTTCGAGCTGGTAGAGCCCGGCCTGACCTGGATAACGGCATGGCGGCCGGACGACAACACAGACCGACCGACCCCGGAGTTTCGCTCGCGCGGATTGGCCGGCGTCGGATGCAAGGTTGCCTCGGAGCCGGCGCAATCCTGACCAGCCAACCTCTGTGCTGAGACGAACCCGCCTCCAGCTGAGTGCACGATGCCGCCACCGGCGAAGGGCGAGGCGTCACGAGCCGACGGGCACAGCCGCGGACTGGCGAGACAGGCCGCAGCTGTGTGCGCTGTGGAAGGTCAGTGCGCGCCCGTGGGAACGAGCTTGTCGGACCACCTGGCACCGTTGAAAGAAACGAGGTGAGTCTGGTTCGGGCGGCGATCGTCCACGTGGAAAAGGAGCATGCTGAGGTGAGCGATGACGGTTACAGTGGCCAGAACGTCGATCGGGTGACGTATCACGTCATCGACACCACGGACGTCGTCCTCGATGCTGCCCGTCGCGGCGACTTCGCGCGCGCACGCAGCTGTGTGCAGCGCACCGAGGGGCTCGCCCGGCTACTGATGCTGCGCCATTGGGCCTGGCTCCTGGCCGACTTCGCACCGCGGTGGGCACACCCCGACGGTCGACAGCCTGACCTGCCATCCTGGCTGGCGCAGCCGATCGGGCAGTTGGTCGGCGGTATGCAGGACCGTCACGAAGAATCGGTCGCCGCGGTCCTGATCGAGCTCGCGGGATGGCAGGACAATGCCCAGATCGAACTGGCGATGGAGATGGTCGGTGAACTGCTGGTCGAGTTGCCGATCGCTGTCGAGCCCTGCCGCTACGTGATCGCCCGAGAACGCATTGCTCGAGCGGAGGGACTCCACACCGGGACATTGGCAAGGCAGGTGTGCGATGAGACTCCTCTAGTCGTTGCGCTGACGCGGGTGGTGGCGGCCTACTGGCGGGACACCCACCTGCCCGCGGAACAGGCGGCTGCTGTCATCCGTACGCTCGCCAGCGGGCTTCCCGGCCAGCCACCCGACCACGACCCGCAGCACACCGCGATCGCCGTGCTCGCTCACACTATCGCCGAAACCCGCAGCCCGGGTGAGTCGACAGCGTGGCCTCACCCGGCCGGCCCACGCCCCGCGTCTGCCGACTGCGAGATCACCCGGGACCGCGATGCCAGCCGTCGCTCGCTCATGCTGGCCGCGCAGGTCGTCGATCACGCCGTCAACGGACAGGCGCACCAGATCATCCCTGACCTGAACAGACACGCCGACGATCCCTCTCTCTTGGCACTGGTACTCGCTACCACCGCACACCGCACGGCCACCGAAATCAGCAGGTCCCCGAGATCACACTGGTAGCCCATATCTGGGTTCGCACTACGCGGGACAGTCCCCAGCCAACAACAACACCGCAGCGTTGACTCGACGACGCTCCGCCCGGCCCATCACGCTCTACTCCACTGCCAGCCCGGCACATCGGTCAGCTGATCCAGCGCCGAGGCGTGGCGCGCCTGGCTGGCTCCAGCCGGCTCACCCAAAGGCAATCGCAATCGAGCAGCGCGACCCGCCCCGACAGTGACTAAGGCGGCCGCGAAAACGTCCACAGTGGACCGGAAGCTCGTGTATTGCGTCTCCGATGGGGCTCCGTTGCCGAATCATTGCCCGACACCAGGCGGCACTCCCCGGCACTACAAACACGAAAAGATGGCGGTTGACCTGCACGGATCGGCAGAGATCGACACCAGTGGCACTCGCTGACATCGGATTGGTCTGGGCCTTTAATCCATAGGTTCGAGTCCCGGGTGGCCCCCTCTGAGGGCACCAGGTCGCGTTCGCGCGCCGGTCTGATCACAATTATGAAAACCCAGGCCGATATTAGTTGTGGTCCGTCCCATCGCAACTCGGCGGTGATCGGCTGGGAAGGTAGCTGGCAAGACGATGGCGGCTGACCGGCACGCAAGTGTTTTGAAAAAGTGGTGTCGGAAAGTTGCCGGAACACGGCCTTCTGGGGTGGCTTGGCAGGCCGTGCCGGTCATGTCGCGAGGAGGGCCAACCGATGAGGCCACGACCCCCAGGCGATCCTGGCCGCGATCGTTACCCGCGTGACCGCGGCGGGTGCATGTGGGCGCGGACAGGGCGCGGGCGGCGCTGGGCCACGGTGAGGGGTTCCGGTGCGAGCCTGCTTTGTTGTCCCTCGCCGGCTACGGTTCGGACGCGGTCCAGGGACTCGCCGGTGAACCCCGCTTGGCTGGATCGCAAACCCGCCGATATCGGGGGTTTCTCACTGCCGAATCGGGACGCTCGACCACTGGTTAGGACACTCGCAGATCGAAGTGAGCAAGCACCAAGGGAGTGAGCATCAAACAACTGCGCTCAAGGCCATTCCAGACGATCGGCGATGCTGCCTACTTCCTTGGATGACCCTGTGACCCCTGTGAACTCATGAAAGGATCGCTTGAATCCAATTCTCGACGACTGTCCGATCGCCTCGTGAGGTGGTTGCGAAAGGGGGAGTGTATTGGAAGCCTCGCAAGAATCGTTGAGGCATAAGAACTTGCGACAATAAATCGGATGCGTGAACACGCTGGCGCTTGATCGCGACACATGGCATGGTCCGTCGCATGAACACGCAACCTGTGCATGGACGCCACGAACATGCGTTCGAGTCCCCCCTTGGACACAGTTTCGTAGCACGCCTGCGACATCCAACGTCCCTGTGCTTGAATGCACTCCGACACCTGACTGTGGCGGGTAGGTCGCGTTCGTGTGTCTTTCGGCGGTGGTCGTCGTGACCAGCGCGGTGGTCAAGCCGGTGGTCATCCCAGCAACTCCTGTGTGCTGCGACGGGCCGGCGGCCGTTTCCGCGCCGGTCATGACCTCGAGCCCCCAAGGTCTCCATGGTGTACGGCCCGAACTCGGTGCAAACCACCGGTTGGGCACCGGCCGATCCCCGCGACTCGGAGGGCGCGGCCGAGCGCCGCATCCGGGTCAGCCCGGTGATGGTGACGGACGGAATGACCGACACCGCGCGGCTGGAAACGCTCAGCTGCCTGGCCGAGGACGGCACTTCGATGCTGCACGCGGCGGAGGTGCTGACCGCCGACGAGGCGGCCCGGACCGTTCGCTGCGGACGTCTCGGACGAGACTCGGGTGGCCGGCCTAATCGCGTTCGCCACGAGCGCGTCGCGAAGTTGTTGCCGCGCCCGGTTGACCCGCGTCGACGGAGGTCACGGCGGCCCACTCGACGACCGCGATCGTCCTCGCGGGGTCGTGGTAAGCGCGTGAATCACTGGTCTCGCAGGGTCCGGTAGGTGAAGTCGGTCAGGTAGTCGTTCAGCCTGAGCGAGGCCTCCGACGCCTTGGCCTGATCCCCGTGGCGGATGGCGCGGAGGATGTCCCCGTGGAGGTCGGACGCTTCGGCCAGTTCCGCCTTCGGGTTCCGGAGGTGGGCGAACCAGAACCGGCGTGAGAGCCCCTGCAGCGGGGCCATCGCCACCGACAGGTACTCGTTGTGCGCGGCCTCGACGATCAGGGTGTGGGTCTGCTTGAGCAGTTCCCCGAACCGCCGGGAGTCGTCGCCGTCGAACGCGCCGAGCACCTCGGCCAGCGCCAGGATCCGCTCGCGCTGCTCCGTTGTGGCCCGGTGCGCGGCAAGGCGCACCGCGAGTTCCTCCACGCAGCGGCGTAGTTCGAGCACCTTGAGCTGCGCCTCGATCGAGGTCGGGGCGACGAACACCCCCTGGCTGGGGTGGATCTCGACCATGCGCTCCCGCGCGAGCCGTTGCAGCGCCTCGCGCACCGGAGTGCGGCCGAGTCCCGTGCGCTCCATCAGCCGGGCCTCCGACAACAGCGAACCCGGCGGGAGCTCCTGGAACGTGATCATGCGTTCCAGTACGTCGTAGGCCTGGTCGGCCTTGTTCGCCACGGGCGCCTCCTGCTCACTCCTCTGCTGGGTCTGGACAGTACCGCGCCGCACAATGTACAACCAATACATGACCAATATATCGGGATGGTCGCTGACCAGCCGCCCGCCGGATCAGGGGCTTGATGTGCTGGCTGAGGTCGATGTGCTCGTCGTTGGAGCCGGAGCAGCCGGGGTCGCGGCGGCGGTCGTCGCGGCCGAGGCGGGCAAGTCGGTGCTCGTCGTGGAGAAGTACGGCTTCGCCGGTGGCGCGGCGGTCGCCGGCATGTCCGGCACGATCTGCGGGATGTACCTCGCGTCGGACACCGACCGCGAGCCGAGGCAGGTCGTCGCGGGGTTCACCGAACGGTTCCGGCGGGAACTGGCCGCCCGCGGCGGTCTCACCGCACCGCAGGTCTACGGCAAGACCTGGACCGCGGCGCATGATCCGCTGGTGTGGCGCGAGGTCGCGGACGACCTCCTCGAAGCCGCGGGCGTCACGGTGCTGTTCCACACCGCCGTCACCGGCGTCGTCCTCGACGGGGACACCCACCGGGGGGTCGTGATCGAGTCGAACGCCGGCCGGGCCGTTGTGCTAGCCGCCAGGACGATCGACGCCTCGGGCGACGCGGCGGTGGTCGCCCGCGCCGGGCACCGCTACACCTTCGGCGACAACGGCGCGATCCAGAACCCGACCATGTTCTTCCGCCTCGGCAACGTTGACGTCGAGCGGTTCCTGGAGTTCTACGGCGAGGACACGATCTGCCCGCCGTACGTCACCGAGGAGATCCTCCGGGCGCGAGACGCAGGGCTGGACCTGCCCCGACAGAAGATCTGGATCTTCACCACCCCCAGGCCGGGCGAGCTGCTGGTCAACGCGACACGGCTGGCGGGCCGCGACGGCCGGATGCTCAACGTGATCGACCCCGTCGACTTCACCGAGGCCGAGATGCTGGGACGCCGGCAGGTCCGCGCTTACGCGCGCTTCCTGGGCGAACGGATCCCGGGCTGCGAAAACGCCTTCGTCGTGGACACCGGCGTCGAGGCCGGGATCAGGCAGACCCGCACGATCACCGGGATCGAGCGGCTGTCCAACGAGGACGTCCTCGCAGCACGCAAGCGCGAGGACGGGATCTGCCGGGTGCCGTGGCCGATCGAGCTACACGCCGGTGACCGGCCCAAGCTGACCTGGCTCCTCGACGACTACTACGAGGTGCCCTACGGCACGCTCGTGCCCGAACGCGGCGAAGGCGTCATCGTCGCGGGCCGCTGTCTGAGCGCCGAGCACGAGGCACTCGCCTCGGCGCGGGTCACCGCGCAGTGCTTCGAGTACGGCCACGCCGCCGCCGTGGCAACCCTGCTGTCGCTTGACAAGGGCCTCCCCTACCGGGAGCTCGACGGCCGCGAGGTCCGGTCGGCGATGGTCGCCAACGGAAGTGCACTTTCCCTTTCCTGACGGGAGAAACACCATGGACCAGCTGCGGAGCAACTTCGAGCCCGGCACCACTCGCTGGGCCGTGCGTCGCGCCCAGTGGAGCGCGATGGGCATCAGTGCCGAGGACCAGCGCAAGCCCAAGATCGCGATCGTCAACACGTCGTCGAAGCTGTCGGTGTGCTTCGCGCATCTCGACGACGTGGCGGGAGTCGTCGCGGACGCTGTCCGTGAGGCGGGCGGGTTGCCGCTGGAAATCCGGACGACCGCGCCGTCCGATTTCGTCACCAGCGCGGGCCGCAAGGCGCGTTACCTGATGCCGACCCGCGACCTGATCGTCAACGACGTCGAAGCTGCTGTCGAGGGCGCCCAGCTCGACGGCATGGTGCTGTTGTCGAGCTGCGACAAGACCACCCCGGCCCACCTGATGGCCGCCGCCCGGCTCGACCTGCCCTCGGTCATCGTCATCGGCGGCTACCAGCGGGGCGGCACGTTCTCCGGCTGCTCGGTCGACATCGACTCGGTGTACGAATCGGTGGGTGCCGTGGCGTCCGGGAAGCTGGGCGTGGACGAGCTCGGTGAGCTGGCCGACCGGGCGATCGAGGGGCCCGGTGTTTGCGCGGGCCTGGCGACGGCGAACACGATGCACGTGCTCGCCGAGGCCCTTGGCATGACGATGCCCGGTTCCGCGCCGACTCGCGCGAACTCCGCGCCGATGCTCGAACGAGCCGCGGCCGCGGGACGCCGTGCCGTCGAGCTGGTCCGGGAAGGGCTCACCGCCCGGAAGGTGCTGACCCGCGACGCCATCGAGAACGCGGTCGAGGTGGCGCTGGCGCTGGGCGGTTCGGTCAACTGCATCCGGCACCTCACAGCCGTGGCCGCGGAGGCCGATCTCGATCTCGACGTAGTCGCGTTGTTCGAGGAGAAGGGCCGCGGCGCCAAGCAACTCGCCGCCATCCGTCCAAACGGGACACACCAGGTGTGGGACCTCGACCGGGTCGGCGGGGTCCGGACCGTACTGCGTGCGCTGGCATCGCGGCTGCACACCGGCGCGCTCACCGTGTCCGGCAGCACCGTCGCCGAACTGATCGCCGAGGCGACCGAACCGGATGGCAACGTGGTGCGCCCGCTGGAGAAACCCATTGCCGACGAGCCGGGTCTGCTGATCCTGCGTGGTTCGCTGGCGCCGGACGGCGCGATCGTCAAGGTCGCCGGAGTGGGCTCGGCGCGCCGCCAGTTCTCCGGGCCCGCCAAGGTCTTCGCCGGTGAGGACGAGGCGATCGCCGCGCTCGGCCAGGGCGGGATCGAGCCGGGCCACGTGATCGTGCTGCGCGGGATGGGCCCGAGGGGCGGCCCGGGCACGGTGTTCGCCGCGAGCTTCGTGGCAGCGCTCAACGGCGCGGGTCTCGGCGGTCAGGTTGCCGTGGTCACCGACGGCGAACTGTCCGGACTGAACCACGGTCTCGTCGTGGGACAGGTGATGCCCGAAGCGGCCGACGGCGGGCCACTCGCCGGGGTCCAGGACGGGGACACCATCTCGATCGACCTCGACGCACGGCTGATCGACGCCGATCCGGTGCGCGACGGCAAGCCGGTCACCGCCGGGGATCCCGGCGCCGAACGCGGCTGGCTGGGCCAGTACGCGGCACTGGTCGGCCCGATCCAGCGAGGCGCGGTCCTGCGCCGTCCCGCCCGCCACTGAAGTTTCCCCTAGCCACCGAAGGAGCCGGCTTCCGTGAACACACCCCGACGGCACGCCCGCAGAGCCGGGATCGCCGCACTCGTCGGCACCACGCTCGAGTGGTACGACTTCCTGATCTACGGCACGGCGGCCGCACTGATCCTGAACAAGCTGTTCTTCCCCGCGATCAGCCCGGTCGCGGGCACACTGGCCACTTTCGCCACTTACGCTGTCGGCTTCCTGGCCCGGCCGCTGGGCGGGATCGTGCTGGGCAACCTCGGCGACCGGCTCGGCCGCAAGACGATGCTGGTGCTAACGATCGTGCTGATGGGTCTGGCGACCGCACTGATCGGCGTGCTGCCCACCTACGACCAGATCGGCGTGTGGGCGCCGGTGCTGCTGATCCTGTTGCGGCTCGTGCAGGGCTTCGGCGCCGGAGGCGAGTACGCGGGTGCCGTGGTGCTGTCCGTCGAGCACGGCGACCAGCGGCGGCGCGGACTGGCCGGGGCGTGGGCCCCGGCCGGTTTCGCACTCGCCACCTTGCTCGCGACCGGGATCTACCAGCTGTTCCTGTTGCTGCCCGACGAGCAGTTCCGCCAGTGGGGCTGGCGCGTGCCGTTCCTGCTGGGGATCGTCATGCTCGCGATCGGGTACTTCATTCGCAGCGGCGTGGACGAGACCCCCGCGTTCGAGAACGCGAAACAGGCCCAGCAGACCAAGACGGGACTGTTCGCCGCCCTGCGGCACGAGCCCAAGAGCTTTCTGGTCGTCGTCGGCGCCCGTTTCGCGGAGAACGGCTTCGCCTACCTGTTCCCCGTGTTCGCGGTCGCGTTCCTGACCAAGCAGCTGAACCTGTCCCAGTCGCTCGGGCTGACCGCGGTGATCGTCGCGTCGGCGGTGCAGGTGGCGGGGGTGCCCCTGTTCGCTTGGTTGTCCGACCGGTGGGGGCGGCGGCCCGTCTACGCGGCCGGGGCCATCGCGTCGGCGCTGTGGACCGTACCGTTCTTCCTCCTGCTGGAAACCCGCGAGCCGGTGGCCGTCGTGGCCGGGTTCGTGGTGGGGCTCGGTATCTGCTACCCGGCGATGCTGGCTCCGCAGGCCGCGTGGTTCGCCGAGCTGTTCGACACCAGGACCAGGCTCGCCGGATTCGCGTTCGCCCGCGAGATCGGTTCGGTGCTGGCCGGCGGTTTCCTGCCGCTGATCGCGACCGCGTTGCTCGCGTGGTCCGGCCACTGGTGGCCGGTCGCGGTGTACCTGGGGCTGCTGACGGTGCTCACCCTCATCGCACTCGCCGTCGGCCCCGAAACCCAGCGCCGCGACATCGAGTCCGCCGGTACGCGCTCGACGGTCACGACGGGTTAGCCCAGGGATCGACGGGGACGACGCGGGTGCTGCGGCCCAGTTCGTCGACGATCCGGCCGTGCACCTTGACCTGCCGCAGCACGATCCGGCGGTCCACGACGGACACCTTGGGGCACTCCAGCGCGATCCGCGTGAGCAGGTCACCGAGGTGATCCAAGGACCGTAGGCTCACGATCAGGGAGAGGTTGGCCGGGCCGGGAACCGCGGCGCAGTGCCGGGTTTCCGGCCAGGCGCCCAGCCGGCGGCCCGTCTCGCCCACCAGGAGGTCCGGCACCGCGAGCCACAGCAGTGCCATGGACTCCCACCCCGTGAGCGGGCGGGCGACGTCACACCGGAACGTGATGTCGCCGTGCCGCCGCAGGCGATCCAGCCGCCGCTTGACCGCCTGCGGTGACGTGCCCAGCTCCGCGGCCAGCTCTGTGTAGGGGCGCCGCCCGTCGTACCCCAGCGCGAGGAAGAGCGCGCGGTCCGCCGGGCCGAACGGCCGGATCTGTTCCGGTGCCGGCCCGGCGGGCTCGCGGACCAGCTCGGTCTGCGCCCGGTTCATCACGCCGAGCCGCCACACCACCCCACCGAACAGTCCGCTGTAGACGTACGAGCGGGCGTTGGTGACCTCCTGCGGGATCGGCAGCGTGCGCACCAGCACCTCGGCGACGGCGGGCAGGTTCGGCGCCAGCACCAGCGCGAACACCCCGAACTCCCCGGTGGTGATCCCGACCGTCGACACGTTCGGCAGCTCCGCGAGTGCCAGCGCGACGCGCTCCGCCGTGCGCGGACGACACGTCAGTTCCAGCAGTGCGCCGCGCATCGCGCTGTTGCTCAGCGCCACCGTGATCCACGCCGAGCCGGACTCGACGAGATGTTGCCAGCGCCGCGCCAGCGTGACCGGCGCGAGGTCCAGCGCTTCGGCGAGGTTCGTCCAGCTGGCCCGCGGGTGCACCTGCAGTGCGTCCACCAGCGCCAGATCGGTCTCGTCCAGCAGGTGGCTGTCACTATCCATCGTGTGCCGGGCCTTCGCCGTCAGTATCCGTCGATTTTCCGAGGAACTCCGGGGTCTTCTGGAGTGTAAACGGAAATTACCGGACCAGGGAGTGACCATGGTCGACATCTCCGACAAAGTCGTACCGGACGCGCTGTACCGCAAGGTCGGCAGCCGGATCCTGCCGTTGCTCGTGGTGTGTTACGTCTTCGCCTACCTCGACCGCGTGAACATCGGCTTCGCCAAACTGCAGATGACCACCGACATCGGGATCAGCGAGTCGGTCTACGGTCTGGCGGCCGGTATCTTCTTCCTCGGCTACGTGCTGTTCGAGGTGCCGAGCAATCTGCTGCTGCAGCGGATCGGCACGCGCAAGACGGTCTTCCGCATCATGCTGTTGTGGGGCCTGACGTCGGCCTCGATGCTGTTCGTGCACGACAGCACCAGCTTCTACGTGCTGCGGTTCCTGCTCGGCGTGTTCGAGGCCGGGTTCGCACCGGGCATCATCTTCTACCTGACATACTGGTATCCGCCCGCGCGGATGGCTGCGGCGATGTCGGTGCTGATGATCCCGGGCCCGCTCGGATCCATGATCGGCGGCCCGCTGTCCTCGCTCGTGCTCACCGCGTTCGACGGCGGGCTCGGGCTCGCCGGGTGGCAGTGGATGTTCCTCGTCGAGGGCCTGCCGTGCGTCCTGCTGGCGTTCGTGGTGTGGAAGGTGCTGCCCGACGGCCCCGCCGACGCCCGCTGGCTCACCCCGGCCGAGAAGGCCCGGATCGCCGCGGACGTGGCGGGGCCCGGGGCCACGCGGCACCACAGTTTCCGGCGCGTGCTGACCGATCCCAAGGTGTACGCGCTCGCCATCGGCTACTTCTGCCTGATCAGCGGCCTGTACGCGGTGAGTTTCTGGCTGCCGACCATCCTGAGGGAGAACGGGGTCGCCAGTTCCATCCACATCGGACTGTGGACCGCGGTGCCGTACGCGTGCTCGCTCGTCCTGATGTTCTGGTTGTCCCGCCGATCGGACCGGCGCGGGGAACGCCGTCTGCACAGCGCCGTCCCGGCGCTGGTCGCCGCGGCAGCGCTGGCGGTGGCCGCGCTCACCGCGCAGTCGTTCGCGGTCTCGATGCTCGCGCTGGTCATCGCCACGGCCGCGATGTGGGGCTCGTACACGGTGTTCTGGGCGATCCCGTCGGCGTACCTGACCGACACCGCTGCGGCGGGCGGGATCGCCCTGATCAACAGCATCGGGCTGCTCGGCGGGTTCTTCAGCCCCACGCTGATCGGCTACGTCAAACAGGCCACCGGGAGCACCGAGACGGGTCTGCTGTCGATGGTCGCCCTGCTGCTGATCGGGGGGCTGCTCATCCTGTTCACCAAGCTCCGGAACGAGGCACGATGAAGATCCTGGCCGCTGGTTTCCAGCATGAGACCAACACGTTCGCCGACACCCCCGCCGGTTACGGCAACTTCCTCAACGGGGAGGGGTTCCCGGCGCTGTGCCGAGGCGAGGAGGTGTTGCGGCTGGCGAACGTGAACCTGCCGATCGGCGGATTCCTGCGCGCGATGCGGGACGTGACCGTGCTGCCGGTGGTCTGGGCAGCCGCGTCCCCGTCCGGGCCCGTGACCGCCGACGCCTACGAGCGCATCACCGGGGAGATCCTCGACGCAGCCCGCTCCGCCCGCCCGGACGCGGTGTACCTGGATCTGCACGGCGCGATGGTCACCGAGCACCACGACGACGGCGAGGGTGAGCTGTTGCGCCGCTTGCGCGCGGTCGTCGGCGACGACGTGCCCGTCGTGGCGAGCCTGGACCTGCACGCAAACCTGTCCGAGGAGATGTTCG
This sequence comes from Amycolatopsis taiwanensis DSM 45107, assembly GCF_000519205.1. GTDB lineage: Bacteria > Actinomycetota > Actinomycetes > Mycobacteriales > Pseudonocardiaceae > Amycolatopsis_E > Amycolatopsis_E taiwanensis. The sequence goes on along the minus strand of NZ_JAFB01000003.1, from coordinate 78,633 downwards.
CCATGGCCGACGCGCTGGTCGCCTACCGCACTTACCCGCACGTCGACATGGCGGAGACCGGCGCCCGCGCGGCCGGGCTGCTCGCGCGGGCGATCGCAGGAGAGCGGCCGCGAGTGGCGTGGCGACGGGTGCCGTTCCTCATCCCGATCAACGCGGGCTGCACTGATCTGGAGCCCGCCGGAGCCGTCTACCGCGGCCTGGTCGAGGGGATGTCCTTCGCCGCCGGGTTCCCGGCCGCCGACATCCCGGACTGCGGGCCGGTGGTGTTCGGCTACGGCGGCGGGCTGGCTGAAGAGGTCGACCGGGTCCACGAACAGGTCACGAGCCGGGAAGCGGACTGGGCGATCGAGCTACCCGACCCGCGGCAGGCGGTGGCCGACGCGATCCGGCTCAGCTCCGATGGACCGGTCGTCATCGCCGACACCCAGGACAACCCCGGCGCGGGCGGAACCGCGCGTACCACCGGGCTGCTCAAGGCGCTGCTCGCCGCCGACCCCGGGCCGGCGGCGATCGGCCTGTTCACCGACCCGCAAGCGGCCGCCGCCGCCCACGCGGCCGGGGTCGGCGCGACGATCACCGTGGGTCTCGGCGGGGAACCGGCCGTGCCCGGCGACACGCCCGTGCACGGCCGGTTCACGGTGGAGCACCTTTCGGACGGCCGCTGCCGGTTCGACGGCCCGATGATGCACGGCAACGTCGTCGACCTCGGCCCGTCGGCGTGCCTGCGCAGCGGTTCCGTGCGGATCGGTGTCACGACCGGGCGGACGCAGGTGTTCGACCGCAACCTGTTCCGGATGGTCGGGATCGAGCCCGAGCGCCAGCGGATCGTCGTGGTCAAGAGCTCCGTCCACTTCCGCGGCGACTTCGCCCCCATGGCCGCGCACATCCTGGTCGCGAAGGCCCCCGGGGTGATGGCCGCCGATCCGGCGGATCTGGTGTGGACCAGGCTGCCGCCACAGGTCCGGATCACTCCCGCCGGGCGGCCGGCAGGTCGCGGGCCTGAGCGAACGTCGTGACCCCCGGCTCGGGGGACGCCCGGTACAGGTGTGCATCGAAGGTGCGCGCAGACAGGACGGCCGGTGCCGGATCAGGGCTCGTCAGCCGACCCGCGGCGAGCCGGACGGCCTTCTGCTGCTGAGGGCACAGGCGGGCGACGGATGCGCCATGACCTCGCAAGGTCGGTGCCGGACCTGCCGAGCTCGCCCTGGGGCATCGGCCGCGCGGAACAGCGACCGGTACTGCTGATACGCCGTTTCCCGCTCGGGGTTGCGTCTGCAGGACTGCGGGCCCGGGCGGGTCGGACCGAGATCGGTCGCGGCTTGACCGACTGCACCCGCGTCGGAAAGGGCCGTCCCGGTGAAGACTTGCGGGTGCGGCCCATGCGGTCAGCAGGGGAGTGTCGTGGCGTTCGGCCTCGTTGTTGCCTCAGGGGTGATGCGGTCTGGCGCATGAGTTGCCCGCCCCCCGAACACTGAAAGGAAGTCGTTCGGGGGCGGGAGTTGTCCGCCGGGAGGCCGAACGTCACGACCTCAACGTTTCCCGGACGGGTGAGGCGCCGGCCCAGCTGCAGCGCATCACCCCGGTGATCAAGAAGCGTTCCTCGCTCATGGCCGACCAGCCTTTCCCGGCTTCCGTGGGCGAGGCCAGGTCGACCGGCTGCCCGCCGGATCGGTGGCCTCGCTGACATCGATGGTGCTCACTCGAACCCGGGAGGTAGTAAAACACGGCGGAAGCTAGGTGCACAACCGGTTGTGCATCGCGCGCAACCGGTTGTGCCGCTGGTGTCTGATCGCGATATGCTCCAGCCCATGGCCACGTTGCGGGAGGTCGCCGAGGCGGCGGGGGTGTCCAAGGCGGTGGCTTCGCGTGCCCTGACGGGCGACTTCACGACCCGGATGAGCGAGGAAACCCGCCGACGGGTGCGCGCGGTCGCCGAAGAGCTCCAGTACGTGCCCAATCACCGGTCGCGGGCGTTGCGGTTCGCCAAGTCGGGCGCCGTGGGCCTGATCGTCCCGGATGTGAACAACGCCGTGTTCGCCGAGATGCTGGCGGGCGTGCAGGATCGGGCGGGCGAGGCGGGGATGTCGGTGCTACTGAGTCAGATCGACCCGCCGCCGGCCGGGCGCGACCAGTTACGCCGGCTGGTCGCCGAAGGCCGGGTCGACGGGGTTCTCCTGCAGCGGCGTGAGGATTTCGACGACACGCGCCTGCGTGAGGTGCTCGCCGGGGATCCGCCGGTGGTGCTGATCAACTCCAAACTGGCCGGGCGCGCCGGCTCGGTTGTCCTCGACGATGTCCGTGGGGCCGCGACGGCGACCCGGCACCTGATCGACCTCGGTCACGAACGCATCGGTCACCTCGCCGGCATGGCCGAGCACGACACGGCCGTCCGCCGTCACCGCGGCTTCACCGAGACCATGCGCGCGGCGGGACTTTCGGTGCGCCCGTCGTGGGTCGAGCGCTCCGGCTGGGAGGCGCCTGGTGGTGCCGCGGCCGTCACCAGGATGATGCAGCGGAAAACGCGGCCGACCGCGCTGGTGGTCTCGAGTGTCAACGCCGGAATCGGGGCGTTGTCGGCGCTGAGCCGCCTGGGTGTCCGGGTGCCCGAGGACCTGTCGGTGGTCGCGATCAACGACACCTGGGTCGCCGAAACCTGGGCGCCCGCCCTCACCACCGTGCGGATGCCGCTGCGCGCCCTGGGGCACCGCGCATGCGGGATGCTGCTTGATCACCTCGCGGGGCAACGGCTCGGCGACGTTGTGGTCGAGGAGCCGGTGCCGGAGCTGATCGTCCGGGAGTCGACGCGGCCGGTGCCTTGACCGGGAGGTCGGTCGCCGCTTAACATCTTCGCCGGTGTCCACTGTGGCACTTCACTCGAGCCCGGACATTTCCGTTCGGAGCCCCGGGATCGCTTCGCAGCTGCCCCTGCCGATAACTGCGATCCCTTGCCGATGCTCGTCGGCTGAGGCTCCTCGTTGACAGGACGAGGGCAACAATGCTTTCCGGAATCAAGATCGTCAGTTTCACCCATTTCCTGCAGGGCCCCTCGGCTACGCAGATCCTGGCCGACCTGGGCGCGGACGTCGTGAAGGTCGAACCACCGCAGGGTGCCTTCGAGCGCGGCTGGTCCGGCCCGGACGCCTACGTCGAGGGTGTGTCGGTGTTCTTCTTGCTCGGTAACCGCAACGTGCGCAGCATGGTGGTCGACCTGAAGAACGAGGACGGGAAAGCGGTGCTGCGCCGGCTGATCGACGGCGCCGACGTGCTCATCGAGAGTTTCCGCCCGGGGGTGATGGACCGGCTGGGGCTCGGCTACGAGAAGCTGCATGAGACCAACCCCGGGCTGGTCTACTGCTCGCTGTCGGGTTACGGGTCCGACGGCCCGTACAAGGACCGTCCCGGGCAGGATGTGCTCATCCAGTCGCTGTCCGGGCTGGCCTCGACGACCGGCCCGGCGTCCGGGCCGCCGACTCCGGTGGGCGCGTCGCTGGTCGACCAGCACGCTGCCGTGCTCGGCGCACTGGGCATCCTCGCCGCCCTGCACGGCCGCGAGCGCACCGGCGAAGGCACCCGGGTGGAGAGCAACCTCCTCAATGCCGCGCTGGACCTGCAGATCGAACCGTTGTCGTACTACCTGAACGGCTTCCGCGGGCAGCGGAGCACGAGCGGGATCTCCTCGCCGTTCTACAAGGCGCCCTACGGCGTGTTCGCCACGGCCGACGGGCACCTCACGATCTCCCTGACCAGCACCGACGCCCTGAGCAAGGTACTGGAGGAACCATGGTTCCGCGGGATCGAACCCGACGCCGAGTACGCGATGCGCGACGAGATCAACGCGCGTATCGCCGAACTGCTCGCCCAGAAGACCACGAGGTACTGGACCGAGCGCTTCGCCGAGTTCCGCATCTGGCACGCCCCGGTCAACAGCTATGACGACGTGGTGGCCGACCCGCAGGTGCGCCACAACGAGACGTTCCTGTCTTTCGACCACCCTTCGGCCGGCCCGGTCCAGGTCCTCGCCCACCCGATCCGCTACGGCGGGCAGCGCCCGGGAATCCGCCGCCTGCCCCCGGCGCTCGGGGAGCACACCGGGGAGGTCCTCGCCGAACTCGGGTACTCGGCCGAGGACATCGCACGCCTGCTGGAAGGCGGTGTGGTCCGTGGCTGACACAGCGCCGCGCCCGGTGCTGGTCGAGCGGTCCGCGCCGATCGCGGTCGTCACGATCAACCGGCCGGAGAAGTACAACGCGATCAACGCCGCCGTCGTGGACGCGCTCGAGAAGGCGCTCACCGAACTGGAGGACGATCCCTCCATCCGCGCGATCGTGCTGACCGGGGCGGGAAAGGCCTTCGCCGCCGGTGCCGACATCGCGTTCTACGCCGACGCGGACCGCGTGTCGTTCGACGCCTTTACCCAGCGGTGCAACACTTTGTGCGATCGGATCGCGACATGTGCTGTCCCCGTCGTGGCCGCGGTGAACGGCCTGGCGCTCGGGGGCGGGTTCGAACTCGTCCTCAGCTGCGATGTCGTCGTCGCGGCGGACGGGGCGTCGTTCGGCCTGCCCGAGGTCTGCCTGGGACTCCTGCCGGGCTGGGGCGGTACCCAGCGGCTGACCTGGCACGTCGGCCCCAACCGCGCCAAGTGGCTGGTGATGTCCGGCGAGCGCCTCGACGCGGAGGCGGCCGAGGCGGCAGGCATCGTCACCCACCGCTGCGCCCGGGACGAACTCGCGGCCCGGGCGGCCCAGGTCGCCACCACCCTCGCCGAACAGGCGCCACTGGCCGTCGCCGCGATCCGCGAGACGGTCACCGCCGCCGTGCCGGCCGCGGCGGAAGCGTCGGCCGGGGCGGGTTTCCAGCTGGAGAGGGCGAAGTTGTCCGCATTGTTCGAGTCGGCGGACGGCAGGGAAGGGATCGCGGCGTTCGTCCACAAGCGACCGCCCCGCTTCGGCGGTCGCTGAATACCCGCTGCCCGAAGGCGTTCTCGCCGTGCGCGAGTCCTGCTGTGCAGGACGGTTGTCGGGATGCTGCTCGACGGCGACCGCCACCGAGGTCGGCTAGGTCACGGGACTGAGCGGAACACGGCGGGCGGATGCCCGATGTCGTCGGTCCCGAGGACCTCACGGAAGTCCGATCTGCACCCTTGCCGAACGTTCTCTCCCAGGGGGCGCCCGCACGAGGTGCACAACCGATTGTGCAAATACTTATCGACAAAGGAGTCACCCATGCGAACACAGCACGCGAGCCCGCCGCCGAGCGGGCTGCGGAAGGTCGTGGCGGCCTCGATGGCCGGCACAGTCGCCGAGTGGTACGAGTTCCTGCTCTATTCGGCGTCCTCGGCACTCGTTTTCGGCGCGTTGTTCTTCCCTCAGTCCGACCAGCCGCTCAACGGTGTGATCAACGCTTTGCTCATCTACGCGGTGGGCTTCGTCGCCCGCCCGCTCGGCGGGATCGTCTTCGGGCACTTCGGCGACCGTCTCGGCCGGAAGAAGCTTCTGCAGCTGAGCCTGTTGCTGGTCGGGGCGGCGACGTTCGCGATCGGCTGTGTTCCCGCCTTTGCTTCGATCGGGTACTGGGCGCCGATGATCCTGGTGCTTCTGCGGTTCGTACAGGGCTTCGCGCTCGGCGGCGAGTGGGGTGGCGCGGTGCTGCTGGTGGGGGAGCACAGCCCGGACCGCAGCCGGGCGTTCTGGTCCAGCTGGCCCCAGGCGGGGCTGCCGATCGGCAACCTGGTCGCGACGGTGGTCCTGCTTGGGCTGTCGGGAGTGCTCTCACCGGAGCAGTTCCTGTCCTGGGGCTGGCGTGCTGCGTTCTGGGCCTCGGCGGTCATCGTGCTGATCGGCTACTACATCCGCACGCAGGTGGAGGAGGCGCCGATCTTCCTGGCGTCGCTGGAGAAGGCGCAGGCGCGGGAGAACGAGCGGACCTCGATCATCGAAGTGGTGCGGCGGTACCCGCGCGGTGTCCTCGTGGCGATGGGTGCGCGGGTCGGTGAGAACATCCTGTACCAGGTAGTGGTGACGTTTTCGATCACGTATCTGGCGCTGCGGGTGGGCAGCAGCACGACCGACATCCTGTTGCTCCTGGTGTTCGCGCACCTCGCGCACATGGTGCTGGTCCCGCTGTTCGGCCACCTCGCGGACCGGTGGGGACGCCGTCCGGTGTTCCTCGCCGGCTCGGTCGCCATGATCGGGTGGGGATTCGCCGGGTTCCCTCTGATGGACACCGGATCCCCGGTGCTGATCGTGCTGGCGCTGGTGCTGGGGGTCGCCGTGCACGGCCTGATGTACGCCCCGCAGCCGGCGATGATGGCCGAGCTGTTCCCGACGCGGATGCGCTACGCAGGCGTGTCACTCGGCTACCAGACGACGTCGATCTTCGCGGGTTCCCTGGCGCCGTTCATCACCGCGACGCTGCTCAAGAGCTTCGGCTCGTCGATCCCGATCGCGCTGTACCTCGCGGTCGCCGCGATCATCTCGACGATCGCGGTGGTCGCGACCCGTGAGACGAAGGGTATGTCCCTGTCCGCATTGGACACTCCCGTCGAGAGCCCGGGAGCCGGCGCGGGCTGTGGCGTGCCGGCCTCCACGAAGCCCGGCGAGGACGGGTGACAGCGGGTCGTCGAGCGCGGATGCCCCGATCCAGCCGGTTTCGGGGCATCCCCTTGAGGGAGGCGGCTTCCGAACACCGGCCGGACGCAGTGCCGGGGTGGCAGGCAACGACACCGATCCGACACACAGGTCGGTGTCGCCGCCGCGTCCCGCCGCCGTCGTGCCAGATCGGACCTTGTCACCGCACGGTGCCGAGGACCTCCGCCACGGGTCGTCGCGGATCGTACGCGGCCCAGCCCGGGTTCCCGGTCCGGGCGAACGAGACCCAGGCGGCGTGCACCCGGGCGGCGAGGCCGTCCGGGACGGGGTCCGGGCCGAGCAGGCCGGTGTCACCGTGCAGCCACGGCTCGTCGGCGATGTCGAAGACGAAGGGCAACTCGACGGTGTGGGCGGCGCCGAGCCGTCCCTTGAGTGCGGTCGAGCGGTACCCGAACGAGTAGACGTGTGTGCGGCCGCCGGAGATCTGCGCGTGGGCTTTGGCCAGGTGTGCCGTCCCGGCCCCGAACAGAGCCTCCCCGAGCACTGCTGAGCGCAGTTCGCCCGGGGTCGCGTCCGGCAGTGCGGCGCGGTGCGCGGCGACCGCCGTCTCCGGGGCCGGGTGCACCTGCGCGGCGAGGGCGAGCACGTCCGTTTCCGTGGTGGTCTCCAGGGTGCCCTGCGGCACGAGGTAGAGGAGGCCCTCTTCGGTGTTGGTGCCGATCAGCAGGTCGACGTCACGGGCCGGACCGTCGGCGAGAGCGTCGGCGGGCTGGACCGCGCGGACGACGCTGAACTGGCTGAGGCCGGCCAGCGGGTCCGTGGCGGTGCTCGTGCGCAGGTCGAGGCCGGCCAGTGCCGGCAGGATCTCCACGAAACGCTCGTCCGGGATCGCGGCGAACGCCTCGGCGGTCGGTTCGGTACCCAGCGCGGCAGCCGCTGCGGCGGTGACCCGGCGCGCCTGTTCCGGCGTGAAGGCGCCGGTTCCACTGCCACTCTGCACGATCGCCCGCCGGAACAGGCCGCCCGCCCCCGGCGTCGCGAGCAGCGCTCCAACGAGCGTTGCGCCCGCGGACTGGCCGGAGATCGTGACGTTGTCAGGGTCACCACCGAACGCCGCGACCGTGGCACGCACCCAGCCGAGGGCGGCGAGCACGTCGAGCAGCCCGCGGTTGGCTGGAGCGCCCTCCAGGTCGAGGAACCCGGGGATGCCGAGGCGGTAGTTCACCGTCACGAGCACGATGCCGTCGCGGGCGAACGCACTGCCGTCGTAGAGCGCGGCGCGGGTCGAGCCGGTGACGAATCCACCTCCGTGCACGAAGACCAGGACGGGGCGCTTGCCGCCGTCCGCGGCGGGTGTGCGGACGTCGACGGTCAGATACTCTTCGCCCGGTATCCAGCCCGGCCCGAAGTACGGGGTCATGTCGAGCCGGCCGAAGTCGCGGGCCGGTTGGGGCGCTGTGGGCGAAGGCCGGGTGCCGTCGCGGACGCCCGACCAGCCCGGGTGTGGCTCGGGAGGGGCGAACCGGCGGGCGCCGATCGGTGCCGCCGCGTAGGGGATGGCACGGTAGAACTCACCGGAGTCGTCGCGGACGCCGCGCACGGCGCCCGCCGGGGTTTCGACCACCGGATCCGCGTTGTGGGTCACGGAAAACGCTTCCTTTCCAGGCGGGGTCAGCAGACGCGGGAGAAGGCCGCCCACTCCTTGATCGCGAACTTCGATCCGTCGCGCTCGACCTCGGCGGCGCCCGCGCCGGCGAAGTGCGCGGGGAACACGAGCGCGTTGGTCTCGGCGGCGTGGCCGAGCAGCTTGTGCCGGGTGGCCCGGGACCCGGCTGGGTCCTCGCAGAAGCAGGAGTTGGTGTCCGGCTCTGGGATCTGCAGCGCGGTGTGCACCAGATCCCCGACGAACAGGGCCCGGTCGACGCCGGACTCCAGGACGAGCACGGACGAGCCGGGGGTGTGCCCGGGAGCGAGGTCGAGCCTCAGGTTCTTGTCGATCCGGTACGAGCCGTCCCACAGTCGGGTCAGGCCGGCCCGGTGGACCGGCATGACGCTGTCCTCGAAGACGTTCTGGTTCCCCCGGCCCAGCACGGACTCGTTCTCGTTGGCGGGGTTCCAGAACTCGAAGTCCCGCCTCGGCATCAGGTAGGTGGCGTTCGGGAAGGTCGGCACCCAGGCGCGGCCCTCGAGCCGGGTGTTCCAGCCCACGTGGTCGATGTGCAGATGGGTGTTGATCACGATGTCGACGTCCTCGGGCCGCACCCCGGCGGCGGCGAGGTTGTCGAGGTAGCTCGTGTCCAGGCGGCTCCAGACCGGGGCGTACGGCCGGTCCTTGTAGTTGCCCACGCCGGTGTCGACGAGGATCGTGCGCCCCTCGCTGCGCAGCAGCCAAGACTGGATCGCCGACTGGCACTGGTCGGTGTCGGGGTCCCAGAAGTCGGGCGCCAGCCAGTCGCGGTGCTCGTCCCACGCGCCGTCCGGACTGTCCGGGAAGAACTCGTCCGGGCTCATCTCGACCGAACCGTAGAACTCCTTGATGCGGGTGACGGTGACCTCGCCCAGTGCGATCTGTTCGGGGTTGTGCTCCATGGCACCGAGTCTGGGAACGAGGGCGGGTGCGAACCACTCCCGCGTTGTCCTACCCCTCGCAGGGTGTGGCTGGGATCGGCCGCGCACCGGATACTGGACGCATGGACGGACCTGGCCCACTCGGCGATTTCCTGCAGGCCAGAAGGGCGCTGCTGCGACCGGAGGACGTCGGTCTGCGCGACGTTGGGCCCCGCAGGCGGGTGGCCGGGCTTCGGCGCGAGGAACTGGCCCAACTGGCGGGGGTCAGCGTGTCGTACTACACCAGGTTGGAGCAGGGCTTGTCCCGCGGCGCCTCGGCCGAAGTGCTCGATGCGATCGCTCGCGCCCTGCGGCTCGACGACCACGAGCGCGAGCACCTCGTCCGGCTCGCCGGTGCCGCCCGCCGCACCCCCCGCGCTCGCCGTCCCCGGCCGGAAAAACTCGCCGACGAGACGCGGGACCTCCTGCGCGCCGTGGACGGCGTTCCGGCGCTGGTGCTCGGCCGGCGCACGGATGTGCTGGCGTGGAACGCTCTCGGGCACACTCTGCTGGCCGGCCACCTGGACTTCCACAGTCCGGACGACCCGGCGCGGCGGCCGAACATGACCCGGATGCTGTTCCTCGACCCGCACTGCCGTGAGCTGTACACGGACTGGAGGCGCAAGGCCCGCGCGGTGGTCGGCAACCTGCGGATCACCGTCGGCAAGCGCCCGCAGGACCCACTGCTCGCCGAGCTGATCGGCGAACTGACGATGCGGAGCCCAGAGTTCGTCGCGCTCTGGGGCGACCACCGCGTGGCACCCTGTGACGCCGCGTCCTATGAACTGCACCACCCCCTCGTCGGCACGGTGACCGTGACTCAGCAAACGCTGTCGATCGTCCGTTCGCCGGACCAGGTCTTGATCGTCTGCACGACGCCCGTCGGCTCCCCCTCCGAAGAGGCTCTCGCACTTCTCCGGCAGACGAGCAGCGGTGCGCACGACGTCGGTGCAGGGACCGTCAAACCCGGACCGGGCGCTCACCGGGGCCAGGTGGTGGCGCGCATCGCGCGCCCGCCACTGGAGTAGACCTGGACGCTGATCGCCGCGTGCGGCCCGTCGTTGCGCACCTGGCGCCGCCCTGACCGCGATCACGAGCGCCTGCTTACTCTTCTCGTTCGCCAGGGTGATGACACCCGCAATGATGTCCGGCGAGGCGAGAAACTCACGCCAGGACGTTCCCGTGGGCATGTTCGCCGCGGTGGCGGCGGTTCTGTCTCTCTACTCGGTCCTTGAACCCGACCAGATCGAACGCCTCGCCATACGTCGACAGAATGTTTTGGGCACTTCCCAACCGAACAGGCCGCGCTCAAGTGCCTGTATCTTGTGACTCGCGGCCTGGACCCGACCGGGACCAGCCGCACCCGATGGACGATGCGCTGGAAGCCCGCGCTCGACGCCTTCGCCATCACCTTCGGCGACCGCTGGCCGACCGCCGAAACCTACTAACCGACGACGCTGGAAACATCGTTGCCGCTATAGACCCTCTCCCCGAAGCGGGTGTGGCGGCTGATGAAGGCCGCCATCCCAAGGCGTGGAAACGCACCACGATCCTCGATGACGAGTCAGTTTCGGCACCGGGGATCGGCCGGGACCTCACTGCCGCCGCGGCGGACCAACGCTGGTGCGGGGCATCACCTATGCCAGGATCTGGGGCTGGGCGTATGTGGTCACCGTGATCGACCTGTGTTCCCGCGCTGTGGTCGGCTCGGCCATCGCCGGGCACATGCGCACCGAGCTGGCCACCGCCGCGCCGCCGTTGCCGAGCTGGCCAACGCCGGTCACGCGATAAAAGTTGCCAGCGCACCTCACGCGGAGGTCGAACGCCCGTCCGCGCGCCCCACGGAGCCGATTGTCACGGAATCCGTCACGGATTCGGTGGCGCCGGAAGCGCGCCGGGTGACGCGCGAAGACATGGTCAACGTTGATACGGTCCGAGTCGAGCGCAGCAATGACTTCGAGAGCTCAGGCACTTACCGCGTGCTGGCTGGCGACTCGATCCTGGTCGGGTACCTCGGTCGCGACCGGCGACGCCGCTGGGAAGTGTGGACGGCGGCCACGTCGCTCGCCGTGCCAGGCGGACCGTGGCGCACGCGCGATGACGCGCTAGTCGACCTGCTACTCAACGGCGGCATCCGCACTGCGGAGATGCGGAAGCCACGGAACTGAGCTCCTGCCTCCTGACGCCCTTGCAGGACGATTGCTCGCGTCGTCACCAAATCGAGATCAAACAATCCGTAACTTCCGAACCGCCGTCACCGACAAGAAAGGGACCCCAAGTGTGGGACCGAGGTAGATTGCGGAGGAAAAGGTGGCGCTGCTCAAGAAGAAGACGCCTGAAGAGGTAGCTGCGGAACTCGCGGCGAAGGAGCAGGTGCGCCGTGAGGCGGAGGAACGCAAACGCCAACAGCAAGTGGAGAAGGAAAGGCAAGCGTTCGAGCGGTCCCCGGCTGGGCGTGCTCGTGCGGCGTTCAGGAACGGCGACCACGTCTTCCAGTTCTCTATCGACGTGATGAACCAGAAGGCCGTCATCGTCGCAATGGTCGGCGGCACGACGACACAGCGGACGAGCGATCCTGTCGACGTACTCAACTCCGTGTGCCATGAAGGTTGGGACCTGGTCAACGGTTCGTTCGTCTTCGTCGAGCAGGGGCAAGAGAGCCGCGACAAGTTCATGTCGTCCGGACAGAACGTCGCGATCAAAGGCGAAGTGGTGGGCTACTACCTGTTCAGGCGCTGCGAGGCGAACCGGCGAGCGGCATAGCGGCGTCGTCGCCAGGCGGAGACGGGGCCAAGGAAACAGTCGCGAACCTGACTGAGCGGATTGCGCACATAACGTTCCCGCGCAAAGGCTAAGGCAAACTACGGTGGAGTTCCCTGTGGGTGATGTGGCAAAGCGAGCTGAGCTCGCGCGATGGAACTGGAAGGCGAGAAGGGCCAGGGAAGCTCTCTCTAATGCGTTCAGTGATCATGGCCGTCAACTGACGGGTGAATGGTGCACCTTTCAGGAGTCAGTCCGGATGACCGGGGAGGTTTGGGCGCTCGCCGAGTCGCGCGAGCGAGTCATTCAGCGTTGGCCGGCCAAGGGATATTTCGACGAGGTGTCGAGATCGTGTGAACTGGTCGCATTGCGCGAAGAGCGACTCGTCGCCTCGATCATGGATTACCCGGAAGCGGCATGGATTGAGGTGTCACCAGACATTGTGCAGTCCGAGCTAGTTCCGTCGGCTGTGAAATGGATGACTGATGGATTCATCCTCTACGCGCCGGATCGGGCATCGCTTCTCAGTGTTGACGTCGAAACAGTGGACAATGTGTCTTTGATTGAGACCACTTTGGTGGGCGAGGGGCTTGGGCCTCTCAGAGTGCATTTGCTTGAACACGGTCCAAACCCGCTTCGGATTGAAAACCGCTAGCGGCATATTTTGGTGCCTGATTGCGTAGCCGGATAACTTGCTTCCGTGGCTCCCCGGCGTGCCGACCGGTGACCTGAAAAAGGGCACCCACACCGTCGGTGTGCAGCGTCAATACACCGGAACCGCTGGCCGGATCGAGAACTCGCAGGTCGCTGTGTTGCTGTCTGCCGAAATCCTGGACAGGCGACCGCGCCCGTTGCGCCGCGGCCGGGATCGACAAGGACGTGCAGTTCGCGACCAAACCGGCCATGGCCACGACGATGATCATCCGGACTCTCGATGCCGGAGTTCACGTGCCGTGGGTGACCGGCGATGAGGTCTATGGCGCCGACCCCGGGCTGCGTGCGGAACTGGAGGGCCGTGGCGTCGGCTACGTGCTGGCCATTGGATGCGACCGCCGCGTCGCCACCGCAGCCGGGACGTTCCGCCCCGACGAACTGGTCACACGGCTACCGAAACACGTGTGGCAGCGCCTGTCGGCCGGCGCCGGGGCGAAAGGACACCGCTTTTACGACTGGGCCCTGATCGACATCGATCCAGGCGCCGAGGTGGCCGGGCATCGGTGGCTGCTGATCCGGCGCAACCGCCGTACCGAAGAGTTGGCGTTCTATCGCTGCTACGCGCCCACCCTCGTGGCGCTGCCGGTTCTGGTCCGCGTGGCTGGAACTCGGTGGCGCGTCGAAGAATCCTTCCAAACCAGCAAAGGTCTGGCCGGTCTGGATCAGCACCAGGTCCGCCGCTGGGTCTCTTGGCATCGCTGGACCGTCCTGGCGATGCTCGCGCACGCGTTCCTCACCGTCCTCGCCGCGACCGAACGCACCCGCGCAACGGAACCGACCGGCTGGATTGCCTTGACCTGCAACGAAGTCCAGCACGTACTCGCCACACATGTCATTACACCGATCAAGGACACCACGCACAGACTGCGCTTCTTCCGTCTGGAGTTAACCACGGCGACACGTCACGTGGTCTGCTGGGGTCGATAGATATCGCCGCCAGGTAGCTCCCACGCGACCTTGCTCGGGTACCGGCTACTACAGCAAACAGGACCTTGTGCCCCCGCGGTGATGACGTTGGTCTGTGGCCGCCCATAACGCGGGCGAGGTCAGCCCGGCCACCCCGGTCGTCGTGCGGGCGATGCGGGCGAACAACGCCCCGCTGACCGACGGCTCAGCCGGGCGGCCGGTACTGGCTGTCGAAGCGGGGAGTCCACTACCGGCCGCAGAACTACTGGCAGCCGGGCACCACGGCTACGGTGACCGCGAAGGTCTATGGCGTGGATCTGGGTAACGGCGTGTACGGGGGCGAGACGTTCAGGGCACGACTTGTGGATCGCCAAGGCCGACGGCAGGACCGAGCAGTTGCCCGACCGCGAGCGCGCTGACTCCGGCCGTGACGACGGCGGCCAGCGCCGGTTCCGGCTATTCAATGCGGGAATGCCTTCTCCTGATTCCTACCCTGGTGGTCGTGGAGGAGTTGGAGGGGCCGGACCCGTCGCCCACCCTTCTCATCGACGGTGTGGACGGCGCCACTGGTAAGGCCCCACCCAAGAGACCTGCTGCCGTCTCGATCTGCCCACGCGCACGCAGTGCCGCCTCGATCCTGGCCGGAATGGCCCCGAACATGTGGTCACTGATCGCGCTGCGCGCCGTCCAGGGTCTCGGTGGTGGAGGCCTACTGGGGCTGGGCAGTGCCGGCATCGCCGACCTGGTGCCGGTGCACGAGCGCGGCAAGGCGCTCAGTTACAGCGGTTGCTGTCTTCGCCGTCGGCAGCGTCGGCGGTCCGCTGCTGGGTGGTCTGTTCACCGACCATCTCGGCTGGCGCTGGGTCTTCTACATCAACGTGCCGACCGGCCTGATCGCGTTGCTCCTGGTCGTCAGGTTCTTCACCGTCACTCACCACCGCGTCCGCGCTTCTGTCGATGTCCTCGGCTCCGCCCTGCTGGTCGGGGCGATCACCTGCGTCATGCTGGTCACCGTCTGGGGTGGCCGGGACTACGCCTGGGACTCCGGGGTGGTCATCGGGCTGCTGGCAGCCTCGCTGGCGCTGGTGCTCGCCTTCGTAATCTGGGAGCGCCGGGCCGCCAACCCCGTGTTGCCCTGAGCTTGTTCCGGGCCAAGGCCTTCGCTGTCGCCGTGCCCGCCTCGGTGGTACTGGGCATGCTGCTGCTGAGCGCGGTGGTCTTCCTCCCGCAGTATTTCCAGGTCGTGCGTGGCATGGATGCTTCGCTTTCCGGGCTGGCGCTGACTCCGCTCATGCTGGGCGTGGTTGTCACGATGACCTTCGTCGGGCGCAGGGTGTCCGCCAGCGGCCGCTACCGTGCCTTCCCCATCGCGGGCGCCGCGCTCACGCTCGCGGGCGGGCCGGGCTCGCCCAACTCGACGCCGGCACCCCGGTCTGGCTCATGGCCGTGGAGATGCTCATCCTCGGCGCCGGCATCGGCTGCGCTATCCAGCTTCTGGTCCTGGTGATGCAGAACTCCGCCGAACCGCGGTTCCTCGGTGTCGCCTCGGCGGCGGCGATGTTCTTCCGCTCCATGGGCGGTGCGCTCGGCACAGCCCTGTTCAGTACCATTCTGGCGCGCAGCATGGTGGATCAACTTCAGCAGACGCCGGCCCTTCCCGCGCCGGCCGACATGATTGCCCAGCTGGCGCTGGCCGACGGCACGGTGCTCCCGCAACCCATCCAACAGGTCGTATCCCACGCCTTCGCGGACGCGATCCACACCGTGTACCTGTGGACTCTGCCGCTCGGCGCGGTCTTCCTCATCCTGGCGGTGATTCTGCCTACAGTGCCACTGTGGACAGTGGAATTCCTCCGCAAGGTCAAGCAGGAGCACGCTGCCCACTCCGCCACCGAGTGACCCACGGCATGAAATGCGCGAAAGCGTCTCTCCGGTAGGGGAAACACCCGATTCGCAGCCGAATGGCGTGGGGGCGCGGACACCATCGACCGTCGTACGCAAAAGCGGATCGCCGCGGGGGACTGGCCCCCCGTGGCGATCTTGGCGTACGTCGCCCACCCTGCTCATCGACAGTGTGGACGTCGCCACTGGTTAGGCGTGGTCTGCTCACAGACGCTCGCGCTCAAGTGGGGACGTCGGTCAAGCGGCGCAGGGTGAACGACTTGGCGAAAAGAGATCGCCGTGGGGACCGGACCCTGCGGCGGAGCCGCTCGGAGTCAGATCGGCTCGCCAGGGTCTGTTCCTGTTGTGTCAGGTCTGTGCCGGGTTGGCGAAGGCTGCTTGCAAGGTCGTATCGATGAATCGCGGAGCGTCCTCGGAGGTGAGACGTCCCGCGGCGATTTCGTCGGCGGCGCCATGGATAACCACATGTGTCGTGGTGAGTAGCCAGCTGACTGGGAGGTCGGTACGAAAGGCGCCCTCGCGCTGCCCTCGTTCCAACAGGTCGCGGTGAGTCGCCTCCGCTTTCTCGTGCAGTTCGCGGATGCGCCCCGGGGGTAGTTCCTTCTGGGCCGCGGCGAGCAGTGCGCGGGACTGGTCGACAAGTACCCAGCTCACGGTGATCAGGCGGCTGAACGCCTCGCGGACATCGCCTTCCAGATCCACATCTCGCAGCACGGCATCACCTCGGTCGAGGCTGTCGATCAGTGCGGCCTCGATCAATTCCGGCCGTGTCGGGAAATGCCCGTAGAGCGTCATGCGACCCACTCCGGCCTCGGCCGCGATCTGAGCCACCGACGCATCGGGGTCCTTCCGCAGTGTGTCCACAGTGGCCTGCAGGATCGCAGCCCGGTTCCGCTGGGCGTCAGCTCGGACATTCGCG
Organism: Amycolatopsis taiwanensis DSM 45107; assembly: GCF_000519205.1. Classification (GTDB taxonomy): domain Bacteria; phylum Actinomycetota; class Actinomycetes; order Mycobacteriales; family Pseudonocardiaceae; genus Amycolatopsis_E; species Amycolatopsis_E taiwanensis. The sequence continues at coordinate 62,235 of NZ_JAFB01000003.1, read as the reverse complement.
GCCCGGCGCCCGCGCGCCGGCCGGCCACCGGCGCCACGCGTTGCACCATCGGCCCGCGCACCTGTCATCGCTCCTCCAGCTCACAACTCGTACAGGAATGCTTGAGTTAGTATATCGGTTGCAACTCGTACAGACATGCTTGAGTTAGCTCGAAGGAGGAACCGTGGACAGCTACCCCAGGCGCTGGCAGACGCTGGCGCTGCTCGGGATCGCGCAGTTCATGCTGATCTTGGATGTGACCGTGGTAGCGATCTCGCTGCCACTGATGGGTGCCGATCTTGGTCTGGACCGGCAGACGGTGACGTGGGTGGTCAGTGCCTACACGCTCACGTTCGGCGGTCTTATGCTGCTGGGCGGGCGGATTGCCGACCTGGTCGGTCCGAAGACGATGGTGCTGCTCGGCCTGGCCCTTTTCACGCTCGCGTCGCTCGCTACCGGTGCCGCGCAGGACGGAGTGGTGGTTCTGATCGGCCGGGTTGGCCAGGGCCTTGGCGCGGCCATGCTGTCCCCGTCGGCGCTGTCGGTTGTGGTGCGGATGTTCGAGGGTGACGAGCGGAACAAGGCGCTCGGGATCTGGTCCGCGCTCGGCGGCGGTGGCGCCGCGGTCGGCGTTCTCGTCGGCGGCCTGCTCGCTGCAGGCCCCGGCTGGCCGTGGGTGTTCTACATCAACGTGCCGATCGGTGTGATCGTGTTTGTCGTCTTGATCCGTGTGTTGCCGAAACTGCCAGCCGTCGAGACCGGGCAGCGGCGCAGCGCCGACGTGCTCGGTGCGCTGCTGGTGACCGCGGCCACCGGCTCGGTGATCTACGGGATGATCGGCGCTGGCGAAGCGGGCTGGCTGGCTCCGCGGACGTTGGTCATGTTCGCTGTCGGCGTGGTGCTCTACCTGTTGTTCGGGTGGCGGCAGCGCACTGCGGCGGCTCCGCTGATGGATCTGGGCCTGTTGTTCCGGCGCCCGGTTGTGGCCGGGACGTTCGTGATCGCGATCGGAACGGCCCTCATGGTGGCGGTCTTCTTCTTGGGCTCGTTCTACCTGCAGAACACCGCCGATCTCGGCCCGCTTGTCACCGGGCTGCTGTTCCTCCCCGTCGCGATCATGACCATGATCGGCGCCCAGTTGAGTGGCCGGATCATCGGCACCTGGGGCGGACGGCGCCTGGCGATCATCGGCCTCGTCACCGCCGCAGTGGGTCTCGCGGTCCCCGCATTCTGGCCCACCACCGTCGGGGTGGTCCTGGGGGTCAGTATCGGGTCGGCCGGGATCGGCACGCTGTTCGTGGTGGCCTCGGCCACCGCACTCGGTCAGGTCGCACCCGACGAGGCAGGCATCGCCTCCGGCATTGTGTCGACCTTCCACGAATTCGGCGCCTCCACCGGTGCCGCGGTCACCTCCAGCCTCGCCGCAGGCAACCTCACCAGCCACGCCACCGGCGGCTACGTCACCGCGTTCACCGTCGCCGCGATCGCCGCGGCCGTCGGCGCGATCATCTCCGGCGCCCTGATTTCCCGGCGGCAACCCTCACCCGCGGCCACGCCAGTGCACTGAGATTCAACCGTCGCCGCGCGGCCGCCGACGACACCGATAATGCCACGCCCGCGCACCCAGAAGGTGATCGTCCAGCGGTTGGCTTGCCGGTGTAAGTCCGGTCCGGGTAGCTGCCAGGAGGCCCGGAGCGGGCTGGCGGCCTGGTCTGGAAACGGGTTTGACGGGCGGGAGCTGGAAACGGAACCACGATCAGGTCACGGCCACGGAGAAGAACGGCTCACCGGGAAGCCATGCGGCCACCAGAGGCCCCGTGCCCTACGGCCGATCGATGAGACCGCGCCAGCTCCCGACCCTCCCACTTCGTAGTTTTGGCGTGTCTTCACTGGTAGTGGGCTTGTTTGGCGCGGTATTGCGATCTACCGCTGGAGTTTTCGGAGTGCCTGGTCAGCGGACGGCGGCCCAGACGGTCAGGGTGGTCAACTCGTGGCGTGTGACACCAGAGAAGAAGCTGCGAAGCTCCCGCTCGAGGTGAGTAGCCTTGTCCTCCGGCAGCGCGAGGCTGCGGGCGATCCGGGACGGCCGCGTCCCGCCATGCCAGGCGATCAGTACTCGCCCGCCAGCACGTGTCACTCGATGCAACTCGCTTAGTCCTGCTTGAAGATTCGGCCAGATGGCCACGTTGTTCACGGAGACCACGCAGTCGAACTCCGCATCCCCGAAGCCTGTGCGGTCGGCCGTGCCCAGCTGCAAGTCGATCCGGCCCGTGGCAATCTCCGCCCGGTGCGGCTGCGCGGCAAGGTTGCGCATCTGGGGAGAGGGGTCTACACCGCTGATCCGCCTCGCGGGCGTCTGCTGGAGCAGGCGGATCAGCCCGCCAGGACCGTAACCGACCTCCAGGACCTGCTCGCCCGCTTGGACGTCGAGCAGGTCGAGCAGGTCCTGCTGCCTGTTCGTCCACAGCATGATGCGGCCTGCGAGCCGGCCGGGTAGCCCACTCGGCATCGCGAACGGCGAACGGGTCGGTTTCTCTCGGGTCCAGGACGTCGTGGTTTCCATGCACCCAGGCTCCTGCTTCAAGTCGGCTTGAAGTCAAATGGAGACATGGACCTGATTCCCATCGGTGAGGCCGCCAAGCGACTCGGCATGCGAACATCGACGTTGCGCTACTACGAGGAGCGCGACCTCGTGCGGCCGGCGGGACGAGTGAATGGGAGGCGGGTCTACGGCCTGCAGGAGATGCGCCGCTTGGCGTTCCTTCAGATTGCACAGAGGTTGGGCATTCGCCTCCACGCAGCCGCCGCCGTGCTGGACGAGGCGAGCGAACAATGGCGCGCTACGGTCGGCGAGCAGATCGCGGAGCTGGAGGAGCTGATCTCCAGGGCTCAGGGGGCCAAGGGCTTCCTTACGCACGCGCTCATGTGCCCGGCCGAGCACCCGGCTCACGAATGTCCTCACCTGATGGACATGCTCGACCGGCTGCTCGACGGCACCTCCTTTGAGCAGCTCGCGGCTGAGCACACGGACCCCAACCAGCAAGATTACGACCTACAGCTGGAGTATTAGGTGCGCGGGGCGGAGGGCAATGATCGGCAGGCACTTCGTGGTTCGCCGAACTGGCCAACCGCAAACTCCGCCGCTTGGCCCCGCAGCGTCACCGAACTCGAAACCGGCGTCGAGAACTGGGCGATCCACGTGACGTTGATCCCCAAATTGCTCTTCGGTTGGGCCCGTCGGTTTTCTGGTCAGTGGCCGATGTTTGGCCGCTCTTTTTGGAGGTTGGTCTCGGCTGTACAGTTGACGTTGGGTCAGAGGTGGTCCGTAAGGGACGTGAGGGTGCGGTGGACTCTGGCGTGGCGTTGAAGTCGCTGGGTTGCGTTGGTGATGTAGGCGATGTGGCGGCGTTCGCCGACGATGTGGTCGCAGTATGCGGCGCCTGCGGACAGGTACATCATGTCGGTGAGGTCGTTGTTTTCCCAGCGCAGTCGGGGATCAGACAGCTTCTCGTGTAGGACCTCGCGGAAGATACCCAGGCTGGGCAGGTCGGCGATGAACGTGATGTGGGTGCGCCGCCGCTTCACTTCTCGATCCGTGGGGTTGTTTCGGAGGAAGTCGGCGAATTCCTGGAACGATCGGGTCCAGCCCGGCTGCGGCATGGCGGGTACGTGCTCGCCGTCGAGCAGGGTGTCGATCACGCTGATGGCGTGGCGCACGACATGAGAAATCCACCCGAAGTCCGGGGCCACACAAAACTGCCCCAGCACGTTCACCCGACTGGGTGTTCTTCAGATGGTTCTCCGATTGGACAGGCGCACCGAAAACAGCGCGGCAGCCGACGTGAACGGAAGCCGTCGAACCGTGTCGCAGCTTCAGTCGTAGGTTTGTTGGTTAACCTGCCGCTTTCACGCCATTGGGCTTACCTGAATTGATTCATCGCCTCGGCGACACGGCTCATCTCCTTGGCCGTGCTGGGCAGGATGTCCGCTGCTGTGGCGAGGAGACGGGCGCTGTTGCTGAAGTCGCTGGTGCCGAGTACTTCTGCGGCGTAGGACAGGATCTGTGCTGTATGTGCGTCGATGCCGACACCTGTATCGGACATGACGGCGATGATCTGCTTGAGTTCGTTCACCGTGTCGGCAGTAACGGAGCCGGTCTCTTCCAGGCGCTTGGTAATGGTCTCCAGGCGATCGAGGGGCGGCTCGGCAATCTCAGTCAGTAACTCCATTAGGCCGTTCGTGTCCAGCACCGTCAATCTGTTCAACACTGAATTAGCGGCGCCCTCGTGCGCGGTTTTCCATTCCTTCAACTTCTCCGGCGGATAGCGATTCTCGTCGTCGTCGACCTCCTCGTGATGGCCCAAGCACAGGAGAAGCAGGTTGGCGAACGAGTCGCGCTCGGCGGCAGGCATGTCTGGTTGATACCGAGCTGCCCCCGGTTTAACGCCGTAGATATGGGCTACTTGAGAGTTCTTTTTGTAGACGCCGGGCCGGACCTCGAGCGTCCCGTCAACGGATGGTGTCAAACGTTGGTGTGGTGACAACGATGGGAACATCCGAGTCCGTCGCGCTGATCGGCGCGGGCGCGCTCGGCACACTGCTGGGCTACCACCTGGCCAGGGCGGGACACACCGTGATCGTGTGCGAGCGGTCCGAAGTGGACCGCCTCGCCGTGACCGACGACACCGGAACCGGCGAGGAGCCGGTGAAGTGGGTGGCCACGCCCGGGGACCTGCCCGCGGCGCGGTGGGCGGTCCTCGCCGTGAAGATCGGCGCGACGCCCGCCGTCGCGGACTGGCTGGCGCAGCTGCCCGCGGACGGGGCGGTGCTGGTCGCGCAGAACGGGATCGACCAGCGCGAGCGGGTGAGTGCGCTCACCGACGCGCGCGTCGTGCCGGCGCTGGCCTGGCTCAACTGCGAGCGGATCGCGCCGGGGCACTCGTCCTCCCCGACGATTTCCCACGAGGCGAGCGCGAGGTCCGGCACGGTCTCGACGACGAGCCCGAACCCCGCGTAGAGCCGGGCGAAATCGCGGCCGGCGCCAAGCTGATCATCAACGTCGTGACCAACTCGCTCACCGCGCTGACCGGCCGCCGGATGGAGATGCTGGGCGACCCCGGCCTGCGCGCGATCGCCCTGGACCTGGCCGCCGAGACCGCCTCGGTGGCGCGTGCCGCGGGCGTGCCCCTGACGGACGCGCGGGCACGGGAGATCGTCGACTGGATCAGCGGGATGAACCCGGACATGACGACGTCGATGCTGCAGGACCGGCAGGCGGGCCGTCCGCTGGAGCACGACGGACTGCTCGGCCCCGTCGTCACCCTCGCCGAGCGGCACGGCGTGCCGGCCCTGGTGACCACGACGATCCTGCGGCTGCTGCGCGGTCTGCCGCGCTGAACGCGAAAACGCCGTCTGCGCCGGAAAGGCCGGCGCAGACGGCGTTTTCCCGCTCGGGTTCAGAACCTGGTGCAGCGGTAGCTCGACGCCAGCGCCGGGTCACCGTAGCCCTGGTAGCGCGACACCTGAGGCAGCGGGCACAGGTCCCGCGACGCCGAACCATCGAGGGTGGTTGCGGCGAGGGTGACCGGGGCCGTGCCGTGCTCGACCCAGTTGACCAGCGCGCCCAGCTCGTTCGTCGGCTGCGCACCCGCGCCGCCACCGCAGTGCTGGACGCCGGGCGCGAGGAACAGGCGGTAGAAGTCGTTCACCCGCTCCGCGTCGCCCATCCGCTGCTCGACCTGTGCGCGGTAGGCGAGCGTGCCGCCCGGCGGGATCAGCTGGTCGGCGGTGCCGACGAACGTGATCAGCTTGCCACCGGAGCGGCGGAACGCCGACAGGTCCGGGTCGGAGGTGCCGATGACCCGGTCGTACTCCCGCACCGACTGGCCGAACAAGTCGCGGTACTGGGCGTAGGTGAGCTGCGCGGTGTCGAAGCCCGGCTGCTTCTCCAGGAAGGCCTGCACCCACTGCACCGCCACTGGGAAACCCGGCGCCGTCAACGCGCCGTCGGGGCCGGGAGCCGTGCCCGCGAGCCAGGTGTAGTCCGCCCCCTTGGGCAGGCCGGCCCACAACGACCGCCCGCGCTCGTCGGTCGGGCCGTTCCAGATCTTGCGCATGACGTCCGCGTCCGCGGTGGTCACGGTGATCTCCCGGCCGTCGCACAGCACCGTGGTGCCCACGAGCGAGCGCGGGTCGTAGCCGCACTCGTCCGGCCGGTCGATGATGCCGTTGGTGACCCCGTCACGCGGGTCGCACGCCTGGATCGCGGCCTTCTGGAACGCGCCGAGCACGCAGTTGCTGACGAAGTGGTGGTCGTTGTTCATCACGGTCTGCGGCCACAGGGTCGCCACCGCGAACTGCGTCCAGTTCACCGCGGGCGCGTTGGCCAGGATGCCGTCGAAGTCGGCCGGGAAGTCCTGGGCTTCCTCGTAGCCCTGGCGGCCACCGGTCGAGCAGCCGTTCCAGTATGAGTACGACACCGCGCGCTGGTAGTGCCGGCGCACGACGTCCTTGCCGATCACGGCCGACTCGTGGACCGAACGGGACGCGAAGTCGGACAGCAGGGCCTGGTCGACCGTGCCGTCGGCGGTGACCGCCCAGCTGGTGTCGAGGCCGCTCAACACGCCGGCATCCGTCGTGACGCCGACGTAACCGTCCTTCACGGCTTGCACCAGCGGCGCCCCGAAGTTGCCCGCGGCGTAGGCGCTGCCGCCGATACCCTGGAGCCGTCCGGTCCAGCCGGTGTCCGGGAGGGTGATGCCGACCTTCACGTGGTCGTCCGCCCCGAGGTGAGTGACGGTCACGCTGATTTCGCAGTAGGCGGGCACATCGGTGATCACGGTCGCCGGCGAAAGTTCCGTGGCCGGAAACGAAAGCGTTCCGCCCTCGTGGCGCTCCGCCTGTACCGATTCGATCTTCGCGCCCTGCGGAGCCGTGACGGGCACCGAGGTACACGCCGGCGTGGTGGCCTGCGCGGGCGCGAGCTGGGTCGACGCGCTCGCGGCGAGGGGAATCACGGCGACGAGCGGAACAGCCGCCGCCAGTAGCCCGGTCAGGCGTCTTGCGCGTCTGTCCCGTCGTTCTTGTGACATTTCCTGGCACCTTTCGTTGGTCATGCGTAGCCAGTTGAACTGGTCACGGGTAGCCGTGGGACAGGCGGTCCGGACGAGCTCGCTGCCGCGCCGGTCCTTCGCGAGCGGACCTCGGGCCACGCCTGAGATGAACCGTAAACGCCGGAAATAGACGATCGATCGACGTTCCGCAGACGAGTGTCAGTCGAAGGAACAGCCGGGGTTGGCAACGTCGACGGCGAGAGGTTGACCGACCGGGCTCCGGTAGAGCACGTGGAGCACCACCGGCGTCGTGCCGAGGTTGCGTCCAATGTGAACGTAACCGGCGCCGCTCTCCTCCGAGATGACCTGACCGGCGTGGTAGACGCCGTCGCTCGCGCAATCGGACTCGTTGTGGCTCAGGACGCCCTGCTTGACGTAACCGGTCACCTGGCCGGGGTGGTAGTGCCAGCCGTGCTTCCACCCGGAGCGAGGGTGATCTCCTTGAGGACATAGTCGGTGTCGCCGATGACGTGGTCGAAGATCGTGACGGCCGAGACGCCCCGGCCCGGGGTCGCGTCCGCCGTGCCCGGCAGGACGGTCAGGACTAGGCCGGCGGCGGCCGCCATGACAACTGCTGTTTTCTTGATCACGGGTGGAGGTTAAGGCGCCATTGTGGACAGCGGCTGTACGCGAAATCGATGGCGTCGATCGCGTGTACACAACGTGGCAGCACCATCGTCTTCATGTCGCACAACACTTCCGGGGAGACCCAGGCGCTGGCTTTGCCCACCCTGCTCCGAGGCATGATCGAGGCCGTGCGTGAGGAAGCCGGACGAACCGGCCGCCTGCCGGACCACCTGATCGCCGAGCTGCGCGACGCCGGCGCCTTCAGCCTGTTCACCCCGGCCGAGTACGGCGGGCTCGAGGTGTCGCTCACCACCGCGCTCACCGTCTACGAGCGGTTCGGCCGGATCGACCCCGCCACCGCGTGGATCGTGTGGAACGCCAACTTCGGCTTCACCGCGGCGATGCTCGGCGAGGAGGGGGCCGCGAAGATCTGGACCGGCGGGCGCGAACCGGTGCTGGCCAACGGGGGCCAGCCGGGCACGGCCGTCCCGGTCGACGGCGGGTACCGGCTGTCCGGCCGCTGGCCCATCGTCAGCGGCATCGAGGCGGCCGAGTGGTTCGTCCCGCTCGGCGTCGTGATGGACGGCGAACAGCCCGCGATGACCGACTGCGGCCCGGAAGCGCGGCTGTTCCACGTCCACCGGGACCAGCTGGAGATCGAGCGCACCTGGGACGTCAGCGGGATGCGCGCAACCGGCAGCCACGGGGTCGTGGTGACCGGCGCGTTCGTGCCCGCCGAGCTGACCGCGCGGATCGACCTCCCGCTGCGCCTGGACCGGCCCACCTACCGCCGCAACCCAATCCTGCTGGTCTTCGCCGGCTGCACCGCCGTGGCGCTGGGCACGGTCGAGCAGGCGATCGACGAGCTGGTCGCGCTCGCGCCCGGCAAGGCGACGGCGTTCGGCGGTCCCCTCGCCGCACAGCCCCGCGTGCCGGAGCTGCTGGCCCGCCACGAGACCGCGGTGCGGGCGGCGCGCCTGTTCCTGTTCGACGTGGCCCGGCGGATCGACGAGGCCGCCGAGCGCAACGCGCCCATCACGCTGGAGCTGCACGCCGACCTGCACTCGGCGATGGCGCACGCGGCCGCCGTCGGCCGGGAGGCCCTGGTCGCGGTGTACCAGCTGGCCGGCTCGGCGTCGCTGTACCTGGGCAGCCCGATCGAGCGGCTGCACCGGGACGGGATGGTGGCGCTGCAGCACGTCAACCAGGCGCCCGAGTTCTTCGGCGGTTCGGGACGCGTGCGGCTGGGCATGGAGCCCGGTCTGCCGATGTTCTGATGGCGCCGGAGGATCCCGCGTTCGCGGCGCTGCTGGTCGCGCAGTGCCGGTTCGGCTACACCGGCGGATCGCGAAGTCCGGGGAACGGTTCTGGATCGAGGACACCACGGTGTGGACGCTGCTCGGCCCGGACGGGACGCGGCACGGAGAGGCGGCGGTCATCCGTGCCGTCACGCCCGCCTGAACTGGTGAAACGCCACACCTGACCCTTTCGGTATCGTCGCCTTCGGGAGATCGAGGGTAGGGGTGCCGCGGGATGGGGCTGTTCGGACGGGAGACCGAGCTCAAGCGACTGGCCGAGCTCGTGGACGGCCCGGGGGAGTGCACGGGGTTCCTGCTGACCGGGGAGGCCGGCATCGGGAAGTCCGCGCTCGTCGCGGAAGCCGTCGCCGCGGCGGGTGTCGCGGGGGTGCGGGTCCTGACGACCACCGGCGTGCAGGCCGAGCAGAACCTCGCCTACGCGGGGCTGCACCAGCTGCTCCACCCGGTGCGGGCGGGGATCGACGCGCTGCCGTCCCCGCAGCGGGCCGCGTTGCGCACGGCGCTCGGCCTCGCCGACGGGGACGAGCCCAGCACCTACCTGGTCGGCCTGGCGGCGTTGACCCTGCTGGCCGAGGAGGCCGCGGACCGGCCGCTGCTGCTCGTCGCCGAGGACGTGCACTGGCTCGACCGCGCGAGCGTGGACGCGCTGGCGTTCGTGGCCCGGCGGATCGACTCCGAGCCCATCGCGCTGATCGCGACCCTGCGCGACGGCGAACGCTCGCCGCTGCAGGACGCCGGCCTGTCCGCGATGCCGGTCGCGCGACTGTCCGACGAGGACGCGGCCGACCTGCTGGATTCGCTCGCCCCCGGGCTGTCCGCGTCGGCGCGGGAGCAGGTACTGGCCGAAGCGGCGGGCAACCCGCTCGCGCTGGCCGAGCTGCCCTCCGTCGTGGCCGAGGCGGGCGTGCTGGATCCGGTGCTGCCGTTGAGCGACCGGCTCGAACGCGCCTTCACCGCCCGGGTCGCCGGCCTGCCCGCGCCGACCCGCACCGCGCTGCTGGTCGCGGCGCTCGCGCAGAGCGACTCGGTCGCCGAAACGCTGGCCGCCACCGGCCTGGTCGGGCAGGACACCGTCGAGGTGGACGTGCTGACGCCCGCCGTGGCGGCCGGGCTCGTCGACGTCACCGCGGGCACGGTGACGTTCCGGCACCCGCTGATGCGCTCGGCCATCCCGGCGGCCGCGACGCTCGCCGAGCGCAGGCAGGCGCACCTGGCGCTCGCCGCGACGCTGGTCGCCCACCCGGACCGGCGGGCCTGGCATCAGGCCGCCGCGACCACGAGCCCCGACGAGGCGGTGGCGGAGGAACTCGACCAGGTCGCCGAACGCGCCCGCCGCCGCGGCGCGGCCACCGCCGCGATCGCCGCCGTCGAACAGGCCGCCCGGCTGTCCGAGCGGCCGGACGGGCGCGGGGTCCGCCTGCTGCGTGCCGCGGAGCTGGCTGCCGACTGCGGCCGCCGTGACGCGGTCGAACGCCTGGTGCGCGAGGCGCAGGGCCTGGACCTCACGCCGCGCCAGCAGGCCGCCGCGGCGTGGCTGCTCAGCGCGTTCGAGGACGGGGTGCGCGAGGACATCACCCGCGTCGCGGAACTGGGCGAGCTGGCCGCGTGGGTCGCCGGCGACGGGCACACCGAGGTCGCGGCGCGGATCCTGTGGAGCACCGCGATGCGCTGCTTCTGGTCCGAGCCCGGCCCGCAGACCCGGCGCGCGCTGCTGGCCGTGTCCGACCGGCTGCCGCTGCCCGGCGACGATCCGCGCCAGGTCGCGATCGCCGCCTACGTCGCGCCGTTCGACCGCGGTGAGACCGTGCTCGCCGGGTTGCGCACCCTGGCCGGCGCCGCGGGCGCGAACTCCGCGATCGACCGCGTCCTGGGCAGCGCGGCGCTGCAGGTCGGGGCGTTCGACCTGGCCGCGCGCTTCGCGGCGGCGGCCGCGCCCGGGCTGCGCGCCCAGGGCCTGCTCGGGCTGCTGCCGCGGGCGCTGGCGGTGCAGGCGTGGAGCCGGGCCCGCCTCGGCGACCTGGCCACCGCGGTGCCGGTCGCCGCGGAGGCCGCGAAGCTCGCCCAGGAGACGCACCAGCCGTTCATGTTCGGGCTGGCCAAGGCGGTGCAGGCCGAGATCGCCGCGCTGCGGGGCGACCACGCGCAGGCCACGGCGCTGGCCGACGAGGCCGAGCGGGCCGGGCTCGCGGCGGGCGCCCGACCGGTGCTGGCGACCGTCCAGCTCGCCCGCGGGCTCGCCGCGCTGAGCGAGGGCCGCTACGACGACGCGTTCGCCGACCTGCGCCGTGTGCTCGACCCGGCCGATCCGGCCTACCAGCTGGCGTTGCGGGCGTACTTCCTCGCCGAGCTGACCGAGGCGGCGGTCCGATCCGGTCAGAGCGACACGATGCGGGACATCCTGGCGGAGATGGAACCGCTCGGGAGGACCACCTCGTCCCCGGCGCTCCACATCGGACTGCGGTACGCGCGGGCGGTGCTGGCGTCCACCGAGGACGCGGAGGAGTTGTTCCTGGAGGCGTTGCGGGCGGATCTGACCGGGTGGCCCGCCGAGCGCGGGCGGGTGCACCTGGCGTTCGGGGAGTGGTTGCGGCGGCAGCGGCGGGTCGTGAAGTCGCGGACGCACCTGCGGACCGCGCGGGAGACGTTCGACGCGCTCGGGATGACGGCGTGGGGTGAGCGGGCGCGGCGGGAGTTGCGGAGTGCGGGGGAGTCGAGCCCGAACCGCGGCACGGATGCCCGGGAGAAGCTGACGCCGCACGAGCTGAGCATCGCCGAGCTGGCCGCGCAGGGGCTGACCAACCGGGAGATCGGGCAGCGGTTGTACCTGTCGCACCGCACCGTGGGTACCCACCTGCACCGGATCTTCCCGAAACTGGGCGTCAGCTCCCGCGCTGACCTGGCCGAGATGCTCGAAAACCGGGGGTGACGTACACCCGCAGCGTCACCCGACGGGCGCGCCACCTCGCGCGCGGTACCTAGCGTCGTCGAGGACAACGGGTGCCTCGCACGGGAGTGTTTCGAGATGATCAGCAAGAGACTGTTCGGGCAGACGATCGCGGCGGGTGCGGCGGCGGCTTCGCTGGGCGCGTGCTCGCTGAAGAGGGCGCCGGTCGCGGCTCCCGCTCCGGCGCCGGGCGCGGACCTGCGGACGGGCTCCGGCGAGCACACCGCGCTCGGCCCGGTCAAGCAGGTCACCGCCGGTGTGCTGGACATGGGTTACTTCGAGTTCGGGCCGGCGATCGGGACGCCGGTGGTGCTGCTGCACGGCTGGCCCTACGACCCGTACAGCTACGTCGATGTCGCGCCGCTGCTGGCCGCCCAGGGCTACCGGGTGATCGTGCCGTTCCTGCGCGGCTACGGCAGCACCACGTTCCGCTCGGCGCAGACCGTGCGCAACGGGCAGCAGTCCGCGATCGCGCTCGACGTCATCGCCCTGCTGGACGCGCTCCGGATCGACAAGGCGATCTTCGGCGGCTACGACTGGGGTTCGCGCACCGCGGCCATCATCGCGGTGCTATGGCCGGAGCGGGTGACGGCGCTCGTTGCGGTCAGCGGGTACCTCGTCACGAACCTGGCGGCCAACCAGCAGCCGCTGGCGCCCGCGGCCGAGCTGGGCTGGTGGTACCAGTACTACTTCTCGACCGAGCGCGGCGTGCTGGGCTACACCAGGAACCGGCACGACTTCAACAAGCTGATCTGGAAGAACGCCTCGCCCGCGTGGAACTTCGACGACGCCACGTTCGACCGCAGCGCGGCGGCGTTCGACAACCCGGACCACGTGGCGATCGTGGTGCACAACTACCGGTGGCGGCTGAGCCTGGCGCCCGGTGAGCCGCAGTACGACGCCTACGAGCAGAAGCTGCAGACCGCGCCGCCCATCGCGGTCCCGACGATCACGATCGGCAGCGACTTCGACGGCGCCGCGGTCGACGGCACGACCTACCGGAACAAGTTCACCGGCAAGTACGAGCACCGCGTGTTCGCCGGCATCGGGCACAACGTGCCGCAGGAGGCGCCGCAGCCCTTCACCCAGGCGATCGTCGACGCCGGCCACCTCTGAACACCGCGGACAGCGCCCGGCGGATCGCCGGGCGCTGTGCCGTGTGGACGGTCAGCCGCGCTTCGGGAGGAGCAGCGCGAGCAGGGTGCCGACGACGACCAGCGGCGCGATCCACAGGAAGCCGCGGCCGATGTGGCCCGCCACGTCGCCGCCGAGCAGGGTGCCGAACACCGCCACCCCGAACGCCGCGCCGATCGAGCGGGCGAAGGTCACGACCGCGCTCGCCGCGCCGATGTCCGCCGCCGGGACCGCGTTCTGCGCCGCCGTCAGGGCGACCATCGGCACCATCCCGACGCCGATTCCGGTGACCAGGAAGTAGACGACGAGCGCGAGCTGCGCGGTGCCGGCGGCGAGCGTGCTCAGCAGCAGGAGCCCGGCGACGTTGAGCGCCATCCCGGCCACCAGCACCACCCGCAGCCGCGCCGGGTTCGCGATCCACCGGCCGGCCAGCGACTGGCTCACGACCAGCCCGATCACCAGCGGCAGCATGTGCACACCGGACAATGTGGCCGAAACCCCGTCCACCACCTGCAGGTAGGTCGGCAGGTAGACGAGCACGCTGAACATCGCGACGTTGGCGATGAACCCGATGACCGAAGCGATCGCGACCGTGCGCGAGGTGAGCATCGACAGCGGCAGCACCGGAGCCGCGGCCCGCCGTTCGACCGGGATCACCAGCGCGATCAGCACGACCGCCGCCGCGGCGAGGCCCAGGGTGCCCGGGGACGTCCAGCCCCACTGCGGCCCGAACGAGGTGATCAGGATCAGCGCCGTGGCCGCCGCGGCCAGCAGGCCGGCGCCGGGGTAGTCGATGCGGGCGGCGGACCTGCGCGCGGCGCCCGGCAGGTGCCGCGCGGCGATCGCGACCGCGACCAGCCCGACCGGCACGTTGATCAGGAACGCCCACCGCCACGACAGCTCGTCGGTGAACAGCCCGCCGAGCAGCGGCCCGGCGATGCTGGCGATGCCGTACACCGAGCCGAACCGGCCCTGGTAGCGGCCGCGTTCCTCGGGCGCGACGATATCGCCGACGAGCGCGAAGGTCAGGACGATCATCCCGCCGCCGGCCAGCCCCTGCAGGGCGCGCGCGGCGACGAGCTGCGGCAGGTCCTGCGCCAGCCCGCACAGCGCGGAGGCGATCAGGAACGCCGTGGTGGCGACGAGGTACAGGCGCTTGCGCCCGAGCATGTCACCGAGCTTGCCCCACAGCGGGGTGGCCGCGGTCGAGGCGAGCAGGTAGGACGCGGTGACCCAGGCGATGTCGCGGAACCCGCCGAGGTCCCGGGCGATCCTGGGCAGCGCGGTCGCGATGATGGTCTGGTCCAGTGCGGCCAGTAGGACAGCCAGGACGAGGGCTGTCATCGCCGGCCGCACGGCGGGTTTGGCGGGGAGGTCGAGGGTGGTCATCGGGGTGCCTTCGCGGGGATCGTGACGGTCTTGTACTCGGTGTAGGTGCCGAGCCCGACCGCGCCGTACTCGCGGCCAAGGCCGCTGGCCTTGAAGCCGCCGAACGGGCCGTCGAACCCGATGGGGGAGCCGTTGACGGTGACGGTGCCGGTGCGCACGCGGCGGGCGATCTCCAGCGCGTGCGCGGGATCGGCCGACCACACCCCGCCGGACAGGCCGTACTCGGAGTCGTTGGCGATGCGGACCGCATCGTCCTCGTCGTCATAGGCGATGACGACCAGGACCGGGCCGAAGATCTCCTCCTGCGCGATGCGCATCGAGTTGTCCACGTCGGCGAACAGGGTCGGCGTCACGTAGAAGCCGTTTTCCAGCCCCGCCGGGACTTCCGGGCCGCCGGTGACGAGCCGCGCGCCCTCCTCGATGCCGGTGCGGATGTAGTCGAGGACGCGCTGCTGCTGGTCGCGGCGGACCATCGGGCCGATGAACGTGCCCTCGTCGGCCGGGTCGCCGACGCCCAGGGACTCGATGAGCGTCTTGAGCCCGGCGACCACCTCGTCGTAGCGGGCGCGCGGCGCGAGGATGCGGGTCTGCGCGATGCACGATTCGGCGTTGTTCAGCAGGGAGGAGAACTTCACGCCCTGGACCGCCGCGTCGACGTCGGCGTCCGGCAGGATGATCATGGCGGACTTGCCGCCCAGTTCCAGGCTGACGCGCTTGAGCTGCTCACCGGCCAGCGACGCGATGCGGCGGCCGGCGCGGGTGGAGCCGGTGAAGGCGATCTTGTCCACATCGGTGTGCTTGACCAGGTACTCGCTGGTCTCGCGGTCGGCGGGCAGCACGCTTATGACGCCCTCGGGCAGACCGGTTTCCTCGAGCAGCTCAGCCAGGAGGTTCATGCTCAGCGTGTTCTCCGGCGAGACCTTGAGGACGATCGTGTTGCCGGTAAGCAGCGCGGGCAGGATCTTCGCCATGGCCGAGGAGAACGGCGAGTTCCACGGGATGATCGCGGCGACGACACCGACCGCCTCGCGGCGCACGACCGAGCGGAACGGCGCGGCCGGGTCGGACGGTTCGAGGGTCTCCTCCCAGCCGAACTCCTCGGCGGCCTTGAGGTAGGCGCCGGCCTGGCGGGTCAGACCGGGCTGGCCGGCCTTGGTGAACCACCGGGCCGACCCGTTCTCGGCCGAGATGAGCGCCGCGATCTCGTCGGCGCGCTCCTCGCGGAGCTTGTTCAGCCTGCGGATGACGGCGATGCGCTCGGCCGGGGTGGTGCGCGGCCACGGGCCCTCGTCGAAGGCCTTCCGCGCGGCGGCGACGGCCCAGTCGACGTCCGCGGGCTGGGCCTGCGCGACGCGGCCCAGCAGCGACTGGTCGTGCGGGGACCGGATGTCCAGCAGCTCCGGGCTGCTCGGGGTGGTCCACTCGCCGCCGATGAAGAGCTGCTCGTTGGTGATCACTGGGGTGCTCCCTCCGTTTTCAACTGCCTCATCAATGTAGCACTTATTTGCCACACTGGTGAGGCGTTCACTGTCTGGAGGGTCACACTGAAGAGACTCACGAGCCGGATGTCCACCCGGCGCTCGGCGAAGCGCCAACGCTGCGTCGCGAGTCGCCGACGCCGGTGAAGTCGCCGTCGTCCCACCAGTTCGCCGGTGCCCGGTGGACGGGCGCCTGCCCTGGATGTGCGTCGTCGGGGAAAGCCGCACGGTCCCGGCTGCCGAGGATCAGCCGGCGGCCCGGGGATGACGTCGACGACGGCCTGCGGGTCCGCCGCCGGGACCGCGTGCGGCGAGTCGACCTCGGTGATCGTCGCGCCGGCGCGCTGGGCTTCGAACCGTTCGGCGGCGGGCGGGATGGCCCGGTCGCGCGTGGACGCGGCCGGTCAGCGGCCGATCCTGGCCGCGACGGCGGGTCACGCTCGGGCTCCGTTCATTGTGGACAGAGAAACGGCTCGAGCCCGCCTCCGGGACACGGGGGCGGGCTCGAGGTCCGGGGTCAGGCGACGGTGGCGTCGAGGCTGACCTCGATGTTGCCGCGCGTGGCCTTCGAGTACGGGCACAGCTGGTGCGCGCCCTGGACCAGCTCGTCGGCGGTGGCCTGGTCGACGCCGGAGGCCTCCAGGTGCAGCGCCGCGCTCAGCTTGAAGTCGCTGGCCTCGGTGTCGTGGTGCAGGGTGATCTCCGCGACGACGGCGAGGTCGCTCGGGTGGACCTTCTTCGCGGCGGCGACCCGCCGCACCGCGCCGACGAAGCAGGACGCCCAGCCCGCGGCGAACAGCTGCTCCGGGTTGGTGCCGTTGCCCGCGCCGCCGAGGGCCTTCGGCACGCCGAGGGTGACGTCCAACTGGCCGTCGTCCGACCTGGCGTGCCCCCCGTTGCGGCCCTCCGCGGTGGAGGAGGCGACCGCGGTGTAAGTGACTTCAGACATCGGCTTTCCTTTGCGTTCCGTGGTGTGTGCCGACCACGTTACGAACGCCGGAACCGCCGCGGCGACCGTCGCACGACGTCACCGGTGTACGTCACGGTGTCGCGGACCAGGGCGCAGGCGCGGGTGGGTTCCACCCGGCGCACGACGGTCCCGCGCACGTCGGCGGTCGGCGGTTCGCCGAGCGGCTGCTGTGCGACCTGGACCACAACGGCGCCGCGACCCACCGGCTGCGCGCCCGCAGACCAGCCACACCGCCGCCCGCACGCACGGTCTGCGGGCCGCCCCGCTCGCGGAGACCGCACTGCCGGCAACGGCCGGCACCCTCGCCGAGCGCGCGGCCGCGGGACACCGCTGGTTGTGCCGACCGGGGGTGACGTACAAGCACAGCGTCACGTGACGCTCGCGAGGGCCGTCCCGGCAGACCTACCTTCCGGGTATGCACCGCCGGGCAGCCGTGATTGGACAGCAGAACGTGGTCTCCACCCAGTGCCGGTTCACCATCCTCGGACCGCCCGGGCTCCGCTGCGGTGACGCCGAGCTGGACCTGGGCGCGCCGCAACAGCAGGCCGTCCTCATGCTGCTGTTGTCCCGCAGCGGCAGTTTCGTCCGGATCGGCGAGCTGATCGACGGGCTGTGGGGCGACCGCGCCCCGGCCACCGGCGAAGCCGTCATCCGCACCTACATCTCACGCATCCGCCGCGTGTTCTCCGAGCACGGCCTCGGCTCGGCGATCCGCTCGCAGTCCGGCGGCTACATGCTCGACCCGTCGTTGTTCGCGCTCGACGCGGACGAGTTCACACGGCTGGTCGAAACCGCCCGGCAGGAGCGCGCGGCCGGCGACGTGCCGGGCGAGGCGGCCGAGCGGGAACGCTCCCGCCTGGAACGGCTGAAGCTGATCGCCACCCAGGAGCTGCTGCAGCTGCGCCTGGAGATGGGCGAGCACGCCGAGGTGGTGGCCGAGGTGCCGCTGCTCATCCAGCTGAACCGGCTGGAGGAGCCGCTGTACGAGATCCAACTGCTGGCCCTCTACCGCAGCGGCCGCCGCGCCGAGGCGCTGGAGGTCTACCGGATGGTCTACGACCTGCTCGGCAAGGAGCTGGGGGCCAGCCCGGGCCCGCGGCTGCGGGCGATCCACGAGAAGATACTGCGGGCCGACACCGACGCCGAGGACGAGTTCGTCCCCGCGCCACGGCCGCGGGTGGTGGCGCCGGTGGCCGAGGAGCCGCCGGGTGAGCCGGCCGGTGCAGCGCTGGACCGCAACGTCGGTTCCCAGTTCGTCGGGCGCGACGCCGAGCGCGCGGCCTTCGCGGCCATCCTCGAACGCAAGCGGAGCGACGGCCTCGAGGTGTTCTTCCTGTGCGGCCACGCGGGCATCGGCAAGTCGACTCTGCTGCGGCGCTACGCCGAGGACGCCGCGGCCGCCGGGCGGACGGTGTGGCACCTGCACGACCTCACGACCGGGGAGCTGCGGGAACGGCTGGAACAGCTCGCCGCGGGGATCGCCGGGACCCCCGCGCGCCCGGTCGTGCTCGTGGACTCCTTCGAGCGGCACGGTGAACTCGAGCCGTGGCTGCGCGCGGACTACCTCCGCACGCTGCCCGGCGGTTCGATCGTCGTGCTGGCGAGCCGGAGCGGGATCACCGACCCGGCGTGGTCCGGCGCGATCGTGGCCCGGCAGCTGGAGGCCCTCAGCCCCGCGGAGTCGGCGGCGCTGGTCCGGGCCCGGGGTGTCGATCCCGGCTTCGCCGGGTCCATCGTGGACTTCGCCGCGGGCAACCCGCTCGTGCTGTCGCTGGCCGCCGAGGTCGGCCGGAGCATGTCGGCGACCGGGCAGCCGTCCCGGCGGGAGGCCGTGCGGTTCGTCGTGGACACCGTGCTGGACCACTTGATCGGCGAGGTGCCGTCGCCGCAGCACCGGTGGGCCCTGCACGTGTGTGCGCACGCCCGGTACACCACCGAGGACCTCCTGCGCGTCGCCGTGCCGGACGCCGATGCCGCGGAACTGTTCGACTGGCTGCGCAGACAGCCCTACGTCGAGACGCCCGGGCACGGCCTGGACATCAACGGGGTGCTGCGGGAAACGCTGGAGGCCCACCTGCGGTGGCGGGACCCGGCCGGCTACGAGCGGATGCACCGGCGGATCCGCGGTCACGTCATGAACACGCTGCTGCGCGAGTCCACCGACCCGCGGACGAGCGCGGCGGTCCTGCGGACCATCAGCCACCTGCGGCGCGGCGGCGGCGTGACGAACCGCTACGTGTCGGCGACGGGGGAGCCGGACGTGCGGCCCGCCCGCGCCACCCCGGCCGACCACGACGAGCTCGTCGCACTGGCGCGCGAGACCTACGGCGAGTTCACCGCGTCGTCCGTGCGGTTCTGGCTGAGCCGCCAGCCGTCCGCCTTCTACGTCCTGCGCTGCGCCGACAGCGACCGGTTGCGCGCCTTCATGAGCTGGCTGACCGTGCGCGAGCCGGGCCCGGAGGTGCCGGACACCGACCCGGTCATCGCGGACGTCTGGACCGACGCCGCACGGCGGAACCTGCCGCCCGGCGCGCACGTCGCGGTCGCGCGGCACCTGATCTGCCCCGCCTTCGAGACCAAGCCGAACCCCATCACCGACGTGTTCCTGGCGCGGATGATGCGCGGCTGGGTGCACGAGCCCGGACTGGCGGTCTCCTACCTGGTGATCGCGCACCGGCAGCTGTGGGCGCCGCTGATGGACTACTTCGACCACTACGAGCTGCACTGCTCCGGGTCGAACTACCCGTACGCCATCTTCGGGCACGACTGGGTCGCCGACCCGCCGTCCCAGTGCCAGGACCGCCACCTGGAGGACGAGCTGTGGGCGCCGCGGCGGCCGGACCTGTTCCGCCGCGAGGGTTCCTGAGCCCCGCCCGCGGCCGATGGCGGAACACCGCCGCCGCGCAGCGGCACGCCTACACCGGCTCCGCCCGTCCGTTGTGGACCCGCAGTTCGCCGCCCCGCCAGCGGGCTCGCAGCCGCCGGTCGTGGGCGGCCACCACGATCGCGCCCGGGCCGGGGCCCAGTGCGTCCTCCAGTTCGTCGCACAGGGTGGGGGACAGGTGGTTGGTCGGCTCGTCCAGCAGCAGCAGCTGGGGTGGGTTCGCGACGAGGATCGCCAGCGCCAGCCGGCGTCGCTGGCCCGCCGACAGCTCGCCGACCGGCTTGTCGACGTCCCGCTTTCCCAGCAGCCCCAGCGACTCCAGCGGCACGGCACCGGCACCGGCCGCCGCGTAGGTCCGGCGCGCGGTCCGGTCCGGTGAGTCGAACTCGGTGTCCTGGATCAGCAATCCGACCCGCAGGTCCGGCAACCGCCGCACGCCGGGCACCTCGATCCGGCCGGCCAGCACGTGCAGCAGCGT
This sequence comes from Amycolatopsis taiwanensis DSM 45107, assembly GCF_000519205.1. Classification (GTDB taxonomy): domain Bacteria; phylum Actinomycetota; class Actinomycetes; order Mycobacteriales; family Pseudonocardiaceae; genus Amycolatopsis_E; species Amycolatopsis_E taiwanensis. The sequence goes on along the minus strand of NZ_JAFB01000003.1, from coordinate 41,981 downwards.
CGACTTGCCCGCCCCGTTTTCTCCGGTGACCAGCAGCCGGGCGGTGTCCGGGACGTCGAGGCGCTCGACGGTGAGCCGCCCGGGCACCCGCACGTCCCGCAGCGACACCAGGACCTCGTCCGGCGCCGGGCCGGCGAGTGCGTCCGGGCGGAACCGTAGCGGTGGCGGTGGCGCGGGCACCTGCGCGTGTTCCAGCTCGGCCAGCCGCCGCGCGGCGTTGCGGACCCGGCGGGAGATCGAGTTCTGCACCCGCCCGGCCCGGTGCCCGTAGCCCATCTTCTCGTGGTCGCGCGGCCCCCGGTCCGGCGCGACCCGGTGCGTGGTGACGCCGAGCGAGTCCCGCAGGGCCGCGATCTCCTCCTGCTCCTCGGCGTGGCGCCGTTCCCAGCGCGCCCGGTCCGCGCGCTTCTGCGCGAGGTAACCGGTGTAGTTCCCGCCGAACCGCACGGGCCCGTCGACCGCGGGGTCGAGGTCGACGATGTCGGTGCAGACCGCGTCCAGAAACGCGCGGTCGTGGCTGGCCACCACGACCGCGCCGGGCAGACCGCGCACCTGCTCCTCGAGGAACCCCGCCGCGTCGTCGTCGAGGTGGTTGGTCGGCTCGTCCAGCAGGACCGCGGACGGCCGCCGCACCAGCAGCGCGGCCAGCGCGAGCCGCCCGCGCTGTCCGCCGGACAGCTCACCGAGGCGGCGCGAGTGCTCCACACCGGCCAGTCCCAGCCCGTCGAGGACGATCTTCGCGCGCCGGTCGGCGTCCCACGCGTCGTGCAGCTCGGCCAGTTCCAGCCGCGCCGAGTACGCGTCGAACAGCCCCTCGTCCTCGGCCAGCAGCGCCCCGAGCCGGTCCAGTTCCGCCAGGTCCTCGCGCGCGCCCGCGAGCCCGTCGTCGACCACCTCGGCGACCGTCGCCGCCGGGTCGAACGGCATTTCCTGGTGCAGGTAGCCGAGGTCGGCCGGGCGTTCGACGCTGCCGCGGTCCGGCCGGTCCACTCCGGCCAGCACCCGCAGCAGCGTCGACTTCCCCGCGCCGTTCTCGCCGATCAACCCGATCCGGTGACCCGGCGCCGCGGTCAGCGACACCCCGTCCAGCACCCGGCGGTCACCCAGGACGCGCACGAGGTCGTGCGCGACGAGAGCCGCCTCCATCAGCGGGTCTCGGCCAGCTTGCCGCCGTCGAGCCGCAACCAGCGGTCGACCCGGATCTCGCCGAGGAACCGCTCGTCGTGGCTGACCACCACGAACGCGCCCTGGTAGGCGTTGAGCGCGCTCTCCAGCTGTCCGGCGCTGATCAGGTCCAGGTTGTTCGTCGGCTCGTCCAGCAACAGCAGCTGCGGCGCGGGCTCGGCGAACAGGATGCACGCCAGGGTCGCGCGCAGCCGTTCCCCGCCGGACAGCACGGCGACGGGCAGGTGCGCCCGGTCACCGCGGAACAGGAAGCGGGCCAGCAGGTTCATCCGGTCGGCAGGCGGCATCGCGGGGGCGAACGCCGCGAGGTTCTCCGCGACCGTGCGCGCGTCGTCGAGCAGGTCCAGCCGCTGGGACAGGTAGGCGATCCGGCCGTCGGCACGCTTGACCGCGCCGCCGTCGGGCTCCAGATCACCGGTGATCAGCCGCAGCAGCGTCGACTTCCCGGACCCGTTGGCGCCGCTCAGCGCGATGCGTTCCGGGCCGCGGATCGCCAGGTCGACGCCGTCGCCGAAGAGGTCCCGCTTGCGCAGGTCCTCGCCGAGGAACAGCGTCCGGCCCGCGGGCACCGCCGTCTGCGGGAGCGCCAGGGTGATCTTCTGGTCCTCCCGCAGCGACCGCTCGGCCTCGTCGAGCTTCGCCTTCGCCGCGCTGACCCGGGCGGCGTGCGCGCCGTCGGCCTTGCCCGCGGACTCCTGCGCGTTGCGCTTGCGGGCTCCCGCGAGGATCTTCGGCAGGCCCGCGCTGGAGAGGTTGCGCTGCGCGGTGCTCGCCCGCTTCGCGGCGCGTTCCCGCGCCTGCTGCATCTCGCGCTTCTCGCGCTTGACCTCCTGCTCGGCGTTGCGGATGTTCTTCTCGGCGACCTCCCGCTCGGCCTGGACAGCCTGCTCGTACTCGGTGAAGTTGCCGCCGTAGTAGCGGATCTCGCCGCCGTCGAGCTCGGCGATGCGGTCCATCCGGTCGAGCAGGGCTCGGTCGTGGCTGACCACCAGGAGGCAGCCGGACCAGTCGTCGAGCACGGTGTGGAGCTTGTGGCGGGCGTCGAGGTCGAGGTTGTTGGTGGGTTCGTCGAGCAGCAGCACGTCCGGCCGCTTGAGCAGCTGCGCGGCCAGGCCGAGCGACACGATCTGACCGCCGGACAGGGTGCTCAGGGTGCGGTCCAGGGTGACCTCGCCCAGGCCGAGCCGGTCCAGCTGGGCGCGGGTGCGTTCCTCGATGTCCCAGTCCTCGCCGATGGTGGCGAAGTGCTCCTCGGCAACGTCGCCGGACTCGACGGCCGCCAGCGCGCGCAGCACCGGCTCGATGCCCAGGACCTCCGCGACGGACGGTTCACCCGTCAGCGGCAGGTCCTGGGGCAGGTAACCGAGCAGGCCGTCGACGGACACGCCACCGTCGGCGGGCGTCAGCTCGCCCGCGATCAACTTGAGCAGGGTCGACTTGCCTGCCCCGTTCGGCGCGACCAGACCGGTGCTGCCGTCGGGGACGGTGAAGGACAGCTGGTCGAAGACGGGGGTGTCGTCCGGCCAGGAGAAGGACAAACCGGACACCACGATGCGGGATTCGGACATGGGAACGAGACCTCGAAACAGGGTGGCGCGGGCACTGGCCCGCGGATACGGGTAGACGACGAAATGGCCACCTCGGCACCGCCGGGGGCCTTGCTCACTCCGGGGGATCACCCGGAGATGTCGTCTTCACCTGCCACGTCGGGTCTCCTCAGAACGGTTCCCTTGCGCCTCGACCATACCAGCCCGCGCGATCACCGCTCAGGGAACCGAATCCGGCAGGGGTGTCGTGCCGGCGTAGTGGAGCTCGTCACCGCGGCGATCGGTGAGTGCCGTCAGCTCCACGGTGTCCTCCCGGTCAGAACGCCTGGGGACCGAAGCGGCCCCACGCGATGAGAACGGCCAGCGCCAGCAGCACGAGCGTCACGGCGACCCCCCTGCGGTTCGCGCCGCCGGACGTGGACGACGGCCGCGCTGGCCATCAGCAGTCCCACGCCGACGGCCGCGAGCGGCACCAGCACCTCGGCGATCCAGAGTGCCGCGGGCAGGATCAGCCCGGCCGCCGCCAGGACCTCCAGCGCCCCGATCGTGGTGACCACGCCGCCGCCGAACCCGGCGAGCGCCGGAGCCGGTTTCGGCGGCGGCTGGGCCAGTTTCTGGGCTCCACTGGCCAGGAAGAGCGCGGCCAGCAGGCCCGCGATGATCCACAGTGCGATGTTCATGCCCGTCCGACGACGCGGCCGCGCCTAGTGTGAGGCTCACAGTTCGCCGGGCTGTTTCGTCGGGGTGGGGACACAGGAGGTGGTATGAACGCGGACGACTCCGGCCTGAGCGCCGTGATGACCGAGCGGCGGCAGCTGATCAACCTCGCCTACCGGCTGCTCGGCTCCTGGCCGGCGCCGAGGATGCGGTGCAGGAGACCTACGCGCGCTGGTACGCGCTGACCCCGCGGCAGCGGGACGAGATCGCCTCGCCCGGCGCGTGGCTGACCACGGTCGCCGGGCGGATCTGCCTGGACCTGCTCGGCTCGGCGTGGACCCGGCGGGAACGGTACGTCGGCGAGTGGATCCCGGAACCGTGCCCGAACCGTCGGAGTGGGCGGGGCCGGGTGATCCGGCCGACCGCGTCACGCTCGACGAGTCGGTCAGCATGGCGTTCCTCGTGGTGCTCGAGTCGATGACCCCGGCCGAACGGGTCGCGTTCGTGCTGCACGACGTCTTCCGTTACCCGTTCCCCGAGGTGGCGGAGATCGTCGGCCGCAGTCCCGCCGCGTGCCGCCAGCTCGCCACCTCCGCCTGGCGCCGGCTGCGGGAGGCCCGGACGCCGTCGGCGCCCGCGGCGCGCAGCGCGGAGGTCGTGCGGGGGGGTGAAGGAAGCGTGGCAGGCCAAGGACATCGCCGCGCTCGTCGGCCTGCTCGACCCGCGGGTCCGCGCGGTCGGCGACGGCGGCGGGATCGTCGCGGCCATGCCGCACCCGATCGAAGGCGGCGAGGCGGTCGCGCGCTACCTCGTCGACCTGGCCGAGCGGGCGCCCGGCCTCGTGGTGGTCGAACGCACCGTCAACGGCCAGCCCGGCCTGGTGGTGCAGCACGAGGGCACCACCGGGGCGGTCCTGGCCTTCGACGTCGCGGGCGAGAAGGTCCGGCACATCTGGGCCGTGCGCAACCCGGAGAAGCTGCGCCCCTGGGCCTAGCCGAACGTGAAGTCGTAGGCCTGCACGCCAGGGGTGGCCGAGATCGTCAGCCGGCCGTGCCCGGAGTGGCCGTCGAGCAGGGTGTAGGGCGTCGGCGGGCCGGTCACCGTGATGGTTCTCGTGCCGTCCACCGTCACGGTTCCGGTGCCGCCGAGAACCAGGTGGACCGAGGAGGCGTGGAAGTCCAGGCGCAGCCGGGCGTCCGGGCCCGCGGTGAGGTACTCGTTGTCCGACGTCCACGTGCCGTCGAGGGCGAACGTGTCCGGATCCAGCCCGGCGGGGAAGGTGTAGGCGCGGGTCTGACCGACGGCGACCCGCGCGCCGCTCGTGGCCAGCGGCGTGTGCTCGGCGCCGAGGTAAATCTCAGGGGTCAGCGAGGCGCCCGGGGTGGTGTCGGGGACGTCGGTGGCCGGGGGGAGCGACCGGGCGCCGCTGTCGGTGAGCGCGGCGCGGATCTGCTGTTCGAAGCCGGTGTACCCGCCCTCGCCGAAGCTGGCCGACCGCACCTGGCCGGTCGCGTCGACCAGGTAGGCGGCGGGCCAGTAGTGGTTGCCGTAGGCGCTCCAGGTCCGGTAGTCGTCGTCGATCGCGACCGGGTAGTGCACGCCGAGCTTCGCCGCCTGGTCGGCCACGTTGCCCGGGTCGTGCTCGAACTCCGGGGTGTGCACGCCGACTACTTCCAGGCCGGCGTCGACAGTCCGAACCGTCCGGTCAGGTTCTGGATGATCTTCTTGATCGTGCGCTCCGAGAAGTTCAGTTCGGCGGCCACGGAACCGGTGTCGCGGCCCTCGGCGAGCAGCCGGAGCACGTCCACCTCCCGGTCGGTCAGGCCGCCGGTGGTGAGGCCCCTGCCCGGCGAGGATCGTCTGCTGGAAGGTGCGCGCTTCGTCGAGCAGCCAGCGCGTCACGGCCTCGGGCACGACCGCCCCGCCGGTGCCGCTCGCGATCACCGCGCGCAGCACCACCCGCGGCGTGATGCCGGCCCGGGGCAGGATGCTGACCACGCCGCACCCGACGGCGCGCGCGAGCTGCGGGCCGCGCAGCGGGCCGGAGACCAGCATCATCCGCTGGCGCGGGTTCTCCGCCCGCGCGGACATCTCCTCCAGCGATTCGAGCAGCGTGCCGGTGACGGCCGCCGCGACCACCACCACGACGTCGGCCTCCGCGTGCCTGCCCGCGGGCAGCACCTGCACGACCGGCGAGGCGTTGAGCGGCATCAGGATCGACTCGCCGTCCAGCAGGTCGTCGGCGAACACGCAGGCGGTCACCACCGGCCACGTCCTCGGGCGGCTCGTCCACCTCGGGTCGCGGGAGATGCTGGAGCTGAGTGCCGGGCGAGCGGCCGACCTCGTGGTCGCCACGTTCCCGTCCGGTGCCGGGCGTGCCCCGGGGAATGCCTCGACGCTGTAGCGGAAAGGCGCCGGGAACGCGACAGCGAAGGGTATGTTGAGCAGGTGAGAGCCGACGCCGTGCGCAACCTCGAGCTCGTGCTGACCACGGGCGCTCGCATGCTCGCCGACGACCCCGCGACCAGCATCGCCGCGATCGCCGCCGAGGCGGGGGTGGACCGCCGCACCGTCTACCGTCGCTTCGCCAGCCGCGACGAACTGCTGACCGCGGTGTACGAGGCCCGGCTGGACGCGATCGAGGCGGCCGTCGAAGCCGCGCGGCTGCGCGAAGCGCCCGTCCCGGTGGCGCTGCACCGATACGTCGAAGGCATCGTCGGCGTCAACCGCAAGTGGCCGGTCGAGCTGAGCAAGATGCGGTTGGAGCCGCAGATCTGGGCGCGGCGGATGCGCGCGGTCGAGGAGGTCGAGCTGTTCCTGCGGCGGGCCACCGAGGACGGCCTGCTGCGCCCCGGCCTACCCGTCGGCTGGCCGGGCCACGTGCTCGGGCAACTGCTGCACCTCGCGTCACGGGAACTGCGCGACCTGAGCGACGCGCAGGCCGCGGACGTCATCGTGGACACGTTCCTGCGTGGCTTCGGCGCAGCCTAGGTCGTTTCCACGCCGCTGCGGTCCGCCGCCGGCCGTGCCCTCTCAGCGTGTGGGGACGACGAAGTCCACGGTCTTGCTGTCCAGGATCTTGTGCGTCGGATCGGCCAGGCCGATCCACACGCGGTGCGGGCCGGCCGGAAGCCCTTGGATGATCAGCGGTTCGCCGCTGCCGTCGGCCCAGTGCCACGGCGCGTCGTCGACCGTGACGTGGATGTGCCCGATCCGCGGTGACACGTCGAGCGCGTTCGGCCCGTAGACCGACACGATCCGCAGGTTCTCCGCGCGGTAGCGGATCCGACCAGCCCCGTCGCGAGCTGCTCCGGCAGCGGCTGGTCCACCACGAGCACCGGCGGCGGCGCGACGGGAGGCGGGGTGCTCGCCGAACACGCGCTCACGAGAGCGGCGGTGGCGGCGATGGTGGTGACGACGACTGCGCGGATCATGCACCGAACGTAAGTGCCCCGTCATGGGCCCGGCGCCCGTCGGACGACGTCACCGCCGTACGTCACGCAGTGGGGGACGCCCTGGCGGCACGGTGTCCGCGTCGGCGAGCAGGTTGAGCAGCTCGATCAGCTCCGGCACCAGGTTCCGCTGCCGGGCGTCCAGCGCCTGGTCGAGTGCCTGCGCCAGCCAGGTGTCCCGGAGCGTCGACGCGGTCTCGACGGCTTCCCGGCCCTTCGCCGTCGCCTCGATGAGGCTGCGGCGCCCGTCCGCCGGGTCGGGACGGCGCTCGATCAGGCCGTCCCGTTCCAGCGCGGACACGATCTGGGCCATCGGCTGGGGGCGCATGTGCTCGGCCGCCGCGAGGTCACTCGTCGAGACCGCGGTGCCTCCGACGATGCGGTCGAGTGCCACCAGCTGGCTCCTGCTCCACGGCATCGGGGTGCGCAGGCCCTCGGCGCGGAGCCGCCCGCCAAGCGACCTTTTGCTCCTACTATTAGCCTGGATAGCGCGTGAGTCAAGTGTCACTTTCACCCGAGCGTGACCGCGAGTGACGTGTCGAAGTATACGGGCGTAGACTCAATGTCGGTGGCAAAGTCTACATCTGTAGACTTTTCTTCCGGAACGTCATTCAGCTCGGAAGAAAGAAACGCAACGATGGACCTGCAACTGACCGGCAAGCGGATCCTGGTGACCGGATCCAACTCGGGACTCGGCGAAGCCATGGTCAACCTCCTGGCTGCCGAAGGGGCGGCCGTGATCGTGCACGGGCGCGACGAAGCCCGTGCCAAGGCGGTCGCGGACGCGATCACCACCGCCGGCGGCAAGGCCGAGGTCGTCCTCGGTGACCTGACGACGGACGCGGGTGCGGACGCCGTGGCCGAAGCCGCGCTCGCGGGTGGACCCGTGGACGTCCTGGTCAACAACGCCGGCGCCTACGAGCACGTGTCCTGGATGGCCTCCACCCCGCAGGACTGGCGGGAGACCTACGAGGGCAACGTCATCTCGGGTGTCCGGATGATCCAGCGCCTCGTCCCGCAGATGCGGGGGCGGGGCTGGGGCCGCGTGATCACCATCGGTGGGGGCCTGGCGATCCAGCCGATGAACACCCACCCGCAGTACAACGCCACCCTGGCCGCCCGGCACAACCTCGCGGTGTCCCTGGCCCGCGAGCTAAGCGGCACCGGCGTGACCTCCAACGTGGTCTCGCCCGGCGCGATCGTGGTCGACGCGGTCAAGGACCTCCTGATGCACATCGGCCCGGACCGGGGCTGGGGCACCGAGTGGTCCGAGATCGAGGAGGCGGCGGCCAAGGAGCTCGTCCCGAACGACACCGGGCGGATGGGCCGGCCCGACGAGATCGCGACCGCGGTGGCCTACCTCGCCAGCCCGCTGTCCGGCTACATCAGCGGCGCCACCCTGCGCGTCGACGGTGGCTTCATCCGCAAGGTCAACTGACGCGCGGGAAGGGGATTTCCATGGATTTGCAGCTCAACGGCAAGCGCGCCCTCGTCACCGGGTCGAGCGCAGGCCTAGGCGAGGCCACGGCGGCGCTGCTCGCCGCGGAGGGGGCCGCCGTGGTGGTGCACGGCCGTGACGAGGCCCGCGCCGCGAAGGTGGCCGACGCCATCCGGGCGGCCGGCGGGCGCGCCGACGTCGCCGTGGGTGATCTGGCCACCGACGCCGGTGCGTACGCGGTCGCCGAGACCGCACTGGCCGGTGGCCCGGTGGACATCCTGGTCAACAACGCCGGAGCCTACGACGAGCTGTCCTGGACGCAGGCGACCCCGGAAACCTGGTCCCGGACCTACGAGACGAACGTGATCTCCGGCGTGCGGATGATCCAGCGGATCGTGCCCGGGATGCGGGAGCGCGGCTGGGGCCGCATCATCCAGATCGGCGGTGGCCTGGCGATCCAGCCGATCCCGATGGAGCCGCACTACAACGCGACGCTGGCCGCGCGGCACAACCTCGCGGTCTCGCTCGCCCGTGAACTCAGTGGCACGGGGGTGACCTCCAACGTTGTGGCGCCGGGGGCGACCCTGGTCGACTCGGTCCGCAAGCTGCTCACCAACCTCGCGCCGAGCCACGGCTGGGGCGAGACGTGGGAGGAGATCGAGGCGGCTGCCGCGCGGGACTTCGTGCCCAACGACACCGGTCGGTTCGGCCGGCCGGAGGAGATCGCCGCGGCGGTCGCGTTCCTGGCCAGCCCGCTCGCCGGCTACGTCAGCGGAGCGATCCTGCGCGTCGACGGCGGCACCATCCGGACCCTGTAGAAGTCCAATGTGGAGGGCGGGGTGATCAGCCCTCCACCCGATCAGGTGCCGGTGCCGGTCAGTTGCCCGAAGAGCTGTTCCACCAAGGGGGTCAGCTTGTCCGGATCGGCATCCTGGAGAGCGGGAGTACCGATGACCTTGCGCATCAGCCAGATCCCGGCGATGAGCGCCAGCAGAAGTTCCGACCGTTCCGGCGCGGCGCCGCCGGAGAGCCGGGCCAGCAGGTCGGCGCCGACGTGCTTCTCGATGCTGTCCCGGATGATCTCGGTGGTGCGCGGGTTGCCCACCGAACGCAGCATCAGCAGGAACGGGTCGAGGTCGTCGGCGTCGGGGGCGGTGCGGGACACCAGCCGGACGGCGGCCTCGTGCGCCAGCGTCGCGGCGTCGCCGCTGACTACCGTGCGCGGGGCGAACGAGGTGTCCACCGCCTCGACGAACAGCTGCTCCTTGGACCCGAAGTAGCGGTTGACGAGCATCGCGGTGACCCCGGCCGCCTTCGCGATCTCCCGCACGCCGACACCGTCGTACCCGTGCTGGGTGAAGGCGGTGATCGCCGACTGCAGGATCGCGACCCGGGTCTCCGCGGCGTTGCGGCGCCGGGGTGCGGGCTCGGTCACTGTCCCTTCGTCGCTCATTCTACGAGTGTAGACCGGCGAGCGGGCACAGCTTGACGTGCTTGCTCCTACTATTAACGTATTAACCGTGCGGTCACGTTCTAGGAGGAATGATGACTGGTCAGGGGCCGCTCGAAGGCCGGGTGGCGATCGTCACCGGCGCCGGCCGGGAGATCGGCCGCGGCGAAGCGCTCGCGCTGGCGGCGGCCGGCGCCAGCGGCCGCCAGCTGCTCGTCGTCGGCGGCGAGGAGCATCGCGATGTCCGCGCCGGCCTCGAAGTAGGCCTCTAGCCGCTCGATGGCGGCGTCGAAGCTCTCGTTCTGCACGGCGCCGGTGCGTGCGATGACGAGCAGGTCCGGATCGCGGCGCGCCTCGACCACGCAAGCGATCTTGGCAACCATCTCCTGCTGCGTGATCAGGTGCTCGATGTGGCGGTGGTGGCTCGCCCGTTTCGGGGCGACCTGTCCTCGAGCTCGATCGCGTGGACGCCCGCGTGCTCCAGCTCGCGCACCATGCCCGCGACGTGGATGGCATCGCCGAACCCGACGTTCCCGTCGGCGATCAGCGGCAGCCGCGAGCGGCGGCGGATCTGCCAGGCCGTGGTGGCCAGCTCCGTCAGCGTCAGCAGGGCTTCCGAAACCGCCATCGAGTAGCCCAGACCGCCACCGCCGAGGTAGCCCCCGTCATATCCCAGCTGTTCGCACAGCCGGGCCGTCAGTGCGCCGGGGGCACCATTGCACGAACAGTGGCTCGTCGCCGTCCAGGCGTCGGCGGAACTCGGCGCGTTCCACATCGAGCATCGTCGCTCCAGACCTCGTAGTTGCTCCTACTATTATCCCATAGCTGGCTCGAAGCTGTCGAACAAGTACACACTCGTAGACAAAAAATCGCGCCGGACCAGCGATATCGTGGGCATGTTGCGCTGAACGGCCGGTCTGATGCGCACGGTAGGCTACTAACATCCGCATGTTCGGACCGGTAGCGAGAGGGGTGGGCCATGGTGGGGGGCGGGCCGCGCGAAGCCGAGGGGGCGGACCGCGCGAGGACGCCTCGACGTCGTCCGGAAGGGCGCCGCGCGCGGAAGGTCTCGCTGGCGATCGCCCAGCGCATCGTGGACGACATCACCGAGGATAAGCTCGAGCCCGGCACCAAGCTGGCGACCGAGCGCGAGATGATGGCGCGCTTCGCTACCGGCCGCGGCACCCTGCGGGAATCGCTGCGTTTCCTGGAGATGAGCGGGGTCATCAACGTCAAGGCCGGGCCGCAGGGCGGGCCGTTCGTCTCCGAGCCGGACGCTCACGACCTCGCCGGCACGCTCGGGCTGTTCTCCCAGCTGCGCGGGCTGCCGTTCAAGGCGCTCGTCTCCGCGCGGGAGATCCTGGAGCCGGAGCTCGCGGCACTGGCCGCGGAGTCGGCGGCCGATGAGGACATCGCCGAGATCGAGGACTCGATCGCCGGGATGCGCGAGTTCCTGAGCGACGAGCAGAACTTCCTCGCCGAGAACGACCGTTTCCACGCTGCGGTGGCCGCTGCCGCGGGCAACGAGCTGTTCGGTCTGCTGATCTCGTCGCTGCACCTGATCACCGACGGTATGCCGCTCGGCGTGAGCTACCCGGAGACCCGTCGTGCCGCGGTGCTGCGCGCGCACGAGGCGGTGTTCGAGGCGATCAGCACGAAGGACCCCGAGGGCGCGCGCTGGGCGATGCGCCGTCACATGCGCGAGTTCCGCCGGTACGTCGAGGAGAAGTTCCCGCTCGTGTACGAGCGGCCCGTGCGGTGGCGCGACATCGCACCGTGATCCCGGCGCCGCCCGCCGGACGTGGGAGCCGGTGGAGGTGCGGTCCCGTCCTGCGTGGTGGCCGGTATGTGCTGTCCGTCGTGGGTGCCGCGGGCGGCTGTTGCCGGGTGGCCGGTGAGTCCCTGCGGCCGTGGGCAAGCCCCGCAGGAGCCGGGGTAGCCGCGGAGGGCGTGGCAGGGTCCGGCGCCGGAGGTGACCACAACACCCGGTCGTGGTGATCGCGCTTCCGGGCGTGCTGGTGGTTCCACCAATCCACGGTTGGCGGGAGCCGGAGTTCCCGGGGCGTGCCGGGCCGCCCTCGCCGGTTCGTGCTCGGTCGAGCGGTTCCCCTCCGCCGCCGGGAGCTTCCGGCGGCGGAAAACCAAGGCACTTGCCAGCCCGTCAATTTGCTCCTAACATTACCCTAATCTCCGCCGGTGACCACATCGAACCGGCGGTCAGCAGACCGAGCACACCAGCCTCCGGCCAGGCTCGCCACCACCGCCGAGGCCTCGCGGCGAGCATCCTCGCCGCACGGTCACGGCCGCACGGATCCTGAGGACGCGTTCCGAATAAGGACACTGGCTGATCGCCAGGCAGCGAACGACGCCAGTGTCAGGCAGGCGGAGAGAACATGATCCAATACGTGATCGCCGGGCTCGTGCTCGGCGGTATCTATGCGATCGCCTCGGCGGGCATCGTCGTCACCTACCGCGCGGCTGGCATCCTGAACTTCGGGTTCGGCGCCCTCGCCTACTTCATCTCGCGGTTCTACTACTTCCTGCACACGCAGCACGGCTGGGCCATCGCCCCGGCGGCGCTGGTTTCGGTGGTGCTGGCGGGTCCTGCGCTCGGCGTCGTGCTGTACTTCGGGCTCTTCCGGTTGCTGCGCCTGGCCGCACCACTGGTGCAGGTGATGGTGACGCTCGGCGTTTCGGTGTGCCTGCCCACGATCGCCGCGCTCGTGTTCGGCAACGTCCCGATCGTCAAGGCACCCGGCCTCGCCCCCGAGCCGGTGCGGGTGTTCCGGATCGTCGGGGTTCCGGTGACGATGGACCAGCTCATCGTGTACGTCAGCGTCGTCGTGGTCCTGGTCGTGGGCGCGCTGGTCCTGCGCTGCACCGACGTGGGCCTGCGGGTGCGGGCGATGGTCGACTCCCCGGCGATGACCGCGCTGTCCGGCACCAACCCGAAGCTCGTCTCGGTCGGGGTGTGGGCCATGAGCGTGTTCCTGGCGGGGCTGGCCGGTGTGCTGTCCGCCCCGATCATCGGCCTCGCCCCGGCCGACCACACGCGGGGAGTTCCTCGATCCGCACGGTTTCGACGACGCGGACGTCGTGCGCGAGGAGGTTCAACCGAGCCGGCATGAACGAGCGCACGCGGTCACGTTCGGGAGACTGGTGCACTTCACGGGCATCCGGTCCCTGACCGGTCGCCAACCGCCACAGCAGTGGATCAGCCTCCTGACCCGGGCTGATACTCAAATCAGGAAGCTCTTCCACGACCATCGGGACGACAGGATTTGAACCCGCGACTCGAGTTCCCGGCCACCGGCCTTCACGCCAGGTGTCGCACGTGGACTCATTCCCCTATGGAACCCAGCTTGGCGTGGCCCTTGATCAGATTGCGGGCGATCGTGCGGCGCTGGATTTCGTCGGTGCCTTCGTAGATCCGCATGACGCGCAGGTCCCGGTACCAGCGCTCGACGGGCAGTTCCTTCGTGTAGCCCATCGCACCGTGGATCTGCATCACCCGATCGACCACCTGGTTCGCCATCACCGAACCGTGCAGCTTCGCGATCGAAATGGCGTGGCGAGCGTCCATGCCCCGCTCGACCCGCCAGGCGGCGTGCAGCGTGAGCCACTTGGCTGATGCTATCTCCACCTCGCTGTCCGCGATCTGCCACTGGATCGCCTGGTAGTGGGCGATCGGGTGGCCCATCGACTGACGGACACGCGCATAGTCGATTGCCATCCCCAACAGCCTTTCGGCCGCGCCGATGGCCATAGACGGTATGACGTAGCGCTTCTGGCCGATCCACGACAACGCCAGATCCAGGCCACCGCCGACCTCGCCGAGGACGTTCGACCCAGGCACGCGAACGTCCTCAAAGGACAGCGACGCACACAACCGCTGTCCCATGAGCGGGATCGGAGACGACTTCCAGCCCATCTCCCTGTCCACGAGGAACGCGGTGATGCCTTCACCGGTCCGGGCGAACAGAATGCAGAAGTCCGCCTCCGAGCCCCCGGTGATGAAGGTTTTCTCACCGTTGATCACCCAGTCACCACCATCGCGCCGGGCGGTAGCGCGGATGTTGCGGGCGTCAGATCCAGCGCCCGGCTCGGTGAGGGCAAAACACGCCCGGCGTTCACCGGCGATCGTCGGCAGCAGGTATGAGTCGCGCTGTTGCCCTGTGCAGGCGAACAAGATGTTGTCGGCCTCACCCCCGAACCGGAACGGGACGAAGGTGCGCCCGAGTTCCATCTCCACAATGGAGTGCATGACTGCGCCGAGCGCGATGCCGCCATACTCCTCGGGGAGGGTGATTCCCCAGAATCCCGCCGCTCGCGCCTTCTCCTGCAGGTCGCGGAGAATTCCGGGCTCGAGCGGCGCGAGCCCCGACCGCTCGTTGCGCAGCACACTCTCCTCGAGCGGTTTTAGCTCTCGGTCGACGAAACTCCGGATCGTGTCGCGCACGGCCCTTTCTTCGTCGGAAAGTGAAAAATCGATCACTACAGGCTCCCAGACGTTGTGTTCACAAAGCGGAGCGCGGCTTACAGGCCCAGCAACCGCACCGCGTTGTTCTTCAATAGGCCAGATTTGACCTCGTCGCGAATACCGGTCTTCTCCAGGTCGGCGAGCCAGCGGTCCGGAGTGATCAACGGGAAGTCGCTGCCGAAGAGAACCCGATCGCGCAGCAGGGTGTTGGCGTATTGCACGAGGATCGGTGGAAAGTACTTCGGCGACCAGCCGGATAGTTCGAGGTAGACCTGCGGCTTGTGGACGGCGATCGCGAGCGCTTCTTCCTGCCATGGGAACGAAGGATGCGCGAGTACGATCGGCATATCGGGGAAGTCGGTCGCGACATCGTCGAGGTGCAGCGGATTAGAATATTTCAGCCTGATCCCTCCGCCGCCCCGGGTGCCGGCACCCGCTCCGCTCTGTCCGGTGTGGAACAACGCCGGGACACGGTGAGCGTTGAGCACCTCGTAGAGGTCGTAGGCGCTGCGGTCATTGGGAAAGAACGCCATCGAGTTCGGGTGGAACTTGAACCCGCGGACACCACCCTCGGTGATGAGCCGTTCCGCCTCACGTGCCGCCTGCTCGCCACGGGCGGGATGCACGCTGGCGAAGGGAATCACGATGTCGCTGTGCTGCGCGGCAAGTTCGACTATCTCATCGTTGCGCAGGATCGGATCGGGCTTCGTCGGTCCTTTGTCGACAGTGAAGGTGACCGCCGCGATGCCGCGTTCACGATAGTAAGCCGCGAGGTCCGGAAGAGTCGCGGGAGGCGTGTCACCCGACTTGAAGTACTTCGCCATCGCGGCCAGTGTCTCGTTGTGCGCCGGTTCGGTCTCGTGCACCGAGGCGTGCACGTGAGTGTGCATGTCCAGTGCCGTGATCGCCGCGACGTCGATCGCGGGCCGATAGGTGGTCGTCATTCCGTCTCTCCCTGCTTCGCGCCGGCACTTGGACCGGTGAATGTCGCACCGTCGCGGGCGAGGCGCACCAGCAGAGGTGCGGGTTCCCACCACACGCCGTGTTCCTCGTGCAGCCGCTCGATGTCGGCCAGTACCGTGGAAAGCCCGATCGAGTCGGCCCAATACAGCGGGCCGCCCTTGGTCTTGGGGAAGCCATAACCCGTGGTGTAGACGGCGTCGACGTCGCCCGGCTTGGCCGCGACACCCTGCTCCACCAACCACGCACCCCTGTTGACCAGCGCGTACAGGCAGCGCTTGAGAATCTCCTCGTCGCTGACCTTCCTGCGCTCGATTCCGATGCGCGCGGAGTACGCGACGATCTCACGGTCCATCTCGGGGTCGCGGTGCGCCGTCCGGTCTCCCGGCTCATACCGGTACCAGCCCGCACCGGTCTTCTGGCCGAGACGGCCGAGGTCGACGGGCAGCAAGCCGAGATCCGTGTAACGGCGGTCCTTCGGCCTGGTCGCGATCGCCTTACGCTTGGAATCCACGCCCAGATCGAGGCCCGACATGTCGGTCATGGTGAAAAGGCCCATGGCGAAGCCGAAATCGGTCAGCACACGATCGACGTCGCTCGGGAACGCTCCCTCCTCGACAACGAAGAACGCCTCCCTGCGATAGTCGAAAAGCATGGCGTTGCCGATGAAGCCGTGCGAGTTGCCCGCCCGCACCGCCACCTTGCCCAGTAGCCTTCCCAGTGCCATCGCCTCGGCCAGTGTCGCCGGGCCCGTCGCCGCGCCGGGTACGACCTCGAGCAGGCGCATGACGTGGGCCGGGCTGAAAAAGTGCGTTCCGACGACCCGATCGGGCCTGCTCGTCGCGGACGCGATCGCGTCGATGTCGAGCGCCGAGGTGTTGGTGCCCAGCAGCACATCAGCCTTCACATGGCGGTCCAGCGCGCGGAAGACCTCCTGCTTGACATGCATCTCCTCGAAGACCGCCTCCACGACGACGTCCGCGTCGGCAACCGCGGCCAGGTCGGCGACCGGGGTGATCAGTCCGATGCGGCGGTCCGCCACGGACTGTTCGAGCCGCCCCCGGCGCACGCTCGACGCGTAGTTCGCCTTGATCCGTTCGATCCCCCGCGCCAGGTCGTCGGCACCGCGGTCGATCAACGTCACCGGCACCTCGGCGTTCGCCAGCGCCATGGCGATCCCGCCGCCCATCGTTCCAGCCCCCACCACCGCGGCTCGTACCGGTCGCCAGGCGGGATCGACCTCGGGAAGGCCGGGAATGTCGGCGGCCGCCTCCTGTGTGTGCCGCACGTATTCGACCGCCGCCTCCTCTTCCGGGGTCGCCGGCGTTTTCTTGTGCTGGGTCATCCTTACCTCCGGGTGTCCTCGGGGGAGCACGCGATCAGCACGTCCAGCGCCGTGGCGCCGTCCGGCCGGGCGAGCAACGGGTTGATGTCGAGCTCGGCGATCTCGGGGTGCGCCACCATCAGCCGTCCGACCGTGGAGACGACACGTGCGACCGCGTCCAGATCGACCGCACGGGATCCCCGGAAGTCCCCGAGGAGTTTCGCCGACCGGAGGGCGCGCAGTTCGCCGACGATCTCGGCCTCGGACAGATCCGGCGGGATCAACCGCACATCGCCGATCGCCTCGACCCACACCCCACCGAGCCCCACCATCACCACCGGGCCCCACTCCGGGTGGCGTTTAGCGCCGACCATCAGCTCGACACCCTTGGGTGCCATTGCCTCGACGAGAACGCCGTCGAACAAGCGCACCCCGGCCTCGGCGACGCGCTCGGTCAGCCGGTCCCACGCCGCGCGCAACGCGCTCTCGTCGGGAATGCCGAGCACCAGACCGCCTGCCTCGGTCTTGTGCTGGAGATCGGCCGCCTGTGCCTTCGCCGCGACCGGGTAGCCGACCTTGGCCGCGATCTCCACTGCCTGCTCCACGGTCGTGGCCAGCTCGCCGTCCGGAACGGGAATTCCTTGTGCGGCAACGAACCTCTTGCCCGCCCACTCCGGCCGCGCTCCCGGCCCGAGACCGCTGGGCTCGGCTACGTCCGCGGACTCCGCGACGGTGCCACGGGCGCGCGCCAGCGTGCGTCCATACCTCGTGACGGCGGCCATCGCGCGGATGATGCGCTCGGGGGAACCGGAGACGACCATCCCGTGTTCCTTCGCGTAGCTCTTGAGGTCCTCGTCGAGTGGCTTCACGTCCCCCAGCAGTCCGATCGCGACGGGCTTGGGCTGGCCCGAAGCAGCCCTGGTGACCTCCTCCAGCATGCGAAGATTGGCGGCCGCGCTGACGAAGGGGACGGCGACGACGACCGAACCGATCCGGTCGTCGGCCAGCACCGCGGCGAGACCGTCGTGGTACAGCTCCGGGTCCGTCGCGGTGACCGTGCCGAGGTCCAGTGGATTGCCCGGCTTCATGTAGGACGGCATACGCGCCGTGAGGGTCTCCACGGTGTGCGGCGATAACTCCGGCACGTCGGCACCGAGATCGCCCAGAGCGTCCAGTGCGATCGAGCAGAACGCGCCGGAGGTGGTGACGACCGCCGTGTCGGCCGCGGGTGGCCGCGGATACCGCGCGAGGATCTCCCCGACGTCGACCAGCTCCTCAAGGGATTCCACGACGCACGCGCCGGTATGGGTCAGCAACGTCTTCATCACGCCGTAGTCGGCGGCGAGGGCCCCTGTGTGGGAGGCCGCCGCCACCTTGCCGCGTTCGCTGCGACCGGTGTGCATGAGCACCAGCACTTTGCCGTTCGCGCGCATCTTCCGCACCGCGCCAAGAAGCCCGCGTGGGTCGCGAATGTCCTCGGCGTAGACGACGACCCCGCTCGTCGCCGGATCTTCGGCAAGGTGATCGAGGTAGTCGGCCAGGGTAAGCCCGGCCTCGTTGCCTGTCGAGACGCAGTACGAGATGGGGACCCCACGAGCACGCAGACCCTCGCGCACCATCGCCATGAGGCCGCCGCTCTGCGCGAGTACGGCGAGCGCACCCGTCGTTTCCTCGGCGAGTTTTCGCACCGGGATCTGCGGGATGAAGATGGTGTTGAGCGGGTTGACGTAGTTGATGAAGCCGATGCAGTTCGGCCCCGCCAGCGCCAGACCGCCCTCCCGCGCCAGCCTGCCGATCTCGGCCTGCTCTGCTCGTCCGGCGTCGCCGAGCTCGGCGAACCCGGCAGCGTAGACCACCGCGACGCGCACGCCCCGGCGCACGCACGCCTTCACCGCATCCTTGACCGCACCGGCCGGCAGGATCAGCAGAGCAAGATCGACGCCATCGGGAAGCTCGTCGACGCCGGCCAGTACCGGGCGTCCGACGATCTCGCCACCGGAGCGGCCGACCAGGTGAATGTCTCCGGCGTAGTTGTCCTGGAACAGGTGATCGAGCAGTCTGCGGCTGGACGCCTCCGGCTTCGCCGAGATGCCGACGATCGCGATCGACCGCGGCTCGAGCATGGTGGCGACCGCGGTGCGGGGCGGCGCGGCCGAATGCTGTGTCGTCATGGACGGCTTCTCCCTTAAGTGGATCAGTTCCGCGGAGCGGGGTGAGGGGCGAGGGGCTTGGCTCGCTTCTCCAGGAAGTCGAGCAGGCGTTCGGTTCCGGCGGAAGCGGCGTTGCGACCGATGAGGGTCTCCACGAACAGGGCGTCGTCGTAGGACATGTCGTTGACCCGGCTGAGTCCCTGGGTGATCGACCAGTTGGTCTCGACCCGGTTGCCCGCGATGACGGTGGCGAGCTCCTTGGCCTTCTCGATCGCCTTGCCCTCGTCGACGCGGTACTGCACCAGGTTCTGGGCGTAGGCCTCGTCAGCGCCCAGAACCCGCCCGGTCAGCATCATGTCCGTCATCCGGGCGTTGCCCACCAGCCGCTGGATGCGGACCGATCCACCCGCGCCGACGAAGATCCCGCGCTGGGCCTCGGGGAGCGCGAAGAACGCTGTGTCGTCGGCGACCCGCACGTGTGTCGCGGCCGCGACCTCCAGTCCCGCACCGATCACCGCACCGGAGAGCGCGGCAACGAAGGGGATGCGACCACGCGCGATCTTGTCGAAGGCGATGTGCGGCATGTACGGCCCCGCGTGCGGAGGCCGCTTTCCTCCGTTCTCCTTCAGCCGGCGAGCGAGGTCGGCCAAGTCCAGCCCGGCCGAGAAGTGCGGGCCGTGTCCGAACAGGACGGCCGCGCGCGCTTCCTGTCCCGCCTTATCCGCCAGCCGGCCCAGGTCGGCGAACATCGCCTCGGGCATGGCATTCCGCTTCTCCGGGCGGTTGATGCCGATCAACGCGATGTCGTTGTCGAGCTCGTAGCTGAGTAGGTCTTCCGACATCGTGGTCTCCTTTGTTCCGTGCTCGGGAAGCAGGCCGGATTGCCTTCAGTAAATGCTCGGAAATCAGGACTGTCCATGACACTATGTCGCTGAAACCGACTAAATCGTCCAGTGGAGATCCCGATGGTGACGCACGTCAACCGAGAGAAGACCGTCCCCGAGGGAGAGGATGTCGACGTGCTGGCGTCACTGCTGGATGTCCACCGGCTCACGACCGTCGTCGCGGGAAGGATCGACCTCGCGCCACCCTGGCGGCTCGACAGTGAACCCACCGACCTGGTGTCGATACTCGTGCAGGCCGTCGGACAGAGCTACCTGGTGCGCAAGGAGGACGCCGAACCCGTCGTCATGAATCCCGGCGACGTGGTGATCCAGCTGCGCGGCGTCGGAGGCGGGTACATCCACGACGGATCCGACCCGGCCACCACCACGTGGATGCTCACCCCGAAGCCAGGGCGAACCGCGACACCGGCCCCGTTGCGGCTGACTCCGGACAACCCGGCCAGCTCGTTCGTGTGCTGCCTGATGCGCCTTGGCGACGCACCGCGCGGCCCTTTGCTGGACAGCCTTCCCGCGGTCACTCATATCTCGACGCGGGCATCCGGGACATCCGGACAGATCTGGCGTGTCGCGGAAATGATGATCTCGGAGAGCACGTCTCCCGGCCCCGCCAGCACCCGCCTGATGAGCAGGCTGGCGGAGGTGCTGCTGATCCTCGCGCTCCGGCGGCAAGCCAACGATCGCGCCGGCAAGCCGGGTCTGCGGGCCCTCGCCGATCCGCTGATCGCGCCGGCGATCAAGGCGATCCACGCCGACCCGGGGCAGCACTGGTCGGTCGCCTCGCTGGCCGCGATCTGCGGGCTTTCCCGCTCGGCGTTCGCGGCCCGGTTCGCCGAAACGGTCGGCGAGGCCCCGCACTCTTATCTGACCGGCTGGCGCATGGCGACAGCGGCGAAAATGATCAGCACGACCGATACCACAGTGGACAGAATCGCGGAAATGGTCGGCTATCGCAGCGAGGCCGCGTTCCGCCGGGCCTTCACCGCCGCCATCCACCGCACACCGCGCGAATACCGCGCCCACGGGCGCCGCTGAAGTCCTGTTCCACAATGGATGGTCAGAACGGGTAGCGCTCGATCGACGTCTGAGCGGTCACCCACTGCACCTCGCTGAAGGTGTCCAGGCTCGCGCTGCCGCCGAAACGGCCGCCGGTGCCCGACGCCTTCACCCCGCCGAAAGGCGCCACCGCCTCGTCGTCGACGGTCTGGTCGTTGATGTGCACGGCGCCGGACTCGATGCGCTCGGCGAGTTCGATCGCGCCGAACGCGTCAGTGGTGAGAATCCCGACGGACAGACCGTATTCGGAGGAGTTGATGATCTCGATCGCCTCCTCCACCGTCTCGTAGGTGGTCACCGGCGCGACCGGACCGAAGATCTCTTCGCAGAAGGCAGGAGCGTCCTTCGGCACGTCGGCGAGCACGGTGGGCCGGTAGAACAGCCCTTCGTAACTACCGCCCGCCGCCAGGGCGGCGCCCCGCTCGACGGTGCGGACAACCAGATCATGGATCCGGTCGCGCTGACGTGCGTCGATCACCGGACCGAGCGCGTTAGCGGGGTCCTCCGGGTCCCCGACCTTGATCGCGGTGGCCTTCTCGGCGAGCTTCGCGACGTACTCCTCGGCCTTGTCGGCAGGCACAAGATGGCGGCCGGTGGTCATGCAGATCTGGCCCTGGTGGAGGAACGAACCGAAGGCACCAGCCGAGGCGGCGTCGTCGAGGTCGGCATCGGGCAGGACGAGCAACGCGTTGTTGCCACCCAACTCCAGGTGGACCTTCTTCAGCAGCGGGGCCGCCGCGGCGCCGATCACCCGCCCGGCCGCGGTCGACCCGGTAAAGGAGATGCACGGCACGCCAGGGTGGGCCACCAGCGCCTCTCCTACGTCCGCCCCGCCAGGCAACACGTGCAGCAGGCCCTCGGGCAGGCCGGCCTCGGCGAGCAACTCCGCCTATGCGAGCCCGCCGGAGATCGGGGTGCGCGGATCGGGTTTGAGGATTACCGCGTTACCCACGGCCAACGCGGGAGCGACCGAGCGCATGGACAGCAGGGCTGGAAAGTTGAACGGCGAGATCACACCGATCACCCCGAGGGGAACCCTCCGGGAGAAGGAGAACCGCCGCTTGGCGCTGCGCAGCAGCTCACCATACGGTCGCGCGGCCAGTGTCGCGGACTCGTGGAGTTTGGACACCACGAGGCCGGTCTCGCGCCGGGCCTTGCCCTGTGCGGATCCGGACTCGGGCGCCAGCCAGCGCCGTAACCGATGGGGGTCGGCGGTCAGCAGGGCCGCCGCGTTGCGCAGGACGGCGGTGCGCTGGTCATAGGGCAAGGCTGCCCACTCACGCTGCGCCGCCTTGGCGATGCCGACGGCCCGGTCGACGTCGGCGGCGGAAGCCACCCCGACCGACGCGACGGGCCGCCCCGTGCCCGGTGCGGTCACCGCAAGGACGCCGGCTGCGCCCGCGACCCATCCGCCGCTGAAGATCTTGCCGTTCCATGCTGGAGTGTGGTCATCGGTGTCGAGAGGTGGGGTCATGGTCAGTTTCCCGCCGTCGTGGTCAGTGTTTGTTGGCAAAGGCGCTTACCTCCGGATGGCGCGTGCGAGGACTCACCTCGACCAGGAATCTCACGGTTGAACAAACAAGCTCAGAGGCCGAACACCTTGCGGGCGTTGCCGCCGAGGATGTTGCGTTTGGCGGTGTCGTCCAGGAACGGGATGCTCATGACGCGGCCAGGGACGTCGAAGTCCCAGTGCGGCCAGTCCGAGGAGTAGAGCAGCGTGTTCTCGGCGTCCATCGCATGGAACGTGGCCTCGAGGAGCTTGAGATCGGTGATCTCCATGGGCTGGGAGGTGTAGTACATCTGCCGCATGTATTCGCTGGGCAGCCGCCGCAGCAGCGGGGCCTCGGACTGGCGCATGAGGTATTCGTGGTCGAGGCGCTGCATCATGAACGGGATCCAGGCGAGACCGCTTTCGATCCAGATCGTGCGCAGGTTCGGGAACCGTTCGGGCAGACCGTTGATGATCCAGTTCGTCAGGTGCGTCATGTTGCAGGTGACGAAGGACATCGCGTGGACCGACAGGAACCGGTTCATGGTGGCCGTCATGGTGTCGTGCCACGACGGGCCGGCATGGAAGCCGATGGGCAGGCCGCGCTCCTCGAGTTCGGCGTAGATGCGCAGGTACTCGTTGCGGTGGACGCCGGTGTGGCGCTGACTGGTGACCAGGAAGCCGATGACGTCGGGATGGTCACCGAACTGGCGAATGGTCTCGACACACGCGGCCGGGTCTTCGAAGGGGAGGCCGAGCATCGTCTTGATGCGCGGGTCTCCGGGCAGGATCTGCTCCACGAACCAGCGGTTGTACGCCTTCATCAGCTGTACCGCGATGGCCGGCTCTGGGTGCAGGCCGATCTCGAGCATCGGCTGGGGGAACACGACCTGGATGTCGATGCTCATCGCGTCCATGGCGCGGCGGACGAGTTCGACGTCGCGGGGGTTGCCGTCGACCGGCACCGGCTCGGAGAGCCCGGTCTGGTGCGGGACCCGCGTGCCGACGTCCTGGAAGGCCAGGCCTGGCGTGAAGTTGCTGAGGGCGAGCTGCGCACCCGTTGGGCGGTGATCCATCATTCGCTGGGCATTGTCACGCAGCACCGGGTCCTCGACGTAGGCGATGATGTCTCGCCATGAACTGAGCTCGGAGTGGTGCGAGTCGACATCGACGATGAAGATCTCGTCGAGGCCGTAGCGCTCGGTGTCGCGGCGTGCGTTCGCGAGGATCTCCGCGGTGTGGGTCTTGGTGGTGATCTCCTGCGATGGCAGGGGACGGGCGCCGGATGCCTGCGGCATATCGGCTCCTTTCGGGTCATGGTGGGCGGAGTCCGGCTCCAGCGGACTCCGACGGTGCGTGTTCAGGCCGGTCGGGAGAACCAGAGCGCGAGGTCGAAGGGGTTGAGGTCGCGGGCGCGCAGCAGGCCGCAGGCCAGGTCGACGGCCTCGGTGGGGCTGGCCTCCTCACGCAGCGGGTCGATCGGGCCGACGGTCTCCCCGTAGCGGGCATACAGCCGGGCTGCGGCGGTGACGATGGCGCGCACGGACTCCGGGCTCACCTCGAGCGGACCGTCAACCTTGGTGACGAGGTCGTTGACCTGGTGTTCCAGTTGCGCCGCGAGGTCGGCAAGCTCAGACGACGACACTGATTTCTCCTTCTTTCTCCGAGACCTCGAAGGCACGCAGCCGGTACCGGGGCGCACCGGGATGTTCGCCGGTGGTGAGCCGGAATTCGAAGCCGTGCCAGGGGCAGACGATGTGCGGGTCGTCCTTGTCGAAGGTCCGGCCGAGGCTGTTGCAGTGTTCGTCGAGACGCTCACGCACACCGTCGACGAGACGCCCCTGGCAGGCGGGGCCGCCCTGGTGCGGACAGGTGTTCTCGTAGGCGTACAGAGCGCCGCGGAAACGGAAGATGCCGATGTGCAGGTCGTCGCGGACCGCGACGACATAGCGCCCGCCTTCGGCGACGTCACCACTGCGTGCGACAACGACCGAATTGGCGGACTGCTGGGTGCCACTGGGCGCCAAGGTGCCCTCCTCGAAGCGAACTCACGGGAATGCCTCTTCTATCACTATGTGATAGAATAAAATTGCAGGCTGATAGAAGCACCTTAACAAGCGATACTTGGCGAGGTCAACGAACAGCCGGCATGCGCAAAGACCTGCGAACACAAGCGAGGGAGACGGTGGCGGGCACGAAATCCGGGGCCGACAGCGCCCGGCGCGCACTGGAGATGCTTTTCGCGTTCACCGAAAACAAGCCCAGCGCCTCGGTCCGCGATCTGGCGGAGACTCTGGACATCCCGGTTCCGTCGGTGCACCGCTATGTCGCGATGCTGCGGGAGATGGGCCTGCTCGAAGAAGGCACCCGTGGGCAATACCACCTCACCATGCGGGTAGCGGCGCTGGCGCGTGCCGCTCGGCAGGCGACCCCGCTCGTCGACCTCGCCGAGCCGTATATGCGGCGTCTTGCCGAGCAGATCGGCGAAGCTGTGCTGCTCATCCGGATGGTGGGTGGCCAGCCGGTGTGTTCACACCGGGTCGAAAGCCCGGGCCGGTTCCGGTTGTCCTTCGAGCCGGGCCAGTCGCTTCCGCTGTTGCGGGGCGCCAGCATCCGGCTCCTGCTCGGCCCCATGACACCCACCCAGCGTGAGAACTACGTCGACTCCGCCATACAGTCCGGGGCGCAGCCACCTCTGCACGGCCGGGAACGGTTTCTGCGCGAGGTGGAACGGGACTTGAAGCGTGGCTGGTCGGTCAGCAACGAGGAGATCGACGAGGGCGTCTGGGCGCCGGCGGCCGCGGTGTACGAGGACGGCAATGTCGTCGCCACGCTGTCGGCACCCTGCCCTCTGTTCCGTATGGACGACCAGCGGCGCAACCTCGTCATCGACACGGTGCGCAAGGCCTCGGCAGACCTGTCGAACGCGCTCGACCCGGGCTTCAGCAGCTGAAGCCCGGGTCGAGGTCACCGCGGTGGGGGTACCTTTCCACGGCGTGTGTGCGACTCACCTCGACCAGCAGTCTCACCGATCTACCAACAGACTCTGAGGCCGATCGCTCAGGCGAGGGACTCGGCCTGGTCGAGCTTTCGGTTGCGCGTTTCCTTGCCCACGGACACCGAGACGATGGTCACCACGCAGCCCAGGATCAGGAACAGCCCGATCAGCCAGTACTGGCTCCAGCCCGCCGACGAGACGTGGTGTTGTCCCAGCTCCCACAGGCTGGTGGCGATGAACGGCGTGAACCCGCCGATGATGGCGCCGAGCTGGTAGCTCACCCCGGCCCCGGTGTAGCGGGCGCCGGTGCCGAACAGCTCGGAGATATAGGCGGCCAGTGGTCCGTACATCGCGCCCTGCACCACGTTGCCGAGTGTGTACCCGAGCAGCACGCCGACCACGCTTCCGCTGCCCATCAGCATGAGGATCGGATACGCCGCCAGAATGGAGGCGCAGGCACCGCCCATGAGCACCCGCTTGCGTCCGAGCCGGTCGGAGAAGTGGGCGAAGTAGCCGATCGAGATGAGGTTGACGACCTGCGAGCCCGCCTTGCAGTAGAGCACCGCGCTCGAGCTGACACCGCCGTTGGTGGACATGGTGAGAGCGAAGCTCGAGAAGAACGTCTGGAACACCAGAGCGCCGATGACCGCGGTGGCTGCCAGTGCCAGCTGCCGAGGGTACCGGCTGATGACGACCAAGATGGCGGGACGTGGCTTCTCGCCGGTTGCCGTGCGCTTCTTCGCGGCGACGAACACCGGGGACTCGGCGATCTTGAGTCGCACGAAGAGCCCGACGGCGACCAGCACCGCGGAGAACAGGAACGGAATCCGCCAGCCCCAGGAGAGGAACTGCTCGCGCGGAAGCGCACTGAACAGCGCGAACATGATCGTGGCGACGAAGCCGCCTGCCGGCCCGCCCATGTTCGCGAAGGACGCCCCGAACCCGCGCTTGCGATCCGGGGAGTGCTCGAGCGCCATCAGTGCCGCCCCGCCCCATTCGCCACCGACCGCGATGCCCTGGATGACACGGACGATCACCAGCAGAATCGGCGCGATTGCCCCGACCTGCGAGGAGGTCGGGAGCACGCCGATGGCGGTCGAGGCGATGCCCATCATGAGCATCGTGGTGAAAAGACTGGCCTTGCGACCGAGCCGGTCGCCGATGGTTCCGAAGATGATCCCGCCGAGCGGCCGTGCGATGTAGCCCACGGCGAACGTGGCGAACGACAGCAGCAGGGCAATCGCCTGCCCCTGTCCCTTGAAGAACAGCGGCCCGAACACAAGGCTGGCGGCCGTGCCGTACAGCAGGAAGTCGTAGTACTCGACCGACGTGCCCAGGAAACTGGACAGCAGAACTCGTCGATACCCCTTCCCGGTCTCTCGATCGTCGCGTTGGTCGACAGAAGCCGTCAGACCCGCAGCGTCAGCATCATTGCTCATAGTTGGTCCTCAGCTCATGGGCCAGGGGTTGTGGACGTCCTCGATGAAAGGCGGTCCGGCATCCGCACGACCCCGGATCACGTCAGTGACGCACTCTTTCACCGAAGTACGGTTCTTGTGAACCGTCTAACGGTCCCGAGTTGCACTGGAGGAAGGAAAACATGGGCATGTTTTTTCGTCAAGACCGCCTCATGGTTTTCCTAGACCACTAGGTGGTCTATGGTTGCTGCCATGACGGACGGAAACCTGTCGCCCGGCGCGACCCAGATCGGCGATCCCGGCGGCAAATCCGACGCCGGCGTCCGGAGCATCGGCCGCGCGGTCAGCATTCTCGAGCTGTTCGACGCCGAGCACCCGAGCCGCACCCTGCGGGAGATCGTGTCGCTGACCGGCCTGCCCAAGACGACGGTGGTGCGGGTGCTGGCGACACTGGAAACCCTCGATCTGGTGGCGGACAAGGGCGAGTCGACATACGGGCTGGGCACCGGTTTCCTGCGCTGGGTCGATCTCGCGCGGTCACTGTGGGAGGTCAGCGCCGACGTGCGCCGCGTCATGGCCGAGCTGGTCGACGCGTGCGGAGAGACCGTCAACATCTACGTCCGGCGCGACCGGAGCCGGATCTCCATCGCGCAGGTCGAGGGAAGTTCCACTGTTCGCAGTGTGGTCAAGGTCGGTGTGCCCTATTCGCTCATGACCGGCGCCGGAGCGAAGATCCTGCTCAGCGGGACACCGGAACCGGTGCTGCGTGCACTGCTCGCGCAACGCTCCGATGCGGACAGTGAGGCTTTCCGTTGTGAAGTCTTGAGTATCAACGAGGTCGGTTACGCGGTGACACACGGCGAGCGCGAATTGGGCGCCTCCGCCGTCGCCGCACCGATCCACGGCGCGGACGGGCGCGTGATCGCCGCGCTGTCGGCCAGCGGCCCGACCTCGCGTTTCACCGCCGACCGCGTCGGCACCCTGGTCGATCAGGTGACGAGCGCGGCGGCACGGATCGAACAGCTGGGTCTGGGCAATGTGGAGGCTTTCCTGTGACCACGAATGACGAACCCCCAGAGCCCGGTATCGCCGAGAGCTTGTTGCCGAACCGTGAGATTTCTTGTCGAGGTGAGTCCTCGCACGCGCCATACGGAGGTTTGCCGACAAACACCGAGAGCGGGCTGCTCGCGGGTGTGCGCGTACTCGATATGACCAACGTTCTCGCGGGGCCGTTCGCCGGTTACCAGCTGGCGCTCATGGGCGCCGATGTCGTGAAGGTCGAGACCCCGGGAACCGGCGACCTCGCACGCCAGCTCGGCGCCAGCCGGGAGCTGAGCGAGCACCGCCTCGGTGTCTCGTTCCTGGCGCAGAACTCCGGAAAACGCTCCATCACGGTCAACCTCAAGTCGGACGGCGGGCGACGCATCTTCGAACGGCTCGTCGCGGGCGCCGACGTTCTGCTCGAGAACTTCCGCCCCGGTGTTCTCGCCCGGCTGGGATTCGACTGGGAGCGCCTGCGGACCATCAACCCGAGACTGGTCTACT
Source organism: Amycolatopsis taiwanensis DSM 45107 (assembly GCF_000519205.1). Taxonomy (GTDB): domain Bacteria; phylum Actinomycetota; class Actinomycetes; order Mycobacteriales; family Pseudonocardiaceae; genus Amycolatopsis_E; species Amycolatopsis_E taiwanensis. The sequence continues at coordinate 13,930 of NZ_JAFB01000003.1, read as the reverse complement.
GCGCCGTGTCCGGGTTCGGCGCCACCGGCCCGATGAGTCAACGCCCAGCCTACGACCAGGTCATCCAGGGCCTGTCCGGGATGATGTCGGTGACCGGCACCCCGGACACCGCCCCGCTGCGGGTGGGCTTCCCGATCTGCGACAGCTTCGGCGGCCTGGCCGCGGCCTTCGCCGTCGTGTCCGCGCTCCTGCGGCAGCGCAGTACCGGCCAGGGCGCCTATCTGGACACCTCCATGCTCGACGCGGCGATCACCTCGATGGGGTGGGTCGTCTCCGATCATCTGATCGCGGGCCGGGAGCCCATGCCGATGGGGAACGAGAACGTCACGTCGGCCCCGTCCGGCACGTTCGAGACCGGCGACGGCGACCTCAACATCGCGGCGAACAAGCAGGAACAATACGAAACGCTCTGCACTGTGCTGGACCGACCGGAGCTGCTCACCGATCCGCGGTTTGTGACCCGCGAGGACCGCAAGCGCAACCGGGACGAGCTGCGCGAGGAACTTCAGCGGTCGCTGAAGACGAAATCGGCGCGGGAGTGGGACGACATCCTGCTCGGCACCGGTGTCCCCGCGGCTCCCGTCGTGTCGGTGCCGACCGCCCTGCGTTCCCAGCAGATCCGCCATCGCGAACTGGTCAGCGAAGTCGAACTCGCGACAGGCGGGGGAAAGACCGTCGAGGTTCTCGGCTCTCCGACCCGTGTGGACGGTGCGTCGGTGCGGCCGGCGTCCCGTGCCCCACGGCTCGGCGAGCACACCGAGGCCGTTCTCGGCGAGCTCGGGTTCACCGGCGAGGAGATCGCTGCGCTGCGGGAGGAGGGAGCGATATGAGCGACGCCCGAAAGCAGGCCATCGCGGACACGACCGTGGAGGCGACCGTCGACTGGTGGGCGACCGCGATCAGCGACATCGAACCCGGCGTCATCCGGATGCGCGGCTACCCCATCGAGCAGCTGATCAACGGCATCGGCTTCACCGACATGATCTGGCTCATGCTCCGCGGCGAACTTCCGTCACCGGGCCAGTCCGCGCTGCTGGAAAAGGCACTGGTCTCCGCCGTCGACCACGGCCCACAAGCGCCGTCGATCGCGTCCGCCCGCATGGCCGCGACGTGCGGCATCGGTTTACAGGGAGCGGTGTCGACCGGCGTCGGACTGCTCGGCGACGTCCACGGCGGAGCGGGCCAGCAAGCGATGGTGGTGTATCAGGGGATCCGGCAGGCCGTAGCCGACGGTGAGCCGCTGATGGAAGCGGTGCGGCGCACGGTCGCCGACTACCGGGCGGCACGCCGGTTTCTGCCGGGTTTCGGTCACCGGTTCCACCCGCGAGACCCCCGGCGCGACCCGTTGCTCGGTGCCGTCGCGGAGCAACGCGACCTCGGCGTGGTCAGCGGCGAGTACCTGCGCATCGCGACCGAGATCGAGAAGGCGCTGGAAACCCGTTCCGGCCGGCGTGTCCCCATGAACATCGACGGTGCCACCGCCGTGATCTACGCGGAACTCGGGTTCGAGCCGGAGCTGGCGCGCGGGTTGTTCATTCTGTCCCGCTCGGTGGGAATCCTCGCGCACGCATGGGAGGAGACCGCACAGGCGCGGCGCATCAAGGGACCCCTGCCGCCCCCGCTGCTCGCCGCGTACACCGGCGTGTCCGAACGCGACCTGGACGACTCCGGGGAGAGGCCGGAATGAGCGCGACCGCCGGTCGCGTGGGCGAAAGCAACGACTCCTTCGACTGTGTGCGCTCGCTTCCCGGCCACCCGGACACGGTCTTCGCCAGCCTTGAACTCGCCGAACGACATGGGGCGGGTGATCTGCACCGGCTCCCGTACGCGCTGCGGATCCTGGCCGAGAACCTGCTCAGGCATGAAGACGGCCAGACCGTCACGACAGCCCATATCAAGGCGCTCACCGCCCACGACACCAGCGCTTCGATCCCATTCCACCCGGAGCGCATTCTGCTGCAGGACGCGTCCGGACTGCCGGTGCTGGCCGACCTTGTCGCCATCCGCGAACGCGCGATCGCCGAAGGCGTCGCGCCGGAAGTGGCCTCCCCGGCTCGGCGGATGGGCCTGGTCGTCGACCACGCGGTCGAGGTCGACGTGGCCGGCCGTGGGAACGCGGCGGCGCAGAACCTTGACCGCGAGTACGACCGGCACGCTCGGCGTTTCCGGTTCCTGCGGTGGTGTGAGACCCAGCTGTCCGGTCTGCGTGTCGTCCCGCCGGGTGTCGGCATCTGCCACCAGCTGAACCTGGAGGTGCTGGCCGACGTGGTCGGTGTGCGGAAGACCGGTGGCCGCCGGTTCGTCGCGTTCGACACGATGATCGGCACCGACAGCCACAGCACCATGATCAACGCGCTGGGCGTGGTCGGCTGGGGGGTCGGCGGCATCGAGGCGACGGCCGCCGCGCTCGGCCAACCCCTCGCCATCCGCATACCGGAAGTGGTCGGCGTGCGGCTGACCGGCCGGATGGCACCCGGCGTTCTCGCGACGGATGTCGCGCTTCGGCTGGCGGAGATGCTGCGGGCTCACGGTGTCGTGGAGAAGATCGTGGAGTTCCACGGCGACGGTGTCGCGGCGCTGTCGGTCGCGGACCGGGCCACGATCGCGAACATGGCTCCCGAATACGGCGCCACCATGGCGTATTTCCCACCGGACGAACGGGTTCTCGACTACCTGCGTGCCACCGGCCGTCCCGCCTCCCTGGCCGAGGACTACCTGCGCGCGCAGAACATGATCACCGTGCGGGATCCGGCCGAGGTTCGCTACACCGAGAGATCCGAGCTCGACCTGTCCACGATCCGGCGCACCATGGCCGGCCCCGCCCGCCCGCACTAGGCGGCCTCGCCGTCGGCGGTCGCTCGCGAGGCGGGGCGCGAGGCTCCCCGCGGGCAGGTGGTCATCGCGGCGATCACCAGCTGCACGAACACCGCCAACCCACACACGCTGGTGACCGCCGGGCTGCTGGCGCGACGCGCCCGCGAGCTGGGGTTGTCGACCCCTTCGTGGGTCAAGACCTCGTTCACACCGGGGTCGCGTTCCTCGGCCGAGATCCTGCGCGCGAGCGGTCTGCAGCGGTGGCTGGACGAACTCGGGTTCCAGGTGGCCGGGTTCGGCTGCGGAACCTGCATGGGTAACTCCGGACCGCTGAACGCCGGAGTCTCCGAATCGCTCGCGGCCGGAAACGTCCGCGGTGTCGCCGTTCTCTCTGGCAACCGCAACTTCCCCGGCCGGATCCATCCCGACGTGACGGACAGCTACCTCGCGTCGCCGCCGCTCGTGGTCGCGGCCGCGCTGGCCGGCGACATTGCGGTCGACCTCGACACCGACCCGCTTGGGCACGACCAGGCGGGACGGCCGGTCCGGCTGGCGGACTTGTGGCCGGATCCGGACGAGGTCGACAAGGTGGTCGGCGAGTTCTCCTCCGACGCACTGCGCCGGGCCGCTACCGGCGCACTGACCACCGACCGGTGGCTGTCCCTGCCGCGTTCGGAAGGGCCGACGTACGAGTGGGAGGACGAGTCGGGGTCGATCCGCCGCCCGCCGTTCGCCGACGCGTCGCTTACCAGGCCCGTGGTCGACGGTGACGACATTCTCGGCGCGCAGGCCCTTCTGGTACTCGGCGACGACATCACCACCGACCACATCTCGCCGGTGGCGCGGATCTCGCGGGACTCCGCCGCCGGGGAGTGGCTCGCCGAGCGCGCTGTCGGCGCACCCGATTTCGGCAGTTTCGCGTCACGACGACTCAACCACGATGTGATGCTGCGCGGCGGTTTCGCCAACGTGCGTCTGGAAAACCTGCTCGTGCCAGGGCGGCGCGGCGGGTGGACGCGCACGGTGTGCACCCCATCCGGCGAACGGCCGGCCGAACCGGTCCCCGTGCACGAGGCCGCCGAGGCGTTCGTGCGAGCGGGTGTCCCCGCCATCGTCGTGGCCGGTCACCGTTACGGCACCGGTTCCGCGCGTGACTGGGCGGCCAAGGTGACCCGCCTGCTCGGTATCAGGGTCGTGGTCGCACGCGGTTTCGAACGGATCCACCGGACCAACCTCGTCGCGCTCGGCGTGCTTCCGATCGAATGCCCATCGCTCGATCCCGCCTCACTGGCACCAGCGGACCGGTTCGACCTGCTCGGAGCGGGGACCGACGCTCCCGGCGTAGAGGTCCGCATCGTCCGCGACGGGCAGGTCGTCGCACGTCACGAGGGCCGCAAGCGCCTGGACAACGACGTCGAGCGCGCCTGGCTGCGCCACGGCGGCATCATCGGCCACCTCATCGCCGAGTGGACGCAGTGAGAGGCTGTTGGTAGATCGGTGAGACTGCTGGTCGAGGTGAGTCGCACACGCGCCGTGGAAAGGTAGTCGATGTCGCCCTGAGGCCACGTGTCCGGGAACGGGCCCAGGTATCGTGTGCGCGGGGCGCGCAGCGTCCCACAGGATGGGTGCGTTCCGGAGGGAAGTCCATGGCCACGCCGGGGCGGGTGGAGCAGGTGGAGGGCAAACGCTCCGTCCTTGGCCGCGCCTTCGACATCCTCGAGTGCTTCGCGGGCGACGAGCCGGAACAGACGGTCGTCGGCCTCAGCCAGCAAACGGGCCTGCCTCCCGCCACCGTGCACCGCATGCTCGCCCACCTCATCCGGTGGGGCGCGGTCGAACGCATGTCGCGCGGCCACTATCGGCTCGGACGGCGGTTGTGGAAGCTCGGCCGCGACGTGCCGAGCACGCGGATCCTCAAGGACGTCGCCCGGCCGTTCCTCGTCGACCTGCACGACGTGACCGGCTGTATCTCCGCGCTCTGCTCACCGGACGGCGACCGGGTGGCGGTCGTGGACGTGATCGCCGGTCGCAGGGCACTCGAACACATCCCCATGCCCTCCACCCTGCCGTTCACCTGGTCCGCCCCCGGCATCGTCATCCTGGCCCACCGCACCTCGGCCGACCTTCGGACGCCCGTGGACGCCCAGCGACGCGAGCTTCTGGACGACGTGCGCCGCACCGGTGTCGCCGTGCACAGCGTGGCCGGCCCCGGCTCGGCGACCTGGGTATCCGCGCCGATTTTCGACCGGGATGGCACGATCCGCTCGACCCTGTCGATCGTCGCCGCCGACGACACGGTGAACACGGGCGCTTCGTCCCGCGCGGTGAGCGCCGCCGCGGCCGCGGTCACCCGGGACCTCGCGAACCGCGTCCGCGGCCGGTGAGCCCGCGGACGCGGTTCGCTGACGTTCGAAACGATCAGATCTCCACGGTCGCCGAGTCATAGGAGTAGAGCCAGTCGTAGCGGTCGAAGATCGGCGCGTTGCTCCATTCCCGCGCCAAGTACTTCTCCGCGGTCTGTTCGTCCTTGAGTTCCTGGCTGTGGAACCGCTCGGTGTTCGCGCGCGCGCCGCGCACCATCCGGCTGGTCCGCTCGATCCGCGCGGACTCGTAACGGCTCAGCGCCTCGAACGGACCGGCCGGATCGTCGCCGTACGTCTCGAGCGCACGAGCCAGGACCAGTCCGTCCTCCATCGAATGCACGGCACCCTGTGCGAGGAACGGCAGGGTCGCGTGGCACGCGTCTCCGACCAGGCTGACCCGGCCCGACGACCACCGCGTGATCGGGTCACGCTGCATCAGCGCCCACTTGGACAGCGTCGGCGAGAGCCGGATGAGGGTCTGCACCTCCTCGTGCCACCCTGTGAAATCCGCGAGGCATTCCTCCGCCGTTCCCGGTTCGCTGCCCCGCTCGGACGACCACTGCTTGCCCTCGATGGTGGCGACGAAGTTCATGATCGTCCCCTTGTGCAGCGGGTAGCTGACGGCGTGCCCGCCGGGGCCGATCCATGTGGTGCCTACGTTCTCCTTCATGTGCTCGGGAAGGCTGTCCATCGGCACCAGTCCACGCCAGGCGATCATGCCGGAGAACTCGGGCGTGGTGTCTCCCCACAGCTGGGTGCGGATCACCGAACGCCAACCGTCGGCCCCGATGAGCACGTCACCGCGGGCACGCTCGCCGTTGCCCAGGATCAGCGTGACACCGTGGTCGTCCTCCTCGAACCCGGCGGCCTTGCTGCCGAGGTGAATGGTGCCCGGGGACGTGGCGCGCACCGCGGCCTCGAGAGCGCCGAGCAGGTCCGGTCGGTACACCGTGAGATACGGGTAGCCGTAGCGCCCGACGGCCTTGGGCCCGAGGTCGAACATCGGCCAGCGCCGACCGGTGTCCCAGAGCCGGAGTTCCTTGCGCACCGGGTCGCACGACAGTTCTTTCAATTCCTCGAAAAGGCCCAGCTCATCGAGGACCCGGTTGCCGTTGGGGCTGATCTGAATACCCGCCCCGGTTTCGGTGAGCTCGGATGCCTGCTCGTATAGGTCGACGGTGAACCCGCGCCGCAGCAACGCGAGCGCAGTCGTCATACCGCCGATGCCGCCTCCCGCGATCAGCACATGCATTCGTTCACTCCTTTGTGGATTCCGCCGCCAGACAGCACGCACTGACGGCGGGTGCGGGCAGCGATCAATCAGACACGCGCAACAGGTCGAACGCCCGCATCACGGGCTCGTCGCTCGCGCGGACCAGGTAGGCGTCCTCGCTGGTGTGGTGCTGGTAGGGACGCCACGCGGGCACCGCGACGATGTCGCCGGTGGTCCAGGTGAGCACCTCACCGTCGACGACGGTCTCACCGCTGCCGCACAGCACGGTGAAGATCGAGTTCGCCGTGGTGCGAAGCGTCGCGGAGCGGAAACCGGCCGGCATCCGCTGAACGTGCAGGGCAACGGTCTTGAGTGCCGGGTCGCCGAGCTGGATCTCGCGCTCGGCCATACCGTGCTCCGGCGCGCTGGTCTGTGCGTCGAGCCGGGCGAGCGAGTCCTCCCAGCGGAAGGCCAGAGACGAGACCTCGGCGTCGACAACGTCCTTTTCGAGCCGGTCCGGGTGCGGTTCGAAGAACATCGGCTCCAGCAGATGGATCAGCGGCACGTCGAGGATGTCGACCCAGTAGCAGTCGTCGGGCCCGTCCGCCGAATGCGAGTGCCACGCCGTGCTAGGGGTGAGCAGCACGTCGCCGGGACGCATCTCGAGCCGCGTGCCGTTGACCACTGTGGACGTCCCACGTCCTTCGAGGATGATCCGCAGCGCGGCCGGGCTGTGCCGGTGGGCGTCGGCGGTCTCACCGGGACGGATTAGCTGATAGGCGGCCACGAGTGTGCGAACGGTCGAGTAGACGTTGCCCTCGGCCGGGTTCCGCAGCGTGACGTTGCGCCGGTCGGCCATGCTGTGATCGACGAGGCGGCCCGCCGCGTCGAGCACCGACTTGATCGTGGCGTAGCTCCAGCGCGCCGGAACGAGATTCTTCCGCGGCTCGGGCCACAGGGCCGGGAACCGGCGATGCCAGCCCCCTTCCATGCTGAGCTCGTCGAAGACTTCGTACAGTTCCTCAAGGGTCTCCACATTGGACAGACTGGCAAGCGGTGTGGCGGTCATCGGTTGTTGTTCTCCTTCAAGGATTTCCGCACGGACCTACTTCGCGATCTCCAGCTGGTAGGGCTCGGCGAACGCCGGGGTGGCGCCCGCGTCGCCCTGCCGAACCGGCACGGACATTTCGCCAACGCGATCGATGCGAATGCGGATGGTGTCGCCGTCGGAGACCGGGCCGACTCCCGCCGGTGTGCCGGTCGCGATGATGTCGCCGGGGTGCAGTGTCATGACGGCTGATGCCATCTCGATCATGCCGGGAATATCGAGCACCAGGTCACGCGTGTTCGCGTGCTGCCGCAGGTCGTCGTTGACCCAGAGCTGCATCTCGAGGGCGGTCGGGTCGCCGACCTCGTCGGCGGTGGTGATCCACGGGCCGACCGGGCAGAACGTGTCGTACGCCTTGCGGAACACCCGCTCCTCGCGGCCCCGGACGACCATGTCGAGCAGGCAGGCGTAGCCGAACACGTGGTCACGCCAGTCGGCGGCGGCGATCCCGCGACCACCCTTGCCGATCACGATCCCAAGCTCCGACTCGTGGTGCACCTCCCGGCCGGGAAGGTGGGGCAGGACAACCGGTTCTCCCGCGCCGGACAGCGCCGACGGCGGCTTGAGGAAGAACCCCTGCCGGTCGGCGCGGTAACCGGCGCGCATTTCCTTGCCGTGGTCGTGATAATTCACGGGGAACGCGATGACCTTGTTCGGCCACGGGACCGGAGTGAGCAGCGGTACCGACGACAGCGGCAGACGTTCGCCGTCAGCAGCGGCCTTCTTCAGCGCCTCGGCGTGACGGTCGAAGTCCGCGATCAACCGGAGTGGGCCGACCGGGGGCCATTCCTGCGGCTGCACACCGACACTGTCGGTGACATCGACGACCTGGTCGTCGTCCACGACCACGCCGATGCGGCCGTTCCCGAAACGGGCGATCCTCAACGATGCCTCCTTAACGCGCGAGCTCTGCCGGCACGAGGAGCGTTGTAGCGCGAGCTTCCCAGCCGACGTGACCCGACGGTAAAGCCGGCGACGCCGGGTCGGGAAACGACGTTCCGCTCAGTGCGAGGACGGCCCAATCACCGCTGGCCCGGGCGAGGGCGGGCGGTCGTGTCGCGGGTGGTGGATGGCACGCGGTGCGCTGTGTCAGAGCCTGAATGCGGTGCGGTGACGGGTTCAGGCCAGAAGGGACCGGCCGATGACCTCTTTCATGATTTCCGTGGTGCCGCCGTAGATGGCCTGGATCCGGCCATCGACAAAGGCACGCGCGATCGGGTACGCCAGCATGTAGCCGTAGCCGCCGTGCAGCTGGACGCACCGGGTCAGCACCCGCTGGAACAGCTCGGTGGTCCACCACTTGGCCTTCGCCGCGTCGGTGTCGGTCAAGGTGCCCGCACCCAGGTCCAGCACCCGCGCCTCGAGGTAGGCGCGGGTCACCTCGATCTCGGTCGTCATCTCGACCAGAGCGAACCTCGCGGACTGGAACTCGGCGATCCGCGACCCGAAGGCGCTGCGCTCACGCGTGTAGTCCAGAGTCCAGCGCAGCGCCGATTCGGCGCACGCGAGCGCGAAGCAGGCGATCGACATCCGCTCCATCAGATGCCGCATACCTTTGCCCTCGGTGCCGAGCAGGTTCGCGGCAGGCACGCGCACGTGGTCGAAGAACAGCTCGGTCACTGCCTCGGCGCGACGACCCATGGTCTCCAGCGGCTCGCCCCGGCTGAACCCGGGCATGCCGTCCTCGACCACGAACAGGCTGAGCTGCCGTTCACCGGTCCGCGCCACCACCACGACCAGGTCGGCGTGACCGCCGTTGGTGATGAAGGTCTTGCTGCCGTTGAGCACCCACTCGTCGCCGTCCCGGACCGCCCGTGTGCGGATACCGTGCAGATCGCTACCCGCACCCGGCTCGGTCATCGCGATCGCCGCGGTCGTGGTGCCCGGCCACAGCCCCGGCAGCCAACGGCGTTTCTGCTCGTCAGTGCCCAGATCCACCAGGTAGGGGCCGACGAGGTCGTCGACGAGGCTGATCCCGGCGTTGACCGACGCCGCTCCCGCACGGGCCAGCTCTTCCAGCACGATGAAGCGGAAGCGATAGTCGTCCAGGCCTGCGCCGCCGTACTCGGTGGGGATGCGCAGGCCGAGCAATCCGATCTTGGCGGCGGCCTGCCACAGCCCGGGGTCGATGCGTTCCTGACGCTCCCACTTGCCGATGTTCGGCGCGATCTCCCGCTCCACGAACGAACGCACGGTCTGACGCCTCAGCTGGTGCGCTGGCAATTTCACCTTCCTCAGCCGGGGCGCCACGAGTAAGGCGGCGCAGGCCGGTATCGGCGCGCAAGCCGCGATCTCGGCGGTGGCGCTCGTGCGAGGTGGAATAACCGGCGCACCGGACGTCTTCGAAGGCGAACGCGGTCTTTTCGGCCTCTACGCCAGGGATCCCGTGGCGGCCGACCGGCTGGTGGCGCTGTCGGACGACCTCGGCTCCCGCTGGCACCTGGCCGATGCGGCGTTCAAGGCGTTGCCCTGCTGGCATTTCCTGCACCCGTTCGTCGAGGCGGTCGCCGCCCTGGATCTCCCGCCAAGCCGGATCCGCCGGATTCTTTGCCGCGTACCGGAGGGGCAGGAGCAGATCATCGCCCTTCCGTGGGCGCGTTAGCAGGTTCCCGGCCGGGCTGACGAGGCACGGTGGAGCCTGCCGTATGTGCTTGCGCTGCAGGTGGTACGTGGCGCGGTGGTGCTGGACGATTTCGTCGGCGTGCCCGATCCCGCCGTACTGGCGATGGCGGCTCGGATCGATTGGGAGCCGTGGCCGGAATCCAGCTACCCGGCGGTCTTCCCAGCGGCCATTGAAGTCGAGCTCACCGACGGCACGACCGAGACCCTCCGCATCGACGACGTCGATGGCAGTGCGCGACGTCCATGGGATGCCGCGCGTGTGATCGGAAAGTTTCTGGACAACTGCGCCCGAGTCGGCGTCGAATCGACCGCGGCCGAGAAGTTCAGCGACGCGCTGATCGGCGCGGCGCACCCCGATCTCTCTACGCTCCGCTCGCTAGTCGGTGCCACTGGCTGAGCTCTTGGACGCCTCTTGTCCGGACTGCGTCCGGCGATCAAGGGAGCTGCAGATCGGTGGCGTGGGTGAGGTTGGGGATTTGGTGCAGTTCGGTCCTCGGACACAGTTTCGTGGCATGCCTGCGACACCTAACGTACCTGTGCTTGAACGCACTCCAACACTTGACTGTGGTCTTTGAGTCGCGTTCGTGTGTCTTCCGGCGGTGGTCGTCGTGACTGGCGCTGTGATCAAGCCGGTGGTCATTCCGGCGACCCCTGTGCGGTGCGATGGGCAGGCGGCCGTTTCATCGTCGGGGACGTCGTCCACTCGTCGAACGTTGCCCTTGCCGAGCCTGCCCACGCCGTGCACGAGCAGTGTTGTGTATGGGCTAGCGGCTGTGGACTGCCGGGGCCGAGTGGCCGATCACGCCGTGATGACGGCGCTAGGCTGGGTGCCCGGCACTACCCTGGACATCCGCGAATCTCGAGGGCTTCTGGTCATTCGCCGTGATGATCACGGCGTGTTCAGCGTGACCAGGCAGGGGCACTTGCGCCTGCCCGCTCCTGTCCGACACTGTTGCGACCTGGTCCCAGGTGACCGGGTTCTGTTGGCCGCCGACCCGCAGCGTGACCTGTGCATCGTGCACCCGCCGGCCGCGCTGGACGATCTGCTCGCCCCGCGCCACGCCGCACTGCTGGATGGTGATCTCGGATAACAGCGCAGCGATCCGGCCTGGTCGGTTGGTGGCGGCATCGGCTGAGGTGAAGGCCGCGCGGCTGCTGCTGGCCCGGATGGGCGTGTCGCCCGAAGACCTCTTGGCCGCGCCCACTGCACGTCCACTGGTGCCGACGTTCAGCCAGTACATCCCGATCGTGGCTGTCGCTGTCACCGTTGGCACCCGTCGTGTCCCTACTGGAACCGCATCGAACAACGCTGGGGTGACCGGCACCTCGACGAACCAACCCCGTCGGAGATCAAACAACTGGTCGAACACGTGAAAGTCAACGTTGTTGCCCGCGGTAACGCCCGTGGCGGGCGCAGCGCGGCCGAGCATCTTGTTGCCGCGTTGCGTTGCCTGTACCGGCACGCCGAAGACGACGGCCTGATCGACCCCGCCGCTAACCCGGCGAGCAAGGTCGCCAAACCCCGACGTCTGCCCTCCACGCGCCGTGCGGTGGCCGATACCCGGCTGGCCGAGATCAACCACATCGCCGCCACGTCCCACGTTGGACGATCGTGGGTCCGTGGCTCGATGGCATGACTCAGGCCGGTTCGGATCGCGTCAGCGTGGCCGGCGGCGAGGCTGGGGGACGTAGCGCTGGGCTGATCGCAGGTTCTTGTGTCAGGTCTTGGCCGCGCCCGATACTAGTCCGAATCACTCCACCTACGATGGGGGTGGCCGGGCTGGTCAGCGTGCGTGAGGTGCTGGAACTGCCGTCGGTGGCCATGGGGGTGCCGACGGTCCTCGCGGGCAGGGCGTCGCTGGACCGGCCGGTGCGGTGGGTGCACGTGTGCGAGCAATCCGATGTCACCCAGTTCGTGGACGGCGGCGAGCTCGTCCTGACCAGCGGTACCGGCGTGGCGCCTGGCCCGGCGGCCTGGACTGCGCTGGCCCGTTCTATGACGAACCGCGGCGCGGCCGGTCTGATCATCGAGCTGGGCGTCTACCACCAGAGCATCCCGGAACAGATGATCGACGAGGCGGAGTCGAGCGGGCTGCCGGTGGTCGCGTTGAGCCGGCCGATCCGGTTTGTCGACGTGACCCGGACGGTGCACGAACGGCTGCTCGGCGGCCAACGTGATCAACTCCGCCAGCGGGTGGACGACCATCAGACGTTCAGCGACCTGGCGCTGGCCGGTGCCGGGCTGGAGACGATCGTGGGCCGGGTGGCCGCCATCCTCGGCTGCCCGGCCGTGCTGGAGGATCTCGCGCACCAGGTGCTGGCCGCCGACCCGGCGGGCCAGCCGTTACCGCCGTTGTTGCGCGGCTGGGAGCAGCGCTCCCGGAAGGTTGTCGGCGGACGGCTGCTGGATCACGACCCGGAGCAGGGCTGGCTGCTCGCCACAGTCGGCGAGCGCAACGATGTGTGGGGCCGGCTGGTGATCGTGCTTGGCGAGGACAGCGACACCGCCCGGGCGCGTAGCGTCGCCGAGCTTGCGGTGAACACGCTGGTGCTGCGGCGGCTGATCGATGGCAACCGCGAGACCGTCGGCCAGCAGGCCCAGCGCACCCTGATCGAGGACATCCTGCGCCAGTCGCCAGGCGAGCACGAGGCGCTGGCCAGCCGGGCGCGGGCGATGGGTATCGAGCTCGGCGCCCATCGACTGGTGTGCGCGATCGTCCGGGTTCAGGGCCGGGCCCCGGCGACCGACGGCCGGGCCGACGAGACCTCGCACGTGGCCGCTGTCGAGCGGGCGGTGCGGCGCACCGAGGGTTTGTCCGGGCTGGTCGCCACGGCCGGGTCGGGGCTGGTCGTCATGGTGCTGGCGGTGCGCGCGGACGCGGGCGTCGAGGGCCCGCTCGGCGAGATGGCGCACGCGGTGCACGACAGGCTGGACGCCACCATCGGTGTCGGCTCCGTGGTGCGCGGAATCAGCGAGGTGGAACGGTCATACCTGCAGGCCAAGGACGCGGTCGCGGCGGCAAGCCGGTCACATCGCGCGCGCCCGTACTACACGCTGGCCGACACCCACTTGCACGGCCTGCTGCACCTGCTGCGCGAGGAGCCCCGGCTGCAGGCCTACGTGGAGCGCGAACTCGGCGAGTTGCTGCGCCACGACCAGCGACATGACACTGACCTGGTAGCCGTGTTGCGGGCCTTTCTGGAACATCGTGGCAACAAATCCACCACCGCGACCACCCTGTCCATGAGCCGTCCGGCGCTATACGAACGGCTGCGCCGCATCGAGCGGATACTGTCGATTGACCTGGACGACCCGGACATCGCGCTGGCCCTGCACGTTGCCCTCTACGGTCTGGACTGCATCCGTCACGCCGCTCGCTGAGCCGCGGTGCCTGGCTACGGCGTCGTCCCTCGGCCGTTACAAGGTGTAAATAAATTCGACTAACGGCTACAGTGTTGAGTCTTGTTATGCAGATGGCTTTCGGGAAATTATTTCTTCTTATGAGCGCAGCCACCGAAGGCTTGGTCATTTCGACGTTCTCCGATGATGTTGCCACCCTAGCCCGGATCTTGCATGGGGTGGTCGGCTGGTCCTGGGTGGTCCGTGGGGTTGTTGTTCGGGGTGTTTGTTTGGTTTGGGGCAGGTTGGTGGTGCCCGTTGTCGGTGGGGTGGCCGCCGGTGTTCACTGCCGGGGTGGTGTTGCTGGTTGTCGGGGCGGGTTGGTGATGGTTAGGCGAGTTGTGGCAGGGCGGTGAGGCGTTGGTGTGCGGTGATGATCAGGGTGTTGCAGGGTGCGTGTCGGGATAGTC
>NZ_KI912598.1:230721-558255 GCF_000519205.1 Amycolatopsis taiwanensis DSM 45107 | reverse complement strand
GGCGCGCGACCGCCACCCGGTCACCGCGTGGCTCCCGGTCTCGGCCGAGCGTCGAGCGGGAAGCGGTGCAGCGCGCTGGCGATGAGTTCGGTGGCGAACTCGGTGGTGGTTTTGCCCTGCACCTCGACCTCGTCCCAGTTGTCCAGCGGGTCGAACTGGGTGCGAAGCTCAGCGACGGCCTGCCGGGCGGCATCGCAGGGTGCGCAGTCGCGTTCGTGGACAGTCACGATGTCTCCCGGGTCGCGGTTTCGATGGCGTCGGTGAGCAGGTCAAGCACGAGCCGCCAGGCGCGCCGGCGCCCGGTCCAGTGCGTGTCCACGTGGTCGCGGCAGAAGTAGCCGATGTGCCAGCCTTTGGGTTGCGGCCACAGCTCGTGCGGGCGCATGAGCTTTCGCCAGCGTGGCTCCGGAAGGGTCTCGACCCACGCGGTGATCTCGGCGCGGCGCGGGTCGTCGCCGACGAGCGCCGCGAGTTCGTCCCAGGTGATCAGGTTGGCGGGGGTGCGGCTCCAGCCCCAGGTTTCGCCGCGCTCGCGGGCACCGGCCCACCACTCGCTCGCGGCTTCGTAGCGGAGGCCGGCGTGCGACACGCAGTACGCCCAGTCGCCGTTGGCGTGCGGGGCGTGGGTGTCCTCCCGCTGCCAGCGCCGGAGCTCGACGATGATCTGCAGCGCGTCGGGCATGGCGTCCCGTAGGCAGGTGAGCACGTCGACGTGGTGCTGCCGCTCGGCCGCGAGCACGGTGCCGAAGAGGTCGAGTTGGACGGTCATGAATCCTCCCGTTCGGGTCGTTGGGGCTTGCTCGTCAGGTGCCAGCCGAAGCAGTCAGGGCAGTGGTAGGCGCGTCGTTCGAGGCGGCGGCCGGGTTTGGGGCTGGACCAGATGCGGCTCAGGACCCGTGCGGCGCGCTGGGCGCTGCGGTAGCGGGTTTTGCCGCTGGGGCAGGCGGTCACGGTGCCTCCGGGTTGACGAGCTGGATGGCGACTCCGGGGATGCCGAGTCCGAAGTCCGGATCCGACGACGCCGGGCGGAGTGGGGCGCGCAGCTCGGTTTCGTCGATGCTCACGCCAGGCCGGTCGCCGAACACGCCGGCTGGTGCGCCGATCCAGCGGAAGGGCTCGCCGCAGTCCGCGCAGTTGACCCGGATATCCGCGGCGAAGGCCTCGACCGGGCCGTCGTCGATCACAGTGAGCCGGTTGACTGCGACCACAGCGGCGAAGTTCTCGTGCTGACAGGGGCGATCCGGGTTGATCACGATGCCTCCACAATGGACTGTTTGGCTTCTCGGCGGCAGAAGGCGCAGGCGAGGGTTCCGTCTCCTCTGGCGCCGATGGGGATTCCGTGTCGGCATTTCTCGCGCGCGGTCGATGGTTGCGTTGGGAGGTGAGTAGGTGCTGGTCGGTTTGGTGGAGTGGTCACCTGGTCTGGTAGGGGGTCACTGGCGAGCCCTGATGTGGGTCTCTGGTGACCCCTAATCGCGGTTTCACTGGTCTGTGGTGAGCCCTGATCGTTGTTTTCAGGGCCGGTTTCTGGCCCCTGATCGGGGTTTTCAGGGCTCGATTCCGACCCCTGATCCGTGGTTTCAGGGCTATCGGCTGACCCCTGATGTTTCTTCGCGCGCCGCGTCTGCTCGGCCTCCGCGCGGCGGGTGGAGATCTCCGCAGCGGCGGCGTCGATCTCGCTCGGCGTCCGCCATTGCAGGCGCTCCAGCAGGTCCTCGGCGATGATCAGCCGGTACTCGTCGCCGTGGCCGCGGCGGCGGTTGCCGCGCTTGTGCAGCGCGAGCAGGCCGGCGCGGACGAGTTCCTGCCGGGCCCGCTTGACGGTCTCGTACGACAATCCCGTGAGCACGGCGAGCCGGGGCAGGCCGGGCTTGACGCGGGTGCCGTCCGGGTCGGCGTGGGTGCGCAGCACGAACGCAACCAACTTGGTCGTGGCAGGCAGCTGGGAGGCCATGACGAGGCGCTCCCAGCTGAACAGGTCGAACTCGTCGCTCATCGGGCGCCGCCGAGCGTGAGCTGCAGCGGCCGCTCACCCCCGAGACGCTTATGCAGCTCCCGCAAGCCCTTCGGAGTCACGCGGACCTGACTGCCGAGCTGCGGTTCCTTCGTGTGCGGGTGCTCGTAGGGCAGCATCCGGCACGCCAACCGTCCGGCGTCGATCTCCCGCTGGTACGGCTTGCCCTTCCGGTCGACCCATCCGAGGTCGTGCAAGGTCTTCATGAGCCGGTTCTGCCCGGTCGCGATCGCGGGGTCGCGATTGAGGATCTGCGCGGCGTCGCGCAGCGAATAGTCGCCGACCTCTTCGCCGGCCAGCGTGTCCCACGCGTGTGCCGCCGGTTCCAGCGCTTTCACTTGCTGCTCGGCGAGTGCTGCGCGGTCTTCGGCCTCGATCACCATCTGCGCCAGCTCGCGCCGGCCGAGCTGGGTCACCGAGTAGCGGCCGGTCTTTCGCAGCGCGGGCAGCACCTCGTGCGTAACCCAGCGTTTGAACGGCTTGGCTTCGGGTTTGCGGCTGCGCAGGATCAGCGAGTACAGGCCGGGCTCGGACACGATGGTCACGGCCTGCGGGCCGCCAGGGGTCCGGATAGTCTCCGTACCCTTTTCGTCGTCGTCGAGTCCGCGGGTGGCGTCGTAGGTGTCGCGGATGCCGAGCACCGCACACACGTCCGCGGCGACGAACCACGGTTCGCCGTCCCGGGTGGTGGTGCGGACCTGCCGCCCCGAGTACTCGAACGGGATCAGGTCGGTCATGCTGCGGCCTCTTTCGGTTGGTGTGGCGCGAGTCCGAGGCAGTCGCGGATCCTCGCGGCGGTGTAGGTGCTCATGCGGGTGTGTTCGGCGATCTGCACATCGGTCCAGCCGAGTTCGTGCAGGTGCCACACGAGGTCTTCGCGGTCGCGTGTGGACAGCGCTTCGGCGGGCAGTTCGCCAGCGCACGCGGCTTCCCAGCGCCATCGTGGTGAGCGCAAGCCGGACGGGGCGGGCGAGGCGGTGAGCTGGCAGCCCGTGCTCGTTGCCTCGCGTGGCAATTTGAGCTTGCGGCGCACAGCGCACCTCCTTTCGTGGTGTGGACACCGGGCCGCCCCGCGGTGGTCGGGGCATCTCGGGGCGGCCCGGCAGCGTGTGGGTTATGCGTCGTCGCGGCCGAGGAACTCGAGTTCGCGTTCGACTTCCAGCGGTAGTTCGACCTGGCCGGTGCGGCGTTCGTAGGCGCGCCGCCACAGGCGCCGGACCTCTTTGCCGTCCGCGCTGGTGCCGAGAAAGCCTTCGATGGCGCGGACGCGCAGGGTGGGGATGGCTTCGCCGGTGTCGACCTTGGTCGTGATCTTGGTGCAGTCGACCAGGGCGATGATGACGTGGCGTCCCTCTGGGTCGCCGACGAACGCGCGTGCGAGCTGGTCGAGTCCGTTGCGGTCGTCGCCGGGCAGGGTGCCGGACAGGCTGGCGCTCATGCGCGGCTCGCCTTCGGCTCGGCACCCCGGATCTCGCTGGCGAGCAGCCGGAGGTCATCGCCGTCGGGCCAGTCGGAGCCCTCCTCGTCGGCGTCGTCGATCTCCTCGGCGATGGTTTCGAGGACGCTCACGGCAACGGCCTGCGCGTAGGCGCGGCGCTCCTCGAGCGTGGTCGAGAATCCGGTCTCGTCGATGGCGCGCATCCCGCCGTCGACAAGCCGCTCGGTGATGTCCTGCTCGGGCATGTGTGTCTCCTTGGTCAGTAGTCGGATGGTGTCGGCAGGGGCAGGCCGAGCAGCGCGGCGAGCGCGATCAGGCCCGGGCCGTGGCGCTCGACCGCGGCGGTGATGGCCTGCTCGGTGATGTCCTCGGCGGTCACTGGCGCCTCCGTTCCGGTTCCCAGTCGGCCAGCTGGTCACGCAGCTGGCCGAAGATCTGCGCCCAGGCGTCGGGCACCTCGAGCGGGACGTCGCCGCTCCGGTCGCGGATGTGGGCGCGCGGGTAGGGGTGGCCGCACGCGCACGGACCGGGGACTGCGCCCGGCTGGTCGGCCGGGTAAAAGTGCTGGTGCCGTTCGCCGTCCGAAGAGGACCGTTCCTCGAGCGCTTTCTGCAGCGCGGCGATCCGGCCGTTCAGATCGGCGCGCTCCTCATCGACGGCCTTGAGGTAGCGCTCGATAAGCGCCTGCTTGCTGGCGACCTCGCCGCGTGCTGCTTCCAGCTGCTCGGCCAGTCGTCGGTTCTCGCTGGCCGCGCGCTGCTGGTCGGCCTTGAGCCGGTCGCAGCTTCGGGCGTGACCGTCAACGATTCGGCGCAGCTCCGCGATCACGCTGTCCTTGTGCTCCAGCTCGGCCGCCGCCAGGTCGCCACCTGTCGATGTGCCGAGCAGCGGCCGTACTGCGTCGGCGAACGCCGTGATCGTCTCGGCGGGTAGTGGGTCGTCCCCGGCGCGGCGCGCGAGCTTCTCGTCTACGCGCCGCAACAACAGCTCGACGTCCGGCTGATTGCTGTCGATCGCCTTTGTCATCGCTGCCTCCGGTACATGTCCGCGTCCGGGCAGGTGGCGTGATGCTCGGTGCGCAGGTCGGTACCGGCGGCGCGGGCGCCGGCCAGCTGCCGGTCGGTGAGCACCGCGGCGACGAGCTGCCCGCGGTCGAGCTGCAGCAAGACGTTGCCCTTGGCCGGGTTCGGGTTGTAGTCGACCGGCATCTGGTTGCCGGTCTTCGCCGAGACGGCCCACACAATCGACGCTCGGCAGGAGCGGCATTGGGCGTGCCGCGGTGCGAGGTTCAGCGTGGTCATGGCAGCACCGCCGGCGGGACCATCGACGACGCGTACAGCGCGGCGCCGATCGCCGCGCCGATCAGGAACAGTGCGAACCAGGCGCCGAGCAGGACGAGACCAGGGCCGGTACGGCGGGTGCGGGACTGCTGCGGGGTATCGGTGATACGGACGGCCATCACGAACTCCAGTGGATGAACGCGGCGCCGTCGCGGCGAATGAGCGAGATCGCTTCGTCGCAGAACTCTGCAGTGATCTCCGCGGACTGGACGTAGGAATCGCGCGCCTGCGACCGGTAGACCAGGATCGCCGACGGCCTGCCGAGACTGTCGCGTCCGAGCGTGACGGCCAGCACTTCAAGTCCCTCGGTGAGCCCGAAAACGAGCCCCTTCGCGGTGCTGTACGACTCGCCCCACGCGGTGTTCCGGTTGGCGTTCCGGTCCTTTTCGGACCGATACCAGTCGAGCACCTCGCTCTCGGTGGGCAGCTCCCTCCACATATGCTCAGCCGCCCCGAATAGCGGTGACTCGGACATGACGCCGAGCGGGTCACACTTGCGCAGCTCGTCGGCGATCTCCAGCGCGCGGGCCTTCGCGGTCTCCAGCGCGGGGATGCTGCCCTCGGTCAGCTCGAACTCGTACTCGTCGGAATCACCGCGGACCGGCTCGAAGATCCAGTAGAGCGATCCGCGCTGGTGCGGGTAGTCGCCGGCCCCATTCGAGCCGATCATGTCCGGAACCGCGTGGTTGAACCCGCTGCCGTTGTAGGAGGAACGCAGGTAGCGCCGGTCGAACAGGTGCTCGGGATACTTCTCCGAGGGGGCCGACGGCAGGCCGGGCGACGGCGGGAGGTTTGCCGCCTCGCGCGAGACCTTGCGCGCCTCATCGTCAAGATCCTTAGCGGTTTCCCACCAGTCTTCCCACGCCTTCTCGTGCGCGTCGCTGTAGGCCTGCTCGCCCTTGCTGTAGAGGTAAACGTCGAGTCCCATCAGGAGACTGCTCCTTCGGTGAGGTGGTCGCTGAGTTCGGGAGTGCGGAATCCGCCGTGGTCGTCAAGCAGCACCAGGCCGTGCCAGAGCACGACCGGCACGTCGGCCGGCAGGGTCTGGCCACGGCGCACCAGCCACCCGCACGTCTCGATGTAGGCGCGGGCACCGCGGGTGTTGGTGACCTCGCCGTGGCACCCGCTGCACAGGTGCAGCAAGTTGCTGGGCTGGTTGATCCACGGCTCGCGCGAACCGCCCATCTGACGGCCACACCGGTGATGGATCTCAGCCGCCGGCTGGATTCCGCATTTCTCGCACACGCCGCCGGAACGCTCGCGGACGATGTCCCGCACCTTGCGCGGGATCTGCTGCGCCTTCACCGTTTGCCGTCCTGCCGGAGGTGGTCGAGGTACTCGGCCAGCAGCGCAGTGTTCGCGCGCAACAGCTGCCGTCCCTTGGACCACTTGGTGAAGTCGGCCGCGGTCTGCGCGGCGGTGCGGCCGCGCCGTTTCGTGATGTCCCGGATGCGCTCGCGCAGCTCGGCAGGCTCGTCCGGCACATCGACCTGCGCGGGTTCGTCGCCGGGTGCGGGCTCAGGCTGCGCCTGGCCGTCCTGCCCGGGTTCCGGCTCGACCGGGTCGGCGGCTACCGGTTCGCGCTTCCACATGTCCAACGCCACGCCCATGGTCATTGCGGCGTTACGGATCGCGTCGCCGATCAGCTCTTTCCAGAACACGCCGCCGCGTTTGCCAGGCGCGTCGCCCACACCGAGCACGGTCTTGCCACCGACAGTGAGCCGGATCCACAGACATCCGTCCTGCAGCAACGGCAAGCCTTCCGGGGTGAGCGCCATCGGTTCCCACGCCCAGTCCGGGTCGACGCTGTTGAGCCGCTCGCGCACGTAGGCGTGGCCGACGTAGTCGAGGTGGACGTGCGCGGTCGTCAGCGTCCGGCCACACTCGACGCACTCGGCCCACTTGTGCGCGGTGCAGCCGCCCACCTTGCATGGCTGGCAGGTGATCTCCGGCCGGGAGCCGACCGCGTCGTCGGGGAACGGCGCGGCCAGCTTGGCCAGCAATTCCGGCGTCACGAGTCGCCGCCGGGGAGCACGTCGAACAGGTCGATCTCGCCCCTGTCGAGCATCTGTACCACCGCGGGCATCGCGTCGTCGGTGGGCAGGCACGCCACCACACCCTCGCGGGCCTGGACCTCGACACCGGGGACCTCGGCCTCGCCGCCGGGCCCGACCACGAACCCACGCTTGCTGGACTCGGTGAGGATCGCGCGGACGATGTCGGGGTCGGCCTTGCGCACCTGCCGCACCAGGTGCGGCGCGTGCACGAGCAGGACTTCCTTGATCTCCTCGTCCGCGCCTTCGACGAAGACGAGGTCTTCGATCAGGCGCTCCGGGTAGTACTCGGCGATCCACTCGCGCAGCGCGGCCGCGTCCACGACCAGCGCCAACGGCTTCGGGTCCTTTTTGGACACCGCGCCGATCTTCACACCGTCCGCGGTAACCGCCGTCAACCGATCGCCGCGCTCCATCCGGGCCGCGATCTCCGCGCGCGCCAGGTCATAAAGCCCTTTGATGTGGTCCGCGAGCAGCTTGTACGCGGCCACCTTCACGGTCAGGTTGTCACTCACACTCGTCCTCGGGGTCTTGGTTGTCCTCGCCGCCCTGGGCGGCCTTCCTGCTCTGCTGCCCGGCCGCCGCGGTCTCCGCGGCGCGCAGGTCGCACATGTCATCCGGCCAACCGGAGTCCGTACGGGTCGCCATCACGAACCGTCCACACTGGACGCCAGAAGCGGCTTGCACTGCCACTCGTAGACCGGGACCTCTTCGGTAACCTCGGTCTCGGGGATCTCGGCGAGCGCCTTCTCGACCGCTTCCGGGTCCCGCTCCTTCCGGGTTACGGTCTCGGTGCCGACCTGCACGCGTTCGCACACCTGCTCGCGGTCGGTCTGCAGGTGGATGCTCACGGCGCCGAACCGCGCCTCGACGACCGCGAACTTGTCGCTGTAGCGCTTCTCGACCGTGCCGTTGTCGGCGTATGCGGCGGCGACGCGCGCGAACAGGCCGAGCGCTTCCGCGTCCTCGCCGAAGCAGTGCTGCGAGAAGCTCAGGTACCGGAAGCGCTCGGCCAGCTCCGGGTGCTCTCGCAGCATGGCGGCCATGCGCTCAAGTCCCTCAGCCTGGCGAATGTGCAGCGGGGTCTCGGTGGTGGTCATCGCGGGGTAACTCCGATCTCGACGACGATGGGTTTTCCAGAGGTGGGTGACTGCTCGACGAGCGCCTGGCGGGCGGCGCGCGGCGCGCACACGCGGCAGGTCTCGGCCACGGTGAGCGGCTCGGTCGGGTCGGTCGGGGCCGGGTCGCCGTACACGGTCACGTCGGCCAGGCGCGCCGGGTCCACGTCGCACCAGGTGCACGGCCCCGGGGGGTTGGCTTCGACCAGACGCACGTCGGCGCCGAACTGGGTGAGCTGGTCGGCCAGGTCCAGCAGTTCGGCGGCCGACGCATGCGCGGCACGGTGCTCGTCGAGGCGATGCTTCCCGCCGCTGCCCGGCTCGACCGTGATTCCCGCATCGGCCAGCAGGCCAGCCAGGTGCTCGTCCACCGTCCGCGCGCTCACGCCGCCATCACCCCTTCCCCCTGCTCGTCGTCCCCGTCGTCGGGCTGTGCCCACTCCGGGCTGTCCTCGCGGTGCTGGCGCTCCAACACGCGCGGGTCGATCCGCTGCACCCGGCCGAAGCCGTGCGCCTGGTCGAGCCGAACCGCCGTCCGCTTCGGCTTGCTAGCCTTCTTCCTGGCCACCGGTTTCTCCTTCGTTGCTCGGTGGTCGGCCCGCTCCGTGTTCGCAGCACGGGGCGGGCGCTTTCTGTTGTGGGACCCGGCCGCCCCCGGCGGCCGGGAGATCAGGCGACGGCCTTGGCGTCGAGCACGCCGGAGGCGAGGAAGCGCTGCAGTTCCGTGTGCGGCACGACCCGGCGTTTCCCGGCCCAGACGTAGCCGAGCTTTTCGTCGCGGACGAGCTGGTCGACCGCGCGCTCGGAGATGTCGAGCAGGCCGGCCACGGTCTCGATGCGGTAGCCACGCACCTGCTCGGTGCGGAGCTGCTCGACAAGACCGGCAAGGGCCGCGGCGAGTTCGGCGTTCATGCGACGGCCTTGTCCTGCACGCGCCTCGGGCCCTTGGTGTCTTTCTCCCGCTGGGGCGGCGCGAGAGTCTCGCGCTTCGGCTGCGTGGACTGCTTGCGTGGCTCGGGGTCCTGCTCGGTCGTCGTGGCGCGGAGAGCGTTTTCGGGCAGTCCGAGGACTCGCTCGAAGCGGTGCAGCAGGCGGAGTGAGGGCTGATCGGATCCGCAGATCAGGTTGTCGAGGTAGGAGGGCTTGATCCCGGCGAGCTGGGCCAGCGCCTCGTTCGACAGGTCCTGCTTGTCCCGCTCCTGCTTGAAGAGGTCTCGGTTCATGGGGACTGACATGGCAAGGACATTGCCAGACTTAGCAAGACTTGTCAAACATCAATTCCTGGCTATTTCTGGCAAAATCCTTGCCAGATGGTTTCAGCCTCTGTACTGTCCTTGACATGGCGCAACGAGTCCTGGATCGAACCAACAAACACCCAGCTAGCCGTACGCGCTCTTGTCTTTTCCTGGCATACTCTTTGCCCATGGCGAACGCGGCTGACGAACGACGCAAGGCCCTGGGCCGGCGGATCAAGCGTGCACGCGTACGCGCCGGCTACCGGAGCCAGAAGGCGTTCGCCGACGCCATCGGGATCAGCGAGAACAGCGTGGCGAGAGCCGAGATCGGCGACGAGCGCATCGGCGACAAAGTCTTCGCCGCCATCGAAGACGGCCTGGGCTGGGGAGAATATGTCGTCGCCGAGTACCTCGAAACCGGCGACGAATCGATCTTCACAGACAGCGAACCCGCACCCGAACCCGCCGAGCCAGCACGCCCGAGCCGCGACGAGCTGCTGATGCGCTACCGGCAGTTGGAGGGCGTCATGGAGATCGTGGTGGAGGAGCAGCGCCGCTGGCGCGAGCGCGAGGAAGACGTCCGCCGACAGATCCGCGAGATCGACGCGGTGCTATCGGGGGAAATTTCCTCACCCGAAAGGCGCAACGTCGGGTAAACGATAAGTAACGATCTTGCAATCGCTGTTCACACGAGTAGGTGTAATGGGGATTACGTTAAGTGGACTATTGCCTACCCACCGCGAGAATGAATGTCCACGCCTAACGAAAACACTCACCCGAGCAGCGCTGAACGGCTACTCGCGAGCATCCGGCAACGGATCAAGGACCTCGAAGAGAAGCCGACCGACGCCGGAGGTGAACTACCACCGGGCTCGGCCCGGGCGAGGGCGATGCGACGCTGGGGACTTCTCTCCGCTGTTCCGCTCGTCGGCACGGCGGCGTGGCTGCTGCGCGATCGCCTCCGCTCGGTATCTGCTGCTGGACTGGCCGCCAGCGCGACGATCATCGTCGGGCTGCTGTTCATCCCGAGCGACAAAACGACACCGCCCGATATGGCGCTGCCGACCATCCCACCGCCAGGAATGACCGGCAGCAGCCCATCGCCCGCTATCCCCACGGTGCCCACCACGACGCCGAATCAGGAGCCAGGCATGAAGAAGATACCCACCGCCGACCGGCTGGCGCGGCAAACGCGCGGCTCGTCCAGCTGGACACCACCGGCCTCGACACCAGGCCCCTCGACATCGGGCCCCACGATGCCGGGCAGCTCGATGCCGGGCAGCCCGACGACCACACCGCCGCCGAGCTCGTCCACGCCCCCCGACCCGGCCGGCCTCGACTGCGGCATCCGAGTGGACCTGGACCCGCTGCTCGACCTGTGCCTCCTGCGGAGACCGTGATGCCCAGACCACCGACGCCCGTGGGCACCTGGGGCGAGATACACGTCAAGCAGATCTCCGAGGAACCAGCCGTGTGGGAAGCACACGCGCGGTTCAGAATGAAGAACGGCCGCTCCAAGCAGGTGCGCCGTCGCGGCGCCAGCAAGACGAAGGCAACTAACAACCTGAAGGTACGGCTAACCGAGCTGGCCAACGAGATAACCTCCGGCGAGATCACGCCGTCTACCCGGTTCGCGGTGATCTGTGAACGATGCATGGATGATCTCGCGCGCGCCTACCGGCTCGCCGGTAAGTCGCCGAGCACGCCCCGCTTGTACCGCGGCTATGTCAACAACTGGATCAAGCCAGCGCTCGGCGAGCTCCAGGCGCGCGAGGTCCGCGCGTGGGGCTGCAACGAGCTGATCCAACGCGGGCGCGACAAGTCCTACGACACGGCCAAGAGTCTGCGGGCGGCGCTCTCGCTCTGCTGCGCCTATGCGGTGCGCTACGGGGCGATGGAGGTCAATCCGGTGAAGTCCACCGAGCGCCTCGAGCGCGGCACCGCGAAGGAGATCCAGGCGCTCACGCTCGACCAGCGCATCGAGTTACGCGCCAAACTGGTCGAGCTCGGCGAGGCGAAGCAGAGCGACGCTAAGGGCCGTCGCCTCGGCCGGCGCGCACGAGTATGGCTCGACCTGCCGGACATCATGGACGCGATGCTGGCCACTGGCGTGCGGCTCGGTGAGCTGCTCGCGCTCGCCGACAGCGAGATAGACCCGAACGCGCCCACGGTGCTGATCGGCCATCACCTCGTGCGCGAGACCGGCGCCGGATTGCAGCGCTTGGCGTACCGGAAAGGCAACGGCAACGGGCTACTGCTGGCCGTACCAAATTGGTCCGTACCAATGTGGCGCCGGCGCAAGGTCGCCGCAGCACCCGGCGGTCCGATCTTCCCATCATGGAATGACCAGTGGTCGGACCCGTCGAACGTCGGCGGCCGGATGCGCGAGGCATTCGACGCGTGTGGATTCGAGTGGGTCACCAGTCACGTGTGGCGCAAGACCGTGGCCACCGTGCTCGACGAGGCCGGTCTACCGACGACTGCGATCGCAGACCAGCTCGGCAACAGTCCGCAAGTGGTCGAGCGCCACTACCGACGCAAGCGAGTGGCCAATCAGGCCACCGCAGAAGTCCTAGAAATGATCTTCGGCAACGCCGAAGGGGAAGGGTGATTAGCAAATGAAAACGTGCAGTTTCCGTGATATCGATCATCACGGGCCCGGAAATGAAAGAGCCCCAGGCATCTGGCCTGGGGTGAAGCTCCCCCGGTTGGACTCGAACCAACAACCCTTCGGTTAACAGCCGAATGCTCTGCCAATTGAGCTACAGGGGAACGCTGCGTGCCCGGATCGCTCCGGGCTGACGTAGGGCAACTTTAGCGCATGTCTGATCGTCCCCTGCAGGCACCCCCAGGCCCGGGGACAATGAGTTACCGGGGCGCGGAGGGTGAGGAGGCGTGGCGATGAAGTCCTTCCTGCTGGGCGCACTGGCCGGGTATGTGCTCGGGACGCGGGCCGGGCGGGCGCGGTACGAGCAGATCGTGCGCACCTACCACAAGGTTGTCGATCATCCCGCGGTGCAGGGCGCGGCGGGTGTGGTGCGGGCCAAGGTCAGCGAGAAGACGGGCGGGCGGAGGTCGTCCGCGCGCCGGCACCACGGGCACCGGGGCGCGGGACCTGCGTCCTGAGCTTCAGAGCACTCGCGCGACGGTGAAGACGCGACGGAAGGGGAACCAGGTGGTGCCGTCCGGACGCGGCGGGTATGCCTGGTCGAGCAGCGGTGACAGGTCCGCCCGGAACGCCTGCCAGCTCTCCTCGGACAGCGCCGCCTTGATGGGTCGCAGGGCCGTGCCGCTGATCCATTCCAGCACGGCATCCGGCCCCGTCAACCGTTGCACGTACGTCGTCTCCCAGGCGTCCACGACGCATCCGGCATCGGTGAGCAGGTCCGCGTAGCCTTGCGGGTCGTCGACGGCGTTCTCGTCGCGGATGGTGGTCCCGGCAAGCTCGGCCGCCCATTTCGGGGTCGCGGCCAGCTCTCGCACGACGGCGTGTGACGGCGCGCCCAGGTTGCCCGGCACCTGCATCGCCAGCCACGCCCCCGAAGGGAGCTGACCGGCCCAGCGCCGCAACAGGTCCCGGTGCCCGGGCACCCACTGCAACACCGCGTTGGTGACCACGACGTCCGTGTCGACCGAGGGCATCCAGTCGTGCACATCGAGCAGTTGCGCGTCGATCCCGGCCGCCCGCGCGGCTTCGACCATCTCGGGGGAGCTGTCGCCGGCTTCGAGGGTCGCCCCGGGCCAGCGTTTGGCCAGGCTCGCCGTGAGGTTCCCGGGCCCGCAACCCAGGTCGACCACGCGCCGGGGCGCGGTCGCGTCGATCCGCGTCACCAGGTCGTAGAACGGCCGGGCCCGCAGATCTGCGTAGTCGAGGTACTTGGCTGGATCCCACATCACGCCTCCAAACAGTACGATCGTACTGCTAGGGCTCGGGCTGCGCCAGCCGTTCGGCGGCCTCGCGGGCGATCGCGGCCGCCACCGCCGGGTCCACGCCCGGATCGGCCCGCGCCTGCAGCAGCACACCGTCCTGCCCAGGGACCTTGCGCTGCACGAACCACACCCCGCCCCCGGACACCTCCTGCCGGTGCCGGGCGCGGATCGAGGAGTCCACCCGCTGGTGCACCATCCACGGCACCTTCCCCGGCCGCGGCAGGTCGAACCGCATCGGCTTCCGGTCCGTCAGCAACACCGCGCTGCCGGCCGCGCCCAGTTCCTCCGACTCGATCACGGTCAGCGTGCGGTCGGCCCACGTCGCCTTGCTGATCAGATGCCACCCGACGCGCCGCCCCTCCGGCAGCCACAACCCCAGCTCCGTCACCACGAGGTGCCCCCCACCAGCCACGGCCGCCGCGGCCAGAGCGTTCTCGCCCTCATCAAAGGTCCCGGGGAAGTCGTCCGGCAGCTGGTCGCCCATCAGCCGCCGCAGCCAGCTCATCGCATCTCCTCCGCGAATTTCCGCGCGACCGCGATCGTGCCTAGTCCATCCCGCCGATCGCCTGTTCCCGTAACGCCTTCCGGTACTCCTCCAGCGCCACGAGGTCACCGAACAGCGCCTTGTAGTCGTCGGGGGCCTCCACCGGGGACAGCCGCTGCAGCTTCGACTTGATCTCCGCGATCTGCCGCCCGACGAGGTTCTCCTGCACCGCGGCGAGCATGCTTCCAATGTAGGAAACATCGACCTCTCCCTTGGCGCGCAAGGGTTCCACGGCCAGTTCCGACAGCAGCATCCGCACCGTCCCCTGCGGCGCGTGCGGGCTCGCGGCGTCGATGAGCGCCGGACCGGACAGCCCGCCGCTCGTCCCACCCGCCTTGAGGATGGCCCGGTGCACGGCGACGTAGGCCGGGTGCGTGAACGCCTCCTCGGGCAGCGCGTCGTACTCCAGCCCGGTCAGGGCCGGCTCCTGCAGCACCGCCTTGAGCACCTCGCGTTGCGCCATCAACTGCGGGTCCTTCGGCGACGGCCGCGCGATGTCCGGCCCCGCCCCGTTCGACGGCTGGGCCGGCCGGCGCACCTTCGCGGGCACCGCCGCGCCCGCGCTCTCCCGCACCCGGCGCACCACCATCGCCTCGTCCTGCCACCCGACCCACCAGGACAGCTTGGTGGCGTACCCGTCCCGCTTGGCGCGGTCCTTGATCTGCGCGACCAGCGGCACCGTGCGCTGCAACGCGGCCACCTGGCCGTCGACCGAGTCCAGGTCGTACTGCCGGAGGATGCTCCGGATCGCGAACTCGAACAGCGGGATGCGCCGGGCGACCAGATCGCGCACCGCGGCCTCGCCCTTCGCCTGCCGCAGCTCACACGGGTCCATGCCCTCCGGCGCGACCGCGATGTAGGTCTGCCCGGCGAAGGTCTGGTCACCCTCGAACGCCTTGAGCGCGGCCTTCTGCCCGGCCTCGTCCCCATCGAAGGTGAAGATCACCTCGCCGCGGAACGTGTCGTCGTCCATCAGCAGGCGGCGCAGCACCTTCATGTGCTCCTCGCCGAAGGCCGTGCCTGACGATGCGACCGCCGTGGGCACGCCGGAAGCGTGCATGGCCATGACGTCGGTGTAGCCCTCGACGACCACCACCTGATGCCGCCGGGCGATCTCCCGCTTGGCCAGGTCGAGCCCGAACAGCACCTGCGACTTCTTGTAGATCGGGCTTTCGCTCGTGTTGAGGTACTTGGCCTGGATCTGGTCGTCGTCGAACAGCCGCCGGGCCCCGAAACCGACCACGTCACCGGAGAGATCCTTGATCGGCCACACCAGCCGCCGGTGGAACCGGTCGATCGGGCCCTGCCGGCCCTCCTTGACCAGCTGTGCCTTGAGCAGCTCGGGCAGCTCGAACCCGTTGCCGAGCAGGTGCTTGGCCAGCTTGTCCCAGCCGGCCGGGGCGAAGCCGCAACCGAACGCGCGTGCCGCGGCCTCGTCGAAGCCGCGCTCGGCCAGGAATTCCCGCGCACGCTGGGCCTCCGGCGTGCCCAGTTGCCGGGCGTAGAACTCGGCGGCGGCCTTGTGCGCCTCGACCATCCGGGTGCGGGTGCCGCGGTCGCGCTGCACGCTGCCGCCGCCACCCTCGTAGGTCAGCCGGAAGCCGACCCGGTCGGCCAGCCGTTCGACGGCTTCCACGAACCCCAGGTGGTCGATCTTCATCAGGAACTTGATGACGTCGCCACCCTCACCGCAGCCGAAGCAGTGGAAAGTGCCGTGGGTCGGCCGTACGTTGAACGACGGGGTCTTCTCGTCGTGAAACGGGCACAACCCCTTGAGCGCTCCCCCGCCGGCGTTGCGCAGGGCGACGTACTCGCCCACGACCTCGTCGATCCGGTTGCGCTGGCGTACCTCCGCGATGTCACTGTCCCGGATACGACCTGCCACGCGTCTACTCTACGTCCACACCAGGTCATCTATCGTCAAGGCCATGTGCAGTGCAAACACGCTGGTCGGCGAGTTCGAGATGTTGCGCCCACGGCTGACCTCCGTGGCGTACCGGCTGACGTCGAGCGTGTCCGATGCCGAGGACGCCGTGCAGGAGTCGTGGCTGCGACTGGCCGGGCTGACCGAGGAGCAGCGCGCCGGAATCCGCGACCTCACCGGGTGGCTGACCACGGTGGTGGGACGGATCTGTCTGGACCGCCTCCAGTCCGCGGCCCTCCGTCGCGAGCGATACGTCGGCCCGTGGCTGCCGGAACCGGTCATCACGCCGGTGGGCGCACCGGGCGAGGACCCGTTGGACATCGCGGTCCGCGACGAGGGCGCGCGGATGGCCGCCCTGATCGTGCTCGACAAGCTGACGCCCGAACAGCGCGTCGCGTTCGTGCTGCACGACGCCTTCTCCGTGCCCTACAACGAAATCGCCGAGATCCTCGGCGTTTCGGTCGACGCGGCACGCCAGCATGCCTCACGGGGACGCCGCGCGCTTGGCGACGCGCAGCCCCCACCCCGCCTCAGCATGGCCGAGCAGCAGGAGGTGCTCGACCGGTTCATGTCCGCCGTCCTGGCCGGGGACGTTCGCGCGGTCGCCGAGGTCCTGCACCCGGACATGGTGTTCATCGGCGACAGCGACGGCAAGGCCAGGAACGCCCGGCGGATCATCGTCGGCGCCGAGAAGATCCTGCGGTTCTTCTCCGGGCTCGTGCGGATGTACCCGCCGGGTGCGCTGGGCACCGGACGCGCGGTGCTGGTCAACGGGGACCTCGGCTTCCACCTGCCATCGCTGCAAGTCGACGGGTACCAGAAGCTGGACGAGCACGTCGGCACGTTCGCCATCCGGGACGGCCGCATCGAGGCCATCTACGACGTGGCCAACCCGGACAAGCTCAAGCCGGCTTTTCGTGGGTTTGCGTCGTCGGCATAGGCACCCGGCACGCGTCCCCGGAGGTGAAGCCCTGGTCGACGATGCCCAGGGCGCTGTACATCCGCGAGCGGCTGTTCTCCACCGCGATCTGGTAGGTGAGTTCGACGACGCCGGCCGCGCCGAATTCGCCTTCCAGCTCCGCGACCTGCTCGTCGGTGACGGTCACCGGGGACGAGGTCATCGCATCCGCGTAGGCCAGCGCCAGGCGTTCCTGGCGGGTGAACACCGGCGAAGTGGCGTAGTCGTCGATGTGCTTGAGGCGGTCGATGTCGAGACCCTGGTGCTTCTGCAGCATCGTGCCGAAGTCCACACACCACGAGCAGCCCAGGCGCACCGCGACCCGGTACACGGCGATTTCCCGCACGTTGTGCGGCAGGACCCGGGACCCCTTCTCCACCAACAACTCGTGCACGGCGCTCGCCCGGAACACGCCCGGATGGTGGGCGGCCACGGCGAAGGGTTCCGGCACCGCGCCGTAGCGCTTGCGGGCGTAGCGGTAGGCGAACTTGCCCAGGATTCCAGCCTTCTCCAGGGGCACTTGAGGCAGACGGGGCATCGCTCCTCCTCGAGGATTCGTGGTCGGTTCACGAGGAGGACGAAGTCGCGCCCAAAGTTGTGACAGTGGCGTGGGTGACAGTCAGGACGTCAGCGCGTGCACGTCCCACAGCCAGACGCCGTCCACGTACTGCGCGGGCTTGTGCAGCAACGACTCCACGGTGGACTGCAGCGCGTCCTGGTTGTCCTGCGGCGCCAGGACGATCACGTCCGCGTGCCAGTACCGCAGGTCGTCCAGGGCTTGTTCGCGCTGCCCGTCGGAGATCTCCGGCACTTCTCCCTTTTCCCGCACCGTGTTGAGCAGATCCGCGGTCGGCCGGTTGGGTGCACCGTAACGGCCGTGCTTGTCGTTGGGACCCATGGGGCCGACGAAGTAGCCGTCGGCGATGGGAAAGCCGAGGTCCGCTTCGGACTGCCAGCGCAGGGCGCGTGCGTCCCCGCTGTTGGGCAACGGCACCGCGACCACGGAGCCCGTGGTGACGTACTGCTTCCAGGTGCCGTCGGTGAAGAACTGCGGCGTGGGCGGGCGGGAAATGGTTTCCAGCGGCGTCGGCGCGATGGGCAACAGGATCGCGACGAGCACGCCGATCCACACCCCGCGCAGCGGCAGTTCGCGCGCGTTCAACGACCCCGCGGTGCGGAAGACGTGATCGGTGGCGATCGCCAGCAGGGCACCGATCGCCGGGATGCAGCCCATTGCCAGTCGAGACTCGAGCAGGGAATCGAACAGCGGCAGGTTCGCCAGCAGCTTCCACGGGCCGGGAATGCCGGTGTCGTAATGGTCGACGACCAGGTAGACGCCGAGTGAGAGCCAGGCCATGACGAACATCGAAATGGCGATCGCGCGGGCGAACGCCATGCGCCACAGCCAGATGGTCAACGCCACCATGAGCACGATCAGCGGCCAGCCGAAGAACGCGTTCTCCTCGGTGCGGTTCAGCGAAACGTCCGCCGCGGGCTCGGCCTGGCCCGCCACGGACTCGGTGGCGAACCGGGTGAAGGCCGCGGTGTCGTTGCCGACCATGCCGTGTTCGAGCGTCTGGTAGCTCTGGTCGCCGAAGAACTGGACCCACAGCGGATAGGCGGTGATGGCCACCGCGATCACCCCGGCGATCGCCAGCCCGATGGCCATCGGGCGCACCATGGGCGGCACCTGGCGCGGTCGGGAAGCGGCGTAGGCGATCGCGAACACCGCGAACGCGAGCATCGAAATCAGGAGCGGTTCCTCGCCGAGGAACACCTGATACGCGACCAGCAGGCCGAGGATGACACCGTCTCGGACCGGCCGCTGCCCCTGGGCCAGGCGGATCAGCCGCAGCACGATGAACGGGATCACGAACAGCCCGACGAAGTTCGGGTGCGCGTTGCCGTGCGAGATCATCGGGGGCGCGAAGCCGCAGAACGCTCCGGCGATCGCGGCGGCGACCCGCGAGGTGACGAGATGGCGCGAGAACACCCAGTACCACGCGGCCGCGGTGCCGGCAAGGCCGCCGGTGAGCGTGATCGCCCAGGTCACCGTCGGTCCGAACAGCATGGTGATCGGCGACAGCGGGATCCCGAGGCCGAACATGGCGGTGTTCGCCATGAGGTTGACCCCGAGCGGGTAGTTCTGCAGGTCCGAGTTGAGCGGGTTCTCCCAGTGCCAGACCGAGTGGGCGGTGACGTCGAAGAACCACTCCCACATGTTCTGGTCCTGGGCGCTGTTGTAGAGATAGCCGTCGCCAAGGTGCAGCCACAGGCCGGCGTAGATCCCGAACGCGGCCAGTGCGTAGCACAGCATCACGACGGCGTCGGCGCGGTTCCAGCGCCGCGGCTTCAGTTCGGGCCGCAGCACCGTCTCGGGCGCCTCCAGCAACGCGGTCACTCTCGCTACCTCAAGGTTCGACAACGCGGGCGAAGAAGTAGACCACACCGGCTTCCGCGTGCCGCACGAGGAGCAGGAAAGGACGGTCCACGACGACCTCGACCGGCTCGGCCGTGATCATCGACAAGGTACGCATGGTCACCGCGGTGGCCGCCGCCCCCTCCAGTCCCTCTTCGTCGAGTCTCAGCACGGCCTGGTGCACGACGTTGTCGACCCAGACCGGCCGGACGGGAGTGAGCCGGGTGAAGTCCGCCGCGTCCCGGTCGAACATCGTGCGCACGCCCAGCGCCGGCAGCAGCTCCCCCAGCGTGGACCGGGTGTCCACCCGGAACTTCGGCATCGACAGCTGGACCTGCCGGGTCGCCTTGCGCGACAGCAGGTTCGCGAAGGCACTCTCATCCAAAGAGGACTCCTGCTCGACCAGGCTCTGATCGGGCAGCAGGATGATCGCCGACACCCGGCCGACGGCACCGAGTTCGACGAGCTGCCAGCCATTCGCCGCGGCGTAGCCGTGCAGCTCGGCCTGGCGCATCATCGGCACGCGCCGGGTTCCCGACGGGCTGTGGAAGTCCGCTTCCTCGGTTCGCCGGAAGGGATGCACCCAGCTGCTCTTGAGGTACAGGGCGTTGACCAGGCTGGCGAGCGTGTCGCGGTGCACGGCCCCGGGCGGGAGCAGCTGGGGAATCAGGTCGTGGGTGGTGCCGGCCACCTCGGCGTTGATCACGCGCCGGGCCCGTTCCGGATCGGTGGCGAACGGCGCCGGCTTCACCTCGCCGCGCGGCCAGGCGGCCAGCTCGCCCACGAAGTCCTGCTCCAGTTCCAGTTCTTCGGCGGCCCACAGCGTGTTGGCCACTTCCAGCACCGGCGCTTCCCGGCCGCTCTGCTCCGGCAGGGTCGCGGCGACGCGCAGCAACTCGGCCTGCTTGGCGATGTCCGGATCACCACCGGTCAGCAGGCGGACGAGCTCATCGGCGGTCTCGCCGCGGGCCGCCTGCGCGGTCAGGCCGAGCGCGCTGGCCACCGAGTAGGGCGAGAAGCACGAATCCCCGCCGTCCCCGGCGACGATCCGGTGCAGCGCGAAACAGAATCTCAGGTGGTCACGTTCCGGACCACGCAACTTGAGCTTGGTCACCGCCCCGACGGTACCCCAGCCGCGTCCAGTGGTGGGTGAGCTTCCCGGCTTTCGACGGGATTTCCCCTGGTCAGCTACGCGCCTACGGTCAATGGCGGCCGGTGTGCCAGGCGTGCCAGGTGACGGCCTGCGCGTCGGTGAGCGAGGCGACCTGGTCGATCACCACCCGCAGGCGCGCGGCATCGTCACCGGCCGCGTGCCAGGCGGGGTGGAAGACGGTGTCGAGCGACTCGGGGGCGCGGCGCACCAGCGCGTCGACGAGCTCGGCCAGCACCTGCCGCTGACCGTCCTGCACGGCCAGCCGGCGCCGATCGCTCATCACGTAGCGCAACGCCAGCGCCTTGAGCAGGGCCACCTCCGCGGCCACCTGAGCCGGCACCGCCAGGGTGGCCGCGTACCGGCGGAGCGGGCCGTCACCGTGGGCCTCGCGGGTCCCGGTGACGGCGGCCGCGGCGAACCTGCCGACCAGCTCGCTGGTCAGCCGCTTGAGCGCGATCTGCGCGGCGGGCGAGGCGTCGTAGCTCGTCAGCACCGCGACCACCGGCAACGCGAGCAGCTCGCAGGCGGCGCCCTCCAACACGGACACCGACTGGTTCGAGAAGTGCTTGGCCGCCAGCTCGGCGACCGCGGTGCGCTCGTCGGCGTCGGCGAGCACCGCGAGCGTGATCCGCCCGGCGAGCACGCCGTCCTCGACGTCGTGCACCGAGTAGGCCACGTCGTCGGCCCAGTCCATGATCTGAGCCTCCAGGCAGGTCCGCCCCGCCGGCGCGCCCTCGCGTAGCCACGTGAACGCCGCCAGGTCGTCGGCGTAGACGCCGAACTTCGCGAGGCCGGCCCGCCGCGGCCACGGGTACTTCGCGGCGGCGTCCAGACAGGCCCGGGTGAGGTTGAGGCCGGCGCCGTCGACCTTCGGT
Organism: Amycolatopsis taiwanensis DSM 45107; assembly: GCF_000519205.1. Taxonomy (GTDB): domain Bacteria; phylum Actinomycetota; class Actinomycetes; order Mycobacteriales; family Pseudonocardiaceae; genus Amycolatopsis_E; species Amycolatopsis_E taiwanensis. Next base: position 537,253 of record NZ_KI912598.1, on the reverse strand, counting down.
TCGAGCCGGGTCAGGATCCGCAGGGTCTGCGCGTTGCCCTCGAACCCACCGCAGGCCCGCCCGGCCTCGTCCAGCGCCTGCTCGCCGTTGTGCCCGAACGGCGGGTGCCCGATGTCGTGGGCAAGGCCCGCGGTGTCCACCAGATCCGGGTCCGCGCCCAGCTCCTCGGCGATCCCCCGGCCGATCTGCGCGACCTCCAGGGAATGGGTGAGCCTGGTCCGCGGCGCGCCGCTGATCTCGGTGCCCTCCCCCGGGCCGACGACCTGCGTCTTGCCGGCGAGCCGGCGCAGCGCCGCGGAATGCAGCACGCGCGCCCGGTCACGGGCGAAGGGACTCCGCCCGTCGGCTCTGGCCCCGGGCAGGGCCGCCTCCTTCGGCGGCTCGGACAGCCGCCGCTCAAGGTCGTGCTCGGTGTACACGCCCACACTCTATGGCGCGCAACCGACAATTTCCGGGTCTCTCAACGAAGGCCGGTGCCGCCGATGTCGTCCGCGGGCGTCTTGGTGAGCAGGTAGAACAGCAGCGCTCCGGTCTCCCGGTAGATGTACATGAACTGCGTCAGACGGGTCTGCACGATGGGGCCGCTGTGCGTCGGTGACGCCCAGGCGGCCATCCCCGCGTCGTCGGCCATGATCCGGGCACGCAGCGAGTGCCAGGGGTCGCTCACGAGCACCGCCGTGTGCCAGCCCCGCGCCTGCACGGCGGCCGCGACCGCACGCAGGCTGCCCAGCGTGTCGCTGCCCTCGCCGACGGCCAGCGTGCTCGACGGCGGCACCCCCTGCTCGATCAGCCACTGTGCCCCGGCCGAGGCTTCGGTGTAACGGTCGCCGGAGCGGTTACCGCCCGCGGTGACGATCACCTTCGCCACGCCCTGGTCGTAGAGCTGCTTCGCATGCCGCAACCGAGCCTGGAAGATCGGTGACGGCTTGCCGTTGTACTGCGCGGCGCCCAGCACCACGATCATGTCGGCCGTTGGCCGGTCGTCGTCACGTGCGGCCTGCCAGACCCGCACCGCCGTGCCCCCGATCAGCAGCAGTGCGACCAAGACCGTGCCGAACAGCGCCCGGCGCACCCAGCTGAACCCACGCTTCCCCACCCGGGGCATCCTCCCATCCCGCCGTCGCCACCCATCGCGCGCACCGGCAGCACGGGTGCCGTCACAGCCAGCCATTCTCCTCGGCCAGGCGGATCGCCTCGGCCCGGGTGCGGGCGCCGGTCTTGCCGATCGCCGCGGACAGGTGGTTGCGCACGGTCCCTTCGGACAGGTGCAGCCGGCGTGCGACGTCCGCGACCGTGGCGCCGTCGCTGGCCGCCCGCAGCACCTCGTGTTCCCGGGCGGTCAGCGGGCTCGCGCCGTTGGCCAGCGATTCCGCGGCGAGCGCCGGATCGACCACGCGAAGGCCACTGTGGACCCTGCGGACCGCGTCCACCAGTTGCTCCGGCGGGGAGTCCTTCACCACGAACCCCGAGGCGCCGGCCGCCATGGCGCGGGCGAGATAGCCCGGACGCCCGAAGGTCGTGCACACGATGATCCGGCACGCGGGCAGCGTTTCGTGCAACTCGGCCGCCGCGGTCAACCCGTCCTTGCCGGGCATCTGCACGTCCAGCAGCGCGACGTCCGGCGAACAAGCCTGCGCGGCGGGCACCACCTCGTCCCCGGTGCCCACCTGGCTCACCACCTCGATGTCGGCTTCGAGATCGAGCACGGTCGCCAACGCACCCCGCACCATCGCCTGGTCGTCGGCGAGCAACACCCGGATCACCCCACGGCCTCCTGCCGGTCAACATTGTGGGCACGCTCGTTTTCACCGGCCTCGGCCGTGCCCGCCACCTCCGCCCGCACCAGGAAACCCCCGCCCGGGCGCGGTTCGGCGACCAGGGTCCCACCGACCCCGGCGAGCCGCTCCCGCAGGCCCCGCAGCCCGTTGCCGGGCGCGCTGCCGGATGCTGTCCGGCCGTCGTCCTCGACCTCCAGCCAGGTCCGCCCGAACCGCACCTTCACCTGCTTCGCGTTCGAATGCCGGATCACGTTCGTGACCGCTTCCCGCAGTACGTAACCGAACGGCTGCTGCAGGTCGGTCCGCACGTTGTCCACCGCGTGCGGCAGGTCGGCGTCGATCTCGGCGGCCCGCAGCGCGGCCTTCGCCCCGACCAACTCCGCCGGCAACGAAACCTCCCGGTAGTCGGAAACCGTCGCGCGCACGTCCGAAAGCGCGCTTCTGGACAAGCCCTCCACCTCGTGGATCTCGGTGATCGCGCGGTCGATGTCCTTCGTGCTTTCCAGCACCCGGCGTGCCAAGCCCGCCTTCACGGTGATCGTGGTCAGGCTGTGGCCGAGGATGTCGTGCAGGTCCCGGGCCAGCCGCTCCCGCTCCGCGGTGACCGCCAGGGTCGCGATCTCCCGCTGCGCTGCCCGGAGGTGCCGCACGGTATGGAGCAGCCTGCCCATGAAGAAGAACCCGGTGGTGATCCCGGCCACGGCGGCGACATCACCGGCCGAACCATGGACGGGACCGCCCGCGAGCAGCAACGCGAACCCGGAGACCACCGAGGAACCGTCGAGGATCAGCGCCCACCCCGGCGGCAGCCCGAAGGCGAGGATCGCCATCGCGTAGGTCAGGATGTAGACGCTGCCGCCCTGTAGCACCAGCAGCCAGCCGGTCACCAGCGTCACGACCGCGAAGGCGAGCTGCCACTTGAACGGCCGGGCCATCAGCAGCACGCGCGGGAAGGCGATGTAGCACGCGCTGTACAGCAACACCAGCACCAACCTGGCGATCGATCCCTGCTCGCCGGCGAACACCGCCTTCAGCACGGGAACGACCAGCGGCAGCATGAACAGGCTGCCGAGCAGCGGCCACCGCTTCCCCCCGTACCGGTCCGCGTTGGCGGTTCCCCGGTACGCCGGTTCCCACCAGCTCAAGGGGTCGGACTCCCGGTAGATCATGACTCGCTCCGTCACACTCGCGCCGAATCCTTACGGTAGCGGCGGATCACCCCGATCGAGAACGCGATGGTGAACGCCGCCAGCACGAGCGCGTCCTGGCCGAGACCGGTGGACAGCTCGCTGGTCACCCCGCCCCGGCCGACCTGGGCCAGCCAGTAGCTGGGCAGCACGTGCGCGATGTTCAACAGCCAGGACGGCATCGCCTCGACCGGGATGAAGATCCCGCCGACCAGCGCCATCGGCAGCATCACCAACTGCGTGATCGGCTGGGTGGAGTCCGCGGTGCCGATCTGCCCGATCAGCAGGCCGATCAGCGCGAACGGAATCGCCGCGAGCCACACCCCGACGGTGACCCGAAGCCAGCCGGCCGGGTCCAGCGAGACCCCCTCGATCAGCTTGCCCACCAAGGGAACCAGGATCACCGGCGCGAGCGCCAGGGTCATCCCGGTGGCGAGCTTGCCGGCCAGGTAACCCGAGCCGGACAGCGGGGTGAGCCGCAGCTGACGCTGCCAGCCCGCCTGGTGTTCGACGGCGACCCGGGTGCCGGTGAACAGGGCCGAGGACATCGCGCCGAACGCCGTCATGTTGACCATCAGCGCCGCCGTGACCGTCTTGTCGCCCTTGGCGAAGATGCCGGTGTAGAGCAGGAACAGCAGGACCGGGAAGGCAATGGTGAAGATCAGGAACCGCTGCGAGCGCAGTACTCGCCGGATTTCCAGGGCCAGGTACTTGACACTCATCGCTCGGACTCCTCGTCGGCCGTGAGGGAAAGGAAGGCGCCTTCGAGACCGATCGCGGCGATCTCGATGTCGTGGGCGGTGGGGAAGGCCTCCAGCAGCGCGCGCAGCGTCTTGTCGGAATCACTGCTGGAGACCGCGATCTGCGCGCCCCGGATCTGGTACTCGGTGACGCCGGGCAGGTCCGCGACCGCGGCTTCGGTGATGCCGGGCACCACGGCCCGGAGCGTGCGTCCCCCGGCGAGCGCGCGGACCTGCGCGACCGACCCGTCGGCCACGATCCGGCCGGCGCGCATCAGCACCACGCGGTCGGCGAACTCCTCCGCCTCCTCCAGGTAGTGGGTTGCGAACAGCACGGTCCGTCCGGTGCTGGTGAACGCCTGCATCGAGTGCCAGAACTCGCGGCGGCTGCCCACGTCCATGGCCGCGGTGGGCTCATCGAGCAGCAGCAGGTCCGGGTCGCTGACCAGGGCGACCGCGAAGCGCACCCGCTGCTTCTGGCCGCCGGAGAGCTTGTTGCCGCGCCGGCCCGCCAGCTCCTCGACCCCGGCCCGGCGCAGCGCTTCGGCCACCGGCATCGGCTTGCGGTGCAACGACGCGACCATGGCGACCATCTCGCCGACGGTCGCGTCGTCGAGCAGTGCGCCGCCCTGCAACATCGCGCCGACGGTGCCGTGTGCGATGGCATCCGAAGGCGCCTTGCCGAACACGCTCACCCGGCCGGCGTCGGGCCGGGTGAGTCCCAGAATCATGTCCACCGTGGTCGACTTGCCGGCCCCGTTCGGGCCGAGCAGGGCGACCACCTCCCCAGGGGCGATGGTGAGGTCGACGCCGTCCACAGCGTGCGCGTCCCCGTAGTGCTTACGCAGGCCGGACAGGTGAACCGCCGCCCCGGCCGCCACCGCGCCGTCGCGGGGGCTGATCTCGATTGCGTTCATACCGAAATCATGTTGGCCCGCGGGCTCCGGCACGCAGAGCAACCGTCACGACCGCGCCATGACAACTGTCACGATCGATCGCATGGTCTGCCAACCAATGCAGGGACCTGGTCGACCGCGAGGCCGCCCGCCCCACCGTGGCGGAGGTTCTTGACCGCGCCGCCCGCCGCGCCGAGCGGTCCGGCATCTCCGCACTTGGCATGGTGACCGACGCTCGCGCAGAACGCGACGACCAACTGCTTGGCGGGCGTCGGCCTTGATCGTCGTGGACAGCGCCGCAGTCGTCGACGCCCTCACCGGCGTGGACAACACCGACGACCTTCGCAAAACGCTTGCGGCAGAGGAGTTGCATGCTCCTGCGCTACTCGATTTCGCGGTCGTGTCCGCCCTGCGCGGGCTCACCCTGGCTGGGCACTTGAGCCCGCCCAGAGCCCACGACCTGCTCACCGACTACGACGACCTACCACTGCGCCTCTGGCCATTCGCCAACGGCCTGCGACGTCGAGCCTTTCAGCTGCGCAACAACGTCTCCGCTTACGACGCGGCTTACGTCGCACTGGCCGAAACACTTGACTGCCCCCTGGTCACCCGCGACGCCCGACTTGCCCGATCCAGCGGACACACGGCGCAGATCATCGTTTGCTGACTGGTCGCCGTTCCTTGGCGGAACGGCGACCGCACCCCGGGTCGACAAATCCTTGACCCGGCGAATAGTAAGAGCGTCGCGCGGGGATCAGCAGCCGAGGAGACGGCCGGCGAGGTAGCTTTCGACCTTGTCGATCGCGATGCGCTCCTGGGCCATGGTGTCCCGCTCGCGGACGGTGACCGCCTGGTCTTCCAGCGAGTCGAAGTCCACGGTGACGCAGAACGGCGTGCCGATCTCTTCCTGGCGCCGGTAGCGCTTGCCGATCGAACCGGCATCGTCGAAGTCGACGCTCCAGTTCTTGCGCAGCTGCGCCGCCAGGTCCCGCGCCTTCGGGGTCAGATCCGCGTTGCGCGACAACGGAAGCACCGCGACCTTGTACGGCGCGAGCCGGTAGTCCAGCTTGAGCACGACCCGCTTGTCCACGCCGCCCTTGGCGTTGGGCACCTCGTCCTCGGTGTAGGAGTCGAGCAGGAACGCCATCATCGGCCGGCCCACGCCGGCTGCCGGCTCGATCACGAACGGCCGGTACCGCTGCCCCGTCGACTGGTCGAAGTAGGACAGGTCGACCCCGGAGTGGTTCGAGTGGGTGGTGAGGTCGAAGTCGGTGCGGTTCGCGATGCCCTCCAGCTCACCCCATTCCTGGCCGCTGGAGAAGCCGAACCGGTACTCGATGTCCACGGTGCGCTTCGCGTAGTGCGAGAGCTTTTCCTTCGGGTGCTCGTAGTGCCGCAAGTTCTCCCGCCGGATGCCGAGGTCGGTGTACCAGTCGGTGCGCAGGTCGATCCAGTACTGGTGCCACTTCTCGTCCTCGCCGGGCTCGACGAAGAACTCCATCTCCATCTGCTCGAACTCACGCGTGCGGAAGATGAAGTTACCGGGCGTGATCTCGTTCCGGAACGACTTGCCGATCTGCCCGATACCGAACGGCGGCTTCTTCCGCGACGTGGTGAGCACGTTGAGGAAGTTGACGAAGATGCCCTGCGCGGTCTCCGGGCGCAGGTAGGTGAGACCGTCTTCGCTGTCCACCGGGCCGAGGTAGGTCCGCATCATCATGTTGAACTCGCGCGGCGCGGTGTACTGGCCGCGGACGCCGCAGTTGGGGCAGGGCACGTCGGAGAGGTCGAAGTCCCCGTCCGCCGTCTCCACATCGTCCTTGCCGGTTCGTTCGGCGTACTCCTCGGCCAGCTGGTCGGCACGGAAGCGGCGATGGCAGCTGGTGCACTCGACCAGCGGGTCGTGGAAGGCACCCACGTGACCGGAGGCCACCCACACCTGCCGCGGCAGGATCACCGACGAGTCGAGGCCGACCACGTCCTCGCGGCTCTGCACCATGGTCTTCCACCACTGGCGCTTGATGTTCTCCTTGAGTTCGACCCCGAGCGGCCCGTAGTCCCACGCCGACCGGGTACCGCCGTAGATCTCCCCCGAGGGGAAGACGAAGCCACGACGTTTACAAAGGCTGACGACGGTTTCAATCTTGTTGGCGGGCACTCCACGCTCTCCATCAGATGCGGGGACGGACTTGGTTTGTCCAGCGTATCCGGCGGCCGTTCGGGGCTTGACATGTGGTCGCCCAGACGATAACGAAGTTCACTTCCAGCTACTACGATGGTGGTCAACCGACGAGAGGCTGGGAGACGACATGCCGACGGCGAGCCCGAACGCGGCCGTACCTGACGAGGTCGAGCACGAACCCGCAACGGGTGCGCCAACGCCGCGTACGCCGACACAACCGGTGTCCACGTTGTCCGAAGCCGGTGACCTGCTGCGTGCGCTCGCCGCGCCGGTCCGCATCGCTATCGTGCTGCAACTACGCGACGCGGAGCGCTGCGTGCACGAGCTGGTGGAGGCGCTGGACGTGACGCAGCCGTTGATCAGCCAGCACCTGCGGGTGCTCAAGTCCGCCGGCGTGGTGCGCGGCGAGCGACGGGGCCGCGAGGTGGTTTACCGGCTCGCGGACGAGCACCTGGCCCATATCGTGGTGGATGCCGTCGAGCACGTCAGCGAAGGTTCGTGAGGGACAATGGCCAAGCCCCGCTCGTGCGATGCGAGCGGGCGGCGGAGCATGAGGAGGTCCGGGGAACGTGAGCAGTCCGGCGCGGGACAAGGCACCGGTGCCTGGCCGCCGGTCGACGCGGCAGCGTGCGGCCGTGGTCGATCTGCTGGCCGACATCGCGGACTTCCGGTCGGCTCAGGAACTCTACGACGAGTTGCGCAAACGCGGTGACGAAATCGGCCTGACCACGGTCTACCGCACCCTGCAGTCCTTGTCGGAGGCGGGCGAGGTCGACGTGCTGCGCACCGACAGCGGCGAGGCGATCTACCGGCGATGCTCGGCGCACCACCATCACCACCTGGTGTGCCGGCACTGCGGCCGGACCGTGGAGGTGGAGGGGCTGGCCGTCGAGCGCTGGGCCGAGAAGATCGCGGCGAACAACGGGTTTTCCGACATCTCACACACCGTCGAGATCGTCGGCACCTGCGCGGACTGCGCGAAACTCCCCGAGCGCGACTAGCGATTCAAAACTCCCCCGATGACCTCGGGGGAGTTTTGCGCAGTCAGCCGAACATCAGGTGATGTCGCGCCGCTGGTTGGCCGTCCACCCGCCGACGAAGAAGATCATCGTCCAGGCCAGGAAGATCAGCGCCGAGGCCCACCACGAGAACGCTCCCGGCGCGCCCGCGAAGTACTGCAGCCCCCACGCCGCTTCCGAGTCCAGGCCCGGCACGTGCACGCCGGCCGCGCCGAAGGCCTCCGCCCCGATGGCACCGACGATCCCGTTCAAGGTGCCGTTGGGCAGCACACCGCCCAGCCAGTCGACCTGCCACAGGCCGAAGGACAGGAACACCAGCACGTTCTCCACGAGGATCAGGTAGATCGACAACGTGACGACAGCGCCGACCACGCTGTTCCACACCGCGCCGACGCCGATCCCGAACAGGGTCGCCAGAACCCCGGCCAGCACGGCCGCGCCGACCACCCCCAGCCACTGACCGGCCGTTGGCAGGCGCTCGCTGTCCTCCGTCAGCACGATGCCCAGGCTCGCCATGGCGGCCACGACGAGTCCGTAGATCGCGCCCCAGATCGAGTAGGTGATCATCTTCGCGCTGAGCACGGACACGCGGTTCTGGGCGGTCAGGAACGTCGTCGTGATCGTCTTCTTGCTGTACTCGCCGGCGAGCGCGAACACGCCGAAGATCACCGCGAAGGTCAGGCCGATGTTGATGCCGTGCCCGATCGCGAGCAGGCCCATCGGCAGTTCACCGATCGTGATGCCAAAGGCGTCGGTGATGGCCTGGACGTCAGAACTGGAGAGCGCGTCGCCGACGTCGTTGGTGAACGCCCCCCACCCCAGCGCGAACCCGAGCGCGAGGGCGGCCGCGGGGATCATCAGGGCCCACCAGCTCTTGGTGGTCAGCACCTTGCGGAACTCCGCCTTGATCAACCTGCCCATCAGCGGTGACCTCCCCAACCCTGCTGCTGCCCCGGCTGCTGATAACCCGGTGGGACCTGATACGGCTGCTGTTGCTGATACGGCTGCTGTTGCTGATACGGCGACGCCGGGCCGGCCCCGGGCGGCGGGCCCCAGCCGCCGCCTTGCTGTGGCGGCTGCGCAGGCATGGGGGCACCGGTGTACGCGCCGTTGGTGAGCTGGAAGAACAGCTTCTCCAGATCGGCGCGGTCCTCCTCCATCCCGTAGACCGCCAGACCCGACTTCGCGACCAGGTCCCCGATCTCCTGGCGGGTCACGCCGAGCACCGCGACCCGGCCGTCCTGGGTCGGCTCCACCTGCTGGTGACCAGCCTCCTGCAGGGCTTTGACCAGTGCGTTCGGGTCGGCCGCCTGCACCAGGACCCGGCTCTGCTGGCTGCCGCGCAACTGCTCGAGCGAACCGAAGTAGCGGGTCACGCCGTGGCTGATGATCACCACCTGGTCGATGGTCTGCTCCACTTCGGACAGCAGGTGGCTCGACACCAGCACCGTGCGGCCCTCCCGCGCGTAGGCACGCAGGAAGTTCCGCAGCCACAGGATGCCCTCGGGGTCCAGCCCGTTCGCGGGCTCGTCCAGCACCAGCACCTGCGGGTTACCGAGCAACGCCGTGGCGAGCGCCAGCCGCTGCCGCATGCCGAGCGAGAAATCGCCCGGCCTCCGCTGCGCCGCGGCGGACAGTCCCACCAGGCCGAGCACCTCACCGGCCCGCTGATCCGGCACCCCGATCGCGGCCGCGTACACCCGCAGGTGGTTGAGCGCCGTCCGCCTCGGATGGAAACCCTCGTTCTCCAGGACCGCGCCCACCACCCGCGCCGGACTTCCCAGCTGGTGGTAGGGACGACCGCTGATCGTCGCCACGCCGGCGGTCGGCGTGACCAGTCCGAGCAGCATGCGCAGCGTGGTCGTCTTGCCGGCACCGTTCGGTCCGAGGAACCCCGTCACCGACCCCGGCTCCACGGTGAAACTCAAGTTCTGCACGGCGGTGACAGGACCGAACGTCTTACTGAGGTTCTGCACGAGAATGCGGCCGGTGCCGTCGTTCTGCATGGTTCCCCCTGGTTCCGGCGGCGAGTGTTGATCTGAGCAGCGGACATCCTGCCGTATAGGGCCAATCGTGTGACAGGTGGGGCTGGTTTCACGGTAGGTAATCAACTGTCACCGACAGTTCGACAACTACTCCTCGTACGGGTCCTGCGGAGCCGGCACGCGCTGGAAGGCGGTGACCGTGAGATCGGGTGTGTAGCGGTTCGCCCGGGTCGCGGTGCCCGGCACGACCTGGCCGGTCACCCGCAACCAGGTGTCGTCGGGATAGCCGGCGGGTTCGGCACCGTCGAGCCGCACGGTCACCGGAAAGGCGTCGGCGGCACAGCAGGTGATCACCATTCGCGCCAGCAGCACGGAGTTCCCGTTGTGCGTGACGAACCCGGTCAGTGACACGGTCCGACCGTTGAGCGAACCGGTTCCGTCCCAGCCCGCGCGCGTCACGAACTCCGTCATGGACAGCGGTACCACGTTTCCCGGTGGCAGCGGCGGGAAGGCCGCCGACAGTTGCGGAGCCGGGGCACGGCTTTCCGTCCGCGTCACCGAGTCCGAGCCGAGCGCGGGCGGCGCGATCAGGTACACGGCGAGCACCGGCAAAACGAGCAGCCACGCCGAGCGCGCCGGATGATGGTGGTCGCCAGCAGACTCGTTGCTGGCGGAGGAGATCCGGGTGCGCGCGGTCGCCACGTCCCGGACGATCGCGATCACGCCCAGCGCGAGCATAACGGCCCCACCGGCGAGCACCCACGGCTGCTGGGCAGGCTTGACGTACCGCAGATAGTCGCCGTTGATCCCGAGCTTGAGCAGCGCGCCGCCGAGCAGCACGAGCAGAATGTTCTGGGTCTCCCGTCTCACCGTTCCTCCGCGACCTTGCGCGCGACCGCGCTACTCATCCGATCACCACCCCAGCCAGCAGCGCGCACACGAGAGCGACCACGAACGTCACCGGTGCGAACCGGATCGCGAACGACCGGCCGAAGGTGCCCGCGTGCAGCGCGAAGAGCTTCACGTCGATCGCCGGCCCGACCACCAGGAAGACCAGCTTCGGCAGTAGCGGCAGCGCGGTGAGCGACGCGGCGACGAACGCGTCCGCCTCGCTGCACAGCGCGAGCACAACCGCCAGCACGGCCATCACCAGCACCGCGAGCACCAGGTGACCGGCCAGCGCCTGGAACCACTCGCCGGGCACCAGCACGTTCAGCGCCGCCGAGATGAGCGCGCCGAGCACGAGGAATCCACCGGAGGACACCAGGTCGGTGCGTGCGGTCTCGGCGAAAACCCGCCACCGGCCTCGAAACGCATCGCCTCCGGGTTCGGGTAGCCGCGCCAACGCGCGTTCGACGATCCAGTCGAGCTTGCCCCAGCGGGCCCACAGCAGGCCCATCACCACGGCGGTGGCGAAGGAGCCAAGGAACCGCGCGAGCACCATCTCCGGGTTGCCCGGGAACGCGACCGCGGTGGCAACCAGCACGACCGGGTTCACCGCGGGCGCGGCGAGCAGGAAGGTCAGCGCCGCCGCGGGCGCGACGCCCTGCACCATCAACCGCCGGGCGACCGGCACCGACGCGCACTCGCAGCCCGGCAGCGCCACGCCCGCCAGCCCGGCGACCCCGACCGCGGCGGCCGGCCGGCGCGGCAACACGCGGGTCAGCACGCGAGCCGACACGAACGCCGCGATCGCCCCGCTGATCAGCACTCCGAGCACCAGGAACGGCAGCGCCTGCACACAGATGGCGACGAACACCGTCGCCCCGGTCCGCAACGCGGGCACGCTCAACGCGTCGCTGAGCCTCGACCGCGCGAAGATCGCGAGCACGAGCACAGCGCAGAGCACTTCGAGCGAAGTGATCCTCAGTTTCCGCTGCTTGCGGGTTCCCGTGGTGACCGACACGCGCCAGATCATCCCAGGACGCTACGACAAAAGCTTTACGGCACGACGTCGAGCAGTTCGGACCGCAACTGGGAGGCGGTCGAGACGACCAGCATCAGCAGGGTGCCGAGCGCGGTGATTTCGAGCCCCTGCGCGGGAAACGCGTATCGCAGGGTCAGGTCGAGCCCGCGGTCGGTGTGGACCACACCGAGCGTGCCGAACAGCCCCTCCCCGGCGCGCTCGGCGGCGGAAGCGGCGACGCCGGGATCATCCGGCAGGTCCCAGCCGACCACGCAGGTCAGGCTGAGCACGGTGAGCCCCTCCGCCAACTCGCTCGACTGGATCACGCACGGCACTCCGGCGTGCGAGAAGGTCAGCGCGCCGTCCGGGTCGACGTGCACCTCGAGGTAGCGCTCCAGCGCCTCGCGCGCCCGTTCCAGCAACTCCGAGGTGGTCACAGTTCCTCCGCAATTTTCCGCGCGACCTGGTCATCTTGACTGCCGCGACTCGGCACAGAACTGTTCACGAAGCACCTTTCACGGCGGCCTCGTCCACGGCGGCGCCGAATCGCCGGTCACGCTTGGCGAACTCCAGGCAGGCCGCCCACAACTGGCGGCGGTCGAAGTCGGGGAACAGCGTGTCCTGGAAGACGAACTCCGCATAGGCCGACTGCCAGAGCATGAAGTTCGACGTGCGCAGCTCGCCCGAAGGACGCAGGAACAGGTCCACGTCCGGCATTTCCGGCTGGTACAGGTACTTCGCGAGCATCCGCTCGTCCACCTTGTCCGGATTGATCTTGCCCTCGGCGGCGAGACGCGCGATCTGCCGCGTCGCGTCGATGATCTCGGCGCGCCCGCCGTAGTTCACGCACATCGTCATGTTGAGCAACGTGTTGTGCTTGGTCTTCTCCTCGGCCGCCTGGAGCTCCTTGATCACGCTGCGCCACAGGCGTGGGGTTCGTCCCGCCCAGCGGATCCGCACCCCGATCGAGCCCAGGTAGTCCACCTGGCGGCGGATGGTGTCCCGGTTGAAGCCCATCAGGAAGCGCACCTCATCGGGGCTGCGCTTCCAGTTCTCGGTGGAGAAGGCGTACACCGAAAGCCACCGAACGCCCAGTTCGACCGCGCCACTGGCGACGTCGATCATCACGGCCTCGCCGCGCTTGTGCCCCTCGATCCGGGGCAGTCCACGCTGGTTGGCCCACCGCCCGTTGCCGTCCATCACCAGTGCGACATGGTTCGGCACCAGCTCGGCCGGGATCCGCGGGGGCTTGGCGCCGGATGGATGCGGCTGCGGGGGCCGCACCGGCATCGGTGGCGTGATGACCTCTCCTGCCCTGCGCCGCACCAGGTTCCCTCCTGAAAGTTCGCTACGTCCGGCCGCTCTCCCACGTTCGCGCGCCCTGCGTCGACCCTACTGGCCGCCGTTCCACGAGCGGCAGGGACCGCAGCTGGCGTTCGAGATGCCACTGCAGATGGGCCGCCACCAGGCCGCTGGTGTCCCGCCGGGTCCCCGGCACCGATGCCTCGGCGACCTCCCAGTCGCCGTGCAGCAGGGCCGCCAGCAGCACGAGCACCTCGGGCGCGGGATGGACCGCGCCCGGCGCCCGGCAGCTCCCGCACAGTGAACCGCCGGCCTGGACGCTGAACGCGTGGTGCGGTCCCGGCAGGCCGCACCGGGCGCATTCGGTGATGGCCGGGGCCCAGCCGGCAAAGGCCATGGCCCGCAACAGAAACGCGTCGAGCACCAGCGAGGCGTCCCGCCGGCCCTCCGCGAGCGCCCGCAGCGCGCCGGTGACCAGCAGGTAGAGCCGCAACGCGGGTTCGCCCTCTTCGGCGGTCAGCCGGTCGGCGGTCTCCGCGATCGCGCTGGCCGCGGTGTAGCGCTGGTAGTCGCCCACCAGCGGGAGGGCGAAGGCGTCGACGGTCTGCACCTGGGTGATCACGTCGAGCGTGCGTCCGGTGTAGAACTGCACGTCCACGTGGCCGAAGGGCTCCAGGCGCGCGCCGAACCGCGAGGTGGTGCGGCGGACCCCCTTGGCGACCGCACGCACCTTGCCGTGGCGGCGGGTGAGCAGGGTGATGATCCGGTCGGCCTCACCGAGCTTGTGCACCCGCAACACCACGCCGGTGTCGCGATACAGGCTCACCCATCCATCTTGTCAGACGCGCCGCGCGCTGAACCCGGAACACGCGCGCCCAAACCCAGAACACACGCGCCTCAACCAGGAACTCACGCACCCGAACCCGGAACTCACGCACCTCAGCCGGGAACTCACGCACCCGAACCCGGAACTCACGCACCTCAACCAGGAACTCACGCGCCTCAACCGGGAACTCAGGCGCCTGAGCCGGGGACACACCACAATCCCGGCGTGTCCCCGGTTCAGGACGGTGAGTTCCAGGTCCAGGACGGCGTGTCCCCGGTTCAGGACGGCGTGTCCCCGGTTCAAGAAGGCGAGTTCCGGGTTCAGGAAGGCGAGTTCCGGGTTCAGGGTGTGAGGTGCTACCGCACCGGCCTCGCAGGGCACTTCGAAACGGTGCCGGTGTCTAGAAACCCAGGCGACGTAGCTGTTTGGGGTCGCGCTGCCAGTCCTTGGCCACCTTGACATGCAGATCCAGGTAGACCTTCGTGCCCAGCAGCGCCTCGATGTGCCGCCGCGCCTGCGAGCCGACCGTGCGCAGCCGCTCCCCCTTGTGACCGAGAATGATCCCCTTCTGGCTGGGACGCTCCACATAGAGCAGTGCGTGCACGTCGACGAGGTCGCGGTCCTCGCGCGGGATCATCTCCTCGACGGTGACGGCGATCGAATGCGGCAACTCGTCACGCACGCCCTCGAGCGCGGCCTCGCGGATCAGCTCGGCGACCAGGGTCTGCTCCGGCTCGTCGGTCAGCTCGCCGTCCGGGTAGAGCTGCGGCCCCTCGGGTAGCCGGGCCACCAGCAGATCGGTCAGGTCCCGCACCTGGTAACCGTCCACAGCGGACACCGGGATCAGGTCGGCGAAGTCCATGACCTGTTGCAGGGCAAGGAGTTGCTCGGCCACGACTTCCGGCTTGACCAGGTCGGTCTTGGTGACGATGCCGAGCACGGGAGTGCGCCGGGCGATCTTGGCCAGTTCGGCGGCGATGAACCGGTCACCCGGGCCGATCTTCTGGTCGGCCGGCACGCAGAACCCCACCACGTCCACTTCGGACCAGGTGGCGTGCACCAGGTCGTTGAGGCGCTGGCCGAGCAGCGTGCGCGGGCGGTGCAGCCCGGGAGTGTCCACAATGATCAGTTGGGCGTCGTCACGGTGCACGATGCCGCGGATCGCGTGCCGGGTCGTCTGCGGCTTGCTGGAGGTGATCGCGACCTTGCTGCCGACGAGCGCGTTGGTCAGGGTCGACTTGCCGGCGTTGGGGCGGCCCACGAAGCAGGCGAACCCGGAACGGTGCGTCACGGCGCCGGCCTTCTCGCCGGGGCTTGCGGGAAGGCGGTTCACCGCACCACCTCCTGCACCGCTCCGCCCGGGTCGGCGCGGAAGATCGGCGCGTCTGGCGCGAGGTCCCGCACGGCCTGCACCGACGCCCCGGCGACCAGCGGCTGCTCGGTCACCACCGCGGCCGCTTCGAGCCCGTCGGCACCGCTGGACACGGCAGCCGCGATCGCGGCCTGGAGCGCGGTGAGGTGGAACGACGGCAGCGCGACGGTGGTGGCCGCGTAGGTCCGGCCATCGGTGTCGCGCACCGCGGCGCCCTCAGCGGCCTGCGTCCGGGCCCGCGCCGACCGGGCGAGAAGCACGATCTTCTCGTCCTCTTCGGCCAGCGCCCCGCCGGTCGCCGGTTCGTCAGTCATCCTCGACACTCCGCTCGTCGTCATCGCCGTTTCCGTTACGCACCTTACGGCGGGGTACCCGGCCGTCTTCGGCGCGCACCACGACGGTGGTGATCCGCATCCGCCCGCGCCTGTCCTTGCCGCCCTCGGCGGACAGCCGCAGGCCCTCGACCTCGGCCTCCGATCCCGGCAGCGGAACCCGGCCGAGCCGCTGCGCGAGCAACCCGCCGACCGTCTCCACGTCGTGCCCGTCGAGGTCCACGCTGAACAACTCACCGAGGTCGTCCACGCCCAGCCGCGCCGACACCCGCACCGTGCCGTCGTCGAGATACTCCACCGGCGGGCGTTCCTCCAGGTCGGACTCGTCGGTGATCTCGCCGACGATCTCCTCCAGGATGTCCTCGATGGTCAGCAGCCCCGCTGTCCCGCCGTACTCGTCGACGGCGATCGCCATGTGGTTGTGCGAAACCTGCATCTCCCGGAGCAGGTCGTCGAGGCGCTTGGAGTCCGGCACGAAGATCGCCGGGTTCATCAGCTCCGCCACCCGGAGCGCCGAGCCGTCATTGATCGACGCGCGCACCAGGTCCTTGAGGTTGACCACGCCTACGATGTCGTCCACGGACTCGTCGATCACCGGGATGCGGGTGAAACCGGTGCGCAGCGACAGCGCCAGCGCCTGCCGCACGGTCTTGTCCCGTTCGATCCAGACGATCTCGGTGCGCGGCACCATGACCTCGCGGGCGACCGTGTCGCCCAGTTCGAACACGGAATGGATCATCTCGCGCTCGCCGGGCTCGACGACGCCGCGTTCCTGGGCCAGGTCCACCAGCTCGCGCAGCTCGATCTCCGAGTTGAACGGACCTTCCCGGAAGCCCCGCCCCGGGGTGATCGCGTTGCCGACGACGATGAGCAGGCGGCTCAACGGCCCGAGCACCGAGCCGAGCACCCGCACTGGTCCGGCCACCGCCGCACCCACGCGATACGGGTGCTGACGGCCGATGGTGCGCGGTCCGACGCCGATCAGCACATAGCTGACCACCACCATGACCACCGCGGTGACGGCGACCGCCAGCCCGGCCGGCCGGATCCAGCCCAGGAACGCGACGGTGACCAGCACCGTCGCGGTGAGCTCGCAGCCCAGCCGCAGCAGGAGCAGCAGGTTGATGTGCCGCCGCCGCTCCGAGACCACCGCGGCGAGCTGCCGCGCGCCCGGCCGGCCGTTGCGCACCAGGTCCTCGACGCGTGCGATTGACGCGGTGCCGATCGCCGCGTCAGCGGCGGCGAACAGGCTCGCCAGCAGCACCAACGCGATGGCGATGACCAGCAATACGACGGAATCGGCCATCAGCCACTATCCGGTCCGCCGAGATCCGGGGCCCGTCTTCGAGCACCCGAACCCGGTTCGCCCGAGGTCACCAACACCGCCGCCTAGACCTCGAACGGGTGGTCGAGCCCGGCCGCGCCGAGGAGGCGGTCGTCGTTGCTGCGCTGGGCGTCCCGGCGCCGGGCGGCTGCCGTCGCGGAGCGGAAGTCGTTCAGGATCCGCTTCTGCAGCCCGAACATCTCGCGCTCTTCCTCGGGTTCGGCATGGTCGTAGCCGAGCAGGTGCAGCACCCCGTGGACGGTCAACAGGTGCAACTCGTCCGTCAGCGAATGCCCGGCCGTGCGTGCCTGGTCCCGGGCGAACTCCGGGCACAGCACGATGTCGCCGAGCAGGGCCGGCGAGGCGTCCCCGGCGTCCGGCCGGTGGCCCGCCTCCAGTTCGTCCATCGGGAAGGCCATCACGTCGGTGGGGCCGGGCAGGTCCATCCACTGTTCGTGCAGGCCTGCCATGTCGTCCAACGTCACCAGCAGCACGGACAGCTCGGCGAGCGGGCTGACCTCCATCCGCTCGAGCGCGAACCGGGCCGCCGAAATGATGGACGTCTCGTCCACCGGGACTCCGGATTCGTTGCGGATCTCGATGCTCACCGTTTCTCCCCCGACCTGCGCGCGAACGCGAATGCGTAGACAAAACCCCGGCCGGCCTCCGCATTCGCGTAACCTCCGGCGCGCTCAGTGGTCACCCCAAGAGCCGGGATCTCAGCAGAGTCCACTGTCACTTCTCCCCCCGGCCTGCGCGCGGACATCACGACCTGCGCCATCCGTTCCCCGCGTCCTGGGTGGCCTGCCACTTCTCGTACGCGTCCACGATGTCCCCGACCAGCCGGTGCCGCACGACGTCGTGGCTGGTCAGCGTGGCGAAGTGCAGGTCGGCCACGCCCTGGAGGATCTCCCGCACCACGCGCAGGCCGCTGCGCTGCCCGCTCGGCAGGTCGACCTGGGTGATGTCCCCGGTGACCACGACCTTCGAGCCGAAGCCGAGCCGGGTGAGGAACATCTTCATCTGCTCGGGCGTGGTGTTCTGCGCCTCGTCGAGAATGATGAAGGCGTCGTTGAGGGTGCGGCCACGCATGTACGCCAGCGGCGCGATCTCGATGGTCCCGGCCTGGATCAGCCGCGGGATCGACTCCGGGTCGACCATGTCGTGCAGCGCGTCGTACAGCGGCCGCAGGTACGGGTCGATCTTCTCGTACAGGGTGCCGGGCAGGTAGCCGAGCCGCTCCCCCGCCTCGACCGCGGGACGGGTCAGGATGATCCGGGTGACCTGCTTGGCCTGCAGCGCCTGCACGGCCTTGGCCATGGCGAGGTAGGTCTTGCCGGTGCCGGCCGGGCCGATGCCGAAGACGACGGTGTGCTTGTCGATGGCGTCGACATATCGCTTCTGGTTCAGCGTCTTGGGCCGGATGGTGCGACCCCGCCGGGACAGGATGTCCATGCTGAGCACGTCGGCGGGCGATTCGGCGGCGCCGGCCGAGAGCATGGCCACCGTGCGGCGGACGATGTCCGGTTTGACCTGCTGTCCGCGTGCGGCCAGGGTGGCCAGTTCGGCGAACACGCGTTCACCGAACGCCACATCGGCCGGCTCCCCGGTGAGCGTCACCTCGTTGCCACGGACGTGCACGTCCGCGTCGAGCAACTCCTCGGCGACACGCAGGTTCTCGTCACGTGAGCCCAGTAGCGACAACACGGCCGTGTCCGGGATGGGGAATCGGGACTGTGCACTCTTCGTGCCTGTCTGGGGAACGTCCTCTCCGACGTCCGATCGGGCGGCTCCACCCTGTGCGGTACCGGCCAAGTGTCCTCGGGCCTACCTTCTGCTTCCCTCAATCGTTGGCTGACACCACGATGCTAGCCGCCCACCCCGAGAAAACGCACCCGGTTACCCGTGCCGTCCGAACAAACCCAGCTGTTCACCGCCCAGCACGTGGGCGTGGACGTGGAACACCGTCTGGCCGGCGTCGGCATCGGTGTTGAAGACGACGCGGTATCCGGATTCGGTAATCCCCTCCAGTTCAGCGACTTTCCGCGCGGTCTTGAGCACGTCGGCGAGGAGCTGCGGGTCCGCCGCGGCCAGTTCGGCCACGTTCCGGTAACGCTTCCTCGGCACCACCAGCACGTGTACCCGGGCCTGGGGCCGGATGTCCCGGAACGCGAACGTCGTGTCGTCCTCGTACACGACGTCAGACGGAATCTCGCCCGCGATGATCCGCTCAAACAACGTCTCGGCGTCACTCATGCCGCCGACCCTAACGCGCTACACCTCGTCGAGCGCGAAGGAGTCGTGAGCACCAGCTGTGGCCGCTCTCCCGCGCCGGTCGTGGCCTTCGTTCACCCCACAGGCCCCAGCCCACCCCGAAACTCACCGAGACACGCGGAGAAGGGCCGCTCCTCGCCCGCCGTGACTTGCCGCACCCACCGGCCGGGTTCGCCGGACGCACCTCGGCCGGTATCGAGCGAAGCCACGTAGTCACCCGGCGTTCCTCACCGTTGCGTGGCCGAACAGCCGCCGGAGCAAGCCGGGCCGCCGATGCCGGTACGCACGCCGACCCAGGTCCACCCGGTGCACGATCGCGGGACCGAGTACCAACGCCGAGCAGCGCGGGCACGAGGGACCAGGCGGTGAATGCGAGTCGGCCAGGCAGATGACCGCGCCGCACACCGCTTCGAATTCACCGCGTTGCCGACGGTGGCCAACGGTGAACTCTTCGTCCGTGATGGCGTGGTCGAATCCGTCGCCAATGCTGGTCTGCCAGGAAACGAACAACCGGTCCGGTTTGGCGCGCTTCTCAGCTTCCGCGGTCATCGTCCGTTCACACCCCCGGAGTGACTCCCAACGCGGTGCCGGGACGACCATCGGCCCGGTCGGCCTCCACTTTTCAGGTACACCGAGCCTGCGGGAACGGAGGTCGAGTAGCCGCTTCGCCCGCCGAACGAATCGGAGAATTGGACGGAGAGTTGACCATAAGCTCGGCTGATCGGCCTATTCGACGCTACCCTGCGAGCAGGAACGATTGCAGAGAGGTAGCCGTGTCCACTGAGCCGAACCGCCGACTCACCGCCGCACGTGCCGCCCTCGGGCTGACTCAGGAAACCCTCGCCGAATTGGCGAACGCACAGGTAGAGACCAATACCGGCAAACCGGGCGCGATGGACGCCGACTACATCAGCAAGCTGGAACGCGGGCTGCATACCTGGCCCGGTAAGCACTATCGGCGGGCACTGCGCGAGGTGACCGGCGCGCGTTCAGACATTGATCTTGGCTTCTACTCGACGCGGAGCAAGGCGGCTACCGTCGACAAAGATCCATCCGAGGTAGCCGTAGGGAGTGACGACGTGAAGCGGCAAGCGTTCCTTCATGCGCTGGCGGCCACCATGGCAGGCATGGTCGTTGGCGATCCGGTGGCCGAAGCGGTTGGTCGCGCGGCCGGTCGTGGCACGCCGTCGCGGGTGGGGGCACCCGACGTGGAACAGGTCGACCATGCGATCAGTCTTTTCAGCGAATGGCAGGACCTCTACGGCGGCGGCGTCTGCAAGGACGCGATAGCGGGCCAGGTGAAATGGGCGACCCAGTTACTCGATGCCAGCGCGACGGATCGGGTCAAAACCGATCTCTACCGCTCGGTCGGCTTCCTGGTCGACATCGCCGGCTGGGGCGCCTTCGATGCCGGTTATCACGAAACGGCGCGCAAGTACTTTCACCTCGCCCTTCACTGCGCGGAACAGGCCGACGACTGGGGCCTGCGCGCCAACATCCTGTCGGACATGGCGCGTCAGGCGATTTACGTCGGCCGCCCCGACGACGGCCTGAGCCTCATCGAGCTTGCCCAGGTGCGCCAGGACCGGCAGACCCCCACGGTCCGCGCGATGCTGTCCATGGTCCGCGCCCGGATGCTGGCGAAGGTCGGCCGGGCCGAAGACTGCTATGCCGCCGTGATGACCGCCGAGGAACACTTCAGCAACCAGAACCCCCGCGAGGATCCGCCGTGGATCACCTATTTCGACGCGGCCGACCTGGCCGGAGATGCCGGGCACGCGCTGCTCGATATCGCGCTGACGGGTAAACATATCGAAGAAACACGTAACCGCCTACGCCGGTCCATTGAATCCTACTCACCCGGCCAGGCCCGAGCGCGAGCATTCGCACTCGGCAAGCTCGCCATTCTCGAACTCAATGTCGGCGATGCAAGCGAGGGAATCTTCTATGCGGAGCAAGCCCTGGATGCCGAGGCTCCGCTGAAGTCGCGGCGCGCAAAAGACGATCTGGCCGAAATGCAAAAAGCCCTCAGCAAACAACCACACCTGTCCGGCGCCGCCGACCTCCGCCCGCGCCTGTCCCAAGCCCTGACCGTCCAGGCGTAACCCTCTCCCTCCCCACGAAACCCCACGCCTGGCCCCAAGAACTCACAATCCAGCCCCAAGAACTCACCATCCTGAACCAGGAACTCACAGCGCCGAACCCGGAACACGCGATCCTGAACCAGGAACTCACAGCCCCGAACCCGGAACATGCGGTCCTGAACCGAGAACATGCGGTCCTGAACCGGGGACACACCGAGCATCCAAACTCACACCGCCTCCGCGGCGCAGCTCGCGGCACCCCAGAGACATCATCGACAATCGCGGGGGGTCCAGGGGGCTCGCCCCCTGGCGGGGGTCTGGGGGCCCGGCCCCCAGAAAACAAGCGGAACCGCCGGATGCGAAGTGAGCGCAGCGAACGAAGAAGCCGCGGGGCGGTGGAGCCTGGGGGTCGCTCCACCGCCTCCGCGGCGCCGCCGGACCGAGGGGGAGGTGTCCGGCGGAATCTGGGTACCTGAGAGCAGCCCCAGGTTTCACCGTTCAGAGTAATGGTTCACGTACCCGTCGCGCCACAAAGTGTGGAAAGTTTTTCCACTTTCGAAGACGGACGGTACGCGAATCGAAACGTCAGCTCCACCTGCCGGTGAGCACGCCGAGGGCGCCGAGGGCGACGGCGGCCGCGGTGGAGGTCCGCAACACCGTGGGCCCGAGCCGGACCGGGATCGCTCCGGCGCCGGTCAGGGCATCGAGTTCGTCACCGGTGATGCCGCCCTCCGGACCGACGACCAGCAGCAGGTCGCCATCGTCGGGCAGCGTCAGCTCGGCGAGGCCACGGGCCGCGGCCGCGTCCAGGACCAGCGCCAGCGCGGATTCCTCCGCCACGGCGGCCAATCCCGCCGTGCCGACCGGTTCCAAGACGGCTGGCACCCAGGCGCGGCGGGCCTGCTTCGCGGCGGCGCGCGCGGTGCTCCGCCAGCGGGCCAGCGCCTTGGCGCCGCGCGGGCCGTCGTCCCAGCGGGCGACGCTGCGGGCGGCGCGCCACGGCAGCACGGCATCGGCGCCGGCCTCGGTGGCCAGTTCCACCGCCAGTTCGCCGCGGTCGCCCTTGGCCAGGGCCTGCGCCACCACGACCCGTGGCCGTGGCGGCGGCTCGTGCCGGCGCTGTTCGACGAGGAGGTCGACCGCCGCGTCCCGGCCGGGCCGGACCGCCTCGATGACGCATTCGGCCGCCGAGCCCGCACCGTCGGTGAGGGTGAGCCGCTCCCCCGCGCGCATCCGGCGGACGGTGGCGGCGTGCCGGCCCTCCTCGCCGTCCAGCACCGCCCGTGGACCGGCCGGGAGCTCGTCCACCAGGAAGACCGGCGGTGTGCTCTCGGTGTTCATCCGCGGGCTACTTGTGGCTCTTGGCGCGCAGTTTCGAGAACAGCCCGCCCTGGTGGCGGCCGTTGCTGGACAGCGTGGACACGTCCTCGCCGCGTTGCGCGGCCAGTTCGGCGAGCAGCGCGCGCTGGGCGTCGTCGAGTTTGGTCGGCACCGTGACGTCGACGTGCACGTGGAGGTCACCGCGGCCGTCCACGCGGCCGGAGGAGCGCAGCCGCGGCATGCCCTTTCCGGTGAGCACGAGCTCGGTCGTGGGCTGAGTGCCGGGTTCGACGTCCAGCTCGTACTCGCCGTCGATCAGGGTCTGCAGCGGCACGGTCGCGCCGAGCGCGGCCGTGGTCATCGGGATGCGCAGGTTGCAGTGCAGGTCGTGGCCCTGGCGGACGAACACCTCGTGCGGCTCCTCGTCCACCTCGACGTACAGGTCCCCGGCCGGGCCACCGCCCGGGCCGACCTCGCCCTGCCCCGAGAGCCGGATCCGCATGCCGTCGCCGACGCCGGCCGGGATCTTCGCGGTCACGTTGCGACGCGATCGCACCCGGCCGTCGCCACCGCACTGGCGACACGGGTCGGTGATGACCTCGCCGAACCCGCGGCACACCGGGCACGGCCGGGCGGTGACCACCTGGCCGAGGAAGGAGCGCTGCACCGACTGGATCTCTCCCTGCCCGCCGCAGGTGTCACAGGTCTGCACGGTGCCGCCGGGCGCGGTGCCGCCGCCCCGGCACTGGTCGCACAGGATGGCCGTGTCGACGGCGATGTCCTTGTGCACGCCGGTGGCGCATTCCTCCAGGGTCAGCGAGATCCGGATCAGCGCGTCCGAACCGGGCTGCACCCGGCTGCGCGGACCCCGGCCCCGGCCACCGCCCGTGGCCGCACCGAAGAAGGCGTCCATGATGTCGCCGAGCCCGCCGAAGCCGGCGAACGGGTCCCCGCCGCGGGCGCCGCCGGCGCCGTTGTCCATCGGGTCGCCGCCGAGATCGACGATCTTGCGCTTCTGCGGGTCGGAGAGAACCTCGTAGGCGGTGGTGACCTCGCTGAACCGGTGCTGCGCGTCCTCGGACGGGTTGACGTCCGGGTGCAGTTCCCTGGCCATCTTCCGGTAGGCGCGCTTGATGTCCTGATCAGACGCGTTCTTGGGCACCCCGAGAATGCCGTAGTAGTCCCTCGCCACCGTGCTCATTTCCTCCAAAGGTCTTTCCGCATGCGCTCATCCACGCGGCGGCCTAGCCGCCGGAGACGATCTGCCCGACGTAGTTGGCCACCGCGCGCACCGCGGCGATCGTGCCCGGGTAGTCCATCCGGGTCGGCCCGACCACGCCCATGCCACCCAGCAGCATGTCGTCCCGCCCGTACCCGATCGACACCACCGAGGTGCTGCGCATCTGCTCGTCCTCATTTTCCTCACCGATGCGGACGGTGATGGCACCGGGGTTACGTGCCGCGGCGATGAGTTTCAGCACGACCACCTGTTCCTCCAGCGCCTCCAGCACCTGACGCAGGGAGCCCGGGAAGTCGGCGACGTTGCGGGTGAGGTTCGCCGTGCCGCCGAGCACCAGCCGTTCCTCGGGATGGTCGACCAGGTGCTCGACCAGCACCGTGCACACTCGGGTGAACGCGTCACGCAGGTCGCTCGGCGCCTGGTCGGGCAGTTCGGCCACGCGCGAGGCGGCGTCGGTCATCCGCCGCCCGGCCAGCGCCGAGTTGAGCGAGTCGCGGATCCGCGCCGCGTTGTCCTCGGTGATCACGTCGCCCAGGTCGATGGCGCGCTGGTCGACGCGGCCCGCGTTGGTGATCACCACCAGCATCAGCCGGGCCGGGGTGATCGGCACCAGTTCGAGGTGGCGCACGGTCGCGCTGGACATGGTCGGGTACTGCACGATCGCGACCTGGCGGGTCAGCTGCGCGAGCAGCCGCACCGACCGGCGCAGCACGTCGTCGAGGTCGATCGCGCCGTCGAGGAAGTTCGTGATGGCCCGGCGTTCCGCGGCGGACAGCGGCTTGATGTCGGCCAGCCGGTCCACGAACAGGCGATAGCCCTTGTCGGTCGGGATCCGGCCGGCGCTGGTGTGCGGCTGGGTGATGTAACCGTCTTCTTCGAGCACCGCCATGTCATTGCGTACCGTCGCGCTCGAGACACCCAGGTTGTGCCGGTCGACGATCGCCTTCGAACCGACCGGTTCCTGGTTGGCCACGTAATCGGCGACGATGGCTCGCAGCACCTGGATCCGGCGCTCCTCGGAGCTCGCCACGCCTCACCTCCGCTTGTCCGGCTGACGTCAAGTTTACGGAAGCCGGAGGTGTGGGAGTCCAGGTCGGCAGGGCAACGGTTTGATCGCTCGCCCGCTGGGGCCCTTCAGCGTGCGTGCCGGGAGTTCACCGCGTCGAGTGACGCGGCCAGGATGTCCAGCGCCTCGCTCGCTTCGGCGTCGGTCAAGGTCATCGGCGGGGCCAGGCGGAGCACGTTGTTGTGCAGTCCGCCCTTGCCCACCAGCAACCCGCGCTCGCGAGTCTCCTCCAGCGCCGCCGTCGCGGCCGCCGGGTTCGGCGCGCCGCCCGGCCCGACCAGCTCGACACCGATCATCAAGCCCTTTCCGCGCACGTCACCGATGACGTCCAAGCGCTCGCCCAACTGGCGCAACCCGGTCAGCAGCCGGTCGCCGAGCTTGGCGGCGTTGCCCTGCAGATCGTGGTCGAGCAGGTAGTCCAGGGTGGCCTTGGCGCCCGCGGTGGCCACCGGGTTACCGCCGAAAGTGGAGATCGAGTTCGCGGTGATCGAGTCCATCAGCTCGGCGCGCGCGACCACGCCACCGATGGCCAGCCCGTTGCCGAGGCCCTTGGCGAAGGTCATCGCGTCCGGGGTGACGCCGTGCGCGCCAATACCCCAGAAGTGCTCGCCGGTGCGGCCCCACCCGGTCTGCACCTCGTCGGAGATCAAGAGAATGCCGTACTCGTCGAGGACTTCCTTGAACGCGGCGAACAGCCCGTCCGGCGGCACGTTGAACCCGCCGACGCCCTGGATCGGCTCGGCGACGAGCGCGGCGACGTCGCCGGAGGTGGTCGTCAGCAGCACTTCGCGGAGGTCGTCGGCGCAGGCCCTGATGTAGTCCGGATCGGACAATCCGCGGAACGCGTCGCGGTAGCGGTAGCCACCGTGGACGTAGCTGACCTTCACCGGGGACAGCGAGCTGGCCGACCAACCGCGGTTGCCGGTGATGCCGATCGTGGCGAAGGCGCGGCCGTGGTAGGAGTTGCGCAGCGCCAGGATCTGGTTGCTGCGACGGTACTGGGTGGCCAGCATGATCGCGGTCTCGTTGGCCTCGGTGCCGGAGTTGGTGAAGAACACCTTCGCACCGGCGATCCCGGACAGCTGTCCGATCCGCTCGGCCAGCTCGACCTGCTTGCGGATCAGGTACAGCGTCGAGGTGTGCAGCACCCCGGTGTCCACCTGGGCACGGACCGCGTCGGAGATTTCGGCGATGTCGTAGCCGATGGCGTTGGTCAGGATCCCGGCGAAGAAGTCGAGGTAGGTCCGCCCCGCCGAGTCGGTGACCCGCCGGCCCCGCCCGCTTACGATCTCGATCGGTTCGTCGTAGTACAGCGCCAGCCAGCTCGGCAGCACTGCCCGGTGCCTGCGCAGCAGATCCTCGCCCATGCCTGCTCCTCCGCGAGTCGGGCCAGTCACCTTGATCGCCGCGGCTTGCCACGGCGCCGCTCCTGCTAGCCAGTCTTGGCAGGCCGGGTGTGCGGGCACCACGAGCAATGTGTACGGACTCGGGCCTGCGGCCGTACAGTCTGGCCATGTATCCGACGGTCGCGGATGTGCTCGCGCTGCCGGTCCTCCGCCAGGGCCGCCCGCGCGTGGTGGGTGGCGCCGCGGGGCTGGCCGCGCGGGTCCGCTGGGTGCACGTCGCCGAGGTCGCCGACATCGGGCATCTGCTCAAGGGCGGGGAGTTGGTGCTGACCACGGGCGTCGCGCTGCCCGACGACCCGGCGGCCCTCGGCTCCTACTTCGACGGGCTGGCCGCGGCCGGGGTGGCCGGGCTGGTCGTGGAGCTGGTCCGCCACTGGAACGACGCGCTGCCGCGCGCGCTGGTCGAGGCCGCCGACCGCAACTCGGTCCCGCTGGTGACGCTGTCCCGCGAGACTCGCTACGTGGCCGTGACCGAGACGGTGAACGGGCTGATCGTGGACGCGCAGGTGGCGGAGTTGCGGGCCGCCGAACAGGTCCACCAGACGTTCACGGAGCTGACCGTTTCGGGCGCGGAACCCGCCACGGTGCTGCGCGAGGTCGTCCGGATGACCGAGCACCCGGCGGTGCTGGAGACGCTTTCCCACGAAGTGCTCGCCTATGACGCGGCGGGTGGCGATCCGGCGGAGTTGCTGGACGGGTGGCTGGCACGCTCGCGCGGCGTGCAGATCGGCGAGCGGACCGGGTACCACGCCGAATCCGGCTGGCTGGTGACGATCGTGGGCGCGCGCGGGCACGACTGGGGCCGGCTGGTGGTGGTGTTCGAGGAGGCGCCGCCGTACCGGCACATCGTGGTGGCCGAACGGGCCGCGTCCGCGCTGGCCGTGCACCGGCTCGTGGCGCGGGATTCCGACAGCCTGGAGCGGCAGGCGCACCGGGCGGTGCTGACGGGATTGCTGGCTTCGCCGGTCCCGTCGGCGGAACTGCTCTCGCGCGCCTCGGCCCTGGGCGTGCCGCTGACCGGGCGACGGCTCGTCGGCGTCGCGATCGTGCCGAAGCTCGCCGCCGCGCGGGAACCCGCGGCCTCGGCGCGGCCGGTGCTGCGTGTGCTGGCCGATGCCGCATCGCTGGCGACCCGGCGCGCGCGGGTGTCCGCGCTCGTCGCATTCGTCGACGAGCTGTGCGTGCAGGCGCTGCTTTCCCTTTCCCCGCAAGCGAATGTGGACGCGGTGCTGCATCGCCTCGCCGCCGGCGTCCGGTCGTCGCGGACGCCATGCGTGCTGGGCGCCGGCACGACCGTGGACACCCCGGCGGACGCGCAGCGCACCCTGACCGAGGCGGCACAGGTCGCGGCGGCGGCCTTGCACACGACCAACGGGCGGGCGGTGCACCGGTTGCGGGACGTACGGCTGCGCGGGTTGCTGCAACTCTTCGCCGACGACGAGCGCCTCCACGCCTTCGCCGCCCGCGAACTCGGCCCGTTGCTGTCCCGGGACGCGGCCTCGGGAACCCGGTTGATGCAAGCGTTGCGGCACTATTGCGAGCACGGCGGCAACAAGTCAGCCGCCGCGGCCGCCGCGCACACCTCCCGCACGGCGTTCTACCAGCAACTCGCCCGGATCGAGCAGATCCTCGGCGTACCACTGGAAGACCCGGAGTCGATGCTGTCCCTCTACGTCGCCCTGCTCGCCCACGATCTCGGCGGATCGCGCGCAGAGCCGGAAGAGGCGCGGCAATGGTGACCGTCGACGCCGCAGCCCGGATGGCGTTGCGGCTCCCCGAAGTCAGCGAAGCCCTGCGGTGGGGCAACCGGGCCTGGTTGGTCGCCGGCAAGGCGTTCGCGTGGGAACGGCCGTTCCGCAAGGCGGATCTCAAGCGGTTCGGCGACGAAACCCCGCCGGACGGGCCGATTCTCGCCATCCGCGTGGCCGATCTCGGCGAGAAGGAGGCGGTGCTGGCCGCCAACCCCGGCGCGTTCTTCACGATCCCGCACTTCGACGGCTACTCCGCGTTTCTGGTCCAGCTGAGGAAGGTCACCACGAAGGCGTTGCGGGAAGCCATCCTCGACGGCTGGCTGGCCTGCGCCCCGCCGAAGCCGGCAGGCGAATATCTCACGCATCACAGGTCCACTTGGTGAGAATTCCTACTCTGGTAGGGGTAAAACCCCGCCAACGTCGCTTAAGGTCACGCCGGTAAGGAAACCGCCGGAGGATCAGTGACCGACACCCCGCTGCCGACGGGCGCGCCCACGCCGCCGGCGACCGGAAGCGCCGTGCGCGATTTGTGGCGCTCGCTTCGCCGTGATTCCTGGGCCGTGGCCGGCGCGATCGTGATCGTGGTGCTGGCGGTGACCGCCATCGCCGCCCCGCTGCTCGCCGCGATAGAAGGCCAGGACCCGTACACCTACCACACCGAGTTGCTCGACCCGGCGAACGGCCGCGGTGCCGGAGTGCTCGGCGGGATCAGCGGATCGCACTGGTTCGGCGTCGAACCGCTCACCGGCCGCGACCTGTTCGCCATCGTGGTCTACGGCGCACGCACCTCGTTCCTGATCGGTGTGCTGGCCACCGCGGCGTCCGTCCTGCTCGGGGTGCTGCTCGGCGCGAGCGCCGGCTACCTCGGCGGCTGGTGGGACGCGGCGGTCAGCCGGGTGACCGACGTGCTGCTCGGCTTCCCGTCGCTGATCTTCATGATCGCGCTGGGCGTGATCGCGCCGGCCGCCATCCCACGGCCGGTGCTGCTGGTCTCGGTGATCGCGCTGTTCGGCTGGCCGCGCGTCGCCCGGGTCGTCCGCGCGCAGACGTTGAGCCTGCGCGACCGAGACTTCGTCCGGGCGGCGAAAGTGTTCGGTGCCGGGCCGTGGCAGGTGTTCCGGCGGGAACTGCTGCCCAACCTCTGGGCGCCGATCATCGTGATCTCCACCGTGACCATCCCGGAGAAGATCGGGGTGGAGGCAGCGCTTTCCTTCCTCGGCGTCGGAATTCCGCCACCCACGCCGAGCTGGGGACGGTCGATCAGCGACGCGATCAACTGGGTCCGGCCCGACCCGATGTTCCTGATCTTCCCCGGCGCGGCGCTGTTCCTCGCGACGCTGGCCTTCAACGTGCTGGGCGACGGCCTGCGCGACGCGCTCGACCCCCGCACGAGCAAGGCGGGCAGGGCCGAATGAAAAGGCTGGCGTTCTACGCTTACCGATTCGCCGGAATGCTCGTGGTGCTGCTGGTCATCAGCTTCTGCACCTTCGCCGCGTTCTACCTGCTGCCCACCGACCCGGCGCAGATGTCCTGTGGCCGGCCGTGTACGCCACAGAACCTGGCCACCGCACGTGCGTTCATGGGCTTCGACAAGCCGTGGATCGTGCAGTACTTCGACTTTCTCGGCGGGATCTTCGCCGGGCGGACCTTCGGCACCGGCGTCACCACCATCACCTGCGCGGCACCGTGCTTCGGCTATTCCTTCCAGCAGAACGAATCCGTGCTGTCGCTGATCGGCGACCGGCTCCCGGTCACCCTGTCCCTCGCGCTCGGCGCGTCGGCGATCTGGCTGCTGGCCGGGGTCGGCACGGGGGTGGCCTCGGCGCTGAAGCGCGGCCGGTTCGTCGACCGGTTCACCATGACCGTAACGCTGGCCGGTGTGTCCGCGCCGTCCTATTTGGTCGGGCTGCTCGGCATCCTCGTGTTCGGGTTCACTTTGGACGTTGTTCCCGTCGGCGGATACGTTTCGTTCGCCGACAGTCCGGTGGACTGGGCATGGCATCTGGTGTTGCCGTGGCTGGTGCTGGCGTTCATCAACGCGGCGATCTACGCGCGGCTCACGCGCGGGCAGATGCTGGAAACCCTCGGCGAGGACTTCGTCCGCACCGCGCGCTCCGCCGGCCTGCCGGAGCGCACCGTGATCGGCAAGTACGCGCTGCGCAACGTGCTGCTGCCGGTGGCCACGGTGTTCGCGGTCGACCTCGGCCAGTTGCTCGGCGGCGCCGTGATCACCGAACGGGTCTTCGCGTTGCCCGGCCTCGGCGGGCTGATGATCGACGCGGTGCACCAGGTGGACCTGCCGCTGTTGCTCGGCCTGTCGGTGTTCGCCGCGTTTTTCGTGGTTGTCGCAAACTTCCTCGTCGATCTCATCGGCGGGGTGCTCGATCCGCGCGCCAGGGTCATGAACTGAGTGCGGCGGCTGGAATACAAGGAGAGAGTATGGATCGCAGAGCGTTCTTCAAGGTGGTCGGAGCGGCCGGAGCCGGAACCTTCCTTGTCGCTTGCAACGCCAACGAGCGCGGCGGCGGCACGGCGGCCGCGGTGGCCTCGGGCGGGACGCTGTATGTCCTCGCGGACACTTCCTCGATCCACCTCGACCCGGCCAAAAGCCAGAACCTGGCGATCACCACGGTCGGCTTCATCCACCGCCGGCTGACCGCGTGGAAGACCTCCCCCGACCAGCCCGCGACCGTGGTGCCGGACCTGGCCACGGACACCGGCCGTCCCAGCGCGGATGGCCGGACCTGGACCTACACGCTCAAGGACGGCCTGAAGCTCTCGGACGGGACGCCGATCACCGCCGACACCATCAAATACGGGGTCGAGCGGTCGTTCGCGGCGGCGTTCTCGGGCGGGCTGGGCTACCACAAGACGCTCCTCGACGGCGGGCCGGACTACCGTGGCCCGTTCGAAGGCGGCGAGCTCGCGTCCATCGAAGTCCCGGACGACAAGACGATCGTGTTCCACCTCAACCGGCCCTATGGCGACTGGCCGTGGATCGTGAGCATGCCGGCGTTCTCGCCGGTGCCGCGCGGCAAGGGCACCGACGCCAACTACGACACCCAGCCGATCGCGTCCGGTCCGTACCAGGTCTCCGCCTACGACAAGGGCGTCGCGGTCCACTTCACCCGCAACCCGAACTGGGTCGCCGCCACCGACGTCGCTCGCACGGGTCTCCCCGACGAGGTCGTCTATCAGCTCGGGCTGGACGACGACGTCATCTCACAGCGGCTGATCGCGGACTCCGGCAACGACCGGAACGCCTTCGCGAACCCCTTCGTCGCACCGGCCCAGCTCGCACAGATCCAGGGCAACCCGGCGGTCAGCAACCGTCTCGTCACGTCGAAGTCGGGTGCGCTGGCGTACGTGTCGCTGAACGTCCGGCGTGGCCCGCTGGCGAATCCCCAGGTGCGCCAGGCCTTCCAGTACGCGGTGGACAAGGTCGCCTACCAGGTGGCCACGGCCGGCAACGCCGATCTCGCCGGCCCGATCGCCACGACGCTGATCACCGAAGGCATCGTCGGTCGCGAGGTGTACGACCTGTACCCCGCACCGCCGACCGGTGACGTGGACAAGGCCAAGCAGATGCTCGCCGCCGCCGGCTACCCGAACGGTCTGGACCTGGACTTCCCGGTGTCCACCTCGAACAGCCTCTCGGACAAGGCGCAGGCGATCCAGGCCGCGTTGCAGCGCGCGGGGATCCGCACCAACCTGCGCCCCCTCGACGACGACACCTGGACCTCCGTGGTCACCGGGAACGACGGCGACTACGACCTGACCCTGAGCTCGTGGCAACCCGACTTCCCCAGCGCCAACGCCAACATCCAGCCGCTGTTCGGCACCTCGGAGATCGGTAACGGCGGCTACAACCTGTCCCGCTACTCGGTGCCCGAAGTGGACGACCTGATCGCGCGGGCACAGGGCATCGTGGACCCGGTCGAGGCCGGGAAACTGTGGGCCCAGGCCGATCGGCGGATCATGCAGGACTCGCCGATCGTGCCGCTGATCTACACCCGCAACTCGTTCCTGCACGGTTCGAAGGTCGGAAACTTCGAGGTGGGCGCCTTCCCGGCCTACCCGAACTACCTCCAGGTCGGGCTGGCCAAGTAGCGGTGGACAGCGAAAACCCCGCCGAGCCGCTGCTGTCCCTGCGCGACGTCTCGGTCTCCTTCGGCGGCGTCGAGGCTGTCCATGGTGTCAGCTTCGACGTCTATCCCGGCGAGGTCCTCGCGGTGGTCGGCGAATCCGGCTCGGGCAAGACGGTCACCGCGATGTCGTTGCTCGGCCTGCTCCCGGGTTCGGCCACCGTGTCGGGCTCGGCCACGCTGTCCGGCCGCGACCTGTACGGCCTGTCGCGTG
The DNA here is from genome assembly GCF_000519205.1 of Amycolatopsis taiwanensis DSM 45107. Taxonomy (GTDB): domain Bacteria; phylum Actinomycetota; class Actinomycetes; order Mycobacteriales; family Pseudonocardiaceae; genus Amycolatopsis_E; species Amycolatopsis_E taiwanensis. Next base: position 504,904 of record NZ_KI912598.1, on the reverse strand, counting down.
CGGAACTGCGCGCGGTGCGCGGCGCCGAGATCGGCATGGTCTTCCAGGAGCCGATGAGCGCGCTCAATCCGGTGTTCCGGATCGGCACCCAGCTCGTCGACGCCATCCGCGCACACTCGCCGGTCTCCCGGGGGCAGGCGCGGGACAAGGCGCTCGAACTGCTGGCGACCGTGGAACTACCCGACCCGCGCCGGGTGTTCCGCGCCTTCCCGCACCAGCTCTCCGGCGGGCAGGTGCAACGCGCGGTGATCGCCATGGCGCTGGCCAACGAGCCGGCGTTGCTGATCGCCGACGAGCCGACCACCGCGCTGGACGTGACCGTGCAGGCGGGCATCCTGGACCTGCTGCGCACCCTCGGGCAGCGGCTGGGCACGACGATCCTGCTGGTCACGCACGACATGGGAGTGGTCGCCGACCTCGCCGACCGGGTCGTGGTGCTGCGCGAGGGCCGGATCGTCGAGCAGAACACGGTGGGCGAACTGTTCCGGAAGCCGAGCGCCGCCTACACCCGCGAGCTGCTGGATTCGGTGCCGTCCCTGGGTGCCGGGGCCACGGAGAAGAGTTCGCGCGCCGGGGAACCGCTGGTTTCGGTGGAAGACCTGACGGTCCGCTACCGCGGTGGCGTCCGCGCGGTCGACGGGGTGAGCCTGCGGATCGCGCCGGGCGAGGTGCTCGGGCTGGTCGGTGAGTCCGGCTCGGGCAAGTCCACCATCGCCGGCGCGCTCACCGGACTGGTACCGGTCTCGAGCGGCTCGGTGGTCGTCGGCGGGGTCGACGTGGCGTCCGGGCGGGGCCTGCGCGCGGCCCGCCGGCAGCTCGGCATGGTGTTCCAGAACCCGGCGTCCTCGCTGAACCCGCGAGCCACGGTCGGGGCGAGCGTCGCCGAACCGCTGGTCCTGCACCGCGTCGCCGGCGATCACCGGGAGCGGGTGGCGGAGCTGCTCAAAGCGGTCCGCCTCGATCCCACGCTGGCCGGCCGCTACCCGCACGAGCTGTCCGGCGGGCAGCGGCAGCGGGTCGGCATCGCGCGGGCCCTGGCGCTGCGGCCCCGGCTGTTGATCGCGGACGAGCCGACCAGCGCGCTGGATGTGTCGGTGCAGGCCGCGGTGCTCGAGGAGTTCGCGCGGTTGCAGGAGGAGTTCGGGTTCGCGTGCCTGTTCATCAGCCATGACCTCGCCGTGGTCGAGCGGGTCGCCGACCGCGTCGCGGTGCTGCACGAGGGCCGGATCGTGGAGGAAGGCCCGGTCGGTGACGTCCTCGGCTCGCCGGCGCAGCCCTACACCCAGCGCCTGATCGCCGCCGCCCCGGTCGCCGACCCGGACCGGCAGCGCACCCGGCGCGAGACCTGGCGTTCACTCACCCGGTCCTGATTCGGCGACGACTGGGCGAAATCACCTGGTTGCGCGGGCTTGCATACGGTGACGAGATGTCACTATCCGCATATGACTTTTTCGATCTTCGCTCCGGTCGCCGCCGCCATGCTCGCCCTGCCGGCGACCCCCGTCCAGCCGTGCACCGACCTCACCCTGACCGTCGACCACGGCTCGGGGCCGGCGGTCCGGGTGGACCTGCGCTGCGACCCGCCCGAGGGCAGCCACCCCGACCCGTACCGCGCCTGCCGGACGCTGTCCAGTGTGGACGGAGACTTCACCCGCCTGCCGCACGAGAGCGTGATGTGCACCGAAATCTGGCAACCGGTGTTCGCGACGGCCACCGGCCGATGGCTTGGGGAGCCGGTGCGGTTCACCCACACCTACCCCAACCCCTGTCAGGCCGCCGCGCAGTCCTCGGGTATTTTCGGCTTCTGATCTTTCCGGCGTTTTCCGGCGGCATTTCCACCTGGCTCGATCCACAGATTGTGCGCGAACCCGCGCAACGATGAACACTCTGTCCATTTCCGGAACCGGGACCGGGCGCGCACGATTCGCCAATGACCCAGATCTCGCAGCCGGACGGCCGGGTGGATCTGCCGGACATCACGCCGATCAGCGGCAGCCGGTTCTTCAACGACGAACTCGCCCCGGTGCCCGTGGCGAAACGCACCTGGACCACGTACAACTATTTCGCCCTCTGGATGGGCATGGCCCACAACATCCCGTCGTATGCGCTGGCCTCCTCGCTCATCGCGCTGGGCATGGACTGGGCGCAGGCCCTGATCACGGTCACCCTGGGCAACCTGATCGTGCTCATCCCGATGCTGTTGAACAGCCACGCCGGCACCAAGTACGGCATCCCGTTCCCGGTGTTCGCCCGCGCCTTCTACGGCGTCCGCGGCGCGAACGTCGCCGCGTTGCTGCGCGCCTTCATCGCATGCGGCTGGTTCGGGATCCAGACCTGGGTCGGCGGTGAGGCGATCTACATCCTGCTCGGCAGGCTGCTCGGCCCCGTCTGGCGCGACGCCGCCGCGATCGGCGGCCAACCGTGGACGCTGTGGCTGTCGTTCGCGGTGTTCTGGGTCGTGCAGATGCTGATCATCTGGCGCGGTATGGAGGCCGTCCGCCGCTTCGAGAACTGGACCGCGCCGCTGGTCTCGGTGGGCTTTCTGATCCTGCTCGGCTACGTGCTGTTCAAGGCGGGCGGCATCGGGCCGATCCTGTCCGAGCCGTCGAAGCTGGGCTGGGGCCCGTCGTTCTGGAAGGTCTTCGCGCCCGCGCTGATGGCCATGATCGCGTTCTGGTCCACGCTTTCGCTGAACATGCCGGACTTCACGCGGTTCGGCGGCAGCCAGGCCAAGCAGATCCGCGGCCAGATCCTCGGCCTGCCGACCACCATGACGTTCATCTCGATCGTGGCGATCCTGACCACCTCGGACGGCGCCCTGCTCTACGGGCAGGCGATCTGGGATCCGGCGCAGCTGGCCGACCGGTTCTCCAGCCCAGCACTGGTGATGATCGCGCTCGTCGCGCTCGTGCTGGCCACCATCTCGGCCAATCTGGCCGCGAACGTGGTCAGCCCGTCCTACGACTTCTCCAACGCCTTCCCGAAACGCATCACGTTCGCGGTGGGCGGCCTGATCACCGGCGTGATCGGCATCCTGATCCAGCCGTGGCGGCTGTACTCGGACCCGAACATCTACATCTTCGCCTGGCTCGGCTTCTACGGCGGCGTGCTCGGCGCGGTCGCGGGCGTACTGATCGCCGGCTACTGGGTGGTGCGGCGGACGAAGCTGAACCTCGCCGGGCTCTACCTCGAACGCGGCGTCTACTGGTTCCGCGCGGGGTGGAGCTGGCAAGCGCTGGTCGCTACCGTCGTCGGCGCGGTGCTCGCCGTCGGCGGCGCCTACACCGCGCCGGGTACCGATGGGCCGTTCCCCGCCGACGGCTTGATTCCGTTCCTCAAGCCCCTCTACGACTACAGCTGGGTCGCCGGGCTGGTCGGCGGCTTCGTCGTCTATCTCGCGTTTTCCCTGGCCGGATCACCCAAACCGAAGGAGGAGACCCATGAGCAACCTGGTCAAGGCCGCCTTGGCACAACAACGCTGGACGGGTGACAAGGACTCGATGATCGCCGGCGCGGTGGAGATGATCGGCAAGGCCGCGTCGCAGGGCGCACAGGTGATCTGCCTGCAGGAGCTGTTCTACGGGCCCTACTTCTGTCAGGTGCAGGACGCCGACTACTACTCCTACACCGAGGCCATCCCGGACGGGCCGACCACCCGGTTGCTGCAGGAGGTCGCCCAGCGCCACGGCATCGTGATCATCGCGCCGATGTACGAGCAGGAACAGCCCGGCGTCTACTACAACACGGCCGCGGTCATCGACGCGGACGGAAAGTACCTCGGCAAGTACCGCAAGAACCACCTGCCGCAGGTGAAGGGCTTCTGGGAGAAGTTCTACTTCCGGCCCGGCAACCTCGGTTACCCGGTGTTCGACACGGCGGTGGGCCGGATCGGCGTCTACATCTGCTACGACCGGCATTTCCCGGAGGGCTGGCGCGCGCTCGGCCTGGCCGGAGCGAAGATCGTGTTCAACCCGTCGGCGACCAGCCGCGGGCTCTCCCACTACCTGTGGCAGCTGGAGCAGCCCGCGGCCGCGGTGGCCAACGAGTACTTCGTGGGCGCGATCAACCGGGTCGGGGTGGAACCGTTGGGGGACAACGATTTCTACGGCCAGACCTATTTCGTGGACCCGCGCGGGCAGCTGGTCGGCGACGCGGCCTCGGACACCGACGAGGAACTCGTCGTGCGCGACCTCGACCTCGATCTCCTCGCCGAGGTCCGTGACCTCTGGGCCTTCTACCGCGACCGGCGTCCCGACTCCTACGACTCGATCACGGCTCCCTAGGGAGGTAACTGATGCGAACCCTGATCAAGGGCGGGACCGTACTGAGCGCCACCGGCGCGAGTGCCGCCGATGTGTTGGTGGAGGACGAAAAGGTCGCTGCCGTCGCCGCGCCGGGTCTCTTCGAAACCGCCGACGAAGTACTGGACGCGAGCGGGAAATATGTGCTGCCGGGTGGGATCGACGCGCACACCCACATGGAGATGCCGTTCGGCGGAACCCACTCGGTGGACACCTTCGCTACCGGCACCGAGGCCGCCGCGTGGGGCGGCACGACGACGATCATCGACTTCGCCGTGCAGAGCAAGGGAACCACCCTGACCGCGACGCTGGACAAGTGGCACGAGAAGGCCGACGGCAACTGCGCGATCGACTACGGGTTCCACATGATCGTGTCGGACGTCAACGACACCACCTTGAAGGACATGGAAACCTGCGTCGACGCCGGTGTCTCCAGCTTCAAGATGTTCATGGCCTATCCGGGCGTGTTCTACTCGACGGACGGCGAAATCCTGCGCGCCATGCAGAAGGCGACCGAGACCGGCTCGACGATCATGATGCACGCGGAGAACGGCATCGCGATCGACGAACTCGTCGCGCAGGCGCTGGCCTCCGGCCGGACCGGCCCGGTGGAGCACGGGCTGACCCGTCCTTCCATTTTGGAGGGTGAGGCGACCGCACGAGCGATCGCACTGGCGAAGGTGACCGGCGCCCCGCTCTACATCGTGCACCTGTCCGCAGCGGAGGCGCTGTCGGCGGTCGCCGCGGCGCGAACCGAGGGACAGAACGTGTTCGCCGAGACCTGTCCGCAGTACCTGTACCTGTCCATAGAGGACTTGGCGCGACCGGACTTCGAAGGCGCCAAGTACGTGGCTTCGCCGCCGTTGCGGGAAAAGCGGCACCAGGCCGACCTGTGGCGCGGGCTGCGCACGAACAACCTGTCCGTGGTGTCCACCGATCACTGCCCGTTCTGCTTCAAGGACCAGAAGGAGCTCGGCCGAGGCGACTTCTCCCGGATTCCCAACGGAATGCCGGGCGTGGAGCACCGCATGGACCTGCTGCACCAGGGCGTCGTCGCCGGGGAGATCTCGCTGGCCCGGTGGGTGGAGGCGTGCTCGACCACACCGGCGCGGATGTTCGGCCTGTACCCGCGCAAGGGCGTGATCGCGCCGGGTTCCGACGCCGACATCGTGATCTACGACCCGGCGGCGCGACAGACCCTCTCCGCCGAGACGCATCACATGAACGTCGACTACTCGGCGTACGAGGGCTTCGAAATCACCGGGAAGGTGGAAACGGTGCTCTCGCGGGGCAAAGTCGTCGTGTCCCCGTCCGGATTCGGCGGCGGCCGCGGCCACGGCAAGTTCCTGGCGCGGGATCTCTGCCAGTACCTGAGTTAGGGGGGACTGTGGATTTCGGTGTGGTACTGCAGACCGACCCGCCCGCGCGGGAAGTGGTGCGGCTGATGCGGCAGGCCGAGGACTGCGGCTTCTCCTACGGCTGGACGTTCGACTCGTGCGTGCTCTGGCAGGAACCTTTCGTGATCTACTCGCAGATCCTCGCGAGCACCACCGCGATGACCGTGGGCCCGATGGTGACCAGTCCCGGTACCCGGGACCCCTCGGTGCTGGCCTCGCTGTTCGCGACCCTCAACGAGATGTTCGGCAACCGGACGGTGTGCGGGATCGGCCGCGGCGACTCGGCGCATCGGGTGGTCGGCAGGCCGCCGTCGAGCCTGGCCACGTTGCGCGAATCCATGCACGTCATCAAGGAACTGGCCGAGGGACGCCGGGTCTTCTTCGGCGACACGGCGGTGCGCATCCCGTGGGTCCGCGACGGGCGGCTGGAGATCTGGATGGCGGGCTACGGGCCGAAGGCGCTGAAACTGGCCGGCGAGCAGGCCGACGGGTTCATCCTCCAGTGCGGCGATCCGGCGATCGCGGCGTGGACCATCGGCTCGGTGCGCGAGGCCGCGCGGGAGGCGGGCCGCGACCCGGCCGGGATCACCATGTGCGTGGCCGCGCCCGCCTACGTCGGTGACAACCTGGCGCACCAGCGGGAACAGCTACGTTGGTTCGGCGGGATGGTCGGCAACCATGTCGCCGAACTCGTCGCCCGGTACGGCGATTCCAGCCCGGTGCCGCGCGAGTTCACCGACTACATCGCCGGGCGGCAGGGTTACGACTACGCCCACCACGGCCGGGCCGGCAACCCGACGACCGACTTCGTGCCGGACGAGATCGTGGACCGGTTCTGCCTGCTCGGGCCCGCCCGCGCGCACCTCGAGCGCCTGCGGGAATTCGCCGCGCTGGGCGTGGACCAGTTCGCCGTCTACCTCATGCACGACCAGCGCGAACAGACCCTCGCCGCCTACGGCGAGGGGATCATCGGCGAACTGGACGGTGCTTCCTAGCAACCGGGAACTCGCCCGCCGGAACCGGGGACACAGCGCCCGGAGCCCGGAACACAGCGACCGCAACCGGGGACACGCCCGGGCTTTGGCGTGTCCCCGACTCGGGCGGGCGAGTTCCGGGCTCAGACGGGCGAGTTCTGGGCTCGGGCGGGCGAGTTCCGGGCTCGGGCGGCGGCGGCTTGGTCGGGCCGCCGCTTCTGTTCAGGGAGAGTGCAGGGCCTGGATCTGGTCGATGAGCCGACCGCGGTGGTGCTGCAACCGGGCCAGCCGGTCGTCGAGGACCGCGAGTCGATCCTGGTAGGTCTGCAGGGGTAGCCCGGGGTCGTCGCAGTTGGACGAATGGTGCATGTCCAGGCAGGGTGCGAGCTGCTTCACACCGTCGAGGGTCAACCCGTTGCCGATCATCTCGGCGATTCGGAGCACCCGGTCGACGGCTGCTTCGTCGTAGTCGCGCCAGCCATTGGGGCCACGGCGGGAATGCAGCAGGTCGTGCTGCTCGTAGTAGCGCAACGCGCGCCGGCTCACTCCGGTTCGCCGCGCGAGCTCCCCGATCTGCATCGTCCTGTCCTCCTGCACTTGACCCTGACGCTGGTGTCAGTACTTAACGTGGCCGCCATGAGCGAAGATTCCACAACGGATGCCGCGAACGTCACGCGAACCGCGCTGGTCACCGGCGGCGGTTCCGGGATTGGCCGGGCGGTGGCAGTGACACTGGCCCAGCGGGGCCTGGATGTGCTGATCGTCGGCAGGCGCCCACAAGCCCTCGCTGCCACTGCGGAATTGCATGCAGGGATCCGCTACCACGTAGGCGACGTGTCCGAGCCGGCCGACATCGTCGAGATGGTGGCGGCCGCCACGGAGCCCGGCCGACTCGATGTGCTGGTCAACAACGCGGGTGTGGGTACACCGGGGCTGCTGGGGAAGATCGAGCCGGCCGCGGCGAAGCGGACTTGGGCGATCAATGTGCTCGGGCCGACTCTGCTCGCGCAGCAGGCACTGCCGTTTCTGCTCGAGAGTCGGGGCGCGATCGTCAACATCTCCAGCACGTTCGGTGCCAAACCCGCGCCCGGGCTCAGCTGGTACGGCGCCACCAAGGCCGCGCTGGAGCAGTTGACCCGCAGCTGGGCGCTCGAGCTCGCCCCACACGGGGTGCGGGTCAACGCGGTGGCTCCCGGGCCGGTCGAGAGCGAGGCGCTCGACCGGATGGGCCTGTCCCGAGCCGAGATCGAGCACATCAAGGCCGACGAGCGTGACCGGATCCCTCTCGGTCGCCGCGGCCGGCCCGAGGACGTGGCGAGCTGGGTCGCCGACCTGGCCGAGCCGGCCAGCTGGGTGACCGGGCAGGTGATCGGCATCGACGGCGGCTACCTCCTGGCCTGACCGCACGCGTGTCCGAACCCGGATTTCAGGCGCCGCAACCCGGAACACAGGCGCCGGAACCGGGAACACAGGCGCCGGAACCGGGGACACGCGTAGCGCCGGCGTGTCCCCGGCCCAGGCACGCGAGTTCCGGCTCCAGGCACGCGAATTCCGGCTCCAGGCACGCGAATTCCGGCTCCAGGCACGCGAATTCCGGCTCCGGGCACGCGAGTTCCGGGTCCAGGCACGCGAATTCTGGGTCCGGGCACGCGAGTTCCGGGGCGGCGGTTCGGTCAGGCGCCGGCGGCCCGCTCCGCGGCCTTCTCGGCCCGCCACTGCTCGTCCGTCGCGCCGCGCCGCCAGTAGCCGGAGATCGACAGCAGGTCGCGGCGCACGCCGCGTTCGTCGAGGAGGTACCGCCGCAACTGCCGCACGAACCCGGCCTCGCCGTGCACGAACGCCTGCACCGTGCCGGCCGGGAAGTCCAGCTCCCGCACGGCTCGTGCCAGGTCCGCATCGCCCGTGGCAGTGTCTTGTGGGGGCTCCGCCCCCATACCCCCGACTGGGGGCAAGCCCCCAGACCCCCTGTGCAGCCAGGTGATCCGGGCGTCCGCCTTGGTGACCAGCACCTGCTCCTCGGCCGCGTCGGCGACCTCGACGAACACATGCGCCGGCACGCCCGCCGGCATCGCCTCCAGCGACGCCGCGATGGCGGGCAGCGCGCTCTCGTCGCCGGCGAGCAGGTGCCAGTCGGCCTCGTCACCGGGCGCGTACGCGCCGCCCGGACCGGAGACCAGCAGTTCGTCGCCCGGCTTCGCGGCCGCCGCCCATGGCCCGGCCAGACCCTCGTCACCGTGATGGACGAAGTCGAGGGTGAGCTCGCCGGTAGGCGGGTCGTAGTTGCGCACGGTGTAGCTGCGCATCCTCGGCCACTGCTCGCGGGGCAGCTCCGCGCGGATCACCGCGAGGTCGAACGGTTCGGGATAGGTCACGCCGGGGACCGGGAACAGCACCTTGACATAGGCGTCGGTGAACTCGTTGGGCCGGAACCCATCGCCGGCGGACACGATCCTGATCAGGTGCGGCGTGAGCCGCTCGGTGCGCAGTACCCGCAAGCGGGTCACCGGCCGGGGGTTTCCCGCCATGCGTCACTCCTCGAGTCCCAGGGGTCGATCTCAGATAAGGCTACCCTAAGAACAATCTGAGGTCAGAAGCGTGAACGCTTCGTCACAGGTCATTGCCCACGGTGACCGAGAAGCAGAACGAGGCGGCTCATCGAGCAGCGATGAATCTTTCAGGTCGGGCCAGAGCTGCGCCCAGATGCCGTGCGACTGTTGGCACAGGTAGATGGCCGCGACTTGCCGGGTCTCCTCGTTCGACAGGCCATCAAGCATGGCCAGCGGACGGCCGGGGCCGCGGTCGAGACCGCGTTCTGGGTAGCGCTCGCACTGCTGGCCGCGGCCGCGGTGACCACCTTCGCCATGAAAACCGGACGCAAGGCGACCTGATTCACTGTCCCGCCTGGAGCACATGCCGAATCTGCCGCAGGGGTGAGTTCGGCCGGCCTCGCTTCGCCGTCGGCGACCTACTCGAGTTCGCCGGCCTCGTGCAGGTGGTCGAAGATGAGCTGCGCCATCAGCGAAACCCGTGGCCGGTCCGCGTAGGCGAGCCAGGCGATCTCCTCGATCTCGCTGCCGGCCCGCAGCGTACCCCGGTAGTCCGCCGAGTAGGCCGTCGTGCGGACCAGGGTGCCCGCCGGCTTGCCGTGCGCCTGGGCTTCGAATGTTCCCGCCGGGGCGATCGACTCCGGCATGATCTCGACCGCCAGCTCCTCGCGGACCTCGCGGATCAGTGTCTCGGCGTCCGTCTCGCCCGGCTCGCGCTTGCCGCCCGGCAGGTAGAACTTGTCCTTGCCGGCCGAGCGCGCCGCCAGGACGCGGCCGTCCACGACGTGGATCCAGGCCGTCTTGTCGATCACGTCAGGGCCGCCAGCGCCTCGTCCGTCGTCACGACCGTGCCGAGCCGCGGGAAGATCTTCGTGATCGCGTTCTCGTGCGAGATGTCGGAGAGCGCCGTCATCGCGTCCGACACCGCCACGGTGTCGTAGCCGTGGTCCGCGGCGGCTCGCAGGGTCGACTCGACGCCGAACTCCGTCGCGATGCCGCCGAACACCACCGTGCGAACGCCCTTGCCGCGCAGGTACTCGTCCAGGTCGGTGCCGGCGAAGCCGCCGATCGTGTACTTCGTGACGACCTTGTCATCCTGCGGGTCGAAGGACAGCTCGCTGCCCGGCGGGTTGTCGGGCCGGGACACCTTCACGACGACGACGGGCGCGCCCGCCGCCCGGAACGCGTCCCGCAGCCGCAGCGAGTTCGCCAGGACCGCTTCGCCGGAGTGCGGCGTGGTCGGCAGCGTCACGATCCGCTCCTGCAGGTCGACGAGCACGAGCGCGGCGGTGGCCGGGTCGATCTTGGTCATGTCCCCGATCCTAGGCACCAGGATCGGGGCCTGATTCACTCGCGGGCGCCGAGGAGGTGGACCGGGGCGGTACGGGTGGCCGAGAGCGTGGTGAGCACGCTGGTGACGCCGACCGTGACGAACGCCCCGGCGGCCACGAGCGCGAGCGGCAACCACGGGACGGTGAAGACCGTGGTTCCGGCCAGCCGGCTCATCGCCGAGCCGATTCCGGTGAGCGTGCCGACGGCGGCGAGACAGCCGAACAGCAGCCCGATCGCCGCGACCGCGCACGACTCCAGCAAGACCATCAGCACGACCTGGCGGCGGCGCAGCCCGGTCGCGCGCGCCGCGGCGAACTCCGCCTTGCGCTCTGCGCCCGCGATCACCACCGCATTGATCACGGCGATCACCGTGTAGAGCCCGGCGAGTCCCATCAGCACGGCCATGATGCCCGCGCTCGTCTCCTCCTGTTTGGACGATGCCGCGGCGATCCACTCGGCGGCGGTCATCACTTGCGATGCTCCGGCGGCCCGGTAAGCGCTGGCGACCGTGTCGGCGTCCGCGCCGGGCGCCAGCCGGACGAAGGTCCGCGCCGGTCCCGGTGGCGCCAGTTCTCGGGGAAGCAGCACGGTCGACTTGCCGGATGCGCTTTCGGGCAGTGTCGCCACGACCCGCAGGGCCAGTTCCCGGCCCCCGATGCGCGCTGTGACCGTCGCCCCGGCCGGAATGCCCTTGCCGGACGACGCGGCCATGGTCATGCCGTGCAGGTCGGCTATCGAATCCGGCGCCAGGCGGTGAAGCTGCCGATAATCCGCCGGATCCACCGCGAGCGCTTGGACGTCCTTGGTCTTCTGTTTGGCCTTGGTGTCGCTGCTCTTGTCGAAGGTGACCGTTATCGGCACGGGCGTCTCGGTCGACACCACCGCGACGCCCGACACGTGTTCCGGTAACGGGGAGCCGGACTGGACCACCAGGTCAGCAGCCAGGTCTCGGGCCATTTCCCCGTTCGCGGCGCCGGAAATCGTCGACATGGTCCCGGAAATACCGAGCACGAGTGCGACGAGAACGAGTAGCGGCGCCGCAGTGGAAGCGCTGCGCCGGACACCGTCGGTCAGGTTGGCCTGCGCGAGCCCGCCCAGCGTGCTGGGACGCAGCAACATTCCGAACACGCGGCCCACCAGCGGGACGATCAGCGGGCTGAGCGCGCTCAGCCCGACCGCGGCGGCGAGCGACACGCCGAGCGAGATCGGGACGGCGCCGCTCGGCGGGACGAACCGCGACACGATCACCAGCGCGATCGACCCGGCCAGGAACAGCAGCCCGGCCAACCACCGGGGCAAGGTCATCACCCGGGCCGCCTGACCCAGGTCACGCAGCCCCTCCAGGGGCCGCACCTTCGCCGCGCGACGGGACGCGGCGAGGACTCCGAGCACGGCGACGCCAATCCCGATCCCGAACGAGACCGCGGGAATCCAGCCCTGCCAGCGCGGGGCGAAACTGTCCGGCAGGAACCCGAGGCTGGTCAGCAGTGCGGACTGGACACGCTGGACCATGAGCCCGAGCGGCACGCCCAGCGCCGTCCCGGCCAGGCCGAGCAGGAGCGCCTCGGACAGCAGCAGGCGGCGGAGCTGGCCCCGGCTCCCGCCGACAAGGCGCAACAACGCGAGGTCGCGGCGGCGCTGGGCGACAGTGAAGGCGAAGGTCGAGCTGACGATGAACACCGCCAGAAACGCCGCGATCGCCAGGACCATCGCCAGCAGTGTGATCGCCGCGATGTAGCCGGTCCGCAGTTGGGCGGCCTGACCTTCGGACAACCCCGGCGGCAATACGGGTGACGCGGCGGAAATCAGGATCAGCAGCGAGGACTGGACCAAGGCCACGCCCAGGGTGACGGTGACCATCGCGCCGACGAACAGGGTCCATCGTTCACGGAAGGTCCTCAGCGACAACTCGAACACGGCTTCAGGACTCCAGCGCCGCGAGCCGGTCGGCGACCTCGCGCGCCGTTGGGTTCACAACCTGGTCGACCACCCGGCCGTCGGAGAGGAAGACCACGGAATCCGCGCTCGCCGCGGCACCCGGGTCGTGCGTGACCATCACGATGGTCTGCCCGGCCGAGTCGACCAGCTGCCGGAGCAGCGCGAGCACGGTCCGCGCCGACTTCGAGTCGAGCGCGCCGGTCGGCTCATCGGCGAACAGCACGGCGGGGCGGGTCACCATGGCCCGCGCGATCGCCACCCGCTGCTGCTGGCCGCCGGAGAGCTCCCGTGGCCGGTGCCGCATCCGGTCGGCGAGGCCGACCGAGGCCAGCACCCGATGAACCTCCTTTTTGGATACTCGCTGTCCGGCGAGCTTGAGCGGCAGGGCCACGTTCTGCTCGGCGCTGAGCGAGCCGATGAGGTTGAAGCTCTGGAACACGAAGCCGACGTGCTGCCGTCGCAACGTCGTGAGTTCGTCGTCCGAAGCGGTGGTGATGTCACGCCCGCCGATGACGACCCGGCCGCTGGTGCAGCGTTCCAGGCCGGCGGCGCAGTGCAGCAAAGTGGATTTGCCGGAACCGCTCGGGCCCATCACGGCGGTCCACGAACCGGCTGTAAAGCCGAGGCTGACTCCGTCGAGCGCGCGGACCCGCGCCTGTTTCATGCCGTACTCCCTGGTCACGCCGCTCAGTTCGACCGCGGTCGCGTGCGCGGTCGAAAGTGCCCTCGTCATGGTCAAAGCTCACCATCGGCACCACCGCGCGGTCACCCGTGCGCTCCCCCGAATGCCAGGTGGGGTTGTCCCTACCCGGCGAGCGCGGCCAGGAACTCGTCGAGCGCGTCGAGGCGATGAGCGCTGACCACCGCATCGCAGTACGGCCAGGCCGCCGCCATCCCGCCGGCCAGCGGCCGGTAGCCGGGCTTGGCCGTACGGGGGTTCACCCAGACGATCCGGTACGCCAGCCGCGCAAGCCGGGCCAGCTGGGCCGCGAGCTCCTCGGCGCCACCGGTCTCCCAGCCGTCCGAGATGATCACCACGACCGCGCCGCGCGCCATGCCGCGAGCGCCGTAGTCGTCGATGAACCCGCGCAGCGACTCGCCGATGCGGGTGCCTCCGGACCAGTCGGGCGCCTCCTCCCCCGCCCGGCGCAGCGCTGCCGCCGGGTCCGTGGCCAGAGCGCGGGTGAGCCGGGTCAGGCGGGTGGCGAAGGTGAAAACCTCGGCGCGCGCCCCGCCCGTCGCGCACACCAGCAGTTGCAGCATGGCGCGTGCGTGTGGCTGCATGGAGCCCGAAATGTCGCACAGCACAACGAGTTTCCGCGGTTTCTCGCGCGGGGTCCACCGGTGCAGCACGGCCGGTTCGCCGCCGGAACGCCGGGCCCGCCGCAGCGTCTCGCGCAGGTCAACGCGCCGGCCCGACGCGGCCGCCCGCTTCCGACGAGAGCGTCGCAACGGTGTGGCCAGGCGAAACCGCCGCATCAACGTGGCCAGCAGGCTGAGCTCGTCCGACTCCAGATCGGCGAAGTCGCGCGACGCGAGCCTTTCCAGCACACTCGCCAGCTCGCCGACCTCCTGGCGCGAACTTCCCGACGGGTCGGTGCCCGCGCCGGGCCCGCCGGCCGCGACCTTGGGCGCGCCCGCCGCGGCGACCGCCAGTTGCGGGGTTTCGCCGAAGACGACGGTGAAAACCCGGGTCAATACGGAAACCTGCTCGGGCGAGGACACCAGGGTGGCCAGCGCGCACCAGTAAAGCTGCTCGGGACGGGTGGGTTCGAGGACGGTGATCGCCTGCGCGAACCGGGCGGCACGGTCCGCGCCGACGGACAGGCCGTCGGCCCGGAGCACCTCGGCGAACCGGGCCGCGACCAGCGCCAGATCACTCACCCGCCACCTCGGCCAGCGAATCCTCCGCGATCACACGGTCTTCGGAGTATTTGAGCACGGCGCTCATGGTCTGCCGCACCGCCGAGGAGTCCATTGTGGAAATTCCCAGTACGTGCAGCGCGTTCGCCCAGTTGATCGCCTCCGCGACCCCGGGCGGCTTGTAGAGTTCGAGCCCGCGCAACACCTGCACCGACCGCGCGACCCGGCTCGCCAGCCACCCGGCCACCCCGGGCACGCGCAGCCGGATGATCGCGGCCACCCGGTCGACGTCCGGATGCGCGATCCAGTGGTAGAGGCAGCGCCGCTTCAACGCGTCGTGCAGTTCCCGGGTGCGGTTGGAGGTGAGCACGGTCAGCGGGCGGAACCGCGCCCGCCGCGTGCCCAGCTCCGGGATCGTCACCGTAGCCTCGGCCAGCAGTTCCAGCAGGAACGCCTCGAACTCGTCGTCGGCGCGGTCGACCTCGTCGATGAGCAGCACCGCCGGTCGCGGGCCTGGGTGCTCGATCGCCGCCAGCAGCGGCCTGGCCAGCAGGTACTCCTCACGGAACAGATCCGCCTCGGACAGCTTCTCACCGCGCGCCTCGGCCAGCCGGATGCCCAGCAGCTGCCGAGGATAGTTCCACTCGTACAGCGCGTCCGCCGAAGACAGGCCCTCATAGCACTGCAACCGGATCAACTCGGTGTCCAGCGCCCTGGCCAGCGACTTGGCGGCCTCGGTCTTGCCGACGCCCGGCTCGCCTTCCAGCAGGATCGGCTGAGCCATGGCCACGGCCAGGAACAGCGCCGTGGCCAGGGCCTCGTCGGTCAGGTACCCGACCTCCGCCAGGCGCGCGGCCAGCTCGCCGGCGGAGGCCGGCTCACCCGTGGTGGCAGGCATGATGCTCGTGCCCGGCGGGTGCGAGGGGTTCCGGTTCGGCCCGCTCGGCCTGCTCGGCCGCCGCCCGGCACGCGATCAGCTCGGCGAACACCGAGACCGCGATCTCCGGCGGGGTGCGCGCGCCGATGTCCAGCCCGGCCGGCGTGTGCACGCGCGCGGATTCCTCTTCGGACAGTCCCAATGCGGCCAGCAGCTTGCCACCGCGCCGCCGACTGGCGATCAGCCCGACGTAGCCGATCCCGGCGGAAAGCGCGGCCCGCAGCGGGGATTCCTCGTCCTGGCCGTGCGTGGCGACCACGACCGCCGCGGTGTCCTCCGGCAGCGCGGACGAGTAGTCCCCGATCCGCACGTCGTACCCGATGGCCGTGCCAAGGGAGACCAGCGCTCGTGCCACCGGTGCGTCACCGAACACGATGACCAGCGCGGGTGGCAGTTGCGCTTCGAGGAAGATGTCCAGCGTGCCGCCCGACAGACAGGGGTTCTCCACGACGACCACCCCCTCCTCCCGCTCATCCGGCTTCGCCTCCGGCGTGATCCGCAGCAGCGTGGAGCGCCCGGTGCCGAGCAGCCGGCTGCCCTGCTCGCGCACGGTGGCCCCGGCGCAGTCGCCGCCGACGAACCCCTCCATCGTGCCGTCGGGCAGCAGCAGCGCGGAGTCACCCGGCTTCGCACTGGTGGGACGCTGCGCACGCACGACGGTGGCGAGCACGAACGGGTGCCGCTCGGCCCGGAGCGAGTCGGCGTGCGCGAGCAACTCCGCGTTGACCATCACGAGATCGCCAAATCTGTCCGAAGTGGACGACCGTGCGCGGCGCACCACACCGCGGCCGGGGTCAGGGGCATGTCCGCGTGCCGCACACCGTACGGCTTGAGCGCGTCGATCACCGCGTTGACCACCGCCGCGGGCGAACCCACCGTGGCCGATTCGCCGATCCCCTTGGCGCCGATCGGATGGTGCGGCGATGGTGTGCAGGTCTCGCCGAGCTCCCAGGACGGGCATTCCATCGAGGTCGGCAGCAGGTAGTCCATAAAGGACCCGCCGAGGTGGTTGCCGTCCTCGTCGAACGCCATCACCTGCATCAGCGCCATGCCGACCCCGTCGGCGAGCCCGCCGTGCACCTGGCCCTCGACGATCATCGGGTTGATCCGCACCCCGCAGTCGTCCACGGCGACGAACTTGCGCACCTTGACCTGCCCGGTGTCCGCGTCGACATCCACCACGCAGATGTAGGCACCGAACGGGTAGGTCAGGTTGGGCGGGTTGTACACGCAGGTCGCGTCGAGGTGGCCCTCCACTCCCTCGGGCAGTTCGAGGCTGGAGTGCGCGGCCATCGCGATGTCCTGAATGGACTTCCCGGCCTCCGGGTCACCCTTGACGAACCAGCGGCCCTTCTCCCATTCCAGGTCGTCCGGGCTCACCTCCAGCATCGCCGAGGCCACGATCTTGGCACGTTCGCGCACCCGGCGAGCCACCACCGCGGTCGCCGCGCCGGACACCGGCGTCGAGCGGGAACCGTAGGTGCCCAGCCCGAACGGCGTCTGGTCGGTATCACCGTGTACGACCTCGATGTCGTCCGGCGGGATTCCGAGTTCCTCCGCCACGATCTGCGCGAAGGTGGTCTCGTGCCCCTGCCCCTGGCTCTGGCAGGACAGCCGGAGCACGGCCTTGCCGGTGGGATGCACCCGCAGTTCCGCACCGTCGGCCATGCCGAGCCCGAGGATGTCCATGTGCTTGCGCGGCCCCGCGCCGACGGCCTCGGTGAAGAACGCGACGCCGATCCCCATCAGGTCCTTGCTCTGCCCGGAGGCGGTGAGCTCGCGCCGCTCCGCCTGCTCGGCCCGCAACCGGTCGTAGCCGGCCATTTCCAGCGCCAACTGCAGCGTGCGTGGATAGTCGCCGGAGTCGTACTCCCAGCCCGTCTTGCTCTGGTACGGGAACTGCTCCGGTCGTAACAGGTTACGCATCCGCAACTGGCCGGGATCCACCTTGAGTTCGAAGGCGAGCACGTCGACCAGCCGCTCGATCAGGTACACCGCCTCCGTGATGCGGAACGAGCACGCGTAGGCCACCCCGCCGGGCGCCTTGTTGGTGTAGACCCCGGTGACCGAGCAGTGCGCGGCTTCGATGTCGTAGGACCCGGTGAACACGCTGAAGAAGCCGGCGGGGAACTTCGTCGGCTGCGCGGTCCCGTTGAACGCGCCGTGGTCGGCGAGCACCCGCACCCGGATGCCCAGGATCTTACCGTCCTTTGTGGACGCTATCTCGCCGTGCATGTGGTAGTCGCGGGCGAACGAGGTGCTCATCAGGTTCTCCGAGCGGTCCTCCACCCACTTCACCGGCTTTCCGGTGACGATGGAACCGACCACCGCGCACACGTAACCCGGGTAGATGCCCACCTTGTTGCCGAAACCGCCACCGATGTCCGGCGAGACGACCCGGATCTTGTGCTCGGGCAGGCCGGCCACGAGCGCGTAGACGGTGCGGTGCGCGTGGGGCGCCTGGGTGGTCGTCCACACGGTGAGCTTGCCGGTGATCTTGTCCATTTCGGCGACCGCTCCGCAGGTCTCCAGCGGCGCCGGATGCACCCGTGGATACAGCATGTCCTGCTCGGCGACCACGTCCGCGGCGGCGAACACCGCGTCGGTGCGGTCGGAGTCACCGGCTTCCCAGTCGAAGATGTGGTTGTCGGTGCGACCTTCCAGGTCGTCACGGATCACCGGGGCGTCCTCGTCGAGCGCCTTGCGGGCGTCCACGACCGGTGGCAGCGGTTCGTATTCCACTTCGATCAGTTCCAGCGCGTCGCGTGCGGAATAGCGGTCCTCGGCGACGACGAACGCGACCTCTTGGCCCTGGAATCGGACCTTGTCGGTGGCCAGCACGGCCTGCACGTCGTTCGACAACGTCGGCATCCAGGCCAGGTTGAGCCCGGCGAGGGTCTCGCCGGTGATCACGGCCCTGACCTTCGGATGCGCCTCGGCCGCCGTCGTGTCCACCGAGACGATCCGAGCGTGTGCATATGGACTGCGCAGCACGGCGCCGTGCAGCATTCCGGGCAAGGTGATGTCGTCGACGTAGTTGCCGTGACCGCGGATGAACCGAGCGTCCTCCTTGCGGTGCATCCGGCCATAACCCACCGGCGTTTCCATGGCAGTCACGCTGTTTCCTCCGCGAGTTTGCGCGCCACTGTGTCCTGTGGGGGCTCGGCCCCCACACCCCGGCTGGGGGCAAGCCCCCAGACCCCCTTGATCGTGTCGACAGGGCGCTCCTTACGAATCCGGGTAACGGAATTCAGATGGGCGCCCTGCCGCCCCGATAGCGGACAGAGAAGGCGCGCTCTGTGGTCACCTCGATTGCCGCGACTCGACTCAAGGAGTTTCATGCGGGCACCCCCTTCCCAGTGTCCACACCGGACTCCACGGCGGTGGCCTCATGCTCGGCGGCCCAACGGATCGAACGCACGATGTTCTCGTAACCGGTGCACCGGCAGATCTGGCCGGAGATCGCCTCGCGGATCTCGTCTTCCGAGGGATCGGGATTGTGGTCGAGCAGCCACCGCGCCGTCATCATCATGCCCGGCGTGCAGAATCCACATTGGAGCCCGTGGCACTCGGTGAAACCGCGCTGGACGGTGTCGAGGCCGTCGGCGGTCTCCAGCCCCTCGACGGTGCGGACCCGGTGCCCATCGGCCATCACCGCGAGCACCGTGCACGACTTGACCGGCACGTCGTCCAGCCACGCCACGCAGGCCCCGCAGTTTGAGGTGTCGCAGCCCCAGTGCGTGCCGGTCAACCCCAGCGTGTCCCGCAGGAAGTGCACCAGCAGCAAACGCGGCTCGACCTCGGCCCGGTAGTTCTGGCCGTTGACGTCGACGCTGATCTCCATGGTCAGGACTCCTTCTCCGCGCCGTTGTGCTGCCCGTGCCAGCGTGTCCTCGCTCGGCGCAACGCGCGCGTGGTGAGCGTTGCGGCCAGGTGCCGCTTGTAGTCGACCGGGCCGCGCTGGTCGGGCACTGGTTCGCAGTGCTGGGCGGCGATCGCACCGGCTTCGTCGAACCGCTCGTCCGTGGCCGGGCCGCCGACGAGGAACTCCTCGGCCTCCGGCGCGTGGAAACTCGAAGCGCCCACCGCCGTCAAACCGATGCCGACCTCCGCCAGCGTGTCGCCCTCCAGGCGCAGCTCGGCACCCGCGGCGGCGACCGCCCAGTCGCCGGCCCGCCGTTCGACCTTCTCGTAGGCCGAGGCCGACGAGCGGATCGGCACCCGCAGATGGGTCAGGATCTCGCCGTCGCCGACCACGGTCTGGTAGGGGCCGGTGAAGAACTCGCGGACCGGCACCACCCGCCGGCCGTCCGGCCCCTGGATCACCGCCTCGCCGCGAACCGCGGTGAAGGCCGCGGACAGGTCCTCGGACGGGTCCGCCTGGCACAGCGAACCACCGACCGTGCCGCGGTTGCGCACGATGGGATCGGCGATCATGCGTTCGGCGTCGTGGAAGATCGGGAAATGCTCACCGGCCACCGCCGAGGCCAGCAGGTCGGCGTGCCGGACCAGCGCGCCGATCCACAGCATGTGCTCCTCGACGCTGATCCTGGACAGCTCCTCGAGGTCGTTGATGTCGATCAGCGCCTCCGGTTGGGCCAGCCGGAGCTTCATCATCGGCAGGAGGCTGTGACCGCCGGCCACGATCCGGCTCTCCGGCCCGTACTGCGCGAGTAGGCTCAGCGCGTGCTCGACGCTTGTCGCTTTCTCGTACTGGAACTGGGCGGGCACCTGCATGAGAGCACAGTGCGGCCAAGGAAAGAAAACGACAACGGCTGGTTAATCGAACACTTATAGCTAGACTAGAAGGCTGTGACCCTCGCGCAGCTGAGCGCGTTCGTGCTGGTCGCCCGCCTCGGTTCGGTGTCAGGCGCGGCGCGGGCGCTGGGTGTGAGCGAGCCCGCGGTCTCCCAGGCGCTCGCCGCGCTGCGCCAGCATCACGGCGACAAGCTCCTTGTGCGAAGCCCGAACGGCATGACCCTCACCCCAGGCGGCAGCCGGCTCCTGCCGATCGCGTCGCAAATGGTCGCGCTGGGCGCGGACGCCGACGCCGCGGTGCGCGAAGCCAACGGCGTGGCCGAGCGACTCCAGGTCGCGGTCACCAACACGATCGCCGAATTCGTGGCGAACCCGCTGCTGGCGGCCTTCTCCGCGCGGCCGGGCCAGGCCGTGGACGCTTCCGCCGGGGTGGCCCGCGTCTCGGAGATGCCAGTGCTGGTGAGCAACCGGCTCGCCGACGCCGCACTCGGCCCGTCCTTGGAGGGCGGGCTGGACAGCACGCCGATCTTCCGGTGCACCCTCGTCGCGGTGGGCTCGCCGCACACCCGGTACACCGGCAGCCCGGCGAAGTGGCCCTGGCTGGTGGACCCGGCGGCGGCCGACCCCGGCAGCGACACGGCCCGCCTGCTGGGTCGGCTGGGCGTGCCGGAGTCGGTGATCAGCGTCTTCCCCAACCAGACGGCGGCCTGGTCGGCGGCGGCGAGCGGCAACGGGGTGTCGATCGCGGCGGAGCACCTCGCCGCGCCGCAACTGCGCCGGCACGAGTTGAAGATCGTGCCGACCCCGGCCACCCCCGCGACCGTGTGCTGGCACCTGACCACCCTGCCGCGTGATCGTGGATCAGTCGCGGCCGCGGCCCTGCGGCACTTTCTCGGGACCCCGGCCGCGATGCAGCTGATGCGCTCACCGGGCAGCGGTGTGCCGCCCTCCCGGTTCCGGCCGCCGGTCTACGTCACGATCTGGAGCTGATCCACCAGCGTGTGTACGAGCGTCTCGCGCTCCGTGGATGTCGGGACGACTAGGGCCTGTGTCGAAGTCGGCTGGGGTGGGTTTGGGCTGATCTTGGCGTTCTTGCCCTCCCCGAACCCCGGAACCCGCCCCAAACCCAGAACTCACCCCACCCCAACCCAGAACTCGCCCTCCCGAACCCAGAACTCACCCTCCCGAACCCAGAACTCACCCTCGCCAGTCGGGGACACGCCAACACCTGGCGTGTCCCCGGCTCAGGCACGCGAATTCCCGCCTCAGGCACCCGAGTTCTCGCCTCAGGCACCCGAGTTCTCGCCTCAGGCACCCGAGTTCTCGCCTCAGGCACCTGAGTTCCCGGGTAGGGCACGCGAGTTCCCGGGTAGGGCACGCGAGTTCCAGGTCCAGGCACCTGAGTTCCCGGTTCAGTCGGGCGTGTCCCCGGTCCAGGCGCTTGAGTTCTGGCTTGCGAACACAGGAATCTGGAACAGGAACAGAGCACCGTCAGCACCCGTTACGACAAACTCGCCACCCGCTACGAAGCCACCGTCCACCCCGCCGCACTCAACCAATGGCTCTGATCGACATCGATACGGACCCTAGCGGCGACAGGCGGCGAGCGCGGTGAGAATGACATCGACCAGCCGTTGTTGGGAATAGGCGTCGGCCGGCTCACCGGAGGCGGTGAACGCCTGCGGGCGGGCGTAGGTGAGGCCGACGAGGCAGTCCAGAGCGAGGTCGATGTCGAGGTCCGTGGGGAGTTCTCCTCGTTCGATCGCCTTGTGCAGCATGGTGGAGCCGGCCGTGCGGCGGGGTTCACGCAGGGCCGAGTAGAAGGCTTGGGCGAGCTGTGGATTACGGCTGGCCTCGGCACTGAGGTCGGCGATGATGCGGTTCGCCCGTAAATCCTGTCTGAACGCAGTGGCGTGTGCGACGAAGCTGCTGACGTCGTCTCGGAGGCTTCCGGTGTCGGGAACCGGGACGACATTCCAGGCGAGGTCGCCCACGATCTGTTCCACCATGGCCTGTTTGGACGCCCAGCGGCGGTAGATGGCGGCTTTGCCGACGCCGGCGCGCCGGGCTACCGCCTCCATGGACATGCGCGCATAGCCGGACTGGACCAGTTCATCCAGGGCCGCGGCTGTGATCGCGTTGGTGACATGTCCTCGCAGCAGCGCCCCTCCGGCCGCCGGCCGCGTTCGGGTTGGTTCGGTCATCGCGATGATTGTAGTACGGAACGGACCGGTTGCGTTCCGAATCCTCGACCCGCTAACCTCCAGTCCGGAACGGAACCGTTCCGAGTCGTTGAGCGTAAGGACCGTTGGGGGCCGTGATGGACGTGGTGGACACCGAGGTGCTGATCGTCGGTGCCGGGCCTTCCGGGCTGGCGCTGGGCTGCGCGCTGCGCCTGCACGGGGTCTCCGTTCGAGTCGTGGACAGCGCATCGGGACCGGCGTCGACGTCGCGGGCGAACATCCTGCACGCCCGGGGCGTTGAAGTGCTTGATCGACTCGGCGGTCTCGGCGATCTGCCGGATCGTTCGCTCACCGCGCTCACCCTGACCCAATACCTCGACGGGCGGCCGGCGATCACGATCCGGTTCGGCGACCTCGGCCTGGACACCGCCCGCACGACGATGTATGTCTCACAGGCCGACATCGAGGCAGCACTGCGGCGTCGACTGAGCGAACTGGGTGTCGACATCGGTTGGGGCACAACGCTGGTCGATGTCAGCCAGAACGGGCACGAGGTCACCGGGGTGCTCAGCACGGGGAGCACCGTGAGCTGCCGGTGGCTGGCCGGTTGCGACGGGGCGCACAGCACGGTGCGCAAGCTGACCGGCATCGGGTTTCCCGGTGTCCGCCTCACCGAACAGTTCCTGCTCGCGGACGTGCACGCCGACTGGCCTGTCGACCGTGCCGGTGGGCATGGCTGGCCACACCCGGACGGACCGTTCTTCGCCGTGCCGATGCGCGAAGTCGGGCGGGCGGACGACCTGTGGCGGCTGATGGCCTACGACCCGGCCGGCGACAGCAGCGCGGAGGGCGAACCGGCTCAGGTCCTGGAACGGTTTCGCCGGTTGGTGCCCGAGCGCACCGGACGCACCGACATCCAGATCAAGGACGCCGTCTGGACCTCGGTCTTCCGCGTGCACCGCCGGCTCGCCGACACCTACCGAAAGGGCCGGGTCTTCCTCGTCGGCGACGCGGCTCACATCCACAGCCCGTTCGGCGGGCAGGGCATGGTTACCGGCTTGGGTGACGCGGAGAACCTCGCCTGGAAGCTGGCACTGGTCATGCGCGGGCGGGCCGCGGAGGCACTGCTGGACACCTATGAGGCAGAACGCCGGCCACTGGCGACCGAAGTGCTTCGGCGAACCACGACCGCAACCCGGCTGCAGGTCGGTGAAAGCCCGCTGATGCGGTTCCTGCGCAGGCGGGTGCTGATTCCGGTCGCCACCATGCGTTCCGTGCAACGACGAGTCACTCAACTGGCGTCCCAGTTGTGGGTGACCTACCGACGCGGGCCCCTGGCCAAGGGCACCAGGCAGCGGTTGGGTCGAGGGCCACGGCCCGGCGATCGCGTCCCGGACCTGACCTGCACACGCGCCGACGGCAGCCACACCCGCCTGCACGCCGAACTCGGGCAGCGATGGGCACTGCTGATGCCCGGCGGAGGCCACGACGACCTCCTCGCGGAAGCACAGAAACACCTCGGCGACATCGTCGTGACGCTCACCCCCGACCGCCCCCGTCAACAGCGGAACGTATGGCTGGTGCGGCCAGACGCGCACCTGGCCTGGCGCGGCAGCCATACCGAAGCGCCACGCCTCGGCCAATGGCTCCACGACGCGCTACAGCGCGGCACGGCCAGACCATGACGGTCTGTGTCAGCGGTGCTCCCTCGCTCGGTCGAGAAAACGATGCCTCGGATATCGGTCCAGTCCAGCCGTTTCCGGGTGACCCAAGCGAGGTTGACGCAGGTCCGTCTACAGGTGCCGCACCGCCAGAACAGCGATCGAGAAAGTGTGCGAATCGTGCGCAGTGCGATCTCGCCAAGACCGGCTGCCCGACACCCGGCGCGTGTTGACCAGTACGCCAAACCCTTCCGTCAACGGAATATCGACGAGCAGGCCGGCTGGAAAGGCAATCACGGTGCCGAAGAGGTACGCGAACGCTACCCCAAGAAACATGCCACCGAACACCGCCAGGAAACCGCCGGCAGCGTCGCCCAACCACGAACCCACATGCCACCGAGTGTCCAGGACGCCACTTACAACCGGATTACATGAAACGGTAGGTCAAAGCGCCGCAGTAACGGTCAGGCTAAACATTCCGCGAGACGCAGAAAATACACAGCGAAGACGACCAGTGCGATGGGGAAGACGGCCGAAAGGATGAGGCCGTCGGCAAGCCCCTCGCCAGGTCTCCTGCCACGGCGGGATGATAACGAGTTGGCGCTGCTATGAGCGGTCAAGCGGCGAGACGGCGGACAACGGCATCGGCGAGGAGGCGGCCCCGGGGAGTCAGCACGGCGCGGTCACCGGCGAGGGTGAGCAGCCCGTCGTCGGCCGCGACGCGGGCCTGCTGTTCGCCCTCGGCGTCGAGCGCGTCGAGTGGGAGACCTTCGGCGAGGCGGAGCTCCAGCATGATCCGCTCCAGGTGCCGGTCGTCGTCGGTGAGCACCTCGCGCCCGGCCTCGGGCAAGACGCCCTCGGCCAGCAGGGACGCGTAACGGGCCGGGTGCTTGACGTTCCACCACCGGACACCCGCGACGTGACTGTGCGCGCCGGGACCGGCGCCCCACCAGTCGCCACCGCGCCAGTACCCGAGGTTGTGCCGGCACCGGGCATCCGGGGAAGCGGCCCAGTTCGACACCTCGTACCAGGCGAGACCGGCGGCATTCAGTGTCTGGTCGATCACCTCGTAGTAACCGGCGAGCACGTCGTCGTCGGGCGCGGGCAACTCACCGCGGCGCACCCGGCGCGCGAGGGCCGTACCGTCCTCCACGATCAGCGAGTACGCCGAAACGTGGTCGACCCCGGCATCGAGCACGGCATCCAGCGATGCGCGAAGGTCGGACACACGCTCTCCGGGCGTGCCGTAGATGATGTCGAGGTTGACGTGCTCGAACCCGGCCGCGCGGGCTTCCCGCGCGGCAACGCCCGGGCGCCCAGGCGTGTGGACCCGGTCGAGCACCTTCAACACATGTTGCGCGGCCGATTGCATGCCCAGGGAAACCCGGGTGTAACCGGCCCGCCGGATGCCGTCGAAGAACTCCGGTGACGTCGACTCCGGGTTGGCCTCGGTGGTCACCTCCGCGCCGGGTGCCAGGCCGAACGAGTCACGCACCGCATCCAGCACGGACGCGAGCCCGTCGGCGCCGAGCAACGACGGGGTGCCGCCGCCGACGAACACCGTCTCGGCCGGGCGGGCACCCACCGCCTTGACCCCCAGCGCCAGTTCCCGTTTCAGGGCCTGGAGCCACGACTCCGGCGACGCGGCCGAACCGAGCTCTCCCGCCGTGTAGGTGTTGAAGTCGCAATACCCACATCGTGTGGCACAGAACGGCACATGTACATAAACCCCGAACACGCCTCCAGTGTCCCCTACCCCCGCTGACCTGCGAAGGTGAGCCCCTTCCCAGGATGCGGGCAGCCTGGACCGCGCGGTGAACGGCTGGCACGCTGACGTGCATGACTTACGCCGGTGTCCTGCTCGTCGTGCGTCGGCACGTCGACTACCGGCGTGTCTCCAGCGCACTGTGCCACGCGGCCAGCTGACTCCGCCGCCACCCGATCCCGAGCAAGGACCAGCGAGCGCCGGACGCCGGGAGCCACCCCCTCACCACGGCTGGGGCGCTCGCGTGCGCGGCGCCCCGAAGACGGGAGGACACCCATGGCCTCGGCTCCAGGCGAAACCTCGACCACACGCCCGGCCCGCCCCAAGCAACGTCGCGGTGAAGGCCAGTGGGCGCTGGGCTATCGCGAACCGCTCAACGCGAACGAACAATCCAAAAAGGACGACCACCCGCTCAACGTGCGCGCCCGCATCGAAAACGTCTACGCCCAGCGGGGTTTCGACTCGATCGACCCGGGCGACCTGCGCGGCCGGTTCCGCTGGTACGGCCTCTACACCCAGCGCAAGCCCGGGATCGACGGCGGCCGAACCGCGACGCTTGCCCCGGAGGAACTCGACGACGAGTTCTTCATGATGCGGGTGCGCATCGACGGTGGCGCGCTGACCACCGAACAGCTCGCCGTGATCGGCGAGGTCTCGCAGACCTACGCCCGTGACACCGCGGACATCACCGACCGCCAGAACGTCCAGTACCACTGGGTGCGCATCGAGGACGTGCCGGCGATGTGGCAGAAGCTGGAGTCCGCCGGGCTGACCACCATGACCGCCTGCGGCGACAGCCCGCGCGTGATCCTCGGCTCGCCGGTGGCCGGCATCGCCGAGGACGAGATCATCGACGGCGCCCCGGCGATCGACGAGATCAAGCGCCGTTACCTCGGCAAACCCGAGTATGCGAACCTGCCGCGCAAGTTCAAGACCGCGGTCTCCGGGCTGCAGGACGTCGCGCACGAGATCCACGACGTGGCCTTCATCGGGGTGCGCCACCCCGAGCACGGACCCGGTTTCGACGTGTGGGTCGGCGGCGGCCTGTCCACCAACCCGATGATCGGCCAGCGCCTTGGCGCGTGGGTGCCGCGGGACGAGGTGCCGGAAGTCTGGGAGGGCGTGGTCAGCGTCTTCCGTGACTACGGCTACCGCCGTCTCCGGTCCCGGGCACGGATGAAGTTCCTGGTCAAGGACTGGGGCGCGGCGAAGTTCCGCGAGGTGCTCGAAACCGAGTACCTGGGCCGCAGACTGGTCGATGGCCCCGCGCCCGAGGTGCCCGAACAGCGGCGCGACCACATCGGGGTGCACCGGCAGAAGGACGGCCTGTGTTACGTCGGTGCGGCGCCGACCGCCGGCCGGGTCTCCGGGTCCACGCTCATCGCGGTGGCCAAGGCCGCCGAGCGCGCCGGGTCCTCGCGGGTGCGGCTCACCCCGCAGCAGAAGATCCTCGTCCTCGACGTGCCGGAGTCCGAGCTGGCCGGACTGCGCGCGGAGCTGGCCGAGATCGGCCTGCCCACCGAGCCGAGCCCGTGGCGGCGCGGCATCATGGCCTGCACCGGAATCGAGTTCTGCAAGCTGGCGATCGTGGAGACCAAGGCGCGGGCCCGCGACCTGGTGGCCGAGCTGGAGCGGCGGCTCGCCGACCTCCAGTCCGAAGTGGACAACCCGGTGTCCGTGCACCTGAACGGCTGCCCCAACTCCTGCGCCCGCATCCAGACCGCGGACATCGGCTTCAAGGGTCAGATCGTCACCGACGCGGACGGCAACCAGGTCGAGGGCTTCCAGGTGCACCTGGGCGGCGGGCTGGGTCTGGATGCCGGTTTCGGCCGGAAGGTGCGCGGCCACAAGGTGACCGCCGACGAACTGGCCGGCTACGTCGAGCGCGTGGTGCGCAACTACCTGACCCAGCGCGAGCCGGGCGAACGCTTCCCGCAGTGGGTGGCGCGGGCCGCGGAGGCCGATCTGCGATGAACGGGACTGTATCAGGTCGCGGCAGTCAAGGTGACCAGCACGCGCGCGCTTCCGTCCCGCTATCGGGGCGGCGGGGCGCCCTTGTCGGGGACGTGACTCGGCCTCAAATGGAGCGCCCCGTCGACGCGATCGCGGTCGCGCGCAAACCCGCGAAGGAACGAGTGAACAGACACGGGCTGAAGGAGTTGGCGGAGAGGGCGTCTGGGGAACTCGCCGGCGCGAGCGCACTGGATGCCCTGCGCTGGACGGTGGAGACCTTCGGCGATGACTTCATCGTCGCCTCGAACATGCAGGACGCGGTGCTCGTCGACCTGGCGACCCAGGTGAAGTCCGATGTGGACGTGCTGTTTCTGGACACCGGATACCACTTCGCGGAGACCATCGGCACCCGCGACGCGGTCGCCACGGTCTACCCGGACATCCGCGTCGTCAACGCGACGCCGGAACACACCGTCGCCGAGCAGGACGCCGAGCATGGGCCGAGACTGCACGGCCGGGACCCGAACCTGTGCTGCCAACTGCGCAAGGTCGTGCCGCTGCGAAAGACGCTGGCCGGCTACTCCGCCTGGGTCACCGGGGTACGCCGGGTTGACGCGCCAACGCGGGCGAATACCCCAGTCGTCGGCTGGGACGAGCGCAACGGGCTGGTCAAGGTCAACCCGATCGCGCACTGGACCGACGAGGAGTTCCGCGGCTACCTCGCCGAACACGGGATCCTCGAGAACCCGCTGGTGTCCGAGGGTTACCTGTCGATCGGCTGCGCACCGTGCACCGCGAAGGTCGCTCCGGGGGCGGACCCGCGCAGCGGCCGCTGGGCCGGCACGGCCAAGACCGAATGCGGCCTGCACGGCTGAGGGGGAAACATGCTCGATGTAGTCACGACCGACAACCTGACGGCCCTGGAGTCGGAGGCGATCCACATCTTCCGGGAGGTCGCCGGCGAGTTCGACCGCCCGGTGATCCTGTTCTCCGGCGGCAAGGATTCGACCCTGCTGCTGCACCTGGCGATCAAGGCGTTCTGGCCCGCGCCGGTCCCGTTCCCGCTGCTGCACGTGGACACCGGGCACAACTTCGATGAAGTCATCGCGTTTCGGGACAAGGTGGTGGCCGAGCACAACCTCCGGCTGATCGTGGCGGAGGTGCAGGACTGGATCGACGACGGCCGGCTGGCCGAACGGCCGGATGGCACGCGCAACCCGTTGCAGACCCAGCCGCTGCTGGACACCATCGCCGAGCACCGGTTCGACGCGGTCTTCGGCGGCGGGCGCCGCGACGAGGAGCGGGCACGGGCGAAGGAGCGGATCTTCAGCCTGCGCAACGCGTTCGGGCAATGGGATCCGCGCCGCCAGCGTCCCGAGCTGTGGAACCTGTACAACGGGCGGCACCGCCCGGGAGAGCATGTGCGCGTGTTCCCCCTCTCCAACTGGACCGAGGCCGACGTGTGGCACTACATCGCGCGGGAAGGGGTGGAGCTGCCGTCGATCTACTACGCGCACCCGCGCCAGGTCTATCGCCGGGACGGCATGTGGCTCACCGAGGGGCCGTGGGGTGGCCCACGAAGCGGTGAGGAGGTCAGGGAACTGACCGTCCGCTACCGCACGGTCGGTGATGGCTCCTGCACCGGCGCTGTGGAGTCCACCGCGTCCACTGTGGACGAGGTGATCGCCGAAGTGCTGGCGAGCCGGCTCACCGAACGAGGCGCCACCCGCGCCGACGACCGGCTTTCCGAGGCGGCGATGGAGGACCGGAAGCGGGAGGGGTACTTCTGATGCCGATCCAGTCTCCGCCGAGTTCGTTGCTGCGCCTGGCCACCGCCGGCAGCGTGGACGACGGAAAGTCCACTCTGGTCGGCCGGCTGCTCTATGACACCAAGTCCGTGCTCGCGGACCAGCTCGACGCGGTCACCAGAGCGAGCGTCGACCGCGGTCTGTCCACTCCGGATCTTTCACTGTTGGTGGACGGACTGCGTTCGGAGCGGGAACAGGGCATCACGATCGATGTGGCGTACCGGTACTTCGCCACGCCAAGGCGTTCGTTCGTGCTGGCCGACACTCCCGGTCACGTGCAGTACACCCGCAACACCGTCACCGGCGCATCCACCGCGCAGCTGGCGATCCTGCTCGTGGACGCACGCAAGGGCGTCGTCGAGCAGACCCGCCGGCACGCCGCCGTCCTCGCGCTGCTCGGGGTGCCTCGCCTGGTGCTCGCGGTGAACAAGATCGACCTCGTCGACTACGACGAGGAGACTTTTCGCGTCATCGCCAAGGAGTTCGTCGCACACGCCACGTCGCTGGGTTACCCCGACGGCTCCGTGCTTGCCCTCCCGGTCTCCGCGCTCGTCGGTGACAACGTGGTCGACCGCTCGGACCGGACGGCCTGGTACCGCGGCCCGACGCTGCTGGAGCACCTGGAATCGGTGCCCGCGGCGCCGGACCCGCACGACGCGCCCTTCCGTTTCCCCGTGCAATACGTGATCCGCCCGCGTACGCCGGAACATCCCGACTATCGCGGTTACGCCGGCCAGGTCGCGGCCGGGACGATCCGCCGTGGCGACGAGGTGGTGCTGCTGCCGACAGGCCGGCGCAGCACGGTGGCGCGGATCGACACTCCCGACGGTGAGCTGGCGGAGGCCGTCGCCGGGCGGTCGGTGACCCTGCTGCTGACCGACGAACTCGACATCGGGCGCGGGGACGTGATCGCCTCCCCCGGCGAGTCCCCGATGCTCACCGACGAGTTGGACGCCACCCTGGCCTGGCTGTCGGAGAAGCCGCTGCGGCCGGGCGCGCGGGTGCTGGTCAAGCACGGCGCCCGCACGGTGCCGGCCTTCGTCGAAGAGCTGACCGCCCGGTTCGACGAGCAGAAGCTGTCCAGTGTGGACGCGCCGGATACCTTGCTGCTCAACGAGCTCGGGCGGGTTCGCCTCCGCACCGCCGAGCCACTGCCGGTGGACGACTACGCGGTCAGCCGCCGCACGGGGGCATTCCTGGTGATCGACGCCACCGACGGTGACACGCTGGCCGCCGGGCTGGTCGGCGCGCCGCTACCCAACCCGTGACCGTGACCAGAGAGGCGGGCGCGATGGCCGCGACGCTGGAAAGTTCCGCGGTGGGGCCACTCACCGCACACGCCGCGCGGCTGAGCGGCGTGCACAAGACATTCGGTCAGGGCGACCGTGCGGTGGTCGCGCTCGGCGGCGTCGATCTCCAGGTGGCGCCCGGAGAGTTCGTCTGCCTGCTCGGCGCGTCGGGCTGCGGCAAGACCACCCTGTTGAACCTCATCGCCGGCCTGGACCGGCCGACCGCCGGCGACGTGGAGGTCAACAGCGGGCGTCCCGCGGTGATGTTCCAAGAGGCCGCGCTGATGCCGTGGCTGACCGCGGCCGCCAACGTCGAGCTGCCGTTGAAACTGGGCGGCATCGGGCGGGCGGAGCGCAAGGCCCGTACCCGCGAACTGCTCGACCTGGTGCGGCTGGGCGGCGCGGACAAGAAACGGCCGCACGAGCTTTCCGGCGGGATGCGCCAGCGGGTGGCCCTCGCGCGGGCACTTGCCTCGGCGCTGCACACCTCGGACGATTCGCGGCCGTCGCTGCTGCTGATGGACGAACCGTTCTCGGCGCTGGACGCGATCACCCGGGACGTCCTGCAGGGCGAGTTGGTCCGCCTGTGGCGTGCGACCGGGGCCGCGGTGGTGTTCGTGACCCACGACGTGCGTGAAGCCGTGCGGCTCGGCGAGCGGGTGGTGCTGCTGTCCTCGCGCCCGGGCCGGGTCGTGCAGGAGTGGCGGGTCGACGGGCTCTCCGGCGCCGAGGAAAGCCAAACCGTGGACGTGATCAACCGGCGCTTGCGTGAGGTGATTTCCAACCATGCGGCATGACGACACAGCGGCGGTCGAAGCGGGCACGAGCGGGGCGGACTGACCGTGCGCCCGATCCCGCGGTACCGCCAGGAACCCGTTCTCGTCACAGTGGCGCACGGCAGCCGGGACGGCCGGTCCGCCGCGACGATCCGCGCGTTGGTGGGCGAGATCCCCGGCGCCCGCGTGTCGTTTCTCGACCTTTCTCACCCGCTGCTGGCCGACGTGCTGCGGTCGCTTCCCGCCGAGGGACATCGCGAAGCCGTAGTGGTCCCGCTGCTGCTCGGAAGCGCCTACCACGCCCGCATCGACCTGCCCGCGCTGCTGACGCGTGCGCCGGCCGGGCTTCGAGTGTCTGTTTCGGACGTTCTCGGGACTACGACGACGCTGGCGAACGTGGCGTTGGACCGGCTCGCCGCGACCGGCGCGGATCTGGCCGATCCGCGCCTCGGCGTGGTGGTGGCCGCGGTGGGCTCCTCGCACGCCCCGGCCAACGCCGCCGTCGCCCGCCTGGCGCGCCGGTGGCAGGCGCGTCACGGTTTCCTCGCCGCTCCTGCCTTCGTCGGCGGCACGCCGGCCGCCGGGCGGCCCGACATTCCGGCGGCCATCGCGCGGCTGCGTGCCCGTGGCGCCCGTGAAATCGCGGTCGCTTCCTGGTTTCTGGCCCCCGGCTTCCTCCTCGACCGGGTCGCCGCGCAAGCGCCGGACGCGCGGATCGCCGCGCCGCTGGCCCCGGATCCCCGGATCACGGCTCTCGTCCTGCGCCGCTACACGGAAACCGCGTACCAGCGAGCCGAATCCGCTTAGGGCCTGTATCAATGTCGATCAGACCTGTTCGTTGATCGCAGCAAGGTGGATGGTGGCTTCGTAGCGTATGGCGAGTGTGTCGCAGCGGGTGACGACCGCGCCGTGTCCCCTCTCCAGACCGCTGAGTCCCCGCTCCAGGCGGCTGTGTCCCCGCTTCAGGCGGCTGTGTCCCCGCTTCGGGCCGCTGTGTCCCTGCTTCAGGCCGCTGTGTCCCCGCTTCAGGCCGCTGTGTTCCCGGTTCAGGACAGGAGTTCGTCGCGTCGTCGGGGGTGGTACGGTCCTGGCGGCGTGCCTCGCAACGTTGCCCGGGGTAATCCGGCCTTCGGTACCTGTTGTTCCCAAACCGGAACTCGAGTGCCCGGACCGGGGACACGCCCGACTGAACCGAGAACTCAGGTGCCTGAACCGGGAACTTGCGTGCCTGAACCGGGGACACGCCCGGCTGCACCGGGAACTCGCGTGCCTGAAGCAGGAACTCAATCGCCTGAGCTGGGGACACGCCAGGTGCTGGCGTGTCCCCGGCTGGGGAGGGCGAGTTCTGGGTTCAGGTGGGCGAGTTCTGGGTTCGGGAGGGCGAGTTCTGGGGCGGGGGAGGTGAGTTCCGGGTTTGTGGCGAGTCCGGGGTTCCGGCGAGAACGCCGAGATCAGCCCAGCTCACCCGACCGGCTTCGATACAGGTCCTGGTCCGCCGGAACCGACCACGCGCCTCGCCCGCGAAAAGATCGCGAGCCATGGCAGGGTGGTGTCCATGAGCGACGAACTTGTGCACTACTCGGTGGCGCGTGGTACCGCGACCATCACGCTGGACTCACCGCACAACCGCAACGCGTTGTCGGCCCAGTTGAGGCGCGAGCTGCGCGCTTCGCTGGTCAAGGCCCATGACGACGCAGCGGTCCGGGTGATCGTGCTGACGCACACCGGCAAGGTGTTCTGCTCGGGCATGGATCTCAAGGAGGCACGCGGGGCCGACGCCTCCGCCCAGGGCGTCAACGAATTTCCCGAAATCCTGCACCAGCTCTGGTCCAGCCCGAAGCCCGTGGTCGCCCGGCTCACCGGACCGGCACGAGCCGGCGGGGTCGGGATGGTGGCGGCGGCGGACATCGTGGTGGCCGCCCGCGAAGCCACGTTCGCCTTCTCGGAGGTGCGGGTCGGCGTGGTCCCGGCGATCATCTCGCTGACCGTGCTGCCCCGCATCGCGCCCCGCGCCGCCCAGGAGCTGTTCCTCACCGGCGAGGTCTTCGACGCCGAACGCGCGGCCCAGATCGGCCTGATCACCGCGGCCGTAGACGCGGAACGGCTCGACGCCGAGGTCGACCGCTACGTCAACGCGCTCGCACTCGGCGGACCGCAGGCCCTCGCCGCCACGAAGGAGCTGCTCGTCAGCCCGAAACCACCCACGCCGTCCGCCGGTTTCGAGGCGATGAATGCGCTTTCCGCCCGGTTCTTCGCCTCCGCGGAGGGGCAGGAAGGCATCACCGCGTTCGCCCAGAAACGCCGGCCGAACTGGGTGCCCAGCGAGTAATCCGGGTCAGATGGTGTTCGAAGCGGCGGAGCCGCTTGCGGTGGGCGACAGCTTGCACCGCCGCGGCAGGCCGCTCGAAACAGTCTCTAGTCGTCGCAGAACGCGACCGTGAGGTGGCGGCTGTCCACGCGATCGCCACCGGGGGTCATCGCGCGCTCCGCGTCCGAGAGCACACTGCGAATCGCCAGGTACGCCCTCGGATCGGCCGCCTTGAGCAGCTCCGCACCGCCCCAGATCAGCACATGCTCGCCGGCAGGCAGCCAGGACAGGTCGGTCAGGCAGTCGTACAGCGCGTCGAGGTTCCGGCCGAAATAGTCGGGAAAGGACAGTGCCGCGGCGATGGCCTCCATTGTGGACATCTTGTCCGTGGGGTGACCGTGCACGAGATGAACGTGAGCGCCGCGGGCACGTGCGCCTTCCGCGAGGGCTTTCGAATCGGTGTGCTCCATGGGCCTTCTACTTCGTGGGGTCGACCGCGACAAATGTCTGGTAGTGATCGCCGGTGTAGTACAGCTCCCGCCCGTCACCGGCGATCAGCCGTCTCGGTCCCCGGTCGGCACTGCCCGGTGTTGGCACGGTGTATTCATGGTAATAACCGGAGGGCTGCCGTGGCAGCAGTTTCTCCCGGTTCTCGAAGACGGTTCCGTCCTGCGGATACCGGAACGGGCCGCCGGCCTCGATCAGCCGGTAGGTCTGCCCGGCTTCGGGCGGCAGCGTGGACAGCGCCACGGTATGCAGGCCGGGTTCGGTGACCCCACCGAGGTCCTTGATCAGCCAACCGCCGAGGACGAGCACGATGAGCCCGGCCAGGGCGACGCTGATGCGCCTCCTGCTCGTCGATTGCTTCACTGGCTCGAACAGTCCCCATCCCGGCCAGGGCGGAACAACGCCGCCACCCGGTCGACGATCCGGTCGATCAGCCACGCCGCCCCCAGGCACAGCGGCCCGAGCACGGCGATGACCAGCACGAACTGCGCCGGGAACCACAACTGCGCGAGCCACAGCTCCGCGTTGTCCCACCAGTTGGCCAGCCCGTTGAACACGCTCACAGCCTACGCGCGGTGTCATCTGGGGGTGCGACCCCCGGACCCCGTCTGGAGGGCCAGACCCCAGACCCCTGTGAATCGGGGTAGTTTGCAGCCATGTTCGCCGTCTACGCACAGGAACCGAACCAGGACAAGCCACTCGATTCGCTCGTCGTCGGCGAGCGAGAAGAGCCGGACGTGCCGGACGGCTGGGTCCGGGTCGCCGTCCGGGCCGCGAGCCTCAACATGCACGACATCTGGACGCTGCGGGGCGTCGGCATCAAGCCCGAGCAGTTCCCGATGATCCTCGGCTGCGACGGGGCCGGTGTGCTGGACGACGGCACCGAGGTCGTGCTGCACTCGGTGATCAACGCGCCCGGCTGGGTGGGCGACGACACCCTCGACCCGAAGCGCACGCTGCTGACGGAGAAACATCAGGGCACCTTCGCCGACTACGTCGTCGTCCCGGCACGCAACGTGCTGCCCAAACCCGCCGGCATGTCGTTCGCCGAGGCCGCGACCATGGGCACAGCGTGGCTGACCGCCTACCGAATGCTGTTCGTCAAGTCCGGGCTGCGCCCCGGTCAGACGATGCTGGTGCAGGGCGCGTCGGGCGGGGTGTCCACGGCGCTGGTCCAGCTCGGCCGGGCCGCCGGCTTCCGGGTGTGGGTGACCGGCCGGAGCGAGCCGAAGCGGGCGCTCGCGGAGCGGCTGGGCGCGCATCAGACGTTCGAGACGGGCGCGCGGCTGCCCGAGCGGGTCGACGCCGTCTTCGAGACCGTCGGCAAGGCGACCTGGTCCCACTCGCTCAAGTCGCTCAAACCGGGTGGCATCGTCGTGACTTCCGGCGCGACGAGCGGGCAGGACGCGAGCGCGGAGTTGCAGCGCGTGTTCTTCCTGCAACTGCGCGTCGCCGGATCGACCATGGGCACGCGGGACGAGCTGGCAGACCTGCTGTCCTACGTCGAACTGACCGGGATAAGGCCGCAGATCGGTGACGAACTGCCGATGACCGAGGCGGCCCAGGGGTTCGCGAATATGCTCAGCGGAGCAACCGCCGGAAAGATTGTCTTTACCCGCTGACTAACCTACACTCCCCTGCGACCTGCACAGACACCGTGTCGAGATCAACGCGACACCGGTTTGTGATCACGCACGGAAGGACGGAAGGCGAGATTTTCTCGCTAATCTGGGTATATGACCGCAATGGAGCGGGAGACGACGGCAAGGCCGGCCTCTCCAAACACCGATCCGGCAGCACTGCGGGTCGGTTACCGGAGTTTTGCCGGTAGCCGGACCAGGGTGCTCGAGGCAGGGCCACGCGACCGGCAGGCGACCAGGCTCGTCCTGTTGCATGGCTATTGCGACAGCGCCGACACGTGGCGCCCGGCGCTGGCCGAGCTGGCCGCGACGGGCACCTCGGTCCTCGCCGTGGACCTGCCCGGGTTCGGCGAGGCGGACCCGCTGCGCCCGGGCGCGATGTTGCCGCAGCTGGACGCCTTCGTCGATGCAGTCCTCAAGGAACAGCGCCAGTACCGAAAGATCATCGTCGCGGGGAACTCACTCGGCGGCACGATGAGCCTGCGGGTGGCGCAGTCGTCCCGGCTGCCGATCGCCGGCGTGGTGTCCATCGCCGCGCCCGGGTTCGTCGACTCCTGGCTGGTCCGCACCGTCGGCCGGTACCCGCTGCCACTGCGGCTGGCCGCCTCGCTCCCGTTGCCGATCCCCGGCTTCCTGGTCCGTTCGATCGCCGAGTACGTCGTGCCGCGGCTGCTCTACGCCGACCACGGGGGCGCCGCGGCCGAGCAGGTGCGGCGGTTCACCAGCCTCTTCCCGGACTACCGCTCGGCGACCACCCGGCTGGAGCAGGCGCGCCAACTGGTCGAGGAGCTGGCCGAGGCATACCAGGGCCTGGACCAGATCCGCGCGCCATTGCTGGTGGTCGCGTGCGGTAAGGACCGCCTGGTCACACCGGCCTCCGGCGAGCGTTTGCACGCGCTGGTGCCGCACAGCCGGCTGCTGGTCCGCTCCGAGTGGGGACACTGCCCCCAGCTCGACGACCCGGCCGGTGTCGCCGAGATGCTCACCTACTTCGCGGCCGGTGTGACCCGCCAGTCGAAGCAGGATGGCGCCGAGCCGGTGCCGATCCCGAACGCGGCCGCAGGGTAACGCATCTTCAGGCGAAACGCCGGGCAACCTGGTCGAAGGCGGCCCTGGCCTCGCCGTGCAGCTTCGCGAAGATCTCCGCGGCCGGCCCGTGCGGCGCGACCCGATACGTCTGGCCCGCCCACAGGTTCAGTCCCTCCGGGTCACCGGCCCTCGCCGCCGCCGCGCGGATCGGGCTGGTGAGGTGATGCACCTGCGGGTAGGCGGCGGGCGCCGCGGCGGAATGGTCGGTGAGGAACCGGTTGACCAGGCCCCGGGCCGGGCGGCCGCTGAACGCGCGGGTGAACTCCGTGGACCGCCCCGCCTCGGCGAGCGCACGCCGGTGCACGGGCCGCGTACCGGCCTCGTCCGCGCGTAGAAAGGCGGTACCCAGTTGCGCTGCCTCGGCCCCGGCGACCAGCGTCGCCGCGATGTCGGCGCCGTGCACCAAACCACCGGTCGCGATCAGCGGAAGGTCTACTTCGGACGAGACCAGCCGGAGCAGGGCCAGCAGCCCGTAGGTGTCTCCCCCGGCGGGATCGGCCGGGTCCTCAACCCACAGGCCGCGGTGCGCGCCCGCCTCGAAACCCTGTACGCACAAGGCATCCGCGCCCGCGCGGGCCGCCCGCACGGCCTCTCCGGGAGTCGTGACGGTCACCACCACACTGCTTCCGGCCTCATGCAGGCGCGCCACGTCCTCGGGGGCGGGCAGGCCGAAGGTGAAGGACACCAGGGGAATCCGCTCTGTCACCACGAGATCCAGCTTCGCCGGGTAATCGTCGTCGTCCCAGCGCGGCTCGCCCGGCTCGGCCCCGTACCGGCGAGCTTCGTCTTCGAGACGCCGGGCATAACCGGTGATGTCCACGGTGGACCGGTCGCCGGGGACGAACAGGTTAACGCCAAAGGATCCCGCCGTGAGCTGCCGCGTCCTGGAGATCTGCTCGGCCAGCGCACCGGCCTTGAGGTAACCGGCGGCGAGAAAGCCCGATCCGCCCGCCTCCACCACCGCGGCGACGAGTTCCGGAGTCGAGGGACCACCCGCCATCGGCGCGACCAGCAGCGGAAAGCGCAAGCTCTCGAACATGACGCCCACCCTAGGTTGTATTCCTAAGCGGCGTCAGCCGCTTGCGGTGAGGCTCGCAGCTTGCGCCGCCGCGGGTTCTCAGGCGTCTTCTCGCGAGGACAGCGCCGACGTGGTGAATTGGACATTCATGAGGAGGCGATCCCGGAGCGAGAAGACGTCTGAGGTTCCGCCACCCGCACCGCCACGCAAACCACTTAGCAACAACCTCTAGGTTAGAGTCCCGGCATGGCTGATCTGGCTCTGGTGCACAAGCTCGCCCCGGCCGAGCACGGCCTGGCCACCGTCGCGGTCGCGCGCCCGGACGGCACCGTGCATACCTCGGTCGTCAACGCCGGGCCGATCGACGATCCGGTGAGCGGCCGCGCTTCGGTCGGCTTCGTGGCGGTGGGCGGAAGCCGCAAGCTCGAACTGCTTCGGCTGCATCACAACGCAACGATCACCTTTCGTCGCGGGTGGGAATGGGTTTCCGTGCAAGGCCCGGTCCGGCTGATCGGCCCCGACGACCCGGACCCCGGCTTCGACGCCGGAGGACTGCCGCAACTCCTGCGCGAGGTGTTCATCGCCGCCACTGGTACACACGACGACTGGGACGAATACGACCGGGTGATGGCCGCGGAACGCCGGTGCGCCGTCTTCGTCGAGGCCACCCGTATCGCCGGGCGCGGCTGAGCCCGCGGCTCAGCGGGCGAGCCTGCCCAGCAGGTCCGTCAGCACGATCCGCACGGGAAACGGCTTGATCGCGTCGAACGGCTCGTCGTCCGCGATCTTCGCGATCACCTGGTAACGGCCGTCGTCGTCGAGTTCGAACACGCGCATCGACGGCTTCTCCGGATCGATCACCCAGTAGCTGGGCACCCCCATGCGCTCGTAGACCGCCCTCTTGGTGTTCACGTCGTGAATGGCCGTGCTCGGCGACAGCACCTCTACCGCGAGCACGGGCGCGGCAGGCAGATCCCTTTCGGTGAAGTCGTCGAAGCGGCCGACCAGCACATCCGGCTGCAACTCGTTCTTCTCGTCATCCGGGAAGTGCACCCCGAACGGCGCCCCGACGACGAAAAGGTCATCTGGACACGCTTCATAAAGCACATGGTGAAGCTGATAGCCCACCGCTTGGTGCCGTAGTCCTGGTGCGGGGCTCACGACGAGCATCCCATCAATGAGCTCGTACCGGCGGCCGTCATCGGGCATCCCCTCCAGGTCCCGCACCGTGAACGGCTGCTCTGGGTCTCCTGCAAACGGGGTCGCCCTTACTGCCATAGCGGTCATGGTGCACTCCATTCAGTGGTTACGCCACAGCTAAGCAGCACCGTCCGACAGAACCGGTCGCGGAACGCGGTTTGACGGAGTACAGCGCGTCACCGACCGCTCAACAGGCACCTCCGACCAGGGCCGCGATCCTGTCGACCATCTACCAGCCGGGGCCGAACTCGTCCACCAGGTCCGTCAGCACGATCCGCACGTCGAACGGCCGCTCGGCATAGAACGGCTTCTCCTCCGCCACCCTCGCGACCTCGGCATACCGACCCTCCCCATCGAGTTCGTAAACCAGCATCGAGGGATGCGCCGGGTCGATCACCCAGTAGCACTCCGTCCCCAGCCGCTCGTACGCCCGCTTCTTCACCTCGAGGTCGACCTTCGCGGTGCTCCGCGAAAGCACCTCCACCGCCAGTAACGGAGCCACCGGCAACAGCTTGTCGGTGAAATCAGCGCGCCGCCCGACGAGCAGATCCGGCTGCAACTCCGTCCGCCCATGCGGCTTCACCGCGAACGGCGCACCCAGGACCTTGAGATGCGCGGGACAGGCGGCATGCAGGACGCCGAAAAGCAGGTACGCGACACTTTGGTGCCGGGTACCTGATGCAGGGCTCACGAAGAGCTCTCCGTCGATGAGCTCGTACCGCCGGCCGTCATCGGGCATCCCCTCCAGATCACGCACCGTGAAGGAACCCGACCGGGCCGACCCTGCCGTCGCCGTCATAAGAGTCACGCTGCCCTCCCGATGTTCCTGACGCCAGCAGTGAACCACCACCCACCGACAGAAACGATCGCGGAACGCGGTTCGACGGGGTACAGCGCGTAACGGCCCGCCGAACCGCGGCTACTTGCCCTTGCCCTTCGGCTCCGCGGTGGACAGCGCCGCGACGAACGCCTCCTGCGGAACTTCGACCCGGCCGACGGTCTTCATCCGCTTCTTGCCTTCCTTCTGCTTCTCCAGCAGCTTCCGCTTCCGCGAGATGTCACCGCCGTAGCACTTGGCGAGCACGTCCTTGCGGATCGCCCGGATGGTCTCCCGGGCGATGATGCGGGAGCCGACGGCGGCCTGGATGGGCACCTCGAACTGCTGTCGCGGAATGAGCTCACGCAAGCGGGAGGCCATCTTGTTGCCGTAGCCATAGGCGGCGTCCTTGTGCACGATCGCGGAAAACGCGTCCACCGGCTCGCCCTGCAGCAGAATGTCGACCTTGACCAGGTCGGCGACCTGGGTGCCGGCCTCCTCGTAGTCCAGCGACGCGTAGCCACGGGTACGGGACTTCAACGAGTCGAAGAAGTCGAAGATGATCTCCGCAAGCGGCAGGTGATAGCGCAGTTCGACGCGGTCCTCCGACAGGTAGTCCATGCCCAGCAGCTGACCGCGCTTGCTCTGGCAGAGTTCCATGATCGCGCCGATGAACTCCGCGGGCGCGATGACCGTCACCTTCGACAGCGGCTCGTGCACCTCGGCGATCTTGAAGCCGGTCGGCCAGTCCGACGGGTTGGTGACGATGTGTTCGCTGCCGTCCTCCAGCACCACCCGGTACACCACGTTCGGCGCGGTCGAGATCAGGTCGAGGCCGAATTCGCGCTCCAGCCGGTCCCGGGTGATCTCCAGGTGGAGCAGGCCGAGGAAGCCGCACCGGAAGCCGAAGCCCAGCGCCACCGACGTCTCCGGCTCGAAGGTCAGCGCGGCGTCGTTGAGCTGGAGCTTCTCCAGCGCCTCCCGCAGCTCGGGGTAGTCCGACCCATCCACCGGGTACAAGCCGGAGTAGACCATCGGCTTCGGGTCGCGGTAGCCCGCCAGCGGGTCCGTCGCGCCGCGCTTCTCGCTGGTCACGGTGTCGCCGACCCGGGACTGCCGCACGTCCTTCACACCCGTGATCAGGTACCCGACCTCGCCGACCCCGAGGCCGGCGCTGGGCTTGGGCTCGGGCGAGATGATGCCGACCTCGAGCAGCTCGTGCGTCGCGCCGGTGGACATCATGCGGATCCGTTCGCGCGGGGTGATCCGGCCGTCCACCACCCGGATATAGGTGACCACGCCGCGATAGGTGTCGTACACCGAGTCGAAGATCATCGCGCGGGCAGGGGCGTCGGGGTCACCCTGCGGCGCCGGTACCTGGCGGACCGTCGCGTCGAGCAGTTCCCTGACACCCTGTCCGGTCTTCGCCGAAACCCGCAGCACCTCGTCCGGATCGCAGCCAAGGATGTGCGCGAGTTCGGCGGCGTACTTGTCGGGGTCCGCGGCCGGCAGGTCGATCTTGTTCAGGACCGGGATGATGTGCAGGTCCTTCTCCAGCGCGAGATAGAGGTTCGCCAGGGTCTGCGCCTCGATCCCCTGTGCCGCGTCGACCAGCAGGATGGCACCCTCACAGGCTTCGAGCGCCCGGGAGACCTCGTAGGTGAAGTCCACGTGTCCGGGCGTGTCGATCAGGTGCAGCACGTGGTCCTGGCCGTCCACCTGCCAGGGCAGTCGCACGTTCTGCGCCTTGATCGTGATCCCACGCTCACGCTCGATGTCCATCCGGTCGAGGTACTGGGCGCGCATGGCCCGTTCCTCGACCACGCCGGTGAGCTGCAGCATCCGGTCGGCCAGGGTGGACTTGCCGTGGTCGATGTGGGCGATGATGCAGAAGTTCCGGATCAGTTCCGGGGGCGTGAAAGTCTGGTCGGCGAAGGTCACTCGGGTCCTCGGCTCGTCGTAGGGGGCAGTGTCCATGTTCCCATGAGCCGGAAGCGGGATTTCCGGGTCATCCCCGATGCCGTCCCATCGCCCGCGTGCTGACCTGTAGTTATGACTACTCCGTTTGACCGCCTGCTGGAGCGGATCACCGCGTTCGTGCGGGCGCCCACGAACGCGGCGATCGATCGGCACGTCCTGGCCGCGGCCGGGATCCGCCCGGGCGAGGCCGTCCTGGTCATCGGCGACCGGCCAGAGCTCGGGCAGCACACCGCATCCGCCGAGCACACCGGGCAGGACGATGAGTCGGTCGACGTCGTGCTCAGCGTCAATGACGTGCAGTCCTGGACCGACCGCGCGGCCGGGTTCGCCGAGCTGCGCCGGGTGCTGAAACCGGGCGGGCGCCTCGTGCTGTCCGCGCCGGAAGACCGGCTCCCGGTGCCGCGTCACGAGTTGGCCGCCGAGGCGGCCGCGGCCGGGTTCACCGATCTGCAGACCTGGGTGTGGGCGCCCCCGGGACCGGCGGCTCCCCTGGCCGCGCAGCTACGCGCGCTACGCCCCTGACGGCGGCCGCACGTCCGTCCGAAGTGGATGATCCGCGGGGATCTCGACGAGCACGATCCGGGTGCCGTCCGGGTCGGAGATCCAGGCCTCGTCCAGGCCCCACGGTTCGCGCCGGGCCGGCCGGTCAGGGGTGAGCCCGCGGGCGGCCAGTTCCGCCAGCGTGGCCGCCAGGTTCCGCACCTGCAGCCAGATTCCGGCGTTGCCGCCCGCGTCCGGCTCACCCTGGCCGGAGACCTCGAGAAACCCCTGACCGAGAAAGAACACCGTGCCGCCCGGGAAGGTCCGGTAGATCGCCAGGCCGAGGACGTCGGCGTAGAACGCGGTGGTTTTCGCCAGGTCATGGGACCGGAGGAGCACCCGGCTGCTCAGGACCTCCACGGCACCTTCCTCCCTTCGATCAGGCGACCGCGATCAGGCCGATTCCGGTCAGCACGATAACGGAGCCCGTCAACCGGCGCAGCGGATCGGCCTCGCCGAGGACAAGCCACGCGGCGATGCCACCGAGCACGATGCTGACCTCGCGCGCGGGCGCGACCAGGCTCACCGGCGCCAGTCGCATCGCGTAGAGCACCATCAGATAGGCCACCGGCGAAAGGACGCCGACAACCAGCACTTCGCGCCGGTATGTCCGCCACCGCCGGCCGACGTCGCCCCGGCGAAGCGCGGACGGCGTGAGGATCAGGCTCTGCAGCAGCGCCCCGGTGCTGAAATAGACCAGCGGGGGCACGGCGAGGGCGGTGACCGAGTAGTCGTCCCAGATCGTGTACGCGGCGATGGTGACGCCGGTGAGCAGACCGTAGGCGAA
Organism: Amycolatopsis taiwanensis DSM 45107; assembly: GCF_000519205.1. Classification (GTDB taxonomy): domain Bacteria; phylum Actinomycetota; class Actinomycetes; order Mycobacteriales; family Pseudonocardiaceae; genus Amycolatopsis_E; species Amycolatopsis_E taiwanensis. The sequence continues at coordinate 461,537 of NZ_KI912598.1, read as the reverse complement.
CCCCGCCCGGCGGGCGCGGGGGTCGGTGCGGCCATCGCGAGAACCGGTGCCGATGAGCAGCACGCCCGCCACGACCAGGAGCGCACCGGCCAGGCCCGGCACCCCCGGCCGCTCGCCCAGCACGACCACCGCGGCGAACACGGACAGCAGTGGTCCGCTTCCGCGAGCGACCGGGTAGACCACCGAGAGGTCGCCCACCGCGTAGCCGCGCTGCAGAACGATGCCATAACAGACGTGGAAGACCGCCGTGAGCACGGCCGCGAGCAACCAGGCCCACTGTGGACGTGCCGGTTCGACGACCAGCGTGACGATCGCGACGGGCAGGCAGCAGACCGCGCTCGCCGTGTAGTAGAGGAAGACGAAACTCGCGCCACCGTCACGGACACGCTTGGCGGCCAGGTTCCACGCCGCGTGCACGACGGCGGCGATGAGCACGAGGGCGAGGGCGGTGCCGTTCATCGAAGGCCCTTCCGGCCTTGCGCGGGCACGCAAGAACCAGGGCCCTCGGGGCTTTTGTCCCATCAGGTGTGCCGACGGGCGTCCGGCCCACCGGTCGGTGCCGCTCGGACCAGGCCCACCACCCCTGATTGTCGATCCCAGCGGGACGGCGGCGGAACCCTAGGCACTACGTGGATCATCATACCGGCGCTGGTAGTCTTCTTGTCGCTCGTTGCCGTGTGGCATTCCGCCAGGGAGGAAACCCGGTTTCCGGGGCCAGTCGAACGCGGCAGCCCAACCAAGATCAAGGAGCGCCCTCGTGGCCAACATCAAGTCTCAGATCAAGCGCATCAAGACCAACGAGAAGGCGCGCCAGCGCAACCAGTCGGTCAAGTCCTCGGTGAAGACCGCGATCCGCAAGTTCCGCGAGGCCGCCGAGTCGGGCGACAAGGACAAGGCCATCGCGCTACAGCGTGAGGCCGCCAAGAAGCTGGACAAGGCCGCCAGCAAGGGCGTCATCCACCCCAACCAGGCCGCGAACAAGAAGTCGGCCATGGCCAAGCGAGCCAACCAGCTCTGATACGCAACCGTCCGTGGGCGGGTGGGCCGTGAGCGGCTCACCCGCCCACGTTCGTCAGTTCTTCTCCCGCACCGACACCAGGTCCAGCACGGCACGCTCGAGGGCGTAGGACGGGTCCGCCGCGGCGCCCTTCACCTCCGCGTTGACGCGCGCCACGATCCCCATCGCCTCCGCCAGCCCGGCCGAGGTCCAGCCACGTGCCTGCCCCTGGGCCTTGCGCACCTTCCACGGCGGCATGCCCAGCTCTCCGGCGAGCTGGTTGGGGTTGCCGCGCCCGGCCGCGGACACCCGCGCAATCGTGCGCACGGCGTCGGCCAGCGCGTCGGCGACCAGCACGTGCGGCACCCCGATCTGCATCGCCCAGCGCATCGACTCCAGGGCCGCCGCGCGATCGCCGGCCACCGCCCGCTCCGCCACCGCGAAGCCGGTGACGTCGGCGCGGCCACGGTGGTAGCGGCGGACCGCCTGCTGGTCCACCGTGCCGCCGGAGTCGGCCACCAGCTGCGCGGCCGCCGAGGCCAGCTCCCGCAGGTCCGAGCCGACCGCGTCGATCAGCGCGGCGACCCCGGCCGGGTCGATCCGGCCGCCGGCCCGGCGCACCTCGTTGCGGACGAACGCCTCGCGCTCCGCCGGCTTGGTGATCTTGGCGCACTCGGTGATCTCGGCGCCGGCCTTGCGCAACGCGGCCGGCAGCGCCTTGCCGGCCTTGCCGCGCCCGCCCCCGGTGTGCACGACGACCAGCACAACCCCGTCCTCGGGCCGCTGGGCGTAGTCGAGCACGGCGTCCGCCAGTTCCTGGGCGATGTCCTGGCCCGACTCGAGCACAATCACCCGGCCCTCGCTGAAGAGCGAGGGGCTGACCAGCTCAGAAAGCTCTCCAACGGTGAGTTCCGACACTTTCCTGCGGGTGAGTTCGGCCGCGGGATCGACCTGCCGTACCGCATCGAGAGCGGCACGAACAGCACGCTCGACGAGAAGTTCTTCGTCGCCGAGGACCAGGTGCAGTGATGGTGTGGTCGCGGTGGCCGGCACGCCTTCGATCCTGCCATGTGGACGAAGACCCCATGGCCATAGCGTGGCATCAACGCGATGTCGTATGTTGTTACGGACGCATCGCGCGACGTGAGCGTCGACAACCGAATACCGCTCATCCAGAGGGGCAGAGGGAACGGCCCGAAGAAGCCCCGGCAACCGGCGTCAGCCTGTCATCTCGATTCCGCGAGGTAGCTGACGACCACGGTGCCAATTCCGGCCCGCGTCAGCGGGGCAGATGAGGAAAGGAACCTCGCGATGACTGCAACCCTTACGTCGACCGGCGCCCGGCGCACCCTTGACCTCGGCCCCGCGGTGGAGCTGGTGTCGAAGGAAGAGGGACACCGCCAGCCGCTGGCCCCGGAGTTCGTTTCCGCGGAGGACTTCTCGCCGCTCGAGGTCGCCTATGACTTCGGCAAGGTGCGCCGCGAGGACATCGAGGCGGGTCCCAAGAACATCTGGCGCTACCAGAAGCTCCTTCCGGTGCCCTCGAACGTGGCGGAGATCCCGAACACCGAGCCCGGCTTTACCCGCCTGATCCGGGCCGACCGGCTGGCCAAGGCGCTCGGCGTGAAGCGGATCTGGGTCAAGGACGACACCGGCAACCCGACACATTCCTTCAAGGACCGCGTGGTCGCCGTCGCGCTGGCGGCGGCCCGGGAATTCGGCTTCGACACCCTCGCCTGCCCGTCCACCGGCAATCTGGCCAACGCGGTCGCGGCGGCCGCCGCCCGGGCCGGCTGGCGGTCGGTGGTGCTGATCCCGTCGTCGCTGGAGCGTGCGAAGGTGCTGACCACCGCGGTCTACGACGGGAACCTGATCGCGGTGGACGGCAACTACGACGACGTCAACCGCGTGGCCACCGAACTCGCCGCGGAACACGAAACCTGGGCGTTCGTGAACGTCAACGTGCGGCCCTACTACTCCGAGGGTTCCAAGACGCTGGCCTTCGAGATCGCCGAGCAGTTGGGCTGGCGGCGGCCCGAGCAGGTCGTCGTGCCGGTCGCGTCGGGCTCGCAGCTGACCAAGGTGGACAAGGGCTTCCGCGAGCTCGCCGAAGTCGGACTGATCGAGGACAGCCCGTACCGGGTGTTCGGTGCGCAGGCGACCGGGTGTTCCCCGGTGTCGGCCGCCTTCCGGGATGGTCACGACGTGGTCCGGCCGGTCCGGCCGGACACCATCGCCCGGTCGCTGGCCATCGGCAACCCGGCGGACGGGCCCTACGTTCTGGACACGGTCAAGCGCACCGGCGGCGCGGTCGAGGACGTCAGCGACGAAGAGATCGTCGAGGGCATCCGGCTGCTCGCCCGCACCGAAGGGGTCTTCACCGAAACCGCCGGTGGCGTGACTGTGGCGACCGCGAAGAAGCTGATCGAGGCCGGCAAGATCGACCCGGACGCGGAGACCGTGCTGATCATCACCGGTGACGGGCTGAAGACGCTCGACGCGGTGGAAGGCCGGATCGGCCCGCGCGCCACCGTGCCGCCCTCGGCCGACGCTGTGCGCGAGGCGCTCGGCGACTGAGCGGGCCGCCTGCGGTCCGCGGAAGACCGGCGCTGATCCGGCCGGCTCGACCCTTCTCTCCTGCGGGCAGGGCCAAGTAAGGTGGCCCTGCGAGAAGGGCGAACGGTGAAGGTTTCCGGGCGTGCGCTGCGGTTGTCGATCTTCGTTTGCGAGGGCGACACTTGGCGTCACAAGCCGCTTCACGCCGAGATCGTGCACCGGGCGCACCGGGCGGGGCTCGCCGGGGCTACGGTCGTCCGCGGTATCGAGGGCTATGGCTCGACCTCCGCGATTCACACCGCGCACCTGCTCCCCATCGGCGACCGGTTACCACTGCTCATCGTGATCGTCGACGCGGAGCAGCGGATCAGGGACTTCCTGCCGCAGCTCGACGAGCTGGACATCAGCGGCCTGGTCACCCTCGACGAGGTCGACGTGGTCCGGTATGTGCCCGGCGAGACGGCGCACTCGCGGCACCGCGACCGGCGATCCGGCTGAATCACCGGTGACACCGGCCGGACAGACGGTGAATACCGCCACACAGGCCCGTGCGGGTTACGCTCCTGCCGGTATCGTGTTAAGACGCGGCGGTGGGGCTCGCCGCTTTCGGTCTCGAAGAACCGCAGGTCAGCTGCCAACGGTCCCTACTCGACCCGGACGAGGTGAAACACGTCCAGCGCGGGAGTAGGAGGATACGACCATGGGCGGTGAGGTCGAACTAGAACATCCCATCGACTCCGACGTCGACCTCCGGGTCGGCGCGCAGCGTCGTGAGCTGGCGCGCCGCCACGCACCGGTGCTCGTGGCGATCGCGTTCGGCGGCGGGCTCGGCGCCCTGGCCCGTTTCGGGCTCACCCTGCTGCTGCCGGTCCTTCCCGGCCAGTTCCCGTGGGCCACGTTTTTCGCGAATGTGCTCGGCTGCCTCCTCATCGGCGTGCTGATGGTGCTGATCACCGAGCGGTGGACCGTTCACCGCCTGGTCCGGCCGTTCCTCGGTGTCGGTGTGCTCGGCGGGTTCACCACCTTCTCGACCTATGCCGTGGAGATCCGGGGACTGCTCCAGCCCGGCACGGTCGGGCTCGCCTTCGCCTATCTCGCCGGGACATTCCTCTGCGCGATGCTCGCCGTCATCACCGGGGTGTCGGTCACCCGAGCGGCCCTGCGCCTGAACACCGCCCGCCAGGAGGTGGCCTGACTGATCCAGACCGAGCAGGCGCTCCGGCTGACGATCTTCGTCGGCGCGGACGACCGCTGGCACCACAAGCCGCTCCACCACGAAATCGTGCGGCGAGCTCGCGAAGCCGGCCTGGCCGGGGCCACGGTGCTGCACGGCAGCGAGGGTTACGGCCGCTCCGCCATGATCCACACCACCCGCCTGCTCAGCCTCACCGAAGACCTGCCCCTGATCGTGATCATCGTGGACGGCGTGGACCGCGTCCGTGGTTTCCTGGCCCAACTCGATGACCTGGTCACCGAGGGCATGGTCCTCCTCGACGAGGTCGAGGTCGTGCGCTACCCACGGAAGCCCACCGAATGACAGCGTCTGTGTCGACCCGCGGTACTCAGAGCAACCAGGAACAAGCATGACCCTCGTCCTGATCTTCGTCGGCGCCGCTGTCGGCGCTCCCCTGCGTTACCTCACCGACCGTGCCGTCCAGTCCCGTCACGACAGCCTGTTCCCGTGGGGAACGTTCAGCGTCAACCTGGTCGGCTGCCTGATCCTCGGCGCCCTCACCGGTGCCGGGACCGCGGTTCCCACGCCCGCCCTGGCCCTGGCCGGGACCGGGTTCTGCGGAGCGCTGACCACCTACAGCACCTTCAGTTACGAAACCCTTCGGCTGGCAGAGCAAAAGGCATACTTCTACGCCGCCATGAACACTCTTGTCAGCATCATCGCCGGCCTTGGCGCTGCTCTGCTCGCTTACACCACCACGCGGGCGATCGTCTTCCAGTAAGGCCGATCGAAGTCACCCACCCCTTCGCACCACCTCCGGTCCTTGCGCGTCGGCGACGACGGCGGTGTCACCGCCCGAGTCGGTCCGGGCCACGAGCGCCCCGTCCGCCGTCAGCGTGTCTACTGTGGACTTGCTTGGGTGGCCGTAGCGATTTCCCGCGCCCACACTGATGACCGCGATCCGGGGTGCCACCGCGGCGAAGAATCCCGGCAGGGAGTAACGCGAGCCGTGGTGGGGCACCTTGAGCACCTCCGCATGTAGATCCGTGTCGGCCGCCAACAACTCGCCTTGAGCATCGAACTCGACATCGCCGGGGAGCAAAACCCGCCCGGCCGCCGTGACCGCCTTGAGCACAACAGAGGCGTTGTTGATCACTGTTCCGTCGGTGTCGTCCAGCTGCCGCGTGCTGACCTCGCGCGGGCCGAGCACCTGCACGCTCAGCCCTGGCCAGTCGAGCCGCTGTCCGGGTGCCAGCTCCAGCAACGGCACTCCCCGGCGCGTGGTCACCTCGGCGACCTGGCGCCAGGCCCAGCCCGGCATCCGCCCGGGGCCGACCGCGACCGCGCCCACCGAGCGGCCGGCCAGCACCGAGTCCAGACCGCCGATGTGGTCGGCGTGCAGGTGGCTCAGCACCAGCAAAGGCACCCGGTCGACGCCGAGCCTGGTCAGACACTCGTCGGCGGGGCCAGGCTCGGGTCCGGTGTCCACCACCACCGCCCGCCCGGGGTCGGCGGTGGCCAGCACCGCTGCGTCTCCCTGTCCGACATCGCATGCCACGAACGACCAGTGCGCGGGAGGCCAAGCAGGTGCGATCACCTGTACCGGCACCACGGCGAGCAACACGCAGACCAGCACGACTGCGAGGCCGACGCGGAGGCGACGGTGGTGCAGCGCGAGCACCAACACGCCCACTGCTACCAGTGCCAGGAACCCGCCCCACCAGCCGCTGGGCCACGACAGCACCGCGCCGGGCGCCCGAGAGGCATGGCGCGCGAGGAGAACCAGCCAGTCGGCTTCGGGCCCGGCCAGCCACGCCGACCACCCGGCGGCCGCCGGCCAGAAGGTGCTCAGCATCGCGGCCACCACGCCCAACACGGTCGCCGGCGCTACCACCGGGGCGGCCAGGATGTTGGCCACGATGGACACAACGCTGATCGCTCCGGCCATACCCGCGATCACCGGTGCGGTCACGACGAACGCCGCCACCGGAATCGCCAGTCCATCCGCGAAACCGGCCGGCACTCCGCGCCGGATCAGGGCACCCGCCCACCGCGGGGCGAGCAACACCAGCCCGCCAGTGGCCAGTACCGAGAGCGTGAAGCCGAAACTGACTGCGGTAGCCGGGTCGAAGACCACCAGCACGCACACCGCTATGGCCAAGGCGGGCAGTGCCGAACGCCGCCGGCCCAGCGCCATCGCGAGCAGGCCGACCCCGCCCATCACAGCGGCCCGCAACACGCTGGGCTCGGCACCGACGAAAACCACGAAGCCGGTGAGTGCCAATCCCGTGAGAAGCGCCGACAACCTCGGCCCCAACCGAAGGATCCGCAGCAGCAGGAGAACAACACCGGCCACGATGGCGAACTGGCTCCCGCTGACCGCCATCAGGTGCGACATGCCCGCAGCGGTGAACTCCCGCTGGACCTGTGGCGAAAGGCCGCTGATATCTCCTGCGACCAGTCCCGGGAGCAGTCCGGCCGCATCCGCGGACAGGCCCGAACTGGCCTGCCGAAGCCCACCCCGGAGCGATTCGGCCGCACGTTGCCACCAAGGCGCGGAGCCCGGGTTCACCGGCGGCCCCCGCACGTACACCGCGGCGACCGTCAGGTCGGCGCCGCGTGGCGGCGCCAGCTTTCCCTCGCTGGTGACCTCCTGGCCGGGGAGCAGATCCGACCACTGCTGGAACGGTGCGATGAGCACGACCCGGCCGCCGGAACCGACGGTCACCCGGCCACCGCCTCCGGCCGCCTCGGCCTGCAGCACGTCGGCCGTCACCACCACCAACCGGGCGCTGGAGGGCTGATCGGCGTATCCGGCCGAATGCACCGGTTTCGGACGCCCGGCCACCACGACGCGCAGGGTCACGCTCGTCCCGCGGGCGGCCAGTTCGCGGAGTGGGTCGTGCTCGGCGCGAAACATCCGTATGGTCAGCGGACCGGCGAGCACCAGACCGGCCAGCAAGGCGCCGAACAGGCCGGAACGCCACCGGTTGCCGCGAAACCGGGCCACCCAGCCGGAACCGCCGGCGCTCGACCCAGCCGGTCGCCGCCACAGCAGGAACGAGGCGGCCAGCATCGTCACGATGCCGCCGGCCAGCGCGGCCCACCAGCCGAAGAGCAGACCGGCCAGCGCACCCAACCAGAGTGACAAGGCGGCCGGTACAAGGCGGAAATCCTGCCGTGCCGCGGTGATCTCCCGCGTCGTCACGAGACAGTCACCTGGTCACGCAGCCGGGACAATTTGGCCTGCCCGATCCCGCCGACGTCCTTCAACTGCTCCACGCTGGTGAACCCGCCGTGTTGGGTACGCCATTCGATGATCCGTTTCGCGGTCACCTCACCGACGCCGGGAAGGGTGTCGAGTTGTTCGAGAGTCGCGCTGTTGAGGTCGAGCTTGCCCGGCGGCGGCGCACTGCCGCCCGCGGCCGGTTCCGGCAACGCCTGCGGAGGTACGGGAACGCCGACGTAGAGCTGCTCACCATCGGACAACTTCCGAGCCAGGTTGAGGGCGGTGATGTCGGCACCATCGAGGACGCCACCTGCTGCGCGTAACGCGTCGTCCACGCGCGCTCCACTCGGCAGCGTTACCAAGCCGGGTGAAGCCACTCTGCCGACCACGCTCACGACCAGCGAACTGTCCGCGGCCTTGCGCGCGGTGGTCGTGACGGGCATGGGCCGGTCAGGCGCGGCGGGCAACAAGGGCGGGCGCTCGGCCGGAGGACCGCCGCCGAGCAGCAGGATCGACCCGCCGACGAGCACGATCACCACGACCACCGCGCCGCAGACCGCCAGCAGCCTGCGGCGGTGGGGACTACGGGTTAGCGCGGACGGAACCCAGCGCTCGACGAGCCGGCCCGCCGCCTGAAGCGGCGGTGGACCGTTGGTCGTGCTGGACCGCGCCTGGTCGACGAGTTCGCTCAGTCGGTTGCGCGCCGTTGAGCTCGGGGATTCGGGGAAGGTTTGCTCGAACACGCATTCGACGGTAGGAGGACGGTCCGTGGCTGGAAAAGCAGAGATCACCGGGGCTGTGGACAAGCCGGGGTGTGTGGACAAGTCCGCGTTGCGTGGCGGAATCGTCCACTCGTTGTCGGTGGGTTATGGGAGGATGCCCGGCTCGCGCTGAACGACGACGCCGATCACTCCGGGACCCGTGTGCGCGCCGATGACCGCGCCGAGTTCGGACACCAGGCAGCCGCCCCGCACGGCGAGCCGCTCCTCCAGCCGGTTGGCCAGTTCCACCGCCCGCTCCGGTGAGGCCAGGTGATGCACCGCCACCTCGACCGGCCCTTCCCCCGCGGCCTTGGCGGTCAGCTCGACCATGCGGGCGATCGCCCGGTGCATGGTGCGAACCTTCTCGACCGGCTTGATCCTCCCGTGGTCGATGCCCAGCAACGGTTTCACGGCCAACGCGGTGCCCAGCAAGGCCGCGGCCGCCCCCATCCGCCCGCCCCGGCGCAGGTATTCCAGCGTCTCCACCACGAACAGGGTCTCCGACTGCCCCGCCGCCGATACCGCGGCGCTCTCGACCTCCTCGGCCGAGGCGCCGTTGGCGGCGGCGCGAGCGGCGCGCAGGGCGGCGAAGCCCAGCCCCATCGCCGTGCTTCGGGAATCGACGACGCGCACGCGCTCAGGACCGACGTCCTGGGCGGCGAGCAACGCCGACTCCCAGGTTCCCGAGATCTCGCTGGAGAGGTGGATCGAGACGATCGAGTCGGCGCCGTCGGCCAGGGCGCCGCGATAGGCGGCCACGAACTCCCCGGGCGCCGGGCGGGACGTGGTCACGAACCGGCGCTCGGCCAGCGCCTTGGCCAGCGCGGCCGGCCCGACATCGATCCCGTCCAACGCGGCCACGCCGTCGATCAGCACGTGCAACGGCACCACACCGATGGCGAACCGCTCGGCGAAGCCCTCGGGCAGGTGGGCAGTGGAGTCCGTGATGACGGCGACCGGCACGCCCGCCAGCCTACGGCCACGCCCGCCCCGGATGCCGCCCGTGGAGGCCCCCGCCGGTGTGCCGCGCCCCGATGGTCGTTACCGGCCGTCGGCGCCTGAAGCGGCCAGCAACGGCCCGACCAGCGCGGCCATCGCCTTGCCCACGTCGGCGTGTCCTTCCCATCCCCAGTGCATTCCGTCGGGATTGCCGCGCCCGCCCAGCACGTGCTCACCGACCACCGCGGCCAGGTCGAGCAGCGGGACGCCGACCCGATCCCCCCACGCGGCGATGGCCGCGGCGGTCGCGTCGCGTTCGGCGTAGACACCGCCGTAGGACGGCGCACGGTGCACGCTCGGCAGCACCGCGACGATCGGCAACTCGGGCCGCAGCACTCGCAGCGCATACACCGACCTGTCCAGGTAATGGATGGTCAGCTTCCTCGGCAGGGCGACCGGCCGGCCGCGCAACGCCACCGCCAGCCGTGGCTGAGCCGCGAGGTAGGCCCGGCGAACCGCTCGCCGCAGCCATGGCGGGCGCAGGTATCGCAAGCCTGTGCGCAGGTATGTGGGCAGGGGCGAGGGCAGCGGATCCATGCTTCCCACCGCGATCACCACGGCATCCACCCGCCGCAGTTCGGACCACACGCGCGGATCTCCGGTCAGTGCCCACCACAGGTCCCGCGCCGTCCAGCCGAAGCCGGCCACCAGATCCGCCGTACCGCCGAGCGCGGCCGCCGCGACGTTCGGCCACAGACGTGCCTCGTCGGCCGCGCAGGGTCCGCTGGGACCGTGGAAACTCAGCGAATCGCCGAAGACGAGCAGGCGCCCAGACGCCCCCTCGCTAGCCATGCATGCCGGCGTTGTACGCGTGCAACCGCCACGTACCGTCACGAAGGCCCAGTTCCACCCAGTGACAGTTGCCTATCCCACCCAGTTGTGGCCAGGTCTCGATCGGCAGCGACAGCAACCGTGCGGTGAGCGCGGTGATCAGGCCGCCATGCGCCGCCAGCAGCACGGTTCGCAACTCCTCCGCACCGGTCCGGAGGTCGCTGACGACCTCGGTGGCTCGCTCGGAGACGTCGATCCGGGACTCACCGCCGGGGGGAGCCCAGGTCGCGTCGACACGCCAGCGGTCGCGCTCCCCCGGCCATTCCGCGTCGACCTGCGCCCCGGTCAACCCCTGCCACTCGCCCAGATGCGTCTCGCGCAACCGCTTGTCGATCCGCAGCGGGACGCCCATCGCCTCGGTGAACACCGTCGCGGTGTCCGTGGCGCGGCGCAGGTCGGACGCGATCACCAGGTCGGGCTCGAACCGGGCCAGCGCCGGTACCGCGAACCGTGCCTGGTTCCAGCCGATCTCGGTCAACGCGGAGTCGAGGTGACCCTGCATCCGGCCGGCGGCGTTGTAGTCCGTTTCCCCGTGCCGCCACAGCACGAGGCGCTGTAACGTCACGGCGTCGCCTTGGCGCCGGACAGCCCTGGAACCTCGATCCGCGGGCAGTCCTTCCACAGCCTCTCCAGCCCGTAGAACGAGCGCTCCTCTTCGTGCTGGACATGCACCACGAGATCGACGTAGTCGAGCAGGACCCAACGTCCTTCGCGCGCGCCTTCCCGCCGCACCGGCTTGTGCCCGGCCAGCCGCAGTTTCTCCTCCACGTGGTCCACGATGGCGCCGACCTGCCGTTCGTTGGGTGCGGACGCGATCACGAACACGTCGGTGATGACCAGTTGGTCCGACACGTCCAGCACCACGACGTTGGTGGCCTTCTTGTCCGCCGCCGCGTGTGCGGCCACGGTCGCCATGTCTCGTGATTGGGACGTCGCTACCACTCATGCTCCTTACGGCTTGGAAGTCCGTCGGTTCACCGAGCGTACCCGGCGCGGGCGACGATGGTTTCGACGAGGCACTCGAGATCTTCCAGGTCGGCCTCGAACTCCGCGTCCCAGTCCGCCGGCGTCTCCAGCCATGGCGCGATCGCCTCGTGCCCGGGCAGCGCCCCGCCCACCGCCAGGTCCCGCCGTCCGCGCGGGTTCAGCCGCTGAAACCGGCCGCCCGACTCGGAAGCCGCGTATCCGACGATCAGAGTGCTCAACATCCGTTCGAGGCGGGGGACCTCCGAAGCCGGCACGCCCGCCTCCAGCAGCGCCAGGTAGATCCGGTCGACCGCGCCGACCGCTTCGGGCGTGACCGCGGGCCGCGAGAACAGCAGCGCGGCGGCCCACGGGTGCCGGTGGGCGAGTTGCCGCGTGGCATGGGCGAACTCGCGGAGCAGCCGGCGCCAGCCGACCGCCTCACCACTCGCGGCGGTCAGTTCGGCGAGTAACCGGCCGAGCATCCCGTCGAGCAGCCCGGTCTTACCGCCGACGTGCGGGTACAGCGCCATCGGAGTGATGCCGACCCGCTCGGCCACCGCCCGCATGGATACCGCGTCGATGCCGTGTTCGTCCGCGATCGCCAGTGCCGCGTCCAGGATCTCTTCCCGCCTGCCCCGCATGAGTATACAGTGTAGATCTATACGCTGTAGATCATTTGGGGGCTCGGGTGTTGTGCGTGGAAGGACTTCGCAAGCGATACGGCAGGCAAACCGCGCTCGATGGATTCGACCTGACTGTCGAGCAGGGCGAGATCGCCGGACTGATCGGTCACAACGGCGCCGGTAAAACCACCTTCGTCGAAGTGGTCGCCGGCCTCGTACGCGCGGACTCCGGGCGGGTGGTGGCCGATGGCCCGCTCGGGTTCGCCCCGCAGGAACTGGCGTTGTACCCGAGCTTGACCGTCCGGGAGAACTTGCGGCTTTTCGGCGAACTCGCGGGGCTGCGCCGTCGCGACCTCGGCCGGGCCATCGAGCGACTCGTGGCCGAACTCCACCTCAGCGGGACCGTGGACCGCCGAACGGGACTGCTCTCCGGCGGCCAGCGACGCCGGACACAGGCGGCCTGCGCGCTGATCGGCGACCCACCCCTGCTCCTGCTCGACGAACCCACGGCAGGCGCCGACCCGGAAACTCGCGCGGCGCTGCTCGCCGCGGTCCGGGCACGGGCGCACACCGGGGCCGCCGTCGTCTACACCACGCACTATTTGCCCGAACTGGCCGATCTCGACGCCACTCTCGCGGTCGCGCGCGCTGGGAGAATCATCGCGCGCGGCAGCAGGCAGCAACTGACCCGGCACCTGCCCGGCGAACTACGGCTCGTCTTCGACGGCCCGCCGCCGGATCTCGGGCCGCGGGCCCGCCTCGTCGGCGGGGAGGTACGGGTCCACACCCAGGACCCGCCCGCGGACCTGTCCGCCCTCCTGGCCGCGGGACACCTGCCGAGGTCGGTGGACGTGCGCAAGGCGGATCTGGACGACCTGTACCACTCACTCGGGAGTTCTCGTGACCGCTGACCGCCTCCGCCGGACCACCGCGCTGATCAGGCACAACACCCTCCTGCTCCGCCGGGAGCCCGGGCCGCTGCTGTCCCGCACGGTGCTGCCGGTGGCCTTCCTGATCACGCTCCGCCCGCTCTACACGGGCGCGCAGGGCATCACGGCGGGCACCACCCAGGCGATGCTCGGCGCGCTGGTCACGTTCTCCCTGCTGGCGATGAGCATCGTCGGCGCGTCATTGCTCAACGAGCGGGTCTGGCGGACGTGGCACCGGCTTCGCGCGACCGCCGTGCGCCCTGCGGAACTGCTCGCGGGCAAAGGACTTCCCGTGCTCGGCGTCCTGGTGACGCAGCAGGCCGTCGTCCTGGCCGCGGGACTGGTGCTGGGTGTGCGGGTGGCGCATCCGGCGCTGCTCGTCCTCACCCTGCTGGCATGGACCCTGGTGCTGCTCGGGCTCGGCGCGACGCTGGGCGCATTCGCCAACAGCCACAGCGCCCTTTCGGCGGGTTACGACATCGGTGGGCTGGTACTCAGTGCCCTCGGTGGGGCGCTGGTGCCGATCGCCGCGATGCCCGGCTGGCTGGCCGCCGTCGCGCCGGTCTCCCCCGGCTACTGGGCGGTCTCCGGCCTGCACGCGGCGCTCGACGGCAACGTCTCGCGAGCACTGGCCGCGGCTGCGGTGCTGGTGGCCTTCGCGGTGGCGGCCGGCCTGGTCGCGGCATGGCGCATCAGGCGGGGCTGGGGACGCTCCACAAAGCTCTAGGCCCGTCGGTCTCCGTTCTCGAGGCGTTACTCCGGCTTGCGGTAGAGCCGGCGCTTGTCGACGTACCGAACGACGCCGTCGGGCACCAGGTACCAGATCGGCTCATTGTGTTCGACACGCTCCCGGCAGGCGGTGGAGGAGATCGCCATCGCGGTGACCTCCACCAGGCTCACCTTGCCGCTGGGCAAATGGTGGTCGTTGAGCCGGTATCCGGGCCGGGTGACGCCGATGAAATGCGCGTAGGTGAACAACTCGTCGGCGTTGTGCCAGGTGAGGATCTGTTCCAGCGCGTCCGCGCCGGTGATGAAGAACAACTGGTCTTCCGGGTACTCGCGGTGGAGATCGCGCAACGTGTCCACGGTGTAGGTCTCGCCGCCGCGGTCGATGTCCACACGGCTGACCGAGAACACCGGATTGGAGGCAGTCGCGATGACCGTCATCAGATAACGGTCCTCCGCCCTGCTCACCGAGCGGCCGGTCTTCTGCCACGGCTGCCCGGTGGGCACGAAGATCACTTCGTCGAGGTCGAATCGGGCCTGCACCTCGCTGGCTGCGACAAGGTGGCCGTTGTGAATCGGATCGAACGTACCGCCCATTACTCCGACACGACGTGGTGACATGCTCTGAAGGGTATATAGCGGCAGTCCGCGAGGAACCTCCGGTGACCGGCGGGACTGTCACACGAGGCCCGGCTTCGCCGCAGGCCGTGCGTCGCGTCACATTCCGTACGAAGGGTCCGTTCGCACACCCGGCACGGCCCGATTGTCCGGCCGATGCGGTAGACGTGTTCCCGTGGACCTTCACCAACTCCGTACCCGCGCCGGCACAGTGCTCCAACGGCTGGCCGGCGACACCGCCGTGCTCCGTGACGACCAATGGACCGCGATCCAGGCCCTGGTGGCCGAAGGCCGCCGCGCCCTGGTCGTGCAGCGCACCGGCTGGGGCAAGTCGGCGGTGTACTTCCTGGCGACGGCCCTGCTGCGGGAACGCGGCGCCGGGCCCACGCTGATCATCTCGCCGCTGCTGGCGCTGATGCGGAACCAGATCGCGGCCGCCGGCCGGGCCGGTATCCGGGCCGTCACGATGAACTCGGCAAACCCGCAGGACTGGGACGACGTACAGCAGCGGATCGCCGCCGGCGAGGTCGACGTGCTCCTGGTCAGTCCGGAGCGGCTCAACAACCCCGACTTCCGCGATGCCGTGCTGCCCAAGCTCACCGCGTCGGCCGGGCTGGTCGTGGTCGACGAGGCGCACTGCATCTCCGACTGGGGCCACGACTTCCGGCCGGACTACCGGCGCCTGCGTACCCTGCTGGCCGAACTGCCCGCGGGCATTCCGGTCCTGGCCACGACGGCGACGGCGAACGACCGGGTGGTCACGGACGTGGCCGAACAGCTCGGCATCGGAGACGCCGCGGACACCCTGGTCCTGCGGGGCTCGCTCGAGCGGGAGAGCCTGCACCTGTCCGTGGTCCGGCTGCCGACCGCCGAGGCCCGGCTCGCCTGGCTGGCGCAGCGGCTGGCCGATCTCCCCGGTTCGGGCATCATCTACACGCTGACCGTCGCCGCCGCGCATGACGTGGCCGGCCTGCTGCGGCATCACGGGTACGAGGTCGCCGCGTACACCGGCAAAACAGAGCCGGCCGAGCGGGAGGCGGCCGAAGCCGACCTGCTCGCCAACCGGGTCAAGGCGCTGGTCGCGACCTCGGCGCTGGGCATGGGCTTCGACAAGCCGGATCTCGGTTTCGTCGTGCATCTGGGCGCGCCGTCCTCGCCGATCGCCTACTACCAGCAGGTGGGCCGGGCGGGACGAGGCGTCGAGAGGGCCGAGGTGATCCTGCTTCCCGGTGAGGAGGACCGGGAGATCTGGAGTTACTTCGGCTCACTCGCCTTCCCGGACGAGCAGCGCGTGGCGCAGGTACTCACCGCACTTGCCGGCACCGACCGTCCACTGTCGACAATGGCGTTGGAGCCGATGGTGGAGCTTTCCCGTTCCCGGCTGGACATGGTGCTCAAGGTCCTCGACGTGGACGGCGCCGTCCGCCGGGTGCGCGGCGGCTGGGTGGCTACCGGGCAGCCCTGGCGCTACGACCGCGAACGGTATGCGCGGGTCGACAAGGCACGTCAGGCCGAGCAGGCGGCGATGCTCGACTACCAGGCCACCACCGGCTGCCGGATGGAATTCCTGCGGCGGCAACTCGACGATCCCCTCGCGCAACCCTGTGGACGGTGCGACAACTGCACGGGCAAGCGGGAGCAGGTCGACATCTCGGCAAGCGTGGTGGAGGCGACCGCGGACCGGCTCCGGCAGCCGGGCGTCGAGCTGGCACCCCGGCGGCAATGGCCGACCGGGCTCGGCGCGCTGGAGGTTCCGCTGTCGGGCCGGCTGACCAAGGCCGAACTGGCGGAGCCAGGGCGGGTTCTCGGGCGGCTCACGGACGTCGGCTGGGGCAACCGGTTGCGTGACCTCGTGGGCGGGGCGGCATCCGATGGCGAGGTGCCTCCTCCGGTGTTCCAGGCATGCGTGTCGGTACTCGCCGCCTGGGACTGGGCGCGGCGACCGGTTGCCGTCGTCGCGCTCCCGTCCGGTCGGCGTCCCCGGCTCGTCCACGATCTCGCCACCCGCATCGCCCAGGTGGGCCGCCTGCATTTCCTGGGCACGATGAGCGCTCAGGGCGCGACGCCACGCACGGCCAACAGCGCCCAACGCGTGGCCGACCTGTGGCAACGGTTCAGCCTGCCGAAGGAGCTCGCCGCCGCGGTGTCCGGCGTGGATGGTCCGGTGCTGCTGATCGACGACCTCGTGGACACGGGCTGGACGATGACGATGGCGTCCCGGTTGCTGCGAGAGGCGGGCGCGCCCGCGGTCCTGCCTTTCGCCCTTGCCGGTACGAACTGATCTTCACCAGAAGGGAGACCTCAGTGTTACGAAGGTAGACCTCAACCACCCGAACCGGGTCGGCAGTGGGCGTGAGGCGTTCGGGAACCGGTGCCGGGAGCCTCACGATGAGGCGCGGTGGGCGGCCAAGGGCACGAGATCGTCGGCGTGGACGACCTCACGGCGCTGCTCTTCAGGCAGCTCATGGGTGGAGCGGCCGATCAGTTCGGGTAGTTCGGAGGCATCGAATGCCACGGCACCTCGCGCGACCACGCGCTGGGCCGGGCTGACCAGCTCGACCACGTCACCGGCCTGGAAGTCACCGTCGACGCCGACGATCCCGGCGGCGAGGAGCGAGCGCCTGCGCCGCACGACCGCGGTCACCGCGCCGTCGTCGAGGTGGAGGCGGCCGGTCGTGCCCGCCGCGTAGCCGAGCCAGAAGCGGCGAGCGGACAACCGCGAGTCGGCCGAGGCGAACGCGGTGCCGACGTCGGCCGCGGTCAGCGCCCGCGATGCGTCCGTGGCCGCGGCGAGCAGCACGGGGATGCCGGCTGCGGCCGCCGTCCGGGCCGCCGCGAGCTTGGAGACCATGCCGCCGGTGCCGAGCCCGGAGCTGGACATCCCGACCGCGATCCCGTCCACGTCGGACTCGCCGGTCACCTCGGTGATCTTGCGGGTGGCGCCGCTTCGCGGGTCGCCGTCGTACAGTCCGTCCACATCGGACAGCAGGACCAGGGCGTCGGCACCGACGAGATGGGCGACCAGCGCGGCCAGCCGGTCGTTGTCTCCGAACCGGATCTCCTCGGTGGCCACCGTGTCATTCTCGTTGACCACCGGTACGGCGCCGAGCGAGAGCAAACGAGAGAAGGTTCGCTGCGCGTTGCGGTAATGGGAGCGGCGGACGACATCGTCGGAAGTCAGCAGCACCTGACCCACGGTGAGCGAGTACCGGCCGAAGGACGCGGCATAGGCGTGTGCCAGGGCGAGTTGGCCGACGCTGGCCGCCGCCTGCTGCGTGGCCAGATCCCGGGGACGCTTGCCGAGCGCGAGGGGAGCCAGTCCCGCGCCGATCGCGCCGGAGGACACCAGCACCAACTGGCTGCCCTGGGCGATACGGCCCGCGATGGCATCGACCAGCGCGTTCAGCCTGCCGACATCCAGGCCGTTGCCGGCGGTGGTCAGCGCCGACGAGCCGACCTTGACCACCAGCCGCTCTGCGCCCGCGACGGCCTTCCTCGTCGCGCTCACTCGTCGTCCAGTTCGGGGTCGTCCACCTCGTCCGGCTCGGCCGTGCCTGCACGCCTGACGCGACGGGCTTCCTTGCGCTGGGCGGCGGTGCTCCGGCTGTGGTCCTCGAGCCGGACGTCGGTGCCACGCGAAGCGAAGTACGTCGCAACACCGGGCGTGGAGGGCTCCCAGTCGAAGGTCATGTCGCCGATCGTGACGGGACATCCGGGCTGCGCACCCTGGCGCGCCAGATCCTCTTCGACGCCCAGGCGGTTGAGCCGGTCGGCCAGGTAGCCGACGGCCTCGTCGTTGGCGAAGTTGGTCTGCCGCACCCACCGCTCGGGCCGCGAGCCGCGCACAATGAACGCGCCGGGCTCTTCGGGGTCCGGCTCGACGGTGTAATCCGCTTCGTCAACGGCACGGGGTCGCAGCACGATCCGCTCCGCCTCCGGCCGCGGCTGCTCGGCACGATACTTCTCGACGACAGCCGCCAGCGCGTAGGAGAGTTCCCGCAGGCCCTTCCGTGACGCTGTCGACACCTCGAACACCGGCAGCCCGCGCGCCTCGAAATCCGGTTTCACCAACTCGGCCAGCTCCGCCGCCTCGGGCACGTCGATCTTGTTGAGCACGACCACCCGTGGCCGCTCGGCAAGCTCCCCACCGAGCCCCGGCGTGTAGCGGTCGAGCTCCGCTTCCAGAGCATCCACATCGGACAGTGGGTCACGGCCGGGCTCGTAGGTGGCGCAGTCGACCACGTGCACCAGGACCGCACAACGCTCGATGTGCCGCAGGAAGTCGAGTCCGAGGCCACGCCCCTGGCTGGCACCCGGGATCAGGCCCGGCACGTCGGCCATCGTGAACACCGTCTCACCGGCCGTCACGACACCGAGATTGGGCACCAGCGTGGTGAACGGATAGTCGGCGATCTTCGGTTTGGCCGCGGAAAGCACCGAGATCAATGAGGACTTTCCGGCCGAGGGGAAGCCGACCAGGCCGACGTCGGCGACCGAACGCAGCTCCAGCACCAGGGAACGGGTCTCGCCCGGCTCGCCGAGCAGCGCGAACCCGGGTGCCTTGCGTGCCCGGGAAGCGAGCGCGGCATTGCCCAGCCCGCCACGGCCGCCTTGCGCGGCGACGAACGTGGTGCCGGCGCCGATCAGATCCGCGAGCACGTCGCCGGTTTCACTGAGGACGACGGTGCCGTCGGGCACCTTCAGCTCGAGGGTCTCTCCTGCCGCGCCGGCACGGTTGGCGCCCTGGCCCTGCTTGCCGCTGCCCGCGGTCGCGTGCGGGCGGAAATGGAAGTCGAGCAGCGTGTGCACGTTCGGGTCGACGACCAGCAGTACGTCACCACCGTTGCCACCGTTGCCGCCGTCGGGTCCGCCGAGCGGCTTGAACTTCTCCCGGTGGACCGAGGCGCAGCCGTTCCCGCCGTTGCCGGCGGCCACCTGGATCACCGCTCGGTCAACGAATCGGGACGCCATCGCATACTTCCTCTCACAACTTGTGCAAGTTCCAACCTAACGCGACCACGCTGAGTCGTAGGGAGCTCGCACCGTGGGGGTGTGGGGGGCCCAACCCCCACAGACACGAAAACGGGCGACGAGGTCCGCGCATTCCGCGGACACACGTCGCCCGGTCGCTTGTTTCTGCTCAGACCTCGGCGGAGACGATGTTGACCGTCCTGCGGCCACGCTTCGTGCCGAACTGAACCGCACCGGCGGCCAGCGCGAACAGCGTGTCGTCGCCGCCACGGCCGACGTTGACGCCGGGGTGGAACTTGGTGCCGCGCTGACGGATGAGGATCTCGCCAGCCTTGACGACCTGCCCCCCGTACCGCTTGACACCCAGGTACTGAGGGTTCGAATCGCGGCCGTTGCGGGAGCTGGACGCACCCTTCTTGTGTGCCATGACTCAGCTCCTTACTTGCTGATTCCGGTGACCTCGACACGGGTCAGCTTCTGCCGGTGACCCTGCCGCTTGTGGTAGCCGGTCTTGTTCTTGAACTTGTGGATGTGGATCTTGGGGCCCTTGGTCTGCTCGACGACCTTGCCGGTGACCGAGACCTTCGCCAACGCGTCGGCGTCCGTGGTGACCTCGCCGCCATCGACGTACAACACGGCGGGGAAGGTGTGCTCGGTGCCCGGCTCGCCCTCGAGCTTCTCGACCTCGACGACGTCGCCGACGGCCACCTTGTACTGCTTGCCGCCGGTCTTGACGATCGCGTACGCCGACACGGAAGTCTCCTGCTTACTCGACTATGGGTGGGGGCTCGCGCCCGGTCCGCTCGCAGGCGATCCGCGGGTCGCGCCATGGTGACCCGCGTGCTGCGGGCCGCTACACAGCTTATATGCCACCCCGGCCAGCGCTGAGGCCGGGGTGGCATAACCGATCTAGCTCTGGTCGGAGGCGTGCACCGGCGGTCCCGCGGGGCGGGAGACCACCCGGCGGGGACGCCGGCGCACCGAACGGGCACCCGTGCCGGGGCCGGCGGAACCGGCAGCGGTTTCACTCGGCTCCGCCACGGTCCCGACGGGTTCGGGCACGACGGGTTCGGATTTCCCGGCTTCCTCCTGCTCGGCGGTAGCCTCCGCCTCAGCGCGGACTCCCGACCAGGAGGCCGGCTCCGGCTCGGCACCGGCTGCCGGCTCGGTGGTCGCTCCCGTCCAGGCGGCGGTCACGGGCTGCGTGCCGCTCTCCGCCGGTTCGGGGGCACCCACGGGCTCTGCAGGCGCAGCTTCCTCCGGTCCGGCGTCTGCTGCCACGGCTCCCACGGATGTGGCTTCTGCCTCAGCGGCCTCGGGCTCGGCGGACGCGGCTTGTGCCTCAACGGGCTCCGGCGAGACAGGTGCGGACGCTGCCTCGGTGACGACCGGTGCGGGCTCCGGCGTCTCACCGGCCGTCTCCACGGGTACCTCGGCAGGTTCGGTCGTGGTGTCGGAGGGGGTCACCGGTTCCGTGGCCGGAGTTTCCGTTGCCGACTCGGGCGGGGCCGCAGCCGCCGCCTCGGTGACCGTTTCGGCCGCAGTCTCGGCGGGTTCGGGCGGCTCCGAGCTCTCGGACCAGGCGGGCTCCGCAGGTTCGGCGGGCTCGTGGTCCTTCGCCTGGTCCTTGCCCGAGGACGCGATCTTCGCCGCGTTCGCCATCGCCTGCACCGCCGAGACGACCGACTCCCGCTGTTCGGGCGTAGGGCCGGCCTGTTCGCCGCGGGTCTCGGCCGGGGTCTCCTCGGACTTGCCACGGCCGCGTGCACGCCGGGAGCCGTGCTGGTGGCCGCCGTTGGCGCCGTTGGCACCACCGGTCCGTTGCGGCTCCGTCGAAACGATCACGCCGCGGCCCTTGCAGTGCTCACACGTCGTCGAGAACGCCTCCAGCAGACCGGTGCCGACCTTCTTCCGGGTCATCTGCACCAGCCCCAGCGAGGTCACCTCGGCGACCTGATGGCGCGTGCGGTCCCGGCCCAGGCACTCGGTGAGGCGCCGCAGCACCAGCTCCCGGTTGGACTCCAGCACCATGTCGATGAAGTCGATCACGATGATGCCGCCGACGTCGCGCAGCCGCAGCTGGCGCACGATCTCTTCGGCCGACTCCAGGTTGTTGCGGGTCACCGTCTCTTCGAGGTTGCCGCCGGAGCCGGTGAACTTACCCGTGTTGACGTCGATCACGGTCATCGCCTCGGTGCGGTCGATGACCAGGTAACCGCCGGAGGGCAGCCAGACCTTCCGGTCCAGCGCCTTGGTGATCTGCTCGTCGATGCGGTAGTCGGCGATCACGTCACCGGTGCCCACGTAACGCTTGAGGCGGCCGAGGAGGTCCGGCGCCACGTGCTGGACGTAGGCGTTGATCGTCTCCCACGCCGTGTCGCCCTCGACCTCCAGCTTGCTGAAGTCCTCGGTGAACAGGTCGCGGACGACCTTGACCAGCAGGTCCGGCTCCTCGTAGAGCATGGTCGGCGCGCCGGCCTTCTTGCCGCTGGCCGCGTCCGCCTTGCCCTTGATGACCTCCCACTGGGCCTTCAGGCGCCGGACGTCCCGCTCCAGTTCCTCCTCGCTGATCCCCTCGGACGCGGTGCGGATGATCACCCCGGCGTCTTCGGGCACGATCCGCTTGAGGATGTCCTTGAGCCGGCGCCGCTCGTTCTCCGGCAGCTTGCGGGAGATCCCGGTCGCGCCACCGGCGGGGACGTAGACCAGGAACCGGCCGGGCAGCGAGATCTGGGTGGTCAGCCGTGCCCCCTTGTGGCCGACCGGGTCCTTGGTGACCTGCACCAGCACGTTGTCCCCGGTGGACAGGGCCTGCTCGATCTTCCGGGATTTGCCTTCCAGCCCGGCGGCGTCCCAGTCGACTTCACCGGCGTAGAGGACCGCGTTGCGGCCGCGGCCGATGTCGACGAACGCCGCCTCCATCGATGGCAGCACGTTCTGCACGCGACCCAGGTAGACGTTGCCGACGATCGAGCCGCTCCCGGCCGAGGTCACGAAGTGCTCGACGAGCACACCGTCCTCGAGCACGGCGATCTGGGTGTTTTCGCCGCGTTCGGCCACCACCATGGTCCGCTCGACGGACTCGCGGCGGGCCAGGAACTCGGCCTCGGACAGGATCGGCGCGCGCCGGCGGCCCGCCTCGCGGCCGTCCCGCCGCCGCTGCCGCTTGGCCTCCAGCCGGGTGGAGCCGCGCACGCTGCGCACTCCATCGGACTTGCCGTCCTTGCCGTCCTTGCCTTCCTTCTTCTCCGGCTCGACCTTGGCCTCGCGGACGTGCACCACCGTGTTCGGCGGGTCGTCGCTGGACTCGGTCAGGTCCTCGTCGGCGCTCTTGCGGCGGCGACGACGGCGGCGACGACGGCTGGTGCTCTCCGCCTCCTCGGTCTCCTCGGGCTCTTCCGAGGCTTCGGTCTCGGCTGCGGCCTGGTCGTCCTCGTCGGGCTTGCCCGTCTCCTCGGCCTGCTCCTCGGTGGTCGTGGCCTCGTCGCCGCCCTTGCCGCGGCCCCGGCCCCGGCGTCCGCGACGGCGCCGGCGACGGCCAAGGTCTTCTTCCTCGGCCGGCTCGGCCTCGCTCTCCTCCGGATCGCTGGCCGCCGGTTCCTCGACCGGCGGCTTTGCCGGGGCCGGCGGCGGCTCCGGTGGGAGGAACAGCGGGGACGGCGCGGCGAACACCGGCGCGTGCGCCAGCGGTCGCCGAACCGGTTCGGGTTCGGGCTCCGGCTCGGGTGCTGGTTGAGGTTCCGGCTCGGGTTCGGGTGTTGGTTCGGGTTCGGGTTCGGCTTGCGTGGTGAACGCGTCGGCGACCCGGATGGCGGTCTCCCGGGGCACGCTGGACTGCGCGCTGCGGGCGGGTTCGCCCAGTTCCGTGAGCTTCGCCAGGACGTCCCGGCTGTTCAGTCCGAGCAGCTTGGCCAGCGCATGCACCCGCACTCGCGGCGGTAGTTCGCCGAGCGGGCCCCCGGATGTGGGTGTGGCGATATTCCCGCCCGCGGCGGGTGTTTCAGTGTTCGACATGCGTCTCCTCCGCCCCCGGGCGCGTCTACCGGCTCCGCGAGCTGGCAAACGCGGCCGCGCAGGGGCACTTTCTCCGTCTGTTCCGCCGTGGTGGTCACCGACGACGGGAATCCTGTGCCTCTCTCACCGCGACGGCGCCGGGCTGGCCCGGCGGCCCGCCGACGGCAGGTCCGCTCGATGGCGTGCCGGCCGGGCCGGCGGCTTCCCAAGCCGCCTGCCTTGTCGTCGAGCCACCCGCACGGGCGGCGACGACCTGGCGCTCTTCCAGCATGTCACCGGGCCACCGGCGCCTTTGCGACGCAGCAGCCAACCTGAGTATCCCACACGGGGCGGTGGCGTCCGCGTACCAAGGGGGCCTGGGGGCTTGCCCCCAGTCGGGGTCTGGGGGGCTGAGCCCCCAGAAGACACAGGGCCTGGGGGCAAGCCCGCAGATGACACGGCCCTGGGGCCGAACATCCGCCGTGGCGTTGTCACCAGGATATCCCCGTGGTGAGCGCGGCAAGCCTGGGTCGCCGCCGGGGTTAGGTGCTCTCCTACCGCAGCAGCAGACGACTGATCCGGCGGTATGCGCCATACACACCGATTGCCGCAAGCGCACCGAGATAGGCGAAATGACCGATCATGGCGAGATTCAACACCCCCGCGGAGAAGTCCCGCATCAGTTCGATCCCGTGGTAGAGCGGGAAGCACTGCACCAGAACCCGGACCGGCTCCGGATACACCGACAACGGGTAGAACGTGGTGGAGAACAGGAACATCGGCACGACGGCCAGCTGGATGAAATCGAACTGGGACGGCGACTTCAGGAACGTCACCAGTGTCATGCCGACCGCGGCGAAGGCGAAGGCGACCAGCAACGCGACGGGAATGAGCAGCAGCGCCCACGGCGAGGTGACCAGCCCCATCGCCAGCATCACACCGAAGAACGCGACCGAGTAGATCCCGCCACGCAGCACCGCCCAGGAGATCTCCCCGACCGCGATGTCCAGCGGGCCGATCGGGGTGGCGAGCATCGCATCATAGGTCTTGGCGTAGCGGAACTTGAAGAACACGTTGAACGTCGCGTCGAAGACCGCGCCGTTCATCGCCGACGAGGCCAGCAGGGCGGGCGCGACGAACGCCACATAGCTCATCGGCCGCCCGTCCGGCCCGGCCACGTCACCGACCAGCCTGCCGAAGCCGATCTGGAAGGCCATCAGGTAGAGCAGCGGCTCGACCACCCCGGACGCGAAGACGAACCACATCCGGGAGTAGACGATGACCGAGCGCTCGACGACCTTGCTCGCCCGGCCGCCGTACAACCCCGGCGGCAGGACCCGGAGCAGCAGCCCCGGACGTTGGCCGACCGCCACCATTCAGACCACCAACCGTCGGTAGAAGTACCTGCGGGACAGCACCACGCCCACCGCCAGCAGCGCCGCGAGAAACGCGAGGTGCCCGAGCGCGGGCAACGGGCCGAGGCCGCCGAGGGTGGCGCCGCGCGCGAGCTCGTTTCCGTGCCACAGCGGGGAGATCCAGGCGAGCCAGCGAAGCGCCGATGGGATCTGTGTAATCGGGAAGAACGTGCCGGAGAACAAAGTCATCGGCATGAGCACGAACCGGAACAGTGCGTTGAACCGGGTTCCCTCGTCGAAGGTGGTAGCGGCCAGCGCGGTGACCGGGGCAGCACAGGCGAGCCCGGTGACCACGCCGACGAGCACGACCAGGACCACGCCCGCGTTCAGCCAGGCACCGAAGGCCAACGCGATCAACGCGTACACCGCGCCGACCATCGACAACCGCAACGCCACCCATAGGAAGTGACCGCCGAGCAGTTGTCCCGGCGTGATCGGCGTCGCCGTCACCGCGAGATAGTCCTTCTGCCACTTGAAGCCGGACAGCACCGGGTAGGTGGACTCGCCGACCGCGTTCTGGGCGGCCGCCGAGACCAGCAGGGTGGGTGCGATGTAGTGCAGGTACGACAGCCCACCGGTGGCCGTACCGGCCTTGACCTGCGAGCCGAAGCCCACGCCCAGCGCGACCAGGAACAGCACCGGCTGAAGGCCCGTCGAGTAGAGGGTGGACCGCCAGTAGCGGCCGTACCAGGCCCAGTGACCCTCGACCCGGAACCAGGCCGCGCGCCACGACCCGACCACCCGCCCACTCGGACGCACCTCCGCGCTGACCAGACTGCTCATGCTTGTCTCTCCACAAGTAAGGCGCAGTCACCGTGATTGCCGCGACGTGTCATTCGGTCAGCTCCCGGCCGGTGAGGCGGAGGAACACGTCCTCCAGGGTGCTGCGGCGAACCAGGCTCGACATGGGCCGGACGCCGCGGGCGTGCGCGCATTCCAGCGCCGTCTCGCCCGAGCCGGTATAGAGCAGGACCCGGTCGGGCAGCACCTCGACCCGCTCGGCGAGATCCGCGACGTCCGGCGCGGCCTCGCCCGGCGGGAAGCGGAGTTCGAGCACTTCGCGGGTGGAGTAGCGGTCGATCAGCTCGGCGGGCGAGCCCTCGGCCACGATCCGGCCCCCGTCCATGACGACGAGCCGATCGCACAGTTGCTCGGCCTCGTCCATGTAGTGGGTCGTGATGATGAGCGTGACGCCGCGGGACTTGAGCCGGAACAGCTTGTCCCACAACAGGTGCCGGGCCTGCGGGTCGAGCCCGGTGGTCGGCTCGTCGAGCAGCAGCAGTTCGGGGTCGTTGACCAGCGAGCGGGCGATGGTCAGCCGCCGCTTCATGCCGCCGGAAAGCGGCTCGACCTCGTCGTCGGCCCGGTCGGACAGCTGGGCGAACTCGAGCAGCTCGGTCGCCTTGCGGCGGGCCGCGGCGCGGGAGAGCCCGAAATAGCGGCTGTAGACCTGCAGGTTCTGCCGCACGGTCAGCTCGTTGTCGAGGTTGTCCTGCTGCGGCACCACCCCGAGACGGGCGCGGATGCGGGGCCCGTCCACGCTCGGGTCCATCCCGAGCACCTTCAGTTCACCGTCGGAACGCGGCGACACGCTCGCGATCATCCGCATGGTGGAGGACTTCCCCGCACCGTTGGGCCCGAGGAAGCCGAAGGCCTCGCCGCGGCGGACCTCGACGTCGATGCCCCGCACCGCTTCGAACTCGCCGAAGCGCTTCACCAGCGCCTTGGCCTGCACCATGGTCGGTTCGTCGTGCACACCATGCACGGTAGAACGGACCACCGACAGAATTCGAACTCTTTACGAGAGACCGGCCCCGGCGCGGTGGCCCGATCGGCTTAGTTACCAGTTTCAGGCCCTCGTTCTCGACTCCCGGGGCGGCTGCTGGCGGGCCCTGGCGAGGTCGAGCGCGCGGACGCGCAGCCGTGGCAGCCGGTCATGGAGCTCCTCGCCGGTTCGACGACGTACTGGGCGCTGAGGGCCGCCCGCGACTGGAGGCTGCGGGCGTCGCCGAAGGTCGGCGCGGTCGATGGCGAACTCGCCGCTGTTGAAGCGGTGCGGCAAGGTGCGGTAGAAGGTCACGCCGGTCGGCTCTGTCCGTGAGGACGGACAGCAGAGCAGAATTCGAAGGAATCAGCAGACCGGGCCACCCAGCGAGGTGGCCCGGTCTACCGAACAACCAGGTCAGAGCTCCGGGAACCAGATCTTGAGCTCGCGTTCGGCGGATTCCGGCGAGTCGGAACCGTGCACCAGGTTGTACTGGGTCTCAAGGCAGTAGTCGCCGCGGATGGTGCCCGGCGTCGCCTTCTCCACCGGGTCGGTGCCGCCCGCCAGCTGCCGGAACGCGGCGATCGCCCGCGTCCCCTCAACGGCCATGGCCACGACCTGGCCGGAGGTGATGAACTCGAGGAGCTCGCCGAAGAACGGCTTCTCCTTGTGCTCGGCGTAGTGCTCTTCGGCGACCGCGCGCGCCACATTGCGCATTTCCAGCGCGACCAGTTTCAGGCCCTTCTTCTCGATCCGCGAAATGACCTCGCCGACGAGACCGCGCTCGACGCCATCGGGCTTCACCAGGACCAGCGTGCGTTCACTCACGACGGTGTTTCTCCTCCATTACTGCGACTGTGAAGGAAGCCTAACGGGGCGAACCGGCTCCCGCGCCCGCGGTCCTCATCCAGCCGTGCGGATACCTGGCCCGGGCGGGGGAAGCCGGTCTCGAAGAGGTCCTCACGACGCGGTTCGGCGCACCTGCCAGAGTCCCGTCGCCAGCCACAGGCAGCCCACTGCGACCAGCACGCCGTGCGCGATCCGGAGCGCCGGCGAGGCGTAGAACTGCGGGATGAACAGGGCGAAGGCGACCGCGAAGAGCACGCCGCTGGACCGGGGTAGCGCGCCGGACCGCCAGATCGCCGCCGCGACGAGGATCGCGGCCACCGCGATGAGCAGCAACCCGCCCGCGAACAGGACCGCGGCGGCCGGGTTGAACCGCATCGCGTCCACGGCGCTCATCAGCGCGGGGCTGTTGTCGGCCAGCGCGCGGGCGGCGATCGCGTTGCCACCGAATACTTCCGCGCCGTAGTAGGGCAACGTGAGCCCGACACCGACCAGCCCGCTGATTACGGACGCCCGGGCGAGGCCCGTTCCGCCGATCGCCAGCCGCAACGCCAGGAGCCCCAGTGAGACCAGGACGAAGCCGACGACCGCGGCCAGGTGCGCGACGATCCAGGCCGGTGAGGCCATCGCCGCCGCACCGTCCAAAGTCGACTCGTCGGAATAGGGGCGGGTCGCCGGATACACGGCGAACAGCACACCGGCCAGGCCGAGCCCGATCGCGGCGGCCCGGGCACCGCGGATATCCGTGCCGGGCGAGGTGAGTAGTGCCATGGTCGCCTCCGTGAGCGCTAGCCCTTTTCAAGAGCAGTGATCTCGTTGTTGCGATCAGCATGACGCAAACGGTGCACCAAGTCAAGAGCAGTGCTCTCGTTTTGCTGATAGTGCTCTCAGATTGGCCGAGCAGGGCGCTCAGGAACGGGAGAAGGTCAGTCGGACTGGCGTTGCTGGCTGGGTAGGCGGCCCTGAGCCATGCGCCGCGCGACATCCCGGCGCAGCCACAGCGCCCACAGCCAGAACGCGAGGAACAGCAGCCCGATGATCCCGATCGCGACCTGCGACACGAAGAACGCGATCAGCCCGACCTGCAGCGCCAGGATGACCGGCACGATCCACGGCCGCCCGAGCAGCCCGCAGCAGGCGACGAGCGCGATGGCGATGCCGATCACGGCCCAGCCGCCGACAGTGCCCACTCCCCCGCCGAGCCGCGCGACCACCGGCACCGCAAGGCCCACCGTGATCGCCTCCAGGATCAGTGCGCCCGCCATGACCCCGCGGAAGGACTTCATCGGGTCCTTCGCGGGTGGACGCGGGGACTCCTCGTCGCTCACTCTGGCTCCTTACCGAACAGGGTGCGCGCATCGCCGACGGTCACCACCGAACCGGTCACCAACACGCCTCCGCCGGACAGCGGCTCGTCCGGGTCGTCGACCTCGTCCACCAGCGCCACCGCGCTCTCCACCGCCGCGTCCAGGCTGGTCTCGGCGACCACCCGGTCCTCGCCGAAGATCGACAGGGCGAGTTCGTTGAGCTCCTCCAGCGGCATCGCCCGCGGTGAGCTGTTCCGGGTCACCACGATGTCGGACACCACTGGTTCGAGCGCCTCCAGGATGCCCCGCGCGTCCTTGTCCGCCATGATGCCGACCACGGCGACCAGGCGCCGGAACGCGAACTCCTCCGCGATCGTGCCGGCCAGCGCGCGGGCGCCGTGCGGGTTGTGCGCGACGTCAAGCAGCACTGTCGGCGCTGGGCGCACGTGCTCCAGGCGGCCGGGCAGCCGCACGTCGGCGAACGCCTCGCGCACGGCGTCGACCGTGAGTTGCCGGTCCTTTCCGGCGCCGAAGAACGCCTCCACCGCGGCAAGCGCGAGCGCGGCATTGCCCGCCTGGTGCGCGCCGTGCAGGGGCAGGAAGATCTCGTCGTAGACGCCGCCGAGACCCTGCAGTCGCAGCATCTGCCCGCCGACGGCGATCTCGCGCTGCAGGACACCGAACTCACTGCCGGCCCTGGCCACCGTGGCGTCGACCTCGATCGCCCGCTCCAGCAGCACCCGCTGAACCTCGGGCTCCTGCTCGGCGAGCACCGCGACGCTACCGGGCTTGATGATGCCCGCCTTCTCCGCGGCGATCTGGGTGAGGTCGCTGCCGAGGTACTGGATGTGGTCGAGCCCGATCGGCGTGATCGCGGCGACCTGCGCGTCGGCCACGTTGGTGGCGTCCCAGCTGCCGCCGAGGCCGGTCTCCAGCACCGCGACCTCCACCGGAGCGTCGGCGAAGGCTGCGAAGGCCATTCCGGTGAGCACCTCGAACTTGCTCATCGGCGGCCCGCCGGCACCGTCCACCATGGACACGTACGGCGCGATGTCACGGTAGGTCTCGACGTATTTCGCGATCGGGATCGGCGCGCCGTCCACCGCGATCCGCTCGGTCACCAGTTGCAGGTGCGGGCTGGTGTAGCGGCCGACGCGCAACCCGAGACGGGTCAGCAACGCGTCGATCATGCGGGTCGTGGAGCCCTTGCCGTTCGTCCCCGCCACGTGCAGCACCGGGTAGGTCTTCTGCGGATCGCCCAGGACCGTGGTCAGCGCGGCGATCCGGTCCAGCGACGGCTCGATCTTGGTCTCCGGCCAGCGCCGGTCCAGCTCGGCCTCGACCCGGATCAGCTCCTGGCGGGCCTGGCGGTCGAGCACCGCGGGATCGATTTCCTGGCCGTTGTCCGTCTCGGACGGATCGTCGGGCAGCGGTCCGGCCACGAAATTGTCACCGCTGGACAGTTCCGCGGGGTACTCCTCTTCCACACCTATCGAGTCTAGAGTGCCGCTTTGTGGCAGGTTGGCCCCGTGCCGTTCAACCACAACCACCACTATCACCCGCTCCTGCTGCGCACCGTGCCCGAAGGCGCCCGCACCGCACTCGACATCGGCTGCGGCACGGGACTGTTCGCGCGCCGGCTCGCGGCCTCCGGGCTGGACGTGGAAGCGGTCGATGAGGCCGCGGAGGTCGTCGAAGCCGCCCGCGCGCTCGGCAACCCGGGGCCGGGCAAGATCAGCTACCGGTGTGCCGACATCACCGAGGCCGAGCTCGGCCGGTACGACTTCATCTCCGGCCTGGCGTCGATCCACCACGTGCCGTTCGAGACGGTCGCCAGGCTGCGCGACGCGCTCGAGCCCGGCGGCGTGCTCGCGATCCTCGGCCTCGGCCGGCCCAGTTCGCCGGCGGAGCTGGGCAAGTGGCTGCTCGCCGGCCCGCCGCTGAACCTGGCCGCCCGCCTGATCGTGCACCTCGGCGAGCGACTCAACGGCGGCCCGGAGCCACTCGGGGTCGTGCCGCCGGTCAAGGCCGAGACGATGACCATGCGCCAGATCCGGCGCGCGTCGGCGTCGCTCCTGCCGGGGAGCACCGTGCGGCCCTTGGCGTTCTGGCGCTACCTGCTCGTCTACCAAGCCGGGTAACCCGACACTAAGGTCGTTTCCACGGCGTTCCGGGTCATGACGCGGGGACGCACCAGGGCAACGCGGAGGGCCGATGACCGTCGAACGGACCACGACCGACCAAGCGGTGGCCGACGCTCGCGAACTGGGGGCGTTCGTCGAGCTGTACCCGGAAAGCCCGGGAATTCCAGTGGCCGTCAAGGATCTGATCGACGTCGCCGGCCAGACCGTCCGGAACGGGACGCCCGGGCTCGCCCACCGGACGGCAGGCGAAGACGCCGAGGTCTGGGCGCGGCTGCGTGCGACCGGGCATGTCGTGTCCGGACGGACGACGGTTCCGGAGCTGGCCTGGTCGGTGCGCACGCCGGGGTGCCGCAACCCGTGGGACCCCAGCCGCGACGCGGGCGGCTCGAGTGGTGGTTCGGCGGTCGCGGTGGCCACCGGCGCGGTCCCGGCCGCGCTCGGCACCGACACCGGCGGCTCCATCCGGATTCCCGCCGCGC
Organism: Amycolatopsis taiwanensis DSM 45107; assembly: GCF_000519205.1. Lineage (GTDB taxonomy): Bacteria > Actinomycetota > Actinomycetes > Mycobacteriales > Pseudonocardiaceae > Amycolatopsis_E > Amycolatopsis_E taiwanensis. Next base: position 430,208 of record NZ_KI912598.1, on the reverse strand, counting down.
TGTGCGGCGTGGCCGGCCTGCGCCCCACCCACGGCACCATCTCGATGCGCGGGATCACACCGGTGGCCCCGTCCATGGACACCGTCGGGCCGATCGCGCCGACCGCGCGGGAGTGCCTGCGGCTGCACGAAATCCTGGGCGGCGCCATGGTGCCCGCCCGACCGGTGGCAGACCTGCGTATCGGGCTGCCCAGGCAGCTGTGGGACGGCAAGATCGATCCCGAAGTGCTGCGCCTGTTCGAGGAGGCGGCGGACACTCTCGAGGCGGCGGGCGCGAAGCTCAGCGACATCGAACTGCCGCTCGGTCACCGCCATGCCCGCACGGCGGGCTACACCATCATGCTGGCCGAATCGGCACGAGAATGGTGGGCCGCGTACACCGGCGATCCGGCCGGCCTGGCCGGACGGGCCGCGGAAATGCTGCGCGCGGGCAGCGAAGTGTCCTCTTCGGATTATCAGGAGGCGCTGGCCCGGGCCGCCGCCGTGCGCGCCGAACTCGACGAAGCCTTCGGCGCGGTGGACGCGCTTCTCCTGCCGACCGTGCCGGTGACCGCGGCGCCGGCCGGCACGGACACGGCGATGGTGGGCGACCGCAAGGAGCCCATCGAGGCCGCGTACTTCCGGACCACCGCGCTCGCGTCGGTCACCGGACATCCCGCGCTCACCGTCCCGGCCGGCCTCACCGGCGACGGGCTGCCGGCCGGCGCCCAGCTCGTCGGGCCACGGCGGCAGGAGGCCCTGCTGTGCCGGTTGGGCGAGACCATCGAGGGCGGGCCGCGGGCGCGCGAGTTGGCGCGGGCGCGCGGATCGAACCGCTGACCGGTCTGGTCCTCCCCAAGGGCGAGGCATGAGTGAGGAGTTCATCCCGAATTTCGACAGTAACGGGTCACTCATGACCGCTGGGGGTTGACAAACTGGGGAATGCACCCGAACGGCGGCGGCGCAGTCCCGCGCCAGCGGCTAGGAATTAGCCATGCGCAGACTCGCCGTCGTCGCCGTGGCCCTCGCTGTCGTCATGTTGTCCTCCGCTTTCACGGCGTCAGCCGCCCCACAAAGGTTCAACCATTACGTCGCCCTCGGCGATTCCTACACGGCGGGCCCGCTCATTCCGTTGCAACGACTCGACCCGGTCGGGTGCCTGCGCTCCACCTCGAACTACCCGGCACAACTCGCCTTCCGCCTGTTTGTCCGGTCCTTCACCGACGTCAGCTGCAGTGGTGCGGACACGTCGGACATGACTTCGCCGCAGGATATTCCGCTTGGCACCAACCCGCCGCAGCTCAATGCCCTGAGGCCGGACACCGACCTGGTCACGCTGGGCATCGGCGGCAACGACTTCAGCGTGTTCGGCACCCTGGTCGGGGTCTGTCCCGGTCTGCGCGCCTCCGACCCGACCGGCAACCCGTGCCAGCGCCAGTTCACCGTCGACGGGGTCGACACGGTCAAGGCGAAGATCGCGCAGACCCGGAACAACATAGCCGCCGTGCTCACCGAAATCCACGCCCGCGCACCTCACGCGAAGGTGGTCGCCGTCGGCTATCCGCGGATCGCGCCTCCGTCCGGCACCTGCCCGGACATCCTTCCGTTCGCCGATGGGGACTACGCCTGGCTGAACAGCGTCGAGGAAGCGCTCAACGGAGCGATTTCCGATGCCGCGGCGGCCGACGGCAAGACGTCCTATGTGGACACTTTCACTCCGTCGCTCGGCCACGACGCCTGCTCGGCCAGCCCATGGATCAACGGCCAGCACACCAACGTGCTCGCGGCGGCCGCGTACCACCCGTTCTTCGCCGGGATGCGGGGAATGGCGCAGGCCATCTACGCGTCCCTGCGCTGACCGAGGAACCCGCGGGCCCGGTTATTCCGGTTTTCGGCCGAACAACAGGTGCAGAACGGGCCGGGCGGCGGCTTCGGGGTCGGTGCCGACATCGGACGGGATCGCCCCGCCCAGCCACAACGCGGCGAAGCCGTGCGCGATCGACCAGGCCGCGAGGCGTGCGGCGCGACTGTCGGCCGTGTCCCCGACGACCGCCGCGGCGCGTTCGGCGAGGATGGCCGTCGCGCGGGCACGGGCGGCCGTGACCTCTGGATCGTCGGCGTGGTAAAGCTCGGGGCGGAACATCACTTCGAAGTGCGCTCGGTGCCCGATCGCGAAGCGGATGTAGGCCACGCCGGTCTCGTGCAGGTCTGGACCGGCCGCGGCCAGCTCCTCGGCCAGCAGGTCGAAACCCTGCGTCGCCAGCGCGGTCAGCAGTCCCGCCTTGTCGCCGAAGTGGTGCGCGGGCGCGGCATGCGACACGCCGGCCCGGCGCGCCAGCTCACGCAGGCTGAGTGTCGCCGGACCTGACTCAGCTATCACCTCGACCGCCGTCGCCAGCAAGGTCCGGCGCAGGTCGCCGTGGTGGTAGGCCATGGCTCTCCAATCTTGTCATTGACAAGTTGATTGTCCTAAGTCAATCTTTCCATTGACAAGATCGATGAACAAGAACCGAGGAGATCCCGATGGCCCCCTTGATCGCCCTGGTCGGCGGATTCGCCGTGCTGCGCCTGCTCGGCTTCGCCGGCATCGCGGTGCTGGACGCCTGGCAGCCCGCACTGCGCGGCGGGCTGGCGCTGATGTTCCTGCTCACCGGACTTGCGCACTTCAACAAGCGACGGCGGGGGTTGATCGCGATGGTCCCGCCCCGCCTGCCCCGCCCGGACCTGCTGGTCACGGTGACCGGCATGCTCGAACTGGCCGGCGTGGCCGGACTGCTGCTGCCACCCACGGCCTCCCTGACCGCCTGGTGCCTGGCCCTGTTGATGCTGCCCATGTTCGCCGCGAACGTCTCCGCCGCACGCCGTGGCCTGCCGGTCACCCCACTGGTACCCAGAACCGCCATCCAGATCGTCTTCCAGGCCGCCGCCGTCGCGGCCGCACTCTGATCCCATGCGAGCACCGAGAATGGAAGCGAAACTGCACCGGAGACCGGAGGCTGGGTTGGCCCGAGCCGGGAACTCGCGTGCCTGAACCGGGAACTCACCGTCCCCAGCCGGGGACACGCCAGGCCCCCGCCACGCCGACTGCCGAAGGCAGGGAGCCGCCTACCCGGGCAGAGTGACGTCGAAGCGGAGCGGGGCCTCGGACGGCTCGAGCACCAGGCGTGTGACATTGCCCGCGGCGCGCAGATCGTCGGCGATCGAGTCCAGGGTCTCCAGTTCGCTCACCGGACCCTCGATACGCACGTGTTCCACCGGCGAACGCATCGACTGCTTGGCGTCGGACTTCGCCTTGCGGATCGCGCCGATCGCCCGGCTGGCCAGTGACACGACCGCGCCGCCGTCGGCCGCACCCCGAGGCACCGGCCACTCGGCGACGTGCACCGACTCCGCATGCCACCAGGACCAGACTTCCTCGGTGGCGTAAGGCAAAAACGGCGCAAACAGCCGCTGCAACACCGACAGGGCCGTGCGAAGCGCAAGGCGGGCGGACTGGTCGTCACCGCCGTAGGCGCGCTGCTTCACCAGTTCCAGATAGTCGTCGCAGAAGAACCAGAAGAACTTCTCGACGCTTTCCAGCGCGCTGGTGTATTCGAAGTCGTCCAGCGCCTGCGTCGCCTGCCGGATCACGTCGTCCAGCGCCGCCAGCATGGCCCGGTCGAGCGCGTGCGTCACCTCGGCGCCCGCGGCCGGCTCGGGGAAGCTGAGCACGAACTTGCTGGCGTTGAGCAGTTTCGTCGCCAGCCGGCGTCCGATCTTCATCTGGGTCTGGTCGAAGGCCGTGTCCGTGCCGGGACGCCCGCTCGCCGCCCAGTACCGGACCGCGTCCGGGCTGAACTGCTCCAGCAGCCCCAACGGGGTGACCACGTTCCCCTTGGACTTGCTCATCTTCTTCCGGTCGGGATCGAGAATCCACCCGGACAGCGCCACATTCCGCCACGGCAGCGAGTGCGCCTCCAGCTCCGACCGCAGCATCGTCGAGAACAGCCAGGTGCGAATGATGTCGTGCGCTTGCGGACGCAGGTCCATCGGGAACGTCTGGGCGTACAACTCCTCGTCCTCGCCCCAGCCGCAGACGATCTGCGGGGTCAGCGAAGACGTCGCCCAGGTGTCCATCACGTCGGGATCGGCCACGAACCCACCGGGCTTGCCGCGCTGGTCCGCGCGGTACCCGCGGGGAACCTCCGAGGACGGATCGACCGGCAACTCGTCGTCCCCGGGCACGATCGGCGCGCGGTAGTCCGGCTCGCCGTCGGCGTCCACGGGGTACCACACGGGGAAGGACACCCCGAAGAACCGCTGCCGGCTGACCAGCCAGTCCCCGTTCAGGCCGCGCACCCAGTCGTCGTAGCGCGCCTTCATGTACGGCGGGTGCCACACCAGTTCGGCGCCACGCCGGAGCATCGCGTCCTGGTGCGCGAGCGAGCGGATGAACCACTGCCGGCTGGACACGATCTCCAGCGGCTTGTCGCCCTTCTCGAAGAACTTGACCGGCCGGACCGTCTTGCGCGGCTCGCCGTCGAGGTCACCGCTTTCCCGCAGCATGGCCACGACCCGTTCCCGAGCCGTGTGCACCGTTGCGCCGGCCAGCTCGGCATAGGCCGCCCGCCCCCGCGAGCCGGCCAGCCCGGCCGGCGGCTCCGGCAGGATCCGGCCGTCCCGGCCGATGATGGTCCGCGTCGGCAACCGCAACTCGCGCCACCACTGCACGTCGGTCAGGTCGCCGAACGTGCAGCACATCGCGATCCCGGCGCCGCGCTCCCGCTCGGCCATCCGGTGTGCCAGCACCGGAACCTCGACGCCGAAAACCGGTGAGGTGACCGTGCTGCCGAACAACGGCTGGTAACGCTCATCGTCGGGATGCGCGATCAATGCCACGCACGCGGGCAGCAACTCGGGACGCGTGGTTTCCACGTACACCGGGCCGTCCGCGCTGGGGAAGGCGATCCGGTACCACGCCCCGGCGTGCTCGCGGTCCTCGAGTTCCGCCTGTGCCACCGCCGTGCGGAATCCGACGTCCCACAGCGTCGGCGCCTCCGACTGGTATGCCTCGCCCGACTCCAGCAGCCGCAGGAATGCTCGCTGCGAGACTCGGCGGGCGTGCTCGCCGATGGTGGTGTACGTACGCGACCAGTCGACCGACAGGCCCAGGCGGCGCCACACCTCCTCGAACGCCTTCTCGTCCTCCTCCGTCAACTGCTCGCACAGCTCGATGAAGTTTTCCCGAGAGACGTCGAGGACGCCCTTGTGGCTGGACAGGCGGAAATCGGGATCGTAGGGCAGTGACGGATCGCAGCGGACCCCGAAATGGTTCTGCACGCGGCGTTCGGTCGGTAACCCGTTGTCGTCCCAGCCCATCGGGTAGAACACGTGCTTGCCCCGCATCCGCTGGTAGCGGGCGACGATGTCGGTATGCGTGTAGGAGAACACGTGCCCCACATGCAGCGAGCCGCTCACCGTGGGCGGTGGCGTGTCGATCGAGAAGACCTCAGCACGCCGGCCCGGGGCACGGAAGGAGTACAGCCCGGCCCGCTCCCAGTGCTCCGACCATTTGACGTCCAGCCCGTCCAGCGACGGGCGTTCCGGCACCTGCGACATCGGCTCCCTGCCTCACCTTGACGACTGTTCGGTCGAACCGGAGTGCGTCTCAAACTCCGTGTTTCCGCCCGAGGTAACCACGGGCGCGCGTGCCGAAGGCCGCGCGCACTTTGAAACACTGTCGAAGAGGCGGCGCTCGGGAACACCCGAGGCCGCCTACATTACCGGCAGTTCGTCCAGGCGGGCGCTGATGCGGTCGAGGTCGGCGGCGGCGACCTCCCGGCGGGCGCGGATCTTGTCCACCACGTCGGCCGGTGCCTTGGCGAGGAACGCCTCGTTGCCGAGCTTGGCCTCGGTCTGCTTGAGCTCCTTCTGCGCCACGGCCAGGTCCTTCTGCAGGCGCTTGCGCTCGGCCGCGACGTCCACCGCGCCCGACAGGTCGAGGGCGACCCGCGCCAGCCCGCCGGACAACGCGACCTCGACGGTGGCGCTCGCGGTGAACCCGTCGCCGGGTTCGGTGAGCCGGGCCAGCGTCCGGAGGCTGCCCTCGTGACCGGCGATCGCGGCGAAGCCCGGGCCGGCCACCTGGGCGGCGACCCGCTGTCCTGGCTTGAGCCCCTGGTCCGAGCGGAACCGGCGGACCTCGCTGATCAGCTTCTGCAGGTCCTCGATGCGTCCCAGGGCGACCGGATCGGTGAAGGAGGCGTCCGCCGCCGGCCAGTCGGCGATGACGATCGACTCACGGCCGGTCAGCGCGGTCCACAAGCGTTCCGTGACGAACGGGATCACCGGGTGCAGCAGCCGAAGGACCACCTCCAGCACGTGACCCAGCACCGCCCGGGTCGCCGGTGCGCGGCCGGCATCGGCCAGCTGGACCTTCGCCAGCTCCAGGTACCAGTCGCACAGCTCGTCCCAGGTGAAGTGGTAAAGCGCGTCGACGGCCTTGGCGAACTGGAAGTCCTCCAGCAGGCCGTCGGTCTCGGCCACCACCTCGGCCAGCCGGCCGAGGATCCACCGGTCGGCCTCGGTCAACTCGGCGGCGGGCGGCAGCCCGGTGGCGACGGTGGCACCGTTCATCAGCGCGAATCGCGTGGCGTTCCACAGCTTGGTGCAGAAGTTCCGCGAGCCGGCGGCCCACTCCTCGGCCAGCGCCATGTCCGCGCCCGGGTTCGCGCCGCGGGCCAGGGTGAACCGGGTGGCGTCGGCGCCGTAGCGATCCATCCACTCCAGCGGGTCGATCACGTTGCCCCGCGACTTCGACATCTTCTTGCCGTTGGCGTCGCGGATCAGGCCGTGCAGGTAGACGTGGTCGAACGGTTGGACGCCGTCCATCGCGTGCAGGCCCAGCATCATCATCCGGGCCACCCAGAAGAACAGGATGTCGTAGCCGGTGGACAGCACGCTGGTCGGATAGAACCTGGCGAGGTCCTTTGTGGACTCCGGCCAGCCCAGCGTGGAGAACGGCCACAGGCCCGAGGAGAACCAGGTGTCGAGGACGTCCGGGTCCTGCGTCCATCCCGGGCCCGACGGCGGCTCCTCGTCCGGGCCGACGCACACCAGCTCGCCGTCCGGCCCGTACCAGACCGGGATGCGGTGGCCCCACCACAGCTGCCGCGAAATCGTCCAGTCGTGCAGGTTGTCCACCCAGTCGAAATAACGCTTCGCCAGCTCGGGCGGATGGACCTGCGTGCGACCGTCGCGCACCGCGTCCCCGGCGGCGCGGGCCAGCGGCTCGACCTTGACCCACCACTGCAGGGAAAGGCGCGGCTCGACCACCGTGTCGCAGCGGGAGCAGTGCCCGACCGCGTGCAGGTACGGCCGCTTCTCCGCGACGATCCGGCCCTGCTCGCGCAGCGCGGCCACGATCGCGGGCCGGGCCTCGAACCGGTCCAGCCCCTCGAACGGGCCGGGCGTGGTGATCGTGGCGCGCTCGTCCATGATCGTCAGCATCGGCAGGTCGTGCCGACGGCCGATCTCGAAGTCGTTCGGGTCGTGCGCCGGGGTCACCTTGACCGCGCCGGTGCCGAACTCCGGGTCGACGTGGGAGTCGGCCACGATCGGAATCTTCCGCCCGGTCAGCGGAAGCTCCACCTCGGTGCCGATCAGATGCGCGTACCGCTCGTCGTCCGGGTGCACCGCGACCGCGGTGTCGCCGAGCATCGTCTCCGCCCGGGTGGTGGCCACGACGATGGAGTTTTCCCCGTCGCCATAACGGATCGAGACCAGCTCGCCCTCGTCTTCGGAGTGCTCCACCTCGATGTCCGACAGGGCGGTCTGGCATCGCGGGCACCAGTTGATGATGCGTTCGGCGCGGTAGATCAGGCCCTCGTCATAAAGCCGCTTGAACATGGTCTGGACCGCGCGGGAGAGGTTCTCGTCCATGGTGAACCGCTCGCGCGACCAGTCGACCCCGTCGCCGAGCCGCCGCATCTGCCCGAGAATCCTGCCGCCGTACTCGGCCTTCCATTCCCAGACCCGCTCGACGAACCGCTCACGGCCGAGGTCGTGGCGCGAGACGCCCTCCCCGGCCAGTTCGCGCTCGACGACGTTCTGCGTGGCGATCCCGGCGTGGTCCATGCCCGGCAGCCACAGCACCTCGTAACCCTGCATCCGGCGGCGCCGGGTCATCAGGTCCATCAGTGTGTGGTTGAGGGCGTGCCCCATGTGCAGGCTGCCGGTGACGTTCGGTGGCGGGAGCACGATCGTGAACGGAGGCTTGTCCGAATCCACGTCCGCCGTGAAGTAGCCGGCGTCTACCCAGCGCTGGTAAATCGCGGCTTCCTCGTCGGCCGGGCTCCAGGCACCCGGCAGGTCGGTCGTCCGGTCAAGAGGGTTCTCCGTCACAGCAGGTAAGTGTACGAACCCGTCGTCCCCAGAATGCATCGGCACTGCCCGTGCAGCGAGTAACGATCGACAACCGCGCCCGATGGGACGCTTGCGACGAACGGGAAGGGCGCGATCGGGCATGGAAGACAACGACAACGGCATCGAAAACCACCCGGACCTGATGGACCCGGACTGGCAACGGCACGCGGAGAAGGAGGCGTGGGTCGAACTGCGCACCAAGCGGCGGCGGGCCAGACGGGGCAGGAGGCTGGCCTGGACGGCCGCGGCGCTGGTCGCCGTGCTGGCCGTCGGGTTCGGCATCTACCGCTGGCGGACCACCGACCACAACGAGACGAACGGCGCGGCTGGGACCCCTGGTGACGTCGTGGCGACCACGAAGCCCAGCGTGCTGCCGGAAATCGCGAGAGTGGACCTCGCGCGACCATTCGACAACACCCCGGCCCAGTCGTGGGCCGACAGCGTCGACGGGTTGACCGTGCCGGCGGCCGAGAAGATCGGCACGTTCTCGGCCGCCCAGGTGCAAAGCGCCTACGACAAGGTCAAACAGTCGATCAACGCCGGGCAGGTGGACCGGCGGGTGGTGGAGGGCCACGACACATCGGCCTACCTGGCGCTGCTGTCTTCGCGTGAGCGCGACCGCGTCGGGCCGATCCTGGCCGACCGAAGCAAGAACACCTTCTCCGCCTACGTCGCGTTCGCCGCCGACGGCTTCCACCTCCTGCCCGCCGGACCGAAGATCACCGGCCGGCTCTCCGCGCGACCCGGCGGGGAGGGCGAACTGGTCGTGCACGCCGAGTACGTGGTGGCGTATGCGTTCGACCCGGGAAGCTACGGCCCGGTCACCTCGCCCGCGGACATCGACATCTTCTGGCGGCACCAGGAGGACTACTCGATTTTCACCAGCCCGCCGTATGTCAAGAGCGACGCGGGTCTGACCGCCCCCTACGGACCGAACTCCGGCGAGATGTATCCGGTCGCCTGTCGCGCGGCCGGGGCCGGTTACCTCGCCCCCTGGATCAGCGAGCGTGCGACGACCACGGGTGGCACGCCAGCGACGAACGAGGCCGCGATCTACGACCTGGACCAGCCCATGCCGACCGACGACGGGTGTGAACCACACAGTCCAACCTCAACAGGCTAGACTGTGCAATATGCCCGTCCCGAACGAGATCGCCCGTCTTGCCGGCGAACTGCGCGGCTTGGTCGGCCAGCTGCGCCGGCGACTGCGTCAGGTCGACAACGCCGGCGTGCTGACCCCCACCCAGTCGGCCGTGCTGGCCCGGCTGGACCGGGAGGGCCCGGCGACCCAGGCCCAACTCGCGGCCGCCGAGCGCGTCCGGCAGCAGTCGATGGCGGCGACTCTGGCCGCGCTCGACCAAGCCGGGCTCCTGGACCGCACGCGTGACCCCGATGACGGGCGGCGAGTCGTGATCTCGCTGTCCGACGTGGGACGCAAGACCGTGCGCGGCCTGATCCAGCACCGCGAGGAGTGGCTCGCCGCGGCGCTGGCCACCGGATTCACCGACGACGAGCGCCGCACGATCGCCGAAGCACTGCCGCTGCTGCGCCGCCTGGCGCAGCGTGAGGACTGACGCCGTTGAGCACGGCCACGAAGACCCGGGCGAGGATTGGCACCCGGCTGGTGACTCCCCTGGTAGCCAGCGCGGTACTCAACCCCTTCAACTCGACGCTGATCGCGGTCGCGCTCATCCCGATCGGGCATGCCTTCGGCGCCGGACCGGAACGGACCGCGTGGCTGGTCACCTCGCTCTACCTGGCCACCGCGATCGGGCAACCGGTGGTCGGGCTGTTCGTGGACCGCTTCGGCGCGCGGCGCGTGCTGCTCGGCGGCGCGGCACTGGTGATGGCCGCCGGTGTTGGGGGCCTGTTCGCGTTCTCCCTGGACTGGCTGATCGCGGTGCGCGTGGTGCTCGGTATCGGCACCTGCGCGGGCTTCCCGGCTGCCATGGCGGTGCTGCGCGCACGCGCCGACGCGACCGGTCAGGGCGTGCCGAGCGGGGTCCTTTCCGTGCTGGCGATCTCCGCGCAGACGATCATGGTCATCGGTCCGGCGCTCGGTGGCGCGCTGATCGGTCTCGCCGGCTGGCCGGCGATCTTCGCGGTGAACATCCCGCTGGCCGCGGTGTCGCTCGTGCTGGCGCTGCTGTGGGTGCCGAAGGACGACCGGCGCGGTCTCAAGCGCGAACCGATCGACGTCGTGGGCATTCTGCTGTTCTCCGCGATGCTGCTGGCTCTGCTGATGTTCGTGATGAACGCTGCCGTCGGCAATCTCTACCTGCTCGCCGTGTCGGCGGTGCTGGGCGCGGGGTTCTGCTGGAAGGAGTTGCGTTCCCGCAAGCCGTTCATCGATCTGCGCATGCTGGTAGGCAACGGGCCGCTGCTGCGTACCTACCTGCGTCAGGCGCTGGCGTTCCTGATCGTCTATTCCGTGCTCTACGGATACGTGCAGTGGCTGGAGTCCGCTCGCCGGCTCAGTGAGTCGCGGGCCGGTGCGCTGCTGCTGCCGATGTCCGCGGTGGCGGTGGCCGCGGCGGCGTTCTCCGCGAAGCCGACCCGCGTCAAGGGCCGGCTGATCGCCACCTCTCTCGCCCTGCTCATCGGCTCCGGACTGCTGCTGTTCGCCGGGGAGAGCACCTCGCTCGCCGCGCTCGTCGGGCTGGCCGCGGTGTTCGGTTTGGGCCAGGGACTGACCAGTGTGACGAATCAAACTGCCCTGTATGGACAGGCCCCGGCCGAGCAGATGGGCACCGCCAGCGGACTGTTCCGGACGGCCCAATATCTCGGCGCCATCGCCGCATCCGCCCTGATAGCGCTGTGTTTCGGCCCGCATGCGGACTCCGCGGGGCTGCACCGGCTCGCCCTCGTGCTGATCGTCGTCGGCGGGCTCCTGTTGGCCGTCACCGTCTCCGACCGGGCACTCGGCACTCGCAAAAGGCCCGCTGGCCAGGCACGATAGCGCCGTGAGTCGCTCCGGACCAACCTCAGACATCGACGAATCCGATCTCGAAGTCCATCGGCCCAAGGCCTGGGCCGCCGGGACCCCGGGCGTGGCCGTGTCGCTGCGCCGGGGCGTCGAACAGATGGGGCCGCTGCGCACCGCGCGCACGCTCAGCCTGCTGAACCAGCGCGAGGGCTTCGACTGCCCGGGCTGCGCCTGGCCCGAGCCGCAAGCCGCCGACGGCGAGGGCCGCAAGCTCGCCGAGTTCTGCGAAAACGGTGCGAAGGCGGTGGCCGAAGAAGCCACCCGGCGCCGGGTCGGACCCGAGTTCTTCGCCGCGCACCCGGTCGCCGAACTGGCCGAACGGACCGACTACTGGCTGGGCCAGCAAGGCCGGCTCACCCACCCGATGGTGCTGCGCCAGGGCGCGACCCACTACGAGCCGATCTCCTGGGACGGTGCGTTCGCGCTGGTCGCGGACAAGCTGCGCGAACTGTCCAACCCGGACGAAGCGATGTTCTACACGTCCGGCCGCACCAGCAACGAGGCCGCGTTCCTCTACCAGTTGCTGGCGCGCTCCTTCGGCACCAACAACCTGCCCGACTGCAGCAACATGTGCCACGAGTCGTCGGGTGCGGCGCTGACCGAGTCGACCGGCATCGGCAAGGGCTCGGTGAGCCTGGCCGACATCCACCACGCCGACCTGATCGTCGTCATCGGACAGAACCCGGGCACCAACCATCCCCGGATGCTGGCCGCGCTGGAACAGGCCAAGACGCGGGGCGCGCGGATAATCGCGGTGAATCCGCTGCCGGAGGCCGGGTTGCTGCGGTTCAAGAACCCGCAGAACGTGCGCGGCCTGCTCGGCCGGGGCACCGCGCTGGCCGACGAGTTCGCGCAGGTCCGGCTGGGCGGGGACCTCGCGCTGTTCCAGGCGATCGGGCACCTGCTGCTGTCCTGGGAGGACGCCGCGCCGGGCACGGTGCTCGACCGGGACTTCATCGACGATTCGACGCACGGTTTCGAGGACTACGCGAAGAACCTGCGTGAGCTGGACTGGGCAGCCATCGACCAGGCCACCGGGTTGTCCCGCAGCCAGATCGTGAAGATCGCGCGAATGATCTCCGACTCCGAGCGCACGGTGTACTGCTGGGCGATGGGCGTGACCCAGCACCGGCATGCCGTGCCGACCATCCAGGAGATCACGAACGTCGCACTGCTGCGCGGCATGATCGGCAAGCCGGGCGCCGGCCTGTGCCCGGTACGCGGGCATTCGAACGTGCAGGGCGACCGCACAATGGGCGTCTGGGAGAAGATGCCCGAGGAGTTCCTCGACGCGCTCGACGCCGAGTTCGACATCACCGTTCCGCGCAAGCATGGACTGGACACGGTGGACGCGATCCGCGCCATGCGGGACGGCCGCGGCAAGGTGTTCGTCGGAATGGGCGGCAACTTCGCCGCCGCCACACCGGATTCCGCGCTGACCGAACGCGCGCTGCGCTCGTGCGAGCTGACCGTCCACGTGTCGACCAAGCTCAACCGGTCACACGTGGTGCACGGGAAGACGGCCCTGATCCTGCCCACGCTCGGGCGCACCGAGCGCGACGTGCAGGCGACGGGCGAGCAGTTCGTCACGGTCGAGGACTCGATGTCGTGCGTGCACGCATCTCGCGGGCGGCTGCGCCCCGCGGACCAGCACCTGCTGTCCGAAGTGGCCATCGTCTGCCGGCTCGCACGAACCCTCCTCGGCGACGGTCACGCCGTGCCGTGGCGGGAGTTCGAGCGCGACTACGACCAGATCCGCGACCGGATCGCCCGGGTCGTTCCGGGCTGCGAGAACTACAACGCGCGAGTGCGGGAACCGGATGGGTTCGTGCTCCCGCACCCACCGCGCGACTCGCGGGAGTTCACCGGGACCGCAACCGGCAAGGCGCACTTCACCGCCAGCGAGTTGGAGTTCCCGGAAGTCCCCGCCGGGCGCCTGCTGTTGCAGACCCTGCGCAGCCACGACCAGTACAACACCACGATCTACGGGCTTTCCGACCGCTACCGCGGCATCGAGGACGCGCGGCGCGTGGTGCTGGCGCACGCCGAGGATCTGGCCGAACTCGGCTTCGCCGACGGGGATCTGGTGGACCTGGTGTCGGAGTGGGAAGGCACCGACCGGCGCGCCGAACGGTTCCGGGTGGTGGCCTACCCGACCGCGCGCGGGTGCGCGGCGGCCTACTTCCCGGAGGCGAACGCGTTGGTACCGCTGGATTCGGTGGCCCGCAAGTCCAACACCCCGGTGTCCAAGGCGATCATCGTCCGGCTGGAGGCGACCGCGTCGGGGCGTCAGTAGTAGTGACGTAGCTGCGGCCAGATCTGTGACCACGGCCCGGTGGTCCCGTCGCACAACGAAATCCAGGTGCCCTGTTCTTCGTTGTCCACACCGGCACCGTTGTCGTTCACGGCGGCCTGACGGCAGCCGACGAACGGGCCGCCGCCATGCGGCCCGACGAGAACGACCGGGCCGGTCATGGCGTCCGGCGGCGGCCCCCAGTCCGCATAGGACATGTGCCCCGAGTACGCGCCGGGCAGGCCGGCATCGGCACCGTAGTCGTTGATCGCGGACGCCTGCCCGTAGTTGCCGGTGAAGATCACGGCGGTTTCCCGCTGCTCCGCCGGAATCTGTTGCCACACACCGGAAATCGTCGTGACGAGTTCCGGCCAGCCGACCTGCTCGCCCTGTTCCTTGTTCACCGCCAGCACCGGGCCGAGCGCGCTGGGCGGCAACACCGGGAGCGCGACCAACACGGAGATCACGACCGCCACCACGCCGGCCACCGCAGCCGCAACGCGTCGCGCGCGTGTGCGCAGCCACCGCACGGCCGGCTCGGCTCCCGCTGCCATCAGTACCACCAGCAACGGCACCGAGTAGTAGGGTTTTCCGCCCATTACCAGCAGGATCGCGCAAATCAGGGGGTAACTGACCGCCAGTGCGCGGTAGCGGCGGTCACGCCAGAGCCGTACCAGCCCGGCCAACCACACCGGCACCAGCACCGGCGAAAGGTAGACCACTTGCATCGGCACGAACATGATGCGGTTCTCGGTGCCGTCCTTGTCGCTGATCCCGCCCGCCACGGTCAGCATCGGGAACCCGTGCGTGGCTTGCCACACGATCAGCGGCGCCACCAGCACCAGCGCGACCAGCACGCCCAGCGCAAGCCAGCCGGACCGCAGCACCGCGCGCGGCCCGGTCGCGAGCAGCCCGACGCCGATGGCCGCGACCAGTAGCAACACCAACCACTTGTTGGCCATGCCGACGCCGGCCGCCGCGCCGATCGCGACCCACCATCGGCCGTCGCCGGTGCGCAGCAACCGCACGGTGAGCAGCCCGAGCACCACCCACATCACCGTGTCCACCGACGTCGTGGACACCATGTGCGACAGGGCCAGCACCTCGGTGGACAGCGCGGTCGCGGCTCCGGCGAGGGCCTGCGCGGCCGCCCCACCGCCGAGTTCCCGCGCGATCAGCGCGGCGGCGATCACGGTCAGGACGCCGGCGAGGGTCGCGACAACGCGCAACCCCATCGGCGTGTCCCCGAAGAAAAAGGTTGCGGCTTTCGCGAGAAATGGCGTAATCGGCGGATTGTCGACATATCCCCACGCGAGATGGTCGCCGGAGGCGACGAAGTACATCTCATCGCGATGGAAGCCGTATCGCCCGGACAGCGCCGTCAGCATGATGGCCTGCACCAGTACTACGGCACCGACCGGGCGCAGCACGAAGCGCGGCAGCGAAGTGATGTTTTCGACGCGCAACGCTGTCGCGCTTCCGCCCATGGACGGCCTCCAGATTGGTCCCACCAGTGGTTCTTATTACGAACCGGTCAATCCGGGCGATGCTAGCAGAAAGGAACCCTCAGCCGCCGAAAAGCTGGATAACCTTGAGGATCAACTGGTAGACCCCGTAGGCGAAGGGGATGCCGACCCACAGCCAGGCCAGGGCCATCAACCACGGCCGCCGGACGGCCTGGTCGTCGCCCTGGCCACCGCGACTCGCGACCTGCTCACTCATGCGGCCTCCTGTGTTTTGCGGGACACCCGCACCCGGTCGGCCCGCATGAGCGGGCTTCGCAATTTTCACTCATGCGGCCTCCTCCTTTTCGGACACGGGAGCCGGCTCGTGGTACCGGCTGTGCACGGGGCGCACCAGTTCGTTGGCGACGAAGCCGACCACCAGCAGCGCGATCATGATGTAGAACGAGGTGGTGTAAAGGTCCGGACCGTGCTTGCCCGCGGCCGCCTGCTGGTCGGCGATGCCGTCGATGATCACCGGGCCGAGCACGCCCGCCACCGACCAGGCGGTGAGCAGCCGGCCGTGGATCGCGCCCACCTGGAACGTGCCGAACAGATCCTTCAGGTACGCGGGCACGGTCGCGAACCCACCACCGTAGAAGGAAAGGATCACCATCGCGCACAGCACGACGACGACCTTCGACGAGTTCCCGGTCAACGCGAGCGTCAGGTACAGCAGCGCGCCCACGCCGAGATAGATCCGGTAGATGTTCTTGCGTCCCACCAGATCCGACACCGACGACCAGACGAACCGGCCCAGCATGTTGGTCAGCGACAGCAGGGCGACGAACCCGGCGGCGGCCGCGGTACCCACCGGAACCGGTGTCTGGCGGAAGAAGTCGGTGATCATCGGCGCCGCCTTCTCCAGGATGCCGATGCCGGCGGTGACGTTGAAGCACAGCACCACCCACAGGAGCCAGAACTGCGGCGTCTTGATCGCGTTGGCCGCCGACACCTGCGCGGAGGTGACCATCGCCTTGGTGGTCGCCGGAGGCCGGAAGCCCGCCGGGCGCCAGTCGTCGGCCGGCACCCGCACCAGGAACACGCCAAGGGACATGAAGACGGCGTAGACGACGCCGTGCACGAGGAAAGCGCCGGCGATCCCGTTCGTCGTGCTGCCGAAGGACTGGAGCATCTGCGCCGACCACGGCGAGGCGATCAGCGCTCCCCCGCCGAAGCCCATGATCGCGATGCCGGTGGCCATGCCCGGCCGGTCCGGGAACCACTTGATCAGGGTGGACACCGGCGAGATGTAGCCGATGCCGAGACCGACGCCGCCGACGAGACCGTAGCCCAGCACGATCAGCCAGAACTGCGCGGTCACCGCCCCCAGCGCGGAGATCAGGAACCCGGTGGAGAAGCAGGTCATCGACACGAACATCGCCCATCGGGGGCCTTTGCGCTCGACCAGCGTGCCGCCCAGAGCCGCGGACAGCCCGAGCATCACGATGGCCAACTGGAACGGCAGCGAACTCTCCGTGCCGGAGAGGCCCATCGACTTCTCCAGCGGTGTCTTGAACACGCTCCAGGCGTATGCCTGACCGATAGCGAGATGTACCGACAGCGCCGCGGGCGGGATCAGCCAGCGACTCCAGCTCACCGGAGCAACCGTGCGAGCACGGTCAAGAAAGGTGACGGCCACGGTGACGCTCCCCTATCCTGGACGGTGGTTGAGCGTGCAATCTAATACCAAAACTGCGTCGGCGCAGCAACCGAATGTCGAATCTTGATCGACCCGTGAGGCGGGAGTTGAGGGCAATGGGCCGAGTGACCGTACGGCGACCGGTCCGCATGCTGTCCCCGGAGGGGCAGCGTAGGCGGTCGGACTCCCTGGCCGCCGAGGAACCGCTGGAGCTCCGCGTCGGCGGTAAGCCCCTGGCAGTGACCATGCGCACGCCCGGCAACGACGTCGAGCTGGCCCACGGGTTCCTGCTTTCCGAAGGCGTGATCGGCTCGTCCGCCGACGTCTTCAGCGCTCGTTACTGCGACAGCGTGGACGACACCGGCCGCAACACCTACAACGTGCTGGACATCGCGCTCGCCGACGGCGTCCCGCCGCCCGACACCGGTGTCGAGCGGAACTTCTACACAACGTCGTCGTGCGGTGTGTGCGGCAAGGCGGCCTTGGACGCGGTGAAGCTGAAAACCCGCTTCCCGCCGGGTAAATCCCCGTTCGCGGTGACTCCGGAGGTGCTCGCCGGGCTGCCGGATGCCCTTCGCGCCAAGCAACGCGTGTTCGCCAGCACCGGTGGTCTGCACGCGGCGGCGCTGTTCAGCTCCGACGGCACGCTGCTGGCCGTACGGGAGGACGTTGGGCGGCACAACGCGGTCGACAAGGTACTTGGCTGGGCTCTCCTGGAAAACCGGGTGCCGCTGGCCGACAGCGGGCTGCTGGTGTCCGGGCGTGCGTCGTTCGAACTGGTACAGAAGGCCGCGATGGCCGGAGTTCCCTTGCTCGCGGCGGTATCCGCACCGTCTTCACTCGCCGTGGAACTGGCCGAGGAGAACGGCATCACGCTGGTCGGCTTCCTGCGCGGCGCCAGCATGAATCTCTACACCGGCGAACACCGCGTGCTCGCGGCGATACCGTCCTGAATACCACGAAAGTGCTGGTGAGAGCGACCCCACTACGATTGAATGATCGCAGTGGAGGACGAGGGGCAGCGGGCTGACGCGCCCGGAGCGAAGCGGTGGGCGCGGCCCAGCCGCCGCTCTGTGCTGATCGCCGGTGCCACGCTCCTGGCCGGTGGTCTCACCGCCGGCACGGCGACCGGGACGCTACCCATCGCAGATGTGGTCGACCAGGTGCCGGGCGAGACGCCCGCCGCGCCGCCAGGCTCGGGCGTGGTCAAGGTGGAGCGGGTGTGGTCGCAGGCCCGCAACCGAGCCGTCGACCTCGTCACGCTGCTGCCCAGCGACTCCCCGCCGGATCACCTACCGGTCTCACTGCTGCTGCACGGCCTGCACGGCCGAGCCCGCGCGGCAGCGCCCACGGGCACCCGCGCCGCATTGGCCGGCCAGGTCTCGCAGCGGGCCGTGCCCGCGTTCGGGCTGGTGGCCCTCGACGGCGGAGACAACTACTGGCACCAGAACAAGCCGGGTGACGATCCGATGGCGATGCTGCTGGAGGAGTTGCCGGTCTGGCTGCGGCAGCGCCGCCTCGCCGGGGTGGACGGCCTTCCCTTCGCCTGTATGGGGCTCTCGATGGGCGGGTTCGGCGCGCTGCTGTACGCGCGCCGGCGGGCCGAGCGGCGGCAGCGGCTGTCGGCGCTGGCTCTGCTCGCCCCCGCGCTGATGACCTCGTGGTCCGACATGAGCAAGCGGCATGCGTTCCACAACCCGGCCGACTGGGCGTCGATGGATCCGCTGCTCCATCCGGACGCGACCCAGGGCGTGCCCACCGGCGTGTGGTGCGGCACCGAGGATCCGTTCATCGGCGGGGTGCGCAGGTTCATCGCCGAGACTCACCCCGCCGTCGCCTACACGGCCCGCGGCCGCCACGGCGACTCGTTCAACCGCACCGTCGTCCCCGCCGTCATCGGCTTCCTGGGCAAGCACGTCCCGTAGTCGTATTTCCCAAACGGCGGAGCCGCTTGCTGTGAGGCACGCGGCCTGCACCGCTGAGGTTCCGCTACCCGCACCGCCAAGCAAGCCCGCCACAACAGGGCCCTAGTGCAGGTGGGTGCCTATGACGGACATGACCCAGAACGCGACCAAGATGCCGGTCAGGAACACCGCGGACCACACCAGCAGGCCGCGGTCGCCCTGGGCCGAGCGGGTGCGGCGCAGGCCGAAATACGCGGTACCGAGCAGCGGAAGCGGGAGCAGCGGAAACGGCGACAGCCGGACCCCGGACGCGATCACGCAGACCGCGGCGAGCACCACCAGGGCCACGAAGCACGCGCGGTGCAGCCTCTCGTGGCGCAGATACGGGGTGATGATCCGATAGGTGAGATCGCTGATCCCCTGAACATCCCCGCGGCCCTCGGGCACCACCGTGTCCGTACCGGCGTCCGGTCTGCCGGTTTCGGCATCCTGACGGGGCCCCGCCCCCTCCTTGCTCATTCCGGTAGTTTATCGCGAGCGCTACACCGGGCCACGCGCAGACGGCCACGTACTGTGGCCGTCAAAGAACGTGACAGCAACGAGATTCAGCGACGGCGAACGCCTCACGCCGACTTCTCGCCACGCTCCGTGCTACGCCGTCGCGACGGCTGCCGGGACACGATCGTCGGGTTCACGTTCTCCCGCACGGTCTGCTCGGTGATCACGACCTTGGCCACGTCCGTGCGGCTGGGAATGTCGTACATCACCGGCTGCAGGACCTCTTCCATGATCGCCCGCAGGCCACGAGCGCCGGTGCCGCGCAGCACCGCCTGGTCGGCGATCGCTTCCAGCGCGGTCTTGGTGAACTCCAGCTCGACGTTGTCCATCTCGAAGAGCTTCTTGTACTGCTTCACCAGCGCATTGCGCGGCCTCGTGAGGATCTCCACCAGCGACGTCTTGTCCAGATGCGTCACGCTCGCGACCACCGGGAGCCGGCCGATGAACTCCGGGATCAGCCCGAACTTGATCAGGTCCTCGGGCATGGTCTCGGTGAAGATGTCGCTTTCCTCGATCTCGGCCTTGCTGCGGATCTCGGCGCCGAAACCGAGGCCGCGCCGGCCGATCCGGTCGTTGATGATCTTCTCCAGGCCGGCGAACGCGCCCGCGACGATGAACAGCACGTTCGTGGTGTCGATCTGGATGAACTCCTGGTGCGGGTGCTTGCGCCCGCCCTGTGGCGGCACCGAGGCGGTGGTGCCCTCGAGGATCTTCAGCAACGCCTGCTGTACGCCCTCACCCGAAACGTCACGGGTGATGGACGGGTTCTCCGACTTGCGGGCGATCTTGTCGACCTCGTCGATGTAAATGATGCCGGTCTCGGCGCGCTTGACGTCGTAGTCCGCGGCCTGGATGAGTTTGAGGAGAATGTTCTCCACATCCTCGCCGACATAACCGGCTTCGGTCAGCGCGGTGGCGTCGGCGATGGCGAAGGGCACGTTCAGCAGCTTCGCCAGGGTCTGTGCCAGGTAGGTCTTGCCACACCCGGTCGGCCCGAGCAGCAGGATGTTCGACTTGGCGAGCTCGACCGGCTCGTCCTTGGCGTCCTTGGGGCCGGTCTTGTCGTCGGACTGGATTCGCTTGTAGTGGTTGTACACCGCCACCGCGAGCGTCCGCTTGGCCTCGGTCTGGCCGATGATGTACTGGTCGAGGAACTCGTGGATGTCGAACGGCTTGGGCAGCTCGTCGAGCTTGACGTCACCGGCCTCGGCCAGTTCCTCTTCGATGATTTCGTTACACAGGTCGATGCACTCATCGCAGATGTACACGCCGGGGCCGGCGATGAGCTTTTTCACCTGTTTCTGGCTCTTCCCGCAGAAAGAACACTTCAGCAGGTCCCCGCCGTCGCCGATCCGTGCCATGACCGTTGACCTGTCCCCTCCGGAGCGCCGGGTCGGCGCACCTGATTGACGCGTTGCTTCTGACGGTACCCGCCCGGAGCCTCGGACGGGAGGACCGACCATAGACCAAGAAGCCGGCGCGTGTCGTCTCCCGACACGCGCCGGCCCCGGGTTGTGATCAAGCCTCTGAAGAAGCCTTCCGGTACGGCAACACCTCGTCGATGATCCCGTATTCCTTGGCCTGCTCGGCGGTGAGGATCTTGTCGCGTTCGATGTCCGCCCGGACCTCGTCGGCGGTCTTGTTCGTGTGATGGGCCAGCGTGGTCTCCATCAGGCGCCGCACGCGGCCGATCTCGGCGGCCTGGATCTCCAGGTCCGACACCTGTCCGTAGGTGCCCTCGGTGGCCGGCTGGTGGATCAGCACGCGGGCGTTGGGCAGGGCGAGCCGCTTGCCCTTGGTGCCCGCGGCGAGCAGCACGGCCGCCGCCGAGGCCGCCTGCCCCAGCGCCACCGTGCTGATGTCCGGACGCACGTACTGCATCGTGTCGTAGATGGCCATCAGCGAGGTGAACGAACCACCCGGCGAGTTGATGTAGATGGTGATGTCACGGTCGGGGTCCTCGTGCTCGAGGTGCAGCAGCTGCGCCATCACGTCGTTGGCCGACGCGTCGTCCACCTGCACGCCGAGGAAGATGACCCGCTCTTCGTAGAGCTTGTTGTACGGGTTGGACTCCTTGACCCCGTAGCTCGTGCGCTCGACGTAGGACGGCAGCACGTACCGGGACCGTGGAAGCTGGAAGTGACTCATCGCTCGTTTCTCCTACTTGCGCCCGGTCAGCGGCTGCCGTTGGCCGAGGGGAGCTGGTTCTCCCGGGTCAGGACATGGTCGACGAAGCCGTAGTCACGCGCCTCTTCGGCGGTGAACCAGCGGTCGCGGTCGCCGTCCTTGATGATCTGCTCGACGGACTGGCCGGTCTGCTCGGCCGTGATCCGCGCCAGTTCCTGCTTCCACTTGCCGAACACCTCGGCCTGGATCGCGATGTCCGACGCGGTGCCGCCCACGCCCGCGGACGGCTGGTGCATCAGGATGCGGGCGTGCGGCAGCGAGTACCGCTTGCCGGGGGCGCCCGAGGAAAGCAGGAACTGTCCCATCGAGGCGGCCAGGCCCATCGCGTAGGTCGCCACGTCCGGCTCGATGAGCTGCATCGTGTCGTAGATGGCGAAGCCCGCGGTGACCGAGCCGCCCGGAGAGTTGATGTAGAACCGGATGTCGGACTCGGAGTCCTCCGCGGCCAGCAGCAACAGCTGCGCGGTGATCCGGTTCGCGACATCGTCGTTGACCTCGGAGCCGAGGACGACGATGCGCTCCTGGAGCAGCCGCTCGTACACCGAGTCGGTCAGGTTGAGCCCGGCGCTGGTGGTGCGCGCCTCGGGCTTGTGCTGCGTCACGTCTGCCTGCCTTTTCGCCACTGCGTTCACACGTTCAAAATCTGTGTTTTCGACCCTAACGAACCCGGGCGGCGTGGTATGCCCACAACCGCCCGCGTTCGCTCAGAGCTTCACTTTTCGGCCGCGTCCGCCGCATCCGCGGTGACCTCGGTCTCAGCATCGGTGCCGGCCTCGGCGTCCGGCTCCGCCTTCGCCGTGCCGAACAGCTCGTCCAGGTCGACCGCGGCGCCGGAGGCGTCGGTGACGGTTGCCTTCTGCACCACCGAGGCAATGGCCTTGCCGCGGCGGACATCGGCGTAGATCGCGGCCAGCTGGCCCGATTCCTGTGCCCGGCGCACGTACTCGTCCGGGCTGACGCCGAAGCGCTGCGCCTGGTAGATGATCCGCTCGGTGAGTTCGTTGTCCTCGACCGTGGTCTGCTCCGCCTCGGCGATCGCGTCCAGCAGCAGCTGGGTCCGGACCGCCTTCTCCGCCTCGGTCTTCAGCTCGGCGTCGAACTCCTCGACGGTCTTGCCTTCCTCCTCGAGCAGCTTGGCCAGCGCCTCCTCACTGTGGTCGAGGTCGTGGACGGCGTCGTGCTTGCGGTTGGCCACCTCGGCTTCGACGATCTTCTCCGGCAGCGGCACCTCGACCGACTCGAGCAGCACGTCCAGCACCCGGTCCCGGGCCTGCACGCCCTGGCCCACCTTCTTCACCCGGCCCAGCTGCTCACGCAGGTTGGCGGTGAACTCCTCGATCGTGTCGAACTCGCTGGCCAGCTGCGCGAACTCGTCGTCGGCGTCGGGCAGTTCGCGCTCCTTGACGCTCTGCACGGTCACCTCGATCTCGGCGTCACGGCCGGCGTACTGGCCGGCGACGAGCTTGGCGGTGAACGTCTTGGTCTCGCCCGCGCTCGCGCCGGTCACCGCCTCGTCGATGCCGTCGACGAGCTCACCGGACCCGACCTGGTAGGACAGCCCGGTGGTCGCGGCCTCCTCGACCTCCTCGCCGTCCACGCTCGCCGCCAGGTCGATGGAGAGGAAGTCGCCGTCCTGGGCGGGCCGGTCGACGCCCTTGAGCGTGCCGAAGCGCGCCCGCACGTTCTCCAGCTCCTGCTGGACCTCCTCGTCGGTCACCTCGATGTCGTCCACGGTCACCTCGATGCCCGAGAAGTCGGGCAGCGTGATGTCGGGGCGGACGTCCACCTCGGCGGTGAACTCGAGTACGTCGCGGTCTTCGAGCTTGGTCACCTCGAAGTCGGGCTGGCCGAGGGCGCGGACATCGCCGGCGCGGACGGCCTCCATGTACTTGGACGGGATGGCCTCGTTGACGACCTCATCGAGCACCGGCGCGCGGCCGATCCGGCTTTCCAGGACGCGAGCGGGGACCTTGCCGGGGCGAAAGCCCGGGATGCGGACCTGCTGGGCGATCTTGCGGTAGGCGCGGTCGAAGTTCGGTTTCAGTTCGTCGAACGGCACCTCGACATTGATCTTGACTCGCGTCGGGCTCAGCTGCTCGACGGTGCTTTTCAACGTGTTCTCCTCGGCCTTAAGGTTGCGGGTTCGGGCACACGGGTACCCCAAGAACCGAGTCTAGGCCAGTGACTTGACAGCGCGGCCCCGGGCCTGCTCGCCACCGGAGACGTTTACTTTCGAACTCCGCTTGTCTACCTTCTTTGGCGAGCAGAGCCCCCTTCCGCAGGAGCCAGTTCGTGACCGCTGACGCGTACTGCCCCGCCCCCGTTCGACTACCCACCGCGCGTGAACGACTGCCCACCGTGGCGGTTCCGACCATCGCCCTGTTCACCGGCGCCCTGGCGCTGGGCTCGTTCGCCACCTGGCTGTCCCTGGTCCGGCAGGTGCCCGCGTGGGCCACCGTCGGCCTGCACACCATCGCCGTGGTCGGCATGTTCGTGGTGCTCCACGAGTGCGTTCACCACAGTGCGGGCAGGCTGACCTGGGTCAACGCGGTAATGGGGCGCCTGGCGACACCGTTCGTCTCGGCCTTCGGGGCGTTCCCGGCGGCCCGCCACCTGCACCTGCACCAGCATCGCCACGGCCGGGAGCACCTGACCGCGTGGGACGTGCGGGGTCCGGCGTGGCTGCTTCCGCTGCGGTGGCTGACCATGGACCTCTGGCACGTCGTGACCTACCTCCGGCGCAGCGACGCACGCCCCCAGCTGGAGGTCGCCGAGGCGCTCGCGATGCTCGTCCTGGTCCCCGGCACGCTCGTCGCGGTG
This sequence comes from Amycolatopsis taiwanensis DSM 45107, assembly GCF_000519205.1. Lineage (GTDB taxonomy): Bacteria > Actinomycetota > Actinomycetes > Mycobacteriales > Pseudonocardiaceae > Amycolatopsis_E > Amycolatopsis_E taiwanensis. Next base: position 405,935 of record NZ_KI912598.1, on the reverse strand, counting down.
GTCGGCACCGGGAACGCATGGTCGCTGTTCGTGGTGTACCTGCTGCCTCAACGGCTCGCACTGGCCGCCCTCGCGTGGTGGTACGACTGGCGTCCGCGACGGCAGGCACCCGGCACCCGCGGCTATCCCGAGGCGCACCGCAGGTGCCCCCGGCTGCCGTTCTACCGCTACCCGGAGGCATGGCAGGCCGAGAAGACCGAGGCCGGCCCCGCGGCCGGAGAACCGGCCGGCGAGTTCCACCGGCTGACGGTCTCCGAGGTACGCCCGCTCACCAGCCAGGCGGTGCTGGTCACCTTCGACATCCCGGAGGAGCTGCGCGCGGAGTTCCGCTTCCGGCCGGGACAGCACGTCGAACTCCGTGCCGTCGTCGACGGCGAGGAACTGCGCCGCCGCTACGCGATCTGCTCGTGGCCCGGCGAGGACCGGCTGGGCATCGCGATCAAGCGCGTCGGCCGGTTTTCCGGCTACGCCACCGGAACGTTGCGGCCCGGCGATGAGATCGACGTCCGCCCGCCGGCCGGCGGGAACGCGCTCGCCCCGGACTCGCGGCACGTGGTCGGGCTGGCGGCGGGGATCGGCATCGCCCCGTTGCTGCCGATGCTCGCCCACGCGCTGGCCGCCGCCCCGCGCGCCCGCGCGACCCTGCTCTATGTCAACCGGCGCAGCGAGGACACGATGTTCGCCGCGGAACTGACCGAGCTGGCACGTCGGTTCGACGGCCGGCTTCGGGTGCTGCACTTCCGCACCGACGAGCGCGACCAGGACCTGCGGCCGGCCCGGCGCCCACTACCCAACATCGCGGACGCGCTGGCGATCTGCGACGAGCGGTACTACCCCGGCCGGCTCTCCGCCGGCCAGCTACGCGAGTTGCTCGGCCGCCGGCTGCACCCGGCCAAGGTGGATGAATGGGTGCTGTCGGCACCCGCCGATCTCGCGGGTGTCGCCCGGAACGTCCTGGCCGAGCACCACGTGCCCGCCTCGGCCATCCACGTCGAGCAGTTCCATTGACCGGCCCGCCGGTGGTCACGACCTGTCCACGGGTCAGTTCGGCCGAGCGATGTCGAGCAGGATCTTCAGCAGGTCGTCGGGCGCGTCTCGCATGAGGTTGTGCCCGCCGTCGAGTGCGTGCGTGGTGCATGAGGAATCCTCACGCAGGCGCTGGTAGACGGGCGTGAAGGGCGACTCGCCATTCCATCCGGCGGCGTAAACGTAGTCCCGGCGCCGAAACCGGGCGATCTCGACGGACATCCGCAGCGGCTGGAGCAGTGAGGCAATCGGGTGAGGCGTGGCCCGCGGATCGAAGAACGGCAAGGGGCGCACGGCATACCCGTTGTCCACGACGTCGAGGTACCACTGGCGTTCTTGGTCGGAGACCAGTGTCCAGCAGGAGTCGCCATCCGCGGGCACCATGGCGTCGACGTAGGCAAGACAGTCCACTCGCTCGGGCATGCGGTCGGCGGCCCCGGTGATCACCATTCCGCCGTAGCTGTGGCCGACCAGCACGGCGTCGTGGATGTTCTCTGCCGCCAGCAGCGCGGTCACGTCCTCAATGTGCGTGTCGAGGTTGACCCCGCCGTGCAGGAGGTGGCTGCGTTCGCTGAGTCCGGTCAGCGTCAGCAGGTGGACGGCGTGCCCGTGTCGGCGGAGTTGCTCGGTCAGTTCGGTGAAACACCAGCCGCCGTGGCACATGCCGGGGACGAGGACGAAGGTAGCCATAGATCGCTCTCCGTGTTGGTTTTTCCGTTGGTTCAGCGGATCTCGGCATCGAGTTCCGGAGGTGCTGGGGTTCGTGGTGGGACTGCCGCCAGCAGGGCCGCCACGGCACAGAGGGCGGCGGTCCAGGCCAGGGTCGCGGCGGTCGAGGTGTGGTCGGCGAGGATGCCGGCCAGCCACGGGCCCACGGTCTGTCCCGTGGCGAACAGGATCGTGAACGCGGCCAGCGTGGCGGTCCAGTCGGCCGGTGGAACAGCGGTCCGGATGTGCGCGGTGACCGCGGCGGGCACCGCCATGAAGGTCATCCCGTAGGCGACCGCGGAGGCGATCACCACCACAGACGAGGGTGAGAGCAGCGCCAGTGCCGCGCCGCCGGCCAGTACGCCGAGCACGACAGCCAGGGCGCGCATACCACGCCATCGCGTTACCGGACGGCTCCACAGCGCCGGGGCCACCACGACCCCGGCGCCCAGCACCGTCCACGTGAGCGCCACCTGCACGGTCGGCGCATGCCGGTCGGCCAGGTATACGGACAGGAAGGTGATGTAGGTGATGTAGCCGGCCGCGAACAGGAAGTACACCACCGCGAGCCGCCACAATGGACGGACACGCGCCCGGCCGACGTCGCCGGTTTGGCGCTCCTCGTCGATGCTTGCGGCCCGCCAGCAGATCAGGGTCGCCAAGCCGGCCGCGGCCCCCATGCCACCCCACGCCGCCTGCCAGTGCTCACCCAGTCCCGGAATGGTCGCGCCGGACAGGACGATCCCCAGCCCCGTGCCCGCGAAGTACACCGTGATGGGCATGCTGGATCCGGCACGGGTGGCGAGCCGAGCCGCGATCACCCCACCGGCGATGAACACCACCGCCCCGCTTGCCCCGGCCAGGACGCGGATCGCCAGCATCACCACGAAAACATGACTCACCGCGGTGCCGGCCAGCGCCACCGCGGTAATGACCATGCCCCAACGGAAAGCCGCCGCGGTGCCCCACCGGCGAACCACGGCGGCGGTCGCCACCGCGCCGAGGAGGTAACCCAGCCCGTTCGCGGTGCTGACCGCCCCGGCCTCGGCCAAGGTCCACCGTAGGTCGTCCCGCATGGCCGGCACGAGCAGCCCGTAGGCGAAGCGCGCGAGCCCCAGCGCGGACGCGGTCCCGAGCGCCAGCCGTGCCGCCTGCCCCACCGCCGTCATGCCCACCCCATAGATCGAACTGATCAGTACGATCTTGACGCTAGCACAGTGAACGAACCGATCGGTACCATCGTGGTCATGCCGGTCGCCAAGGGTTCCACCATCGACCCGGCGCGCACGCGCGCCACGATCCTGCAAGCGGCCACCCAGATGCTGTACGAACGCGGGCTCGACGGCATCGGTGTGGCCGAGCTTTGCGCGCGCCTTGGCGTATCCAAGGAAACGCTGTACCGACACTTCGGGACCAAGGACGGGCTCGTGCAAGCGATGCTCGAAGCGCGAAGTGACCAGGGCATACGCCGGATGAACGACGCTGCCCTGGCCGCCGGTGATGACCCCGCCGACCAACTCACGGCCGTGTTCAATGCCTTCCAGAGGTGGTACGACGAGGCGACCTTCCGCGGCTGCGCACTACTCAACGCGGCCACCCAGCACTACACCGATGCCGTCCGGGCCATCACCGCACGCCACCTCCGCCGCTACCTCGACCTGCTCACCGGGATCGCCGAGCGGGCCGGAGCCGCCGACCCGCAGCTACTCGGACGGCAACTACTGATCCTCATCGAGGGCGCCACCGTGGTAGCCGACCACCACAGCCCCACTCGCGCGGGCGAGCACGCATGCCAGGCCGCACTCACCCTGCTCGCCGCGGCCCGCAAAACCTGATGCCGAGGCCCGAATGCGGAACTCATTTCACCGGAGCGGGAATTCGGCTGCCTGAAGCCGGAACTCGCCTTACTGAACCGAGAACTCGGCTGCCTGAAGCCGGAACTCGCCCGCCTGGAGCGGGAATTCAGGTACCTGAAGCCGGAACTCGGCGGCCTGGAGCGGCTGAAGGCAGCCCAGATGCAGTCGGTGCGACCGTCCACTGTGGTCGCACCCTCGATCTGGAAGGCGGCGGTGCCGGCTCCCCAGACGAACCCGGCCGGGAACTTCACGACATCCCCGGCGACACCGTCATTTCGCTTCTGTTCCGCCATAAACCAGTTGCCCTTTCACGGCACCCTGCATGATGCCCGCCACGATTCCCGAAATGCGTTCCGAACAGGGTCGTTAAGATCATGCCGATCGCGACCAGGCTCGCCGCGTAGGGCATCAGCACCCCGACCCGCCAGCCCGAGCGGAAGCGCACCCTCGTGTTGAGCGCCGCGGCCAGCAGCACGGCGATCACGATCTGCGGCCCGCTGGAAAGCACGAAGATCGATACCGTGTTCAGCACGGCGTTCCAGAACTGCCCGTCACCCACCAATTCGACGTAGTTCTTTCCAGGCCGAGGAACTTCGGATTGTCGTCACCGATATCCCAGTCGAACAAGGACACGTAGGCCGTGTAGAGGAGCGGCACAGGCCGGTGGTGGCGAACACCACGAAGAACGGCGCGATGTACGGGTACGGGGACCACCTTGATGTCCCAGTGCGCCTGCACGCCTTCAGGCTGGGTTTGTGCGGTTCCCCGCTGGGCGCCCGCCGCGGCCGCGCGCGACCCGCCAGGACAGTGCGAACGGTCGGTTCGCGCCTGTCGGTTCAGTCGCCGGAGTGGTCCGGCAGGAGTTGGGCCGCGAGTGATCGTGCCGTGGCAGTGAGTGTGGCCGTGTCCAGCCCGGTCCGGCTCATGAACACGAGCCCTTTTGCGCGGCCAGGAGGGCTCGCGCCGCACCGGGCCGACCCGCTCCCCCGCGCGCTACGCCTGCTGCGGCTGCCCGTGGTGTTCGGTGGGCCGCCCGGAAACCTCACCCGCGGCGTGCACGTCGTCGACTTCGACAACTCCTCCGGCGCCCGGCTCGCCGCGGAGTACCTGCTGGGCAGCGGACGGCGGCGGATAGCCACGGTCGCCGGACCGCAGGACCAGACCGCCGCGCGGCACCGGCTGTCCGGCCGGCGCGAGACGTTGCGGGCGGCCGGCCACGAACCCGCCGATCTCGCCGAGGAAGCCGCCTTCACGCTGGACGGCGGCCGGGCGGCGATGGAACGGCTCCTGGACCGTCACCCCGATCTGGACGCGGTGTTCGTGAGCGGCAAACCGATCAAGGGCGGGCCGGCTGGCACTCCCGGTGTCGATGACCGTGCGGGAATCCGCCTGAGGGCGGCAAATCCCGGCCGCCGCGCGGACCGGTCCCCTGCATGGCACAAATCACATTGCCCCGCAACGGACGCCCGTGAAAGATGCTCCGGTGCGAAGACTGGGGATTCTCACCGGCACGCTTGTGTGCGCGGTGGTGGCCGTACTGGCCCAACTCCCGCTGATCGGTAACCGGATCTTCTACTACTGGGACGACAGCGCGGCGCAGTTCCTGCCGATGTGGTACCACCTCGGCCAACTCGTGGCGGGTGGACACTGGCCCACTCTGCTGGATCTCCATACCTGGATGGGCGGAAACGTCGCGGGCGAGGCGTTGTTCGGCGTCTACAACCCGCTCAACGTGGCCAACTTCCTGCTGGTCTTCGGGATCGGTGACCTCGCCGTCGCGGCAGCGGTGGTGAAGACCGAGTTCCTGATCATGCTGGCGCTCGGCACCTACCTGGTCTGCCGCGAGTACGAAGCGAAACGACACGTGTCGGCCGCGGTCGCGATCGCGTTGCCGTTTTCCGGCTTCACTCTTTACTTCGACACCGCCGCGTGGGCCTCGGGCCTGATTTCCTTCGCCTACCTCCCGTTCGTGTGGTGGTCGGTACGCAAGGCCGCGCGGGGCGCGCTCAACCCGTTCTGGGCCTTCCTGATCGGCGCTGGAGCCATCACCTCCGGCAACCCGTACGGCGTGCTCGGCGTGTGCGTCGTGTTGCTGGGCCTGCTCGTCGAATTCGGCGTGCGGAAGCGATGGCGCGGATTCCGCACGACGCTTCTGCTCGGCGTGTGTGTCGGCCTGGTGGTGCCGCTGGTGTTCCTGCCGCTGGCGCTGACCGGACCGGTCACCTGGCGCGCGGGCTGGGGCATCCTCAACGACGGCTTCCTGGTGCCCAGCGGCACCGATCTGATGGCCATGAGCGTGCCCGGCTACCTGCCCCGCATCACGGCCTTCGACGGCGCCGAAAGCCTGCGGGTACCGGCGGCCTACTTCGCGTGGTTCGCGCTGCCACTGGCGCCCTGGCTCAACTACCGGGCCGCCCGCCGGGCCACGCTCGGCGCCGTCGTGGTGGCGGCGGTGTTCCTCGCGCTGACGCTCGGGCCGTCGAGCTTCTGGATGTTCCGCTGGCCGCTGCGGCTCATCGAATATTTCTATCTCGGGCTGGGCGTGCTGCTGGCGGTGGTGCTCTCCGCCGGGCTACGCACCGACCACCGCCGCATCCGGATCGTGCTCACGGCGGGAATCCTGCTCGGCGGCGCCTACCTCGCGTGGGCCACCGAGCCGAAGACGCTGTCGTGGAATCTGCTCGGCCTCGTTGTGGTCGCCGCGTTCACCGCCGCGGCCATCTGGGTGTCCCGGCGTGGCACCGCCTTCGGCGCCGTGCTCATCACCGGCACCGCGGCCGTGCTCGGCCTGCAACTCGCCAACTTTCCCGGCAATTTCAACATCAAGCCCTACTACTATCCGCACTCGGTCCAAGCGCTGAAGGACACGTTCGCCGACCGCTACCAGGGCGAGACCCTGCAGATCGCGTCGATCAAGACAGCGTCCGACACGATCGGTCTCGGGCCGGACAAGGCGTGGCGCTACTTCCTGTTCGGCTACTCCTACCAGGTGGCCGGCGTCGATGCGGTCAACTCGTACGCGGGCATGGGGTTCAGCGCGTTTTCCGAGACCTTGTGCTTCGACGGCTTCGGCTCTTCCTGTGCGGAGGCATATCCGAACCTCTGGCGGCCCACCTCGTTCGGCGGCGCGCCGCTGGCGGACCTGATCCGGCTGCGGACCGTGGTCGTGGAGAACGCGCTCGTGCCAGAGCTCACCGTGCCCGACGGCTGGCAGGTCGTGGAGCACGACGAGGTGGTCACCGTGCTGCGGCGCACCGGCCCGCTTCCCTGGCCGCAGGGCACGCTCGCCTGGGCGGGTCCCGGGCTCAGCGTGAGTGACGATGCCTCCGAGGACTCCCAGGCCGAAACGGTGCGGTTCACCGCGAACGGACCAGACTCACGGCAACTGGTCTTCGCACGGCTCGCCTGGCCCGGGTACGAGGCGCGGGTCAACGGCCAGGAGGTGCCGGTGAGCCTGGGCCCCTCCGGGCTGCTCACCGTCGAACTGCCGCCCGGCACGACAAGTGGCGAGCTGACCCTCAGCTGGGCACCGCCCGCGTTCTGGCCGGGCATCTGGCTGGCCGTGGCCGGTCTGCTCGGCGGCCTCGCCCTCGGCGTGGGCCACTACCTCACGCGACGCAAGCACGGTACGGAAAACGTCGTGTCCCGCGGCTCAGGGACCGTGCCCCGGCCTCGCGGCGATCTCCTCCCGGAGTTCGACGGTGACAGCCCGACAACCCGCATCCATCCGCTGTAGCTCCAAGTGATCTTCGGCCCGGTCGCCTGGAATCGTGGAGAGGCCACCGGTTAGGTTAGAGCGTCAAGATGGGCACGCATGGCGACACACCACAACGCCGCACGGGGGCGGGGAGGCAGGCCGCCATCGTGGTGAACGGGCAGCCGACGAGGAGAAGTCACGGCCTGTCTACCCGAACACGTTCTGAATAACGCTGCGGCTGGCGACGAGCGAGGAGGCGGTCTTGTCCGGTCCACTCAACGGGTTGCGGGTCGTGGAACTGGCCGGCATCGGCCCCGGGCCGCACGCCGCCATGGTGCTCGCCGACCTGGGTGCGGACGTGGTGCGGGTCGAGCGGCCTTCCGGTGGTCTCGACATCGCCGGCGGCAAGCCCGACCATCTGCTGCGCGGCCGGCGTTCGGTGGCCGCGGATCTGAAGACGGAGCAGGGCCGGGATCTCGTGCTGCGCCTGGTCGCCAAGGCCGACGTGCTGCTGGAGGGGCTGCGTCCCGGAGTCGCCGAGCGGCTCGGCGTCGGGCCGGAAGACTGCCACGCGATCAACCCCGGCCTGGTCTACGGCCGGATGACGGGCTGGGGTCAGGACGGCCCGCTGGCCTCCCGCGCCGGGCATGACATCAACTACATCTCGCTCACCGGCGCGTTGCACGCCGTCGGGCGGGCCGGGGAACGGCCGACAGCGCCGCTCAATCTGGTCGGCGATTTCGGTGGTGGCTCGATGTTCCTGGTCACCGGGGTGCTGGCGGCGCTGTGGGAGCGCCAGCGATCCGGCCGGGGACAGGTGGTGGACGCCGCGATGGTGGACGGCGCGAGCGTGTTGCTGCAGATGATGTGGGCGCTGCGGGGAACCGGTGCGTGGACCGACGAGCGCGGCACCAACCTGCTCGACAGCGGCGCCCCCTTCTACGACACCTACACCTGCGCGGACGGCCGGTGGGTCGCGGTGGGCGCGCTGGAGCCACAGTTCTACGCGGCGTTGCTGGCGGGTCTGGGCCTCGACGGCGAGGATCTGCCCGCCCAGTTGGACTCCTCGGGCTGGCCGGCGCTGCGGGCCCGTTTCACCGAGGTGTTCCTGACTAGGACCCGGGACGAGTGGGCGGATGTCTTCGCCGGAACCGACGCCTGCGTGACCCCGGTGCTGTCCTTCGACGAGGTCGCCGGACATCCGCACCTGGCCGCTCGCGACACGATCATCACCGTCGACGGTGTCGCCCAGGCCGCCCCCGCACCCCGTTTTTCCCGTACCCCCAACGAGATTCCCACGCCGCCGCCCACCCGGGGCGGCGACACCGAAGCCGTTCTCGCCGACTGGGACGCCTGAGGCGTCCGATCTAGGAGGAGGTGGGCTCGGGCGCCGGCGCCTCGCGGCGGACGGACTCCAGCAGAAGCTGGGCGACATCGCGAACGTCGACCCCCTGCCCGGAGTCCTCGCTCTGCCGCTGCACGAGCCCGTCGGAGATCATCACCTTGCAGAACGGGCAGCCCGTCACGATCGTGCTCGCTTCGGTGGCGATGGCCTCGTCGACCCGTTCCAGGTTGATCCGCTTCCCGATCTTCTCTTCCATCCACATCCGCGCCCCGCCCGCGCCGCAGCACAGCGCGCGGTCCGCGTGGCGCGGCATCTCGGTCAGGGTGGCGCCGGCGGCCCCGACCAGTTCTCGCGGCGGGGTGTAGACCTTGTTGTGACGGCCGAGGTAGCACGGGTCGTGGTAGGTGACCGTGGCCCCGCCGACCGGGGCGACCGGCGTGAGCCGGCCGTCCCGCACCAGCCGATTCAGCAACTGCGTGTGGTGTACGACCTCGTAGCGCCCCTCGAACTGCGGGTACTCCCGGCTCAGCGTGTTCATGCAGTGCGGGCAGGTGGTCACGATCTTGCGCCGGCCCGGCTCGCGGCCGGAGAACACCGCGTCGAGGTTTTCTTTGGTCTCCTGGGCGAGCATCTGGAACAGGAACTCGTTGCCCGAGCGGCGCGCCGGATCGCCGGTGCAGGTCTCGCCGGTGCCGAGCACCGCGAACCGCACCCCCGCCAGGTGTAGCAACTCGGCCGTGGCGCGCACGGTCTTGCGGGCGTTGTCGTCGAACGCCCCCGCGCAACCGACCCAGAACAGGTACTCGCTGTCGTCGGGCAGTTCGCCGTCACAGACGGGCACTTCGAAGTCCAGGCCGGCGGCCCAGTCCATGCGCTGCGAGTTGTTCTGCCCCCATGGGTTGCCCTTGTTCTCCAGGTTCCGGAACAGGGTGCCGAGTTCGGTGGGGAACGCCGATTCGATGAGCACCTGGTGGCGCCGCATGTCGACGATGTGGTCGACGTGCTCGATGTCCACCGGGCACTGCTCGACACAAGCTCCGCAGGTGGTGCACGACCACAGCACGTCCGGATCGATCACGCCGCCGTCCGGCACGGGGCCGACCAGCGGCACCTCGGGCCGGTCCGGCTTGCCGTCGAGCAGATAGGGCGCCTGGCCGAACAGGTGGTCCCGCAGGTCCATGATCACCAGCTTCGGCGACAGCGGCTTGCCCGTGTTCCAGGCCGGGCACTGGCTCTGGCAACGCCCGCATTCGGTGCACGTGGCGAAGTCGAGCATGCCCTTCCAGGTGAAGTCCTCGATCTTGCCGCGGCCGAAGATGTCGTCCTCGCCGGGATCCTCGAAATCGATGGGCTTACCGCCGGACTCCATCGGCAGCAGCGGGCCGAGCCCGTCGGGCATCCGCTTGGCCGTGACGTTCACCGGCGCGAGGAAGATGTGCAGGTGCTTGGAGTGCAGGACGATGACCAAGAACGTCAGCATGACGCCCAGGTGCAGCAGTAGCCCGACCGTTTCCAGCACGTCGTTGACGCCGGCACCCAGCGGCCTGAGCGCGTCGCCGACCCCAAGTGACACGTAGGCGCCCGAGTCGTACGGAAAGGTCCCGGCCGCCGCGGAGGCGCCCCGGAACAGGAACATCGTCCAGATCACGTTGAAGATCATCAGCAGGATCAGCCAGGCGCCACCCAGATGCGAGCCGTAGAACCGCGAAGCCCTGGCCTTGCGCTCCGGCGCCTGCCGGATCCGGATGATCGCGAACACCACCAGCGACACGAACACCGCGACGGCGATGAAGTCCTGCAGGAAGCCCAAGATCGGCGACCGGCCGATGAACGGGATGTGGAAGCTCGCGGTGAACAGGGAGCCGTACGCCTCCAGGTACACGGTGGCGAGGACCAGGAAGCCCCAGAACGTGAAGAAGTGGGCAAGGCCGGGAACCGACCACTTCAGCAGCCTGCGCTGGCCGAACACCTCGGTGAGATGGGTCTCGGCGCGCTTTCCGGCCTGCCCGGTGCGGCCGGGGGCCGGCTGACCGGTGTTGATCAACCGGTACAGCCACCAGGCCCGGCGCCCGGCGAAGGCGAGGCCGATGGCGGTGATCGCCAGACCGATGATCAGCCGAACTAGCACGAGTCCTCCGCTTGGTCTTTCGTCCAGGCGTTGCGGAGATCACGTTACCGCGTGGTAGCTACAGTGTGAAGCGTGTCACTCGGAGTAGTAGTTGCGGGCCTTCATGGCACACCGCATCTTGCGGACCTGCCAGTATTTCCGGTAGAGCCGCGGCGCGCGCAGGCGATCCGGGTGCAGCCCGAGACGCTCGTAATGCCTTGTCCCGTAACGCCTCTCGCACTCGCTCGCCTCGAACTGCTCGGTCGCCCAGCCGAGCCAGGCGCGGCGCAGGATCTGCCCGCACCCGAGCCGGCGGACTTGTGACACATAGTTACAGAACCGGTGCGCAACGCCAAGGTTCGGCAAACCGTCGGCCCGCGGGGGCGCGAAGGCCACCTGGTCGACGACACCGTAACCGGGATGCCGGTGGTCGCCGGTCAGCCGTACCCGCAGGCCGCAATAGGAGCAGGCGTAACCGGCGAGGCGCACCACGGACCGACCTCCTTGACCACTCAATGTGGAGCCAGTGTGACCTGGAGCACTTGGCGACAAAAGAGGCCGAACGACCTAACTCCGACAGATTCAGCGAAGCGGCTCTATGCGGAACACCGCGATGCGTTCCGCAGCGGCGGCGACCTCGTCGGGCGTCGCCCCCTCCGCCAACCCGGTGGTCACGAACCGTTTGCCGACACTGGCGTTCGACGTCCGCACCAGTTCGTGCAGAACGGGCCGACGCTCCTCCACCGGCAACTCGATCAACCGCACCGTGGACGAGTGGCGCCCGCGGGTCAGGGTCGCGGTGTCCGCCGCGCGCACGTTGGCTACCCAAGCCGCCCTCGGATAAGCCTGGAAGATGTACTGCCCGCCGGTCAGCGGGAGCACGGCGATCGGGAAGGTGCGCGGGAGGCCGCTCCGGCGTCCCGTGACGGTGATCAGCCGCATCGGCCCGATCACGATGCCGACTCGCTGCAACCCGATGACCGCCTTGTTCATCGAGTTGACCATCCGGCGGTAGGTCCGCCCCTTTTCCTTCTGCTCGACCATTCGTCCATCCTTCACTCGGCGAGATTATATGATTTCCATAGTATATCAAAGCCAAACTACATTGGCCGGTCAGGCTTGTCAGCCGCGAGTCCCCGTTCCCGTCCCGCGAGCCCCACGTTCCGGTCCACCGGGGCAGACGATGAAGGCGTTTCCCGTAGTAGTTGAGCTGGTCAACCTTCTGGAGCCGTTTGATCTAGCCGGGCACGGGCTAGCGCGGCGGTAACAGCGTCGTAGGTTTGACCTGCATCGCGCCCGTCGGTCTGAACCACCACACACTCCGGACGGGTGTCCAGATACGCGGTGAGGTGGTCATGGATCCGCTCCAGCAACACCGGGCCACCACCCCGCGCGACGATCTCTTCGATATGTCGGTGGTGGGTCAGCACGGCGCCCGCCGCTCGACCTGCGAAGCGCTCGACCATCTGCTGCTTGCCAACCATCAACACGACCTCGCGATACTGCGCCCCGGCACGGCCAGCAGCGGCTTGGAATCCCTCGACTTCCTCCCACTTGGTCGCCAACTGCGGCATCACGACATCGTGACCTGTCCGCAGGTGTGTCTCCGCCATACTGACCGCCAGTAGTCGTCCGGCCTTCAACGCCTCCCAAAAGTTGTCCTGCCAACCACCGATAAGGCTGACAACCTGGTCAGTGTCGAGATTGAGCACGCCTGGATGTCGATCGGCATACATCCGGGCAACCGTGGACTTCCCAACGCCGGACGGACCGTTCACATGGATCAATTGCGGCATCCACCAACCCTACGAATCTCGAAGGGGCCCACACACCGATGAGTTCCGCGCCGGTCGATGGTCATAGTCCGCGACTGCCGGTTCGAACTAAGCAAAGGAGCAGCACATGGTGATCGTCGCGGGAACCATCACCGTCGATCCACAACAGCGCGAGTCCTATCTCGCGGGCTGCGTGAGCGTCGTTGAACAGGCCCGCCACGCGCTCGGCTGCCTCGACTTCGCCATCACCGCGGACCTGGTGGATGCCGGCCGCATCAACGTTTTCGAGCGCTGGGAGTCGCGGGCGGCCGTCGAGGCGTTCCGGGGCAGCGGTCCCAGCGGCGAGCAGCGCGCTGCGATGCTCGCCGCGTCGGTGGCCGAGTACGACGTCGCGGGCGTGCGCTCGCTGACCTGAACACCAAGCCGCGCGGCGTGCGGCGACCTTACCGGCCGTGCCGGAAGAGCCTGCGGATCAGCCGGATCGCCACCGAAGCGCCCACGATGGCGAGGCCGAGACGGCCGTGATGCTCCGGCGGGGGCGGTTCGGCCGGGCCCACCGGCACGGCCCGGGGCTCGGCGAGCCCGAGGCGGCGGCGCAGGTCGTCCGCCGCCTCGCTTTCCACCAGGCGCTCATGCTGCTGCAGCCAGTACAGGTAGACCAGAGACGGCGCCACGATCACCACGGCCAGTAGCGCCACGGCCAGCAGGGCCCACAGCGCGCTGCTCGAAGCGCTGCCGTCGACCAGCGTCAGCGTCCCGGGCAGCAGCCAGGGGTACTGGGCCCACCCCCATGCCACGATCACCGACACCACCGCGAGGGCCCCGGTGATCCTCAACAGGTTGTAGCGCCTGATCCCCAGCAGGGTGTCGCGCCGCAACACGAGCAGGCCGAGCGTGGCGATGCCCGCGGCGACCGAGAGGGCGACCATGGGCAGTGCCGGTCCGACGAGCCGGCCGAAGACGTAGGGGGCACCCGTGCTCATCAGGTACATGTTGATGGCCGCCACCACACCGGTGGCCAGCCCAGCGGCCAGCGCGCGGCGCGAGAAGTAGCTCACCAGGTCGGTTTCGCCCCGGTGTTCGGCGTCACCGACCAGGTACACGGCGCCGATATAGGCGCAGGCGCAAACGAACAGGACTCCCGTGACCAGTGCGACCGGGTTCGTCCAGGCTGCGAAGTCGTTACCCACCGAGTGGGCCCGCACTCGGCCGGTGGCCACCGCGCCGATGACGGTACCGAGGAAGAACGGCGCGACCAGCGAGGCTGAGGCGAACATCGCCCCCCACATGCGCCGTGACGGCAGCCGCTCGGCCTCGTGGCGGAACGCGAACCCGATTCCGCGGAAGAAGATCCCCGCCACGGACAAGAACAGCGGAACGAACAGCGCCGTCATGATGCTGGCGAACGCGATCGGGAACGCCGTCCAGATGACGACCAGGCCGAAGATGATCCAGACGTGGTTGCCCTCCCAGACCGGCGTGACCGACGCGTCGATGGTCGCGCGCGGCCGCTGCCCGCGCTCGGTGCCCCCGGCGAACAGGTCCCAGATCCCCGCACCGAAGTCGGCGCCGGCGAACAGCGCGTAGCAGACTATCGCGAGGAACAACACCACCGCACTCAAGATCGATTCCGGTGACGGGTTCATGATCCGGCCTCCGGCACGGGCGGCCCGTAGGGCGTGGTCTCGTACTCCTCCAACCGCGGATCCTCCCGGCGCCAGCGCCGGCTCATCAGCCACGGCACGCCTATGCAGATGCCGGTGAGCACGGCATAAATCGCGATGGTCGCGCCGAGGGTCACCGGCACCCCGCCCGCGGTCGTGACCGCGTCGCGGGTCAACAGCAGCCCGTAGACGGTCCAGGGCTGCCGCCCGACCTCGGTGACGATCCAGCCGAACTCCATCGCCACCACCGCGCCGATCCCGGACAGCGCGGCCGGGATCAGGAACCAGCGCGTGGTCAGGGTCGTGTGGCGGAACCGCCAGACCCAGCCCTGCCACGCGCCGAGCAGCATCAGCGCGAGTCCGATCACCACCATGCCGTCGAAGGTCAGGTGGATCAGGTTGGGCAGCGGGGCGCGCAACTCGGGCGGGAAGTCCTCCCAGCCGATGAGGCGCGGGCTGCCGGCCAGTAGCGAGCCCAGGCCGGGGATGCCGACACCGAAGTACACCTGGCCCTGGTAATAGATGCCGCCCAGCCACTCGGTGACGTTGGTCCCGGTCCGGTCGATCAGTTCCATCGCGGCGAACTTGGCCGGCTGCTGCGCCGCCACCGCGCGTGCGGCGATGTCGCCCACGACGACCTGGATCGGTGCCGCGATCGCGCCCGTCGCGAACGCGATGCCGAAACCCAGCCGGTGGTAATGGTTCCGGCGCCCGCGGAGCATCCCCACGGCGTACACCGCCGCCACGACGAAGCCGGCGACCATGTACGCGGCGAGCACCATGTGCGGCACCTCGTACGGCGTGGCGGCGTTGAAGATCACCGACCACGCGTTGACCGATACGATCCGCCCGTCACGCAGCACGAACCCGCTGGGCACGTTCATCCAGGAGTTCGCCGACACCACCGCCAGCGCACCCAGCGCCCCGGCGACCACCATCGGCGTGCCGGCCCACCAGTGGGCCCACGCGGACAGCCGGCGCCAACCGTAGAGGTAGATGGCCGTGAAGATCGCCTCCAGGAAGAACCAGATTCCCTCGATCGCGAACGGGATTCCGAAGGCGCTGCCGTAGGTGCCCATCAGCCCCGGCCACAGCAGCCCCAACTCGTACGAGAGCACCGTGCCGGACACCGCGCCCACCGCGAAGGTCACGGCCATGACCTTCGACCACCGCCGCGCCAGCAGCAACGCCGCCGCGTCACCATGGCGGATACCCCGCCAGTGGGCGGCGAGCACGATCGTCGGAAAGGCGATGCCGAAGCAGGAGAACACGATGTGGAAGCCCAGCGCCGCCCCCATCTGGGTACGGGCGGGGATGTCCCCCTCCGCCAGCGTCACCAGCGAGGCGGTCACCATCGCGGCACGCCTCCCCGACGAGTGCGGTCGCGCGCCCGAACCCGGACATCGAGGCTGGGACGTGTAGTGCCCTCGGCAGCGGGAACCACCAGATACGGAGGTGAGGCGGCAATGGCAGAGGCGATTGGGGTGATTCTGCTCGGCGTCGGCATTGGTGCCCTCGGTCTTGTTCAAGCGGACATGTATGTGGTCGGACTCGTCGTGATAACCATCGGCCTTGTCGGCGTGCTCGTCCGGCTCGTCTACGGGTGGCTCGACCGACGGTCCACCGTCACGAGCTGACAGCGCCCGCCGCCCGTTCTCGTATTGCCGCTCCTGCCCCGGGCAAACCGCAAGACCCGACCGGGGTTGTGACGCTGCGATCACCCGTTTCGGGAGCTACCACGGGTGGCAGGAATCGGTCCGGGATCCAACGTGAGCACCGCTTGCCCACACACCGGCAACACCCGAGGTCCTCATCGATCCGATGGCCGGCCACGAGGTGGCCTTCACCCCACCCGAACGGGAGTCGTTCGGCTGACCGGGCGGCTGCCGCCGGCACCGAACTCAACCGGAACCGGATCACCGAATACGTCGAACCGGTCACCGCACGGTTCCTGGTGATCGGCTACGAGCGGGAAAGTCGTGGTCGGCTCGGCCGGCCCGGAAAAGGGGCTGAACCCGTGGGTCCAGCCCAGGTGGTCGGGATGACAGGATTTGAACCTGCGACCCTCCGCTCCCAAAGCGGATGCGCTACCAAGCTGCGCCACATCCCGTGGCCGGGTAGCCCCCGAACGAACAGAGGACCCGAATGCGAGCGGGCCAGTTCGCGAAGACCGAGCACCCGCTCCCCGGACACTGTACACCGGCTGTTGACCTTCGCCTCGTCTGGGCACGCTCGGGCCGGCCGCGGGATCAACGGCCGCCGGCGCTCGACGCCGACCCTCGGCGTCGCACAGCAATGGGCCAGCACCATCCTTGATGGCGATCAGAGTGGTCGCGTCGCAGGAAATGTGTTCGTGGCGTGCCAGTAGGTGACCAGACGTCAAGTTTGAAACCTTACCCCGGCTTCAGACACGAAAACGCAATATTCGCCGTTGATGCGTTACCAGAATGAGTTTTCGTTCTGCAACCGGTTTCTCGGATATTTCCTTCTCTCCGGCGCCGAACCCGACGGCACCCCAGAAAATGAGGCCGGGGGCACCGTCGCCAACCGCCGACACGGCCCGTTTCAGCCTCACGGCGCACAAATCTCGTAGACGGTGATCGGCGTACCGGAGACATGGGCGGCTTGCCACCCGACCGCCGGTAACGCGCCGACAACGACGGGCCTTGAAGTGGTGAGTGGATGGTCAGACCTCCGGTCGCTGACAGCACCGCGACAGTCTCGACCAGTGATCTGGTGAGGGTTTACGCATACCGCCAATGAAAGCGAAAGACGCACTGTTCGTAACAAGACTTCTACCCCACCGGGCCACCACCAACGCATCGCGAAGAAAAACAACCAGACCACATTCGCACCACGATCACCGATCCGGTGGACCAGAACCCGGCACACAGATCGCCTCTACACCATCAGCAAGGCCGCGCTGGAGGTGATGGCCCCTCGCCGGCCAACGAGCTGGGCCGACGCCGCATCACCGTGAACAGCGTGGCGCCCGGTGCGCTCCGGGGCGACCTGACCGGGGGTTACACCGTCAACCGGCAGCCAATGGCCGAAGTCACGGCCTGGCTATCCGAACACGTTCCGAACAACACTGGATAATCGCCGGCGTGCGGTTTGGCATCCTCGGCGAGACCCGGGCGTGGCACGACGACGGGACCGAGATTCCCTTGGGGGGACCCGCCCGGCGTGCGCTGCTGACGTTGCTGCTGGTCCGTCCCGGCCAGGTCGTCCCGTCCGGCCGGCTGGCCGAGGAGATCGACCCGGATGCGGCACCGTCGGCGCATGCGCTGCAGTCACAGGTGTCCAGGCTGCGAACGGCGTTGGGATCGGCGGCCACGATCGAGCGCGCCGGGGCGGGCTACCGCATCGTCGTCGCGGACGACACCGTGGACGCCTGCCGGTTCGAGCGGCTGGCCGGGCAGGGCCGGGCGGCGTTGCGCGACGGCGAGGCCGATCAGGCGGTGGCGCTGCTGCGTGATGCCCTGGAGTTGTGGCGCGGGCCCGCGCTGGCCGAAATCACCGAGAGCGAGACGGCCCAGTCCGCCGCCGTCCGGTTGGAGGAGATGCGGCTCGGGGCACTGGAGGACCGGTTCGAAGCCGAACTACGGCTCGGCGGGCACCGCGCGGCCGTGCCGGAGCTACGCGAGCTGGTCGGCCGCCATCCGCTCCGGGAACGATTGGCGGGACTGCTGATCCGGGCGCTGTCCGCCGAAGGCGGGCAGGCCGAGGCGCTGGCGGTGTTCGAGGCGACCAGGCGGCACCTGGCCGAGGAACTGGGTGCCGGCCCCTCCGTCGAACTGGCCGCGCTGCACCGGGAACTGCTGAACGCCGATGCGTTGCCGTCGCTCGCCGCTCCGCCCGCCCAGCTGACCTCCTTCGTGGGCCGCGACGAGGAGGTGACCGAGATCGCGGACCTGCTGCGTACCGCCCGGCTGGTCACGCTGATCGGCCCCGGCGGCGTCGGCAAGACCCGGCTGTCGGTCGAGGTCGCCGCGCTCGCAACCGACGAGGTGTGCTTCGCGGAGCTGGCCCCGTCGAGCGACGGCGCCGGGCTGGCGCGGGCGCTGCTGGGCGCGCTCGGCCTTCGCGAGAACGCGCTACAGCTCACGGACGGACCGCAGGCGCCGATCGATCGCCTGATCGCGGCCCTGTCGGACCGCGCGCTCGTACTGGTTCTGGACAACTGCGAGCATGTGATCGAGACTGCCGCCGAGGTGGTGGCACGGCTGCTGGCGGCCTGCCCGCGACTGCGGATCCTGGCCACCAGCCGGGAGCCGCTCGGCATCATCGGCGAGACCCTGCACCAGGTGCGCCCGCTTGACGAGGCCGCAGCCGTGCGGCTGTTCGCCGACCGGGCCACGGCCGTCCGGCGTGGTTTCACCGCCGAGGACGGGCTGGTGCGGCGGATCTGCGCGGCCCTGGACGACCTGCCGCTGGCCATCGAACTCGCGGCGGCACGCGTGCGCACACTGGACATCGACGATCTCACCGCGCGGCTGGGCGTCGGCAGCCGGGGCAGCCGCACGATCGCCGAACGACATCGGACGCTGCGCTCGGTGATCGCGTGGAGCTGGGACCTGCTCGCCGAATCCGAGCTACGGGCCGCGCGGCGGTTCTCGGTCTTCGCCGGCGGCGCGACCGCCCGAGCCGCGGCGCGGGTGTGCGGCACCGACGAGGAAACGCTGGAATCGCTGGTCGACAAGTCACTCCTGGAGGTCTCGCACGGCCGTTACCGGATGCTGGAGACGATCCGCGCCTACGCCGCCGAACAGCTCGACGAGGCGGGCGAACGCGAGTCGGCGCAACAGGCTCACGCCGACCAAGTACTGGATCTGCTGCGTTCAGCGGACCCACATCTGCGGCGAGCCGAACAGCTGCAGTGGCTGCCGCGCCTGGTAGCCGAACACGAGAATCTTCTGACGGCCCTGCGTTGGGCGGTCGAGACGCCGAACGTCACCACCGGCTTGGAGCTACTCGCCGCGGCCTCGGCCTACCTGTGGATCCGCGGCACGTCCACTTCAGCCGCCCCGTACGCGATCACGCTGCTCGGCTTGATCGGTGCCGGCCCGCCCGCCGGGCTCGGCGAGGACTACGCGGCATGCGTGCTGCTGGCCGCGTCCGACCGGCCGACGTGGCAGCGCCACCGCGCGACCGCCGAAAAGGTCTTGACCGCCGCGTGGCCCGGCGACCGGCCGGGCCGCTACCCCGTCGTCCTGTTGCCGTGGATGATGCGGAACGCGAGCGAGGGCGATCGGCAGGCGGCGTTCGCGCTCGTCTCGGCCCAGCAAAACTGCCCCGAGCCATGGGCGCGGGCGACCGCCCAGTACGTCGCGGGTTTCGGGGCGCTGGGCGACGGAGACACCGCGGCGGCCGAGCGAGCGTTCGACCTGGCCGCCGACGGATTCGGTGCGCTCGGAGACCGATGGGGCACGGCCGTGGCGCTGGACGCGCTCGCCGGCCTGGCGGACGGGCGGGGTGATCGCGCTCGGGCGATCGCGCTGATCGACCGGGCCCTGGCCCTGACCGAACAACTCGGCGCGCAGGAGGACTCGGCCGACCTGCTGGCCAGCCGGGCCGACCACCGCGCCGACACCGAGACGACGGCAGCCCGCGCGGACTATGCCCAAGCCGCGGACCTGGCCCGCCGCACCGGCAGCGCCGCCTGTCTGGCGGCGGCCCTGCGCGGGCTCGGCGACATCGCCCTGCGGGAGGGAGACCCGGCCGAAGCGGAACGGCTCTACACCGATGCGCTCGACCGAATCGATCCGCACTGGGTCAAGAGCCTCGGCGACCGGGTGCGCTGCCTCGCCGGGCTCGGCCGCATCGCCGAAGTACGCGGCGATCACGCCGCCGCCCGCACGTCCTACCAACAGGCCATCGGAGCAGTGGCTGACCTGGCCCCCTCCGTGCCGGACACGCTCCGCATGCTCGGACTGTCCGACGACCTCGTCCAGGCGGTGACTTCACGGTGAGCCCGCGGTGAGCGCGCCCTTGCAGTCTTAGCGTCATGACGAACCGCAACGTACTGATCTCCGGCGCTTCGGTCGCCGGCCCCGCGCTCGCCTACTGGCTCCACCGCCACGGCTTCAACCCCACCATCGTGGAGCGCGCCCCCGCGCTCCGGGATGGCGGCTACGCCGTCGATTTCCGCGGCGAGGCACACCTGTCGATCCTGCGCCGCATGGGCATTCTGGACGACATCGAACGCGCCCGCACCGGCACCGGCTCCATGTCCTACGTCAACAGCGCAGGCAAGCCGGTGGCCCAACTGCCCGCCGACCTGTTCGCCGGAGACATCGAGATTCTGCGCGGCGACCTGGCCCGCATCCTCTACCACGCGACCAGCGAACACACCGAATACATCTTCGGCGACTCCATTACCTCACTCACCGAGGACGCCGACGGGGTGGCCGTCACCTTCGAACGCTCCGCGCCGCGCAGGTTCGACCTGGTCATCGGCGCCGACGGGCTGCACTCCAACACCCGCCGGCTGACCTTCGGACCCGAGGAGAATTTCGTCAAGCATCTCGGCGTCTACTGCGCGATCTTCACCACCGACAACCACCTCGGGCTCGACCACACCGGCCACGCCTACCGCACCGCGAACAAGCTCGTGGCGATGTACAGTGCCCGCCACAACGCCGAGGCCAAGGCCGTCTTCTACTTCGGCTCGCCGGACCTGGACCTGGATCGCCGCGACGTGGCGCGGCAACAAGCGATCCTGACCGAGCAGTTCACGGGCAACGGCTGGCAGAGCGACCGGCTGCTGCACGAGATGCGGCACGCGCCCGACTTCTACTTCGACTCGGTCGGGCAGGTCCGCATGGACGCCTGGACCCGCGGCCGCGTCGCCCTGGTCGGCGACGCCGCTTACTGCCCGTCTTCCCTGTCGGGCATGGGATCCGGCCTCGCGCTCGTCGGTGCGTACGTACTGGCGGGTGAACTGGCCGCCGCGCAGGGCGACCACCGCGTCGCGTTCGTCCGCTATGAGGATGAGATGCGCGCGTACGCGGTGGGCTGCCAGAAGATGGGCGACGGCGTCGCCAAGCTCATGGTCCCCGGCAACCGCTTCATGGCCGCGGCCCTCAACCGGTACTACAAGGTCATGCCCTACCTGCCGGGCAAGAACATGGCCACCAAGATCGCCCGCAAAACCGCCGAGAACATCACCGTTGGTGAGTATGCGGATAGCTGTCACCGGTAATCACCGGCGTGACTTTCGCCGCAGAGCGGGGTTCCTCACGTGTGACCCGTTGGATATAGCGGCATCATGATCGGGTCGGACGTTTCCGGAATGACCTCCAGAGCGAGTCGGCAGTGAGCATTCCTGGCAGAGGAGGCCCCGAAGGTGACAACTGACCGCATGCCTCGCGACAAAGGCTCCGAAGTACACGGGATCTTCGAGAAGATCGCCGGGTACTACGACCGGATGAACTTCGTCATGACGCTCGGCCGCCATGAAAAATGGTGCCGCGAGGTGGCCGCGCGTGTCGCACCGGCCGCGGGCGGACAGCTGTTGGACCTGGCCACCGGTACAGGTGTGATCGCTTTGGAGGCGGCACGGCGCTACCCTGCCTCCGCCGTGACGGGCGTCGACTTCTCGGAGGAGATGCTGAGTCGTGCCATGGCCAAGCCTGGGGCTGACGCGATTCGATGGCAGCGTGCGGATGCAGCCTGCCTGCCGTTCGAGAACGAGTCTTTCGACGGGATCACCGAGGGCTATCTCCTCCGCAACGTCGAGGACCTGGCCGGAGTGCTTCGCGAACAATACCGAGTTCTCAAGCCTGGCGGCCGGATCGTGATTCTCGAAACCTGTCCCCCGAGCGGCCTGCTGAAACCGATCATGGGGTGGGGAGTTCGCGTGGTTGTTCCGCTGTTGGGGCAGCTCGTGGCTCGCGACCGGTCGTCCTACACCTATCTCGAATCCAGCACGCTCGCCTTCAAGTCACCGCAACATATCGCCGATATGCTGAGTGGACTCGGTTTCCGGGACATCGGGTGGCGCAAGAAGTTCTTCGGCACGAACGTCATCCTGTGGGCCACCAAGCCGAAATGATGGAGTTGACGTCAGCCGAAGGCCCCTCAGTGCCCCGACCTACTGGAGGGGCTCGGCACGACCGGACCGCCCGAGGGGCAGGGGGCTCGCCCCGTGGCGGGGGTCCGGGGATCGGCTCCCGGAATAATGGCGGAGAGACAAGGCGAAACGCACAGCGTGAGCAGGGTCCGCCTATCTCGGAACGCTACGCGTCGCAACTATGTCACCGAAGTTGTTAGCGCCTTCGCGTTCCTGGCTGACGATGCTGGCTTCATCGGCCCCGAACGCGACCACCACTCGGTGCTCTGGCATCACGGCACCCTCCGAGTCGAAGTAGCGATCCCAGGGTTTCGGGACCGATGGTGTCGACCAGCCTGACGACGACCGCGCCTGATGGTCAGGACCGGCAGACCTGGCTGCCGGAAATCTACAGCGCGATCGGTTGCGGCGCAGAACCTTCCGGTAGACGCCTCAACGCTCGACACGGCGTTGGAAAACGCCCGAAAGCGCTGCTGTTCCGCGTCGGGCACTGCCGCTCCTGCTGGCCCGCGACGGCCAGCTCATACCGTTGAGAAACTGGCTAGTGTCACGAGTCGTTAATTCGCTTGCAGTATGCGGGTGATTCGAGGAAGTTACCACCCGGCCTTGGTCAAGACATAGCGTCCCACGAAATTGAGCCAGCAGCGGCTGGCCGGGGTGAAACTGGCAGTTGACAGCTCGACCAGGACCCGAAATTCTCTGTCCCATGGAGCCCTCAGAGACCCTCTACGAGCATGCCGGTGGTGACGAAGCGCTGCACCGCCTCGAGGAGTTGTTCTATGACAAGGTTCTCGCTGACCCTGTGCTGAAGGCGCAGTTCAAGGAACGGGTACCGACACACATTGATCATCTGACCTGGTTCACCGCCGAGTCATTCGGCGGCCCCGATCGCTTCACGCAGGAACTGGGTTTCCAATACATCATCGACGTGCACCGGCACCTGAAGATCACCGATGACCAACGGGAACGCTTTGTAACTCTCTATCTGGAGGCGATCGGCGAAGCCGGGCTGCCCAACGACGAGCCATTCCGGCAGGCTGTGCGTGAGCACCTGGAGTTCGGCTCACAGGTCGCCCAGCAGAACTCGTGGGCCAAGACCGATGCCGAGCTTCACCCCATCCGCAACGTGCCGCGCTGGAACTGGCCCGACTGACACCGCGAGCACCCCGCGTTGTCCGGCGGATCCCATGTAGAGACCGACGACGTCACGACCGCCACGCCAACGTCTGCGGGGGTCTTCCGCCGGCGGCCATGGCCGGAGCCCACGGCGTCTTCGCCGGCTGGACCAGGATGGCGCCGAGGCCATCGCCACACTCCTCGACGGCTTTAACGGACTATCCGACGCCACACGGGGGTGGCACGCTCATGCACAACCAGCACCGCGTGGGGGTAAGGGGCTCGCCCCCCGGCGGGGGTCTGGGGGCTCGGCCCCGGAATAAGGGCGGAGAGACCAGGGCGAAACGCGAAGCGTGACCAGGGCTCACCTGTCTCGGAGCGGGCGACGGGAATCGAACCCGCGTAGCCAGTTTGGAAGACTGGGGCTCTACCATTGAGCTACGCCCGCATACGCCCGGGAGGACCCGGGCGCGACACCAGTCTAGCGGCTCACGCCTGGGTGATCGCAGGGCCCCACCCACTGCCGGCCGGGGCGGGCGCGTCAGTCGTCGACCCGCCGGGCCGTGGCCATGGCCCGGTCGACCTCCCAGAAGGCGCGCATCGACCGGATCAGCCCGGCCTCATCGACCCGGTAGACGAACACCCCGTCGGTGTCGACCCGGTAGCCACCGGGCAGAAACGTGGTGATCGTGCCGACGTTCGCCACCTCCGTTCCGGCCGCGTGGGAGTCCCGGATGGTGAACCGGAACCGCTCGACCTTGGCGATGGCAAGGTCCCAGAACGCCGAGATCCCGTCGTGGCCGTGGTGGCCTTTGCCCTCGGGATCGAACATCGAGGGTCCGACGGGGTCCTCGATCACGGCGGTGGACGCGAACAGCGAAAGCCATTCCCGCTTGTCGCCGCGGACCGTGGCGTTCATCGACCGCCACGCCGCGACCCGCGCGGCGGGCTGCTCGGCGGAGGGGTCCCAGCAGACGTCGATGCTCACGGCAACTTCCCGATGATCTCGTCGGCGAACTTCTTGATGGCGTCCTTCTTCTGTTGCAGCGGGCCGTCGAAACCGACGCCGTCGAACACCCAGGGCTGCGTGATGACGTCCGTCACGCCGATGTCGGCCTGCTCGCGGTAACCGTCCAGGCCGAACCGGTCGACGCACACGGCCTGGATCTCGAACGGCTCGGCTTCCCGCCCGTACTCCGCGCGGAGCTCGCCGAGCCGGTTGATCGTGCTGCGCAGGTCGTCCAGTTTCATCATCGCCGATGCCCAGCCATCCCCCACCTTCGCCGCGCGCCGCAGCGCCGGCTCGGTGTGGCCGCCGATGTAGAACGGGACCCGCTTCGCCGGCGCCGGGCTCATGCGCAGCTTGCCGAAGTCGAAGAATTCCCCGTGGTAGGAGACCATGCCGCCACCCAGGATCAGGCGCAGCACCTCGATCGCCTCATCCACCCGCCGCCCGCGCCGCTGGTAGGGCGCGCCGCACCATTCGAACTCTTCCGGCGCCCAGCCGACACCGAGTCCGAGCCCGAACCGGTCGCCGCTGAGCACCGCGACCGACGCCACCTGCCGCGCGAGCAGCACCGGGTTGCGCGAACCGAGCTTGAGCACCGAGGTGTAGAAGAAGATCTCGCTGGTCACCGCGCTCATCGAGGCGACCGCGATGAGCGGGTCCGACCACGGGGTCTCCTCGGTCCAGAATCGGCTCCCGTCGAGCGTGTAGGGATACGCGGCCGAAACGGCCTCCGAGTAGAACAGCGAGTCCGGCAGCGCGATCGCGGAGAAGCCGTTCTCTTCCGCTGTCCGCGCCAGCTCCGCGAACTGGTCGAGCGGGTTCATCGCGACCGACAGCGTGAACTTCATGCCGCGAGACTATAACGTGTTCTAGTTTTCGTCCAGCACCGCTATTACCGTGGGTGCCTTCCAGCTCACGGAGAGAGTCCCGGAACCTGCTGTTCGCCACGGTCAGCGTTGGGCGGCTTCCTGCGCCACGCGTTCCAGCCGGCTCCGGTAGCCGTCCCACCATGCCTGGTCGCCCGGCGCCATGTTGTCGTTGCCCTTCCGCAGCCCAACGGCCCCGTCGATCAGTTCCCGGACGATGTCGGCGTGCCCGGCGTGCCGATATGTCTCGGCGATCATGTGCACCAGGATCTGGTGCAGCGTCACCTCGCGCCGGTCCGCCGGCCACCAGGGCACCTGGCCGGTCGCGTCCAGCGCCAGCGCGTCGATGGTCGCGTCCGCATGTGCCCACGCCCGGTGGTACAGCTCGATGATCTCCGCGCGGGACTCGCCGGCGGTGGCCCACATGTCGGCGTTCGGTTCGGCGTCGTCGGCGAACCAGGGCAGCGGTTGGTCGGACGGCCGTCCGAAGACCTGGCCGAAGTACTCCAGCTCCGTGCTGGCCACATGCTTGACCAGCCCCAGCAGGTTGGTCCCCGTCGGCGTCAACGGGCGGCGGACGTCGTACTCCGACAGCCCGTCGAGCTTCCACAGCAACGATTCGCGGGCGGTCTGCAGGTAGCGGTGAAGGTCGGCCTTCGGTTGCGATCCGGTCATGCCCGGCAGTCTCCCACCGGCCACCGACAGGCCAACGCGCCCGACCGGCGACCGTGCGCCACCCGAGGGTGAGACCTGATCGGGCGCCCCGCTCCCCCTGTGAGCGGGTGGAATCCACCTCTTTTCCGGAACCTGCCGACGGCCCAGTACGTTGGTGGTATGTCCGGTTCGCGGTGGCCAATACGGTGTGTGTACTTGGTTACACTTCGGACCTTGTCCGGTTCAAGACCACCGAATTCGTGGGGAGTAAGGCCATGGGCACCGCGATCACCGTGATCGTGCTCCTGCTGATCATCGGCGGCGGCATCGTGTATTTCGCCAAGTCTCAGGCGGCGACGCGGCAACGCCAACTCGACGACGTCAAGGCCGACGCCCGGCGTCTGGTGGAGCGGCTGGGCGGGCAGGTACTCAATCTCACCGGCACCGACACCGCGTCGAAGCAGGCGCTGGCGGACGCCGCCGAGCGCTACAACGCCGCCGGTTCGCAACTCGAGCAGGCCCAGACCGCCGAGCAGGCCAAGCTGGTGAAGGAGACCGCTCTCGAAGGGCTGTACTACGTGCGTGCGGCGCGGACCGCGATGGGCATGGACCCGGGTCCGAAGCTGCCCGAGGAGATCGAACGCGAGCGCGCCGGAAAGGTCACCGAGCACCGCAAGGTCGAGGTCGAAGGGCGCGACTACGAGGCCTCCCCGAACCCGGGCGAGGGCACGCCGTACTACTACCCGGGCGGCCGCGTGGCCGGCCGGCCGGTGCCACAGGGCTGGTACAGCGAGCCCTGGTGGAAGCCGGCGCTGGTCGCCGGTGCGTGGGGGCTCGGGTCGATGTTCCTGTTCAGCGCGATGTTCAGCGGCATGAGCGGCATCGCGAGCGCCCAGGCTTGGGAGGCCGGGTACGACGCAGGCCAGGCCGAAGCGATGGGCGGCTCCGACGGCGGCGACGCCGGGGGCTCCGACGACGGCGGGTTCGACGGCGGAGATGGCGGCGGCTTCGATGGCGGGGGCTTCGACGGTGGCGGCTTCGACGGCGGTGGGTTCGACTTCGGCGGCGGCGACTGGTAGTCCGGTCGCCTACGCGGGCTGGCAGCGGGGGCACCAATAGAGGTTGCGCCCGGCCAGTTCCGTGTGGGCCACCGGAGTTCCGCAGACCAGGCAGGGCTGGCCCGCACGGCGATAGACGTAGACCTCGCCGCCGTGCCGGTCCTGCCGGGGCGCGCGGCCGGTGGCCTCGGGCAGGTGTTCGTCGTGCACCGTGTCGATCCGCCCGGTGCGCACGCCCGCGCGCATCAGCGTGACCAGGTCGGTCCAGATTTCCTTCCACAGCACCGGATCCAGCGAACGACCCGGCGTCATGGGCGCGACGTTGTGCCGGAACAGCACTTCCGCGCGATATACGTTGCCGACGCCCGCCAGCACGGCTTGATCCATCAACAGCGCGGCCAGCGGGGCACGGGACGCGGAGATCCTGTCCCACGCCCGTTCGGGACGCGCGTCGCGCCGCAACGGGTCCGGGCCCAGGCGCGACTTGATGGCATCCACCCGGTCCGGCGTGAGCAGCTCGCACCGGTTCGGCCCGCGCAGATCCGTCCAATGTGTACTACCGATGAGCCGGAGCCGCACCTGGCCCACCGGCGCCGCGGCCGGCAGCTTCGACTCGGTGAACGTGCCGTACAACCCGAGATGGACGTGCACGGTGCCGGACGGGCCGAAGTCGTGGAAGAGATGCTTGCCGTACGCCTCGGCGCGCACCAGCACCTGACCGTCCAGAGTGGATGCTTCGGTGGCGAACCTGCCCTGTGGGCTGCTCACCTCGACCGGCCCGCCCGCGTACCGCCGCTGGTGCAGGCGGGCGAGCCGGTGGAGCGTGTGTCCCTCGGGCATCAGGCCGACGGCAACGGCGGTGGCGTTCCGGTGCGTTCGTAGTCGGCGAGTTGCCGGATCCGGCGGTTGTGCCGTTCGTCGGGAGACGGCGGCGTGGACAGGAACGCGTCGACGATCGCCTCGACCTCTTCGAAGGTGTGCATCCGCGCGCCGATACCGATCAACTGGGCATGGTTGTGCTCGCGGGCCAACTGGGCGATCTCCGGTTTCCACGCCAGCGCCGCCCGGGCGCCCGGCACCTTGTTGGCCGCGATCTGCTCGCCGTTACCCGACCCGCCGATCACCAGGCCGAGGCTGCCCTCGTCGGCCACCACGCGCCGGGCCGTCTCGACGCAGAAGGCCGGGTAGTCGTCGGCGGCGTCGTAGACGAACGGGCCGATGTCGGTGACCTCGTGCCCCTTCCCCTTGAGGTAGGACACCAGGTGGTTCTTCAGCTCGAATCCAGCATGATCGGATCCCACATAGACATGCACGCCTGGAGTGTGCCATCCCGCCTCCCCACCTCCGTGCTGCGGGTGGGACGGCCGTCGACGCTACCCTGAGTAGCGCTATCCGTAGCAAATATTCATTGCTCCTGAACGCACCGGAAAAGGCGGTCGCTGTGGGTGAGTGGACGGAGGTCGGCGACGGTGTGCTCGCGCGGCGCTACGAGCATCTCGACCAGACGCTCGGGCTCGTCGTGGGCCAGGAGCGGTGCCTGGTGATCGACACCGGTGGTGACGAGGTGCAGGGTGCGGAGTTCGTGGCCGCGATCAAGGGCGTCACGAGTCTGCCGTGGACGGTGGTGATCACGCACGCCCACTTCGACCATTACTTCGGTACCGCACCGTTTCGGCCGTGCCCGGTCTGGTCACACGATCGTTGCCGGGCGGCGATGGCCGCCGACGCCGAGCATGACCGTGCGGCGTTCGCGGCCCGGTTCGTCCGGGACGGCGAACACGAGCTGGCAGACCGGCTCGTCAACGCGGAACTCGTACTGCCGGACGAGGTGATGACCACCAAGACCGAGTTGGACCTCGGCGGCCGGGTGGTCACGCTGCTGCATCCCGGCCTCGCGCACTCCGACGGCGACCTCATGGTGCACGTCGCCGACGCGGGGGTGGTGTTCGCCGGGGACCTGGTCGAGGTCGGCGCCCCGCCGTCGATCGGCCCGGACGCCGATCCGGTGGGGTGGCCCAAGGCTCTCGACAAGATTCTCGCCCTGCGGCCGGACACCGTAGTACCCGGACACGGCTCCCCGGTGGACGTGTCATACGTCGAGGAGCAACGGGACCAGCTGCACCAGCTCTCCACGTTGTTCCGCGCGGTCAAGGCGGGCCGAATGTCCGTCGAAGAGGCGCTGCCCCACTCGCCCTTCCCCGAGGCCACGACCCGCCCCGTACTGGACCGCGTCAGTCGAACTTGAGGTCCCCGCTCCTGGTCCGCTTCAGCTCGAAGAAGTCGGGGTAGCTGGCCAACGCGACGGCTCCGTCGAAGATCTTCACCGCTTCCTCGCCGCGCGGGATCGAGGTCAGCACCGGCCCGAAGAAGGCGACCCCGTCGATGTGGATGGTCGGCGTGCCGACGTCCATGCCCACCGGGTCCATGCCCTCGTGGTGGCTCTTGCGCAGCGCCTCGTCGTATTCGGTGGACTGCGCGGCGGCGGTCAGCTCGGCGGACGCGCCCACCGCCTCCAGGGCTTCCTTCAGCACCACGGTGACGTCCTTGTTTCCCTGGTTGTGGTACCGGAGACCGAACTCCGTGTAGAAGTCGCGCAGGACCGCCTCGCCCTTCTGCTGCGCCAGCGCCACGGCGACCCGTACCGGCCCCCACCCCTTCTCCATCAGCTCCTGGTAACGCTCGGGCAGGTCGTCGCGGCCGCTGTTCAGGACCGACAGGCTCATCACCCGGAACCTCAGGTCGATGTCCCGCTCCTTCTCCACCTCGAGAATCCAGCGCGAGGTGATCCAGGCGAAGGGGCAGATCGGGTCGAAGTAAAAGTCGACACGGGGCTTGGTCATGGGTTCTCTCCCAAGGAAGTGGTCACACTTTCAACCAGCCCAACAGCGCATGCGTGACGCTTGTTCCCGCGGGCATCCATGATTGGATAGTTGGAACTACGACCACTAGCGCGACCAGAGGTGCACGTGCCCGCCCCAAACCTGACCCGCGACCAAGCCAAGCAGCGCGCGGAACTGCTGGAAGTCGAGTCCTACGACATCGCCCTCAACCTCACCGACGGCCAGGGTGGCCCGGGCGAGAAGACGTTCGACTCGAAGACCACGGTCCGGTTCACCAGTGCGCGTCCTGGGGAGAGCTCCTGGATCGACATCGTGGCGGCGCGGGTGCGCTCGGCCACGTTGAACGGCCAGGCGCTCGACGTCTCCTCATACGTGGAGGACGACGGCGTCGCACTGCCAGACCTGGCCGCCACCAACGAACTGGTCATCGAGGCCGACTGCCGGTACATGAACACGGGCGAGGGCCTGCACCGGTTCGTGGACCCGGTCGACGACGCCGTCTACCTTTACACGCAGTTCGAAACCGCTGACGCCAAGCGCATGTTCGCCTGCTTCGACCAACCCGACCTCAAGGCCACCTACCGGCTCACCGTCACCGCACCAAGCGACTGGAAGGTGGTGTCCAACGCGCCGGTCGAATCGACCGAGAAGACCGCGGAAGGCGCCACCAGGACGGTTTTCGCGGTGTCCGACCGCATCTCCACCTACATCGTCGCGCTGATCGCCGGCCCCTACACGGAGTGGCACGACCAGTACGTGGAGAAGACCGCCGACGGTGACCTGGTCATCCCGCTGGGTATCTACTGCCGTGCCTCGCTGGCCGAGCACATGGACGCCGAGCGCCTGTTCACCGAAACCAAGCAGGGTTTCGCCTTCTACCACAAGGCGTTCGCCACGCCGTACCCGTTCGCCAAGTACGACCAGCTGTTCGTGCCCGAGTTCAACGCGGGCGCGATGGAGAACGCGGGTGCGGTCACGTTCCTCGAGGACTACGTGTTCCGCAGCCGGGTGACGCGCTACGCCTACGAACGCCGCGCCGAGACGCTGCTGCACGAGATGGCGCACATGTGGTTCGGCGACCTGGTCACCATGCGGTGGTGGGACGACCTGTGGCTCAATGAGTCCTTCGCCACCTTCGCCAGCGTGCTCGCCCAGGCCGAGGCGACCGAGTACAAGCACGCGTGGACCAGTTTCGCCAACATCGAGAAGTCCTGGGCCTACCGCCAGGACCAGCTGCCCTCGACTCACCCCATCGCCGCCGACATCGTGGACCTGCAGGCGGTCGAGGTGAACTTCGACGGCATCACCTACGCCAAGGGCGCCAGCGTGCTCAAGCAGCTGGTGTCCTACGTCGGTCTGGACAACTTCTTGGCCGGTCTGCGGGTGTACTTCGGCAAACACGCCTGGGGCAACGCGACGCTGGCCGACCTGCTGGCCGCGCTGGAAGAGGCGTCCGGGCGTGATCTCTCCGGCTGGAGCGCGCAGTGGCTGGAAACCACCGGGCTCAACTCGTTGCGTCCGCGCTTCGAGACCGACGCCGACGGCCGGTTCACGTCGTTCTCGGTGATCCAGACTGGCGCGAAGCCGGGTGCCGGTGAGCTGCGCACGCACCGGACCGCGGTCGGCGTCTACGACGACTCGCCCAATGGCGACCTGGTGCGTGTCGAACGGGTCGAGCTGGACGTGGTCGGCGAGCACACCGACGTGCCCGAGCTGGTGGGCCGGCAGGCCGGGAAGCTGGTGCTGGTCAACGACGACGACCTGACCTACTGCACGATGCGGCTGGACGCCGGCTCGCTGGCCACGCTGGTCGACCGGATCGCCGACATCACCGAGCCACTGCCGCGCACGCTGTGCTGGTCGGCGGCCTGGGAGATGACCCGCGAGGCGGAGCTGAAGGCGAGGGACTTCGTCACGATCGTCTGCCGCGGCATTTCCGCCGAGACCGAGGTCGGTGTGGTGCAACGGCTTCTGCTGCAGGCGCAGACGGCGCTGAACTCCTACGCGAAACCCGCCTGGGCGGAACGCGAAGGCTGGCCGAAGTTCACCGCGCGCGTGCTGGAGTTGGCGCGCGCCGCCGAGCCCGGCTCGGATCACCAGCTGGCCTTCGTGAACGCGCTTTCCGGTTCGATACTCGACGATGCGACCCTCGAGGTGCTGGCCGGCTGGCTCGACGGCTCGGCCCCGCTTCCGGGCCTGACCGTGGACGCGGACCTGCGGTGGCGACTGGTGAAAGCGCTGGTGGCGCATGGGAAGGCGGCCGGGACGGAGATCGACGCCGAGCTCGCCCAGGACGACACCGCGACCGGCCGGCGACACGCCGAGCACGCCCGCGCGCTGCGGCCGACGCCGGAGGCGAAGGCCGAGGCGTGGCAAAAGGCCGTCTATGACGACGAGTTGCCCAACGCCGTCGGCACGTCGATCATCAGCGGGTTCTCTCACCCCGGCCAGAAGGAACTGCTCGGCGAGTACGTGAGCAAGTACTTCGGGATGATCGACGAAGTGTGGCAGCGGCGGTCCAGTGAACGGGCTCAGCCGACCGTGGTCGGGCTCTTCCCCGCGTGGGCGGTCGAGCAGGCCACGGTGGACGCCTCCGACGAGTGGCTCACCGGCGACCATCCCGCTGCCCTGCGCCGGCTCGTTTCCGAGGGCCGGGCCGGAATCCTGCGCGCACTGGCCGCTCGCGAGTTCGACGAGTCCTGAAAACCACAGTGCTGAGCCGGGGCCCGGTGGCCCCGGCTCAGCACTGTGTTCAGTGTTCGAGCTTGTTCAGTGTTTGGGAGCCGCGCCCGCCTGGTCGGAGAGCATCCGCAGGCCGGAAACCAGGCCGCCGATGAGGTCGCCTTCCTTGAACGAGGCGACCATGCTCATCACCGCGAGCTTGGCGCCGCGGTCGGAAACGCGGTGGAGCGCATCGGAACCGGTCACGACCTCGACGACCCGCTGCCCCGGCGAGACCGCGATGAGTACCGAGTCGTCCGCGCCCGGGCCGATGGACCAGTGCAGCTTCTCCGCGGCCTGCCGGGTGTCGCCGCCGTCGAGTTCACCGAGGTAAACGCTGAAGTCGAGGCCGGTCTCGCGGCTGGCCAGGGTCAGCGCCTCGTCGAGCCGGGCGAGCTGCGTGGTGCTGAACGGGCCGGTGGACTTCGATGGCTGGTACATCTTGGCCACCGAGCGCCGCCCGGTCGGGTAGATCGCGACCCCGAACTCGGGCTCCTCGCTCAGTCCCTGCTCGGTAAGTTCACCAGCTGCCACGGGCACCTCCTAGTGCCGAGCCGGCCGTCTCGCCGGAGCTCACTTCCGGGTGCGGGTGGGCCGCACCAATGCCCTCGGGATTCCCGCTCCACCACATCGGTGGATGCTCCCAGGCCTGCCCGGGACGGTACCTCGGGGTCCCGGCGAACTTCGACCGCAGCGTGATCAACGCAACCACACCGAAGATGGCGGCCGGGATCAGCGCATAGACCAGGATCGTCTCGACGATGCTCACGACCCCCAGACTAGAGGGGGTCTGGGGGCTTGCCCCCAGTCGGGGGTGTGGGGGCGCAGCCACCACAGAACAGAGCGGTCTGGGGGCTTGCCCCCAGACCGGGTGCGGGGGCGGAGCGGCACCGGGCGCAGGTGGTTTTCCGCGTGCTTCACGTCGCATCTGGAGCCTGCGTCCTCCGTGTGCCACGTCGCCGTTCACTCCATGGGCCGAAGGGCGCGCGGGCGAAAGGTCGCAACGCCACGTACGGGCGGACCCAACCAGCGGAGCCATCTTGTTCCGACGATCAGATCCTCGTAACTTTTCACCTGTACGGGCCTTGCGCTCCGGCCAATTGCTTCTTCGGTCACCGCAGCTGTCCCCTGGAGGATGGATCATGAACCTCGTCGCTACCCCCACTCAGACCAACGACGACTACGCGCTGTCGCTGATCGACGCTTCCGGCAGCCGAGGCACCCGCGTCACCCGTGGCACCAGGGTCACCGCGGGTACCAGGGTCACCCGCGGCACTCGGGTGACAAGGGGCACGAGGGTCACCTCGGGTACGCGCGTCACGCGCGGCACCCGCGTTACTCGGGGTACGCGGGTCACCGCCGGCACTCGAGTGACTCGCGGTACTCGGGTGACGAAGGGCACGAGGGTCACGGCCGGTACCCGAGTCACCCGCGGCACCCGGGTCACCCGCGGCACCCGAGTCACCGCCTCCTGAGCAGCACAGACGCACGACGTCGGCTCGCCCCGGCCGCCCGCGAAGGCAGCCGGGGCGCCGTCGTGAGCGCCTGGTGATCGCCGCGACTCTCAGGCGGCTACCCCGAGATACGGCCGCCACAACGGGTCGGCGTCCCCGGAATGCACGAGCAACCGCCAGTGCGGCCCGTGCGGTGCCGTCGGCACCACCCGCAAGTGCCAGCCCAGTTCGGCCAGCAGCCGGTCGGCCTTGCGATGGTTGCACTTGGCACAGCAGGCGACGCAGTTCTGCCAACTGTGCTGACCGCCGCGGCTGCGCGGGATCACGTGGTCGATGGTCTCCGCGCGCCCGCCACAGTAGGCACAGCGGTACCGGTCCCGGTGCATCAGGCCCGCCCGGGTGAGCGGCACCTGCGCTCGATAGGGCACGCGGACGTATGTCGACAACCTGATCACCGAGGGCACGGGCAACGAGAACGTCGCCGCGTGCAGCGTCAGACCGCCTGGATCGCCGTGCACGACCTCCGCCTTGCCGCACATCACCAGCACCACGGCCCGTCGCAGTGGAAGCGCCGTCAGAGGCTCGTATGTGGCATTCAGGAGGAGTACTCGCCTCCGTCCCCACAAGGGCGCCGTACCGGCCGCCGGATCCCGCCCTCTACGCTGCCCGTGCGGGCGACCGGTCCGGCCGCCACGCGTGGGTGGCCCACTGGGGTGGGGACCACTCTGGGCACCCACACCCGGATAGGAGTACAGGGCTCCCTCCGACGCCTGCCCGACCACGCTGTGGTCGGCGGCGCCGAGGGAGATCGGTTGTCGGTCTGGCACTCGACCACCTCCACCGGTGCAGCAATAGTCGACCACAGATGGCACCCGAAATGCACCTGTGTTAGAAGACGTGTCCTGTGATATCCGCCCCGCGTTAGTGTGACGCCGGGCACAAAACCAGCCAGAAAGGGACTGCGCGCGAGGTGAACCCGCTAACGAGCGAGACCCCACAATGCATCAGTGAGCCAGGATCCTGGTGTTACCAGGTGTACCAGGTGACTCACAACGAGTGGCTGGCAGCCTCCGCCGGTTGGCTGGTCGCCAAGCCGTTGAAGATCCTGATGATCTTGTTGGGGGCGTTCCTTGTCCGACTGATCGTGCGGAAGCTGATCGACCGGGTCACCGCCATGCCCCGCAAGAACGACCGCAAGCTGCCCGCCCTGCTGCGGCCGCTGCGGGAACGCGCACCCAGCCTGCTCGGCCCCGCGCTGACCGAGCGGCGCACGCAGCGCGCCAAGACGATCGGCTCGGTCCTGAAGTCCGTCACCAGCTTCGTGGTCTACGGGCTGGCGGGCATCCAGATCCTCGGCGAACTGGGCTACAACCTCGGCCCGATCCTCGCCTCCGCCGGCATCCTCGGCGTCGCCCTCGGGTTCGGCGCCCAGAACCTGGTCAAGGACTTCCTGTCCGGGATGTTCATGATGGTGGAGGACCAGTACGGCGTCGGCGACGTGATCGACATCGGCGAGGCGAGCGGCGTGGTCGAATCGGTCGGCCTGCGCATCACGACGCTTCGAGACGTCAAGGGCACCGTGTGGTATGTCCGCAACGGCGAGGTGCGCCGGGTCGGCAACTCCAGCCAGGGCTTCGCGGTCGCCGTGGTGGACGTGCCGCTGAACTACTCCGCCGATGTGGACCGGGCCACCGCGGTGCTCACCGAAGCCGCCATCGAGTCGGTCGGCAGCGAACCGTTGTCGGTGAACGTGCTGGAGCCGCCCGAGGTGCTCGGGGTGGAGAGCGTGACACCGGAAGGGCTCACCATCCGGCTGACCGTCAAGGTGCGCCCCGGCAAGCAGTGGACCGTGCAACGCGCACTGCGGGCCGCGGTGATGGCCAAACTCGAATCGGTCGGGTTCGAACCGCCCATGGGCCGGTTCGTCTCACCGGGCAACTCGTCACAACCGGCACAATGAACCTATGACGACCCCCAAGTCCCCCGAGCCGGAGAACTTCTTCGAGGCCGTTGGTGGCGAGCCGACCTTCCGCAAGATCGTGGCGCGGTTCTACGCCGAGGTCGCCGAGGACGAGGTGCTACGGCCCCTCTATCCGGAGCCGGATCTCGGGCCCGCGGAGGAGCGGCTGAGGCTGTTTCTGATGCAGTACTGGGGCGGTCCGCACACCTACTCCGAACGCCGCGGCCACCCGCGCCTGCGCATGCGGCATGCGCCGTTCAAGATCGGGCCGATCGAGCGTGACGCGTGGCTGCGCGCGATGCGAGTCGCCGTCGACGAAGCGAACCTGCCCGAGCCGCTCGACAAACAACTCTGGAGCTACCTGGAGATGGCCGCGCAAACGCTGATCAACAGCTGGACCTGACCACCGCCGCGGCCCGGCGAAGAAGGGTGAAATACACCGCAGCCATCGACGGGTACGCGCGCCGGCTGTCAGAATCGTGATCGCCGGCCTCGGTGGTGCGGTCGGAAGCGCGGTGGAGGTTGACTTCACCGACGATCTCGATCGTGCCAACGTGGAGGTGAGGAGGACCGGCACGTCCGCGGCGTGCGGGGCGTTTCGGCAGGTTATGGACCGCAACAGAGTTTTCGGCCCAGGGCCGGTGCTCGTCGGCCACCGGGGCTGTGGCGGGGGCACCGTCAACGGCCATCAGGAGAACACCCTCGGATCCTTTCTCGCGGCGGTCGACGCGGGCATCGACTGGGTAGAGGTCGACGTCCGCCGGACCTCGGACGACCGCCTGGTCGTCGCACACAACCCGGCGGACTCCGGCGGGGTGTTCTACGCCGACCTCACATCGCAGGAAGCGGTCGAAAAGGGCGCACTGCGGCTGGAGGAACTCCTCGAAGCACTTCCCCCGACGGTCGGCGTCGACTTCGACGTCAAGACGGCGATGGAAGACGCCACACGGGCCCGGGACGAGACCACAATGGGCCGGCTCGCCGCCGTCGCGGCCCGGGAGGCGTCCCGGCGCGAACTGCTGATCACCTCGTTCGACGCGGGTGCGCTCGACATCGCCCGCCAGTTGGCCCCGGCGGTGCCGCGAGGGCTGCTCACCTGGGTCTACTTCCCGATCGACCACGCCGTTGCCGCGGCCGCGCATCTCGACGTGCAGGTGCTCGCGCCACACTGGGGCTCGTTGCTTCCCAACGGCGTGGAGCCCGAGGAGCCTCAGCGACCGCTGGACTACGTGATCGACCTGGTCCACTCCAGCGGCCGGGAGTTCCTCGCCTGGTGCCCGACCGTCGAGTACGCCCGGCGGCTGCTGGACGCCGGGGTCGACGCCCTGTGCGTCGACGACGTCCCCGACGTCGTCGACGCACTCGTCCCCCGGCCCTCCTGATCAGAACAGCAGAGGCAGCAGGGCGTGACGGCGGCGGAGCACCGCCCCGTAGCGAGCATCGAGCCGCAGCCAGGAACTCGTCGCCGTCACGCGGACCACGTCGTCCGGAATGGACGAATCCACGAAACCCATGCCGGACAACGCGAACAGGCACCGCATCGGGATTTTGACCTCCAGGCTGCCCTCGGTCACGGTGAGCACCGCCTGATCCAGCAGCGAGGCCGGCGGGGTGCCCTGCGGGCCCAGGTTGTCCCGGGCGAGCGCCGCCCCCTTCTCGGCCAGTTCGCTGATCACCTTGGCGGGCACCAGGTCGACCTGCGGCCAGTCCCCGCCGGCCGGCAGCTCCGAGTGCCACATCAGATCGCGCGGCGGCCCGGGATCCATCCGCTCGCCCGGCGTGATGGTCAGTGCGGCGAGCAGCTCGTTACCCGAGACCGTCACGTCTCGGGGCGTGATCTCGCCGTGCACGGCACGGGTCGCCAGCACCTCGAACGGTGTGGCCACCCATGCCTCCACCACCCCGTTGCCGCGGTTACGCAGGCGGACCAGGGCCAGCAGGTCGAGCCGGACGGCTCTGGCCACGAAGGCGCTCAAGGTCTCCCGGTCCGCCGCGTCGGGAATCCGCAACTCCGTGTTCGCCGATCCACCCTGGCGGGACAGTTCACCGTTTTCCGGCAATCTGCTTGTCATCGGACTGTCTCCACTGGGCCCAGCCTTTCCAACAGGAAGGCGCGCTCGGAGTCGGTCAGCCGGCGCGGGCGACGGGTCTGAGTGTCGTAGGGCGCCAGCACGGTCTCCGCGGTGACCGCCACCTCGTCCGCCGCCGAAGCTCCATTGTGGACGTTGTAGCCAAGGGTGAGCGAGGCGAACTTCAGCTGCCGCAGGCTCACCTCCACGCGGATGTGCGCGCCGTCCGCGACCACCGGCGCGCGGTAGTCCACGGACAGCTTCGCCACGACCATGCCCTTCGCGAAACCGGCCAGCCCGGCCTTGTTCGCCTCGGCGAACAACACCGGCACCCGCGCCTCTTCGAGAAGCGTCACCATGCTGGCGTGGTTGACGTGCCCGAAGGCGTCCATGTCGGACCACCGCGGGCGCACCATCGCGACACACCCCATCACTGCACCGTGCTTCGCAACTGTCGCGCCGCCACCGAAAGCGCCGCCAAATCCAGCCGGCCCAACCGGTTGATCTCGTCGAGCGCGACCCTGGCCCGCGCCAGGCGGGACGCGTTCGTCTTCTCCCACTGCGCGATCTTCTCGTCCACGCTGTCGCCGGAATCGCTGTGTCGCAGCGCGTCCAGGGTGATCCCGCGAATCGAGGCGTAGACATCGTCGCGCAGGGAGAGCCTGGCCAGCGCGTGCCAGCGGTTACCGCGTTCCAGCCCGCTGATCGCGGTGAGGAGCCGATCCGCGTCGAGGTGCGCGGCCATCGCGAAGTACAGCTGCGCGGTTTCCAGCGGGGTTCGTTCGGCCTCCAGCCCGGCCTCACGCTCGGCGAGTTCGGCCACCTCCGTGGCATCCAGCAGGCAGTACACGTACAGCAGGGTCGCGATTCGTGTCGCGAGCTCCTCGGGAACCCCCTGCGCGGTGAGCTCGTCGATCCGGTTGCGCACGGCCTCGGCCTCGCGCCCGCGCAACAGTTCGGGCACACGCGGCGCGAGCGAGGCGACGTTCTCCTCGAACCGGGTGATCTCGGCGCTGACGGCCAGCGGCTGCGGCCGGTTGGCGAGGAACCAGCGGGCGGCCCGGTCGAGCAGGCGCCGCGACTCCAGCAGCATCTCGTAGGCGACCTCGACGGGCACGACGTTGTCCAGTTCGTCGATCGCCGACCACAACGAGCCGAGGTTGAACACGCGGGTGACCACGGTGTACGCGCGCACGGCGTCGGTCGCGGTCGCGTTCATTTCCTCGGCCAGCCGGAAGGCGTAGGTGAGGCCCGCGCCGTCCACGACCTCGTTGACCAGCAGGGTGGTGATGATCTGCCGGCGCAGCGGGTGTTCGCCGATCTGTCCCGAGAAACGCTCCCGCAACGGCTCCGGGAAGTACTCGGGCAGGCGGTGGGCGAACGCCTCGGCATCGGGCAGCTCGCTGGCCAGCAGCTCGTCCTTCAGCTCGAGCTTGACGTGCGCGAGCAGAGTGGCGAGCTCGGGTGAGGAGAGCCGTCCGCCTTCCTTTTCCAACTCGCCGAACCGCAACGCGCTCGGCAGCGCCTCCAGCTCACGATCCAGCGCCCCGGCCCGCTCCAGTGCGTCCACGAGCCGCGCGTGCACCGACACCATCGCGGCGGCGTGTGCCCGGCTGACGCCCAGGACGGCGTTCTGCCGGTAGTTGTCGGCAAGGACGAGGCGCGACACCTCGTCGGTCATCTCGAGCAGCAGGCGGTTGCGCAGGTCGTGCTCCAGCTGGCCGGTGGTCACCAGATGGTCGAGCAGGATCTTGATGTTGACCTCGTGGTCGGAGCAGTCCACCCCGGCCGAGTTGTCCAGGGCGTCGGTGTTGATCTTGCCGCCGGTGTGGGCGAACTCGATGCGGCCGAGTTGGGTGAGCCCGAGGTTGCCGCCCTCACCGACGACCTTGACCCGCAGGTCCCTGCCGTTCACCCGCACCGCGTCGTTGGCCTTGTCACCCGCGTCGGCGTGGCTTTCCGCCTGGGACTTCACGTAGGTGCCGATCCCGCCGTTCCACAGCAGATCGACCGGCGCCAGCAGGATCGCGCGGATCAGCTCGGCGGGGGCCAGCTTGGTGATCGTCTCGGGCAGCCCGAGCGCGCGGCGCACCTGCGGCGTGATCGGGATGGTCTTGGCGACTCGCGGGTAGACCCCACCGCCCTCGCTGATCAGCGAGCGGTTGTAGTCGTCCCAGGACGAGCGGGGCAGCTCGAACAGCCGCTTGCGCTCGGCGAAGGAGGACTTGGGGTCCGGGTCGGGGTCGAGGAAGACGTGCATGTGGTTGAACGCGGCCACCAGGCGGATGTGCTCGGACAGCAGCATGCCGTTCCCGAACACGTCGCCGGCCATGTCCCCGATGCCGACCACCGTGAAGGACTCGCTCTGGGTGTCCACGCCCAGCTCACGGAAATGCCGCTTCAC
This sequence comes from Amycolatopsis taiwanensis DSM 45107, assembly GCF_000519205.1. Classification (GTDB taxonomy): domain Bacteria; phylum Actinomycetota; class Actinomycetes; order Mycobacteriales; family Pseudonocardiaceae; genus Amycolatopsis_E; species Amycolatopsis_E taiwanensis. Next base: position 365,532 of record NZ_KI912598.1, on the reverse strand, counting down.
GCTCTCCCACGCGCCACGCGCGGTGATGCCCATGGCCTTGTGGTCATACCCGGCGGAACCACCGGACGCGAACGCGTCACCGAGCCAGAACCCGTAGTCCGCGGAGACCTCGTTGGCGATGTCGGAGAAGGTCGCCGTGCCCTTGTCCGCGGCGACCACGAGGTAGGTGTCATCGCCGTCGTAGCGGACCACGTCCCTGGCCGGAACGGTCCTGCCCTCGACGAGGTTGTCGGTGAGGTCCAGCAGACCGGAGATGAACATGCGGTAGCAGGCGATCCCCTCCTTCTGCTGCGCCTCCCGGTCCACCCCCGGGTCGCCGGTCGGGGCGGGCGGGCGTTTCACCACGAACCCGCCCTTCGCGCCGACCGGCACGATCACCGCGTTCTTCACCGCCTGCGCCTTGACCAGGCCCAGGATCTCGGTTCGGAAGTCTTCCCGGCGATCCGACCACCGCAACCCGCCGCGCGCCACCGAACCGAAGCGCAGGTGCACCCCTTCGACCCGCGGGGAGTACACGAAGACCTCGAACCGCGGGCGGGGCTCGGGCAGGTCCGGTACCCGGTGCGGGTCCAGCTTGACCGCCAGGTACGGCCGCGGGTTCCCGTCCGGGTCGGTGACCCGGTAGTTCGTGCGCAGCGTGGCGCCGATGACCTCCAACAGCCGGCGCAGGATGCGGTCCTCGTCCAGGCTGGTGACCGCGTCGATCATCGTGGAGATCTCGGCGGCCATCGCATCGGTCCGCTCGTCGCGGTCCGGGCCGGCGGCCGGGTCGAACCGGTGCTCGAACAGGCGCACCAGCGCCGTCGCGATGTCGGTGTGCGCGAGCACCGCCTTCTGGATGTACTCCTGCGAATACGGCGTCCGCGCCTGCCGCAGGTAGCGGGAGTAGGCCCGCAACACCGCCGCCTGCCGCCAGGTGAGCCCGGCCCGCAACACCAGCGCGTTGAACGAGTCGACCTCACAGTCGCCCAACCAGGCCGCGGCGAACGCGTCCTGGAACCGGACGCGCAGATCCTGTGCGTCCTCCGGCGAGCGCACCGACAGGTCCTCCAGCGGGATTCGCAGGCCGAAGTCGTAGATCCAGAATTTGGCGCCGTCTTCACGGCGCAGCTCGTACGGCCGCTCGTCGACGACCTCGACACCCATCCGCTGCAGCACCGGCAGCACCGCCGACAGCGTCACGCCCTCGCCCAGCAGGTACAGCTTGAACCGCCGCTCCCCCGGTTCGGCGTCGGCCGGCACGTAGAACGACATCGCCAGATCCCGGTCGCCGGAGAGGGCTTCCAGCTGCCGCAGGTCGGCCAGCGCGTCGACCGCGGAGAAATCCTCCTTGTACGACTCGGGAAACGCGCTCGCGTAGCGCTGTCCCAGTTCCGTCGCCGACTCCTCGCCATGCGGCCTGGCGGCCCGCGGGCCCCCGCCCGCGCGCTCCCGCCGCTCGGCCAGGATGGCCTCGACCATGGAATCGTCCCAGCCCCGCACGGCCTCGTTCAGCCGCTCCTGGATGTGCAGGGTGTCGGGCACCAGCTCCTCGGCGGGGTCCGTGTGCACGATGAAATGCACCTGTGCCAGGAGGTTCTCCCCGACATGGGTGCCGTACTCCAGGTGCGTGCCGTGCAACTCGGCGAGCAGCACTTCCTGCATCGCGAGGCGCGAGCGCGTCGTGTAGCGATCACGCGGCAGGAAGACCAGGCAGGAAAAGAAGCGGCCGTAATGATCGCGGCGCAGGAACAACCGCAGCCGCCGGCGATCGGACAGGGTGATCGCGCCGATCGCCGTGCTGTACAAGGAATCCTCATCGGCGGAGAGCAGGTCGGCACGCGGCCAGTTCTGCAACACCTCCAGCATCCGCTGACCGGAGAAGGACTCCATGGGGAATCCGGCGCGGTGGATCACTTCGCGGGCCTTGCGGCGCACCACCGGCATGTCCAGCACGTCCTCGTGCAACGCGCTGGTGGTGAACATGCCCAGGAAGCGGTGTTCTCCGGTGACGTTCCCGCTCGGATCGAACGTCTTCACGCCGACGTAGTAGGGATAGGCCGGCCGGAAAACCGTTGAGGGTGCGCTGGCCGGTGTCAGCACCAGCAGGTCCGGCGCGGCCACCCCGGCGCCGGTGTCCAGACCAGTGGTGAGACTGCGCGCCGCGGCGTTGTCCTCCCGGAGCACGCCGAGCCCCGACGCCAGGACCGCACGCAGGGCCGGCCCGCCGGCGGCCGAGTCGTCGCGGTGGTCCGTCCCCTGCGAGCGACCGGGTTCGTGAACGACCTCCGACTGGCGGTAGCCGAGAAATGTGAAGTTGCCCCGGGCCAGCCAACGCAACAACTCCGCGGCCTCGGACATCTCGGTCGCCGGGAACAGCGGCGGGGCCTCGTCCAGTTTCAGGGCCAGGTCGAGCGCCGCCTGCACCATCTTGTCGGCGTCCTCGACGACCTCGCGGACATCGGCCAGCACGGAGGTCAGGTGGGCGTCCAGCTCCCGCACCCGCTGCGAGTCGGAGACCAGGTCGAGCTCGGCGTACATCCACGATTCGACGGCCGCGCCCTCCGGCGGATCGGCCGCGTCCGCGGTCGGGTGGACCTCCAGCAGCTTGCCGGTGATATCGCGGCTCACCACGACGATCGGGTGCACCATGCGCTGCACCTGGGCCCCGTGGCGAGCCAGTTGCGCGGTGACCGAGTCGACCAGGTACGGCATGTCGTCGGTGACGATCTGGACGACCGTGGCGTCGCGGGTCCAGCCGTCCTCGGCGACGGTCGGGTTGAGCAGGCGCACCGCCGGCCTGCCCAGCACGCGCTCGGCAGCGAACTCCAGATGGGAGCGCACCGCCCCGACCAGGTCGGCCGGGTCGTCCCCGACCACCTCGTCCGCCGGGATGTGCCGGTAGTACAAGCGAATCAGGTCCACGATGTCCGGCGCTTGCTCTGCCGCGCCCTCGATCAGCTCATCCCGGCGCTGCTCCGGGCTCGCCGGTTCGAGCCGGCTTTCCGACAAACCTGCACCGAGATTGGACGAGATTCCTGTCGACGTCATTTGAGGCAGCTCCATTGCGCACGGTTAGGCCGAACAGCCTCACCCTAGAGCCTCCGCCGCCGGAGAAAGCTTGGACGCCACCAAAAGTGGGCCACCTGCAAATACGCCGTGAAGCCGATCGGGAGCCGCTCCGCACCGCCCCGGAGACCGTCACGAAGCACAGCCATGCGCGCCTACGTGAGTTGCGCGCGCCCCTGTCCTGTGGGGGCTCCGCCCCACGCCCGGACTGGGGCAAGCCCCCGAGACTCCTTGATCGTGTCGATGGGGCGTTGCACAAGGAATCGAGTCAGGTCCGCGACGAGGACATCCCGCCGCGCCGATAGCGGGGTCTGAGGGCCGGTCGGGGGCGTGAAGGCGGAGCCCGCAAGACACGGGACAGGGACAGCGCTCGGTGGTTTCGCGATTGCCGAGGGTTGAGGCTGGAGGCGCCATGTTGATCCGCCCCGCGGCTCGCTACGGCGTGTCCGTTCCGGCGCACAGCCGGCGGAGCCGGTGGCTCCCAGCCGGGTCAGGCGCCGTTTCGATGGCGGCCGTTGGGTGGCGTTTCCCCGTTGTGGTGGCTATGCCCGTTGACTGTACGGGCCTCACTGTCGCTCTGGCCGCCGAACCGTTTGACCAAAGCGGCCGCGCTGGCCGTACCGGCCTGATGCTCGGCCAATGCCCGGGCGAGCAGATCGGCGAGCCCCGCGTCGGGCGGCAGGTCGTCATCGAGCGGCGGGGCGCCGGAACGGTCGGCGGGGAACGGGTCGCCGAGCCCGGCGTGCTCGATGACCGGCGCATTGGTGAAGGGAGTTTCCGATGTCGAAGGCGGCTTGTCGTCCGCTGCCTTGTCGTCCGCCGGCAGCTCGTCGAACGGGGCGAGGGACGGGGGCAGCTTCAACCGCGGCAGCCAGTTCGGGTTCACCACCGGCATGCTGACCTTCGTCTCCGCTTCCGCTTCCGCTGGTGCCGGCTCCGGCACGGCAGCGGCCGGGGCTTGCTGCTCAGGCGCGGGCGGCTCGACAGCCAGCTCCCGGCGTTCCTCCGCCGGGGCGGAGTTGCCAGTTGCGGATGCCTCGGGCGAAGCGGAATCCGCGCTCGCGCGGGGCTCCTCCGCTGGTGCTTCGGCGGATTTCGTGGGGGCATCGGATGTCGACGACGGGGGGTCATCCGGCTCGGCGCGGCGACGACCGCCTCCGCCCGCACTGATGCCCAACCTGTCCAGCACCGACCGGGCCGCCACCGAGCCGTGCTCGGAGTCGTGGCGCGTGGTCGGTTTCGCTGCGGACTCCTCGCGGGCCCGCCTCGGCGCAGGGGTTTCGGCGGCATCCCCCGGAGTCTCGGCTTGTGGTCGGATCAGAGCCTCGAAGCCGAGAGGCACGCGCGGTTGGTCGGCCGGCGCAGGCACCGGCGGTTCAACGGCTGGGCGCTTCACCGGTTTGAGTGGGGCCACGGTCTTGCGCTGCTCGTGGTCGGCCTCCGGCCGCAGCGCGACCACCGGAGCCACCTTGAACCTCGCCACCGATGGCGTCGACGGCTCGGCTTCGCCCACCGTCCGCTCCACCGGGCGCTGGTGCGCAGACGGCCGCCGCTCCGCAGAAGGCTCGGCCGCGCGCTCCTCGGCGGGCCACCTGGTCGCCACCTGTGCGGTCTCGCGCTGCGCGACCGCCGGCTTTTCGACCGCTCGTTCTCCCTTCGCCGGTTCCGTGGCGACGCGCTGGCGGACGGCCGGCGGCGCTGCCGCGGCCGGCGACTCGACCGTTCTGGAGGGAGCCGACTGCTCAGGCTCTCGCTGCTCGGCCACCGCTTCGGGCGGCGCGGGGCGGGCAGCGCCGGCCGCGGACGGAGCGCAACCGAGCACGTCATCCAGGTCGACCGCGGCATGATCGCCGTTACCGAACTCCCCGGACAGCAGGCTCACCGCCTGCCTACGGGCACGGGCGTGAAGGTGCTCCTCGGCCCGCGCCTGATGCAGGCATTCGATCGCCTCGGCCGACCGGCCGAGGCGCTCCTCGACGTGCGCGAGCTCCGACCAGAGTTGGGCGGTGATCGCGTGCAGTTCGTGACGTTCCGTGCTCCGGACGCCTTCCCGGAGCACCGCGGCAGCGGCCTCCGCCGCGCCCGAGGGGAGCAGGATGCGGGTGGCGACGGCCAGCCGGAGCCAGCCCGCGGGCGCGACCGAGGCCGCGCGTACCGCCTCGTCCAGCACCGGTTGTGCGATCTCCAGCGCGTTGCGGGTGTCGCCACGGTCGAGCAGCGAGCACACCAGCTGGAGCACCAGCCGTACCCGAGCCACGCCCCCGTCCGCCTGCGGATCTTCAAGTTGTTCCAGGAAACCCAGCCCGGTGCGAGCCGCGTCGGCGGCACCCATCACGTCGCCATGCCGACGTCGATGTGCCGACACCGCGACGCGCACCAGCGCACGGGCTAGCAACTTGCCGTCGTCATCGAGTCCGTCGTCCGCACTGCACAAGCGGTCCGCTTCGGTCAGCATCCGGTCCAGGTCCGGCTTCCGGCCGAACTGGAACAGGCAGCCGACCAGATGGCAGAGCACCGCGGCCCTGGCTGCGCCGGAACAGCCCGGCACGTCCAGCGCCTGCCGCAGCGCGGCAAGGCCGGTCAGGGGAACCCCCACGCTGCGTGCGCATATGGCCAGGTCCGTCCGCAGCCCCGCGGCGAGCACATCGTCGCCAAGGTCCTCCGCGGCCCGCAGCGCGGCCACCGCGCGGGCCACGGTCATGGCACGGAGCCCGGTGCGGACCCGGGCCGTCACCACCAGGCTCTCCGCCCGCACCCACAGCTCGGCCGCCCCGGCGTCCTCGGCCAGCGCAGACGCACGCTCGCCGAGGACCAAGGCGAGCTCCGGCGCACGCAGGTCGACAGCCGCGGCCTCGGCAAGCATCCGATCAAGGGCATGCGGTTCGCCCGCGGACCACCGGCCGGCACGGCGCGCGAGTGGCTGCGGTCGGGTGTGCTTGGTGGCTACCACTCCGGACTCCGGTTCAGGTCGGCTCGGTCGACTCCCACTGCGGTCGGGCGAGGTTAGTCGCGGGTCAACTTCCGGTGAGTCACCCGGTGTGGCCGGGCCGCCTCCGCTCCCAAACGTTCGATCTTGTTCTTCTCGTAGCCTTCGAAGTTGCCCTCGAACCAGAACCACTTCGCCGGGTTCTCGTCGGTGCCCTCCCAGGCGAGGATGTGGGTGGCCACCCGGTCCAGGAACCACCGGTCGTGCGAGATGACCACCGCGCAGCCCGGGAACTGCTCCAGTGCGTTCTCCAGCGAGCCCAGAGTCTCCACGTCCAGGTCGTTGGTCGGCTCGTCCAGCAGGATCAGGTTTCCGCCCTGTTTCAGGGTCAGGGCCAGGTTGAGCCGGTTCCGCTCGCCACCGGAGAGCACCCCGGCCGGCTTCTGCTGGTCCGGCCCCTTGAAGCCGAACGCACTGACGTAGGCCCTCGACGGCATCTCCGTCTGCCCGACGTGGATGTAGTCGAGTTTGTCCGACACGACCTCCCACACCGTGCGGTCCGGATCGATACCCGCCCGGTTCTGGTCCACATAGGACAGCTTGACCGTGTCGCCGACCTTGACCTCGCCGGAATCGGGCGTCTCCAGGCCGACGATCGTCTTGAAAAGGGTCGTCTTGCCGACGCCGTTGGGACCGATCACGCCGACGATGCCGTTGCGCGGCAGGGTGAACGACAGGTCGTCGATCAGCAACCGGTCGTCGAACCCCTTGCGCAGATGCTCGACCTCGACCACCACGTTGCCCAACCGGGGCCCCGGCGGGATCTGGATCTCCTCGAAGTCGAGCTTGCGGGTCTTCTCGGCCTCCGCCGCCATCTCCTCGTAGCGGTCGAGCCGGGCACGGGACTTCGTCTGACGGGCCTTGGCACCCGCCCGCACCCACTCGAGTTCGGTCTTCAGCCGCTTAGCGAGCTTCGCGTCCTTCTTGCCCTGCACCTCCAACCGTTCCTGCTTCTTCTCCAGGTAGGTCGAGTAGTTGCCCTCGTATCCGACAACCCGCCCACGGTCCAGCTCCATGATCCACTGGGCGACGTTGTCGAGGAAGTACCGGTCGTGAGTCACCGCGAGGACCGCGCCCGGGTAGCTCGCCAGGAACTGCTCCAGCCACAACACACTCTCGGCGTCAAGGTGGTTGGTGGGCTCGTCCAGCAGCAGCAGGTCGGGCTTGGACAGCAGGAGCTTGCACAACGCCACGCGGCGCCGCTCGCCACCGGACAGATGCGTGACCGGCTCGTCGGGCGGCGGGCAGCGCAGCGCGTCCATCGCCTGCTCCAGCTGCGAGTCCAGCTCCCAGGCGTCGGCGTGATCGAGTTCCTCCTGGAGACGGCCCATCTCGTCCATCAGCTCATCGCTGTAGTCGGTGGCCATCTGCTCAGCGATCTCGTTGAAGCGGTCGAGCTTCACCTTGATGTCGCCGAGGCCCTCCTCGACGTTGCCGCGCACCGTCTTGTCCTCGTTGAGCGGCGGCTCCTGTTGCAGGATGCCCACCGAGGCCCCGGGCTGGAGGAAAGCCTCCCCGTTGCTCGGCTGGTCGAGCCCGGCCATGATCTTGAGCACGGTGGACTTGCCGGCCCCGTTCGGGCCCACGACGCCGATCTTGGCGCCGGGGTAGAACGCGGTGCTGACATCGTCGAGGATGACCTTGTCCCCGACGGTCTTTCGCACCTTTTTCATGGTGTAGATGAACTCGGCCATGGCGTCGATCGTAGAGCCGCCCCTAGTCCGCCCGAACGGCGGTCAGGCCCTCGGTGGCGATTTCCGTCACCACCCCGACCGCCGTCCGGGAAACGATCCCTCCCTCGTTCGCAGCTCCGCTGGTCAGCGCCGGGCAGCACCCAGCCGAACGAACAGTGGGTGACGCCGGCGTCAAGCTGCCTGTACCCGCTCACCCGCCTGGGCGTGCGGCTTGGCCCCCGCGGGGACCGGAGGATGCCAGGTCGTCTCCGTGGCCGGACTCCGACCGGGTTCGGCCCGCTCCCGCTCGACGGTCGCTTTGCACAGCATGAGATTGGGACCGACAGCCCATGCCTCGATCTCGGGCACGCTCCGGGCCTGGCCGTCGGAGGTCTCGAAGTCACTGACGAACAGCCGGCCCGCGACGATCACCGGATCGCCCCGGCGCAGCACGTCGTGCACGGTCGCCGCCAGCTTGCGCCAGCACTTGACCCGGATGGAAAAGACCCGGTGGTCATACCACCCGGACTTCTCCTTGTCGTACTTGCGCTCACTGGCGCGCAGCAAGAAGGTGGCGAGTTCGTGCTCGTTCTCGCCAACCCTTTTCAACGCCACCTCACTGACCACCGTGCCCACCACGGTCACCGGGGTCTCCCCTACCGTCATCGCCTTCCCCTTTCCGGTTTTCCTGGCTTCGATCCGTAGGGACCAGCCTGCCCGGGCTGCGGGGAGTGGGGAACGGTGTCGCGGCGACGCTGTGGATAACCAGGGCAGTGTGCACAAGTCGCGACCGGAAAACGGCATGGCGCGAAAACTGTCGGTATGGCGTGCTACCGGCCGCCAGCGCAAGGGGCCTGAGCCAGCACCGTCATCGGGTGACCTGACGCTGGTATGCGGCGACGCCCCCCTCCGTACCGCACGCCCCGCCCCGTCGCTTCGACTCGGCAGCGGCCTTGCGCCGGCGCCTGGCCACCAGCAGGGTGACCTTGGCGATGGTCCGCAGCACCAGGGAAGTGAGCCCCACCCACGGCACCAGGAGAACCACGATCGAGATCACCGCCACCGCGGCGATCCCCACGTCACCCTCGGCGATGCCGATGCCGCAGACCTGCCAGTAGTGCGCGATGTTGATCGAGGCCGTGTGCAGGTAGCTCGGCAGGAACAGGATCAGGTTGACCAGTGCGGCGATCAGGGCGGGCACCACCAGGGCGACCCACGCCGTGATGATCCTCCTGGTCCGCGGCCGGAGGGTGGCGATCGGCCGGGCCGGCTCCCGCCGCAGGATGGCCCGCCGCAGGATGTGCGGGATCTGCTCGAACAGGTTGGGCACGCCGACCAGGTCGCCGAGGATGTAGTAGCCGTCCAGGCGGACCAGCGGGATCAACTGCTGGAGTATCTGCAGGTGGATCAGCACGATGATGGCCGGGAGCGGGGCGAACCCGGTGAGCAGGTAGATCGCGCCGATGACCACCGCGAACACCGCGTTGAAGTAGATACCGCCGAGGTCCGTGCGCAGCCGCCCACGCCGGTCGAGCCGGTAGGCGTCGTTGACGTTGGTGTAGAAGGCCGGGACCATGATCAGGACACCGACCCCGATCGCGCCCGGCTGGCCGCCCCCGTAATGGCAGCCGGCGGCGTGACCGCACTCGTGGAACAGCGTGTTCGCCAGCATCACCCCGAACACCGCCAGCATCAGCAGGGGCGAACCGATCGACGCGTGGATGGAGGCGTTGGCATGTCCGGTCGCCAGCAGCCAGACGTCCAGGACGCCCAGTGCCAGCAGCACCGTGACGATCACCGGAGCCACGAACAGCGGGTAGAAGACCGCGGCGAGGCGGCGGACCACCTTGGCGGGCAACAGGACCCCACGCAGGGACAGCCCGAGCAACGGGTTGGCCCGGGGGCGTTCTTCTTGCTCCTCCTCGCCGAATCCGGCCAGGCCGAGCGGCTTGAGCTTGTGCTCGATGAGATAGTGGACCGCCTCCGGGGACAACACCGCACCGTAGGTCTGGCCGGCGTTCTCGGCGATCTGAGCCAGCGTCCGGCCGTCGCCCACCCCGGCCAGGACCGCGTTCAGCATCCGGGACACCAGCACCATCTGCCCGTCTCCCCGGGAGACGAGGTAACGGGGCTCGTCGTAACCGCCGCCCTCGTACTCGCCGAGCAGGGAGAGCCCCTCGGCCCGGACGGGGCGAAGGTCTGGGTCCACCGCCGCGAGCGGGCCCGGGTCCGCGGCCGCCGGGGGCGAGGTGGGCGCGTTGTGCGGGATCTGTCGAGTCATCGAGGTTCCTCCTCACGCGGCCGAGGACGGCCTGCGCGTCGATCCGCCGGTTGCGGGCTGGTTTGGTGCCGGTGCGATCACGGCTTCGCAAGGGGGCCACGGTTTCCACCGTGGATGGCGCCGGTGATCTGTCGATGGGTTGCGTCAACCGAGTTTCGTCGTAGCGGTGACGACGGTCAGGCATCGTCGAAGTGGGCGGGTAGGAGCCGGTTTCTCGCTCGGGTAGGAACCGACGACCTACCCGCCCGCCGGATCAGTTGACGCTGGTGATCACCACGGCGATCTGTTGCGCGCCGGCGTCGGCCCCACCGAACTCCGAACTCGATTCGGCGATGTCCGGGATGTACTTCCACTCCGTGGTGGAACCCGGCCGGGCCTCATCGGCCGACAGCAGCTCAGCGGCCCGCAGAGGCAGCCTCGGAGGGTCGGTCATTCCTTGGTCCTTTCAGCGGATCATCGCTCCCGAGCCAGAACTGTTCGCCATACGCGGAAACAGTAAGGCACATGTTACGTCACCAAGTCGTCATCAGCTTCCCGAAGTCTGTTCACTTTCGTGTTTTTGGAAACCCGCCACCTCACGGCGCGTATTCGAAAACGGAGAACAAACGCGACTGACGCGGCTCGCCCTGCCCGGGTAGAATGAACCCAGGCAGGGCGAATTGGTCTACTCTCCGTGTGTCCCTAGTGGACTCCGACCATCTGGCTGGCGATCGCGCTCGTCACCTTGTCGGTAATGCCGGCGATAGCAAGAGCGAGGTTGAGGTCTATTACAGTGTTGATGTTGATGGTGACATCGCCCACAAGCGTCTCCCGGACAGGCAGCAATTCGGCCTCTTCGCGATTGAGCTGGGCCAGCGACGGGCGGTATTCCTTCACAAAAATTCTCCTTGGTTTCGTTTCGAGGTCATTGAGCCGCCGGCTTCGTCACCTGTAACGGATCCACCGGGGACTCGCGATCTGTTTGTCGATCAGCTTGTCAGTGCGTGCTCACCACAATGTCCTGATGGACATGGCCGAATGAACCGGCATCCGCGACGGCAACGAAGCATCGATCATTGTCGGTTCTCCTCGGCCATGAACGACGTTAACCCCATGCGCATTCGGCAGGCGCTCCACCTGTCACCTCACCATCTCGACAGGGGCACCGCACCGCCAGTGATCCGAACAACAGCCGTGGCATCGCTACCTGATGACCGGCAACGGACGCGGGCCGCCGTGGAGGAAGCTGCCGTGGTATGCGGGGAAGTGGTTCAACGCCTGCCCGACGCCCAGGGCACCGCCGAAGAGGCCGGCCAACCCGTCCATCGGGCCGACCTGCAGGGCCTCGCGAGCGGGCAACAGGTCGGCGTCCTGCCCGGAAAACTCGAGCACCGACACAGGCATTTCGTCTCCTTTCGTTTTCTTTCCCGGTGCGCGGCAACCGACCGCACGACAAAAGTAAGGTGCGGCGCCGTCACCAAAACGTCACAACCGGGAATTATGGAGACGATGGGAACCTACGCTGGCTCAATCTAGTGAATCCCGCAGCCAGCGGTTCCGCACAGCGCGAGTATTCGCGTCCGTCGAGAGGTGTACCGATGTCGCCGATCGAACCGAACACACACCAGGTGAACGATGTCGGCGGGGGTGGAGCGGGGGGCCCGGACGCGAGGTCGAACGGCGTCCTGGTCATCAGGTTCTGGCGTGAACACCCGGGGCCCGGTGGCTTTCGTGCGCGGGTCAGCAGAACCGCTGACATCTCGCACAGACCACGGAACAGCAGTCTCGTGTCGTCCATTGACGAGGTCCGCCACCTCGTCGAGGCGTGGCTTCAGGAGTGTGCAAGTCAATGAACGTCACCATACGCGGGAAGCCCGTTGGAGAATCGGGTTCTAGCCGAAAGGATGAAGTCGCCGCAGGGCGGCGACCGGGCCGTCTCGAACGTTTGATGCGTGCCGACCGGGGAGGTAGCGTGATACCGGGTATTACTTCGCCGGGAGCTTCCCTCGATGTAGCAAGGAATTTCGACGGCGAGCAGCGTCCTGGACCTCGACCGTCAACCCCGTCACGGAACAGTGCCAGACCGGTGGTGCGAGGGCAGTATGCGCCAGTTGTTCTTGCCTTGACCGCAAAGGGTGGTGGCGGTCGGGGCGATCCACGCAGGGCCACCCGGCGACCGTGCGGCGCCGGTGTCCTCAGTGGACTCCGCTCGATCCTTTGCGAAGTGGACACGGCGGCCTGTCACCATACGTCATGGAAGGAAGACAATGACACGGATTCCGAGTCAGCGGACCGGATGGCCGAGATCCGACGGGGCGGGCGACGGGTTCCAGCTCACCCTTCTTGGGGGATTTTCGTTGCGACGGGGTGGCTCCCTGATACGGCTGGCCCCGAGCGGGCAGCGTCTGCTTGCGTTCCTCGCGCTGCATCGGCGCCATCCGCGTGGCTACGTGGCGAGCATGCTGTGGCCGGAGCAGTCTCAGGAACACGCGCTCGCCAGCCTGCGGACCACGCTGTGGCGCGTGCGTTCGCGAGCCCCGGAAGCACTCTCGCCGACTCGGCACGACGTGGCGCTCCACCCGGATGTCACGGTGGACATCCAGCAGATGGCCGACATCGCCCAGTACTTCCTCGAAGGTGCCGGCCCGAAACCGCCGATCGACGCGCACACCGTGCTGGACGTGCTCGCCTCGCCCGGCGAGTTGCTGCCCGGCTGGTACGACGACTGGGTGCTGATGGAACGAGAACGAGTGCGGCTGCAGCATGTGCGGGCACTGGAAGCACTCGCCGAGCAGTTACTCAACCATCAGCGGCCCAGCGACGCCCTGCGTGCCGCGCTCACCGCCACCACCCTTGAGCCCTTCCGTGACAGCGCGCACGCGGTGGTGGTGCGTGCGTACCTGAGTGAAGGTAACACCGCCGAGGCGATCCGGCACTTCCGGCACTACCGGTCGCAGCTGCTGGAAGAACTCGGTGTGGAGCCGTCACCGGCGTTGCAGGAGCTGATCCACCCACATCTGTCGGGAATCGTCAGCTGACTGAAGCGCGGTTCCGGTTCACCCGGTCCGGGTGAACCGGAAAACCGCGCTCAGCGCTCGGCGCCGGGTGAACCGCCGCTGCCTTCCGCGACCGGCCGCCCTTCCGCGAGCTGGCGGAGCATGGCGTTGTAGGCGGCGAGCTCGGCGTCTCCGCTGGCTTCCGCACGGCGGTCGTTACGGCGCGCCTCGCGATCGTCGGCCCGCGCCCACTGCACGAGCAGGGCGATCAACACGAGCAGCACCGGAAGCTCGCCGGATGCCCAGGCGATGCCACCGCCCAGCCGCTGGTCGGCGAGCAGATCGGTGATCCAGGGCAGGCGCAGAGCCTGGAAGAACGCCTGCCCGATGACCGTCTGCTTCGACATCAGGATCACGCCGAAGAACGCGTGGAACGGCATGGCCGCGAACATCAGCCCGAGCCGGCCCAGGTGCGGCAGCCGCCGCGGCGACGGGTCGATGCCGATCACCGGCCAATAGAACACGTAACCGGCCAGCAGGAAGTGGGCGTTCATCAGCAGGTGCGCCCAGTGATAGTTGAGCGCGGCGTCGAACAGTCCCGAGAAGTACAGGACGTAGAAGGATCCGACGAACAGCGCCAGCGCCACGATCGGGTGGGTGAGCGCCTTCGACAGCGGGGAATGCACGAACGCGAGCAGCCATTCCCGCGGTCCCGGCGGCGCATCCTTGCCGGCCACGGGGAGCGCGCGCAGGGCGAGGGTCACCGGCCCGCCGAGCACGAGCAGGACCGGGGCGACCATGGACAGCAACATGTGCCCGCCCATGTGCACGCTGAACATCGCGGGGGAATACCGGCCGATTCCCGACGAGGTGGCCAGCAACACCACGAGGCACCCGGCCAGCCAGGCGAACGTCCGTCCGGCCGGCCAGCGGTCCCCGCGACGGCGTAGCCGGAGCACGCCCGCCAGGTACAGCGCGGCCAGCACGATCGCCGCGGTGCCGTAAACCAGGTCGAACCGCCAGTCGAAGAGCAGGCGCAGCACGGTTGGCGGGCCGGCCAGGTCGTAGCCGATGAGCAACTCGGTGTTGCTGGGCTGGATGAGGCTCTGCGGTGGCGGTGGAGTGCGGCTCAGAGCCGTTGCGATGCCGATGGTCACGAACATGATCAGCACCTCGACCGCGCCCAGCCGGAGCAGTTGTCCACCACCCGGCCCGTCGGTCAAGGCCCGGACACCGCGGCTGCGCTGCTGATGACCGAACACGCCGAGCATCAGCAGGGCCACGATCTTGGCCAGCACGAGCAGGCCGTAGTCGGTGGTCAGCAGGTCGCCGGGGGAAATCCGGACCAGCGCGTTGATCACACCCGAGGCGGCCATCACGAGCCAGCACGCCAGCGCGAGCTTGGAGAACCTGGTGGCGGCGAGGGCGAAGTGGTCACCGCGGCGCCAGCCGTGCGCGAGCAGGGCCAGCAGGCCTCCGACCCACAGCGCGGCCGCGACCAGATGGTAGAGCAGGCTGTTGGTCGCCAGGTCGTGGGCGCCGCCGCTGGCCGAGTGACCGGTCACGGCCACCGGAACCAGTCCCGCGACCGCGACGAAGAACAGCACCGCCGTCCAGCCCCAGGACAGCACCAGCCGGCAGCCCACGGCGACCAGCAGCGCGAGGGCCGCGGTGAACAGCCATGCCTTCGGCTGTTCGATGGCGTCGACCAGCGTGAGCAGGGTCTGGCCGGAGAACATTTCGGTCACCGGCTTGCCCGCGCCGTCCGCGGCGGTGAACAGCACCGAGGCGAGCGCCGCGACGAACCACACCCAGGCGGCGATCCCCGCGGTGCGCACGGCCGCGTATCCGTCCCGGGCCAGGGTCCCCGACCCCTGCGGAGGCACGAGAAACGCCGCCAGCAGCAGCGATCCGATACACACCACCGACGAGGCGTCGGCGACGACGCGGACCACGCCGATGCCGTAGCGTGTGATCGCTCCCGGATCGGGCAGCCCGACGATGACGTAGGTGGCGGCGCCCGAGAGCGTGAGCAGCGCGACCGCGACGACCGCGCCCAGGAGCACACTCACCGCGAGCAGCGGCCACACGCTCATCGTTTTGCGCTGGCTAGAAGCTTGTGAGGCCACGTTACGAGAGTAGGCCCCCGTGCGGAGGGAGTGTCTGGGCGGTGACCTCGCGGTGACGCGCGCGGCGCGCGCCTACGGCGGCGGCGGCGATCGACATGGCGAGTATCGCGACCACAACGAACGAAATCGTCAACGAGGTGAACTGGGCGATGCCCCCGATCAACGGTGGGCCACCGACGAACCCCGTGTAAGCGATGGTGGTGACGAAGGCGATCTCCCGCTCTCCCCCGCTGTCGTCGTCGCGCTTGCCGGCCTCCCCGGCGAGCCCCAGTGCCAGGGGGAAGGACGCGGCCAGCCCGGCGCCCGCGAGCGCGAAGCCGGCGTAGGCGAGTGCGGTCACCGGGACGACGGCCGCCACGGCGAGGCCGGCTCCGGCCAACAGCGCACCTACGACCAGGGTCCGGGTGGGGCCGACCCTGCGCTGCACCCACGCCCCGCCGAGCCGGGTGAGCGCCATGGCCAGGGAGAACCCGGAGAACGCCAGCGCCGCCGCACCCTGCCCGGCCCCGTGCACGTGGACCAGCAGCAGCGCCGACCAGTCCGAGCTGGCCCCTTCGGCGACCGCCGACAGCAGCGCGACCGCGGCGAGCAGCCACAGCACCGGGCGCCGGCCGGGCGCGACCCTCGGCGAGCTCGCGGCTTCCTTGTCCCGTGGCACGGCACCCGGCAGCCCGCGCAGCACCACCAGGAGGGCCAGCGCGATGACCACGGCCGCCGCGGTCAGGTGCCGCGCGAGCGAGAGATGGTGCGCGGCGGCGAGACCCGCGGCCGCGGACGCGGCCAGTCCGCCGAAGCTGAAACCGGCGTGAAAGACCGGCATCATGGGACGGCCGGTCCGGCGCTCCACCCCGACCCCGGCGACGTTCATCGACACGTCCAGTGCGCCGCTGGCGGCCCCGACACCGACCATCGTGACGACGAACCAGGCGACCGAGGTGAGCGACCCGATCACGGGCAGGAGCACGCAGGCGAGCATGACGGAGCCGAAGATCACCGAGCGCGCACCGAACCGTTCGACGAGCCGGCCGGAGACCGCGGCCGTGAGGAGCATGCTGACCGTCATCGCCAGCAGCGCCAGTCCGATCGGCCCAGGACCGACGTGTAACCGATCGCTGAGCGCCGGCACGCGGGGCGCCCATGATCCATACGCCGCACCGTTGAGCCCGAACACCACGAACACCGCGACCCGATTGTCGAGCACGTGCCGCCCCCTTCCGCCGGTACCCCACAATCGGTACCACACAATGCCTCGAACGCTTCAGAAAGTTCGTCGGCGGCACTCCGCTCGCGCAGTGGGTGGAGCGTCCGCACGGTGTGGCAGGACCTGATGCGACCTGGTTCGCCAGGGCACGAGGCTGGTGAACCGGCGCTGCATTCGCTCGCCGGCAGGCGAGCACACCAGAACCGGCCATTGTGGACATCGAGTTCGTCGTCCGCGGCTCGACCGGCCCGGCCCGGCCCAATAGCAGACTCCTCCCGTGCAGGCGAGCCGTTTGGCTGATCTGTGGACAACCCACACCCGGTCGGGCGATCGGCGGCGAGTTGTCCACAGAAGACGAAACCCGGGCTGACAAACCTGGTGCCGGTCGGCATTCTGAACTCGTGCGACAGACGAAACAGGTTCGCCAGATCGCACCGATATTTCTTCAGGGGAGGACAAACCATGCTTTCCACATTGCGCGCCTATCTTCCGAGACTGCTGATTCTCGCCGCGCTCGGAATGCTCGGCGGGGCCGGGATCGCGCACGCGGACACGGCACCGCCGCCGGCCGAGCGTCCCGAGTTCGCCTGCGATCCCGGCGAGTTCTGCACCTGGACGGGCGAGTTCTACCGCGGGACCATGCACCGCCTCGACCTCCGGACGACCAATCCACAGGAATGCATTGCACTACCCGATGACGCGGTCGCGAAATCTTTTGCAAACAGGCTGGAACGGGACGTCACGGTTTACCAGGACGTCGAATGCGGCACAGAAGGCGATTTCATCACCTACCCGGGGCACGACACTTTCGCACCGCACGCACCGTTGCTGGTACGCGCGGTCAAGATCTGGGACTGACCGGCCACCCCACGCACGTGACGCCGGCCATCTCTCCTGGGGAGGAGGGCCGCGCGTCCGGGGCCGAACCGGACGGCCCTGCCCGCGGGCGCGCCACCGCCCCGATTCCTGGCGCGCCCGCGGGTCCCGCGACGGCACGCGGTCGTGAACCCGAGTGGTATCGACATCTCGAGCCGTGGTTGTTACTGTGATCGCCGTGACTGCCGGGTCGGCGAAAAGCCATGAGCGGATGAGGTTCCCGGCCGCGCCGTGACCATCCGGCGGGCCAGGGGCCCGCCCACCTTCCTCGCATTCCCATTTCCTTGACGGCAACCGTGCCCATTGCGGCATTCAAGGTGACATGGAATCGCGAGAGGAGGTGAAAGCATGTCCCAGCCAAAGGTCTCGCTGTCCGAGTGGACGGAGTTCCTGGCCGAACACGCAGGAGGCGGCACTCTCAGCGCGACGGTGACGAAGGTGCTGCCCTTCGGTGCCCTGCTCGAGGTCGCCCCGGGAATCCACGGGCTGCTCCCGCGCTCGGCCTGGTCCGCCGAGCCGGAATCCGGCTCGGCCATCTCGGTCCGCATTGCGAACCTCGATGTCGAAAACCGGCGGATGAGTTTCGTGCCCGCCTGATGTGACCGGCGGGTGTGCGGGGCAGGTTGGCGCTGCCCCGCACACCCACAGCGTAGGTCACGCTGTTTCTTCGCGAGTTTGCGCGCGACCGCGGTCGTGTCGACGGGTTGCTCCCGAGGGCATCGGGTCGCTTCCTCGCGGACGGCACCCCGCCTCCATAAGGGGGCCTGGGGCCTTGCCGCCAAGCCCCCTTATGGAAGCGGAACCCCCACAAGACTCGGGGCAGAGGCGCGCGCGTGGTGGTCACCGTGATTGCCGCGGGTTGACCACAACGGGTGTCATTCCTGCTCGGCCGCCTCGGCCGCGTGGGGTTTGAGCACGTCGGCGACGAGACTGGTGATGTTGTCCGGCCCACCCCCCGCGTTGGCCAGTTCGACGAGCCGCCGCACCGCGTCGTCCGGGTCAGGGTTGGCGATCAACGCCTCCTGGAGCCCGCTCGGGGTGACGACGTCCGACAGGCCGTCGGAACAGATCAGGTAGCGGTCGCCGACGTGGGCCTCGACGAAGAACAGGTCCGGGTCGGCGTCGCCACCGCTTTGCAGGGCCCGGGTCAGCACCGAGCGACTCGGGTGGGTGGCGGCGACCTCGGGCGTGATCCGGCCCTGGTCGACGAGCTCCTGGACCACGGTGTGGTCGCGGGTGATCTGCTCGAGTTGGCCATCACGAAGGAGGTACGCGCGTGAGTCGCCGACATGCGCGACGGCGAACCGGCTCCCGTCCCAGTGCAGAACGGTCAGGGTGGTCCCCATCCCGCGTAGCGCGTGATCATCCTCCGCGAGGTCGGTCAGCCGGCGCACCGCCTCTCGCACCGCGCCGAACAGCTCCTCCAGCGGGTCGGCCTCTTCGGTGAGGCGCGAGTCGAGGTCGGAGATCGCGGCGACGGCGGCCGAGCTGGCGATTTCACCGGCGACATGCCCGCCCATCCCGTCGGCGACGGCGAGCAGACGCGGACTGGCGTAAACCGAGTCCTCGTTCGACTCCCGCCGCTGCCCGACGTCGGAAGCCACGGCATACCGGAGCGTCAGTTCCATAGGAGAAGTAAAGCAGTGGGCGGCGGGTCGCGGCACGGCATCACCCCAGGACGTCCGCCCGGGCCGTCTGATCTCGGCGTTCGCCGAGCGAACGGGCGGTCCTCGACGAGGCATCGACCGTCTGCCGTGGAGCGTCGCGGTGCATACGGGCTACACCGACCGGGTGATTGACGGCGCGCCAGGAGACGCCGCCGGGACGTGCGGCCGGCGGGCGCCCGTCGTCTACTTCGGACCCGTTTCGGGCCCGTCATCGGCGCTGCTCAACCCTGCCGGGCAGGTCCATCGCTCCGAGGCCGCGACGGTTACCCTGCTCAGGTGCTGGTGCTGCTGCCTCCCTCGGAAACCAAGGAACCCGGCGGGGACGGCCCGGCCCTGGATCTCTACCAGTTGTCCTTCCCGGAACTCACGCCGGTGCGACGCAAGCTGGCCTACGCACTTGTGGACCTGGCCGCCGACGTCCCAGAGAGTCTCCGAGTGCTCGGCCTGTCGCCGCGGCAGGAAGACGAGGTAAAGCGCAACGCGGCGCTGCTGACGGCAGGCACGCTTCCGGCATTGGACCGCTACACCGGTGTGCTGTACGACGCCCTCGGCGTCGCCACCTTCACCAGGAGCCAGCGGGCGAAGGCCGGGCACCGGCTGGCGATCGCATCCGCGCTGTTCGGCGTTCTGCGCGGCGGCGACCGAATCCCCGCCTACCGGCTCTCCGGTGCCAACTCCGTGCCCGAGCTGGGGACGTTGCGCGCGCTGTGGCGCCCAGTCCTCGAGCCCGTGCTCGCCGGGTTGGACGAGCTGGTCGTCGACCTGCGGTCGGGCGCCTACGCGGCGCTGGCCGGAATCCCGGACGCGATAACCGTGCGCGTGGTCACCGACACCGGGAAGACGGTCAGTCACCACAACAAGGCGTACAAGGGCAAGCTCGCCGCGGCGCTGGCCACGGCGGCCCGTGAACCATCCACTGTGGAAGGACTGACCAGGGTCGCGGCCCGCGCCGGCATCCGCCTGTCACGCACCGGCGACCGGGAACTGGAGCTGATCACCCCGAGCTGAACCGGCCCGGCCGTAGCGACGACACGTCCATCGCCGGGGCCTCGCCCAGCGCGATCGACGCGAGCAGCGCACCGGCGAACGGTGCGACGGTCAGCCCGGTGGGCCCGAATCCGGTGGCCATCAGCACGTCCGGGTGGCCGTCGAGCGGGCCGAGGAGCGGCAATCCGTCCGGCGACGCGGGCCGGAAGCCGATCCGGGTTTCCAGCAACGTCGCGTCGGCGAGCCCCGGCGCTACGCCAAGCGCGTGGGTCAGCACCTCGTGCTGGCCGGCGGCGGTCACCCGGTAGTCGAAGCCGGATCCGGTTTCCCGGGTCGCGCCGGCCACCACCCGCGAACCGGGGAAGGCGAGCAGGTAATGGCTCGACTGTGGCAACACGACGGGCCAGGCGCTCGTGTCGACGCCGGGCAGCTCGAAGTGGCTGATCTGGCCCCGCTGCGGCTCCACCGCCAGGTGCACACCCAGCGGCGCGACGACCTCCCGGCTCCACGCCCCCGCCGCCACCACGACCTTGTCCGCATCGCGCCGCTCGCCCGCGACGAGAACTCCACGTCCCGTCAACTCCGCGTGCCCCTCGATCGTCTCGGCACCCCGCCTCGCCGCGGCGGTCAGCAGCGCCCGGCGCAGCCGCCGCCCGTCGACCCGGCCACCGCCGGACACGTGCACCGCGGCGAGTTCGGGGGCCAGCACCGGAAAGAGCTCTCGGGCCTGCGCCGCGTCCAGTCGGCTGACCTGCCCGGCCGCGGGCGCTTCCGCCGCGCGCTCCACGACCAGTTGGTAGGTGGCTTCGAGCTCGGTTTCATCCGCCCCGACGACGAGGGCGCCGACCGTCTCGAACGAGGACTCCCGCACGCCGTCCTCGGCGAGTTGGGCCAACAACGCAGGGTAATAGGACGCGGCCATCGACGCCGCACGGATTTCGGCGTCGCCGCGTCGCGAGGTCCAGGGACAGACGATTCCCGCGCCCGCCTCGGTCGCGGCGCCTAACCGTGCCGTGTCGACGACGGCGACTTCGACGCCCCGGCGTGCGAGGTGGTAGGCGGTGCTTGCTCCGGCGATTCCCGATCCGATCACGATCACCCGCATGCCGCGAGTCTGCCCGTTACGCGCGGCGGCCGCTAATTCGGTTGCGCACTCGACGGCCGTCCCGGCAAGATCGGGTTCTTAGCGGAAGGAAGGAGGTGCACCAGTGTCGACAGATGTCCTCGGGCTGCCCTTCGTCGCCCATCCGCCCGCCCCAGCCGGCTGACGCGCTGCTCGCACCCGGTGGGGCACTCATTCAGGAGAACCACCAGTGCGTGACATCCCCATGCGCCGCTCACGATCCTTCGAGTCCGAACGCCAGCCCACTCGCCGTGGTCGCCTCACCGAGGCCGAACGCGCCCGGCTCGCCCGTTTCCGGGAGGACGATTACGCCGACCCCGACATTCCGGGCGGCGCCGATCGCTTCACCACCTGGGGCGACGGCGAACGCGGGCCACGCCCGTATCCGGATTGGCTGGTCACCGAACTGGCCGCGGTCGACACCGAACTCGGCGTGCTCAAGACCGGCAAGGAAGCCGACGTTCACCTGCTGCGACGCGGGCTGCCGGACGGCTCGCGCGAGTGCCTGCTCGCCGCGAAACGCTATCGATCCGACGAGCACAAGCAGTTCCGCCGCGACGGCGCGTATCTCGAAGGCCGGCGCATGCGCCGGTCCCGGGAGAACCGCGCGATCGCCGGCCGCACCTCCTTCGGCCGCAACCTCATCGCCGAGCAGTGGGCCGTCGCCGAGTTCGCCACGCTGAGTCGTTTGTGGACGGTCGGCGCCGCCGTCCCGTATCCGGTGCAGCGCAACGGCACCGAGGTGCTCCTGGAGTTCGTCGGCGGCGACGACGGTGGGGCGGCGCCACGGCTTGCGCAGCTACGACCCGGCCAGGAGGAACTGCGTGAACTGTGGCTCCAGGCATTGGCCGCACTGGAGGTGCTGGCCGCCGAGGGGGTCGCGCACGGCGACCTGTCCGCCTACAACATCCTCGTTCACGAAGGCAGGCTGGTACTGATCGATCTGCCTCAGGTCGTGGACCTGGTGGCCAACCCGGGCGGTCCGGAGTTCCTGGCCAGGGACGTGAGCAACCTGGCGGGCTGGTTCGCCGCACGGGGGCTGGACGTCGACGAGGCCGAGGTGACCGAGAACCTGTGGAAACGGGTCGCTCGCGCCTGACCTCCCGGGTGGTGCGCACGGCCTCGGACGGTCTCGGCTACACTGATCACCGACCGCACAGGCGGCGCGGACGGCAAGGGTTGTTCGTCGCGGCCGCGCCCCGCGGTAATCGATCCCAACAGCGGCGCAGAATGCGTCGGGTTCGTCCCTGTGAGAATGCCCACGGACAACACTTTCGCCTGCCTGTGCGCCGGCAAACCGGGCCTCCTTGTGACGTGCCACGTCCGAGAGGCATTGAGTGAGTATCACCTCCCAGTCCGACAAGTCCGCACGTCCCGCCCGCAAGCCGCGGCACACGGCGAAGGCCCGCATCGAGCGCGTCCAGTCGACAGCGCCGTCCCCGGTGCGGTCCTTCGCCGATTTCGGCCTGCCCGAGCCGCTGTCGCGCGCGCTGCGTGACAGCGGCATCGACATGCCGTTCCCCATCCAGTCGGCCACGCTGCCGGACGCACTCGCCGGCCGCGACATCCTGGGCCGTGCCCAGACCGGATCCGGCAAGACGCTCGCCTTCGGGCTGCCGTTGCTGGCCCGCCTCGGCGGCGGGAAAGCCAGGCCGAAGCGCCCGCGTGCGCTGGTTCTCGTGCCCACACGGGAGCTGGCCATGCAGGTTGCGGACTCGCTGACCCCGCTGGCCAAGGCCATGGGCCTGTGGTGCCGCACCGCCGTCGGCGGGCTGGCCTTCATGCGTCAGGCCGACGCCCTCAACCGGGGGGTCGACCTGCTCATCGCCACCCCCGGGCGCCTCTCCGACCACGTCCGGCAGGGCACCTGCGTGCTCTCCGACGTGAATTTCGTCGCACTCGACGAGGCGGACCAGATGGCGGACATGGGCTTCCTGCCGCAGGTTCGCGAGATCCTCGACCTCACCCCGCCGCGCGGCCAGCGCCTGCTGTTCTCGGCGACTCTCGACGGCGACGTCGAGAAGCTCGTCAAGGCGTACCTCACCGACCCGGTCGAGCATTCCGTCGCCCCGGTGACGGCGAGCGTGGAGACCATGGACCACTACGTGTTCCAGGTGTCCCATCAGGAGAAGCAGACCGTCGTGACCGAGATCGGCGCGCGCGATGGCCGCACGATCATGTTCGTGCGCACCAAGCATCACGTCGACCGGCTGGCCGAGCGCCTGCGTGCCAGCGGCGTGGCGGCCGGGGCCTTGCACGGTGGCAAGACCCAGGGTCAGCGCAACCGGGTGCTCGCCGACTTCCGTGAAGGCCACACTCCGGTGCTGGTCGCCACCGACGTCGCCGCGCGCGGCATCCACGTCGACGACGTCAGCCTGGTGCTGCACGTCGACCCGGCCGCCGATCACAAGGACTACCTGCACCGCGCGGGACGCACCGCGCGTGCCGGCGCGTCGGGCGTCGTGGTCACCCTGGTCACGCACGACCAGCGGCGTATCGTGCGCCGGATGACCGAGCGGGCCGGGGTTCGTGCCGAAAGCACCGTGGTGCGCCCGGGCGATGTCGAACTGACCCGGATCACCGGTGCTCGGGAGCCGAGCGGTGAGCCGGTGGCCGAGCGGCGGCGTGAGCCGCAGCCTCGGCGGGGTGCACGCGGTGGTGAGCGGCACGGCTCGTTCCGGGACAAGGAGCGGCACGGTTCGCGCTCGCGCGGGTTCACCGGCCACCGCCAGAGCCGTGACGGCTCCCGTCCGAACCGCTTCGGCCGCGGCCCCGCCCGGAAGCAGGGTAAATAGGCTCAGCGTCGAAGGGAAAGCGTTGTCTTGACAACGCTGTGTTGTCTGGGGGTTCGTCCCCCAGACAACACCTGCGGGCAAGCTCCCTGGCACCTCTCCCCTCCCGCCACCCCACGCACTGTCGGCCCGCGGGTTCTCTGAGACACTGCCGGGCATGAACGCGCGCCCGAATTCCGCCCCGGTTCCCGCGGAGCAGGTGTTCGACTGGCTGGACGCCGAGGCCGCACGCAGGGTCGAGGCCGGGCTGGCACACCGGCCACAGCCGCGGGGTGCCACACCGGGCGAACTGGATCTGGCCGGCGACGACTATCTCGGGCTGGCCAAGGACAAGCGGGTCGCCGGAGCCGCGGCGGCCGCGGCGCTGCGCTGGGGCGCGGGTTCGACGGGCTCGCCGGTGAACAACGGATCGACCGAGCTGCACGCCGAACTCGAACACGAGCTGGCCCGGTTCTGCGGTACCCAGGCAGCGCTGGTGTTCTCGTCCGGTTTCCTGGCCAACCTGGCCGCGGTCACCGCTCTCTCCGGAGGAGAGTCGGCGATCGTGACTGACCGGCACCTGGGCGCCTCACTCATCGAAGGGTGCCGCCTCTCGCGCGCCGACGTGGCCGCGGTGGCGCACAGCGACACCGCGGCGATCAAGCACGCCCTTGCGACCCGGCGCAAGGCGCGGGCGCTGGTGGTCACCGACTCGGTGTTCTCCGTGGACGGCCACCTCGCGCCACTGGCGGAACTGTCCACCGCCTGCCGTGAACACGGCGCCGGGCTGCTGATCGACGACGCACACGGCTTCGGCGTGCTGGGCGACGGCGGCCGTGGCGCGGTGCAGGCGGCCGGGCTCGCTGCCGAGCCTGACGTGGTCACGACCATCTCGCTGGCGAAAGCCCTTGGCGCGCAAGGGGGTGCAGTGCTTGGGCCGCGGCGGGTGATCCGGCAGATCGCCGAAACGGCCCGTGGCTTCCTCGCCGACACCCGGCTTGCCCCTTCGTCCGTGGCCGCGGCACTGGCCGCGCTCGGGGTGCTCAAGGCGGAGCCTGAGCTACCGGGTGCGGTTCAGGCCTGCGCCGTCGCTCTCGCGGCGGGGTTGCGCGACGGCGGGTTAAGCGTGAGTTCGCCGCAAGCCGCCTTGATGTCCGTACGGGCACCGTCGGCCGCTGACGCGGCGAACTGGGCGGCACGGTGTGCCGAGCAGGGTGTGCGGGTCGGTTTCCTCCGACCACCGTCGGTTCCGGACGGAGTGTCCCGGCTGCGCCTGACCGTCCATGCCCGGCTCACTGAGTCTAATGTGGACACCGCGGTCAAGGTGGTCAGCGCCTCGGCGCCATCCGCCGCCACATCCTGATGTGCGGGATACCGTCCTCGTCGAACTCGTCGCCTTCGGCCACGTACCCGAACTTCTCGTAGAAACCGCGGGCGTAGGTCTGTGCGTCGAGCACGCTGTCCCGGTCTCCGATGACGCCCAGCGCGTCGGTCATCAGCTTCGCGGCAAGCCCCTGGCCCCGAGCGTGTTTGGCGGTCGCCACCCGCCCGACACGATAGATCCCGCCTGGCTCGGCCAGCACCCGTAGACAGGAATCCACGTCACCGAGCCAGAAATGATGCGTAGTGGCCAGCAAGTCACGCCCGTCCAGTTCCGGATAGGGGCAGGCCTGCTCGACGACGAACACGTCCACCCGCAGCCGCAGGATGCCGTATAGCTGTTGTGCCGTCAGCTCATTTCCGGGAACGCTCACGGGTCACCACCCTAGGCCCTCGCCGGTGCTCAGCCGAGCGGACGACCTCCGCTCGCTTGCGCACGCAAGTCGTTGGCGTAGGTGGACACGCGGGTGTAGATCCCCGGCTTACCCGCTTCGGCACACCCCTGGCCCCAGGACACCAGACCGGCCAGCTTGCCGTTGACAATGAGGGGACCACCCGAGTCGCCCTGGCAGGCGTCGGTACCGCCCTGCGGATAGCCCGCACACAGCATGGTCTTGCCGTTGTACGTGGGGTAGCTGGCCGCACAACCGGCGTCGCTGACGATCGGCACGACCGCCTCGCGGAACACGTTGGAGCGCGTGCCGCCCTCGGCCGTACGGCCCCAACCGAGCACTGTCGCATTGGTGCCCGCGGCATAGAGCGCCGTGTCGTTGCTGCTGGGCAGGGTCACCCGACGATAGGGCACGACGCGGTCGAGCTTGAGCACGGCGATGTCGTTGCCCATCCGGGGGTCGCTGAATCCTGGCGCGATCCACAGGCTGGAGACCCCCGCGACCACGCCGTCCGCGGTTCGCTGGTCCTGGCGGCCCGCGACGACCCGCATGTCGGACATGGTCGTCGCGACCGCGCAGTGCGCCGCCGTCGCCACCGCCGTCGGGCCGATCAGCACGCCACCGCAGTACTCGAGGCCGTTGCTGTTGGTCAGGTAGACCGCGTAGGGATACTCCATGATCGAAGCCTCCTCGCCACCGACGATCCGTGGGGTGCCCTCGGTCTCGGCCGCGGCCGAGACCGGCAGGCACGTCGCCAGCGCGACGAATGCCGCGACAGCCACGCGCAGTTTGCGACCGTACCCACGATGCCCACGATGCTTCGCCATGGAATATCTCCTCACCCCTCATCAGACCGGAATACCCTATCCGTTCAAACGACTACTCGCTGTCGCTGAATAGGGTGGTCTGGAGGAGATCCGTCGGGCTCCGCCCTGCCCGGACCGGAACAAAGCCCGGTTCCGGCGGGTTTAGGAGGTTGTGACTCACTACGATCTGGTCGTCGTCGGTACCGGTTCGGGGAACTCGATACTCGATCCCCGGTTCGCGGACTGGAAAACGGCGATCGTCGAGAAGGGCGTGTTCGGCGGGACCTGCCTCAACGTCGGCTGCATCCCGACCAAGATGTTCGTCCACACCGCCGATCTCGCCGCGACCCCCTCGATCAGCTCGCGCTTCGGCGTGGACGAGGAGCTGCGCGGGGTTCGCTGGCGCGACGTTCGCGACCGCATCTTCGGCCGGATCGACCCCATCGCGGCCGGGGGCCGCGAGTACCGGATCGGGCACAAGGACAACGCGAATGTCACGGTCTACGAAGGCGAGGGCCGTTTCACCGGGCACAAGGAGCTGACCGTCACCCTGCCGGCGGGAACCGAAACGATCACCGCCGACCGGTTCGTGCTCGCGGCCGGGAGCAGGCCGTTCGTGCCGGACATCGAAGGTCTCGACGAGGTCGGCTACCACACGTCGGACACGGTGATGCGCCTGGACGAACTGCCGCCCCGGCTGACCATCCTGGGCAGCGGGTTCGTCGCCGCCGAGTTCGCGCACGTGTTCGCGTCCTTCGGTGTCGAGGTCACGATCATCGCGCGCACTTCTCACCTGCTCCGGCACCAGGACGCCGACCTCAGCGAGCGGTTCACCGAACTGGCCGCGCAACGCTTCGACCTGCGGCTCGACAGCCACACGAAACGCGTCCGCCGGACCGAATCGGGCATCGTGCTCGAATTCGCCGAAGGCGGCAGCGTCGAGACCGACCTGCTCCTGGCCGCGACCGGCCGGCAACCGAACTCGGACCTGCTGAACGTCGATGCAACCGGAGTGTCCGTTTTGGACGGTGGGTTGGTCGATGGGCTCGTCGCGGTCGACGACTACCAGGAGACCTCCGTCGAAGGCATCTACGCCCTCGGCGACATTTCCTCCCCGCATCAGCTCAAGCACGTCGCCAACCACGAGGCACGAGTGGTGCAGCACAACCTGCTGCATCCCGACGACCGGATCCGGGCGGACCATCGGTTCGTGCCGCATGCGGTGTTCAGCTCACCGCAGATCGCCTCCGTGGGGTTGACCGAGGAGCAGGCGCGCGAGCAGGGCATACGCTACGTCACGTCCAAACAGGACTATTCGGGAATCGCCTACGGCTGGGCGATGGAGGACACCAGCAGTTTCGCGAAGCTGCTCGCCGATCCCGACACCGGCCAGTTGCTCGGCGCACACATCATCGGCCCGCAGGCGTCCACGGTGATCCAGCCATTGATCCAGGCGATGAGCTTCGGCCTCGACGCTCGTTCGATGGCGCGGGGCCAGTACTGGATCCACCCGGCCATGCCCGAGCTCATTGAGAACGCGTTGCTGAATCTCCCGTTGAACTCCTAAACGAAACGGGGTCGCCCGGCGAGCCAGCCGAAGATCATCTGCCCGGCGGACGCGGCGAGCAGCAGGACGAACGGGACCGTCCAGCCGCCGGTGAGCTGGTGCAGCAGTCCGAACAGGAACGGGCCAAGCGCGGCCAACAGGTAGCCGATGCCTTGTGCCATACCGGAAAGCCGCCCGGTGTCTTCGCCGGTGCGTGCACGCAGGGTAATGGTCATGATGGCCAGCGAGAACACGCTCATCCCGATACCGATGCAGATCGACCACACCAACGGAGCCTGCCCCGGCGCAACCATGACGCCGACGGTGCCAACGAGGCCGAAGACGCCCAGCCCGACGACCCACCAGCTCTGCGTGCGCGCGCGGGCCGCGATGGGGACCAGGAACAGGCTGACCGGCAGCCCGAGCAACGAGATCAGCCCCAGCAGAAGCCCGGCGTCGCCTCGGCTCACCCCGGCGTCGATGAACACCGCCGGCAACCAGCCCATGACGATGTAGGCCATGCAGGACTGCAGTCCGAAGAACAACGTGACCGTCCACGCCAGCCGGTTACCCAGAAGCGAACGGCGACCGCTGTCCGACGGGTCCACTTCGACGACGGGAGCCGGCCGGGTCCGTGCCGCGAGCAACCACACCATCAGCGCCACGCCCGCCAGCACGGCCCAGCTGGCCAGGCCCGGCCGCCAGCCGCCGAGCGCGACGTCGATCGGTGGTGTCGCCGCCGAGCCGACCGCACCCCCGGTCTGGAGTGCGCCGGTGTAGAGCCCGCTCATCAGGCCGATGCGGGCGGGGAAGGCATCCTTGACCACGACCGGGATCAGCACGTTTGCCAACGCGATCCCCGCGGTGGCGACCAGGGTGCCGCCGACCACCACGAACGGGCCGTCCAGCACGCGCACGATCAGGCCGCCGGTCAGCAGCGCCAGCGCCACGCTCACCGCCGCGGGCAGGCCGATCCGCCGGGCTACCCACGGCGCGGTGCCGCCGGCCGCGGCGAAGCACAGACCAGGCACCGTGGTCAGCGCTCCGGCCCAGGTCGAGGACGCATGGAGGGAATTCCGCACCTCCTCCAGCACCGACCCGACGGAGGTCACTGCCGGCCGGAGGTTGAGTGCGGCGAGCACCACGGCCACCCCCAGGAGGCCACTGGCGACCAGGACGCGAGCCGGCGAGTGTTCCTTCTCCAACGTCTGGGTCACGTTTGATAGTGTGACAGACGTAGGATGATAGGTCGAATAGGGTGTGCCATGCCGCTTGCCAGCACTCGCCGCTCCGGGCTCGTCGATCAGGCCATCGAGCAGCTTCGGGACGCCATCAAGCAGGAAGAATGGCCGGTCGGGCAACGGATTCCGACCGAAGCCGCACTCGCCGAAAGCCTGGGTGTCGGACGCAACACAGTCCGCGAGGCCGTGCGCGCGCTCGCGCACGGGGGGCTGCTGGAGGTCCGCCAGGGCGACGGCACCTACGTGCGGGCGACCAGTGAGGTATGCGGCGCGATCCGGCGGATCTGCGGCTCGGAGTTACGCGAAGTACTCCAGGTCCGGCGAGCGCTGGAAGTGGAGGGGGCACGGCTTGCCGCCGTCAATCGCACCGACGCGGACCTGGCCGCACTCAACGACTTGATGAGCCTGCGAGAGCAGGCCCGTCGCTCGGATGACCAGGACGCCTTCGTACGCGCCGACACGGAGTTCCACCGCACGATCATCCAAAGTGGACGCAACGCGCTGCTCGTCGAGCTCTATCGCGGGATCACCGAGGCGGTGGCGGCCAGCGTGGTGGCGACCTCGGCCCCGCCGGAGATCAAGCGGGTCGAACTCGCGCACCGGGACCTGCTGGCGGCCATCGCCGCCGGCGACGAGGACCGCGCCGCGGCGGAAGCCGGCGACGTGATCGACCAGTTGCTGGCGCCCAGGGAAGAGGTCGAAGCCCCTTTCAAGGAAGAGGGTCCGGGGGCTTGCCCCCAGCCGGGGTACAGGGACGGAGCCCCCGTTAAGGAAGAGTGAGGATCTCCGAGCCGTCACCGGTGACCACGATGGTGTGCTCGAACTGCGCGGTCCACTTCTTGTCCTTGGTGGTGACCGTCCAACCGTCGTCCCAGATGTCGTAGTCGATCGTGCCGAGGGTGATCATCGGCTCGATGGTGAACGTCATCCCCTCCTCGATGACCGTGGTGACAGAGGGCTCCTCGTAGTGCAGGACGGTCGGCGCGGTGTGGAAGGCCGGGCCGACGCCGTGTCCGGTGAAGTCACGCACCACGCCGTAGCCGAACCGGTTGGCGTAGGACTCGATCACCCGCCCGATCACGTTCAGCTGACGCCCCGGCCGCACCGCCTTGATCGCGCGCATGGTCGCCTCACGCGTGCGCTCGACGAGCAGCCGCACTTCCTCGGACACCTCGCCCGCGAGGAAGGTGGCGTTGGTGTCGCCGTGCACGCCGCCGATAAAGGCGGTCACGTCGATGTTGCAGATGTCGCCGTCCTCGATGACCGTCGAGTCCGGGATGCCGTGACAGATCACCTCGTTGAGCGAGGTGCAGCACGACTTGGGAAAGCTCCGGTAGCCGAGGGTGGACGGGTAGGCGTGGTGGTCGAGCAGGAACTCGTGAACCACCTTGTCCACATCCTCGGTGGTGTTGCCGGGCTTGACGGCCTTACCGCCCTCTTCCAGCGCCTGCGCCGCGATCCGGCCCGCCACCCGCATCGCCTCGATGACCTCGGGCGTGCGCACGCCGTTCCCGTTCTCTCGCTTGGGCGCCGGCCGGTCCACGTACTCGGGACGAGCAATGCTGGGGGGCACGGGACGACGAGGCGTCTGGACGCCAGGCTTCAACGGGGCACGCTGCGACATGGTTCCACCCTACGTCGTGGTCGAGGCGAGAGTCGGCGGGCTGGTCGAACGCGCCCCGGCCGGTCAGAACAGCACGGTGGCGTACCGGCCGACCTGGCGGAAGCCGATCCGCCGGTAGGTGGCCAGCGCCGGGGCGTTGAACGAGTTGACGTACAGGCTCGCGGTGCGCCCCATGTCGTTGACCAGCCTGCTGACCACGGTCGCGGTGCCCGCCGTGCCCAGGCCACGCCCCCGCCACGCCGGATGCACCCAGACCCCCTGGATCTGGCCGACATGGCGGGAAAGCGCCCCGATCTCGGCCTTGAACACGACCTCGCCGCCCTCGAACCGGGCGAAGGCACGCCCGGTCGCGATCAGTTCGGCCACCCGCGCCCGGTAGCTCGCGCCGCCGTCGCCGGCGCAGGGATCGGCGCCGACCTCCTCCATGAACATCGCGATCGCGGCCGGGAGATAGCGGTCGAGCTCCTCGGTCCGCACCGGGCGGACCAGCCGGTCACCGGGTACCGCGGGCAACTCGTCCAGCGCCAGCAAGGGCTGGTCCGGCCGCACCTCCCGGGCGGGTCCCCATTCCGCGGCCAGTTCCTCCCACAAGCCGAGCACCTGCTCGGCGGGGCCGACCAGTGAGGAGCAGACCCGCTGCCGCCGCAGCGCGCGATCGGCGAAGGCGCGCAGTGCGGAGGCGTTGCCGCGCAACGGGATCAGATTCGGTCCGGAGAAGCAGAGCCCGGGCAGGCGCCCGGACCGGACGCCCCGGAAATCGGCCGCCCACAGCTCCCCGCCCAGCCGCCACGGATCCAGACCAGCGGCCTCGACCCGGGCACTGACCATACAGTTCGCCACCGGATCGGCCGCGAGCACGGCACGAACCACGGGAGAGTCTCGATCACCGAGCAGCCGTGCACCGGCAAGCCGCAACACACCGTTCAGCCTGCCAGATCTTCTCCGGGGAGGCTAAACCACACCCACGTCAGAAGCCGGCGGTGTCCAGATCGATGCCGAACGGCGCGCCGATCTTGATCGGCTCGCCGAACGGGATGCGGATGGTCCGGCTGTAGACCCCCTTGACCGGGTCGCTGAACAGTGAAACCGCCGGACCGTCCTCGTCGAACGCGTCGATCAGCAGATATTGCGGAACCGGGCCGTGTGCGTAGGCCCACCGCTTCTTCTTCCGGTCATGTTCGGCATTGGAGCGTGAAGTGATCTCGACTGCGAGCAACACGTGCTCGGTCGGAACGGGGTCGGACCCGTGCGGGATCGCGGCTACCGGCGCTACGCACAGATCTGGCACATAGATGGAGCCGACGTTACGGAAGCCGACGCCCTGAGTCTGGAAGACTTCATGGCCATCCGGAACAACGGGCAGCAGTGCCCGGTGAAGCCTGGCGGCGGTCAGGTTGTGCTGTCCCCCCGGTGGCGGCGCTATCTGGATCCCCTCGACGGCCAGTTCCGGCCGCCAGCCTTCCGGCACCTCCAAGGCTCGCCAGGTGTGCAGCAGGTACTCCCAGGTCAGCGCGGAATCCGCGAATGCGGTGCTCATGGCTCACCCCGTCCCATACCGTCCACCACCTGTGTAAAGGACAGCGGCGAAGACGTCGGAACCACGTCTTCCGAGGGGGAGGCTAACTCACGGTGACCGAGGGTTCACCGCGGTCTCCCGCGTCCCCCGCCTCTTCGGCGATCCGCATGGCCTCCTCGATCAGCGTCTCCACGATCTTGTGCTCGGGCACGGTCTTGATCACCTGGCCCTTGACGAAGATCTGGCCCTTGCCGTTGCCGGAGGCCACACCGAGGTCGGCCTCTCGCGCCTCGCCCGGCCCGTTGACCACGCAGCCCATCACGGCGACCCGCAGCGGCACCTCCATGCCCTGCAGGCCCGCGGTCACCTCGTCGGCCAGCTTGTAGACGTCGACCTGGGCCCGCCCGCACGACGGGCACGACACGATCTCCAGCT
This sequence comes from Amycolatopsis taiwanensis DSM 45107, assembly GCF_000519205.1. GTDB lineage: Bacteria > Actinomycetota > Actinomycetes > Mycobacteriales > Pseudonocardiaceae > Amycolatopsis_E > Amycolatopsis_E taiwanensis. Next base: position 332,875 of record NZ_KI912598.1, on the reverse strand, counting down.
TGCGCGGCCGCAGGTTCAGCGACTGCAGGATCTGCGTGCCGACCTTGACCTCCTCCACCGGCGGTGCCGACAGCGAAACCCGGATCGTGTCCCCGATCCCCTGCCGCAGCAGCGCGCCGAACGCGACGGCCGACTTGATCGTCCCCTGGAACGCCGGGCCGGCCTCGGTCACCCCCAGGTGCAGCGGGTAGTCGCACTGCTCGGCCAGGATCTCGTAGGCCCGCACCATGACGACCGGGTCGTTGTGCTTGACCGAGATCTTGATGTCGTGGAAGTCGTGCTCGGCGAACAGGCCGGCCTCCCACATCGCCGACTCCGCCAGTGCTTCCGGCGTCGCCTTGCCGTACTTCTTCAGCAGCCGTGGATCCAGGGAACCCGCGTTCACGCCGATCCGGATCGGCGTGCCGTGATCGGAGGCGGCCTGCGCGATCTCCTTGACCTTGTCGTCGAACTTCTTGATGTTGCCCGGATTCACGCGCACCGCCGCGCAGCCCGCCTCAATCGCGGCGAACACGTACTTCGGCTGGAAATGGATGTCGGCGATCACCGGGATCTTGGACTTCTTCGCGATCGCCGGCAGCGCCTCGGCGTCATCCGCCGACGGGCAGGCCACGCGCACGATGTCACAACCGGCCGCGGTGAGCTCGGCGATCTGCTGCAGGGTCGCGTTCACGTCGGCGGTCAGCGTCGTGGTCATCGACTGCACGGAGATCGGGTAGTCACTGCCGACACCGACCGAGCCGACCATCAGCTGCCGGGTCTTGCGACGCTCCGACAGTACCGGCGGCGGAAGGGCTGGCATACCAAGTGCGACGCTCATCGAATCCTCTCAGTTCACGATCTGGTCACCTTGAGTGCCGCCCCGCCATCCCGCAATTCCGCTCCGTGGAGAGACCGGCTGCTTACTCCAGACAGGGTACCTATTGCAAACGAATCGGGTTGACGATGTCGGCCGTGACGGTGAGCAGTGTTACGGCACCGCCGATGAACACCAGGACCACCGTCACCGTGGACAGTTTCGTGTAGTCGACCGGCCCGCCGGCGGCCCGGCCGCGCAGCTTGCGCAGCCAGTCGCGCACCCGCTCGTACCAGGTCACGGCGATATGACCGCCGTCGAGCGGCAGCAGCGGCAGGAGGTTGAACACGCCGACGAAGAAGTTCAGGCTCGCCAGCAGGATCAAAAACAGCGGCCACAGCCCGGCCTCGACCGCCTCACCGCCGATCCGGCTCGCGCCCACCACGCTGACCGGGGTGTTCGGGTCACGCTCGCCGCCGAAGATCGCCTTCACCACGGCCGGGATGCGCTGCGGGAACTCGAGCAGCCGTTCCCAGGCGTTGACGAACATGTCGCCGGTGAAGGTCGCCGCGCCGCCGATCGCGCTGACCGGGGTGTAGTGGAAGGTGGTGGCGAACGTAACACCGATCGAGCCCAGTTTGACGATCTTCTCCTGGCTCGGGTTGGCCGGGTCGGTGACCGGCCGCGACACCTGGACCACGTCGATCGTCAGCGGCACGACCTTGCCGTCCCGCTCGACCTCGACGGGGAGCGGGCCCGACCGCGGCCGGATCTTGGTGGTCACCTCGTCGTAGTTGGACGTCGGCGTGCCGTCGACCGAAACGATCCGGTCGCCCGGCAACAACCCGCCGTTCTTGGCAGGGGCGGCGTCGCCCGGCTGGCACACCGGGTTGGCGAACTCGGCGGCGGTCTGGGCGTCGCGCACGCAGTTGGACACGCTCTCGATCTGCGGCTGTCCGGTTATGTTCGGCAACCCCATCGTGGCGGCCATGGCGAACAGCACGATGAAGCCCAGGATGAAGTGCGTCACCGAACCGGCCGCCAGCACCACGGTCCGCTTCCAGGTCTTGAACCGCCACATCGCGCGCGGCGCCTCGGCGGGCGTCACCTCGTCGAGTGCGGTCATGCCGGCGATGTCGCAGAACCCGCCGAGCGGGATCCATTTCAGGCCGTATTCGGTCTCGCCACGCCGGAAGGAGAACACCTTCGGCCCGAAGCCGACGAAGTAGCGTCGCACCTTCATACCGAATGCCTTGGCGGCCAGCATGTGGCCCGCCTCGTGCAGGGCGACGGACACGCAGATGCCCAGCGCGAACAGCACGACCCCGAAAATGTAGGCGAGCACGCGCTACTTCCCTTCAGTCCCGGCAACTTCGGTGGCGCGAGCGCGCGCCCACTCCTCCGCCGCGAACACATCCTGCTCATCCCGCGGTTCACGATGCCACTCGTCGGCAGCCTGAACCACCCGCTCCACAGTGTCCACGATGGACGTGAAGCGGGTGTTCCCGGCCAGGAACGCGGCCACCAGCTCCTCGTTGGCCGCGTTGAACACGGCGGGCAGGCAGCCGCCGACCGTCCCCGCGTGGCGGGCCAGTTCGACCGCCGGGAAGGCCCCGTCGTCCAACGGTTCGAAGGTCCACGCCGATGCCTGGTCCCAGCGGCATGCCGGCGCCGCGCCGGGCACCCGGTTCGGCCAGTTCAGCGCGAGTGAGATGGGCAATCGCATGTCCGGCGGACTGGCCTGGGCGAGCGTGGATCCGTCGGTGAAGGTCACCATCGAGTGCACGATCGACTGCGGGTGCACCACGACGTCGATCCGGTCACACGGCACGTCGAACAGCAGCCGGGCCTCGATCAGCTCCAGCCCCTTGTTCACCAGAGTGGCCGAGTTGATGGTGACCAGCGGACCCATGGACCACGTGGGATGCGCCAGCGCCTCCTCGACCGTGACATCGGCCATCTGCTCACGGGTGCGGCCCCGGAACGGACCACCGGAGGCGGTGAGGACGAGCCGCTCGACCTCCTCCGCACGGCCGCCGCGCAGGGCCTGCGCGAGCGCGGAGTGCTCGGAGTCCACCGGCACGAGCTGACCGGGCTTCGCCGCCTTCAAGACCAGCGGTCCGCCCGCGATCAGGGACTCCTTGTTGGCCAGCGCGAGCGTGGCCCCGGTTTCCAGGGCGCGCAGCGTCGGCTCGAGCCCCCGCGACCCGGGCAGGCCGTTGAGCACCACGTCCACCGGCACCGCGCCGATCAACTGGGTTACCGCGTCCGCTCCGGCGAAGATCCGAGGCAGCCGGAACTCACCGCGCGCGTACCCGCGCCGCTGCGCCTCGGCATACAGCGCGAGTTGGAGGTCCTCCACCACGGTCGGCTTGGTCACGGCCACCGCGTCCACCTCGTGCGCGAGCGCCTGGACGGCCAGCGCACCCGGGTCCGAGCCGCCGGCCGCGATGCCGGCGATCCGGAACAGCCGCCGGTTGCGCGCGGCGACGTCGAGCGCCTGCGTGCCGATGGAACCTGTGGAACCGAGCACGAGCACGGTACGGGGTGCGTTCATCGCCGCTATTCTCCCGTGGGATTATCGGTGTGCATTTGATGGGTGTCCTCAAGGAGTGAACGTGGCTGGCAAGGCGGTCCAGAAGCGGCAGAAGGGCGGCGTCAAGACCGTGGACCCACGCGACGAGCCGTCGGCCGAGTGGGGCTGGCACGGGGGATTCCCGAAGGCGACCCGCATCGCCGGCTGGGTCACCGCGATCCTCATGTTCGCAATGATCTACAACAACCACGAGAACAACACCGAAAACGTGTGGCTCATCGGCATTGGGCTCGCGATCGTTATCGGTCTGTTGTGGGACCTGCGGCGCAGGCGCACCGCCTGGCGCCGCTAGGGGCGTCCGGGGGCTTGCCCCCAGCCGGGGGTGTGCGGGCGGAGCCCCACAAGGCACAGCGTTCTCAGCCCTCCGCGGCGAGCTGCCCGCAGGCCGCGGCGATCTCCTGGCCGCGCGTGTCGCGGACGGTGCACGCCACTCCCCCGGCGTTGACCCGGCGCACGAACTCCCGTTCCACCGGCTTCGGGCTGGCGTCCCACTCGCTGCCCGGGGTCGGGTTGAGCGGGATGACGTTCACGTGGACCAGCTGGTTGAGGTGCTTGCGCAACCGTTTCGCCAGCAGGTCCGCCCGCCATGGCTGGTCGTTGACGTCCCGGATCAGCGCGTACTCGATCGAGACGCGGCGCCCGCTGGTGTCCGCGTAGTACCGGGCGGCCTCGAGCACCTCCTCGATGGGCCACCGGTTGTTCACCGGCACCAGCGTGTCGCGTAGCTCGTCGTCCGGCGTGTGCAACGAAACCGCCAGCCGCACCTGCATCCGCTCGTCGGCCAGCTTGCGGATCGCGGGCGCCAGCCCCACCGTCGACACGGTCACCGAACGCTGCGAGATGCCCAGCCCGTTCGGCGCCGGGTCGGTGATCCGCCGGATCGCGGCGACCACTCGCCGGTAGTTGGCCAGCGGCTCACCCATGCCCATGAACACGATGTTCGACAGTCGCCCGGCACGCGGTTCGCCATCGGGCCCGGGCATGTGCCCGTCCCGCATCACCGCGGCCGCCGCGCGCACCTGGTCGACGATCTCGGCGGTGGACAGGTTGCGGTCCAGCCCGCCCTGGCCGGTAGCACAGAACGGGCAGGCCATCCCGCATCCCGCCTGGCTGGAGATGCACAGCGTGGCGCGGTCCGGGTAGCGCATCAGCACGCTTTCCAGCAGCGTGCCGTCGTGCGCCCGCCACAACGTCTTTCGCGTGGTCCCGCCGTCGCAAGCCACCGCGCGGACCTCGGTCAGCAGGGGCGGCATCAGCTCCGCCACGAGCCGCGCGCGTGACGCCGCCGGGATGTCGGTCATCGCCCCCGGGTCGACGGTGAGCCGCGCGAAGTAGTGGTTCGACAACTGCTTGGCGCGAAACGACTTCTCGCCGAGTTCGGCCACGGCCGCCGCCCGCTCGGCGACGGTCAGGTCGGCCAGATGGCGTGGCGGCAACCCGCGTTTGGGCGCGTCGAAGACGAGAGGAAGGGATTTCATAACCGCTCAAGTGTCCCACGAGCCGACGGCATCTTCCGCTGACGGGTGTGGCTCGCTTCTTCGCTGCCGTCCGGTTGCCGTCCGACAGTTTCCGATATATCGTGAACGTGTCGCGACACGATGCGTCACATCGGGAGGTGGCGCAAGGAAGCAGTTCAGTGGAGGCACAGAATGAAGCATCAAGGCTTTCCCGGCCCCTGGTCGGAAGCGCGGCGGGCATTCGGCCCGTGGGCACGCGGTGGTTTCGGCGAGTTCCCAGCCGGCTGGGGCCCCGGCGGTCCGTGGCGTGGGCACGGCGGGCCACGTGGTCGTGGCGGAGGGTACGGCCGCGGCCGCCGCGGCCGGCGCGGTGACGTCCGCGCCGCGATCCTCGCGCTGCTGGCCGAGCAACCGCGGCACGGCTACGAAATCATCAGTGAAATCGCCGAGCGCAGCGGCGGGTTCTGGCGTCCCAGCCCGGGCTCGGTCTACCCCACCCTGCAGTTGCTGGCCGACGAGGGATTGGTCACCAGCCGGGACGAGGGCGGCAAGAAGCTGTTCGAGCTCACCGAAGCGGGGCGGACCACGGCCGAGTCCCAGGAGGGAGCACCTCCGTGGGAACAGATCGCGCTCGATGTCGACCCCGCCGAGGTGAACCTGCGGAAGGCGGGCGCCACGCTGGCCGCCGCCGCCATCCAGGTGTCACAGGCCGGCACACCGAGCCAGAAGAGGCGCGCCGTCGAGGTGCTCAACGAAGCACGGCGCTCGCTCTACGGCATCCTCGGCGAGGTCGACACCGACGAGGATGAGGACACCGAAGACGACGACTGACCGGGGATCACGAGGCCGGTGGGCTTTTCGCGGACATGTACCCGATAGCCCACCGGCACCGTGTAGCCGGAATCGGGATTTCCGTTGTCCCGCAGCACATCCGCGATAGCTCGGCGCGCGACCGGCGGACTGAACTCGATCCGCAGCACGGACTCGCACGTCGCCAGATCGTCGAAGCACCAACGAGTCGCGACGCGGCGGAGCCGAAACCCATTGGCAGCAAAGAAGCTTTCGACGCTTTGCGGCTCGTAATGCGGTAGATCCGCGCGCATCCAGTCCCCGTACGGCGAACTCGTCGCGTCCAGATCCACGATCGCCAGCGCGCCACCCGGCCGCAGCACGCGATCCGCCTCCGCCAAGCCTGCTTCGCAGCCGGGACCGAAGAAGTACGCCGTGCGCGCGTGCACCAGGTCAACGCTCGCGTCCGGCAACGGCAACCGCTGCGCCGGACCGCGCAGCACCGTTACCGTCTCTGATCCCGCTACCCGCCGCCGCGCCCTGCGCACCAACGGCTCATGCGGCTCGACACCGGTTACCGACTTCGCCCTTTTCGCGAAACGGGGCAAGTGAAACCCGTCACCACAGCCGATATCAAGAACGTCACGACCGGTCCAGTCACACTCCTCGGCGAGCACTCGCCAAATCGCCCCGTCCACGTCCTGGGCCAGGTTTTCGCGCTCGTAGACATCTGTGTGATACCAGATGTTCGGACTCGGCACGACGGCCCGGCGGGCGGATCTGGACACGTCACAAGGATATTCGTGCTGAACTGGGCCCCTCCGCCGGTAGACTGTCCGGAAGGTTGTTCACACCGCGAGATGGACACCGCGCGGGAGCGTCACGGCCTGACCGACCGCGCGTTCTGAACCACACTGAAACAGTTCAAAACGTGAGATGAGCACGCTGGTTGACACAACACAACGCTGCACATGGGCGGGAAGGCAGGCCGCCATCGTGGTCAACCGGCAGCCGACGAGGAAAAAGTCACGGCCTGGCTACCCGAACACGTTCTGAATAAAACAGACTGTTTCTCCTCGTGAGGGGAGGCGAACATGTCCATCGACATCCCCGCGACCTCCAATCCCTCCGGTGTTCCCTGCTGGGTCGAACTCGCCACCACGGACGAAGCCGTGACGCGGGACTTCTACGGCCGGTTGTTCGGCTGGACCTACCACCTTGACCGCGACCCGTCCACCCCGAACGGCCGCTACCTGACCGCGTCCCTGGAGACGTTCGACGCCAGCGGTCTCTACCATGCATGGGCGGGCTGGCCGACCGGGTGGACGGTCCGGATCTCGGTGCCCAGCATTGTCAACGCCGCAGCCAGGATCGAGCACCTCGGCGGGAAGCTGATGCTGGGACCGGTCGACGTTCCCCGCCGCGGCAGCGTCGTGCACGCGATCGACCCGAGCGGCGCCCCGGTGGTGCTCTGGCAACCACCGCCGGACTGGGACTTCGTTTCCGGGCTGCCCAACACCTTCTCCAGCGCCGACCTCAACACCCGCGACGGTGCGGCCACCGACCACTTCTTCGGCCGGTTGTTCAACTACAAGGCCGTCCGGATCGGCAACGGCCGCAGTATCGACTACGTGGCCTGGCGGCTCAATCAGCAGCCGCTGCTGTACCGCTACGTGATGGGACCCGAATACCACCCCGACACGGCCCCGCACTGGGTGGTCTACTTCGAAATCGATCACGCGCGCGGAACGGATGCCACGGCCGGGCATGCGCTCCTGCTCGGCGGGAAGGTCCTGATCGAACCCTACGACTCACCGTGGGGACGCATCGCGCACCTCGCCGACCCGACGGGCGCGATCTTCTCCATCGTCGACCGCTCGGTCACGGCCGAGAACTGGAGCCGCGCCGAAGTCGACGACCCCTACGACGACTAACTGAGTTTGTGACGAACCCAAGTTGTGTTTTCCAAAGCGGCGAGGCCGCTTGAGGTTTCGCTACCCGCACCGCTAACCAAGCCACTTCCAGCAGACTATCCATTTCGGACGTTAGTGGCCGAAGACGGTTAGCAGCACCCACGAAACGACGGCCGACGGTAACAGCGAATCGAGACGATCCATCAGGCCGCCGTGGCCGGGCAGCATCGTGCCCATGTCCTTGATGCCGAGATCCCGCTTGATCAGCGACTCGACCAGATCACCGAGCGTCGCGGTGAGCACGATGGCGGCGCCGAAGATGGCGCCCTGCCAGGCGAATCCATCGAGCAGGAAGTAAACGCTCAGCGCTCCCGCGGCGACACCGGCGATCATCGAACCGGAGAAGCCCTCCCAGGTTTTCTTCGGACTGATCGACGGGGCCATCGGGTGCTTGCCCTTCAGCACACCGGCGACGTATCCGCCGGTGTCCGAGGCCACCACGCCGATCAGGAAGGTGAGCACGCGGCCCACGCCGTTGGCCGGCGTCACCAGCATCGCCGCGAACGAGGCGAACAGCGGCAGGTAGGCCGCGGCGAAGACCGACGCGGTCGCGTCGCGAAGGTAGCCTTCCGCACCGCCTCGTAGCCGCCACAGCAGGCACACCAGCACGGTGACCGCGAACGCGACCAGCGCGCCTTCGCGACCGAACGGCCAGGTCAGCCAGATCATGGCTTGGCCGCCGACGAGCACCGGGATCAGCGCGATCCGGATATCGGCGGCCCGTCGCAGCGCCTGCGCGAACTCGATGGTGCCGACCGCGATCGCCGCCGCGATGACCCCGATGAACACGTAGCGCACGGTGAGCAGCGAGATCAGGACCGCCGCCCCCAGCACAAGACCGACCGCGATCGCGGCCGGCAGGTTGCGGCCGGCGCGCGAGGTCTTCCTCGCCGGTTCGGCCGGCTCCGGGGTCGGTGCCACGACCTCCCCCTGCTCTTCACTCACCTGGGCCATCAGACCTCGAGGAGCTCGGCTTCCTTGTGCTTGACGAGCTCTTCCACCTGGCCCACGTAGTTGTCGGTAAGGTTCTGCAGCTCCTTCTCCGCGCGCGCGACCTCGTCCTCGCCGGCCTCACCGTCCTTGGCGATGCGGTCCAGCTCCTCCTTGGCCTTGCGGCGGACACCGCGGATGTGCACCTTGGCGTCTTCGCCCTTGCCCTTGGCCACCTTGACCATCTCGCGCCGCCGCTCCTCGGTCAGCTGCGGGATGACGATCCGGATGATGGTGCCGTCGTTGCTCGGGTTCACCCCGAGATCGGAGTCCCGGATGGCCCGCTCGATCGCGCCGAGCTGGCTCTGGTCATACGGCTTGACGACCGCCATCCGGGCTTCGGGGATGTTGACGCTAGCCACCTGGTTCAGCGGCACCGTCGCGCCGTATGCCTCCACCATGACCCGGGAGAACATCGCCGGGTTGGCCCGACCGGTCCGCACCGACGACAGATCCTCCTTGGCGAAGGACACCGCTTTTTCCATCTTCTCCTCGGCATCGAGGAGGGTCTCGTCGATCACGGCTACTCCCAATTGGCTATTCGTAGTATGTCTCGTCGTCCTATGCGATCCCACCACTTGCCGGGGCCTGGGTCCCCGGCGGGGTGCTGACCAGCGTGCCGATCCTCTCACCACTCACCGCACGAGCAATGTTCCCCTCGGTGAGCAGGTTGAACACGATGATCGGCATGTTGTTGTCCATGCAGAGGCTGAAGGCCGTCGCGTCGGCCACCTTGAGGCCACGTTCGAGCACCTCGCGGTGGGTGATCTCGTCGAACATCTTCGCGCTCGAGTCGGTCTTCGGGTCCGCGGTGAAAACCCCGTCGACCGCCTTCGCCATCAGCACGACCTCGCAGCCGATCTCCAGCGCCCGCTGGGCGGCCGCCGTGTCGGTGGAGAAGTACGGCATTCCCACCCCGGCGGCGAAGATGACCACCCGGCCCTTTTCCAGGTGCCGCTCGGCCCGCCGCGGAATGTAGGGCTCGGCGACCTGGCCCATGGTGATCGCGCTCTGTACCCGGGTCGGCACGCCCTCCTTCTCCAGGAAGTCCTGGAGCGCAAGGCAGTTCATGACGGTGCCGAGCATCGCCATGTAGTCGGCACGGTCGCGGTCCATACCCCGCTGGGAGAGCTCGGCGCCACGGAAGTAGTTGCCGCCGCCGATGACCACCGCCAGCTGCACGCCGCCGCGGACGACCTCCGCGATCTGCGCGGCGACCGAGTGCACGACGTCCGGGTCCACCCCGAGCGATCCCCCACCGAGCATCTCGCCACCCAGTTTCAGCAGCACCCGCTGGTAGCCCTGGCCGGCCCTGTCGTCCTTCATCCCGCCTCCGCCCGTTGATCCTCGCTCGTAATCGTGCCCCGTCCCCGAGACTGCCGGGAGACGGGGCACGGTTGGCTACGAGCGCCTGCTACTGCTGGCCGACTTCGAACCGGGCGAACCGGGTGACGGTCACGCCCGCCGCGTCGAGCAACTGCTTCACGGTCTTCTTGTTGTCGGTCACCGACGGCTGGTCCAGCAGCACGATGTCCTTGTAGAAGGCGTTGACCTTGCCCTCGATGATCTTCGGCAGAGCCTGCTCGGGCTTGCCCTCGGCGCGCGCGGTCTCCTCGGCGATCCGGCGCTCGGCCTCCACGAGGTCGGCAGGCACCTGGTCACGGGTGAGGTACTTCGGCTTGAGCGCGGCGATCTGCAGGGCCGCGCCCCGGGCCGCCTCCGCGTTGTCGCCGGTGTATTCGACCAGCACGCCCACCGCGGGCGGCAGACCGGCACCGCGCCGGTGCAGGTAGGTCTCGACCTTGCCGTCGAAGGCGACGACCCGGCGGAGTACCAGCTTCTCGCCGATCCGCGCGGCCAGTTCCTGCACCGCCTCGCCGACCGTCTTGCCCGACTCGATCTCGGCCCCGGACAGCTTCTCGATGTCGCTGGTGCGAACGGTCTTGGCGACCGCCACGATCTTGTCGGCCAGCGCCTGGAACTGCTCGTTCTTGGCGACGAAGTCGGTCTCCGAGTTGAGCTCCACCAGCACGCCGCCCTCGCCGGCGACCATGCCCTCGGCGGTGGCGCGCTCGGCACGCTTGCCGACGTCCTTGGCGCCCTTGATGCGGAGCAGTTCGACCGCCTTCTCGAAGTCCCCGCCCGACTCCTCCAGCGCCTTCTTGCAGTCCATCATGCCGGAGCCGGTGAGCTCGCGGAGACGCTTCACGTCAGCCGCGGTGTAGTTCGCCATGGTGAGTTGCGTTCCCTTCGGAAAGTTGCTGTGCCGCGCGGCCGGCTGGGCCGGCCGCGCGGGTTTGAATCAGGAGGAGGCCGCCTGAGCGCTGGCCTCGCCGCCGCCCTCGCTGCCGGCCAGCAGGTCCTTCTCCCACTCGGCCAGCGGCTCGTCGGCGGCCACGCTGGGCTCGGGCTTGTCCTGGCCCTCCGGCGCGGCGCCGTTACGGCCCGAGCGGGCGAGCAGACCGGCCGCGGCCGCCTCGGCGACAACCTTGGTGAGCAGCGCGGCCGAGCGGATCGCGTCGTCGTTGCCCGGGATCGGGTAGTCGACCTCGTCCGGGTCGCAGTTGGTGTCCAGCACCGCCACGACGGGGATGTTCAGCTTGCGGGCCTCGCCGACGGCGATGTGCTCCTTCTTCGTGTCGACGATCCACACCGCGCTGGGCACCTTCGCCATGTCGCGGATACCGCCGAGCGTCTTCTCCAGCTTCTCCTTCTCACGGGTGAGCGTGAGCACCTCACGCTTGGTCAGCCCCTGGAAACCGCCGGTCTGCTCCTGCGATTCGAGCTCCTTGAGCCGCTGCAGCCGCTTGTGGACGGTCTGGAAGTTGGTCAGCATGCCGCCCAGCCAGCGCTGGTTGACATAGGGCATGCCCACGCGCTGTGCCTCGGCGGCGATCGCCTCCTGGGCCTGCTTCTTGGTGCCGACGAACATGATCGTGCCGCCGTGCGCGACGGTCTCCTTGATGAACTCGAACGCGCGGTCGATGTAGGTCAGCGTCTGCTGCAGGTCGATGATGTAGATGCCATTGCGCTCGGTGAGGATGTAGCGCTTCATCTTCGGGTTCCAGCGCCGGGTCTGGTGTCCGAAGTGCACACCGGAATCGAGCAGCTGCTTCATGGTGACGACGGCCATGGCCGGATTCGCACCTCTTCTGTGTTGAGCGCGCCGGGTGCCCCGGCCCGCATGGTCGGTTTGTCGCCGTCGGCCGGGTGACCGGCGGCCCTGGTGTCGTGCCGGCGCCCGGACCCCGATGACCGTGCACCGAGGACCGCCGGGCGTCGTGCGTTCAGCGAACCAACAACACTTTGGAACGAAGAACCTGCACGTACACGCGAAGTCAGCCTGTGCTCACACAGACCGCGCGAATAGTGTACGCCCGGCCTCTGCGGCGTTCAGCACGGGCAACGCGAACCAGCCGAGTTATCCACATCGGCCCCGGTTGTCCACAGATTTCGGGTTGCTCTCCCGTCCCGGCGTCCGCCCGGCCACAGTGGGTAGGTGATCGTCGTCAGAACCCTGCTGGCCCTCGCTGTCCTGGCGGTGGCCGTGGTTCCGTACCCGGCCGCGGCGGGGACCTCGGCCGGGCCACCGAGGTTCGCCTGGCCGCTGGACCCGGCGCCGAAGGTGACCAGACCTTTCCAGGCACCGGCCAGCGACTACGGCCCCGGCCATCGCGGCCTCGACCTCGCGGCCACGCCCGGTCAGCCGGTGCTCGCCGCCGGGCCGGGTGTGGTCGTGTTCGCCGGGCTCGTGGCCGGGACTCCCGTGGTGTCCGTGGACCACGACGGCGGCCTGCGCACGACCTACGAGCCGGTGACCGCGACGGTCACGGCCGGGACACAGGTTTATGGCGGCGAGCCCATCGGGACCGTGAATCCCGGCCATCCGGGCTGCCCCGTCGCCGCCTGCCTCCACTGGGGCGTGCGGCGGGGCGACGAGTACCTCGACCCGGCCGGCCTGATCCGCACCGAGTCGGTAATCCGCCTGAAACCCTGGAACGGCCCCTAACCCTCGCTACGAACCTACCTGGGCCGCCTTTATAAGCGGCGAAGCCGCTTGCTGCGGGCCGTCCACTTGCACTCTGCAGCCGAATTCTCAGACGTCTTCTCGCGAGGACAGTGCCGACGTAGAGAATTGGACATTCATGAGGAGGCGATCCCGGAACGAAAGAGGTCTGGGGGCTTGCCCCCAGTCGGGGCCTGGGGGTTGCACCCCCAGACAACACAGACGTCTCAAGTTCCGCTACCCGCACCGCCACGCAAACCACTTTGTATCAATCTGTCAGACGCTGGCTTGCTCGGTTAGACGGGCGCGGAGCCGCAGCACCGCGCGGGTATGCAGCTGGCTGACCCGCGATTCGGTGACACCCAGCACCTTGCCGATCTCGGCGAGGGTGAGGCTTTCGAAGTAGTAGAGGCTGACCACGATGCGGTCGCGCTCGGTGAGCTGTGCGATGGCCTCCGCCAGCTGTCTGCGGTTGTCCCGGTCGACCAGGACGGCGACCGGGTCGACCGCACCGTCGTCGGGCAGGGTGTCGACCAGTGAGCCGCTGTCCTTGCCCGCGGCGATCAGGTCCTCCAGCGCGGCAACGCTGGTCAGGCGCAACTGGCGGTACAGGTCGCGCAGGTCGCTGAGAGTGATACCGAGTTCGTTCGCCACCTCGGTGTCCGTGGGGGTCCGGTGCAGGCGCGCACCCAGCCGCTCCATCGCCCGCTCCGCCTCCCGGGCGCGGCTGCGCACGACCCGCGGCACCCAGTCCTGGGACCTGAGGTCGTCGAGGATCGCTCCACGAATGCGCTGCATGGCGTAGGTCTCGAAACGCAGGCCGCGCTCGGGCTCGAACTTCTCGATGGCATCGATCAGTCCGAAGATGCCCGATTGCACGAGGTCGCCCACGTCCACGTGGGTGGGCAGCCCGGTGCCCACGCGACCCGCCACGTACTTGACGAGCGGCGCGTAATGCAGCACCAGCCGTTCCCGCAGCCGTTGGTTCGGGCAGGCGCGGAACTCTCGCCACAGGGCTTGGATCCCCGCCTCGACGTCGTTCGGCGCCGTCTTGCCCGTGCCGGACCGCTCGGCTTTCGCGGGTACGGCACGATCGCCGTTCGGCTTGCCATCCGAACGGTCGGTCTCGGTCAGGCGCAGGTCGGCTGTCACTCGGTCGACGCTCTCGGCGATGGTCTCAGTTCGGTCTCCGGACTCGGACAATGCTCGGTCGGCTGCCGCCATCCTGACTGGTCCAGCCCGCGCTCATCGGGCGCGGGGATGTGCCTGGTCATGGATCGCCTTCAACCGCTCGACTGTCACGTGAGTGTAAATCTGGGTTGTGGCTAGCGTAGCGTGACCGAGCAGTTCCTGAACGGCTCGAAGGTCCGCGCCTCCCTCCAGTAGGTGGGTGGCAGCCGAGTGACGGAGGCCGTGCGGCCCCGAATCGGTGACCCCGGGCACTGCCCCGATCGCGTCATGCACGAGTCGCCGGACCGTGCGCGGATCGAGCCTGCCACCGCGAATTCCGAGGAAGAGCGCGCCGTTCTCGGGTTTCCGCGCCCCGCGAACGATGGCGGGCCTGCCACTGTCGAGCCAATCTCGCACCGCACGTTCGGCTGGCACACCAAAGGGTACGACCCGCTCCTTGTCCCCCTTCCCGATGACTCGCACCACCCGACGGTCGAACTCGATGTCGCCGACGTCGAGCCCGCACAGTTCCGACACCCGCACACCGGTGGCGTAGAGCAGTTCGAGCACCGCGTGGTCCCGCAGCGCAACCGGCTGGAGTTCCGCCGCGCCGGATGCAGACGCCAGCAGCACTTCGCCCATCTCCTCGGTCTTCAACACCGCAGGCAGCGGGCGCTGCGCCCTAGGCGCCACCAGCCTGGCCCCGGGATCGCCGGCCAGGACGCCCTCCCGGCGCGCCCACGCCGTGAACGTCCGGGCAGCCGCCGCCCGACGGGCCACCGTGGTCCGGCTCGCGCCGGAACCCAGCAGATCGGCCAGCCAAGCTCGAAGGCACGCCAGGTCCAGCCCATCGAGCGATCGCTGCGTCTCGGTCGCCGATTCGGCTACCGCGCTTCCTGGATTCGTCCCGGTGACCCCGTGCAGGAATCCGAGCAACGACACGACATCGCCGACGTAGGCCCGCACCGTGTGCTGGGACAGGCCCCGCTCCACCGCGAGGTGGCGCTCGTAATCTCCGACGAGCCGGAGCGCGTCCTCCGGCAGCGCAGCCCGGACACTGCTGAGCTCAACCCGGCGGTGCCGATCTTTCGGTGACATGGTCTTCACGCTGAGCGAAGCGGCCCTGATGGTCAAGTATCGCCACGCAGGAAAAGAGGATCACCTCACCTCCCTCGTCTTTGACGGACGGCAAGCGACCCCTACCTCCGGCCCCGACGCGCGGCTGAGCGCTTCCATCCGTTGTCGCAGCGCTGCGCGAACTCGTCGATTTCGAGTGCGGAAAGCAGTGCGCGAACCCGGACCAGTGGCACTCCCGACTCCGCCGCGATCTCTTCCGCGGACTTGCCCTGCCCGCGGTCCAATGCCTCATGGACCCGGAGCGCGTCCGGGCCGAGACGGTCGGTCGGCCGTCGGGCACTGGCCCTTTCTCCAGGCAGCGCCCCCAGCTTGCCGGCCTGCGCGATGACATCGTCGATCGAGGTGACCAGGGTCGCGCCGGACTCCTGGATCAGTTCGTGGCAGCCGATAGACATCGCCGAGGTGACCGGGCCGGGCACCGCCATCACGACCTTGCCGAGCACTCCGGCGGTGGTCGCGGTGTTGCGCGCGCCGCTGCGCCGTCCGGCCTCGACGACCACCGTCCCCTGGCTGAGCGCGGCGATCAACCGGTTCCGCACGAGGAAGCGGTGGCGGGCCGGTGAGGTGCCCGGCGGGTACTCGCTGACCACCAGCCCGCCTCTTTCCGCGATCTTGTTGAGCAGGGCGACGTGCCCCGCCGGGTACCCCGCGTCGACACCGCACCCGAGCAGGGCGACCGTCACCCCCGACCCAGCCAGCGCACCCCGGTGCGCCGCGCCGTCGATTCCGTACGCGGCACCCGAGAAAACCGAGATCTCGTGACCTGCCAGGCCGTAGGCGAGTTCGCCCCCGACGTGCTCGCCGTATCCGGTTGCCGCCCGCGACCCGACGACCGCGATGGCGGCCTCCGTGACGGTGTCCAGGCGGGCATCCCCCCGCACCCAGAGCGCGAGCGGCTGCGCCATCCCCTGCACACCTCGCCGGCCGGCCTGGTCCAGGCACAGCAACGGCCACGCCGGCCACTCGTCGTCCTCGGGAATGACCAACCGGGCGCCCAACCGATCCGCCACGGCCAGGTCGTCTTCCGCACGCTCGACGTCCCGGCGCGCCGCGGTCTCGTCACGTACCCGCGGCGGGCAGTGGTCAGCCCGCACGGCCTTGGCCGCGGCCAGCGGACCCTGCTCGGCGACGAACGCGTGCAAGGCCGGCGCCGGAGGCTCGGCCACCCGCAGCAGATACGCCCTGGCAAGGCGTTCCTCGTCCAGCCCGCTCATGTTGCGCTCTCCGCGACCGCCTGATGAGAGCGCGCGTGGTGGTCGCCTTGATTGCCGCGACTCAACACAGGTGCCGTCATGCTGATTTCGCCGCGCGTTTGCGCGCGACCGCGATCGTGCCGACGGGGCGCTCCATTCGAGATCAAGCCACGTCCTCGACCAAGGCGCCCCGCCGCCCCGATAGCGGGACAAAGGCGCGCGTGGTGGTCGCCTTGATTGCCGCGACTGGACATAGGTGCCGTCATGCTGCCCGCCGTTCCCGGAACTCCAGCGCCGCGGCCACGTGATCGCCGTCCGGTCGATCCGCCTCGGCGAGATCGGCCAGCGTCCACGCGATACGCAGGCAGCGATCGGCGCCCCGCGCGCTGACCAGCCCTCGATCGAGCCCGCGATCGAGCAGTTCCGTGACCTTGCCCGGCAGGGCGAACTCACGCCGGAGCACCGGGCCAGGGACCTCGGCGTTGGACCGCCACCCGTGCTCGGCCCACCGCCGCGCGGCACGGTCTCGAGCCGCGAGCACCCGTTTCCGGACCACCTCGGTCGCTTCCGGCTGGTCACCGCCATGCGTGCTCATCGCGGTCATCGGCCGCATCCGCACCCGGAGATCCACGCGATCCAGCAACGGCCCGGAAAGCCGGCTCAGGTAACGGCGGCGTGCGGTGGCCGAACAGGAACAGTCGGTCTCGCGGGGCGGGGCGCACGGGCACGGGTTCGTCGCCAGCACGAGCTGAAACCGAGCGGGGTAGCGAACCACCCCTTTCGCCCTGGCGATCCGGACTTCACCTTCCTCGAGTGCGGTGCGCAGCGAGTCCAGCCGGTCCGCACCGTACTCGCATGCTTCGTCCAACAGCAGCACGCCGCGGTGTGCCCGGCTGATGAGACCCGGCGCGGCGAGCCCGTTGCCCCCGCCGATCAGAGCGGCCACCGAGACCGAGTGGTGCGGTGCGACGAACGGAGGGATCTTGATCAGCGGCGAGGTCCGGGACAGTGACCCGTGCACCGAATGCACGGCGGTGACCTCCAGCGACTCCAGTGTGGTCAGCGGGGGAAGCAAGCCGGGCAAACGCCTGGCCAGCATGGTCTTTCCGACTCCCGGCGGCCCGGTCAGCAACAGGTGGTGACCGCCCGCGGCGGCAACCTCCAGCGCCCAGCGAGCCTCCGGCTGCCCCACCACGTCCGCCAGATCGGGAACGTCCGGGGGCTCCACGTGGGCGGGTGGCTCCGGCGGGGCCAGCGTGTTCTCGCCGCGCAACCACGCGGTGACATCGCGGAGCCTGGCCGCGCCCCATACCTCCAGCCCGTCCACCAGCGCCGCCTCGAACAGCGCGGGTCCGGGCACGATCGCGCGCTTCATCCCGGCGTTACGGGCGGCGAGCAGCCCGGGCAGCACTCCCCGGATCTCCCGAACCCGCCCGTCCAGCGCGAGCTCACCGAGCAGCACCGTGCCGAGCAGCCGGGTCGCGGGCACCCGCCCGGCCGCGGCGAGAATCGCGACCGCAATGGCCAGGTCGTAACCGGACCCCAGCTTTGGCAGGTTGGCCGGGGACAGGCCCAGGGTCAGCTTCTCGCCGGGCCACTCCTCCTCGGAGTTGCGCACCGCCGAGCGCACCCTGTCCTTCGCCTCCCGGAGCCCGGCATCAGGCAGCCCGACGATCGTGACGCCGGGTATGCCGCCGCCGATGTCGGCCTCGATCTCGACAATCCGGCCGTCGATGCCCAACACGGCGACCGACCAGACGCGTCCCATGGGCATCAGAACGCGCCTTCGATGTGCCGCAGTTGGACATCTCCATTTTCGGGCAGAACGATCGAGATCACGTCGAACCGGATCTGGCACCAGCCGACGCGATGCGCGCTCAGCCATCTGCTGGTGAGGCGTCTGATACGGGCCATCTTGTCCGCCGTCACGGCTTCGGCGCCGTCCCCGTACTTCGGCCCGGTGCGGGTCTTCACCTCGCAGACCACCAGTGTCCGCCCGTCGGTGGCCACCACGTCCAGCTCACCCTCGCGGCATCGCCAGTTCTTCGACAGCACCACGAAACCGAGCTTCGCGAGATGCCGTGCGGCCAGGTCCTCGCCCCTCCGGCCGAGCCGCAGATGCGGGGCCTCCACCTTGACCGGGACGCGCGCCGCGGACCTCTCCAGAGTGCTCATCACTGCCACCACCCCTACGGGAGTCGAATCGTTTCGGATGGTCCCGACGCTGCCAGGTTCGGCGGCGCGGGCACCAGAACGGATTCGCCCAGGTGTGGACAACCGCGGCGATGTGGATAAACGGAACCTTCCATGCGGCCGGACCGGAAAACTGTCGGCCTGCTGTGGTAGGCGCCCGGCCGTAAAGCCGGCTCACCCACCTGCGCCCGGCAAGGAGCGGTCAGCCGGAGAAGGGGCCGTCCTCGGGAAGGCGAAGGTCAGGTTTCTCGAGTTCTTCGACGTTGACGTCCTTGAAGGTGATGACGCGGACGTTCTTGACGAACCGAGCGGGGCGGTACATGTCCCAGACCCAGGCGTCGGACATCCGGACCTCGAAGTAGACTTCGCCCCCACCGTCGCGGACCTGAACGTCGACCGCATTGGCCAGGTAGAACCGCCGCTCGGTCTCCACCACGTACGAGAACTGGCTGACGATGTCCCGGTACTCCCGGTACAGCGACAGTTCCATCTCGGTCTCGTACTTCTCGAGATCCTCTGCGCTCATGGAATCGGGGCCCCTCCTCGCGAGCTGGAGCGATATCCGACGGCGGAACTTTCATTCTGACTCAAGCCGCCGTCCAGGGCACGCACCGGCGCCCCGGTGTGCCCGAGCGCCGCCACGCTCAGCATGACCCGGCGCGGCGGGCGCCGCCCGTGCGCGGCGGCCGCCGTCGCCACGTTGGCGTACGACCACCGATGTACCTCACTCGGACCGTATTCGGTGAGTGCCGCGCCGTGTTCGGGCGTGGTGTACCCCTTGTGCACGTCGAACCCGTACATCGGGTGCTCTCCGTGCAGCTCGGTCATGATCCGGTCCCGGGTGACCTTGGCCAGCACTGAGGCCGCCGCCACGCAGGCCACCGCACGGTCGCCCTTGATCACCGGCATGCTCGGCGCGGGCAGTCCGGGCACCCGGAACCCGTCGGTCAGCACGTAACCCGGGCACGCGCCGAGGCTGGCCACAGCGCGCCGCATGCCTTCGATGTTGGTCACGTGAATGCCGCGCGCGTCGACCTCCTCCGGTGGCACCACGATGATCGAATAGTCCATCGCCCTGGCCAGTACCCGCTCATAGACGCGCTCGCGCGCAAGCGGGGTGAGCAACTTGGAATCGTCGAGTTCGGCCAGCCGTGCCGCGTCGCCCGGTCGCAGCACGCATGCGGCGACCACGAGCGGGCCCGCGCAGGCACCACGCCCGGCCTCGTCGACACCGGCGACCGGGCCGAGCCCGCGCCGGTCGAGGGCCGACTGGAGTCCCCAGGACGTCTGCCCCCGGATGATCGCCCGGGGTGGCCGGAGCGCCGAAGAGCTACCCACTCGTCCTACCGCTTTCGCTTTACCACCCTGCGCAACCCGGAGCCGAGCCGCCGGCCGAGCAGCACGGTCGGCCACGCGGCGATCGCGCCGAAACCGAGCGGAGCGCCCTCCTGCCACGCCGGAGCGCTGAGCCCCTGGGCGGACCCGGCCGGCGCGGCCTGCGGGTCGGTGTCGCTGACCCCGCCCCAACGGCTCGGCGGCAGGACGATGAACCTCGCCTTGCCGATGACATCCGACAGGGGCACCGCGCCGTTGACTCCGCCGCCGCCCTGATAGCGCGAGTCGAAGGAGTTGTTGCGGTTGTCGCCCATCACCCAGACATCACCCTGCGGCACCGTGACCGGCTCGAAGGAGTCCTGCACCGGCTTGGCCGGATTCTCCCAGTGGATGTACGGCTCGTTCAACGGCTTGCCGTCGACCATGACCCGATTCTGCGCGTCGCAGCACTGCACCGTCTGGCCGCCCACGGCGATGACCCGCTTGACGAAGTCCCGCTCGTTGGGCGGGGCCAGTCCGAACACCGAGCCGACGTTCTGGAAGAAGCGGACCACCGCGTTACCGGACTCCTCCGGGGGCGCCTCGCTCTCCAGCCACGCCGGCGGGCCCTTGAACACCACCACGTCCCCCGGCGAGGGGTCGGTGAAATCGTAGGTGATCTTGTCGACGAGCACCTTGTCGCCGTAGCAGCCGGTGCAGCCGTGGAGCGTGGCCTCCATCGAACCCGACGGAATGGTGTAGACCCGTGCCAAAAACTGCTGGAACACGAAGGCCAGTACCAGTGCCACGACGATCAGAATCGGCAGCTCAACCCAGAACGAACGTTGCTTTCCGGGCTTTTTGCGATGCCGCTTACCGCGTTCTCCGGATTCGGCGTTTTCGTCCGGCTCGTCCTCGGCGGCATTCGAGGGCACAGGTTCGACCACGTTGGCCAGGCTACCGGGGCTGGGTTCAGGACGCGGTGGGGGCTTCGCGACGCTCCTTGATCTTGGCCGCCTTGCCGCGCAGGCCACGCAGGTAGTACAGCTTGGCGCGCCGCACGTCACCGCGCTTGAAGACCTCGATCTTGGCGATGTTCGGCGTATGCACGGGGAACGTACGCTCCACGCCGACACCGAAGGAGACCTTCCGGACCGTGAAGGTCTCGCGGATGCCACCGCCCTGGCGGCGGATGACCACGCCTTGGAAGACCTGGTTCCGTTCGCGGTTTCCCTCGATAACGCGAACGTGCACCTTCAGAGTGTCACCCGGGCGGAAGTTCGGAATGTCGGTACGCAGCGACTGCGCATCCAGTGCGTCCAGGGTGTTCATCGGGGGTCAGTCCTCGTCCTTCTATGTCTGGTGGTTCCGGGCGCGCACCTGCTCGAGGGCGATCGACCCGGGGGCTCAAAGGCAGGCGCGCACGGCTACCGCCGCGCGCCAACCGGTAAAGTATCGCAGACTTACCTCACGCGGGAACCATGGGGTCCGTCCGGCTCGCGCCGCACCTGATCCAGCACCGCGAGATCATGGTGGTCCAGGCTTCCTTCCGGGAGCCGGTCCAGCAGTTCGGGTCGGCGCCGCACCGTTCGCTGCAGTGCCTGGTCCCGGCGCCAGCGGTCGATCAAGGCGTGGTTGCCCGACCGCAGCACCTCCGGAACCGCCAGGTCGCGCCACACCTCGGGACGGGTGTAGCTGGGACCTTCCAGCAGGCCGTCGGAGAAGGAGTCCTGCTCGGCCGAAACCGGGTTGCCCAGCACACCCGGCAGCAACCGGGCGGTCGCCTCGACGATCACCAACACCGCGGCCTCGCCACCGACCAGCACGTAGTCCCCGATCGAGACCTCGTCGACCGGCATCCGGCGCGCGGCGTCCTCGATCACCCGCTGGTCGATGCCCTCGTACCGCCCGCATGCGAACACCAGGTGCTCTTCGGCGGCATAGGCATGCGCCATGTCCTGGGTGAACGGGCGCCCGGCCGGCGTCGGGACCACGAGCCGAGTGGCTTCGTCGCAAACGTCGTCCAGTGCGTCGCCCCAGACCTGCGGCTTCATCACCATGCCGGGCCCGCCGCCGTACGGAGCGTCGTCGACGGCCCGGTGCACGTCGTGCGTCCAGTCGCGGAGGTCGTGCACGTTGACCTCGATGAGCCCACGCTCGATGGCCCGGCCGAGCAGCGCGGCGCGAAGCGGATCGAGGTACTCGGGAAAGATCGTGACGACGTCGATGCGCAGCAGCGGTCGGCGCGAGTCCGCTTGCTCACCGGTCATCTGGCGCCGCCTTTCGAATCGCAGCAACCATGTCAACCGTCCAGCAGGCCCTCGGGAGGATCGAGGACGACCCGGCCGCCCGCGACGTCGACCACCGGGACGATCTCGCGAACGAACGGCACCAGCACGGTCCGCCCCGCATGGTCCAGGGAAAGCAGCTCGCCGCCGGGGGCATGCACGATCTCCTGGACCGTCCCGGCAGGCGTGCCGTCAGTGAGTTCGGCCCGCAGGCCCTCGAGTTCGTGGTCATAGAACTCGTCCGGGTCCTCCGACGGGGGCAGATCCGCGGTGTCGGCGAGCAGGAGCGCGCCACGCACCGCTTCCGCGTCCTCCCGACTGCGGATCTGCTCGAACGTCACCAGCAGCCGGCCGCTGTGCGGGCGAGCGGCCACCACGGTGAGTTCACCGACGCTGCCGTCCCGGCGCCGCAAGTTCAGCACGGCGCCGGCGCGGAAACGTTCGTCCGGAGAGTCGGTACGCAGCTCCACGGTCACCTCACCGCGGACCCCGTGCGCCTTGGCGACGCGACCGACCACTACCTCCACGGCAAGCCGAGCCCGGTCAGCGGTCGGTGTCGACGACGTCCACCCGGACGCCGCGGCCACCGATCCCGCCCATCACGGTGCGCAGTGCCGTCGCGGTCCGCCCGCCACGGCCGATCACCTTGCCGAGGTCGTCCGGGTGGACGTGTACCTCGAGGGTGCGGCCGCGCCGGGTGGTGATCAGCTCGACCCGGACGTCGTCCGGGTTGTCGACGATCCCGCGGACCAGGTGTTCGAGGGAGTCGGCGAGAAAGCTCACGCTGCCTCCTTGCGCGCAGCTTCAGTGCCGCGACTTGGCCTGGAAAAGCTCACGCTTCTTCCTTGCCCGCCTCGTCGGCCTCGGCCTTCTTCGGAGCCTTCTTCTTCGGCGTGGTGGCCTCGGTGGAAGGCTCCTCGCCGGCGGCGGCCAGCGCGGCGTTGAACAGCTCCTGCTTGGACGGCTTGGGCGGGCGCACCTTCAGCGTGCCCTCGGCGCCCGGCAGGCCCTTGAACTTCTGCCAGTCGCCGGTGATCTCGAGAATCCGCTGCACCGGCTCGGTCGGCTGCGCGCCCACGCCCAGCCAGTACTGCGCACGTTCGGAGTCGACCTCGATGAAGCTCGGCTCCTCCTTGGGGTGGTACTTGCCGATCGTCTCGATGGCCTTGCCATCCCGGCGGGTGCGCGCGTCAGCAACGATGATGCGGTAGTACGGCGCACGGATCTTGCCGAGGCGCTGCAGCTTGATCTTGACGGCCACGGGTGTGGGTACTCCTCAGTTCTCTGTCGTGCTCAGTGTGTGTCGGGACACGATCCGAGTGGGGAAACGGACACGGGTACCCGAAGTTCTGGGTCGCCACGGCGCGGTGAGAGGGACCGGCCGCAGCGGGCAAGCATCTATTCTGCCAGACCGGTATGCCGGGACGGCTAGAGGGTCATCACGCCCAGCGAGGTGAGCAGCAGCGCCAGAGCGGGCAAAAAGTTGTTCATCTGGTGCGCGACGATACTGCCGAGCAGCCGGCCGGTGAACAGCCGGGCGAGGCCGATCGGCACCGCGATCACCAGCAGCAACGTGGTCCGCAGCGGCTCCAGGTGGCTCACCGCGAAGACGGCCGTGGACAGCAGGAAGGCCGCCAGCCTGCCCCACTTCTCCGGGTTCTCCTTACCCCAGCTCAGCCGTTCCACCGCGGTCCACAGCAGCCCGCGGTAGATGATCTCCTCGCAGATCGGGCCGATCAGCCACAGGTAGCAGAACATGATCACCGCGGCGGTCACCGACATGGGCTGGTTGTCCACCAGTGCCGAGATGGCCGAGGTCGCCTTGTTCTCCCCCACCACCTCCGACCACAGGAAGGTGCCCAAGCTGGTGAGCACCAGGCCGAGCGCGCCGAGCTTGACCCCGAGCCACACGTCCGACCAGCGCCAGGTCAACCGCAGGTCGACACGCGGGCCGTTGCCACGCCACACCGTGATCAGCACCGCCACCAGGGCCGCCAGCACCGTCGGCGCCATGGTGCCGATCAGCACGTCGCGGATCGGGGTCGGCTCGCCGGGCGGGGCCGGGCCGAGCAGGACGCTGACGAACGCCGCGACGGCCAGAAGCACGGCCTCGACGAGGAGAAAGGCCCCGAATCCCCATCGGTGTTCGGGAATGGGCTCACCGACCTCCGGCAGCTCCAACGGGTCCGCTTCGGAAACCGGCTCGCCCGACTGCGCTGACGTCACGCGGATCCTCCAGTTGATCCATTGAGCCACTTTCCGAAACTAAACCCGTCGCGTCACGGGGCGGCGGTGAAGCGGGCCGGGTGAGCCGGCCGCATCGAACCATTCTTACCCAAAGGTCACGATGCGCAACCACCCGCTCGTGGACCGTGACGTGGTTCAGCGAACGAGGGCCCCACCGAGCAGGATGTGCCGCGGCGTGCGGAGGACGCCAAGATCTTCGCGGGGATCGGCGGAGTAGACGAGCAGATCCGCCGGGGCACCCTCCTCGACGCCGGGCCGCCCCAGCCAGGACCGGGCCGACCAGCACGCGGCGGCCAGCGCCTGCTCGCGGGCCATCCCGCACCGGTGCAGCGCCTCGATCTCGTCGACGATCCTGCCGTGCTCGACCATGCCGCCGGCGTCGGTGCCCGCGTAGATCGCGACACCGGCATCGAGCGCGGCGCCGATCATCGTCGTCACGCCCGCATGCAGGGCACGCATGTGTGATGCGTAGCGCGGGTACTTGCCGGCCTTGTCCGCGATACCGGGAAAGTTCTCGATGTTGATCAGGGTCGGCACCAGCGCGATCTCGCGGCGGGCCAGTTCGTCGAGAAGTTCGCCGTGCAGTCCGGTGCCGTGCTCCAGGCAGTCGATGCCGGCGTTGATGAGTCCGGGCAGGGCATCTTCACCGAACACGTGCGCGGTCACCCGGGCACCAGCGGCATGTGCGACCTTCACGGCCTCGGCAAGCACGTCATCCGGCCACAGTGGCGCGAGGTCGCCCGCGGCCCGGTCGATCCAGTCGCCGACGAGCTTGACCCAGCCGTCGCCGTCCGCCGCCTGCCGCGCCACCGCGGCCGGCAACTCCTCCGGATGCGCCAGGTCGATGCCCAGGCCCGGAATGTAGCGCTTGGGCAGGGCGAGATGCCGGCCGGAGCGAATGATCCGCGGCAGATCCGCGCGGGCCTGCAACCGTCTGGCGTCGATCGGCAGGCCGCAGTCACGGATGAGCAGGGTGCCGGCGTCGCGGTCGACGAGTGCCTGCGTCACCGCTTCGTCCACTGTGGTGGGTCCGTGCACGCCGATCCCCGGATGACAGTGCGCGTCGACCAGCCCGGGAAGGACGAACCCGTCACGCACGAGGGTTTCGGCGCCCTCGACGGGCGAGAAGCTGACCGTCCCGTCCACGATCCACAGATCGCGCTGCTCGCCGTCGGGAAGCACGACCCCGCGCAGGTGCCGCGCCGGCCGCTTCGCGGTCCGCTCGCTGCTCACCGGTGCCGCCGGGCTATTTGTTCTTGGGGAGCTTGAACTTCGAGGGGTCGAAGCCGGGCACGTCGTTCAGGCCGCCGCCCAGCTGCGAGAAGTCGGGGCCACCACCCGGCGGGAGCATCGGCATGCCGCCAGGCAGGCCGCCGCGCACCTTCGGCTGCGTGGGGCCGCGGCCCTTGCCCTTCTTCCCCTTCTTGCCCTTGCGGCTCTTGCTGCCGCCACCACCGCCGAACCCGAACCGGCCGGCCATTTGCTGCATCATCTTGCGGGCCTCGAAGAACCGGTTCACCAGGTCGTTCACCTCGCGCACGGTGACGCCGGAACCGACCGCGATGCGCTGCCGGCGTGACCCGTTGATGATCTTCGGGTCGGCCCGCTCGGCCGGTGTCATGCCGCGGATGATCGCCTGCAGCCGGTCGAGCTGCTTGTCGTCGACCTGGGCCAACTGGTCCTTCATCTGACCCGCGCCGGGCAGCATGCCGAGCAGGTTGCCGATCGGCCCCATCTTCCGGACCGCGAGCATCTGCTCCAGGAAGTCCTCCAGGGTGAGCTGCCCGGTGGTCAGCTTGGCCGCGGCCTTCTCGGCCTGTTCCTGGTCGAAGGCCTGCTCGGCCTGCTCGATCAGGGTGAGCAGGTCGCCCATGCCGAGGATCCGGCTGGCCATCCGGTCCGGGTGGAAGGTGTCGAAGTCCTCGAGCTTCTCGCCGTTGGACGCGAATAGGATCGGCTGACCGGTGACCTGGCGGACGGACAGCGCCGCACCGCCTCGCGCGTCGCCATCGAGCTTGGTGAGCACCACACCGGTGAAGCCGACGCCGTCGCGGAACGCCTCCGCGGTGACCACCGCGTCCTGGCCGATCATGGCGTCGACGACGAACAGGGTCTCGTCCGGCTGTACCGCGTCGCGGATGTCGGCCGCCTGCCGCATCAGCTCCTCGTCGACGCCCAGCCGGCCGGCGGTGTCGACGATGACGATGTCGTGCTGCGCGTGCTTGGCCTCGTCGATCCCGCGCCGCGCCACGTCGACCGGGTCGCCGACGCCGTTTCCGGGCTCGGGCGCGAAGGTCGCCACGCCCGCGCGCTCGCCGACGACCTGCAGCTGGGTGACGGCGTTGGGCCGCTGGAGGTCACAGGCCACGAGCAGCGGCGCGTGCCCCTGCTTCCGCAGCCACAGCGCGAGCTTCCCGGCCAGGGTGGTCTTACCGGAACCCTGCAGGCCGGCGAGCATGATCACGCTCGGCGGGTTCTTGGCCAGCGCGAGCCGGCGGGTCTCGCCGCCGAGGATCGCGACGAGCTCCTCGTTGACGATCTTGATGACCTGCTGCGCCGGGTTGAGCGCCGCGGACACCTCGGCGCCTTTCGCGCGCTGCTTGATCTGGGCGATGAACTGCCGCACCACGGGCAGCGCGACGTCGGCTTCCAGCAGCGCGATCCGGATTTCGCGCGCGGTGGCGTCGATGTCGGCGTCGGTCAGCTTTCCCTTGCCCCGCAGGCTCTGCAGGGTCGAGGTGAGCCGGTCGGAAAGAGTATCGAACACGGCGGTGCACGCTCCAGCTGGTTGGGGGTTGCTCTCCCAGGGTACCGAGTCACCGAGATAGTAAAGGTACGTTTACTAAAAACGACAGATCGGGGCGGCTCCTAGGAACTCCCCGAGCCTACGCACGCCACGGACAGTCACGCTACTGTCACTTAGTGGGATTCGTGAGCGGAGCCGATGGTCAACAGTAGCGTTGCCGCGAAGTGGAGCCGTCGAATTAGTACGCTCATGTTTATGACCACGCCCGACCAAGAGCTGGCCGAACTTTCGCGCACGGTGCGAGACGGCGTACTCGGACTCAGCCTGCGGATGCGCGCCGAACGGGACCGTGGCGCCCCAAGCCCGCTGGTGATCGCCGTGTTGAGCCGGCTCCACCGCGATGGCACGCAAACCCCGAAGGCGATCGCCGACGGCGAACGCATCCACGCACAGTCACTAACCCGTGTCCTGGCCGCGCTCCACCGTGACGGGCTGATCAACCGAAGGCGCGACCCGGACGACGGGCGACAGGCGCTGGTCGAGATCACCACCCGCGGGCTGGAAACCCTGCGTACCTATGGCGATGGGCAACGGCGCTGGCTCGCGGCGGCAATGGGCGAAACGCTGACCGACACCGAGCGAGAACTGCTCGGCATGGCGGCGAAGCTGATGATGCGCGTGGCCGACTCGGCCTGAGCACCGGCCGACGTGATGCGGGTGGCTCGCCCCCTCGCCGAGCCACCCGCACGGTCGCACCGAGATCGACGGACTCGTTGCGCTCGCCAGACCCCCAGCACCGGCGAGCGCCCCGGCATCCGCATGACCTCCGGGCCATACCGTTAGCCTGCCGGACGCGATGTGACGCCCGGCAGCGTGAACACCCCTGAGTGATGCTGGGTAGATCTACTCAGATGGCCATCCCGGCCACGGTCTCAAGTCGCGGTGTAACGCGCGATGGCCCGTCTGTGGAGACGGGCCATCGCAGCGAGCCGGGCGCGACGTCAACGACCGGACTTGGTGGCCGAGCGCGACTTCGACGAGGCCTTGCGGGCCCGCGATTTCGCGGACTTCGCCTTCTCCGAGGCCGCCTTCGCCTTCGCCAGCGCGGCTTCGGTGTCGGCCTGCTGCTGGGCAGTGGCCTGTAGCGCTTCGAGCAGCTCGTTGACCCCCGCGGCCTGCAGGCCCGCGGTCGGCTGAACCACTTCGCGTCCCTCGACCTTGGCCTCGATCAACGCGGCCAGCGCCGTGGAATAGGTGTCGGTGTAGCCGTCCGGTTCGAAGTCACCCGAGAGATTCTCGACGAGGTTCGACGCCGCCCGCAGATGCGACCGGTGCACGTCGACATCATCGTGCAGGAACGGGAAGTCCGGGCGCCGGATCTCGTCCGGCCAGTGCATCGTGTCGAGCACGATCACCTGGTCCCGCACGCGCAGCGCACCCAGCGTCTCGCGCTGGCGGATCGCCACCCGCACGAGGCCCACCCGTTCCGCCTGCTGCAACGCCTCGGCCAGCAGCACGTACGGTCTGGTCGCCGACACTTCCGGCTCCAGGTAATAGCTCTTGATGTAGTAGATCGGGTCGATCTGGGCGGGCCGGACGAAACCCAGCACCTGGATCGAATTCGCGGACGCCAGCGGCAGCGCCGCCAGCTCCTCGTCACTCAGCATCACGACGTCGCCGCCGGGCAGCTGGTATCCCTTGCCGACCTCACCGAGCGGAATCTCGGCGCCGTCGATCTCGCACACGCGCTTCTGCCGTAGTCGTCCACCGTCGGTCAGGTGGAGCAGGTGCAGTGGCGTTCCATGTTCTTCAGTGGCGCTATAAGCCTTCACCGGGATTGCCGAACCACCCAGCCCGATGGTGCCCTTCCACACTGTGCGCATTCAAAAATAATATCAAGCGCACGCATGGGCGAATAGCTACAAACGGGTGTCCGTACCAGCGAAATCGGCGAGAGACTGGGCGAAGGGCTCGCTTTCGGTCAGCGCGTCCGCCGAATAGCCGACAGCGCTCGCCGCCGCTTGGAGCACCTCGGTCAGCGCGACGAGCTCGGGCGAGGGAACGGCGGCCAGCGTGGTGTCCCGGCCATCCTCGACCCGGGCGGCCAGCGCGGCCAGCGCGGCGGAGAGATGGCGCTGCGCGGCGACCACGTCATGGATCATCGCGGTGACCTCACCGAGCTCGGCCGTGCCGGCTTTCTCGAGTTCGACGGCGCAGGCTCGCAGGTGGGATGCGGCCACCGTGACCGGCAGGACGGACGGCTCGAGCTCCGGCATGGCGGACATCCTGCCACCGCGCCCGCTGTCCCCGAACGCGACACGCGCGAGCGGGTCACGACGCTGCGGCGAGCACCGCCTGTTCCACCCGCCGGCGCCAGGCCTGGTCCACCGGCCCGGCGCGGGGGGACACGGCGAAGGAATCGACCACCGCGCCGCCGAGCGTCGCCACCTTCGCCCAGCGCACCTCGGCCCCGGCTGCCCGCAAGGCGCCCGCGACCCGGTAAAGCAGGCCGATCCGGTCGCCCGCCCGCAGTTCCAGCACGACCGTGTCGGGGCCGCTGGTCTCGTCGTCGAACCACAGCACGTTCGGCTTGGCCGGGGCATGCACCGCCACCGGGTAATCACGTTCTTTCGCGGCCAGGCTCGCCTCCAGCGCCAGCCCACCCGCGACCGCGCGCGCGAACTGCTCACGCAACAGCGTGGTGTCGGGCAGCGAGCCGAACCTGGGCGACGCGGTGAAGATGCCCAGCCGGCCGCCGTCGTGCGCGCGCAGAGTCGCCGAATGCACCTCGAGCGAATGCAGTGCGAGTACCCCGGCCGCGGGTGCCAGCAACTCCGCCCGAGCCGGCCCGGCGAGCACGACCGTCGCCGTGTTGCCGTCCGAGGTGACCAGCACCTCTCCCCGGCCGGCGCGCACCGCTGCCGCGACCAGTTCGCGCTGGCGCTCGTCGAGCGGTTCGGGGGCGCCCAATCCCTCGCCCTGCAAGGCCTGACGGGTCCGGTCGACCAGGTTCGCCACCAGCCCGGCCTTCCAGGCGGACCACATTCCCGGCCCGGTCGCCAGCGAGTCGGCCTTGGTCAGTGCATGGACCAGCTCCAGCAGCACGATGTCGTTGTCCAGCGTCTTCGCGATCCGCTTGATCGTGGCGGGTTCTTCGACGTCGCGCCGGGTGGCGGTGTGCGCCAGCAGAAGGTGGTGACGGACCGCCGCCGACACCAGGCCCGCGTCGGGGCCGGGCAGCCCGATCCGGCGGGCGACCTCGGCCGAGATCGCCGCGCCCAGCTCGGAATGGTCCGTCTCGCGTCCCTTCCCGATGTCGTGCAACAAGGCGGCCAGCAACAACAGGTCCGGGCGCGAGACGGTGGTGGCCAGCTTCGCCGCCTCAATCGAGGTCTGGACCAGATGCCGGTCGACGGTCCAGGCATGGACGCCGGAGGACGGCGGCAGGTCGCGGACCGCGCCCCACTCCGGGAAAAGCCGGGCCCACAGGCCGGTCTCCTCCAGTGCCTCCACCGCGCCGATCAGGCCCTCGCCCGCGCCGAGCAGTTCGATCAGCGCGTCCCGCGCCGCCGCCGGCCAGGGCGCGCGCAGCTCGGGCGCCGACTCGGCGAGGGTGCGCAGGGTGCCGTGCGCGATCGGCATCCCGGTGCGCGCGGCGGCCGCGGCGACCCGCAGCAGCAGCGCCGGATCCTTGGCCGGGACGGCGTTCCGGGCCAGCGCGACCTCACGGCCGTGCAGCACCACACCCTCGTCGAGCGGAGCGCGCACCGGACGACGGCCGAACCGGCCGCGTGAAGCGTCCACAGTAGACCTCAACGCCACATCGACGGCGTAGCCGACCGCTCGGCCCGCGCCGGAAAGCTTGCGCGCCAGCAGGAACCGGTCACCGAAGCCGAGCTCGCCGGCGACCTGCTCGGCGTCCACTGCGGACAGCACGTCCCGGTCGCGCCCGAGCTCGCGGCGCATCTCGGTGCGCACGTCGAGTAGCAGTTCCCTGGCCTCGCGAAGTTCCTCGCCGGGCCGGTCGATTAACTGCGCCGCCGCCAGGGCGTCCAGGATGCCGAGATCACGCAGCCCGCCCCGGCCGTGCTTGAGATCGGGTTCGGCGGACTGCGCGATCTCGCCGCTGCGCTGCCAGCGCTTCCGGGTGGACTCCACCAGCTCGGGCAGGCGCTTGCGGGCCGTGCGGCGCCACTGGTCGCGGGCCGCCGCGGCCAACCGCCCGGCGAGCTCGGCATCCCCCGCCAGATGCCGGGCATCGAGCAGGCCCATCGCGGTCCGCAGATCCTCCGCGGCCACCTGCAGGGCTTCGCCGGGGGTGCGGACAGCATGATCGAGGCCGATGCGCGCGTCCCACAGCGGGTACCACAACGCGTCGGCGATCTCGGAGATCCGGGGATTCTTCTCGTGCACCAGGAGCAGGTCGAGGTCGGAGAACGGCGTGAGCTCGCGCCGGCCGAGCCCGCCGACGGCCACCAGCGCGACACCGGGTTCGGCGGTGTCCACGCCGGCCTCCGTAGCGGCCTTGCCCAGCCAGAACTCGTACAGGTCGACCAGCGCGGCACGCAACGCCGCGGCACCTTCTCGCCCGTGCCGGCCTGCCAGCAGCCGGTTCGCCGCTTGCGCGAGCTCCGCCCGGGGAACCATCGTGCCGCCTGGCTCAGAGCGCGTCCGTGCCGCGCTCGCCGGTGCGAACCCGGACCACGGTTTCCACGGGCGTCACCCACACCTTGCCGTCGCCGATCTTGCCGGTGTGCGCGGCGTTGACGATCGCCTCGATGACCTTCTCCACGTTCGCGTCGTCGGTGAGGACCTCGACCCGGAGCTTGGCCACGAAGTCGACCATGTACTCGGCACCACGGTAGACCTCTGTGTGGCCCTTCTGCCGCCCGTAGCCCTGAACTTCGCTGACGGTCATGCCGAGCGAGCCGAGTTGCTCCAGCGCCGCGCGGACGTCGTCGAGGGTGAACGGTTTGATGATCGCGGTTATGAGTTTCATGCCTTGCTTCCTTCCAGAGCCGCACGGTCCGGAGACGGCACCGGGGCGGGAGTGGGGGCACCGTGACCGCTACCGGTCCCGCCGAAGTCATACGCGCTTTCCGCGTGCTGTGCCTCGTCGACACCGCTGACCTCGTCCTCGGTGCTGACCCGGAACCCACCGGCCACCTTGATGACGAAGCCGATGATCAGGGTGAGGACGAACGAGTAACCCATCACCGCGAAGGCCGCGGCCGCCTGTTTGCCGAGCTGTCCCCAGCCACCGCCGTAGAAAAGCCCGTCACCACCGGCCGAGTTCACGCTCGACGAGGCGAAGAACCCGATCAGCAAGGTGCCGACGAGGCCGCCGGCCAGGTGGACGCCGACCACGTCGAGCGAGTCGTCGAAACCGAACCGGTACTTCAGGCTCACCGCGAGGGCGCAGACGGCCCCGGCGATGACGCCGATCGCGATCGCGCCGAGCGGGGTGACGAAGCCGCATGCCGGGGTGATGGCGACCAGGCCGGCCACCGCGCCCGACGCGGCACCGAGCGTGGTCGGCTTGCCGAACCTGAGCTGCTCGACGAGCAGCCAGCCGAGCACCGCGGCGGCGGTGGCGACGGTGGTGTTGGTGAAGGCGACGCCGGCGAGGTCACCGGCACTCAGCGCGGAACCGGCGTTGAAGCCGTACCAGCCGAACCACAGGAGTGCGGCGCCCAGCAGGACGAACGGAACGTTGTGCGGGCGAGGAGTGTCCTTCGGCCAGCCCCTGCGCTTGCCGAGCACGATCGCCAGGGCGAGCCCGGCGGCGCCGGCGTTGATGTGGACCGCGGTACCACCGGCGAAGTCGAATGCCTTCAGCTTGTTGGCGATCCAGCCGCCCACCGCGTCGGCACTGGTGAAGCCGTCGAAGGAGAACACCCAGTGCGCCACCGGGAAGTACACGAGCGTGACCCAGATGACGACGAACAAGCTCCAGCCCCAGAACTTCGTCCGGTCGGCGATCGAGCCGGAGATCAGCGCGGGCGTGATAACCGCGAACATCAGCTGGAACATCGCGAACGCGAGCAGCGGGATGGCGTGGGAGCCCGGCCATCCGACCGCGGGCAGGGAGCCGACCGCCTCCGTCGCGTAACCGGCCAGGTGGCCCCAGGTGCCGGCGAACCCGGCATTGGCGAAGTTCCCGATGAGTCCGCCGAACGCGTCACTGCCGAAGGACTCCCCGAAGCCGTACAGGACCCACAAGACGGACACGATCGCCAGACAGACGAAATTCATCATGAGCATGTTCAGGACGCTCTTCGCGCGGACCATGCCGCCGTAGAAGAACGCCAATCCTGGTGTCATGAGCATGACCAGCGCGGCGCCGGCCAATACCCAAGCGGTGTCTCCTGCGTTCAGCACATCGGCCTCCCGAATACGATTAATGCCCGGGAGTTTTGGTTTGCCGTGTTTCACCGGAACGCTCGCCACGTTTCGCCGGAGTGAACTGTCCGCGCGCTTTTGTTACGAGCACGTTTCCCGTTACTGCGGAGTGCACGAGTGACCCGTTCATGCCGGATTTCGACAGTAACGGGTCACTCATTGACAAGGTCTGACTACGAAAGGTACTAGTCGGCTACCTTTCGTGATCGATCCGCTGGCCGCCGTCGCGGTCACGTCGACTGGCTCGTCACGGTCCAATACGGGAAGGTGAAACTCGCGCTACGGGAACGCGGGACTCACGCTACGGGAGTGTGGGACTCGCGCTACGGGAGTGTGGGACTCGCGCGACCGGAACGTGGGACTCGCGCTACGGGAGTGTGGGACTCGCGCTGTCGACCGGGTCTGGTGAGATTGGGGCATGGGTCTTCCCACCGCGGTCGTTCAGGCACTTCGCTGCTCGGTGTGCGGTGACGCGGTCGAGCTCGACGGGAGGGCGCTGCGCTGCCGGCGGGGGCATTCGTTCGACCTGGCCAAACAGGGGTACGTCAACCTGCTGCACGCCCGCGTGCCGTCCGGCACCGCCGACACCGCCGAGATGGTGGCCGCGCGGGTGGAGTTCCTCGCGGCGGGGTACTACGCCGAGTTGGCCGAGTGCATCGCCGAGCGGGCCGCCGGGGCGGAGCCGGGGCTCGTCGTGGACGCGGGGGCGGGCACCGGCTACTACCTGGCCGGGGTTCTCGACCGGCGCACCGGTACGCCCGGGCTCGCCCTGGACGTGTCGGCGATGGCGCTGCGCCGGGCGGCGCGGGCACATGAGCGGCTGGGCGCGGTGGTGTGGAACCTGTGGGAGCCCTGGCCGGTCGCGAGCGGGTCGGCGGCGCTGTTGCTGAACGTGTTCGCGCCGCGCAACGGCGCGGAGTTCCATCGCGTCCTCGCACCCGGGGGCACTCTGATCGTGGTGTCGCCGCGGGGCGACCACCTTCGCGAGCTGACCGCGGTGGTGGATCTCCTGGACGTGGACAGCCGCAAGGAAGAGCGGCTCGACTCCGGCCTCGCCGCCCATTTCGAGCTGGTGAGCAGGCAGGATCTCGTGCGCACCCTCGTGCTGCCGCCCGACGACGTGCGGCGGGTGGTGCGGATGGGCCCGAGCGCGCACCATCCGCAACGGCTGGCGCGCCTTGACGACGTCGACGAGCCGGTGACAGTCACCGCTTCGTTCCTGATTTCGGTTTACCGGCCACGGAGACTGGCCGGGTGAGCGCGGTACCGGCAACCTCCCTCACCGACCCGCGCTGGCTGCGGGCGCAACTCCACCTGACCGCCCGGCGCCACCGCCGCGCGCCGGACCCGGTACTAGGTGTCATCTGGTGGTACTCGGCGTCATCCGTCCTGGTCGCACCCGCGCTCCAGTCGTGGGCGGCCACCGGAACGGCCCGGGATCCCGCGCTGGATGCGGTCACGCTCGACGTCACCGCCGACGGCCGGCTCCTCGACGCCCGCTCCGCCCGCCCGCTCGACGGCGGCCTCGACGAGCTCGGCCGGGCGCTGGGCGTGGCGCTGGCGTCCGCGATCGCGGCGATCGAGGCGGTGACCGGCGCCCGTTCCCCGGCGTTGCGCGCGATCGCCACGGACTCCATCGCGAACCGCCTGCTGTGGGCAGGCACCCCCGAACGCGCAGCGCCGCTCGTTGCCGCAACGGGAATTCGGATGCCGCGACCACGCTACGTCGAACTCGGTTCGAACTTGGTGGTGCGACGCGCCTCCTGTTGCCTGATTTACCAGGTGGGCCAACCGAAGTGCGTCAGTTGCCCGCGCCAGCCGCCGGCCGAGCGGGAAAGCCGCGTGCGGGCGGCACTCGGCGCCCACTGACCGCAGGCACGCGCGCGACTCCTCGTCGAGAACTTCGTTGTCCAGTACGGTCGGCGGTGTGAGTGAACGCAGCTGGGGCTTTCGCACGCGTGCCCTGCACGCCGGGGGCACGCCGGATCCAGCGACCGGATCCAGAGCCGTGCCGATCTACCAGACGACGAGCTTCGTGTTCGAGGACGCCTCCGATGCGGCCAATCTGTTCGCCTTGCAGAAGTACGGCAACGTCTACAGCCGGATCAGCAATCCGACGGTGGCCGCCTTCGAGGAACGGATGGCCAGTCTCGAAGGCGGCATCGGCGGGGTCGCCACCGCGAGCGGGCAGGCCGCGGAGTTCCTTACGTTCTCGGCGCTGGCCGAGGCGGGCGAGCACATCGTTTCCGCGAGCGGCCTTTACGGCGGCACGGTAACTCAGCTCGACGGCACGCTTCGCCGCTTCGGCGTGGACACCACGTTCGTCTCCGGGAGCGGCCTCGACGACTACGCCGCGGCCATCAACGACAAGACTCGCCTTGTCTACACGGAAATCATCGGCAATCCCGGCGGGGACATCGCAGATATCGCCGGTCTCGCCGAAGTCGCGCACGCGCACGACATCCCGCTGGTGGTGGACGCGACCCTGGCCACGCCATACCTGTGCCGTCCGATCGAGCACGGCGCCGACATCGTGCTGCACTCGGCCACCAAGTTCCTCGGTGGGCACGGCACCACGCTCGGCGGGATCGTGGTGGAGTCGGGCAAGTTCAACTGGGGCAACGGAAAGTTCCCCAGGATGACCGACACCGTCGCCTCGTACGGCGGGTTGAAGTGGTGGGAGAACTTCGGCGAGTACGCGTTCTGCACACGATTGCGCGCCGAGCAGTTGCGCGACATCGGCGCCGCACTGTCACCGCACTCGGCTTTCCTGTTGCTGCAAGGAGTCGAGACCTTGCCGCAACGCATGGACGCGCATGTCAAGAACGCACAGGCCATCGCCGAGTTCCTGGACGCGGACGACCGTGTGGCGTGGGTGAACTACGCCGGGTTGCCTGCTCATCCGCATCACGAGCGCGCGAAACGCTACCTGCCGCAGGGCCCCGGCGCGGTGTTCTCGTTCGGGGTGAAGGGTGGACGTGCCGCGGGCGAGAAGTTCGTCGAGTCGGTCGAGCTGCTGTCACATCTGGCGAACATCGGCGACGCCCGCAGCCTGGTGATCCATCCCGCGTCGACCACGCACCAGCAACTCTCCGACGAGCAGTTGCGCGGCGGCGGGGTCGGACCGGACCTGATCCGCCTGTCGGTCGGCCTGGAGGACGTCGACGACCTCCGCTGGGACATCGACCAGGCACTGACCGCGGCGGTGAAATCGTGAGCTGGACTCCGCCCACCGCACGCGACCGCCAAGACATCCTGAGCCGGACGAAGTCGGTCACCATCGTCGGTGCGTCCGCCAATGCGGCGCGGCCGAGCTTTTTCGTGGCCACCTACCTGTTGTCCGCCACCGGCTACCGGGTCAACTTCGTCAACCCGCGCCTGAGCGAACTGCTCGGGCAGCCGGTGTACCCGTCGCTGGCGGACGTGCCGGGCCCGCTGGACCTGGTGAGCGTGTTCCGCCGGCACGACGATCTGCCGGAGGTCACGGAGGAGGTGATCGGCGCGGGCGCCCGCACGTTGTGGCTCCAGCTCGGACTGTGGCACGAGCCGGTCGCCGAGCGCGGCGTCGCGGCCGGGCTCGACGTGGTGATGGACCGCTGCGTGAAGATCGAGCACGCCCGCTTCTCCGGCGGCCTTCACCTGGCCGGCTTCAACACCGGTGTGATCAGCTCACGGCGCCGAACGCCGTGATGTGTCGGGAACAACGGGCAAGCACGGAAAGTTGACGGCTGACATGACGCAAGATCTGCGACTGACGTTCATCGGTGGGCCGACCGCGCTGCTGGAGATCGGCGGCAAGCGCCTGCTCACCGATCCGACCTTCAGTCCCGCCGGGGCGCAGCCATCCGGTGGAGGGCGCCAGTTGACCAAGACCGAGGACGCCGCGCTGACCGCCGACGAGGTCGGTGCGGTCGACGCCGTTTTGCTGTCCCACGACCAACACGCGGACAACCTGGACGCGGGTGGACGAAAGTTCGTCGAAGAGAGCCTGCTCACGCTGACCACGACCAGCGGCGCCGCCCGGCTGGGCGGCACGGCGCAGGGCCTGCCGCCGTGGGCGACGATCAGGCTGGGAGAGCTCGAGGTCACCTCGGTGCCCGCGCTGCACGGCCCGCCGGGGGCGGAGCGGGTGGTCGGCGAGGTCACCGGGTTCGTGCTCAGCGGTGGCCGGAACATCCCGACGGTCTACATCAGCGGCGACAACGCCTCGCTGGAGGTGGTGCAGCAGATCGCCCGCCGGGTGCGGAAGGTCGACGTCGCCGTGCTGTTCGCCGGCGCGGCGCGAACGCAGGTGCTCAACGGCGCCGCGCTGACCCTCACCAGCGAGGACGCGGCCGGAGCCACCCGGATCCTCGGCGCCCGGCACGTCGTGCCGCTGCACACCCGGGGCTGGCAGCATTTCAGCGAAGGTCCGGACCGCCTCCGCAAGAGCTTCGCCGAGGCGGGCCTGACCGATCGCCTCCACCTGCTCGAACCGGGCGAAACCTGGGCCACTGGCGACTAGTGGCGCGTCTTCGACTCTCGAGGTGTGTCCCCGCCTCAGGCCTCCCAGTTCCCGGCTCAAGCACGCAAGTTCTCGCCTCGGGAATGCGAATTCCCGGGCTGGGACGCTGAGTTCCCGGTTGGCAGCGAACACATCGACCTTCCGGCACACAGCGCCACTGCGCTGAAGCACCTGGCGGAGGTGTGGGCGGGGAGCCGGTAACAGCCAGCGGCTGTCAGATTTGCCGGTCTCGTCCTCGGGTTATGGAGCTGGTCGCGTGGCTGGCGGGGCAGCACGTCTACCCTGCCGCACCGCGGGGTTCCCGGGCACGGATCGTCTGGACCGGCACGCAGATGGCGCAGGACGTCTAGATCGAGCGGGAGCAGGTGACGCTCGGCGACTATCTGTTGCTGGCCGGTTTCTAATCCCCGGGGGGTGATCGGGCCGCGCGGCTTGCTCGCTCGCGCGGGAAACGATGCTCCTCGAACCGCTGCGCAAAATCCTGGACCGGCGAGGCAGCGGCCAGGTACCGGTCGCAGGCCCATCACATCGCCAACCTCGCCATTGCCACCTCTGGCGCGGCCGACACCCCCAAAACCGTGGCCGAGATGGCCTCCGAACTCGTTGCCGGGTACGGACCATGGTCCGCAACGTCATCGCGTCCCTGGTCGGCTACCTCGTCAGCCTCGTCGTCGAAGAAGTGGCTTCCCTCGGCCTGGCCACACCGTCGTGGTCGCACAGGGCGTTTCCGCCATCGGCCGCGCCGCCAGCAAGGTCGCCAACTTCCTTTTCAAACTCGGCAAGTCCATCAGCAACCTCGCTCCCCTTCTCATTGCACTGCGCGACGTCCTCGACGGTGTCTACAAGGGATCTGCGCACTCGCCCAGAGCAACTGATCTCCGTCAGGTGGAGCGAGAAGCGTCGAGAAACCGCTGTGTGAATGCCTTACGGCCCGCCTCGGTCAACGCGCCGAACAAGCGGAGGCGGGCCATCCCGCCGTCGGGATAGATGTCCAGCCGGAGGTGGGTGAGTTCGCGAGCATCCTCGACGACGAACCGATGGCGGGTGTCGGGCTGCAGGCGGGTGCGGGGCAGGACCTCGAACCACGAGCCGTCCGACCTCCCGCTCAACCCGGCCCAGCCGGGGGCATTGCCCTTGAAGTGCGTGGTGTCCAGCTCCGCGAACCGGGGCACGCCGGCCGCGGCCAGTTCGACGATCACCCAGTCGTTGCCGTCGTCCCGGCGGCGCGCGGTTTCCCAGCCCTCCCCCATCACCCGCGCGAAACCAGGCGAGATCAGGTTGGCCGGCAACGCGTAGAACATGTTACTGGCCTCGGTGATGCGCGCGCCGTTCTCCAGCGCGGCGAGGTCGAGTGAACCGAGGTCCAGCAGGCGCGGGTCGGCGACGGGGGTGCCGTGCACGCGCAGCCGGGCGACCCCGCCGTCGGGGTAGATCGTCAACCGCACGTGGGTGTACCGCCGGTCCGATTCGACGGCGAAATGGTTCGGGGCGTCACCGGCGAGCGGCGACCGCGGCACCACCGTCGTCCAGTCCATTTCGGACAGCTCGGCCGGACTCGGGTAACCATCCGCCGCCACCGCCTCGACGGAGGCGAACGGCGGGTAGTTGCCGGTGAAGAACGACGTGTCCACGACGACCCCGGACAGCACGCCGGGCAGGCCGAGCCGGACGATCGCGTGGTCTTGGCCGGGCTCGCGGCGACGGCGGGTTTCCCAGCCGTCGTAGACCTGCCCCTTGTGGCCGAAGGTCGCCGGCTGGAACACCGGCGGCTCGGGCTTGATCAGGTTCTCCCGCTCGGCGAACAGCTCGTCGTTCGCCCAGACCACGCCGCCGCCGACGCGCCGCGACGCCAGGTCGGGCTCGATCGTCCACTGAGGATGGTCGGTCACGGCTGCCTCCCGAGCAAACGGCCGGCCGGGTGCCGGCCGGTGATCTCCTCGCCGCGCAGCCAGGTGCTCCGCACCACGCCGGCCAGTTGGCGCCCGTGATAGGCGCTCACGGGGTTGCGGTGCCACAGGTTTCCGGCGTCCACCACGAATTCCTCGTCCGGCGCGAACACGCAGAAATCGGCGTCGTGGCCCGGGGCTATCCGGCCCTTGGCCGCCAGGCCGACCAGGCTCGCCGGCCGCTCGGCCATCCAGTGCACCACCTCGGCGAGGCTGCATCCGCGTTGCCGCGCCTGGGTCCACACCGCGGGCAGGCCGAGTTGCAGGCCGGAGATGCCGCCCCAGGCCACGCCGAAATCGCCGGTGTCAAAGCGTTTCAGCTCGGGCGTGCACGGCGAGTGGTCGCTGACCACGCAGTCGATCAAGCCCGCGCGCAGGCCCTGCCACAGCAGATCCCGGTTGGCCGCT
This sequence comes from Amycolatopsis taiwanensis DSM 45107, assembly GCF_000519205.1. Taxonomy (GTDB): domain Bacteria; phylum Actinomycetota; class Actinomycetes; order Mycobacteriales; family Pseudonocardiaceae; genus Amycolatopsis_E; species Amycolatopsis_E taiwanensis. The sequence continues at coordinate 292,720 of NZ_KI912598.1, read as the reverse complement.
TCCCGGATCGGCGGGCAGCACTTGAACTGGGTCGCGCCGTCGGCGATCTCCTCGGCGGCGAAGGTCAGGTAGTGCGGGCAGGTCTCGACGGTCAGCGCCAGGCCGTCGGCGCGGGCCCGGGCGATCATCGGCAGAGCGTCCGAAGAGGACAGATGCAGGATGTGTACGCGGGCGCCGGTCCGGCGCGCGAGCTCGATCACCCGTGCGATGGCGAGGTTCTCCGCCTCCCGTGGCCGGGAGCGCAGAAAATCGGCGTAGCGCGTGCCGTGCGGCCCTGGCGCGTGCTCGATCGCGGCCGAGTCCTCCGCATGCACGATCATCGTCGCGCCGAAGCCTGCCAGCTCGGCCAGGTCCGCTTCCAGCTCGGCCTCGGCCAGCGGCGGGAACTCCTCGACCCCGGAGTCGGCCAGGAAACACTTGAAGCCGAACACCCCGGCCTCGTGCAGGGCGCGCAGGTCACCGCGGTTGCCGGGCACGGCTCCGCCCCAGAACCCGACGTCGACGTGCACTCGCCCTTGCGCGGTCTTGCGTTTCACCGCCAGCGAAGCCACATCCACGGTCGGCGGGAGGCTGTTGAGCGGCATGTCGACGATCGTGGTGACCCCGCCGGCCGCCGCCGCGCGGGTCGCCGTTTCGAAGCCCTCCCACTCGGTGCGGCCCGGGTCGTTGACGTGGACGTGCGTGTCGACCAGCCCGGGCAGCAGCACGACGTCATCACCGAGTTCCACGACCCGGTCACCGGTCAGGCCGGCGCCGGCGCCGGCGCCGACGGCGACGATCCGGCCGTCCTCGACGCCGACCTCGCACGGGCCCTCGCCGTCGGGTGTGACCACCCGCCGCGCCCGGAACACCAGGTCCACCGCCGCCTCCTCGTCACCCGCGTTCGGCCACCGGCTCGAACTCAACCACGTTAGCCACCGACGTGCCCGTCGCGGCATTCTCCGCGCACGATCATGATTTCCACCAGCACCGGGCGGCTGGTGCGCTCGGCCTCCTTGCGCTGCGGCAGGATCACCGCGCCGGGCAGCCGAACGCGGTGTGCACGCCTTCGCTCACCCGGAGCTCTGGGCACGGGTTCACTCCTGACCGCGACCGGAAAGCTGTTCGACGAGTTTGAGCAGTGCGCCGTGGTCGAGCGCGCCGTGTCCCTGGGCCTCGAGTGCGGCCATGAGCTGGGCGACGGCGGCGCCCAACGGAATGACGACACCAGCCTCGCGGGCCGCCTGGAGCACGATGCCCAGATCCTTGTGGTGCAGTTCGACCCGGAAGCCGGGCGTGAACTCGCGGCGGACCATCGCCGGTGCCTTGCGGTCCAGGATCCGGTTGCCCGCCAGCCCACCGGCGAGCACCTCGATCGCCGCGCCGGTGTCCACGCCGTGGGCCTCCAGGAACACCAGCGACTCGGCGACCAGTTCGATCGTGCCGGCCACGATCAGCTGGTTCGCCGCCTTGACGGTCTGCCCCGCACCGGGCCCGCCCACGTGCACGATCGTCGCGCCGACCACGTCGAACACCTCGCGGGCGGTCTCGAACGCCTCGGCCGCGCCGCCCACCATGATCGACAGGTTGCCCTCGATCGCACCCTGTTCCCCGCCGGACACGGGCGCGTCGAGCGCCTGGATTCCCTTGGCCGCGGCGGCTTGGCCGACCTCACGGGAGACGTCGGGGCGGATCGTGCTGCAGTCGATCAGCAACGCTCCCTCGCGAGCGTGGGCGAGCACGCCGTCCTCACCCAGCACGACGGCGCGGACGTCGGGCGAGTCGGGCAGCATGGTGATCACCGCGTCGGCATCGCGCACGGCCTGACCGACGCTGTTCGCTCCCCGGCCGCCCGCGGCCACCAGCCTGTCCACTCCTGCTCGACTCCGGTTGTAACCGGTGACCTCGAAGCCGGCCTTGACCAGGTTCGCGGCCATCGGCCCGCCCATGATCCCGAGCCCGATGAATCCGACCTTCGTCATCGCTTGCCTCCGCTCGTTCGTGCGTGCTCAGCCCTGCCGCCACGGGATACCGGCCCGGTCCAGCCAGCCGAAGGACTGCTCGCTCGGGCCGGCCGGGATGTACTCCAGGCCGACACAGCCTTCGTAGGAGCGGTCGGCCAGCTTGCGCAAGTAGCGCTCGATGTCCAGGGAGCCCGTGCCGGGCTGGTGGCGGCCGGGCACGTCCGCGATCTGCACATGGCCGATGCGGTCGATGTGCCCGTCGATCACGGCGTCGAGATCGTCACCGTTGACGGCCAGGTGATAGAGGTCGAACAGCAACGCGAGGTTCTCTCGACCGACCTTGTCGATCACCGCGAGCGCATCGGCGGCCGTGCGAAGCGGGTACCGCCCGGCGCCGGACAGCGGCTCGATCACCAGCCTGGCACCGATCCGCTCCGCCGCCGCGGCGGCGGAGTCCAGATTGGATACCGCGAGATCGTCCTGGGCCGAGGGGTCCGCACCATCGATACGGTTGCCGTAGAGGGCGTTGAACGTGCGACAGCCGAGACGCTCGGCGATGCCGATCGCGACCGCGACGCTGTCGGCGAACTCCCGCTCCCGGCCGGGCCACGAAACGAGGCCGCGGTCACCGGAGGGCATGTCCCCGGCGAAGAAGTTCAGCCCCACCAGCCGCACACCGGCGTCGGTGATCGACCGCTCGAAGGCATCCACCTCGGTATCGGAAGGCACCGCGCGGTCGAACGGCCACCAGAACTCGACCGCGCCGAACCCGGCCTTCCGGGCCGCCTCGGCCCGCTGGAGGAGGGGAAGCTCAGTGAACAGGATGGACAGGTTCACGTCGTAGCGCATGAGTCTCTTCTTCTATTCAGTTTCGTATAGTGGAATCTTTGTTCCGTTATATGAGAATAGCTCCGTGCTTGGGCACACGTCAACGGGTTACCTTGCCAAGGTGGAGTTGACAGCCGAGTTCACCACCGAACCCTTCCACGGCGAAGGCCGGCCGCCTGACCACGCCGTACGCGCCCGCGAGGCCGCGGCCGAAGCGGGACTCGAGATCGACTTCGGCCCGCTGGGTACGACCGCCAGCGGCGAGGCCGAGGTCCTCCTGGACGCCTTGCCGGCGATCGCCACGGCCGCGTTCGCCGGTGGCGCCACCCGGTTCACCCTCCAGGTGTCCACCTCGAAGGCACCCGGGAAACACCATCCGGGCCCGCACACCCTGGATGTCCTGATCCGCGAGGTGGAAGGCCAACTCGGTGGCCCGCTGTCCGGCCTCGGCCGTTCGGACAAGCAACGCGCGGTCCGTCTGCTGGAGGAACGCGGTGCCTTCGAAATGCGCAAGGCGGTGGTGACCGTCGCCGAAGCGCTCGGCGTCACCCGGTTCACCGTCTACAACTACCTGAACCGCGAGGGCGATTGACTTCAACAAAATGTTGACCGACCATCGTGGGCATGGACCTCGCCGGATTCAACAGCGCGCCGGCCGGCGAGGTCCGGCCCATGCTCACGGCGTGTCTCTCGGTCCCGCGGTGGGTTGACACGGTGCTCGCCGGGCGGCCGTACCGGAGCATGGACGCGCTGGTGAACGCGGCCGCCGCGGTATCCCCGTTGGATCCGGCGGAGACCCGGCGCGCGATCGAGGCCCATCCGCGCATCGGCGAGCGGGCGGCGGGCTGGTCCCGCGCGGAGCAGTCCGGTGTGGACGATGACGCCGCGGAGCGGTTCCGTGAAGCAAACGCGGAATACGAACACCGCTTCGGACACGTGTACCTGGTGTGCGCGGCGGGGCGGGACGGCGACGAACTGCTCGCCGATCTGCGGAGCCGGATGGCCAACGACCCGGAGACCGAACTCGCCGTGGCCGGCCGGGAACTGCTCAAGATCGCGGTCCGCCGGCTGCGGAAGGCGGTGCTCTCGTGAGCCTGGTGACCACGCACGTCCTCGACACGGCCGCGGGCCGGCCCGCGAAAGGCATCGGGGTACGCCTGGAGTTCGAGGGCTCGGTCCTGGGTGAGGCGCGGACGGACGACGACGGCCGGGTTCGCGACCTCGGGCCGGAGGAGTTGACTCCCGGCGTGTACCGGCTCGTCTTCGACACCGCGGGCTATCTCGGGCCGGACGGGTTCTTTCCCGAAGTCGTCGTCAGTTTCCGGATCCGCGACGGCGCCGCGCACCACCACGTGCCGGTGCTGCTGAGCCCGTTCTCCTACACCACCTACCGAGGGAGTTGATCAGCCTGGCTGTCATCCTGGGGCCAAACCAGTACGGCAAGGCAGAGGTTCGCCTGGTCACGGTGAAGCGGGATGGCCCGGTGCACCACATCAAGGACCTCACCGTGTCCACGGCGTTGCGCGGGGACCTCGCCGCCACGCACCTCACGGGCGACAACTCCGTCGTGGTCGCCACTGACACTCAGAAGAACACGGTGTACGCCTTCGCGAAGGAAAGCCCTGTCGGCGAGATCGAAGACTTCGCGCTGCGGCTGGCCCGGCACTTCGTGGACCGGTTCGGGCACATCACCGGCGCCCGGGTCATGATCGACGAACACGGCTGGGACCGGATCGCGGTCGAGGGCAAGCCACACGAGCACTCGTTCCTGCGCTCCGGTGCGGAAAAGCGCACGACCGCGGTGACCGTGCAGGACGACCGGTCGTGGGTCGTCTCCGGGCTGGCGGACCTCGTGGTGCTCAAGTCGGCGGGCTCGGAGTTCCACGGCTTCCCGCGCGACGAATACACGACGCTGGCCGAAACGGACGACCGGATCCTGGCCACGGCGGTGACCGCACGCTGGCGTCACCAGGGCGAGAAGGCCGGCTGGGGCGAGAGCTTCCGCGAAGTGCGCCGGATTATGCTGGAAACCTTCGCCACCAAGCACAGCCTGTCGCTGCAGCAAACCCTGTACTCGATGGGCGAAGCGGTGCTCACCCACCGGCCGGAGGTCGCCGAGGTCCGCCTGTCGCTGCCGAACAAGCACCACTTCGCGGTCGATCTGAGCCCGTTCGGCCTGACCAACGACAACGAGGTCTTCTACGCCGCCGACCGCCCGTACGGCCTGATCGAAGGCACCGTGCTCCGGGACGACGCGGAGGACGCAGGCCCCGCGTGGAATCCGCACTGACCCCGGTCCCAGCACGCAACGCGTGTCCCCGGCCCAGGCACGCGAGTTCCCGCCTCAGGCACGCGAGTTCCCGCCCCAGGCACGTGAGTTTCTATCTAGGGCACCGCGACGCGGCGTGCCTCGGCGGCGGTGACGGGCGGGCCGATCTCGACGCCGTGCAATACGCTCGCCAGCACCTCGACACCGCGGACGACCCTGGGGCCGGGCCGATTGAAGTAGGCCGGACCATCCAGTACCCATACCGCGCCGGCCCGCACGGCCGGCAGGTCCGGCCAGCCGGGACGGTCGGTGAGCGCGTGCAACTCCGCGACGGTTCGCTCGGGCGGGAAGCCGCACGGCATCAGCAACAGCACGTCGGGGGCCGCGTCCAGCACCGCCTGCCAGGGAATCGGCCGCGTGTGCTCACCGGACGCGCCCAGCAAGGCCACTCCCCCGGCGTGCCCGATCTGGTCGGGCACCCAGTGCCCGGCCGGCCACACCGGTTCCAGCCACTCGATCGCCATGGCTCGCGGACGGGCCAAGCCCGCCACTAGCCGACTCACCCGCTCCAGCCGTGCGCGCAACTCGGTGGCGTGGTCGGCGGCAGCTTCCGTCGCGCCCAGCACATCGCCCACCACCCGCAGGCAGTCGAGCACGTCGGACAGGGTGCGGGGTTCCAGACTGACCACCCGCGGCCCCGCGTCCAGCACCCGCACCGCCTCGCACACCCGGCGGTAGGACACCGCGCACACCTCGCACAGATCCTGGGTGAACACGACGTCGGGCGCCAACTCAGCGAGTCGGCCTGAATCCAATGTGTACAGTGATGACCCGTGATGGCTCGCGCCGCCCACCGCGTCGGAGATCTCCCGGCTGGACATCACCTCGGGTTCGACCTCGCTGGCCGTCACCACCGGCACGGCCGCCACCGCGCCCGGCGGCCAATCACACTCGTGGGTCCGGCCCACCAACTCCGGCAACCGGCCCACGGCGGCCACGAAATCGGTGGCCGCGGGCAGCAACGACACGATCCGCACTCTCGGCACGATAGGCCCTGCACCGCCGCGGCGCAGCAGTCCCGAGCTCAGGGCTCGACCATTTCGCGCAGCCAGGCGCGTTCCGCGCGGCTGGTCGCCCGAGCGACGACGAGCATGCCGCGCCGGTAAGGATCTCCGGTGTCCTCGGCGCGCAACGGCCGGTCGTCGTCGTAGAAGAAACTCGCGGGCTGTTCGAGGAAGGCGAGCCGCCGGCGCAGCACCGCGTGCTGGTCGGCGACGTCGGGGAGTTGGGACAGAAAGGCGAGGATGGTGAAGAACCGGGTGCTGTCGCTGATCTCCAGGTCCTCGGGATCCCTGAGCCGGCGCAGCAATTCGGCGCGGCCGGCATCGGTCAGGCTCAGGATGTGCCGCGGGGCGGCCGAGGTACCCGGTTCGGTCCGTCGGTCCAGCAGCCCGGCGGCGGTCAGGCGCTTGATCGCCGGGTAAAGGCTGCCTTCGCTGACCGGGCGGGCGTGGCCGGACAACTGCGCGATGCGGCGGCGCAGTTGATAGCCGTGCAGGGCTCCTTCGGCCAGGAAACCCAGGATCGCGAGTTCGAGCACGCTGCTATCCTCTCACATCGAAGCGATGTACATCGAATCGATGCATGGGTGAGGATGGAATACAGCGAGGAATGGGTGACCGCGCGTGCGCGGCACGCCTACGAACACGGCCAGGCCTCGTTCGAGGTACTGCCGGAGCGCGCGGCGCTGCTGGTGATCGACATGCAGGACGAGTTCGTCCGGCCCGGCTGGAGCCCATACTGGGTGCCGGCAGCGACCCGCATGGCGCCTCGACTGCGGCAACTCGTCGAAGCCTGCCGGGCCGCGTCGGTCCCGGTGATCTCCGACCATATTCGACGACACCCACCTCGGTCTGGACCGGCCGAACGCCCTGCGCTATCTCCCACACGCCGACACGGACTGGCGCCGCCCGGGCCCGGCCGCGGTGTGGGACCGGATGGGACAGCGCACCGACGAGGTAGTGATCCGAAAACCGTCCTACGGGGCGTTCTACGACACGCCTTTGGATACGGTGCTACGCAACCTCGGCCGGGACACGGTCATCGTCACCGGCACGCTCACCAACTACTGTTGCGGCACCACGGCCCGCCAGGCGTACGAACGCGGCTACCAGGTGGTGTTCGGAGCCGATGTGACGGCCACCGACGACGAGTCCCGGCAGGAACCCGAACTCGCCGTGCTGCGCAAAGGTTTCGCGCTGGTGCTGACCGCCGAGCAGATAACGAACTGTCTCCAGGTGATCAGATGAGGTGCTCCGGTCGTACCGGGACCCGCGGCAGGTCCCGGCCGGTCGCGGCGCGGATCGCTGCCACGATCGCCGGGGTCGACGAGATGGTCGGCGGTTCGCCGACGCCGCGCAGGCCGTACGGGGCATGCGGGTCGGGCAGTTCCAGCACGTCAACGTCCATGGGCGGCATGTCGAGCACGGTCGGGATCAGATAGTCGGTGAACGACGGATTGCGGATCCGGCCCTGAAGGATCTGTATCTCCTCCATCACCGCGAGCCCGAGTCCCTGCGCCGAACCGCCGTGAATCTGCCCGAGCACGGCCTGCGGGTTCATCGCCTTGCCGACATCCTGAGCGCAGTCCAGCGCCACCACCTTGACCAGGCCCAGCTCGATGTCGACGTCCACGACCGCCCGATGCGCCGCGAACCCGTACTGCACATGCGCGTTGCCCGCGCCGGTTTCCGGGTCGAGCGTCTCGGTCGGCCGGTGCCGCCACTGGACGGTCTCCTCGATCGCCGCCGAGCCCAGCACATCCACCAGGTCGGCGAACACACCGTCCTGTGTGGACACGAGTTTCCCGCCAACGACACCGAATTCGCCCGCCACGCCACCGAACTCGCCCCTGGCCCGGTCGAACAGCGCCGACCGCACGGCCAGGCACGCCGCCTGCACCGCGCCCCCGGTCACATACGTCTGCCGGGACGCCGAAGTGGACCCGGCGTTCCCGATGGTGGTGTCCACCGGCAGCACGGTGACCCGCTCGACACCGAGTTCGGTCCGCACGATCTGCTGCAGCACCGTGACCAGCCCCTGCCCGACCTCACATGCGGCGGTCTGCACCGTCGCCGCCGCCTCGCCCCCGACTACCTCCAGCCGTACCCGCGCGGTCGAATAGTCGTCGAAACCTTCGGAGAAGCAAATGTTCTTGATCCCCACGCCATAGCCCACGCCTCGCACCACACCCTCGCCGTGCGTAGTGTTCGACACCCCACCGGGCAACGTACGCAGGTCCCGGGAACCCGAAGGCTCGGGCGGCAACGGCTTGCTCGCCAAGCGCCGCAACAGTTCCGCCACCGGAGCCGGCGAGTCCACCACCTGCCCAGTAGGCATTCGGGAGCCTTCTCCCATCGCGTTGCGCACTCGAACCTCCACCGGATCGAGCCCGCACGCTGCGGCGAGCTTGTCCATTTGCGACTCGTAGGCGAACGCCGCCTGCACCGCGCCGAACCCGCGCATCGCGCCACACGGCGGGTTGTTCGTGTACGCGCCCCAGCAGTCGATCGACACGTTCGGCACGTCGTAGGGCCCGGCGCCGAGGGTGGCGGCATTCGCGACCACGGCCGGGGTCGACGAAGCGTAGGCGCCGCCGTCGAGGAAGATCCGCGCCCTGACATAGACCAGCTTGCCGTCACGGTCGGCGCCGTGCTCGTAGTACAGCTTGGCCGGATGCCGGTGGACGTGCCCGTAGAAGGATTCCTCGCGGTTGTAGACCATCTTCACCGGCCTGCCGGTGTGCAACGCGAGCAGGCACGCGTGCACCTGGATCGACAGATCCTCACGCCCGCCGAACGCGCCGCCGACCCCGCCCAGGGTCAGCCGCACCTTTTCCGCGGGCAGCCCGAGGGCGGCGACGATCTGTCGCTGGTCCACGTGCAGCCATTGCGTTGCCACATACAGATCGACGCCGCCGTCCTCCGCCGGGGCCGCCAGGCCGGACTCCGGTCCGAGAAAGGCCTGGTCCTGCATGCCGACCTCGTAACAACCGCTCACGACAACCTCGGCCGACACGTCCGTACCGGAGGTGAACAGGCCCGAGCGGATCGGCACGTGCCGCACCACGTTCCCGCCCGGGTGCAGCCGTGGCGCCTCCCCCGCGACCGCGCGCTCCGCATCGGTGACCGGATCGAGCACCTCGTAGTCCACCGCGATCCGCTTCATCGCCCGCTGCGCGGTTTCCGGGTGGTCCGCCGCCACCAACGCCACCGGCTCGCCCTGATACCGGACGATGCCCTCGGCCAGCACCGGCTGGTCGGGGCGTTCGAGGCCGTACCGGTTCGTCCCGGGCACGTCCTCGTGCGTCAGCACGGCATGAACCCCTTGCACGGCAAGGGCCTGCGTGATGTCGATGCCCTTGATCCGGGCATGGGGGTGCGGGCTGCGCAGCGTGGCGCCCCACAGCATGTCCTCGTGCCACAGGTCCGACGAGTACGCGAATTCGCCGCGTACCTTGACCGAGCCGTCCGGGCGGTGGGCGCTGGTGCCCACCCCGTTCGCCGTGCCGATAGCCTGCACCGAGGTCATCGCCGTTCCTCCGCGAGTTGGCACAAGGGGTGTCATCGTCGAAGCCTCCCGCTCGCCGCGGAAAGTTCGCCGGCCAAAGTGGACTCGTCGGCCGTGCGCAGCTCCCCGTCGGCCACCACGGTCTCGCCGCCGACCAGCAGGAGTCGCACGGGCGGTACGGGGCCGAGCACCAGTGCCGCCACCGGGTCCTCGATCCCCGCGTACCGCAGGCCACCCAGGTCCCAGACGGCGAGATCGGCCAGCTTGCCGGGCTCCACCGAACCGAGCTCGTCAGCTCGGCCGAGGCAGCGCGCCCCGCCCATGGTGCCCAGCCACAACGCCTGCCGGACGGTCAGCGCGGTCGGGCCGCCGAGCTGACGTGCCTGAAGCAGTGACTCGTGCAGTTCGTCGGCGAGTCCACCGGACTCGTTGGACGCGGCCCCGTCGACCCCGAGTCCTACCGGCGAACCGCTGTCGAGCAACTTTCGCACGGGTGCGATGCCGGCGCCGAGACGACCGTTCGACGTCGGGCAATGCGCGACACCGGTGCCGGTCTCGCCGAGCCTGCGGATCGCCGCGGACGCGAGGTGCACACCGTGCGCCAACCACACGTCGCCGGCGAGCCAGCCCAGCTTGTCGGCGTACTCGGCGGGAGTGCAGCCGAATTCCGCGAGGCACTGGGCCTCCTCGTCGAGAGTCTCGGCGAGATGGGTGTGCAGCCGGACACCTTTGCGGCGGGCCAGTTCCGCGGAACCGGTCATCAACCGCTCGCTCACCGAGAACGGCGAGCAGGGCCCCACCGCGACTCGGATCCGGGCGCCCGCCGCCGGATCGTGGTAAGCGTCGATGGCCTGCTCGGTGCCGAGCAGCGCGGCCTCGGTCTCTTCGACCACATTGTCCGGGGGCAGGCCACCGTCGGATTCACCGCGATCCATCGAGCCGCGCACGAGGTGGGCCCGCACGCCGATCCGGCGAACCGCCGAGACGAGCGCCTCGATCTGGTCGCCGCCGTCGGCCGGGAAGACGTAATGGTGGTCGGCCACCGTGGTGCAGCCGCTCTGCGCCAGCCGCGCGAGACCGGCGCTCGCCGCGGCGTGCGTGATCTCGGCGTCCAGCCTGCCCCAGACCGGGTACAGCTCGACCAGCCACTGGAACAGCGTCGAGTCGGCGGCGAGCCCCCTGCTCGCCCACTGGTAGAGGTGGTGGTGGGTGTTGACCAGACCCGGCGTGACCAGGCAACCGGTGGCGTCGATTCGACGGTCTGCCGCCACCGTGGCCGGTCCTTCGCCGACCGCCACGATGCGCTCGCCGTCGATGACCACGTGACCGTGACGGAACTCGGTGCCGGCGGCGTCCACGGTGCAGATCGCCGCGTGGTCCAGGATGGTGATCATCGGGCCACCATCCGCACCGCGTCGAGGATCTTCTCGTAACCGGTACACCGGCACAGGTTCCCGGCGAGCGCCTCGCGGATCTCTTCGTCGCTGGGCTCGGGCACCCGCCGCAACAGGTCGTGCGCGGCGACGACCAGCCCCGGCGTGCAGAACCCGCACTGCACCGCCCCGGCCGCCACGAACGCCTGCTGGACCGGATCGAGCTGGTCGCCGTCGGCGAGACCCTCCACCGTGCGCACCTCGCGGCCCTCGGCCTGGCCGGCCGCGACCAGGCACGCGCAGACCACCACGCCGTCCAGATACACCGTGCACGAACCGCATTCGCCTTGCTCGCAAGCGTTTTTGGAGCCGGGGAGGCCGAGCCGCTCGCGTAGCAGATAGAGCAGGCTTTCGCCCTCCCACACGTCGTCGGCCTGGCGTGGCTCGCCGTTCACCGTCACGTTCACGCGCATGCGTCGTCCTTCCGGTGCTTGTCGAGGAATTCCTGCCATGCCCACCCCAAGGTGCGGCGAGCGAGGACGGCGAGCGCATGCGAGCGGTAGGCGGCCGTGCCGCGCACGTCGTCGATGGGCTCGGCCACCGAGGCGACCAGCTCGCCGAAGCGCCGTTTGACCGAGTCACGCAGCGGGACCGGCGACGCCCACGGCAGTTCGCCGGCCAGGAAATCCTCGGCCGCGCGTGCCCGGCGCGGGGTGGGCGCGGCCGAGCCGATGGCCGCCCGGACCCGGCCGGGCTCCAGTGCGATCGCGAACGAGCAGACCGCGATCACCATGGCGTTGCGCGTGCCGACCTTCGCGAACTGCTGGGGGCCGGTGGCGGTGGGCAGGTGAACGGCGGTGATCAGTTCGTCCTCGGCGAGGACGCTGCGCTTGACCCCGACGTAGAAATCGTCGGCCGGTACCAGGCGCGTGCCCCGGACCGAGGCGATCTCGATCTCCGCTCCGGTGGCCAGCAGCACGGGATGGGTGTCGCCGGCCGGCGAGGCCGTGCCCAGGTTGCCGCCGACGGTGCCACGGTTGCGGATCTGTGGGGACCCGACAGTGCGAGCCGCCGTCGCCAACGCAGGCAGCGGCCGTGCCAGGTCCGTGATCAACCGGGTGTACGGCACGCCCGCGCCGAGCCGGACACGCGAGCGGGCCGAGTCCGATCCTGTGTCCGATCCTGTGTCCGATTCGCTGGCCCATTCCGCGAGTTCGGCGACGCCGGTGAGGTCCAGCAGGGCCGCCGGGCGGCGGTGATCGAAGTTCAGCTCGACCATGACGTCGGTGCCGCCCGCGATGGGCACCGCGTCCGGCCGCTCGGCCTTGACGGCCAGCGCCTCGTCGAGGGTGGTCGGGCGCAGGAAGTCCATCCAGTCAGTAGACCGCCGTCACCCGCCCGGCGACAACGGCGCCGCAGTATGAACTACGAGCGGCCGATCGGTGGCTCTTTTGTGGTTTCCTACAAAGATGACGGAACGCCATCCACAAGGTGAGATAGGCACCCGTGGTAACGCGACACCACTGTGTTCTGTAGGGGCTCCGCCCCCACACCCCCGACCGGGGGCAGGCCCCCAGACCCCCTGCACGGGGGCGGGGAGGCAGGCCGCCAACACTCTCGACCGGCAGCCGACAACGGATGACACGGCCTGGCTACCTGCACCCGTTCTTTGAAAAAGATGACAACAGTTCAAAGCGTCCTGGCGATTCCGGAGCTCGGGTTGCGGCTGCGCACCGGCTCCGGGTTGACCGGGCGCGAAGTCAGCCGGATCTACGTCACCGAACTGCCCGATCCGAGCCGCTACGTCTCCGCGGGCGAGTTGGTGCTCAGCGGCCTGCTGTGGTGGCGGGAGCCGGGGGACGCCGAGCGGTTCGTGGGCGCGCTGGCTCGGGCCGGGGTGGCGGCGCTCGCCGCGTCCGGCGCGGACACCGGCGGCCTTCCCGACGACGTGATCCAGGCCTGCATGCGTCACCGGATCCCCCTGCTGGAGGTGCCGGCCGACCTGTCGTTCGCGGTGATCACCGAACGCGTGGTGCTGGCGCTGGCGGCCGGCCGGGACAGCGCGCCCGACGGCGCGCACCGGCGACTGCTCGAGGCGGCCGAGGGAACGTCGCTGGCCGAGCTGCTGCGGCAGGGTGCGCTCGAACTCGGCGCGCCGTGCTGGGTGCTGTCGGGTGACCGGGTCGTCGCCGGCACCGAACCGGGCGCGCCGCCCGGGTTCGTGCCGGACCGCCGCACCGGACGGACCGACACGAGCGCCTACGCGATCCTGCCGGTCCGCGGCCGGTTCCGGGTGCCATGGCGGCTGGTGGTGCGGGCGGGCTCGTGGTCGCCGGGGCTCGCCGAGGAACTGGCCGGGCTGGCCGGCCTGGTCCGGGCCCGCGCCGAACAGGTCCGGCGGATCGGCGACCGGGTCGCCCAGCCGCTGTTCCGGCTACTCGCCGGTGGCGGTGGGGATCCCGCCGAAGCGTTCGCCGCGACCGGGCTACGTGTGCCCGTCCGAGTGCTGCTCGCGCGCACCCCCGACGACGGCGACCTCGCCAGGGAGCTACTCGGCGAGGTGCTGGGCGATTCGAACGCGATGCTGGCCGAGGAAGGCGACGAGGCGTACGCGGTGGTCGAAGACACCGGGAACTGGCCGCGGGAGTGGCCGTCCGAGGCGGCGAACGTCTTGTCCACTTTGGCCGGTGTGGCCGGGTTTTCCCGGGTCTTCGTCGGCATCGGCGGCCCGGTGACGGTCGACGGGCTGCACGGCGCGAGCCAGGAAGCGCGCCACGCGGCCGAGGTCGCGGCCCGGCGAGGCGATCGGATCGGCGTGGTCGCCGCCGCGGACGTCGCCGTGCACCGGCTCCTGGTCGCGGGCGCGCCGGACGAGCTGCGCCGCACGGTCCGGGACCGCGTCCTCGGCCCGCTGCTGGCCTACGACGCGGCGCAGGGCACCGATCTCGTCCGGACCGTACGGGTCTTCCTCGAACACTCGGGGTCCCCCACAGCGGCGGCCAAGGCTCTGCACGTCCACGTCAACACCTTGCGCTACCGCATAACTCGCGCCTCCGCGGTGCTCGGACTCGATCTCACCGACTTCCCGACGCAGGTGGACGTCTACCTCGCGCTTCACACGGTCTGACGGCGGGCGTAGGCGTGCAACCGGGGGCGGTCCAGGGGCAGCTCGTCCTCGTCGAGGGCGCCGCAATCGAGGCCACGCAGGAGGAACACCGCGAGCGCTTGGGCGGTCGCGGGCTCGTCGAGCACCCCGCTTTCGGTCTGCTCGGCGTAGTCGCGGATTCGTTTGGCCGCCGAGTCGACGCCGTCCCGGAAGAAGGCGTAGGTGGCGGCGAAGCGGGTGGGCAACTGGTGGGGGTGCAGGTCCCAGCCCTGGTAGAAGCCGCGCTCCAGGGACCGGCGGACCAGCCGGAGATGCTCGCGCCAGGCCGCCTGCAGGTCGTCGCCGACCGGGAGGCGGTTCGTCGAACCGTCCGACAGGCGCACCCCGGTCCCGGCGGCAGCGACCTGCATGACCGCCTTCGCGAAGTCGGCCGCGGGGTGCTCCATGCTCTGGTACGCGGCGGCGATACCCAGCCCGGCCGTGTAGTCGTAGGTGCCGAAATGCAGCCCGGCGCACCGGCCGCCGGCGGCCCGGATGATCCGGGCCGCCGCCAGCGCGCCGTCTGTGCCCACGATGGACTGGGACGTTTCGATCTGCACCTCGAACCGCAGGGCGCCCACGGGTAAGGCATAGGCATCTTCAAGACGAGCGAGCACCTCCGCCGCGACGGCGACCTGCTCGACCGCCGTCACCTTCGGCAGCGTCACCACGAAACCGGGCGGCAGTTCGCCGCCCAGCCCGTCCAGGAACACGTCCAGGGTGCGGATCCCGCGCCGCCGGGTGAGCCGCTCGAAGCTCTTGAACCGGATACCGGTGAACGGGGGCAGCGGGGCCGACGAGCCGGAGAGCGCCTTGGCGCAGGCCAGCGCGGCGGCGTCCTCGGCCTCGTCGCCGGGGTCGCCGTAGCCGTCCTCGAAGTCGATGCGCAGGTCCTCGATCGGTTCGACGCCGAGTTTGCGGCGCACCCGCTCGGCGATCTCGCCGGGGAGGCCGAGCCGCTCGCCGTGGTCGGCGAAGACCCGGCCGGCCTGCTCTCCCCACCTCGTGACGAGGTCGGCGGAAAACCGGTGCGCCGGAACATAAACCGTGTGCACCGGTTGCCGGCCGGCCGGCTCACCCGGATAGCGCGCCGCCACCCGCGCGTCTACTTCGGACAGTCGCGCGTCAGCGCTCGCATAGGTTTCCTCGGTGAGCCGGCCGGACATGGCGCAATCAGGAAATCCGCTCGTAGGCCGGAAGAGTCAGGAAGTCGGGGAACTCGTCGGCGAGCGCGACCTCCTCGAACAGCTCGACCGCCGGGCCGAGCAGGTCGGCGGGGACCACGCCGTCCAGTTCCTTGCGCACCTCGGCGAGCACGGTGCGCACCAGCTCCTCGGTGACCTTGACGCCGTTCGACAGCTCGACGCCGTTGCGGACCCACTGCCAGACCTGGGACCGCGAGATCTCGGCGGTCGCGGCGTCCTCCATCAGGTTGTGGATCGCCGCCGCGCCGTTGCCACCGAGCCAGGAGGCCAGGTACCGGACGCCGACGTCGACCGCGCTACGCAGACCCGCCTCGGTCGCCTGGCCCTCGGTGGCGGCGATGTTGAGCAACTCCTCGGCGGTCACGCTCACCTCGTCGCGGGTGCGCTCGAGCTGGTTCGGCCGGTCACCGAGCACCTTGTCGAACTCCTCGCGGCACAACGCCACCATGCCGGGGTGCGCGACCCAGGACCCGTCGAACCCGTCCCCGGCCTCACGCGCCTTGTCGTCGTGGACCTTCGCGAACGCCTGCTCGTTGATCTCGGGGTCCTTGCTGGGGATGAACGCCGCCATCCCGCCGATCGCGAACGCGCCGCGCTTGTGGCAGGTGCGCACCAGCAGCTCGGTGTAGGCGCGCATGAACGGAGCCGTCATGGTGACGCTGTTGCGGTCGGGCAGGACGAATTTCTCGCCCGCGTCCCGGAAATACTTGATGATGCTGAACAGGTAGTCCCACCGGCCGGCGTTCAGGCCCGAGGCGTGTTCGCGCAGCTCGTAGAGGATCTCCTCCATCTCGAAGGCGGCCGGGATGGTCTCGATCAGCACGGTCGCGCGGATGGTGCCGTGCTCGATGCCGAGCGTCTTTTCGGCGTAGGTGAACACGTCGTTCCACAGCCGCGCCTCGAGGTGGCTTTCCATCTTGGGCAGGTAGAAGTACGGGCCCGAGCCGCGCTGGAGCAGCTCACGGGCATTGTGGAAGAAGTAGAGGCCGAAGTCGACGAGGGCGCCCACTCCCTTACGGCCGCCGAAGGTGAGGTTGCGCTCGTCCAGATGCCAGCCACGCGGGCGGACCACGATGGTCGCCCGGTCGATGTCGTCGCGCAGCGCGTAGTGCTTGCCGTTCGAGTCGAGCGCGATGGTGCCACGGATCGCGTCGTGCAGGTTGACCTGACCGCCGACGACGTTGGCCCAGTGCGGCGTGTTGGCGTCCTCGAAGTCGGCCAGCCACACCTTCGCGCCGGAGTTGAGCGCGTTGATGGTCATCTTGCGTTCGGTGGGGCCGGTGATCTCGACCCGGCGGTCGCGCAGCGCGGCCGGCGCCTCGGCGACCCGCCACTCGGACTCGCGGACCTGCTTGGTCTCCGGCAGGAAGTCCAGCCGACCGGTACGTTTGGCCTCCTCGCGGCGCTTGCCACGAGCCAGGAGAAGCTCGTCACGGCGCGCCGCGAAGTTGTCGTGCAGGCCGGCCAGGAACTCCAGGGCCCCCTTCGTCAGGATTTCGTCGCCGCGCTCCGTCGAGCCGCCGACCACCTGGACTTCAGACATGCGACACTCCTGTGTTCTGGAAAGACGTCCGTACGGTTTTACATCTCGGACTATAGTTTCTGCATAGCGGAAGCTCAACGCGAGGAGTTGACCTGGGTGGCTGACGAGAAGGGTGGTCGCGACGGGAGTGTCCAGTCACTCCGGCGAGCCTTCGAACTTCTGGAATTGCTCGCCGACACCGGTGGCGAAGCGAGCCTGTCCGAACTGGCGACCGGTTCGGGCCTGCCGATGCCCACCATTCACCGGCTGATCCGCACCCTGGTGGCCCTGGGTTACGTGCGGCAGAACACGAACCGGCGCTACGCACTCGGCGCCCGGCTCATCCGGCTGGGCGAGAACGCGACCATGCAGTTCGGCGCGTGGGCGCGACCGTTGCTGGCCGAACTGGTCGACAAGGTCGGCGAAACCGCCAACCTCGCGGTGCTGGAGCGGGACGAGGTCGTCTATGTCGCGCAGGTGCCGTCGAAGCACTCGATGCGCATGTTCACCGAGGTGGGCCGCCGCGTGCTGCCGCACGGCACCGGAGTGGGCAAGGCGATCCTGTCGCAACTCCCCTCCGATGAGGTGCGCGGCCTGCTGATGAGGACCGGCATGCCCGCGTACACCGAACACACCTACACCGACGCGGAAGCGCTGCTACGGCACCTGGCCAAGGTCGCCAAACAGGGTTACGCCGTCGACGAAAGCGAGCAGGAACTCGGCGTCCGCTGTGTCGCGGTGCCACTGACCAACACCCCGGCACCGGCGGCCGTCTCGGTCTCCGGACCGGAAGGCCGGCTCACCAAGGAGGCGGTCGGCCGCATCGCCCCGGTCGTCCAGCGGGTCGCCGCCACGCTGTCCACCCACCTCGCCGAGGCCGACCTCAGCGCGTGATCACCCGGCCATCGGGTGGTCGTCGACCTGCACGTTGTAGGAGGTCTTCCCCTTGTCGTACGACGTGATGGTGACGGTGAGACCGTACTTCGCCGCTCCATCGCTGAGGACGCAACGAGCGCTCTGCCCGGGTGCCGCCTTGATCGATCCCGGGCATTCGATCGCGTCCGGCCGCTGCCCATAGCTCTTCTGCAACTGGTCAGAAATACTCTGTTCCAGATTGGTCTTGTCGACGATCGGATCAGTGGTGCCCACCTTCACCGTGCATCCGGTGAGAGCGGCGCCGATGAAGACCGCCGCCACAATAGTCCGAACAATGGAGAACATGGGGAAAATCTCCTAAGCCCAGGCGTTGGATGGAATTCGGTCGAGGATGTCACAGCGCAGATCCAAGGCCGGGATCAGCTCCGCGGGATCACGGTGATCATTAATGGGGTCCATGACGTCGAATTGGTCACCGACAAGCTGGAATCCCCGGAACTCCCGCTCGTCGGCCAGCAAGAACCGAGTCAACGCGGGGTTGAGCACTATCGCCGCAAAAGCCTCGTCGTCGGCGCTGATCTGGAACTTCCGGTCTAATTCCGGATCGCCGGAGCGAATGGTCCAGCCCAGGGCGGTGTTCACCGTGCTCGCCAGTGCAGGAGCCCGGTGCACGCTCAGCCCCGGACGGATCGCGGGCGTGCGGACCCAGATGCACCGGAGCGCCGCGTGTTCCCCACGGAAGTAGGAGTCCAGCACCGCGGCGAGAAACGGCCTCCCCCGGTGGATTCCAGTGATCACGTTGCGTGCGGCTTTTACCTTCGGCGGCCCGACGAACGGCTGAAACGGATTGGGCCGGTAGTAGTCCCGGTATTGCCGGTTGCAAAACTCGAGGATCGAGTCGTCGCGCTCCGCGAAGGTCCAGCCTCGCTTCGGCAGCTCCTCGTGGAGCCGTGCGAGCGAGACCTTCTCCTCGGCGAGATATGACCGGCGGAGCCAGAGGACCATCCAGATCAAGCCGGCGGCCACCAGGAGAGTCCCGCCGCCGGCCAGCGCGATGATCGCTCCGGTACTCATCGACCCGTCCTGTCGTCGAGCACGTCGAACTCCTCGAAGAACTCGTTCTCCCGTGCGGGTTCCTGGCGGCGGACGGCGACCGGAGCCGGGCCCGAGTCGTTCGGGCGCTCGTCGAGCACGTCGAACTCCTCGAAGAACTCGTCATCTCGTGCGGGTTCCTGACGGCGGACGGCGACCGGAGCCGGGCCGGGGTCGCGCGGGCGCTGGTCGCCGAAGATCCGCTCGTCGGCGTCGAGCACCCGGTCCAGCAGCTCGGTGTCCCCGAGGCCACGCCGCACCACCTCCGCCTGCGTCCGCGCCGCTTCCGCCTGTGCCTGGGCGATCGTGTGCACGACGAGGGCCGATAGCGAGGACGGCGCCAGCGAACCGATCCGGTCATCGAAGGTGACCGTCCTGACCTCCCCACCGGGCATGGCGACCACGGTCACCAGCCCGTCGGGCGAGGTGGCCCGGCCCTCGACGTCCTTCAGCTCGCCGGCCATCTCCTGAAAGGTTTCGGCGCGCAGGCGGTTGTCCGCGGCCGCGGTGTCGAGCGCCTCGATGCGCTGGAGCAGGTGCTCGGCGTACTCGCTCATCGTGCCCCTTCGGGTCGGATGGTCGACAGGAAGTTCTGGAAGTCGCCGACAACCTGGCTGAATTGCTCAGCCAGAGCGCTCAGCACGATCTGCAGAACCGCGTACCGGCTTTCGTCACGGATGTCCCGCATGCCGAGAAACACCTGGAGCTGCACCAGTTGCTCCGGTTTGTCGTCGAGCAGCAGCGACATTCGCACCGCCTGGGTGAGTCCGGGGTTGTCGGCCGATCCGACTTCGTTGCGTCGCCCGAGCTGCGCATCGGGGGCACCCCGGCGCAGCCTTTCGAGCGCCTCATCCGCCAGTTGGCTCAGCGGCACGCCGCGGTCCTGAAGCTCCCCGGTGATCGTGATGTTGGGCGTGAATCCCTTGAGCGAGGGCGGCCGCAACGCGACGAACGCCACTTCTTCCGCGTTGACCGCGTCGGGCGGTACCGATCGCCACCCCTCGGGCAGCGAGAACTCGATCGGCACCGGAATGGTGGCTACCACGTGTTCTCTCTCCTCGGTCAGGTGTTTATTCACCAACGTGTTCGGACAGACAGGCCGTGACTTCTCATCGTCGGCCGCCGGTTGGCCACGATAGCCGCCCGCCTCCCCGCCCACGTGCAGCGTTGTGCTGTGTCACCAAGCAGGCTCTTCTCGTGTTTGAACAACTCTCCGTGTCTGTTCACAAGCCGAGGAAGTCGCCGACCGCCTCGGCGACGTTCGTCAGCTCATGTCCGACGTCGGAAGCGATCTCCCCGACATCGTGCACGACGTCCTTCACGGTATTCACGACCTCCCCCGGATCGATCGCGATGTCGAAACCGAGCTTGCCGCCAATGCCGACCGAGAGGCCGAGCGAGGCGCCGATGTGGAACTTGCCGTCGTCGCCCATTCCGAACTGACCACTCGCCTCGGCCCCGAAACCTACCTGCGCTTCGGCGTGCAAACCGACGTTGACACCGGCAACCTCGGCGCCGAGGTCGGTTTCGACCTTCCCGCCGGCAAAGCCCCCTATGCTGCCCTGCGCACCGCCCGCGCCGATGCTGCCCTTGGCGTGGACCTCCCCACCGACGGTGGCTTCGGCCTTCCCCGAAACTTCGGCGTGACCGCCAAGTTTCACGCTGCCCTCGGCGGTGTCCTTCACCACATATGCC
The DNA here is from genome assembly GCF_000519205.1 of Amycolatopsis taiwanensis DSM 45107. Lineage (GTDB taxonomy): Bacteria > Actinomycetota > Actinomycetes > Mycobacteriales > Pseudonocardiaceae > Amycolatopsis_E > Amycolatopsis_E taiwanensis. Next base: position 272,203 of record NZ_KI912598.1, on the reverse strand, counting down.
TCGGCACTCGCGGCTCCAGTTATGCCGAGATCATTCACGGTCGCGCTGGCTTGTGCGCCGGCTCCGAAAACCGAAGCCTCGACCTTGCCGGATCCCGACCACGGCCCGGACTCGAACCTTCCCTCGAGGCCGCCGCTGGCCACGTCCACGCCGGCCGAGGCTGACCACGTCTGCTCGTGTAGATCGAATCCGAGGGCCTTGAGCGTCTCGCCGACCGTGTCGGTGAGCATCCCCTCGGACTGGCCGGTGCCCCATTCGCGCTGGTAGCTCTTGCCGCCCGGGGCGGTCTGCCAGCCGCCCTCGTCGTTCTCCCGCTTGTCGGCGCCGAACTCCTTGTCGTCACCGAGTTTCTTCGAATAGCCGCCTTCACCGTCGGGTTTGAAGCCGAACGCCCGCGCCGCGAGGTCGCCGACCGCCGCCAGTCGCTCGCGCGCGTTGTCCAGGACCGCCTGCGCGTCCTGCGCGAGCGCCTTCCCTGGATCCTGGAACGGCGACAGGAATTGCCCGGGGACCCGGGCTTGCGCCTTGTACTGCGCGGCAGCGGCCCGGGACGCCGCCTCCGCCTGGGTATGCATCTCGATGGCGCGCTGTGCCTCGGCCTGCGCCCAGATGAGCACGTCGCCGTAGTCGGCAAGCGACTTTCCGCCCCGGCTGAGTACCTCGACCGCCTGGAACCACTTGGGCGGTTCCTCACCGAACAACTCCCGGAACGCGTCCGCGCCATCGCCGGTCCACTGTGTGGGGTCGATCCCTCGCAGACCGTCGCCTGCGGCACCGATTCCGTCGATGTTGGCGACCAGCCGGCGCAGGTTGTTCACGATCAGTTCCGGCTCACCAGGAATCAGCTCATTGGGGTTGGTCGTCTCCCCCAGCTCGGCGGCCATCTCCTAAAGCGCCCCGTCCCGGCCTTCTCGCAGTTCCCGCCCCACCTGGCCGGCGTCGGGGAAATCGGGGTCGAGCCGGCTCGCGATGCCGCCGTCCGGGAAGAGTTGCGCGGCCCGTTGAGGGCTCATGAAGCCGGCGATTCCGGCCGAGTTTCCGGTTGCCTTGTCAACGACATCCTTGATCCCGCCGGTGAAACCGCCGCCGACCGTTCCGTCGCCCGGGTCGAGCAGGTCGCCGATATTGCCGAGAACGAAACCGCCCTCGTCGTCGGACTCCTGGTAAAGCCCGGCCGCGGCGCGAAGCCCGTCGCTGTGCTCGCCCGCCTTTTCGAGCAGCTTCTCGATCTCCGCGCTCGCGTCCTCGAGGAACTGCGTCCAGCCCACCTGCACACCGCGGTGCCCGAAGTCCCCGCTCGGGCCCTGCCACGGCAATTCGGCGACGGCCTGAACGGCCTCCCCGATCTGGTTGGCGGTCCGATGTAGATCGTCAAAGACAGCACGAAACCCGTCCGTCACGCGGTCCCCCTCGACGGCTCCCCCGCCGGCCCCTCAGCCGGTCATTTCGGGCAAGATTGTTCTGAGACGAGCACGTTTTGTCAAGGGCCTGCTGCGAACCGTGAGCGACTGCGGTCCTCGCCGGATCAATCAGCGCCGGAACACGTTGAAGTCCTCGAAGAACTCGTCTTCGTTCCTGCGGGCGTGTCGGCTGCGGGTGGTGGGTGCCGGCGCGGGGCCGGGGTCGCGGGGCCGCTGATCGCCGAAGATCCGCTCGTCGGAGTCGAGCACCCGGTCCAGCAGCTCGGTGTCGCCGAGGCCGCGGCGCACCACCTCGGCCTGTGCCTGCGCCGCGTTGGCCCGGGCCGCGGCCAGGGTGTGCATGACGGTGGCCGACAGCGCCTCGGGTGAGACGGTGCGCACCCGGTCGGTGAAGGTGATCGACGTGATCGCACCACCAGGGCCGGCGACCACGGTCACCACCTCGTCGGGCGAGGTGGCGCTCGCCTCGACGGCCTGCAGCTCCTCGGTCATGCGCTGGTAGGTCTCGGCCCGCTGGCGGTTGTCCGCGGCGACGGTGTCGATCGCTTCGATCCGGCGCAACAACTGATCGGCCGTCTCACTCACTGCTGTACCTCGGGTCGAATGGTCTCGATGAACTTCTGGAAATCGTCGATGACTCCGGCGAACTGCTCGGGCAGCGAACTCAGGACGACGTGCAGCACGGCCCGCCGGCGCGGGTCACGGGTGTCTCGCATGGCCAGGAAGACCTGGAACTGCACGATCTCGGCCGGCGCCCCGTTGATCAGGACCGACAGGCGGACCGCCTGGGTCAGGCCCGGGCTCGCCGGCGAACCGACCTCGGAGCGCCGGCCGAGTTGCACCTCACGGGCCCCGGCGCGCAGCCGGTCCACGGCGTCGTCGGCGATCTGCGTCAACGGCACGTCGTCGGCGTGCAGCTCACCACTGATCGTGATGTTGGCCGTGAAGCCCTGGCTGGCCGGAGGATGCAAGGCCACGAACGCGGCCCCCGGCGCGCCGGCCTGATCCGGGGGCACCGACCGCCAGCCTTCAGGCAGCGAGAACTGGATCGGCACCGGGATGGTGGCTACCACGCTATCTCTCCGAATCCGTTACTAGAAGCCAAGGAAGTGGCCGACGCTCTTGGCGCCAGAGGCGATGCCATGGCCGACATCCGAGGCGACATTGCCGACCTCTTTGGCCGTATCTGTAACTGTAGAGACGACCTCGCCCGGGTCGACAGAGACGTCGAAACCGACCTTGCCACCAACACCGAGCGCCACGCCCACCGATCCGCCGACGTGGAACTTGCCGTCGTTGCCCATGCCGAACTGGCCGCTGGCCTCGGCACCGGCACCGGCCCATGCCTCACCGGTCACACCGGCGCCCACCCCGGCCACCTCGGCACTGGCCTCACCTTCGGCCCTGGCCCCGGCGAACGCCGACGCGCTCCCTTCGGCGCCGGTCCAGCCGATGTTGCCCTCAGCCTCGGCCTTGGCGCCGACAAAGGCCTCGCCCTTGCCGGAGACCCCGGCATGATCACCGAACTTGAGTTCGCCCTCCGCGCTGCCCTTGGCCAGGTAGGCCTCGGCCTCAGCCTTTCCGCTCACGCCCAGCCAGCTCGCAGTGGCCTCCGCGCTCGCACCCGCGCCCAGCACCCCACCCTCGAGCTTGCCGCTGCCCGAGACCAGTCCCGAGTCGAACTTGCCTTCGATCGAGCCTTCCAGCAGGGCGACGTCGGCCGAGGCCTTCCAGGTCTTCTCTGGGACGTCGATGCCCAGTCCCTTGAGCAGGTCGCCGATGCCGCTGCCGAGCAGGCCATCCGCCTGGTTGCCGAACTCTTTCGAGTAGCTCTTGCCGAACCGGTTGCGCTGCCAGCCACCGGGGTCTTCTTCGACCCACTGCCCCGTTGCCGGATCCCAACGCCGCTGCTTCTGCCGGTTGTCGGCGCCGAACTCCCGCTCACCGAGGGTCTTCGAGTATTTGCCCTCGCCATCCGGCTCGAGCCCGAAGGCGTACGCCACGGCACCGCCGGCCTGTTCCAGCGCCTGGCGGGCCTGGGACAGGATGCCCTGCGCGTTCTGCATGGCGCCCTGGGCAGGATCGGCGAACGGCGCGATCATCTGCCCCGCGGCCTGCGCCGCCTGCGCCTGCACGTCGTACTTTGCGGCGGCGGCCCGACTGGCCGCCTGCGCCTGCGTGTACATCTCGATCGCGCGCTGGGCCTGGCCCTGCGCCCAGGTGAGCACATCCCCGTAATCGGCCAGGTACTTGCCGCTCTCGCCGATCAACTCGGCCGCGTTCAGCCACTTGGGCGGCTCGGCGCTGAACTTGTCCCGGAAGGCCGAACTGGCCTCCCCGACCCACTGCACCGGGTCGATCCGACCGAGATCTCCGCCGATCCCGTGCAGGCCCTTGATGTTGCCGAGCAGGCCGCGAAGGTCGTTCGTGATCGCGCCCGGTTCACCGGGAATGAGGTCTTTCGGGTTGGTTGTTTCCCCCAGTTCAGCCATCAGCCCTGCTTCCCGTCGAGAACGCTCGAGATGGCGCCGCCCGCGATACCGGCGGGCGCCAGGGAATCGACCATCTCGCCGAGCCCGCTCAGCACGCTGCCGGCCGACTGCTCGGACTCCAGATACTTCACGGCGGCGGCCTTGAGGTCGTCGCCGTGTCCGTTTGCCTTTTCCAGCAGTTGCTCGACCTGCGCCTTGATGTCCTCAACGAACTGCGCCCAGCCTGCCTGCACCCCGGCATGCCCGTAGTCGCCGCTTGGGCCGTTCCAGGCCATCCCGATGGCGCCACCTGCCACATCGGCAATCCGGCCGGCTGTCTCGCGTAGCTCGTCCGGGACCGCACCGAACCCCGCGGTCATACAAAACCCCCAAGATCGACTCACTCGGACGGACGATTTTATCCAGATCTGGACGAATGTCAATTCGTGACAGAATCGGGATGTTCCGGTCACATCCGACATCGCTGCACGTAGACGGGCAGCTTGCCTCGCCACTTATGTGCAGCTTTGTCCGCCGTTGACCGGACCGCCCATCTGACGCCCCGAAGAGCCTTCCGGTTCCGCCTACCGGAATTCAGCCGAGGAGTGCGTTAACGAACGCTCCGGGCTCGAACGGGGCGAGGTCATCGGGCCCCTCGCCAAGGCCGACCAGCTTGACCGGGACGCCCAGCTCGCGCTGCACCTGGAACACGATCCCGCCCTTGGCGGTGCCGTCCAACTTGGTCAGCACGATCCCGGTGACGTCGATGACCTCGGCGAACACGCGTGCCTGCGCGAGGCCGTTCTGGCCGGTCGTGGCGTCCAGCACGAGGAGCACCTCGTCCACCTTGGCCTGCTTCTCCACGACCCGCTTGACCTTGCCGAGCTCGTCCATCAGCCCGGTCTTGGTGTGCAGCCGGCCCGCGGTGTCGATGAGCACCGCGTCCACGCCGGTCACGATGCCGCGCTTCACGGCATCGAAGGCGACCGCCGCCGGGTCCGCACCCTCGTTGCCGCGCACCACCTCCGCGCCCACCCGCTCGGACCAGGTCTGCAACTGCTCGGCGGCAGCGGCACGGAAGGTGTCCGCAGCGCCGAGCACCACCTGGCTGCCCTGCGCGACGAGCACCCGGGCGAGCTTGCCGGTCGTGGTGGTCTTGCCGGTGCCGTTGACCCCGGCCACCAGCACCACCGCCGGCCGCTTCTCGCCGTCGAGGGAGTGCGGCAATGCGCGAACCGCACGGTCGAAGGCGGGCTCGAGCGCGTTCGTGAGCACCTCGTGCAGCAGAACCCTGGCCTGCTCGGGCGTGCGCACCCCGCGGCGGGTGATCTCGGCACGCAGCGTCTCGACGATCTCGGTCGTGGTAGCGGCACCGAGGTCGGCCATCAGCAGCGTGTCCTCGACGTCCTGCCAGGAGTCCTCGTCGAGATCGCCCGCACCGAGCAGCCCGAGCAGACTCTGGCCGAACATCGAGCGGGACTTCGACAGCCGCCCGCGCAGCCGTTCCATGCGGCCGGTGGTCGGTGCGATCTCCTCGGTGACCGGGGCGGGAGCCGGTTCCGGCACCGCGGGAGCCTCGACCTGCAGCGGTGCGAGAGCCGGCACTGGCGCGGGAGCTTCCACCGGCGCCGGGGGAGCTTCCGTCTCGGGAAGGGCGACCGCCTCGGGAAGGGCGACATCGGTGACGGTGCGGCGCGGCGCGTCCCGCGGCACCGCGGCGTCGTCTCCGACCCCGGGCTGGCCGTCGACCTCGGTGCGCTCCCCCGCGGGGTGCGGTGGCGCTACGGTTTCGCCGCCGGTCTCCTCGGCGGCCTCCCCGCCGGTCTTTTCGCCGCCCGGCGCGAGCGCGATCCCCCCGCCGGCCTGGTATCCGCCGCCTTTCGGCCTGGTCTCGGTGGGGGTGGTCCCGGTCATGCTGATCCGGCGCCTTCGCGCCACGGTCAGCCCGGTGACCAGCAAAGTCGTCAGCAGCACGGCTACGACGACGACTATCCATACCCACCAGAGGTTGCTCGACACTCCGTAATCCTCGCATCCTTTCGCTCGGCGCCCGTATGACCTCGGCACCGATAAAGCCACTTTAGGGGCGCCCGGCTCGAGCGCTCCGGGGGTCTGGGGGCTTGCCCCGGTCGGGGGATGGGGGCGGAGGCTCGTGCGACACGGAGTAGCGGAGCGTCCACACGACTCCGCGTAACCGTGTGGAAAAGAAGTGGCCAGGTGGCTTGCGTCTTCGTCAAAAATGGCCTAGACCACTGCTGGTGATGGAACGGGTCGTGGGGCTGATCTCCGGCACGTCGATGGACGGGATCGACGTGGCGGTCGCGGATCTGCGCGCCGGCCGGGACGAAATCGTGCTGACGCCCGTCGGTGACTGCGAGGTGTCCTATCCGGACGCGCTGCGGGCGGGCCTGCTCGCCGCGCTCCCGCCCGCCGGCACCACGGCCGAACAGTTGACCAAGCTCGACGTCGAGGTCGGACAGTCCTTTGCCGAGGCCGCCCGCCACGGCATCGACCGGTTCGGCCCCGCGGACCTGGTCGCCTCCCTCGGTCAGACGCTGTTCCACTGGGTCGAGGACGGCCAGGCACGGGGCAGCCTGCAACTGGGCCAGCCCGCCTGGATCGCCGAACGCACCGGCCTTCCCGTGGTCGCCGACCTGCGCGTCCGTGACATCGCCGCCGGTGGCCACGGCGCCCCGCTGGCCAGCACCTTCGACCGGCTCTGGCTGCGCGACCTCGCCGAGTCCGCCGGACGGCCCGCGATAGCCCTGAACATCGGCGGCATCGCCAACGTGACCGTCGTCGAACCCGGTGATACCGGCAGGGTCACCGCCTACGACACCGGCCCCGGCAACGCCCTGCTCGACCTGGCCGCCTTCCAGACCACCGGCGCGCGCAGCGACCTCGACGGCGCGCTCGCCGCCAAGGGCCGGGTGCACGAAGACCTGCTCGCCCGCCTGCTCGCCGAGCCCTACTACCAGGCCCCGCCACCGAAGTCGACCGGCAAGGAGCTGTTCCACACCGGCTATCTCCAGGCGGCGACCGACGGCCTCCGCATCGAGCCCGAGGACCTGCTCGCCACGCTCACCGAACTGACCGCGCGCACCATCGCGCAGGCTTGCGCCGGGCACGCGGCGCACATCGTGATCGCCTCCGGCGGTGGCGTCGAGAACCCGGTCCTCATGCGCGCGCTCGCCGCTCACCTGCCGGACGTCCGCCTGGTCACCAGCGACGAGTTCGGTCTGCCGCGGGGTGCGAAGGAGGCATACCTGACCGCGCTGCTCGGCTGGCTCACCTGGCACGGCGCGCCCGCCAACGTACCCAGCGCCACCGGGGCCCGCGGCCCCCGCCTGCTCGGCAGCATCACCCCTGGCACCGGCGGATTGACCCTGCCGGCACCACATTCGGCGATCTGGACCCGGCTGCGGGTGGCGACCGGCTCGCACGGAGAAACGGAGAATAGGAGAGACAGATGAATCCCGTTGATCTGGCGATCATCGTCGTCTATCTGGCCGCGATGCCCGCGATCGGTGTCCTCGTCGGGCGCCGCCAGCGCTCGGCCGCCGACTACTTCATCGGCGAGCGAAGCCTGCCGTGGTGGGCCGTGTGCTTCTCGATCGTGGCCACGGAAACCTCGACCCTGACCGTGATCAGCACGCCCGGCCTGATCTGGGCGGCCTCCGGCAACTACAACGGGTTCACCTACCTGCAGCTGCCCTTCGGCTACATCATCGGGCGGACGCTCGTCTCGTTCATCCTGCTCCCCCGCTACTTCAAGGGAAAGCAGTCCACCGCCTACGCCTTCCTCGGTCAGCGGTTCGGGTCGTCCATGCAGGCCGTGTCGTCGATCGCCTTCATCATCACCCGGCTGCTCGCCGAGGGCGTCCGGCTCTTCGCCGGCGCGATCCCGATCCAGGTGATCCTTTCCCACTACGGGCTGCATACCCAGTACTGGCAGATCGTGGTCGTGCTGACCGCGCTCACCGTGATCTACGCGCTGGTCGGCGGGATCAAGGCGGTGGTGTGGGTGGACGTCATCCAGCTGTCGATCTACGTCGGCGGCGCGATCATCGCGGCGATCGTGCTGGCCACCAAGCTTCCCAGCGGCTGGACGTCGCGGGCGTCCGACGCCGGTGTGTTCAAGCTGTTCGACTTCAACTCCTCCGGGCTGCACCTGCTGACCAGCCAGTACGCCTTCCTCACCGCGGTGGTCGGCGGCGCGATCTTCACCATGGCCTCGCACGGCACCGACCAGCTGATCGTGCAACGGTTCCTGGCCTGCCGCAGCGTGGCCGACGGGCGCAAGGCGTTGATCGGCAGCGGCATCGCCGTGACCATCCAGTTCGGACTGTTCCTGCTCGTCGGTGCGATGTTGTGGGCGCACAACGGGTTCCGCAACCTGAAGGACCTCGGCGTCAAGAGCAGCGACGACGTCTTCACCAACTTCATCACCAGCGAGCTGCCGGTCGGCGTGGCCGGGCTGCTGATCGCCGCGATCCTCGCCTCCACCATGGGTGCGCTGGCCTCGGCGCTCAACGCGCTGTCCAACTCGACCGTCGCCGACCTCTACCAGCGCTTCACCCGGCGCGCCCCGGAGGACTCGAAGCTGCTGCGCCACGGCCGGGTGTGGACCCTGGTCTGGGCGGTGGTGTTCGCCGTGTTCGGGTCGCTGTTCAGCAGCCGGAACAACCCGGTGATCGAGCAGGGGCTGTCCATCACCGGCTACACCTACGGCGCGATGCTCGGTGCGTTCTTCCTCGGCATGCTGATCAAGCGTGCCCGCCAGCTCGACGCGATCATCGCGTTCGTGGTCACGGTCGCGGCAATGGCCTTCGTGGTACTCGGGGTGAAGATCTCACCCGCGCCCGGCGCGAAGCCGGTCGTGCTCGCCTTCCCCTGGTATACCTTGCTCGGGGTGGTCATCACGCTGGTGGTCGGTGGTCTGCTGTCCCTTCGCCACCGCACCCCGGACCCGAGGGCAACGACCACCGAAGAAAAGGAGACAGAAACTGTCTAGCTGCGGCGCGGAGCGCTTCCGTTGAGGGCGGTGGCGGGCGACGGGCGGGGGAACGCGACAATCCTCCGGCGCACCGCACAAGCCTGCACCGCCTTTCTCTCGGAGCATCTGGACGCCGACTGGACGGCCCGGGTGGAAGTGATGGGCATGACGGTCGCCGAAGTGGTCGCACACATCGGCAACTGCCTCACGTGGTACGCGCACGACCTCGCCGCGGGCCCCGCCGAGCTGTCCACTTTGGAACTTGAGGTGAAGGCGGATTCGCCTCTCCGCGATCTCGTTGCCACCCTCGCCACGGGGGCGAGGGTGCTGGGGGCGGTCGTGGCCACCACCCGGGAGACCGAGCGGGGCTGGCACCCCTTCGGCCTGGCCGACCCGTCCGGGTTCGCGGCCATGGGGTGCGACGAGTTACTGGTGCACACCGCGGACGCGGCCACGGGGCTCGGCACCTCCTTCGAGCCGGACTCCGAACTCGCGGCCGCGACATTGCACCGGCTCTTTCCCTGGGCGCCAACGGACGTCGATGCGTGGAACGCGCTGTTGTGGGCCAACGGCAGAATCGAACTACCGGGCCGACCGCGGCTGGCGCGCTGGCGGTGGCACTGCGCACCACTGTCCGAATGGGACGGTGTCGCACCCGTCGAGCCGGCCTAGGGCCCACATCGAAGCCGGTCGGGGTGGGCTGATCCTGGCGTCCTCGCCTGAACCCCGGAACTCGCCACAACCCCAGAACTCACCTCCCCGCCCCAGCACTCACCCACCTAGCCTCAAAACTCACCCACCCCAACCCAGCGCTCACCCGCCTGACCTCAAAACTCGCCCACCCGAATCCAGAACTCACCCACCCGAATCCAGAACTCACCCACCCGAACCCAGAACTCGCCCTCCCCGACCGGGGACACACCAGCNCCGGGCGTGTCCCCGGTCCAGGCACCCGAGTTCCCGACTCAGGCACCCGAGTTCCCGGTTCAGGTGCCTGAGTTCCCGGCCCAAGCACGCGAGTTCTCGGTTCAGGTGCCTGAGTTCTCGGTTCAGCCGGGCGTGTCCCCGGTCCAGGCACTTGAGTTCCGGCTTGGGAACAACAGATACCGAAGGCAGGATTACCCCGGCAACGTTGCGAGACACCTCGTCAGAACCGTCGCGCTCCCGGACGGCACGACGAACTGGTGTCCGGAACCGGATACACGCGCTCCTGGACCAGGAACACAACCTCCTGGAACGGGAACACAGCGGCCCGAAGCAAGAACACAGCCTGCCGGAAGCGGGAACACAGCGGCCCGAAGCGGGAACATAGCCGCCTGGAGCGAGAACACAGCGGTCTGGGGCGGGGACACGGCGGTCTGACACGGGAACTCAGGGGCCTGACGCGGGAACTCAGCAATCTGGGGCGGGGACACGGCGCCGTCGCCACTCGTCACTCGCCACTTGTCACTTGTCACTTGCCACGACGCACTCGCCATACGCTACGAAGCCACGATCCGCCTCGCTGCGATCAACGAACGGCTCTGATCAACTTCGATACACGTCCTAGTCCGATCCTGTGTCGGCGCCGCCGACCGGGGTGAGCGGGCCGACCTGGGAGAGCACCGCGTAGCGGGCGGCCGACCAGGCGGGCGCGCCGGCGACCGGCTCCAGCCGGACGGTGACGGTGGACTTGCCCCTCGTCGCCGAGGCCGGCACGTCGAAGGCGTCCTCCAGCCAGCGGGAATGGGTGTTGCCCAGCGGTTGGAGCCACTCGCCGACGCGCTCGCCGTCGATGTAGACGTTGGCCCGCTGGTAGGAGCTCGCCTGGTCGGAGATCCGGCGCAGGCGCAGCCCCTGGTTGGCCTGGTCCACCCGCGCGGTGAACTGGACCGGCCCGGTCGACGACGCGGTGGTCATGGTCACCGGCGTCCGGTCGTTCTTGCCCTCGAAGGTGGAGGTCAGGGGGGCGGTGGTTTCCCCCGTCGCCAGGTAGCCGTGGCCCGCGCGACTGGCGGTGTCACCGATGTCGACGACGTCACTGCGTTCCAGCGAAGGCGAGTTTTGCCCGTACCAGTAAGCGGTCGAGCTGTAGTTCGCGGGCTGGGTCGACCGGTCCCCGTGCTCGATGTCGAACTCGATGCCGTCGCCGAAGGCCACCGCGTCGGCGAGCATGAGGCGGTAGGAGTTGAGGCACACGTACTGGCAGCCGGCCTCGGCGTTCTGGTGGCTGACCAGGCCCGCCTGAGGCATCGCATACGGCACCCCCTCGATCCCGCCGTTGCGCGCGTCCTGGAAGTACCAGCCGGACTCGGCGAAGTCCTCCGTGCCGGTCCCGTGGATCTGCGGGCTCTGGGAGCCGTCGGCATACTCCCGCTCGTCACCTTCGAGAAAGTTGAGCTGGTTCTGGCCGGGCGGGATGAGCCCACGCATGCTCATCGTGACCCCGTAGAACACGCCACGCCCCTGCGCGGTCAGGAAGTTCCAGTCCTTCCCGTCGACCGTGTCCGCCCGATGCTGGGTGGCGTGGAAGTAGCCGAGCGAACCGTCCTCCAGCCCGCCGGCCACCGACCCGTCGGGGGCGGAGCTGACGCTCAGGCTGCCACCGCTGACCGGAACCCCGGAGGTGTTGACCAGTTGGACCGTCGCCGAGCGGGCGTAGGGCATCGGCCACCACGAGGTGAAGGCGCCGTTGTCCACTGTGTCCACCGAGCTCAGCAGAGTCCGGGTGGAGTACCGGCCGAGTCCCGAGCCGAAGAACTCACCCACTCCGGCGTCCACTGTGGTCCGCCCGTCGAAGATGATCCGCAGCCGAAGCCCGTCCAGCACCGCTTGGGCGTCCGCGAGCACCGCGTCGTCCGCCGGGTACCGGAAGTACCGCAGACCCGCCCAGCTCTGGCCGGAGATCTGGTAGCCGTGTGCGCTTTCGTCGGTAACGTGGTCGTTGCCGACGTCCAGAACGTCGGTGAGCACCCACTGGCCACCGATCTTGCTGTGCACCTCGTAGCGGAACTCGTTCACGTCGACGCTCGAGGAGGCGAAGGCGTTCGCGATCCGGATCCGGGACTTGCCCGCGGTCAGCGGCGGGGGGACGTCGATGGTCTGGTCCGCCCAGGCTCCGCCGGGCACCGCCGGCCCGCTGGACCACTGCCCCGCCGGCCGGCCGTCCACGGTCACGTCCGCACGCTGGTCACCGATGCCCGCGTCGTAGCGCCGCGTGACCCGCACGCCCTGGTTGGCCGGATCGATCGCGGCGGTGAAGGAGGAGCCACCGGGGTTGTAGGCGCGCCCGTCGTCGAACAGGCCCGGACCGGTCGCCACCTGAGGCAGGCGCAGGGTGAGCTCGGTGACCTGCCGGGGACCGCCGGGCAGCGGCAGGGAAAGCACCGCGCCCGGGGCGACGGTCACGCCGGTTTCCTGGCTCCGCACGCCCGGTGCGAGGGGTTTCGGGTCGCGGACACCGTAACCACGCAGGCGCTGGATGACGTCGGTCGCCGGGTCGTTCGGGTTGAATGTCCGGACGCCGTCGGCGTCGGCGAACTGCCGATACGTCACGTGGTAGAAGTGCGGGTTGTTCTGCGTGACGATCTTCATCGAACGGGTGTAGGGCATCGGTACCTTGATCACCGAACCGCCCATGGTGTCGGCCGAGTTGCCCACCAGCGGCCAGACGAACGGGGCGCCCTTCGCCCCGTTCACGATGTCCTGCAACGAACCCTGCAGGACCACCCGGCCGTCCAACTCGACGGTGATCTGGCCGACCGCGGCCACCGAGCCGGCCGCGTAGGTGAACCACATCGAGGAGATCTCACCGGGGCCGCCCGCCTCGGCGATGACGCACTCACCGCCGGGCTCGTGCCGCAGGCAGGAATAGGTTCCGTTGAACCCGTCGTCGTTGCCGCCCGTGCGGTCGAAGCTGGAGAACTGCCGGACCTGCTCGCCGGGCCGCAGCCGCTCCATCGCGTCGAGGGTCCGGTAGGTGTCCCAGCCGACCGGTCCCTTGTCCGCCGACGGTGCCGGCAGTGCGGGCGCGGCGACGGCTCGGGCCGGCACGGCCAGCGCGAAGATCGTGAGCACCGCGATACCGAGGTAGATCCACCGGCTTTCCGGGACGGCACGGGAACGGTTGGGCACAGTGGAACTCCTGGGCACGGGGAATCTGTCGGCGAGTGCCGCTGGTACTCGATTGCTTGATACGCTAGAGGGGTATGTGGCTGATATGAAATCCACCAGATGAGTGGTCTGCACCAACAGCGAGTAGTGCCGGTGCGTCGCTGTCCCCCGACCCGGTCGTCGCGGATCACCTCTTGGGGTGACCCGCCTGAGGACGGCCTCGTCCCCCACGCCCGCCTGCTGCAGAATGGGGAATCCTATCCGCTCAGGCGCTCTTCTCCTCGACCGTTTCCTGGCGCAGTCGCTGCGAGATGACCTTCGTGATCCCGTCGCCCTGCATGCTCACGCCATAGAGCGCGTCGGCGATCTCCATGGTCGGCTTCTGGTGCGTGATGATGATCAGCTGCGAGGATTCGCGCAGCTGCTCCAGCAGGCCGATCAGGCGGCGCATGTTGGTGTCGTCCAGTGCGGCCTCGACCTCGTCCATCACGTAGAACGGCGAGGGCCGGGCCCGGAAGATCGCCACCAGCATCGCCACGGCGACCAGCGACTTCTCCCCGCCGGACAGCAGCGACAGCCGCTTGACCTTCTTGCCCGGCGGCCGGGCCTCGACGTCCACCCCGGTGGTGAGCATGTCGTCCGGCTCGGTCAGCACCATCCGGCCGTCACCACCGGGGAACAGCACCGAGAACACCACCTCGAACTCGCGCGCCACATCGTGGTAGGCGGAGCTGAAGACCTCCAGGATCTTCTCGTCCACCTCCTTGATGACCTGGAGCAGGTCCTTCCGGGTGGCCTTGAGGTCCTCGAGCTGGGTGGACAGGAACTTGTAGCGCTCCTCAAGCGCGGCGAACTCCTCCAGGGCCAACGGGTTCACCTTGCCCAGCAGGGACAGGTCCCGCTCGGCGCGCTTCGCCCGGCGCTCCTGGGTAGGCCGGTCGTAGGGCAGGGCCGGCGGCGCCGTCACCGCCTCACCGCGTTCCTTCGCCTCCTCGTACTCGGCCACCTCGCCCGCGCTGGGCGGCACCGGAACGTCCGGCCCGTACTCGGCGACCAGCTCGTCGAGCCCGATACCGAAGTCCTCGGCGATCTTGGTCTCCAACTGCTCGAGGCGAAGCCGCTGTTCCGCTCGCAGCACCTCGTCGCGGTGCACCGCGTCGGTGAGCTTCTCCAATTCGCCCGCGAGTTCCCGGACCTGGCCGCGGATCTGCGACAGCGCGGTCTCCCGTTGCTGGCGCATGGCCTGTGCCTCGTCGCGCTCGGCCGCCGCGCGCCGCACCGAGGACTCGATGCGCTCCAGCGCCATTTCACCGGCGTCGACGACCGCCGTCGCGATCGCCGCGCCCTTCTCCCGCGCGACCCGGGCCTTCTCGGCGCGTTCCCGCGCCTGCTGCTCGGCGTGCGCGGCGCGGCGCAGCGACTCGGCCCGGCCCGCGATGCTGCGCGCGCGTTCTTCGGCGGTGCGCAACGCCAGCCGCGACTCGACCTCCTCCTGCCGGAGGGCGGCCAGCTCTTCGGCGAGGAGGTCCCGCTCGCTCGTGTCCGGGTCCTCGTCGACCGGCTGGTCGGCGACGGCCGCCAGCCGCTCCTCGAGTTCGGCGAGCTTCCGCAGCGCGTCTTCGCGGCTGGACTCGACCTTCGCGCGCTGCTCCCGCAGTCGCGTGACCTCCGCCTCGGCCGAGCGAGCCGCCTGCTGCAGGCGGTTCAGCCGCTCCGACGAACGCGCCTTGCGGACCTTCGCCTCGCCGAGCGCCTCCTTGGCCTGGCCGACCTCCTCGCTCCGGGCCTGCTGCTCGGCCCGCGCACCCTCCAGCTCGGCCAGGACACGCTCGAGCCTGCGCTCGGCCGCGAGCAGCCGGTCGCGCGCCTCGTCCACCGCGGCCTGGATCTCGATGACGCTCTCGCTGTTCGCGGACCCGCCGGCCGCCCAGGCCGAGCCGAACACGTCGCCGTCCACGGTGACCGCGCGGACCTCGGGATGCACGGCCACCAGCCGGCGCGCCGCCTCCAGGCCGTCCACAATGGCCATCCGGTCCAGCGCACGCTCGACCGCGGACCGCAGCGCCTCCGGAGCCCGGACCACCTCCCGCGCCCAGCGCGCACCGTCCGGAAGGGCCGGCAACGCCCCGGTGTCCACTGTGGAATCCTGGCCACCGAGCAGGATGCCGGCGCGGCCGGCGTCGTTGTCCTTGAGGTAGCGCAACGCGGCCACCGCGTCTTCGCCGCCGCGGACGGCGATCGCCTCCGCCACCGGGCCGAGTGCCGCGGCCAGCGCGACCTCGAATCCGGGCTCGACGGCGAGCAGCGCGGCTACCGAACCGAGCAGGCCGGGCAGGTGGTCGGCCGCGCCGAGCAGCGCGCCCGCGCCGTCCTTGCGCCGCAACCCCATCGACAGCGCGTCCACCCGGGCCTTTTCCGAGGCGATTTCCCGCTCCGCGGTGCGCTCGGCCTTGACAAGCTCCTCCACCCGCGCCTTGGCCGCGCTGTTCTCCTCCACAGCACGGTCGTGACGGGCCAGCAGATCGGCATCGTCCGACTCCTCGACACCGCCCTCCGCCTTGGCCTCTTCCAGCTCCTCGACGGCGAACTCGGCGCGCGCCTGCGCCTCGTCGATGGACTCGGAAAGACGGTCGATCTCGTCGGAGGTGGCGCCGTTCTTGCTGCGCAGGGCCTCGACCTGACCGGTCAGCTTGGCGAGGCCCTCACGGCGGTCGGCGATCGCGCGCACCGCGGCCAGGTGCGCGCGCTCCGCGGCCTGGACCGCGTGCTCCAGCTGCTCGCGGCGTTGCACGGTCTCGGAAAGCGTCGTACGGGCCTCTGAGACGGCCTCGTTGAGCTCTTCCTCGCGTTCGGCCACCTGCTCGGCCTCGGCCAGCAGTTCCTCGGGATCGCGCCCACCGGTGTGCGCCTCGACGGCGGAGGTCAGGTGCCTTCGGCGTTCGACCGCCAGCCGCACCGTGCCGCGCAGGCGTTCGCCCAGCGCGGAAAGCTTGTACCAGGTGTCCTGCGCGGCGGTCAGCCTCGGCGCGTCCTGCGCCAGCAGCGCCTCCAGCTGGTGTTCCTCCGCGCTGACCGCCTCCAGCGCCTGCTCCACCTCGGCGCGACGGGTCCGGGCGGCGTGCTCGTCGGCTTCCTCCCTGGCGATCGCCGCGCGCTGGGTGACCAGATCGTCGGCAAGCAGCCGGAGCCGGGCGTCACGCAGCTCGGCCTGGACGGTCTGCGCCTTGCGTGCGATCTCGGCCTGCTTGCCCAGCGGCTTGAGCTGGCGGCGCAGTTCGGCGGTCAGGTCGCCGAGCCGGTCCAGGTTGCCCTGCATGGCGGTGAGCTTGCGCAGCGCCTTTTCCTTGCGCTTGCGATGTTTCAGCACGCCGGCGGCCTCTTCGATGAACGCCCGGCGCTCCTCCGGCTTCGACTCCAGGATCTGGGACAGCTGCCCCTGGCCGACGATCACGTGCATCTCGCGGCCGATGCCGGAATCGGACAGCAGTTCCTGGATGTCCAGCAGGCGGCACGAGTTGCCGTTGATCTCGTACTCGCTGGCGCCGTCGCGGAACATGCGGCGGGTGATGGAGACCTCGGTGTAATCGATGGGCAGCGCGGCGTCGGCGTTGTCGATGGTCAACGTCACCTCGGCGCGCCCGAGCGGGGCGCGCCCGGAGGTGCCCGCGAAGATGACGTCCTCCATCTTGCCGCCGCGGAGGTCCTTCGCGCCCTGCGTGCCCATCACCCAGCGAAGAGCGTCGAGGACGTTGGACTTGCCGGACCCGTTCGGACCGACGACGCAGGTGATGCCCGGCTCGAAACGCAAGGTGGTAGCCGAGGCGAAGGACTTGAAGCCCTTCAGCGTCAAGCTTTTCAGGTGCACGTCGTCTCCGAACCCCTCTCCAGCGCCCGAGAAAACGCTGTCAGCCGCCAGAGTCTAGCGAGGCGCTCCACCCGTTCGCGGGACGCTGGCCGCGGCCCGGCGTGCCGCGGGCACAGCCTCCTTCACCGCTCGTCGAAGGAGGTGAAGGTGCCGGAGGGAGTGGACCAGTGCTCAACGACGTGGTCCACACGTCCGGGTGAAGAACCGGAGCGCAGCGCGGACAACAGCAACTCGCAATCGTCCTTGGGACCTTCGGCGACGACCTCGACCCGGCCGTCGGCGAGGTTGGTCACGCTGCCGACCAGGCCCAGTTCCAGCGCTCGGCTGCGGGTCCACCAGCGGAAACCGACTCCCTGGACACGACCGGCGACCCAGGCGGTCAGGCGGGTCATGTCGTTTTCGTCTCCCACGCGCCCATCGTGCCGCACGGTGACCGGCCGCGAAGTGTTAACCCCTGGCAAGCCTCCGATCTCGGTGCGTTAACAACGGTGGTAGGGTCCGCGTTAAATTGCCGCCCGGTTGTCGTCGTTGCGGGCGGCCCGGGTAATCGCTGGAGCGACAAGGAGCCAGGCATGGCCCATTCGGAGTCCGGAGCGGACCCGCGGACCGAGGTAGCGCCTCCCGCGGAGCCGGCCACCCGCGGCCCGCGTAACGGTTACCTTCTGCTCGCGGTCAGCGGAGTCGCACTGGCCACGGTCTTCGGCGGCATCGCCCAGTTCGTCACCCAGTCGAAAGCCTCCTCCGGCGCCATCGGCGGCAACGACAGCACCGGTTCCCAGCAGGTCGTGCCGCACTACAGCACGGCGCCGGACACCGACACGCAGACCGAGAACAGCACGCCTCTGTCCTCGTCGTCCTCGTCCTCGTCCTCCGCGATGTCCAGCGTCACCATCGGACCGGACGGCCGCCCGACCGTCACGATCCCGTCGTCGAACTCCTCGGCGACCGTGGGAACCCAGCCGCCACGCACCACGGGCGACACCACACCCACCGGCTCTTCCAGCTCCCACAGCACATCCAACCCGACGACGCACACTCCGCCGCCTGATTCGTCCACCGGTCCGACGGACACACCGTCGTCGCCGTCGAGCTCGTCCCACGGGGCAAGCACCAGCGACGACGGTTCGACACGCACCGGCTACAGCGGGACCAGCACCAGCGACAGCACGACAAGCACCAGCGGCAGCGCGACCAGCACCGGCTACAGTTCGAAGCGGTAACCCATGCCGGGCTCGGTGATCAGGTGACGTGGGCGCGACGGCTCCCGCTCCAGTTTCCGGCGCAGTTGGGCCAGATAAACGCGTAGGTAGTGCGACTCGTTCTCGTAGGCCGGGCCCCACACGTCACGCAGCAACTGCCGTTGGGAGACCAGCCGGCCACGGTTGCGCACCAGCAGTTCGAGCACGCCCCATTCGGTCTTGGTCAGGTGCACGTCCTCGCCGTCCCGCCGGACCTTTCGCGCCGCGAGGTCGATCGTGACGTCCCCCGCCTCGACGACCGCCTGGTCACCGGCGCCCGAGACGGTGGACCGGCGCACGGCCGCGCGCAGCCGGGCCAGCAGCTCGTCCATGCCGAACGGCTTGGTCACGTAGTCGTCGGCGCCCACGTCGAGTGCCTTGACCTTGTCCGGCGAGTCACCACGCGCCGAGAGCACGATGATCGGCACGTTGGTCCAGCCGCGCAGCCCGGCGATCACCTCGTTGCCGTCCATGTCGGGCAGGCCAAGGTCCAGCACCACGATGTCGGGCTTGGTCTCCGCGGCCGCGCGCAGCGCCGCCGTGCCGTCGTGCGCGGTGACCACCCGGTAGCCCCGCGCGGACAGGTTGATCCGCAGCGCACGCACGATCTGCGGCTCGTCGTCCACCACGAGCACGGTGGCGCCACCCGTCACTGTTCCTCCGCGGGTAAGGCGCTGTGGTCACCTTGATTGCCGCGACTTCGCACGGTGGGTGTCATCGAGCCTCCTGCCATGGCACCGCGGTCGGCGCCTCGTACCTGCGCAGCGAAATCACCACGGTCAACCCGCCGCCGGGCGTGTCCTCGGCCCGGATCGTGCCGCCCATGGCCTCGGTGAAGCCCTTCGCCACGGACAGACCGAGGCCGACGCCCGGGGTCGAGTCACGGTCCCCGAGCCGTTGGAACGGCGCGAACGCGGACTCCGCCGCACCCTTCCGCAGTCCCGGACCATGATCTACCACCCGCAACTCGACGCGCTCGGCGTAAGTGCTTCCCCGCACCGACACCGGCTCGGTCCCCTTGCCGTGCCGGATCGCATTGTCGACCACGTTGGCCACCACCCGCTCCAGCAACCCAGGATCGGCGAGCACCGCCGGCAACCGCTCGTCCACGTCCACCACGACCGGGCCCATTCCATCCATATTGGACAGCGCGTGCGCGACGATCTCGTCGTAGCCGACGGGACGCATCAGCGGCCGGACGGCGCCGGTCGCCAGACGGGAGGAATCGAGCAGGTTGTCCACCAGAGCGGCCAGCCGGTCGGTCGATTCCTCCGCGGTGGCAAGGAGCTCCTCGGTGTCCTCCGGCGACAGCTCGATGTCCTGCGCCCGGAGGCTGCCGATCGCCGCCTTGATCGACGTCAGCGGGGTGCGCAGGTCGTGCCCGAGCGCGGAGAGGAGAGCGGTACGCAGTTCGCTGGCCTCCGCCTTGCGTTCCGCAGTTGCGGCCGCGGCGGCCATCCGCTGCTGGCGCAACGCCAGCAGCGCCTGGCCCGCGGCCGCTTCGAGCGCACGCCGGTCGGCGGCGGGCAACGCCCGGCCGCGCAGGGTCAGGTGCACGTCGGTGGTCACCGGCACGTCGACATCGGCCTCGTCCGGTTCGCGGCACGGGTTCCCGCCCACCTGCTCGACGCACTGCCAGCCGTCCTCCTGTTTTTCCAGCAGTGCCACCGAATCCAGCCCGAAGTTCTCCCGCACCTTCTCCAGCAGGCGC
This sequence comes from Amycolatopsis taiwanensis DSM 45107, assembly GCF_000519205.1. Classification (GTDB taxonomy): domain Bacteria; phylum Actinomycetota; class Actinomycetes; order Mycobacteriales; family Pseudonocardiaceae; genus Amycolatopsis_E; species Amycolatopsis_E taiwanensis. The sequence goes on along the minus strand of NZ_KI912598.1, from coordinate 252,409 downwards.
CGCAGTGGCGCGGTATGGGTCAGCACCGTGCGGGCGTAGGAGACCAGCAGGGAAGCCTCGGTGCGAGCCTGCGCCGCCTGCTTGGCGCGGTTGGCCGCGGTGTCCACGACCAGCGCCACCAGCACCCCCACGATCACCATCGCGAGCAGTGTGACGATGTTGTGCGGCGCATACACGTCTAGGCTGTAGAGCGGCTCGGTGAAGAAGAAGTTGAGCAGTCCGGCGGACAGCACCGACGCGACGATGGCCGGACCGAACCCACCGACCAGCGCGACGATGACCGTGGCGAGGAAGTAAGCGACTATGTCGGTGGAGTAGTCCAGTTGCTGGCGCAGTAGCGCGCCGAGCACGGTGACCAGGACGGGCACGATCACTGCCAGCGCCCAGCCGACCAGCACGCGCGACGGCGTCAGCGGGTTGCGCCTCTCGCGCGAGGACCGCAGCCGGCCACCGGCCTCGTCGTGCGTGACCATGTGCACGTCGATCGGGCCCGAACGCTGCACGACGGTCGCGCCGATGCCCTCGTCGAAGAGCCGGGCCAGCCGCGAACGCCGGGACGTGCCCAGCACCAGCTGGGTGGCGTTGACCCCGCGGGCGAAGTCGAGCAGCGCGCTCGGCACGTCGTCACCGACGACCGTGTGGAAGGTCGCGCCGAGGTCGTCGGCCAGCTTCCGGTACCGGCCCAGCTCGGCGGGGCCAAGGCCGGACAGGCCGTCCCCACGCAGGATGTGCAGCACCAGCAACTCGGCCCCGGCCCGGGTGGCGATCCGGCTGGCGCGGCGGATGATCGTCTCGCTCTCCGGGCCGCCGGTGATCGCCACCACGACCCGCTCCCGCGCCTCCCACGTGTCGGTGATCCGATGCTCGACGCGGTACCGCTGCAGGGCGACGTCGACCTGGTCGGCCAGCCACAGCAGCGCCAGTTCTCGCAGCGCCGTCAGGTTGCCGGGCCGGAAGTAGTTGCCCAGTGCCGCGTCGATCCGCTCCGCGGGGTAGACGTTGCCGTGCGCGAGCCGGCGACGCAGCGCTTCGGGCGTGATGTCGACCAGCTCGACCTGCTCGGCCTTGCGCACCACCTCGTCCGGCACGGTCTCCTGCTGCGTTACGCCGGTGATCTTCTCCACCACGTCGTTGAGGCTTTGCAGGTGCTGGATGTTCACAGTGGACAGCACATCGATCCCGGCGTCGAGCAACTCCAGCACGTCCTGCCACCGCTTCTCGTTGCGGGAACCGGGAATGTTGGTGTGTGCCAGCTCGTCCACCACGGCGACCTCGGGCTTGCGCGCGAGCACCGCGTCCACGTCCATCTCGGTGAACTCGTGCCCGCGGTACCTGCCGTGCCGCCGCGGCACGACCTCCAGGCCCGCCACCAACTCCGCCGTCTTCTTCCGGCCGTGTGGCTCGGCCAGGCCCACTACCAGGTCCGTGCCGCGTTCCAGCCGGCGCCGTGCCTCGCCCAGCATGGCGAAGGTCTTGCCGACCCCGGGCGCCGCACCGAGGTAGATCCGCAGCTCACCCCGCCGCGGCTTCCCAGCCTCCCGCTGCTCGTCCACGACTTCAGTGTGCCCCCGTCGCCCGGACGGCGTGCTTGATCGTCAGCGCCTTCACCTCGACAGCCTGCGCGTAGCACCCCGTACTCCCGACCGGCGTGACGGTGTCTTGACGACCCGGCTGACACTGTTAACGGTTCCTTAACGCAGTGGTGATGCACCACACACCTCTTACTCGGACGTTTCGGGCAGACACGCGGACCCGTTGAAGCGCCCCGAAATCAGGCGGAACCGAGGTTCAGCCCAGTAGGCCACTGGCCTGAATTTTCGCTGTGAAGCTCAGGTCCAGGGCACAACCGGGTGGCCGCGCGCGTTGGAACGATCAGGAAGGAGAGTTATTCAAAACGTGAGATCACCACGCTTGGTGACACAGCACAACGGTTCCTTGTGGGTGCTCCGCCCCCACACCCCCGACTGGGGGCAAGCCCCCAGACCCCCTTCACGTGGGCGGGGAGGCAGGCCGCCGGCGTGGCCAACCGGCAGCCGACGGCCATGGTCACGGCCTGGCTACCCGAACACGTTCTGAATAACACTGAAGGTGAGAAGGAATGACGACAGCGTTCACGCAGACCGCGTTCACCAACAGCCGGGACAACCCCCGTCTGCCCACCCTGCCGACCGGATGGCCCATCGGGTCGTACGAATCGTACGGGGAGGCCCAGCAAGCCGTCGCCCACTTGGCGGTCAACGACTTTCCCGTGTCGGACGTCACCATCGTCGGCGTCGAGCCGATGCTCGTCGAGCGGGTGTCCGGGAAGCTGAGCTGGGGCCGGGTGCTGGGCACCGCGGCGGCGTCGGGCGCCTGGTTCGGTCTGTTCGTCGGCCTGCTGTTGAGCATGTTCGGCACCGGAACCGCCGGCGTGCTGCCGATCCTGATCGGGCTGGTCTCCGGTATCGGTTTCAGCACGGTGTTCGCCGCCATCAGCTACAGCACCACACGCGGACGTCGTGACTTCATTTCCAGCAGCCAGCTGGTGGCTCGCCGATACGACGTGCTCAGCCAGCCCCGCAACGCCGAGCGCGGCCGTGAGCTGCTGGCCAACCTCGCCGCCAAGACGGCCATGGTGAACTGACCTCGTTCCTCAGGAGCCGCTGGACACACCGGTATCGACAGCCCCGCGCACAGTGCGGGGCTTTCGTCCGGCCCGCAACAACTGGCGCCAGCGACGCACGTCGTAGTGTGCTGGGCGGGTCTCGGTGAGGAACTCCCGCAGCACCGACAGGAAGCGCTGTGGCGCGGCGCGGAACGGGAAGTGACCTGCGCCCTCGAAGATCTCCAGCCGGCTGCCGGGCATCTCGCTGTGCGCCAGCACCGCGTGCGAGGTGGGCACGACGCGGTCACGCGTGCCCCAGACGAGCATGGTCGGGATGCCCTCGGCCAGATACGAGCGGTCCATCATGTTGACCACTTGCCCGCGCCAGTCCACCACCGCGCGCAGCGTGCGCAGGAACGCCTGCCGGCTCGGTGATTCCGCGAGCCGGGCGTACTTCGAGAGCACGTAGCCGACGTCCTTGCCGAACCCCATCCCGCCGGTCGCGGTCAGCATCCCGGCGAACCGCCGCAGCAGCAGGGGGACCGGCGGGACACTCAGCAACGGCAGCACCAGCTCGGTGCCGGGAGCCGCGGCCAGCCGCAGCAGCGGATGCACCGCCTGGCCGACCCCGCCCGTGCTGACCAGCACCAGCCGCTCGCACCGCTCCGGGAACTGGTAGGCGAACTGCATGGCCACGCCCCCGCCCAGGGAATGACCGACCACGCTGACCTGGTCCACGTCCAGGGTGGCCAGCAGGTCCCGCATGCCGCACGCGTAAGCGGCAACCGAGTAGTCCGCCCTCGGCTTGTCCGATCCGCCGTGCCCGAGCAGATCGGGCGCGATGACCGTGAAGTCACGGGCCAGTGACGCCAGCACATCCAGCCACGCCGACGAGTCGTCCCCGATGCCGTGGATGAACAGCACGGCCGGGCCCGAGCCGGCCATCCGGTAGGCGCGGCGATAGCCATGGATCATGCGGTATCGCAGGTCGAACGTATCCGGTCCGACGCTGGTCAGCGCGGGTTCCGAGGAACGCACGTTTTCAGGAAAGCATGTCGGCGTCGCGCGCGCTCACCATAGTTTTTCAACGGCGGCGTCAGCCGCTTGCTGTCGGGCCGTCCACTTGCACTCTGCAGCCGAATTCTCAGACGTCTTCTCGCGAGGACAGCGCCGACGTGGTGAATTGGACATTCATGAGGAGGCGATCCCGGAACGAAGGGGGTCTGGGGCCCCAGTCGGGGCCTGGGGGTTGCACCCACAGACAACACAGACGTCTGAGTTCCGCTACCCGCACCGCCACGCAAGCCACGTCACAACAGTTTCCGTGGTTTCGGCTGGCAGCGTGGGCAGAAGTAGGACGACCGGTTCATGAACGGTTCCCGGCGGATGGGGGTGCCGCACCGGCGGCAGGGGCGGTCTTCCCGGCCGTAGACGTTGAGCGAGCGTTCGAAGTAGCCGGATTGGCCGTTGACGTTCACGTACAGGGCGTCGAACGAGGTGCCCCCGGCTCGCAGCGCCTCGGCCATCACCTCCGTCGCGGCGCTCAGCACGGCCGTGCCCTGCGCTCGGGTCAGCCGCTCGGTCGGCCGGGCCCAGTGCAGGCGAGCGCGCCAGAGCGCCTCGTCGGCGTAGATGTTGCCGATGCCGGACACCAGCGTCTGGTCCAGCAGGGCGCGTTTGACCTCCGTGCGCCGCGACCGCAACGCGCGCACCGCGACCTCGGGATCGAAGGCGGGATCCATCGGGTCCCGGCCGATGTGCGCGATCGTCGACGGCAACAGCTCCCCGTCGGTGCCGACCAGATCCGCCAGCGCGAGCCCGCCGAACGTGCGCTGGTCGACGAACCGCAGCTCCGGACCGCCGTCGGCGAACCGGAAGCGGACCCGCAGGTGCTTCTCGTCGGGCGTGCCTTCCGGCTGGACGAGCAGTTGCCCGCTCATCCCGAGATGACCGAGGACCGCCTGTCGTTGGGTCAGTTCGAGCCAGAGGTACTTGCCCCGCCGGCGGGCGGCCTCGACCCGTTCCCCGCCCAGCCTGCCGGTGAAGTCGTCCGGGCCCGCCTCATGGCGGCGGATGGCCCGCGGGTGGAGCACTTCGACCTTCGCTATGACGCGGCCCGCCACGTGCGCCTGCAACCCGGCGCGCACCACCTCGACCTCGGGAAGTTCAGGCACCGCGCCAGCCTAGCGTGGGGGATACTCTTGACCAGAAAAGGAGGTGGTCGCGTGAGCGCCGCTCTCAAACACGAGGAACTCAGCGACAACGACGAGGCCACCAACGACTGGGCCGCCGTGCTGCGCACCTGGCAAGAGCTCGACTTGCCGGACGGCTGGAAAGCCGAGATCGCAGACGGGGGTATCAGGTTGGCACCGCCACCAAGCTGTCCGCACAACAGCATCGCGAACAGAGTGCACAAGGCACTGGTTCGCGGCCTGCCCGATGACTGGGGTATCTATCAGACGCTGGGGTTGGAGGTGTGTGGAGAGGAACGTCTCTACGTGCCCGACCTGCTGGTTGTCCCTGACGAAATAGTCGCGGAAAGCACAAAACGTGTGCTGTCCGCGCATGCCCTGCTTGCTGTCGAGATCACCTCGAAGGGGAACGCGGCTGCGGACCGGACGGCCAAGAGGGACGCCTACGCACGCGGCGGCGTCGACGTATATCTGCTGATCGACGGCTGGCATGAACCGTGGCCGCGCGTCACCGTCTACTCCGAGCCCGTCGACGGCGACTACCAGTACAGCGTCACGAAGCCCTTCGGCGAGACCATTCACGTTCCCAAGCCGATAGACCTGTCCCTGGACACGAGCCGGTTCCACTGAGCCCAGGCCCCCGTTCAGGGGTTGACGGCGAACTCGGTGAACTGGCCGCAGGAGCGGAATCCCAGGCGGCGGTAGACGGGTTCACCGTCGGCCGACGCCTGCAGGACCGCGATGCGGTGGTCCCGGGTACGGGCGGCGTGCAGGGCCGCGAGCGTGATGGCCCCGCCGTAGCCACGTCGGCGGTGGCTGGAGCGGGTCGAGATGTTGTAGATCCCGGCCACACCGGCGTGCTGAAAGACCTCGGCCGAGCACACTGGGCGGCCGGCCAGGTACCCGACCAGGTAACGGGCCGGGCAGTCCGCGGCCAACGCTTGTCCGGCGGCTCGGGCGAAGAAGCGGCGGACGGTGTCAGCCGGCGGGGTCCAGTTCGCGGCGAGAACCGCGGCGTAGTCGGCGAGCTGAGCGGGCGTGGTCACCGTCTGAATGTCCAGCCCGTCCACCGCGGGCAGCGGCAGAGTGTCCTCGAGCTCCGCCCACATGGCCGTCTCGTGTTCGGCGGCCGGCAGACCAGCGGACGAGAGGAGCGTGGCCAGATCCGACGGTGTCGAGGCGGGCCCCACCCACCACGAGAAGCGCCGAGAAGTCCCGGCCAGTTTCCGAACGGTCTCGTCAATGCGTGCCCGTGCGCTGACGGAGGTGAACCGGGCCGCGGCGACGATGTTGAACGTGTCGTCGTCGAGGCCACTGTCGGCGATCACCAGGTCATCGGTCTGCGCGACGGTCGCGCCCGCCAGGCCCCGGTGCAGGTGACACGCGTGCTCGGCCAGGTTCCGTTCCATCCTGGCCATCAGCTCGGCTTCCGGCCGGACCGGGCTCACGCCGATTGGCCCTGGCCCGCGGCGTCCTCGGTCTCGGGCTTCAGTTCGTCGGTCAAGATGCGCCAGGCGGCCTCGGCGGCCTTCTGCTCGGCTTCCTTCTTCGTCGTGCCCTCGCCGCGACCGAGATCGCGGCCACCGATGAGCACGGTGGCGGTGAACTCCTTGCGGTGGTCCGGCCCGGTGTCCTCGACCTTGTACTCGGGCACGCCGAGCCCGGCCGAGGCGGTCAGCTCCTGCAGGCTGGTCTTCCAGTCGAGTCCCGCGCCCCGCAGCGGCGCCTCGGCGAGCAAACCGTCGAACAGCCGGTGCACCAGCACGCGCCCGGCGTCGATCCCGTGCTCCAGGAAAACCGCGCCGATGATGGCCTCCAGGCCGTCGGCGAGGATGCTCGCCTTGTCCCGGCCGCCGGTGAGCTCCTCGCCCTTGCCCAGCAGCAGGTGCGCGCCGAGCCCGCCCGGACCCAGGCCACGGGCGACGCCCGCCAGCGCATGCATGTTGACGACGCTGGCCCGCAGCTTCGCGAGCTGCCCCTCGGGCAGCTCGGGGTGCGTGCGGTACAGGTGATCGGTGACGACGAGACCGAGCACGGCGTCACCGAGGAACTCGAGCCGCTCGTTCGGCGGCAGCCCGCCGTTTTCGTACGCGTACGAACGGTGGGTGAGCGCGAGCGTGAGCAGCTCGGCGTCCATGCTGACGCCGAGTGCTTCAAGCAATGGCGTTGGGTCGGCAGCCGGTCCCGGCTTCGACTTCCCCCCCATTTCGCTCAACGACCTCAGGCGGGTTCGACAACCTGGCGGCCGGCGTACTGGCCACAGGTCGGGCAGGCCACCTGCGGCGGCTTGAGCGCCCGGCAGGCCCGGTTGGAGCAGGGCACCAGCTGCACCGGGGTCGCCTTCCACTGGGCACGGCGGGAGCGCGTGTTCGCTCGCGACATCTTCCGCTTCGGGACGGCCACGACTAGATCTCCTCATCACGGTTCGCTCGCTGACGCGAGCCTGGTTTGCTTTGCGAGCCCGCGCTCGTCAAGCCTTCTCGCCCGGGGGCACTAAGTGGAATCGCCGAAACGTTCAACCAGTGCGGCCCACCGAGGGTCTATCGTCTCATGCCCGTGTCCGGGCTCGAGATCGGCCCACTTCCCGCCGCATTCCGGGCACAGCCCGCGGCAGTCCTCGTCGCACAGCGGCACCTGCGGAAGCGCCAGGACGATGGCGTCCCGCACGATCGGCTCGAGGTCGACCTTGTCGTCCACCAGGCGGCTGACCTCGTCTTCGTCGGTGGTGGCCTCGGTGGTCGAGTCCGGGTAGGCGAACAGCTCGGTCAGCTCGACCTCGACGCTGCCATCGATCGGATCCAGGCACCGGGAGCATTCGCCGACGGTCGGCGCCACGGCCGTGCCCGTGACCAGCACGCCCTCGACGACCGATTCGAGCAGCAGGTCGAGTTCGACCTCGGCACCCTCGGGAACGACGATCACGTCGGGTACCCCGAGCGCGCCGGAGAGCCCGACCATCCGGTGCAGCTGACGGCTCAACCCCGCGCGGCGGCCCAGTTCACGGGTGTCGACGACCCACAGATTTCTCTGATCAGACATTTCTCGTCGAGTCTACGCGCCCGTCACGACTGGAAGTCATAGAGCGTGCCGCGACCGGAGAGACCGGCCGGGCCGCGCAGGTGGTTGCGCCCCGAGTCGACCGCGCGCAGGGTTTTCGCCAACAGCTCCGAGAACTCGGCGAGCTTGCCGTCGACGTAGGCGTCGCATTCGGCGCGCTGGCGGTCGGCCTCGGCGTGCGCCTCGTCCAGGATCCGTGCCGACTCGGCATGCGCGGCCTGCACGACCTCGGTCTGGGAGACCAGCCGCGCCTGCTCGTGCCGGGCGTCCTCGACCGCCCGGTCGTAGGCATCCCGGCCGGCCTGGATCATCCGCTCGGACTCGGCCCGCGAGCGCTCGGTCAGACTGTGGTACTCGGCCTGCCCGGCGGTGATCACGCGGTCGGCCTCGGCCTGGGCCTCGGCGATGGTCTCCTGGGCGCGGGCGCGGGCCTCGGCGATCATGCGCTCGGCGTCCTCGGTGGCGTCGCCGATGGTGTTCTCGGCCTCGGCACGGGCGTTGGTGATCAGCTCGTCGCGCTTGTCGAGCACGTCCTGGGCGTCGTCGACCTCGCGGGGCAGCGCGTCCCGCACGTCGTCGAGGAGTTCCAGCATGTCTCCCCGCGGGACCACACAGCTGGACGTCATCGGCACCCCGCGTGCCTCTTCCACGATGGTCACGAGCTCGTCAAGAGCCTCGAAAACCCGGTACACGGCAACTCCCTAGGTGACCCTTCCCCACTGGTTGACACCAGTCTGCCCGCTCAGCGGGGAAAGACCACGCAGGGACCCAGGGTGTGTCTGCGCCGCGCAGCGCCTCCCTTGAGGGTGGTGGTGCGAGACAGGCGGGGGTGTCTGTCGCGCGGAGCGTGTCGGGGTGGGGTGTCCACCCCCTATCCGCGTTGCGGGAACTTGGCGCTCAGCCGCTGGAAGACGACGTCCGGCACCAGGTTCTTGACATCCCCGCCGTACTGGGCGATCTCCTTCACCAGGGAGCTGGACACGAAGCCGTAGGCCGGGTTGTTCGGCATCAGCAGGGTTTCCACCCCCGACAGCTCCCGGTTCATCTGCGCCATCTGCAACTCGTAGTCGAAGTCGCTGACCGAGCGCAGCCCCTTGGCGATCGCGACGACCCCGTGTTGGCGGCAGTAGTCGACGAGCAGTCCCTGCCAGGAGTCCACCCGCACGGTCGGCAGCTCCGCGGTGATCTCGTGGAGGATGTCGACCCGCTCCTCGATGGAAAACAGGCCCTTCTTGTTGGGATTGACCAGCACGGCCACGATGACCTCGTCGAACAGCTTCGCGGCCCGTTCGATGATGTCCAGATGACCGTTGGTCGCCGGGTCGTAGGAACCGGGGCACACCACCCGCCGCGGCTCGGCACCCTCACGCGATCGCATGGCGCGGACGGTACCAAGCATCACGTGCCGTGGCCCTGTGACGTGACGAACTCCGCCCAGAAGACCGCGGTGTCCCCGTGCCGCATGACGCGCAGCGGCTCGAAGCCGCCGGGCCAGTCGGGCTCGCCGTCCCGGCCGGCCCGCTCGATCACCACCAGACCGCGCTCGGCGATCCACCCGCTCGCGGCGAGTGCGGTGAGCATCACGCTGAGCCGCGCGGAGTCGTGTGCGTAGGGCGGATCGGCGAACACGACGTCGAAGGGCTCCTCGGGCCTTTCCTTCGCCAGCACCGTCTCCACGGCGCCGACCCGCACGCTGCCGCCCAGCCCCACGCCGGCGATGTTGGCCTTCAGCACCACCGCCGCCTTGCGGTCCACCTCCACGAAGAGCGCCTCGGCCGCGCCCCTGGACAGCGCCTCCAAGCCCAGCGCACCGGAACCCGCGTACAGGTCGAGTACGCGCGCATCCCGCAGCTCACCGCGTGATTCGAGCGCGCTGAACAGCGCTTCACGCACCCGGTCCGAGGTGGGGCGCGTGCCCTGCGAAGGCACCTTGAGCCGCCTTCCGCCGGCTGTTCCGGCGACGATCCTGGTCACCGGACCATCTTCCCGCAGCACCTCGGCACCGCACGCCGCCGTCCGGTACCGTGTCCAGACGCGTTCGGGGGTCGCCGACCCTGCGGCTTTCGGTTCGCCTTCTCAGGCGTAGAGTCGTTCTTCCTGTTGCCGGCGAGTGAGCTGTAGGAGCACTGCGTGTCGGAACCTCGGGTCAGACGGGCCGAGATCGCCATCGAGCAAAGCCACGTCGATCGCGTGTACACCCGTCTCGCCGAGCTTCGGGCGCAGGCCGAGGCAATGCGTACCAAGGGGTACGAGCTTGGGCACGGTGCGCAGACCGAAGCCGTGTTCGAGCAGGCGTCCATGCTGTTCGAGCGGGACATGATGGTGTTCCACGCCAACCAGACGCTGCAGACGCTGGACGCCGAGTACGAGGGACTGGTCTTCGGCCGCCTGGACCACACCAGCGGCGAGACCATCTACGTCGGCCGGCTGGGCATCCGCGACGCCGAGTTCGACAACCTCGTCACGGACTGGCGTGCACCGGCCGCCGCCGCCTTCTACCAGGCCACCGCCGAGGATCCGATGGAAGTGATCCGGCGGCGCGTGATCCGCTGCTCCGGCCAGTCCGTGCTCGACGTGGACGATGACGTGCTGATCGCCGACGCGGTCGGAGACGATATGCGGATCGTCGGCGAGGGCGCGCTGATGGCCGCGCTCGGCCGGTCGCGCGGCGAGAAGATGCGCGACATCGTCGCCACCATCCAGCGCGAACAGGACGAGGTCATCCGGGCCCCCTGGCGCGGGGTCACCGAGATCACCGGCGGACCGGGCACCGGCAAGACCGCGGTGGCCCTGCACCGCGCCGCCTATCTGCTCTACCGGTACCGGCGCCAGCTCGGCGGCGCCGGGGTGCTGGTGGTCGGCCCGTCCGGCGTGTTCACGAACTACATCTCGCGCGTGCTGCCCTCGATGGGCGAGACCAACGTCGAGCTACGCGCGCTGGGTGAGGTGCTCGACGGCGTGGTCGCCACCCGGCAGGACCCGGGGCCCCTGGCCGCGGTCAAGGGATCGCTGCGCATGCGGCGGGTGCTTCAGCGCGCGTTGCGCGAAACCCCGCCCGAGGCGCCGGACGAAATGCGCATCGTCTACCGGGGTGAGGTCCTCCGGCTGCACGCCAAGGAGCTGGAGAAGGTCCGCCGCAAGGTGCACACCCAGGGTGGGCCGCCGAACCGGTCCCGGGTGCGGGCGGCCGAGACGCTGCTGGAGGCGCTCGCCGACAAGGCGGAAGAGAACGCGCGCGCCGACGGCCGGTCGGCCGACCGCGAGGACCTGATCACCGAACTGGGTGAGCGGATCGACTTCCACCGGTTCCTCGTGGTGTGGTGGCCGGTGCTCTACCCCGGCGAGGTCCTGCGGTGGCTGGGCGATCCGGGGCGGCTGGGCCGGGCCGCCAAGGGGCTGCTGACCGCGGAGGAGGCCGGGCTGCTCGGTGCATCGCTGGCCGAGGAAGGCCGGGAGTACACCGTCGCGGACATCGCCCTGCTCGACGAGTTGCGCCTGCTGCTCGGCCCGCCGCCCAAGCGACGCCGCCGGAGCCAGCCGGTCGAGCTCGACGCCGCGCCACCCGCCCGCGGCCACGATGGCCGCGGACCGCACCGGCCCGAGCACTACGAGGAGTACTCGCACATCGTGGTGGACGAGTCGCAGGACCTCTCCCCGATGCAGTGGCGGATGATCGGCCGGCGGGGCAAGTACGCGAGCTGGACCGTGGTCGGCGACCCGGTGCAGAGTTCCTGGCCGTATCCCGAGGAGGCCACGCAGGCGCGGGACCAGGCGTTCGGATCGCGTACCCAGCACCGGCGCTACACCTTGCGCACCAACTACCGGAACTCGGCCGAGATCTTCGATCTCGCCGCTCGCGTCGTCGCCGGCCACGCCGAAGAAGGCGAGCTGCCCAGCGCGGTCCGTACCACGGGAATCGAGCCGGACGTGCGGATGGTCGAGCCGCCCGGCATGCCGGACGCGGTGCGGACGGCGACCAAGGAGCTGATGGACTCCGTCGAGGGCACGGTCGGCGTGATCTGCGCCATGGACCGGGTCGGCGAGGTGTCGTCCTGGCTGCAGGGCCGCGGCGACGAGCGGCTCAAGGTGGTCGGCAGCCTGGATTCGAAGGGCCTCGAGTACGACGCCGTGGTGCTCGTCGAGCCGACCGAGCTGATCACCGAGTCGACCACCGGCCGCCGGGTGCTCTACGTCGCCTTGACCCGGGCGACGCAGCAGCTCACCGTGCTCGCCTCCGACCGCGACTGGCTGTGAATGCGTGTCTTGCCAGGGTTATTCCACACGAGTGAGAAGCACGCATGACGACACACCACAACGCTGCACGTGGACCAGGAGGCGGGTCGCCATCGTGGTCAACCGGCAGCCGACGAAAAGAAGTCACCTACCCGAACACGTTCTGAATCACACTGCCCCGGAAGGAAAACAGGACCACCGGCGTTAAAGGGAATCATGAGTTCCCTGAGTGACGTTCGGCTGTCCGTGCTCGACCTGTCGCCGATTCCGAGCGGCAGCGACGCGAGTGCCGCGCTGCGCAACACGCTCGATCTGGCCCGGCACACCGAACGGCTGGGGTACCACCGGTTCTGGGTCGCCGAGCATCACAACATGCCCGGAATCGCGAGCTCCGCCACGGCCGTGCTGATCGGCCATGTGGCCGATGCGACGGAGAAGATCCGGGTCGGCTCGGGCGGGATCATGCTGCCCAACCACGCGCCGCTGATCGTCGCCGAACAGTTCGGCATGCTGGAGGCGTTCCACCCGGGCCGGATCGACCTGGGCATCGGCCGCGCGCCCGGCACCGACCAGCGCACCGCGCTCGCCGTGCGTGGCTCGATGGCGGCGTTGCGGGCCGACGACTTTCCGCAGCAGCTCACGGAGCTGATGAACTACTTCGAGCCGGACGACGACCGCGCGGTCAACGCGATTCCGGCGGTCGGGCACAAGCCGCCGTTCTGGCTGCTCGGGTCGAGCGGTTTCAGCGCGCAACTGGCCGGGGCGCTGGGGCTGCCGTTCGCCTTCGCGCACCATTTCAGCGCGCGGAACACGGTGCCCGCGGCCCGGCTGTATCGCGAGTCCTTCCGCCCGTCGGAGACCCTCTCGGAGCCCTACCTCATGCTCGGCGTCGCGGTGGTGGCCGCGGAGACCGACGAGCGCGCGCAATGGCTGGCCGCGCCGAGCGGGCTGAGTTTCCTGAGCCTGCGGCGCAACCGCCCGATCCCGTTGCCCACGCCGGAGGAAGCGGCCGAGTACCCGTACACCGAACTGGAACGCGCCGCGATCGCCGAGCGGTTGAGCGGCACCATCGTCGGCGCACCGGAAACCGTCCGGAAGGGCATGGAAAAGCTGCTCTCCGACACCGGCGCCGACGAGCTGATGGTCACCACCATGGTGCACGGCCACGCCGATCGGCTGCGCTCCTACGATCTGGTGGCCGAGCTGGCGCCAAGCGGCGCGAGTCCCACACTCCCGTAGCGCGTGTCCCACACTCCCGTCCCGCGAGTTCTACCTTCCGGGAGACCGGTACGTGGGACACGCACGACCGGTACGTGGGACACGCACGACGGGAGTGTGGGACCCACACGACGGGAACGTGGGACCCACACGACGGGAACGTGGGACACGCACGACGGGAACGTGGGACACGCACGACGGGAACGTGGGACACGCACGACGGGAATGGGGGACTCGCGCGACGGGCGCCGGGCTAGGAGAGCAGGGCGGTGCGGGTGGATGGCATGCCGCTGGAGCCGAATTCGCCGGGCTTGACCGCGAGGATCTGGTTCACACCGATCGAGCCGCTTTCGAACGCCAGTGCCGAAGCCGCCATGTACAGCCGCCACACCCGCGCCCGCCCGGGACCACTCAGGCGCACCGCCTTGGCCCAGTTGGCGTCCAGATTGCCGACCCAGGCCCGGAGCGTGCGCCCGTAGTGCTCACGCAGCGACTCGACATCGCGCACCTCGAAACCGGCGTCCTCGATCGCCCCGGACATGACGCTGACCGGTTCCAGCTCGCCGTCGGGAAACACGTAACGCGAGATGAATGACGTGTTGTCCGGACGCGGCGGCACCAGCGGGTGGCGCGAGATGGCGTGGTTCAGCAGCCGGCCCTCGGGCCGCAGGAGCCGGAACAACGCGCCCGCGTAGGTCGGCAGCATGGCGGCGCCGACGTGCTCGGCCATGCCGATGCTGGCGATGGCGTCGAACGGCCCGTCCGCCACCTCCCGGTAGTCCTGGACCCGGATCTCCACCCGGTCCGACAGGCCCTCCTCGGCGACCCGCTTGCGCGCGAACTCGGCCTGGGCGCGGGAAAGCGTGATGCCGATCGCCCGCGCGCCGTACTCACGCGCCGCGTGGATGACGAAGGTGCCCCAGCCGCATCCGACGTCGAGCACCCGCATGCCCTCGGTGAGGCCGAGCTTCCGGGCCACCAGGTCGACCTTCGCGGTCTGGGCCTCCTCGAGCGTTTCGACGTCCTCACCCCACAGGGCACAGGAGTAGGTCATCGACGGGCCGAGCACGAGCGCATAGAAGTCGTTGCCGACGTCGTAATGGTGGCTGATCGCCCGGGCGTCGCGGGCACGTGAATGGATGCGCCCGGTGAGCTTGATCTCCTCGGCCGGCGGTTTCGGCGGCAGCCCGATCGCGCCCAGCCGCACCGCGGTGCGCGCGATCTCGCGCCTGGCCGCCCAGTCGAGGTCGGACCGCAGCGCTCCACCGGCCAGCAGCCGGTGGAGCCCGCTGAGCGCGTCCACGAAATCGCCCTCGACGTCGATCTCCCCGGCGACGTACGCCCGGGCCAGGCCCAGCTCGTTGGGTGCCCAGGCCAGCCGGCGCAGGACACGGCGATGCCGCAGGGTGAGCCGGATGTGTGCGTCGGGCGGGCCACTCACGCTCCCATCCCAGCAACGCAACCTGATCGGAAGTTCTTCGCCAAGCGCTGTGGAAACCAGATCGGCCAACGCGCCCGCGACCCCTCGCGTGCTGATCACATGGTCAATTCAAACACGGCCGGCCCGTTCCCGCCCGCCCCTGAAGTGTCGCTGTGGCAACACTTTCAGGGGGTAGCCGGACATTCTGTGTCATTCAAGACACTCGATCGGCGAACACCATCTCTCACTCCAAAACGATGAGCAGGTCCCCACCCTCGATCTGCTGCACCGAGTTGATGGCCAAGCGGGCGACCTTGCCGGCCACCGGCGCGGTGATGGCGGCCTCCATCTTCATCGCCTCGATGGTCGCGACGGTCCCGCCCGCCGCCACCTGGTCGCCCTCGGACACCGAAAGCGTCACCACCCCGGCGAACGGCGCGGCGATGTGCTTCGGGTTGGCCTTGTCCGCCTTCTCCGCCGCGGGCAGATCCGCGGCGACCGAGCGGTCCCGCACCTGGATCGGCCGCAACTGGCCGTTCAGCGTGGCCATGACCGTGCGCATGCCGCGCTCGTCCGCCGGGCCGATCGCCTCCAGCTCGATCAGCAGCCGCACGCCCGGCTCCAGGTCGACCGAGTATTCCTCGCCCGGCCGCAGCCCGTAGAAGAAGTCCTTGCTGGGCAGCACGCTGGTGTCGCCGTAGGCCTGCCGGTGCTGCTCGAACTCCCTCGCCGGCCCCGGGAACAGCAGCCGGTTGAGCGCGGCGCGGCGGTCGGTGGCCAGCGCCTGGTGGTCTTCGGCGGACAGCTCGGCAACGGACGGGCGCTCGGCGCGGCCCTGCAGCGCCTTGCTACGGAACGGCTCCGGCCAGCCGCCGGGCGGGTCGCCCAGTTCGCCGCGCAGGAAGCCGATCACCGAGTCCGGGATGTCGTACCGGTTCGGCTCCGCCTCGAACTTCTCCGGCGAGACACCCGCACCGACCAGGTGCAGCGCGAGGTCACCGACCACTTTGGACGATGGCGTCACCTTGACCAGGTGACCCAGCATCTTGTCGGCGGCGGCGTACATCGCCTCGATTTCCTCGAACCGGTCGCCCAGCCCGAGCGCCCGCGCCTGCGTGCGCAGGTTCGACAGCTGGCCGCCCGGGATCTCGTGGTCGTACACCCGGCCGGTCGGCGCGGCGAGCCCGGCCTCGAACGGCGCGTAGATCTTGCGCACGATCTCCCAGTACGGTTCGAGGTCGCCGATGGCGTGCAGGTTCAGGCCGGTCGGCCGCTCCGAGTGATCGGTGGCGGCGACGATGGCCGACAACGACGGCTGTGACGTCGTACCCGACATCGACGCCACCGCGCCGTCCACCGCGTCCGCGCCCGCCTGGATGGCGGACAGGTACGTGGCCAGCTGACCGCCCGCCGTGTCGTGCGTGTGGATGTGCACCGGCAGGTCGAACTCCTTGCGCAGCGCGGAAACCAGCTTCGCCGCGGCCGGCGCCCGCAGCAGGCCCGCCATGTCCTTGACGGCCAGCACGTGCGCGCCCGCGCCCACGATCTGCTCGGCCAGCTTCAGGTAGTAGTCCAACGTGTACAGCTTCTCCGCCGGATCGGAGAGGTCGGAGGTGTAGCACAGGGCCACCTCCGCGACGGCCGTGCCGGTTTCCCGCACCGCGTCGATGGCCGGCCGCATCTGCTCGACATCGTTGAGCGCGTCGAAGATGCGGAAGATGTCGATGCCCGTGGCGGTGGCCTCCTCGACGAAGGCGCTGGTCACCTCGGTCGGGTACGGGGTGTAGCCCACCGTGTTTCGCCCGCGCAGGAGCATCTGCAGGCAGATGTTGGGCACCGCCGCGCGCAGCCTGGCCAGCCGGTCCCACGGATCCTCGGCGAGGAAGCGCAGCGCGACGTCGTAGGTGGCGCCGCCCCAGCACTCCAGCGACAGCAGCTCCGGCGTGGTGTGTGCCATGACCGGGGCCACGGCGAGCAGGTCCTTGCTGCGGACCCGGGTGGCGAGCAGGGACTGGTGCGCGTCACGGAACGTCGTGTCCGTCACGCCGATGGTCGGCGACTCCCGCAGCCAGCGGGCGAAACCCTCCGGGCCGAGTTCGACGAGCTTCTGTTTCGACCCCGCCGGCGGCTCGCTGTGGTTGTTGGGCACGGGGGGCAGCTTCACCTCGGGATCGAGCAGCCGGGGCCGCTCCCCGTTCGGCTTGTTCACCGTCACGTCGGCGAGATAGGTCAGCAGCCGGGTGCCCCGGTCCGCCGAGCTGCGGGCGGTGAGCAGGTGCGGCCGCTGCTCGATGAACGATGTGGTGACCCGGCCGGCCCGGAAGTCGGGATCGTCCAGCACGGCTTGCAGGAACGGGATGTTCGTGGCCACCCCGCGGATGCGGAACTCCGCTACCGCCCGCCGCGCCCGGCCCACCGCGGTGGAGAAGTTCCGGCCGCGGCAGGTGAGCTTGACCAGCATCGAATCGAAGTGGGCACTGATCTCGGTGCCGGAGAACGTGGTGCCGCCGTCGAGTCGGATGCCGGAACCGCCGGGCGAGCGGTAGGCGCTGATCATGCCGGTGTCCGGGCGGAAGCCGTTGGCCGGGTCCTCGGTGGTGATCCGGCACTGCAGCGCGGCGCCGCGCAGGTAGATCTTGTCCTGGGACAGCCCGAGATCCTCGAGCGTCTCCCCCGCCGCGATCCGCAGCTGCGACTGCACCAGGTCCACGTCGGTGACCTCCTCGGTCACCGTGTGCTCCACCTGGATGCGCGGGTTCATCTCGATGAACACGTGGTTGCCCTCGCGGTCGAGCAGGAACTCGACCGTGCCGGCGTTGCGGTAGCCGATCTTGCGCGCGAACGCGACCGCGTCGCCGCAGATGCGCTCCCGGAGCTCCGGGTCGAGGTTGGGTGCGGGCGCCAACTCGATCACCTTCTGGTGCCGCCGCTGCACCGAGCAGTCCCGCTCGAACAAGTGGATCACGTTGCCCGCGCCGTCGGCGAGAATCTGCACCTCGATATGACGCGGGTCGACGACCGCCTTCTCCAGGAAAACCGTCGAGTCACCGAAGGCCGACTCGGCCTCCCGCGCGGCGGCCTCGATCGACTCACGCAGCGTCGCGGGGTCATCGACGCGGCGCATCCCGCGGCCACCTCCCCCGGCGACCGCCTTGACGAACACCGGGAACCCGATCTCGTCCGCCGCGGCGACAAGTTCGTCGACGTCCTGCGACGGCGCCGAGGAACCCAGCACCGGGACGCCGGCCTCCCGGGCGGCCGCGACCGCGCGCGCCTTGTTCCCGGTCAGCTCGAGGATTCCGGCACTCGGGCCGACGAAGGTGATCCCGGCTTCCTCGCAGGCCATGGCGAGGTCCGGGTTCTCGGACAGGAAGCCGTAACCCGGGTACACCGCGTCCGCACCGGCCCGGCGCGCGGCGCGGATGATCTCGTCGACCGAGAGGTACGCGCGCACCGGATGGCCCTGCACGCCGATCTGGTACGCCTCGTCGGCCTTGAGGCGATGCAGCGAGTTGCGGTCCTCGTAGGGGAACACCGCCACGGTTCCCGCGCCCAGCTCGTAGGCGGCGCGGAACGCGCGGATGGCGATTTCGCCCCGGTTAGCGACGAGTACTTTGCGGAACATGCCCGGTCCTTCCTGACGCGACGGATCGGTAGGTATGTGACGTTACCGCGTCGTTCGCGCCCACCGGGAGCTGAACCGAGCGTGACGGATCTAACCACCTTGTCCGGAAAAGTCTTTTACCTGCAGGTAGGCGAGGCCGGCGAACGCCACGACGATCATTCCGTCGACGACGTGCGCCGGCCCATGTGGTCCGAGGCACCCGCGACAACGGGAACGCGACACCTACCGCGCAGATCAGCCCGGAGATCCACATCGGCACCGAGCGGGTCCTGGCCAGCCCGATCCCGATGCCTAGCAGGGCGAGCGGAAACAGCGGGGCGGACCCCGATACGCAGGGACGTGCCCGACCCGAACCGAGAACTCACGCACCTGAACCCGGAACACACGCGCCTGAACCCGGAACACACGCACCTGAACCGGGCACACACGCGCCTGAACCGGGGACACGCCGGGGCTCGGCGTGTCCCCGGTTGGGGAGGGCGAGTTCCGGGTTGGGGAGGGCGAGTTCCGGGTTCCGGCGGGCGAGTTCCGGGTTGGGGCGGGCGAGTTCCGGGTTGGGGCGGGCGAGTTCCGGGATCGGTAGGGCGGGTGGGTTCGTGACGTCAGCTACACGACGTTCGACTCCAGGCCGGAGGCCGACAACACGGCCGACGAATCCTGGCGCGTCCAGTGCATCGGCTCCTCGAACAGGCCGCGCGCGCTGAGCGTGGCACCCCCCGATGGCGCCGTAGACCAACACCAGGAGCAGGAGACCGGAATACACCGGCATCCGGGAACGCAGGCGGTCAAGGACACCGATGAGCCCGGTCGTCGGAGAAGACGAGGGAAATCACGATCAGCGCGGCGGCGGTCGCGCCGTAGCTTCCGTGGGGCGGCCAGAAGAACGTGGACAGCGCGAACAGCACGGGCCCGATCACCAGGCACGCGCCCTGGAGTCTCGGTAGGAAGGTGGCGCTCATGGCGAAAAGCTAGGCCGCCACGACCGTTTTCACCCTCGGGCAAGCCACCGTTTCCCGGTCGGGCCGGCGTTACTTCACCCTCGGGCAAGCCACCGGTTCCCGGTCGGGCCGGCGCTACGTCTTTTCGAGGTACTCGGCGCTGTCGGAGTCGACGACGGCGGAGACCAGGTGCGCCAGGCCGAGATGGTTGCCCAGCGCCGGGTCGTCGGCGACGATCTCCTGTGCCCGCGCACGGGCCTCGGCGATGACGTCCTCGTCACGCAGCAGGGAGAGCAGCTTGAGGCCAGATCGCTTGCCGGACTGGGCCGAGCCGAGGATGTCGCCTTCCCGGCGCAGCTCCAGGTCCAAACGGGACAGCTCGAAACCGTCCGTAGTGGACTCCACCGCGGCCAGCCGGTCCCGGGCCGAGGTGCCGTCGAGTGCCTCGGTGACCAGTAGACACAGGCCCGCCACGTCGCCCCGGCCGACCCGGCCGCGCAACTGGTGCAACTGGCTCACGCCGAACCGCTCCGCGTCCATGATGACCATCGCGGTCGCGTTCGGGACGTTCACGCCGACCTCGATCACCGTCGTCGCGACCAGCACGTCGAGCCGGCCGGCCGTGAATTCCCGCATCACGGCGTCCTTCTCGTCGCTGGGCATCCGCCCGTGCAACACCCCCAGCCGGAGCCGGGACAACGGCCCGTTCTCCAGTTCGGCCGCCACGTCCAGCACGGCCAGCGCGGGTCGCTTGTCACCGCCGTTGTTCGCCGGGGGCTCGTCGCCGACGCGTGGACACACCACGTACGCCTGGTGCCCCCGGGAGACCTCCTCGACGACCCGCTGCCACACCCGGTCCAGCCACGCGGGTTTCTCCGCGACCGGCACCACGGTGGTGCCGATCGGCGAGCGCCCCACCGGCATCTCGCGCAGCGACGACGTTTCCAGGTCGCCGTACACGGTCATCGCCACCGTGCGGGGAATCGGCGTGGCCGTCATGACCAGCACGTGCGGGCTGGTGAAGTCGGCACCCCGGGAACGCAGCGCGTCCCGCTGCTCGACGCCGAACCGGTGCTGCTCGTCGACGACCACGAAGCCGAGGTCGGCGAAGGACACCGAATCCTGGATGAGCGCGTGCGTCCCGACCACGATCCCGGCGGCCCCGCTGGCCGCGTCCAGCAGCGCCTGCTTCCGCTCCTTCGCGGACATGGACCCGGTGAGCAGGGTCACCTTCGTCGCCTGCTCGGCGGCGCCGAGTTCCCCGGCCGCGCCCAGCTCGCCGAGCATCTCGCGCAGCGAACGGGCGTGCTGCGCCGCCAGCACCTCGGTGGGCGCGAGCATCGCGCACTGCCGCCCCGCGTCCACAACCTGCAACATGGCGCGCAGCGCCACGATGGTCTTGCCACTACCGACCTCGCCCTGGAGCAGCCGGTTCATCGGGTGCTCGCCGGAGAGGTCCACCGCGATCTTCTCCCCCACTTCGCGCTGGCCCGCGGTGAGCTCGAACGGCAGCCGCTCATCGAAGGCATCACGGATACCGCCCGGTTTGCGCGGGCACGCGCGCGCGGGCCGCGACACCGCCGAATACCGGCGCTGCGCGAAGATCAGCTGCACCGCCATCGCCTCGTCCCACTTGAGCCGGTGCTGCGCCGTCGCCAACACGGCCCGATCCACCGGGCGATGCACGGTGTGCAAGGCGTCGAACAGCTCCATCAGCCCGTACCGTGCCAGCAGCTCCGCGGGCATCGGGTCCTCTTCGCGCTCCAACGTGCCCAGGACCTGTCGCACGCAGTTCGCGATCACCCAGGACGGCAGCCCGGAAGCCGCGGGATAGACCGGGATGAGCGCGCCGACGAAATCGTCCATGGCGACCGCGTCGTCGCCGTCGAGCATCTGGTATTCCGGCTGCGCCAGCTGCAACGTCTTCCGGAAGGCGTTGACCTTGCCGGCGAACAGGCCCGTCCGGCCGACCCGCAGTTCCCGCTCCCGCTTGAAGTTCTGTCCGAAGAACGCGCAGGAAAGCCGCCGGTGGCCATCGGTGATGACCATTTCCGTGAGATAGCCGGGCTTGTTGCGCATGCGGCGCTTCTCGACCCGTTCGATCCGGGCCAGCACGGTGGCGTGCTCACCGATTTCCAGCCCGGCGATGTCGGTCAGCTCACCGCGTTCGGCATACCGGCGCGGGTAATGGCGCAGCAACTCGGCGACCGTGGTGATGTTGAACGCCTCAGCCAGCGCGGCAGCCGTCTTCTTGCCCAACACGGGAACCAGTTGGTCGGCCAGGACAGTCATGCTCGTCCTTTCGCGATTTTGCGCGCGACCGCGATCGCGTCGACAGGGCGCTGCACATGATGTCCAATCGCGTTTTCGATGCGGGCGCCCCGCCGCCGCGATAAGGGGGTCTGGGGGCTTGCCCCCAGC
>NZ_KI912598.1:0-230661 GCF_000519205.1 Amycolatopsis taiwanensis DSM 45107 | reverse complement strand
GCGGGACAAAGGCGCGCGCTCGGTGGTCACCGTGAGTGCCGCGGGTTGACACAAGAGGCATCATGCGATCACTCCACCCCGATCAGCATCACGGCGTCACTCTGACCGCCGGGGTAACTCACGAACTCCACCTCCGGCCGTTCCGCCCGCAGTCGCTCGGCGAGCTCCGCCGCCAAATCGGCGGGCGCGCTGTCGCCGGCCAGCACGGTGACCAGCTCCCCGCCGACGGCCAGCATCCGGTTCAGCACCGCCAGAGCCGCGCCGAGCACACGCTCCCGCGGCGGCTCGGTGCCGCCGACACGCTCGACCAGCACCACTTCGCCGTCCACGAACCCGATCAGGTCCCCGGCGTGGGCCCGGCCCACCCAGGTGATCGACTCCTCCCGCGCGACGGCGAGCTCACCGCGGCGGGTGGCAGCCGCGGCCTCGGCCATGGCCACCACGTCGTCGTTCGCGCGCCGGCCGGGGTCGTGCACCGCCAGCGCCGCCAGCACCTGCACCGGGGACACGCACGGGATCACCACGACGTCCCGGTCGCCGATCATCCGATGCCCGGTGGTGGCGTCCACGGCAGCGGTCAGCTCCGGCGTCGCGGCCAGCACGGTGACGTGCCCGACCGCGCGCTCGGTGATCAGGCCGAGCAGTTCCTCCACGCTCGGCACCGTCTGAGATCGGACCGCGAGCACCGCGATCCCCTCGGCGCGCAACAGTTCCGCCAGCGGCTCACCGTGGACCACGGCCACCACCTCGCGATCCGGCCCGGCCGGCTCCAGCGGGGTCGGCGTGATCAGCGGCTCCACCCGCACCTGGCGGGGACGGCCGTAGTCCAGCCCCGCCTCGATGGCCGCGCCGATATCCGCGCAGTGCACATGTACCGCGTAGCCGCCGCTGCCGTCCCCGGCCACTGTGACGCTGTCCCCCAGCCCGCTCAGCCGCCGGCGGAAGGCGGGCAGGTCGGGCTCGCCCTCCAGCAGGTACATGACCTCCCAGGCGTATGGGGCGGGACCGGCCTCGGGAGCAGGTGCGGCCTCGCAGGAGCGGACGGGCTCGGTCGACGTGCCGCTGACCACGCCGGCCAGCGCGTCCAGCACCGCGACCAGCCCGCGGGCGCCCGCGTCCACCACCCCCGCGGCGGCGAGCACGGGCAACTGCCGCGGAGTCTGCTCGAGCGCCTCCGCGGCGGCCTTCGCGGCGAGCGTGGCCACGTCGCCGGGCGGGCGACGCTCGCCCGCCACGGCGCTCGCGACCGCGTGCATCACGCTCAGCATCGTGCCCGCCACCGGCCGCGCCACCGCCTCCGTGGCCACCTTGTCCGCGTGCACGAAGGCCTCCGCCAGCGCGGAACCGTCCAGCTCCGGCAACCGCCCGGCCGAGGCGGCCAGGCCGCGCAGCACCTGGGACAGGATCACGCCGGAATTGCCCCGGGCCGAGCGCAGGGCGCCCCGCGCGAGCACCGACAGCGCATGCCCGGCCCCGGTGACTTCGGGCTCGGCCGCCAGTGCGGCCTCGGCGCCGGTCATCGTGTGCAACAGGTTGGACCCGGTGTCGGAGTCGGCGACCGGATAGACGTTGATGTCGTTGA
The DNA here is from genome assembly GCF_000519205.1 of Amycolatopsis taiwanensis DSM 45107. GTDB lineage: Bacteria > Actinomycetota > Actinomycetes > Mycobacteriales > Pseudonocardiaceae > Amycolatopsis_E > Amycolatopsis_E taiwanensis. The sequence continues at coordinate 229,079 of NZ_KI912598.1, read as the reverse complement.
TCGCCGGGCACAACACGTCGAGGCTGTGCACGCAGGCCCGCGCCCACGCCGCCACCGACGCCTTGTCCACGCCAACCTCCTCCCAGGTCAGCCCCAGGGTAGCGACCCGGTCGGACAGTTCCCGGGCCTACTGGTTACTATGGTCGAGCTTGACTTTCCCTGATCAATTGAGGAGTTCGACGTGGCTGCCGTGTGCGACGTCTGTGGCAAGGGACCCGGCTTCGGTAAGTCGGTCTCGCACTCCCACCGGCGTACCAACCGCCGGTGGAACCCGAACATCCAGACCGTGCACGCCAAGATCGGTCTGTCCCAGCGTAAGCGCCTGAACGTGTGCACCTCGTGCCTCAAGGCCGGCAAGGTGACGCGGGGCTGACCGCGAAGCTTGGGTGGCGAGTGCTCGTGGAGAGCACTCGCCATTTTTTCGCGGTCAGGTGTCTTTTGGGGGTCGAACCCCCAAACCCCCGCCAGGGGGCGAGCCCCCTGGACCCCCGGCGGTGGTCACCTTTACGAGTTGAGTCCTGAGTCCCGCTTTGCGAGTTGGGGGTCCGTGGGGCGTTCGTTCCGTCGTTGGGGGCTTTTGGCGTGGATGAGGTGATGAGGGGCGGGCGGTTTTCGGCGCCGGTACGGCGTGGGTCCGTTGTGGAGCGTACGGCGAGTAGTCCGAATGTGCGTGCTCTGCTGGGGCAATTCGAGCGCGTCGGGTTCGAGTTGGCGCCTCGATATCTGGGCAGCTCGGATGACGGGACCCGCGACTTCGTCGGGTTCATCCCGGGCGAAGCGGCACACTACCCCTTGACCCGGCAGCAGCGGTCGGACGAGACCCTGGTCTCCGCGGCTCGGGCCGTGCGGGCGATGCACGACGTCACGGAGGATTTCCTCGCCCGCCTGCCGGTCGACGGTTGGCGCTATCGAGAGGTCGGCACACCCAGTCGCGTCGACTGCATCGGACACCACGACCTCGCCCCGTGGAACATCCTCTTCGACGGCACGCGCGTGACCGGCATCATCGACTGGGACTTCGCCGCCCCCTCGAACCGCGCCTGGGACCTGTCCTACCTGGCCCACCGATTCGTCCCACTGTCCTCGCCCCGGCTGACCAAAGCGTTCGGCTGGTACGCGGAACCGGACCGTGCCGCACGTCTACGGCTACTCGCCCGCACCTACGGCCGCGAGATCACGCCCGCCGAACTCCTCGATCTGGCCGTGGTACGGCTGTCCGCGATCGCCGCCAACATCGAGCAGCGGATCCGCGACAGCGATCCGGCGTTCGCGGTGCACCGCGACGAGCGGCACGCCGACGGGTACCGCGAGGACGTCCAGTACATCCTCCGGAACCGCGAGGCTTTGCTCCGCGGCCGCTGAGCCTCGTTCTTTACGGCAGTTTCCAGTCGACGGGGGTGGCGCCTTGTTGGGTGAGCAGGTCGTTGGTGCGGGAGAAGGGGTGTGAGCCGAAGAAGCCGTTGCGCGCCGACAACGGGCTGGGGTGCACCGACTCGACACACGGGTAATCGCCCAGAAACCGCTTGAGGCTGCGCGCGTTGCTGCCCCACAGGATCGCGACCAGCGGCTTTCCGCGCCCGGCGAGCGCGCGGATCGCCTGGTCGGTGACCTCTTCCCAGCCCTTCTTCTGATGCGAGTTCGGCTTGCCGGGCTGCACCGTCAACGCCCGGTTGAGCAGCAGCACGCCTTGCTCGGTCCACGGCGTGAGGTCACCGGTGGACGGCATCGGGTGGCCGAGATCGTCGCAGAACTCCCGAAAGATGTTCTGCAGGCTCTTGGGCAGCGGCCGGACATCCGGCGCGACCGCGAAACACAACCCGATCGGGTGGCCGGGAGTGGGGTACGGGTCCTGCCCGACGATGAGCACCTTCACCTCGTCGAACGGCTGCTTGAACGCCCGCAGCACGTTCTCCCCGGACGGCAGGTACCGCCGGCCCGCCGCGATCTCGGCGCGCAGGAACTCGCCCATCGTCGCGATCCGGTCGGCCACCGGGGCCAGCGCCTGTGCCCAACCCGGATCCATGATCTCCTGCAACGGTTTCGCAGTCACTGCCCCTCCGCGAGTTCGCGCGCGCCCGTGTCCTGTGCGGGCTCGGCCCCCACACCCCGGCTGGGGGCAAGCCCCCAGACACTCCGCCCTGTGGGGGCTCCGCTCCCACACCCCCGACTGGGGGCAACCCCCTTGACCGTGTCGACCCGGCTACTCATCACGGTGCGCACCTTATCGTCCCCGCGGAGTCGTCGATCACCCGTCCAGCCGTCGCAGCTGCTCGCGGAACAGCTTGGCCCGCCGCACATAGCTTTCCACCACCTGCTGGATGGACTCCGGACCGAAGAAGGTGTTCGGCCGCATCTTCGCGGGGACCCCGAGGGCGATGTGCCCGCTGTGCACGTGCGACCGGTACGAAAGCACCGCGCCCGCGCCGACCATCCCGCCGTCCTCGACAACGCTTCCGTTGAGCACCACCGAACCGGATGCGATGAGACAGCCGGTGCCGATCCTCGCACCTTCGACGTGTACCGCGTGCCCGATCGCGGAGCCCGGGCCCAGAATGGTCGGCTCCTCGCGCGTGCAGTGGAGCACGCAGCCGTCCTGCACGTTCGACCGCTCGCCGATCTCGATGTACCCGTAGTCGCCGCGCAGCACGGTCTGCGGCCACACCGAAGCGAACGCGCCGATGCGCACGTCACCGATCACCGTCGCGTCGGGATGGACATACGCCTCGGGGTGGATGCTGGGCTCCTTGTCGCCCAGTGCGTAGATGGCCATGGCACCTCCAGTTCACGCCACCCCGATTGGATCACGAACCGGCCATTCGCTCCCACTGTCCATAGTCGACACCCGGGTGCCGGAGCTCAGGCGAGGTGCTTGGCGAAGCAGACGCAATCCGGTTCGTCCCGGTAGATCCCGAAACCCGGGATCCGGTGGTAGCCCGACGACTCGTAGAGGGCGATCGCCTCCGGCTGCTTCTGGCCGGTTTCCAGCCGGACTCGGGCCAGCCCGGCTTCGGCGGCCGTCCGCTCCAGTTCGGCGAGCAGCGCGCGGGCGAACCCGTTGCCCCGGGCGGAGGCGGCCACGTACATCCGTTTGATCTCGGCCTCATCGCCGTGCACACGCCAGCCACCGCAGGCCACCGGGGCGCCGTCGAGATAGCCGACGAGGAAAATACCTTGCGGTGGCGCGAATTCCGCCGGATCGACCGGCGTGGTGTCCGGCCCGCCGTAACGCTCGACGTACTCCTGCTGGACCTCGGCGATCAGCTTCACCGCATCCGGGGCGTCGAAAGGCACCATACGAAGCTCCATGGCACTGATCATCGCCAGTGTTCCCAACCACTTTCCTCGTGATAGGGCTCACCATCGACCGTCAGGCCGGAATCCGGCACCGTCACCGCACCGATCCGCCGCCAGCCGTCGGGCAGTTCGGCGAACGGCGGGAAGGTGGCCGCCAGCGCGTGGTCTTCACCACCGGTCAGCACCCACCGCAACGGGTCGGCGCCGAGCGCCGTGCCCACCTCGGTGAGCCGTCGCGGCACGCCCACCTGGTCGGTGCGCACGTCGATGCCGACCCCGGAAGCCTCGGCGACGTGCCCGAGATCGGCCAGCAGGCCGTCCGAGATGTCGATCATCGAGGTCGCTCCGGCGCCGGCGGCCGCGGGACCGGCCGTGTAGTCCGGCTCCGGTACCCGCTGGGCGTTCACCACATTGACCGGTGACCGGAAACCGCGGCTGAGCACCGCAAGCCCCGCGGCCGCCCAGCCAAGCCGGCCGTGCACCGCGACGATGTCCCCGGGCCGCGCGCCCGAGCGCGTCACCGGCGGACGACCGCCGAGATCACCCAGCGCCGTCACGCTCACCACCAACTCCTCGGCACGCACCAGGTCACCGCCGGAGACCCCCACACCGGCCCGGTTCGCCTCGGCCCACATGCCGTCGACGAGCTCCGTGACCAGCGACGCGGGGGTGTCGCCGGGGCAGCCCAGCGCGACCAGGACCGTCGTGGGCACCGCGCCCATGGCCGCCACGTCGGCCAGGTTGACCGCAACCGCCTTGCGCCCCACCTGTTCGGGCGTCGACCAGTCCAGGCGGAAGTGCACGCCCTGCACCAGCATGTCCGTGGTGGCGACCACCCGGCGGTCCGGCGCGCTGAGGATCGCGGCGTCGTCACCCGGGCCCAGCAACGTACTGTCCGGTTGTCTTCGACTCTCGGTCACCGTCCGGATGAGACCGAACTCACCGAGGCCGGCGACCGTGCCGTCATCCGTCGTCATCGGACTTTCTCCTCTGTCGTCACCAAAGTGAGATCACCTATCGTCGCTGCGAGTGGGGTAGGTTCGTATTTCTCGTTCCTACCTTGAGTCCGATGAGGAAGACGAAGGGGCGCGCCGTGGTTCATGCATACATCCTGATCCAGACCGAAGTCGGAAAGGCCGCCGCGGTTGCGGAGGAGATCGCCAAAATTCCCGGTGTCGCCACATCCGAGGACGTGACCGGCCCCTACGACGTCATCGTCCGTGCCGAAGCCGACAGCGTCGACCAACTGGGACAGCTCGTGGTCGCCAAGGTGCAGGGCGTGGAGGGCATCACCAGGACGCTCACCTGCCCCGTGGTACATCTTTGACCATGCAGGACACCGCCGGCGCCCCGCCCCGACGCCTGATCGTCGTCGCGGCGGTGGTAGCCGTCATCCTGGCTGCCGGCATCGCGGTGGCCGGAATTTTCGCCCGTTCCGGAGGGCAACCCGGCACGGGACCGCTCGCGCTCCCGTCGGTGCCGGCGCCGGAGGCGGGTTCGCCCGAGTGCGCCACCCTGCTGGGCGCGCTTCCCCTCGAGTTGACCTCCGGCGGCACCACGCTGGTCCGCCGTGAGCTGGCCGCGCCCGCCCCGGCCGCGACCGTCGCCTGGGGCGAGCAGGAAACCGTCGTGTTGCGGTGCGGACTGGAACGGCCGCCGGAGCTGACGCCGACCTCGCAGTTGCGGGTCGTTTCCGGCGTGCAATGGTTGCCGGTACTCGGCGACGGCTCGACCACCTGGTACGTCGTGGACCGGCCCGTCTACGTCGCACTGACGGTACCGGGCTCGGTGGGAACCGGACCGCTGCAGGACGTCTCCGGCGCCGTCGCGACGAAACTTCCCCCGCAGCCGCTGCGGTTCTGAATTCGATCACCACCAGCCGCCGGGCTGGGAAAAGCTCGATTTCCTCGAGGACGTCGACGAACCTATCCGGGTACTGCCGGGCTTCCTCCCTCGAGGCGTCACGAAGATCCTTGGCGCGGACTGCGAACCGGCAGAGAAATCCGATGAACTCGTCGAGGCCGGCGTTCACGATTTCGCCGTGCGGTTCTTCCCCGGGCAGGTAGACCAATACGGCATACCCGTCACGAAGGTCGAGACAAAAACGCCCGTGATCGTCGCCGGGCAGCCGCCCGGGCACGATGGCCTCCTTGCGGTCATCCGGCACGTCGAATCGAGTAATGCCGAAGAGGCCGGGCGATCCAGAAGTCTCCGTGGTGAAGACCGCGTCGCCGCGAGTCCCACACTCCCGTAGCGCGAGTCCCACACCCCGGTAGCGCGAGTCCCACACTCCCGTAACGCGAGTTCCACCTTCCCGTTGGACGGGAACGTAGGACTCGCGCTACGGGAAGGTGGGACACGCACGACGGGAACGGGGGACACGCACGACGGGAAGGTGGGACTCGCGGGACGGGAACGGGGGACTGGCCCGGGCGTTAACGCAGGCCGGTGCCACGGGCGAGCGCGGTCTCCACGAGGGTGGTCAGCAGGGTCCGGTAGTCCATGCCGGTGACCTGCCACATCTTCGGATAGGCCGAGGTGGCGGTGAAACCCGGCATGGTGTTGACCTCGTTGATGGTCAGCTCGCCGTCCTCGCCGACGAAGAAGTCCACCCGGGCCAGCCCCTGGCAGTCCAGCGCCTCGAACGCCTGCACCGCCAGCGCGCGCAGCCGCTCGGTGACGACGTCGTCGAGCTTGGCCGGAATGTCCAGTTCGGCGTCTTCGCCGATGTATTTGGTTTCGAAGTCGTACCAGGCCCCCGCGTCCTCCGACAGCACCCGGATCTCGGCGGGCAGTGATGCTTCGATGCGGCCGTCCGGGAACTCCAGCACGCCGCATTCGACCTCGCGGCCGGTCACCGCGGCCTCGACGAGCACCTTCGGATCGGTCTGGCGGGCCAGTTCGATCGCGGCGTCCAGCTCCGCCCAGTCACCGACGCGGCTGATCCCGATCGACGAGCCCGCCCTGGACGGCTTCACGAACACCGGAAGGCCGAGCCGCTCCCGCTCCGCGGTATCCAAAGTAGACTGTCCACGACGCAGTGACGCGTAGCGGCCAACCGGAAGTCCCTCCGCCGCAAGGAGTTTCTTCGCATACTCCTTGTCCATCGCGGCCGCGCTGGCGAACACCCCGGCGCCGACGTACGGGATCCCGGCCATCTCCAGCAGGCCCTGGATCGTGCCGTCCTCACCGAACGCGCCGTGCAGCACCGGGAAAACCACGTCCACGCCACCGAGCGCCTCGGCTCCCGGTTCGACGGCGACCAGCTCGCGCACGGTCGGGTCGCCGGCGAGCACCAGCGCCTGCCCCCCGTCCACGGACGGCAGCTCGCGGCCGCGGATCTGAAGCGCGTTCGGATCCGAACTGCCCAGTACCCACCCGCCTTCCGGGGTGATGCCGATCGGCACGACCTCGAACCGTTCCGGATCGAGATTTGCCAGCACGCTGCCCGCCGATACGCAGGAGATGGTGTGCTCGGTGCTTCGGCCGCCGAACACCACGGCCACCCGCGTTTTCCGTGCGCTCATTGCCCCTCCGCGAGTTTGCGCGCGACCGTGTCCTGTGGGGGCTCCGCCCCCACACCCCGGCTGGAGGCAACCCCCCAGACACTCCGCCTAGCGGGGGCTCCGCCCCCACACCCCCGGCTGGGGGCAAGCCCCCAGACACTCTGCCCTGCGGGGGCTCCGCCCCCACACCCCCGACTGGGGGCAAGCCCCCAGACCCCCTTGACCATGTCGGCAGGGCGCTTCTGACGAGGTCGGGTCACGTCATTCACGATGGCGCCCCGCCGCCCCGACCGCGGGGCCTGACGGCGGCGCGCTCCATGGTCGGCTTGGGAGCCGCCGCGGCGGCTTGACACTGGCCTGCTCATGAGCGATCACCCTACCGGGGGCTCAGCACAACAGCCGGACGAGCACGGTCAGGGCGTGGCGCAGCGACTCGCGGGAACAGCCCGCGTATCCGATCGCGACACCGAAGGCGTAGGGCTTCCCGGCGAAATGCCGGGCGAGGCCGTCGAGGCGGATGCCGCGAGCCTGCGCCGCGGCCAGCCGGTCCCGTTCCATTTCCGCCGAAGCGAGTGGTACTACCAGATGCGCCCCCGCGTCGTCACCCAGCACCGCGATGTTCGCCGCCTTCAACGCGCCGACCAGCAGCGCGCGCCGCTCGGCCAGTTCCCGACGCAGCTTGCGGAGGTGACGGCCGAGATCCCCGTGCCGGGCCAGTTCCACCAGCACGCGCTGCCCGGCCGGCGCCGGGCGGATGCTGGTGTGGTCCCGGTAGGCCAGCACGGCCGAGGTGACCGCGCTCGGGGCCACCATCCAGCCCGTGCCCAGCGTCGGGGTGAGGATCTTGCTGGTGGTGCCGAGATGCACGACCACATCCGGGGCGAGCGCGGCCAGCAACGGCAGCGGCGCGACGTCGAAACGCAACTCACCGTCGTAGTCGTCCTCGATGACCAGGAGGTTGTCCGCCCGGGCCCGCTCCACCAACTCGACCCGGCGGGCCGCGCTCATCCGCGCGCCCATCGGATAGTGGTGCGCGGGCGAGCAGTAGACGGCTCGGGCGTTCGACGGGATCCCGTCCGGCCGCATTCCCTGCTCGTCGACCGGCACCCCGACCACGCGCAGCCCGGCCGCGGTCATCACCTGCACCGCCCGCTGGTAGCCCGGCTCCTCCACGGCCACCACGTCGCCCTTGGCCAGCACCGAGGTGGCCAGCTCCACCACGGCCGCGGTGGTCCCGCCGGTGGCCACCACGGAATCGGTGCCGACGGCGAGACCACGGTGCCGCAGCAGATGTTCGCCGATCGCCGCGCGGTACTCGGGCAGCCCGGCGCGCGGCGCGCGGGTCAGCGGCGGCGCGTCGGCAGCGGCCCGCCAGGCCCGGCGCCAGGCCGCCCGGTCGATGCCGGCGGCCCACGGCGTGCCGGGACTCAGGTCGAGCAGGTCGTCGGTTTCGGGCGCCGCGCCTGGCAGCGCCGGATGCGCAGGGCGGTCCTTGGGCGGCGAGGTGGTCACGTAGGTGCCGGAGCCACGCCGGCCCGCGATCCAGCCTTCGGCGTGCAACTGCTCGTAGGCGGCCGACGTGACGGTGCGGCTCACCCCGAGCCGCTGCGCGAGCGCGCGGGTGGACGGGAGCCGGTCACCGCCCCGCAAATGCCCGTTGGAGGCGGATTTTCGCAGCGCGTCCGCGAGTTGCACCGCGAGCGGCACCTCGGATTCGCGGTCGAGCGTAACGGGAAGCGCGGTAGGCACGGGCGGGATTGGACTTCCTCTTTGATCCAGCAATGGCCCTTTGACAAGGCCACTATACAAGGCAGGCTTGGCCCGTGACATCCGTGAGTCGACCCGCGGCACTCACCCCGACCACCGAGCGCGCACCTCCGTCTCGCCAGGGGGACGGCGGGCGCCCCATCGCAAACCTTGACCCGACCCCTTAGGCAGCGCCCCGTCGACATGCTCTGCCCCCACAAGGCAGAGCGTCTGGGGGCTTGCCCCCAGACGGGGGTGCGGGGGCGGAGCCCCCACAGGACACAGTCGCGCGCAAACTCACGAAGGAAGGGCCCCATGACCAGCTTGTCACCGACCCCGCGGAGCACCCTCAGCCGCAAGAAGGAACGCGCGGCCACCGACCGCCAGGCCCTCTACGACGTGCTCGACGAGGGCCTCGTCTGCCATCTCGGCCTCATCCTGTACGGGGCACCGGTCGTGCTGCCGACGGGATACGGCCGCGACGACGACCGGCTGTATGTACACGGTTCGACCGGTGCGACGAGCATGCGCGCGGCCACCGGGGGCATCGACGCCTGCGTGACGGTGACACTGCTGGACGCGATCGTCTATGCGAGGTCCATCAACAACCACAGCATGAACTACCGCAGCGCGGTGGTGCACGGATGCGCGCGCCCGGTCGAGGAACGTGCCGAGAAGCTGCACGGGCTGCGCGTGATCACCGAGCACCTGGCGCCCGGGTCGTGGGACCACGCGCGGGAGGTCAACGCCAAGGAGTTCGCCGCGGTCGAGGTGCTGGCGCTGGATCTCACCGAGGCGTCGGTCAAGATTCGTACCGGCGCGCCCGTCGACGACCCCGAGGACGTCGCGACCGGCACCGCATGGGCCGGCGTGCTGCCGGTCCGCACGACGTTCGGGGAACCGATCCCGGCCGATTACGTCCCGGCGGGCTCTCCCATCCCCGCCCACGTGGCGGGGCGGTGCCTCGATTCCTCGCGCACCGGACCGGCGACCGGGTCCAGCTGAAACGCTCGCATGCGCCGGCCGCCCGAGCGGTAGACATGGATGCTGACCGCCGGATCCGGGCCTTCGTTGCGGACCTGGTGTACGTAGCCGGGCCCGAACACGCGGGACTGCCCGGCCGCCAGCCGGTGTAGTTCGGTGATCGCCCGGCCGTCGGGGGCGCGCCGCGCCACGGTCTCGCTCAACCGTCCGCTCACCAGGGTGAACGCACCGGTGGAGCCGGCGTGGTCGTGCAGGCCGGTTTGTTGTCCGGGAAGCCAGCTCAGCAGCCAGATTTCCTGGTCGCCGTCGCTTTCGACGAGCGCGGAGAAGCGCCGGTCGGGGTCGTAGCGGAGCAGGCCACGCCAGCGGTCGCGGTCGCTGGCGTAGGCCAGCGCGACGCGCACCGGATGGCGCAGTAACGGGTTTTCCGGGATCGAGACGGTGTTTTCCGGAACAGCGAACATGAAGCGGTGTCCTTGGGTGGGTGGGGCGGTTTCGGCGGATGGGGCGGGTCACCGGCAAGGACACAGCGCGCTGGCGACCCGGCGGAGGCCGACCCAGCCTCGCCGTGCGGTAGCGCCACGCGTCAACATGCCCTCGAGGAAACCAGCCCCGCGCGCGGTCCGTCAAACCGGTTCCACCAACCGGGTAGGCCACCCGCACCGGCCACTATGGACATCTGACTGGCCGGTGACGACCCGCCGGAACAATTCACGACCACTCGTGTTTTCGTTGCCGCCCAAGCAGTTCCGCCCCCACCTTGCGGGGGTCGACGCCCTCGTGGCACACCCGCCGCATCGCTTCGGTGAGCGGCATGTCGACCCCGTGCGCCAGCGCCAGCTCGTGGATCGACGTGCAGGACATCACACCCTCCGCGACCTGCCCGCCGGTGGCCTCCTGCGCCTGCGCCACGGTCTCGCCACGGCCGAGACGTTCCCCGAACGTGCGGTTGCGCGACAGTGGTGACGCGCAGGTGGCCACGAGATCGCCGACCCCGGCCAGCCCGGCGAAGGTCAACGGGTCCGCACCCAGTTTCGCGCCGAGACGCGCTGTCTCGGCGAGCCCGCGCGTGATCAGCGTCGCCATCGTGTTGGCGCCGTAGCCGAGGCCCGAGGCCATGCCGCAGCTCAGCGCGATCACGTTCTTGCACGCCCCACCGAGTTCACAGCCGATCACGTCGGTGTTGGTGTAGGGCCGGAAGTACCCGGTCGAACTCGCCCGCTGGATCGCCATCGCGCGGTCGTGATCGGCGCATGCGAACACCGCCGCGGCGGGCTGTTCGTGCGCGATCTCCCGGGCCAGGTTGGGTCCGGAGACCACCACGACGTCGTCGGCGACCACGCCGGTGACGTCGGCGATCACCTCGCTCATCCGCTTCAACGTGCCCAGTTCGACGCCCTTGGCGAGGCTGACCGGGATCGCGCCGGGCGGCAGCAGTTCGCGCCAGGCGAGCAGGTTCGCCCGCAGGCTCTGGCTGGGCACCGCGAACACCACCGCCTCGGCTCCGGCCAGCGCCTCGCCCGCGTCCGCGGTCGCGGCCAGCCCGGCGGGCAACGTCACGCCGGGCAGGTACCGGGAATTGGTGTGGCGGCGGCCGATCTCTTCGGCGACCTCCGCCCGGCGCGCCCAGATCGTCACGTCACGACCGGCGTCGGCGAGCACCTTCGCGAATGTCGTTCCCCAGGAACCCGCGCCGAGTACGGTGATGCGGCCCACGGCCCCTTCCGGCTCAATGGTCATGTGGACGCGTGCCCCTCATTTCGTGGCCGACTTGGGCTTCTCCGCCGGCGGTTGCTCGCCGCGGATCTCGGCCAGCAGGCCGGTCACGCGATCCATCAGCAGGTCGGTCACCTCGCGCAACACCGCCGCGGTCGGCTCCTTGTCGCGGTATGCGGACAAGTCGACTGGCTCGCCGACCGCGTGCGTCACCGTCTTTCGCGGGAAGAGCCGGAGCTTCTTGCGGTAGAAGTCGAGCACGTCCTGGGTGCCCCAGCGGGCGATCGGAATCACCGGCACGTCGTTTTCCAGCGCCAGCCGGGCAGCCCCGGTGAAGGCCCGCTTCGGCCAGTGACCCGGCTCCTTGGTGACCGTGCCCTCCGGATAGATCACCACCATCTTGCCCTCGCGCAGTGCCTGATGTGCCGCGCGCAGGCTGTCGCCCGCCGTCGACGACCCCCGGTAGACCGGAATGCCGCCGGAGCCGAGGAAGATCCGGCCGAACACCGGCGCGGAGGCCACGCTGTCCTTGGCCATGAACCGGGGCACCCGCTTGTGGCGGTGCACGAACACCGCGTCCACCGCCGGGTCCATGTGGGAGACGTGGTTCAGCACCAGCAGCGCCCCGCCCTCCCGCGGGATCCGCTCGCCTCCCTGGTAACGCCGCCGCGCGAGCCAGCTGACTGGATAGAACAGGGCAGCGGCGGCTCCCACCCAGAAGCCACCCTTCTCGCGACCGGACAAAGCGCTCCTCCTGCTGTGGTGTGTGCGGCTTGGAGGTGATCCTAGGCCGCCGCATCGGGAAAGATGGGGACGTGGCCCCGGTCGACCTGATCGTTCCGTTGAAACCGCCCCGCCTTGGCAAGACCAGGCTGCGGGGCGCGGTCGACGAACCCGCCCATGCCGACCTCGTGCTGGCGCTGGCGGCGGACACGCTTTCCGCCGCGCTCTCCGTGGTGCGCCGGATCCTGGTGGTCGCGGCCGACCCGGCGGCGGTGGCGCCGCTACGCCGGCTCGGCGTCGAGATCACGCGTGAGGACCGCCCAGGAGACCTCAACGCGGCCCTGCGGCACGGCGAAGCGCTGCTGCGGGCCGACGACCCGGCCTCGGTGATCGGCGCGATACAGGCGGACCTGCCCGCCCTGCGCTCCGGCGAACTGGCCGCCGCGCTCGCCGAGGCGGCCGGGCGCCGGGTGTTCGTCGCCGATGCCGACGGCACCGGCACGACGCTCCTGCTGTCGGCTCCGGGTGGCCCGCTGGACCCGGAGTTCGGGGCCGGTTCCGCCGACGCGCACGCCGGCTCGGGCGCGATCGCCCTCCACACCGCGGCGCCGACCCTGCGCCGCGACGTGGACACGCCGGCGGATCTGGCCCGCGCCGAGGAACTCGGCGTCGGCCGGTGGACCGCCGCGGTGCTGTGGGACCGGAGGGTCGCGTGAAGCTCTTGCGGCCGTTCGACGAGCTACTCAAGTTCGTCGCGCGGGTCGCCGCCGAGCTGTTCGAGGGCACCAGCGGAGTATCGGCAAACGAGGCCGTTTTGAGGAAGAATGCCAATGTGAGCAGCGAAGAGTTCCCCCCGGCCGAGCGCACCGGACGTCCGGGCGCGGCGGCTGCACCCCAGTTTCGCGCCGTTCCCTCCGCGCCACCGGCGGTCACCGCGACGGCCCCGGAGGAGGGCGCGCTGCCCGACGACCGGTACTTCAACCGGGAGCTGTCCTGGCTGGACTTCAACGCCCGGGTGCTGGCACTGGGCGAAGACTCGTCCGAGCCACTGCTCGAGCGGGCGAAGTTCCTGGCCATCTTCGCGTCCAATTTGGACGAGTTCTACATGGTCCGGGTGGCCGGGCTCAAGCGCCGCGACGAGACCGGGCTGCCGGTCCGCAGCGCCGACGGGCTCACCCCGCGCGAGCAGCTGGCCTACATCGCCAAACGCAACCAGGACCTGGTCGCCCGGCACACCCTCGCCTTCGAGGACGGGGTGCGGGTCGAACTGGCCAAGCACGACATCCACATCGTCAACTGGACCGACCTCGACGGCGCCGACCGGGCCCGGCTGTCGGCCTACTTCATCGAGCAGATCTTCCCCGTGCTCACGCCGCTGGCCGTGGACCCGGCGCACCCCTTCCCCTACATCTCGGGCCTGTCGCTCAACCTCGCGATCACCGTGCGGGACCCGGAGGGCGGCACCGAGCGGTTCGCCCGGGTGAAGGTGCCCAACAACGTGCCGCGGCTGATCCGGGCGGAACGGCAGCGGGAGACCCGCACGGCGACCTTCCTGCCGCTGGAGGAACTGATCGCCGCGCACCTCGGCGACCTGTTCACCGGCATGGAGGTCATCGAGCACCACATCTTCCGCGTCACCCGCAACGCCGACTTCGAGGTCGACGAGGACCGTGACGAGGACCTGTTGCAGGCGCTGGAACGCGAACTCGCGCAGCGCCGGTTCGGCCCGCCGGTGCGCCTGGAGATCGCGCAGGACATGAGCGACCACATGCTCGACCTGTTGCTGCGCGAGCTGGAGGTGGACCCGCGCGACGTGGTCGAGGTGCCCGGCCTGCTGGACCTGACCTGCCTGCACCAGTTGTCCAGTTTGGACCGCAAGGAACTCAAGGACCGCCCTTTCGTACCGGCCACGCACCCCGCGTTCGGTGAGCACGAAACACCGAAGAGCGTGTTCGCCACGCTGCGCGAGGGAGACGTGCTGGTCCACCATCCCTACGACTCCTTCTCCACCAGCGTCCAGCGGTTCATCGAGCAGGCCGCGCACGACGACCAGGTGCTGGCGCTCAAGCAGACGCTCTACCGCACCTCCGGTGACTCGCCGATCGTGGACGCACTGATCGACGCGGCCGAGGCGGGCAAGCAGGTGGTGGCGCTGGTGGAAATCAAGGCCCGCTTCGACGAGCAGGCCAACATCACCTGGGCACGCACGCTGGAGCGCGCCGGGGTGCACGTGGTGTACGGGCTGGTCGGCCTGAAGACCCACTGCAAGATCGCGATGGTGGTGCGCCAGGAAGGCTCGGCGATCCGGCGCTACTGCCACCTCGGGACCGGCAACTACAACCCCAAGACCGCCCGGATGTACGAGGACCTCGGGCTGCTCACCGCCGACCCGGCCATCGGGGCCGACCTGACCGACCTGTTCAACGTGCTCACCGGGTACTCGCGGCAGGAGACCTATCGCAACATTCTCACGTCACCGGGCGGTATCCGGCGCGGCATCCTGCGTCTGATCGCGGAAGAGATCGAGCGCAAGCACGCCGGAGAGGACGCCGGTATCCGTATCAAGTGCAACTCGCTCGTCGACGAGCAGGTCATCGACGCGCTTTATCACGCGTCCCGTCACGGCATCACGGTCGATGTGATCGTGCGGGGTATTTGCGCGCTGAAACCCGGGGTGCCGGGATTGAGCGAGAACATCTCCGTCCGTTCGATTCTCGGCCGGTTCCTGGAGCATTCGCGGATCTTCCATTTCCGGGCCGGCGAGACGCACTGGATCGGCAGCGCCGACATGATGCACCGGAATCTGGACCGCCGGATCGAGGCGATGGTGTCGGTCCGGGACCCGAAACTCACCGTGCGGCTGGACCGGATCCTCGACTCCGCGCTGCATCCGGAAACCCGCTGCTGGGTGCTCACGTCTTCCGGTGAGTGGACGCCGTCGCCGGCCGACGGCTCCAAGGTGCGCGACCACCAGGTCGAGTTGCTGAAGGCCAGGCAAGGAGTGGACGGGTGAGGAAGGAGCGGTCTGGCGAGACCAGGGCGGCCGGTGCCCTGCTGTGGCGGGAAACCCGGGACGGGGTGCGGATCGCGGTGGTGCACCGGCCCGCCTACGACGACTGGTCGCTGCCCAAGGGCAAGCTCGATCCCGGTGAGACGCTGCCGGAGGCGGCGGTGCGGGAACTGGCCGAGGAGACCGGATACCGCGCCACGCTCGGGCGGCGCCTGCGCACGGTCCGATACCCGGTGGCCGACGGCACGAAAACCGTCGTCTTTTTCAGCGCGGCCGCGGGCGCGGGGGCCTTCTCTCCCAACGGGGAAGTCGACGAGTTGCGCTGGCTGAGCCCGCACGAGGCGGAGACGATGCTCAGCTACGGTACCGACGTCGACGTGGTGCGCTCGTTCACGCTGCTGCCTGCCTCGCTGACGACTCTTCTCCTCGTCCGGCACGCGAAGGCCGGGAAGCGGGACGAGTGGGGCGGAGAGGACGATCTGCGGCCGCTTTCGCCCGCCGGGCTGCGGCAGGCGCAAGGGGTGCGGAAACTGGCGCCACTGTTCGGTGTGGACCGGGTGTTCTCGGCGCCGCCGTTGCGGTGCAGGCAGACCGTCGAGGGCATCGTGACGGATCTCGGGGTACAGATCGGACTCGAACCCGCACTGTCGGAACGCGGCTACCTGGCGGACCCGGCGCGCGGGCGGTCCCGGTTGAGCGCGATCGTCGCCGCGGGCGGGACGCCGCTGGTGTGCAGCCAGGGCGGGGTCATTCCGGACGTCGTCGGCCTTCTCGCCCGGCGTGCCGGCATCGAACTGCCCACGGGCAAAGGAGACGCCCTGCCGTGCAAGAAGGGTTCGGTGTGGGTGCTGTCCTTCCGTCCCGCCGCGGACAACGGCGGCCCCCTACTCGCGGCAGCCGACTACTACCCCAGTGCGCTGCCCTCTCCCACGCCGGTGCGGCGCTGAGGGAGGAAGGGGGTCTGGGGGCTTGCCCCCAGTCGGGGGCGTGGGGGCGGAGCCCTCACAAGACACAGCGGTCTGGGGACTTGCCCCGGACGACCCGGCCTGCCGGGAGTCGCATTGGGACCCCTTCGACCCCCGGCAACACGTGAAGAACACCCGGCCCAAACGTAAAGGCAGGGCCCGCACTTGGCGAAAGTGCGGGCCCTTGCCGTTCCTGTGAGAGATTGCCGGACTTACTTCTTCTTCCTGGCGGCGGGCTTCTTGGCCGCCGTCTTGGCCGCGGTGGCCTTGGTCGCGGTGGCCTTGGCCGCGGTCTTCGGCGCCGCCTTGGCCGCCGTCTTGGTCGCCGCCGTCTTCTTCGCCGTGGTGGTCTTGGCCGCGGTCTTCGGCGCCGCCTTGGTCGCCGCGGCAGCGCGGGTCCGAGTGGTGGTACCGCGCGTGGTGGTGCTGCGGGTGGCCGTCGGCCGGGTGGTGGTCGCCCGGCTGGTGGTCCGCGTGGCGGTGCCCGTGCCACGGGTCGACGCGGTACCGGCGCGCTTGACCGCGGTGGCCTTCGGCAGCTTCTTGGCGCCGCTGATGACATCCTTGAACGTGGTGCCGGCGCGGAACGCGGGCACGTTCGTCTTCTTCACACGCACGGTCTCACCGGTGCGCGGGTTGCGCGCCGTGCGGGCGGCGCGAGCGCGCTTCTCGAACACACCGAAGCCGGTGATGTTCACCTTCTCGCCCTTGTTCACCGTGCGGATGATGATGTCCACGAGACCGTCGACGGCCTCGGACGCAACCTTCTTGTCGCCCAAACGCTCGGAGAGCGCCTCGATCAGCTGGGCCTTGTTGGCCATTACAGTCCTCCATGAAGAACTACTTGTCATACGGCCACATCGGCCGACTTGCGCACACGGTATTACCAACCGACGGAAAATTCCAAACGGCACGCGGAATTTTTTCTCGCTCGGGCCTGGTTTCCGCCTCTTGAGCGACCCTCCAGGGGGCTTCCGCGTGCCGTGGAACGCGCCGCAAGTAGCTCCGGATTCCCTTGCTGAGCAGCGAATCTCCGGCTAGGAGGCGGCCGGAATCGTGGTCACCGGCCGCCAGGCGGGCCGCCCGGCCTCGAACTTGTCGATGTCATCGGCGTGTCGCAGCGTCAGCGCGATGTCGTCGAGCCCTTCGAGCAACCGCCAGCGGGTGTAGTCGTCGATCTGGAACGGGGCGGTGAAGTCCTTGGCTCGCACGGTCTTCTCCGCCAGGTCCACGGTGACCTCCGTCCCCGGCTCGTTCTCCAGGATCTTCCACAGCTGCTCGACATCGGCCTGCTCGCACTGGGCGGCCAGCAAACCCTGCTTGCCCGCGTTGCCGCGGAAGATGTCGGCGAACCGGGACGAGACGACCACGCGGAACCCGTAGTTCATCAGCGCCCATACGGCGTGCTCGCGGGACGAACCGGTGCCGAACTCCGGCCCGGCGACGAGCACGCTGCCCGAGGAGAAGGGTTCCTGATTCAGGATGAAACTCTCGTCCGCGCGCCAGGCCGCGAACAGCCCGTCCTCGAAGCCGGTCCGGCTGACCCGCTTGAGGTAGACGGCCGGGATGATCTGGTCAGTGTCCACGTTGGACCGGCGCAGGGGCACCCCGACGCCGGAGTGGGTGTTGAACGGCTCCATGGCAAGACTCCTTGTCTGGTCTCCAGTCCGATCTGGGTGGGTGCTAGCTGCGGCCGGCCTCGACCGGCAGGTCCTCCGGGGAGGACAGCGTGCCGCGGACCGCGGTTGCGGCGGCCACCAACGGGGAAACCAGGTGTGTGCGGCCCCCCTTGCCCTGCCGGCCCTCGAAGTTCCGGTTGGAGGTAGACGCGCTCCGCTCGCCGGGCGAGAGCTGGTCCGGGTTCATGCCAAGGCACATGGAGCAGCCTGCCTGCCGCCACTCGGCGCCCGCGGCGAGGAAGACCTTGTCCAGCCCCTCGGCCTCCGCGGCCTGCCGCACCCGCATGGAGCCCGGCACCACCAGCATCCGCACCCCCGAGGCCACCTTTCGGCCACGCAGCACGTCCGCGGCGGCCCGCAGGTCCTCGATCCGGCCGTTGGTGCAGGAGCCGAGGAACACCGTGTCCACCGCGATCTCCCGCAGCGGCATGCCCGGGCGTAGATCCATATAGGACAGGGCCTTCTCCGCCGCGACCCGCTGGTTCTCGTCGGCGATCCGGGCCGGGTCGGGCACCGTCTCCGCCAGCGGCAGTCCCTGTCCGGGGTTGGTTCCCCAGGTGACGAACGGCGTCAGCTCGCTCGCGTCGAGGTGCACCTCCGCGTCGAACTCGGCGCCGGGGTCGGTGCGCAGCTCGCGCCATTCGGCCAGCGCGGCGTCCCAGTCGGCACCCTTCGGCGCGTGCGGGCGACCTTTCAGGTAGGCGAAAGTGGTCTCGTCCGGCGCGACCATGCCGGCGCGCGCGCCCGCCTCGATCGACATGTTGCAGATGGTCATCCGGGCTTCCATGGACAGCGCTTCGATCGCGCTGCCCCGGTACTCCAGGACGTAGCCCTGGCCGCCGCCGGTGCCGATCTTCGCGATGACGGCGAGGATGATGTCCTTCGCCGTGACGCCGGGGCGCAGCTCGCCATCCACGGTGATCGCCATCGTCTTGAATGGACGCAGCGGAAGCGTCTGTGTGGCCAGCACGTGCTCGACTTCCGAGGTGCCGATGCCGAAGGCCATCGCCCCGAAGGCGCCGTGGGTGGAGGTGTGGCTGTCGCCGCAAACCACTGTCATGCCGGGCTGCGTCAGGCCGAGCTGCGGGCCGATCACGTGGACGATGCCCTGCTCCGCGTCGCCCATCGGGTGCAGGCGGACGCCGAACTCCTTGCAGTTGCGGCGAAGCGTCTCGACCTGGGTGCGGGACACCGGGTCGGCGATCGGGAGCTCGATGCCTTCGGTGGGCACGTTATGGTCCTCGGTGGCGATGGTGAGGTCGGGTCGCCGGACCTTGCGTCCCGCCAGGCGCAGCCCGTCGAACGCCTGCGGGCTGGTGACTTCGTGCACCAGGTGAAGGTCGATGTAGAGCAGGTCGGGCTCCGCGCCTTCACCACGGCGCACGGTGTGCGCGTCCCACACCTTCTCGGCCAGTGTGCGGGGCCGGGTGGCGGTCATCTGCGCTCCTCCCACGAGGTAGGCGGGAATCGGGCGGCCCGCCGCCGGGCGGCGGCACCGAAGACTTCCCGGAATGTGGACTTCCCATGATTCGGGAAGATAGTATCGCTTCGTGGGACAGCATAGCCCTTCTCAACAGCACAGTGGAATCGGAGTTCTGGACAAGGCCGTCGCCGTATTGCAGGCGGTCGCGGAAGAGCCCTGCGGGCTCGCCGAACTCTGTTCCCGCACCGGACTTCCCCGTGCCACCGCGCACCGGCTGGCCGTCGGCCTCGAGGTGCACCGGTTGTTGCGCCGCGGGCCGGACGGCCGGTGGCGGCCCGGCAACGCGCTCGCCGAACTCGCCGGCGGCAGCACCGATCCCCTGCTCGACGCGGCCGGTTCGGTACTGCCCAAACTCCGCGACATCACCGGGGAAAGCGTCCAGCTCTATCGCCGCGACGGCGTCCAGCGCGTCTGCGTGGCCACCGCCGAGCCCATGAGTGGCCTGCGCGACACCGTTCCGGTGGGCTCCCGCCTGCCGATGACCGCGGGCTCCGGCGCCAAGGTGCTCGCGGCATGGGCGGATTCCCACACCCAGCGCGCGATTCTCGCCGACGCCGTGTTCGGCGAGCGCACCCTGTTGGAGGTCCGGCGGCGCGGCTGGGCGCAGAGTGTGGCCGAGCGCGAGCCCGGGGTGGCCAGCGTTTCCGCGCCAGTACGGGACTCCGGCGGCTCGGTCGTCGCCGCGGTCTCCGTTTCCGGTCCGGTGGAACGCATCGGGCGCAAGCCGGGCGTGCGCTGGGCGGCCGACCTCCTCGCCGCCGCGGACGCCTTACAGGAACGCCTCTGAGGCACCTTGTTCAGCGTCGGGGTGGTCGGTGTAACTGAGAACGCAGATCATTTCGCGCCGTGGCGAAGCGAATCCGCGTAACGTGGACGGGTGTTTGTCCTGCCGCCGTCGATTCGATCCCGGATCGACTCCTGGCTGGCGTCCTGCCGCCGACTACCACTGCACCTGCTCGTCCTCTGCCTTTTTCTCGCCGCTCTTCTCGTCATGGCCGGGTCGTGGGTTCGAGCCCGAACCAACGCCTGTCGACCCCGGATCGACTCCTGGCTGGCGTCGTGCCGCCGACTACCACGACGCCAGCTCCTGCTCTGCCTTTCCCTTGCCGGCGTTCTCGTCGTGGCCGGGGTGTGGGGCGGAATTGCAGCGCTCCGTGACACACCACAGCCGCCGCGTGCCGATCCGCCCCCGCCGTTCGTCGTCCCGGAGCTGACGCCGCCATCACGATCGGCGATCCCGGCCGCCGCGCAGATTCCCGCGGAGCGCGATCCATGGCTCGCGTATCTCGCGTCCGCAACAGACGTGCCGCTGCGAGCCTTGAGCGCCTACACCGACGCGGAGGCGAAAACGCGGGCTACCGATCCCGGTTGCCACGTGACCTGGGCGACCCTCGCCGGGATCGGGCGGACCGAGTCACACCACGGGAACCACGGCAACTCCAGCCTCGGCGCGGACGGCGTGGCCTTCCCGCCGGTGTTCGGCCCCGAGCTCGACGGATCTCCTGGGCTGCTTGCGATCGCCGATACCGACGGTGGCCGGCTCGACGGCGATCCCGTCTGGGACCGCGCGGCCGGGCCCATGCAGTTCCTGCCGCAAACCTGGCAGAAGTGGGGCATGCGTGCCTCCGGCGACGGCGCCGCGCCCGACCCGCAGAACATCGACGACGCCGCGCTGACCGCCGCGCGGTACCTGTGCGACAAGGGTGGCGATCTCGCGAACCCGGCCGGCTGGTGGGGGGCGGTCCTGACCTACAACAACTCCGTGGCGTACGGCCAGGAAGTGTTCAGCAACGCCGACGCCTACGCGCGGGCCGCACTGAAGCCATGAAAGTCGCGCCCCAGCGGGGAACTCGGCGACCTCAAGCCGGCACACGGGCGCCGGTAACCTGCGACACAGCTGCCCGAACCCGGAACACACAGGCCTGAACCCGGAACACACGCGCCTGAACCCGGAACTCGGCCGCCCGAACCGGGGACACGCGCGCTGGAAGCGGGGACACGCATCGAGATGGCTAGTTGACGCAGTTCTGGCCGCCGGCGGTGATCGGTGGCGGAGTGTTACTTGTGGACGGTGGCGTCTCGATCGACGGTGGCGAGCCGGCGACGCCGTCGTGGGCCGCCTGACTGTCCGGCCCGGTGTACTCGGAGCCGAGCAGGATCCGCAGATGCCCGGACCGCAGGCCGGGATCGGCCGTGACGCCGACCCCGCGGCCCAGGTACTCGGCGACCTTCTCGGCATCCGCGCGCGCTCCACTCGCGTACTCGACCACGGTGGCCGTTGGCGACGCGACGTTCGCGGTGGTGCCGGCGGTATACCCGTGGCCGCTCAGATCCCCCAGCACGCGGGCCGCCAGGCCGTCGGCACCGGTGCCGTTGTCCACATCGATCGTCACCCCCGCCGTCCCCTGCAGGCTCAGCGGTGACCCACCGGACACATCGGGCGCTCTGGACTGCACCGCCACCGTCCCGGCCGCACCGATCGCACGGGCGATGAACGTCTTGACCGCGGCCGGATCGACCTCGACCGCGCTGCCGTCCGACGTCTGATAGTCCACATTGATCACCGGGATGGTCTGGAACTGGATCTTGCCGGCGCTGAGGTTGCGCAGTTGCTCGGCGAACGACAGCACATCCCAGCCCTGGTCGATGGTGACGCTCCTCTTGAGCGCGTCGACGAGTTGGTTCAGCTTCGCCGGATTGGCCAGCGTGCCCGCGGACAACACGGTGCGCGCCATGCTCGCCATGAACGCCTGTTGCCGCCTGATCCGGTCGAGGTCGCCGTCCGGCAGGCCGTGTCGCTGGCGCACGAACGCCAGCGCCTGCGCGCCGGAGACGGTTTGGGGTCCGGCCGGGAACCGCGCGCCGGAGTAGCTGTCGTCGACCGGGGCGTTGAGGCACACCGGAACCCCGCCCACGGCCTGGCTGATGTCGTAGAAACCGACCAGGTTCACCGAGGCGAAGTGGTTGATGGTCAGGCCGGTGAACTGCTGCACCGTCTGGATCGCGTTCTTGGCGCCGGCCTGCGCGGCTTCGACGTTCAACTGTGCGCCGCCGACTCCCCGGGCACGCAGGCTGTCCGCCGCGGCGACCTGAGCGTAGGTGTACGCGGAATTAATCTTGTGCATGCCGTAGCCGCCGGCCAGCCGCACGTAGGAGTCGCGCGGGATCGAGAAGGCGACGACGTTCCCGCCGCCGGCGGGAACGTGGATGAGGATCATCGTGTCGGTATTGTCACCGCCGTCCCCGCTGCCCCCTGCATGCAGTTGATCCAGAATGGACTGCGGGAGCGGGTTGCCCTGGGCGTCGGTCCGCGTGTCCAGGCCGACCAGCAGGATGTTCTGCTCGTCTGCGGTGCCCGCCGCGGCACCCGGATCGATGACGTCCGCTATCGACAGGCCGCTGATCAGCCGGTGCAACTGGGCCCAGCCCAGGAAGGTGACGCCGAACACGAGCAGAGACACCATGCCGACCGCCACCCGGCGAACAACACGTGACACAGCCACTCCATCAGTCAATCACTAGCGGTATTCCGACACCGTAAAAATTAAGTAGAGAGACCTATTCAAAACGCGAGACAAGCACGCTTGGTGACACGGCACAACGCTGTACGTGGGCGGGGAGGCAGGCCGCCATCGCGGTCGACTGGCAGCCGACAAGGACACGTCACGGCCTGGCTACCCGAACACGTTCCGAAATGATGAGAACAAACGTTCGAGCGGGTGTACCTTGGAGTTATGAGCTTCGGGCTTCAAGGATCGCTGTTCGGCGTAACCGACGCCGTCTCAGTCGGCCCGCTCGACGACCTTCGCCGCACCCAGCTCGCCCAGGGCGCGTGGATCGACCTGCTGCCCGGCTGGCTCACCGGCGCGGACGTGCTCTTCGAGCGCTTGGCCGCCAACGTGCCCTGGCACGCCGAACGGCGGCGGATGTACGACCGCGTGGTCGACGTACCCCGGCTACTGTGCTTCTACGACCAGCATGACCCCCTGCCCGATCCCGTGCTGGCCGCCGCGCGATCCGCCCTGAGCAAGCATTACGCGGACGAGCTGCGCGAGCCGTTCCGCACCGCGGGCCTGTGCTTCTACCGGGACGGGCGCGACAGCGTGGCGTGGCACGGCGACACGATCGGCCGGGGCGCCAAGGAGGACACCATGGTCGCCATCCTGTCGGTCGGCGCGCAGCGCACCCTGCTGCTACGGCCACGCGGCGGCGGGGCGACCGTCCGCCAGTCGCTGGGGCCCGGCGACCTCATCGTCATGGGTGGCTCGTGCCAGCGCACCTGGGAGCACGCCATCCCCAAGACCAGCCGGCCGCTCGGTCCCCGGATAAGCATCCAGTTCCGCCCCCAAGACGTCCGCTAGAGCTGTTGTGGAACTCGGTGGTATTTCAAAGCGGCGGAGCCGCTTGCTGTGGGCCGTGCACTTGCACCGCTGCGGGTTCTGAGGCGGTTCCTGGCGAGGACAGCGCCGACGTGGTGAACTGGGACATTCATGAGGAGGCGATCCCGGAGCCAGGGACCGCCTCAGGTTCCGCCACCCGCACCGCAACGCAAACCAAGTTCAATACAGTCCTAGAAGCGTGCCCACTTTTGGCGGGCGGTGGCCCACGCGTGGTCCCACTGGCTGCCGCGCCGGCGGTCGAGGATCAGCCGGCCCGCCCAGTACCCGGCCACCAGCACGGACGCCGAGGCCAGCCAGAAGAACGCGCCGACGACGATGCCTGCGGTGGTGATCTCGGTGGAGTTCAGTGGTGCCGGCGCCGGGTCACCGGACGCCGTGAGCCACAACGGGACGGGCTTGCCCGCCGGGGTGCCCGGGTCCGCCGGGATGGCCCCGGTCCGCTCGGACCCGTCGGGTGCGGTCCACCGGGCACGCACACCGGGAGAGCCGTTGTCGACGATGCTGTTGTCGGCAGCCGGCGTCGGCACCGGCACGGCCTCGAGCAACGTGGCGGTGACGAGGTGGCGGGTGGCGTGCTGTTGCTCGGAGATCGCGGCCTGCCCGCGATAGGTTGCACCACCGACGAAGACCGCCAGCGGTAACGCGATGAGCATGCCGAGCACGACGACGAGCAGCATCGCGCCCTCGACCCGGTCAGAACGCCTGGCCAGCGGGTTGCGACCAGGATGAATACGGCGCCAGAATCGGGCAGACCACCCGAACGGTCCGTTCATTGGCTTCATTCCCCCTTTCTCGTGGACATGGCCCACACTGTGCCGATACCCACTTTGCCGCGCGAGTACCCGAATCGGCTCGCAAACGAGACCGAGGCCGCTGTGAGCTACCCGTCACAGCAGCGGGAAAGGATCACGCTTGGCACACTCAATGCTGGCACGGCCGGGGCGGATCGCAACATCATCCGAAAGCATGGCCCTTCGCGGTAACGCTACGTCAGGTCTGAACCACGAGGTGCCCGGCGCGGACCGGTCAAGCATCCATGCCGCCCATGTCCGGGAACGAGCCGCCCCGGCCCGCGCCGGCTGCGAAACGGCCCGCCCCGGAAACCGCGTCGGCCGCCAGGGAAACCGTTCCGTGCCGCCATTCCCCGGCCATCGCCGCCTCCTCGGAAAGACCCTCCTGGTCCAGTACCGAAAGCCGGTCCCGGCGTAAACAGGTCTGCGGGAATCGCGCGAGGCCGGCGGCGAGCTCCTCGGCGGCCGCGCGCTCTTGGCCGGCCGGCACCACACGGTTGGCCAGCCCCATCCGCAATGCCTCCGCCGCGTCTACCGCCCGCCCCGTAAGGATCATGTCCATGGCGTGGCTCGTGCCGATGAGCCGGGGCAGGCGCACGGTGCCGCCGTCGATCAGCGGCACCCCCCAGCGACGGCAGAACACCCCGAACACCGCGTCCTGAGCGGCGACCCGGAGGTCGCACCACAGGGCCAGTTCCAGCCCGCCCGCCACGGCGTGCCCGGCGACGGCGGCGATCACCGGCTTGCCCAGCCGCATCCGGGTCGGCCCCATCGGGCCGGGTCCGTCCGCCTCGACCCGGTTCATCCGGGCGGTGCCGAACGCCTTGAGATCCGCGCCGGCGCAGAATGTGCCGCCTTCGCCCCACAACACCGCGACGAAGGCACTGTCGTCGGCGTCGAATTCATCGAAGGCGCGGTGAAGCGCGGCGGCGGTCGGACCGTCGACGGCGTTGCGCGCTTCGGGCCGGGACAGGATCACCGTGGACACCGGACCGTGACGCTCGACGCGTACTGTCTGCTCATTCATGACGCCGACCGTAGCCCCCGTACGCAGGCGAAACCTTGTAGGTCTGGACCATATGGATCAAGGCGCGCGGGAATCCGGGGCCGGCGGCTGGGCCGGGACGTCGGATCGCACGATGGCCACCGG
This sequence comes from Amycolatopsis taiwanensis DSM 45107, assembly GCF_000519205.1. Lineage (GTDB taxonomy): Bacteria > Actinomycetota > Actinomycetes > Mycobacteriales > Pseudonocardiaceae > Amycolatopsis_E > Amycolatopsis_E taiwanensis. Next base: position 203,632 of record NZ_KI912598.1, on the reverse strand, counting down.
GCAGGGTGCGTGGCGGGTCAGCCGCTGGCTGGTCGAACCGAGCAGTAGTCCGGTCACCGCACCGTGTCCGCGGCTGCCCACCACGATCAGCCGCGCGTGCTGCCCGTAGTCCAGTAGCACGGGCCCGGGCCGGCCGCGCACCACGACCTGATCGACCGGCACGTCCGGAAACCGTTCCCGCCACGGGGAAATCTGGTCCTCCAGCGCTTGGCGCTCCCGCTCGTGCTCGGCGGCCGCGTCCGCGGGGATCCCGCTCCAGGTCCGCACGACCGTCAGCGGCGCGCCGGCCAGCGCCGCCTCGGCGAATGCGAAGTCCAGCACGACCGAGTTCGCCGGTGAGCCATCGACACCGACGAGCACCGGACCGCGCTCCGCTGCCGCGCCACGCACCACGACGAGCGGGCAGCGGCCGTGCACCGCCAGCGCCAGCCCGAGCGAGCCGACCAGCAGGCCGCCGGCCGCGCTCAGCTGCCGCGAACCGAGCACGGCCAGGCTCGCGTGCCGGCACTCATCGAGCAGCACCACTCGCGGATCGCCGGTCCGGATCTCCGTTTCCACGCTCACGTGCTGCTCGGCCTCGGTCGCCGCTCTCGCCGCGCGGTCGAGCAGTTCGGTCCCGAGACGCCACATCTCGACGCGCGCCTGGGCTCCGGTGAGCTCGAATTCGGGGAAGTCCCAGCCGGGCGTCCAGTAGACGTGCACGAGCCGCAACGGGACACGGCGGCGTGCCGCTTCCCGTGCACCCCACTGCACGGCGTCCATTGCGGATGCCGAGTCATCCACGCCCACCAGGACCTGGTCGGCCATCTGACCAGCCTTTCCGAGCCGGCGGAACGGAAGGGAGGGGAGGAAGTCACTAATCCGGTTGCCGGTGGTCGCCCCGGCACGTGATGCTGTGGCGCACCGAGAACGAAGTGGCGGGCCGGCGGGCAGTCCGGCTACCCGCACACGTTCCGAACAGCGCAGAAGGGATGCCGAGAATGTTCACCGCGGTCGAGGGTGGGCGGGTACCGATCAGGATGTGGGCCGACCCGGCGTCGGTCGAGGACGCCGCCATGCGTCAGTTGCACAACGTCGCGAACCTGCCGTGGGTACATGGCCTGGCCGTGATGCCCGACGTGCACTACGGCAAGGGCGCGACGGTCGGCAGCGTGATCGCGATGCGCGACGCGGTGTCCCCCGCGGCCGTCGGGGTCGACATCGGCTGCGGGATGAGTGCGGTACGCACGTCACTGACCGCCGCGGACCTGCCGGACGACCTGGGTCCGCTGCGGCGGCGGATCGAATCGGCGGTGCCGGTGGGATTCGCCATGCACACCAGGCCGGTGAACCCCGCGGTCGTGCCCGGCCTCGGCGGGTGGGACCAGTTCTGGTCGTCGTTCCAGCATCTGCACGAGGGCGTCCAGCGCCTGCACGACCGCGCTCGGAACCAGCTCGGCAGCCTCGGTGGCGGCAACCACTTCATCGAGGTGTGCCTCGAGCAGGGCGGCCCGGACGCCGGCCGGGTTTGGCTGATGCTGCACTCGGGTTCCCGGGGCATCGGCAACGAGTTGGCCAAGCGTCACATCGACGTCGCACGGCGGCTGCCGCACAACGCGGACCTGCCCGATCGCGACCTCGCGGTGTTCGTCGCCGGCTCCCCGGAGATGGCGGCCTACCGGCGCGACCTGTTCTGGGCGCAGGAGTACGCGGCCCGCAACCGCGCGACCATGGTCGCGCTCGTCCAGCGTGCCCTGGCCGAAACGGTGCCGGGCGTGCGTTTCGACGAGCCGATCTCGTGCCACCACAACTACGTCGCCGAGGAAACCTACGAGGGCGTCGACGTGCTGGTGACCCGGAAGGGCGCGATCCGGGCCGGCTCTGGTGATCTCGGCATCATCCCGGGCAGCATGGGCACCGGCTCCTACATCGTGCGGGGTCTCGGCAACGAGACCTCCTTCCACTCGGCTTCGCACGGTGCGGGGCGCCGGATGTCGCGGACCAAGGCGCGCAAGACGTTCAGCGAAGCCGACCTCGCGGCCCAGACCACCGGTGTGGAGTGCCGCAAGGACGTGGGCGTCGTCGACGAGATTCCCGCCGCGTACAAGGACATCGAGTCGGTCATCGCCGCGCAGGAAGATCTGGTCGAGGTGGTCGCCCAGCTCAAGCAGGTCGTCTGCGTCAAGGGCTGACCCCGCCCACCCAACCCCGCACACACCTCCCCCAACCCGGCACACACCCGCCCGAACCCGGCACACACCCGCCCGAACCCGGCACACACCCGCCCGAACCGGGAACACACCTGCCCGAACCGGGGACACAGAACAGAACCCGTGTCCCCGGCTCAGGAACCCGAATTCCCGCTCCAGAAGGGTGTGTCCCCAGCTCAGGAGGATGAGTTCCCGATTCAGGAAGGTGAGTTCCCGATTCAGGAAGGTGAGTTCCCGATTCAGGAAGGTGAGTTCCCGATTCAGGAAGGTGAGTTCCCGGTTCAGGAAGGTGAGTTCCTGGGTCAGGAAGGGGAGTTGTCGGTTCAGGGGGTTGTGGGTTCGGGGCGGAGACGCTGGGCGAGCGGCGTTGAGATCGTCCATTGTGGCCGGATCTCGTGGTGCGCCGGCCGGCCCGGCCGATCAGCCGTGAATGCCGGTGAGGGCGAAGAACTCCTGGCGCGAGCGGGCGTCGCCGCGGAGGCGGCCGTGGAGGGTCGAGGTGACCGTGTTGGACCCGGTGGCCTGCACCCCGCGCAGGGTCATGCAGGTGTGTTCGGCCTCGATGACGACCCCGACGCCCTTGGGGTTCAGCTGCTCACGCAGCCAGTCCGCGATCTGCTTGGTCAGCCGCTCCTGCACCTGCGGGCGGCAGGCGAAGTACTCGACGACCCGCGCCAGCTTCGACAGGCCGAGGATGCGATCGCCGGGCAGATAGCCGACGTGCGCGACGCCGACGAACGGCAGCAGGTGGTGCTCGCATACCGAACGCACGGGAATCGACCGCGCGAGCACAAGCTCGTCGTACCCCTCGTCGTTGGGGAACGTGGTCAGGTCGAACGGCCGGGGCGCGAAGAGCTCGGCGTAGGCGGAGGCCATCCTTCGCGGCGTGTTCCGCAGCCCTTCCGAATCGATCGGTATGCCCAGCGCGGTGAGGAACCGCGCGGCCGCCGCTTCGGCGGCATCCAGGTCCGGGCCGGTCTCCGGCTCGTGGACCACGTGCAACGCGGACGAATCGTGCATCGGGCGCCTGCCTTTCCCTATAAGACCAACCGGTGTTGGTCTTATTAAACGCAAGGGTCACGGGTTGCAGGTAGCCACGGTAGACGAACGGTTGCGACTATGACTTTGGGCGATACTGCGGACGCGCTGCGTGTCCGCGGGTAGCTGGCGTCAGGTTCCGGGCGCGACCACGGTCTGAGCCATCAGGATCCGGTGCGCCTCCTGCGCCGCCTTCGCGGCCCGGCCGCCGCCAGGCTCCTCCCCCGGAGGCTCCTCCAGGCCGCGGGCCAGCGCGGACACCGCCTCGGTCAGGGCCTGCACGGTATCCTCCAGCGCGGTCAGGCGTAGCTGTTCGGCCGGCGCCCGGGGTGCCGGTGCCGCGACGGGCACCTCGCCCTCGAGTTGACCACGCAAACCGGCGGGCAACACCGCGAAGACATGGTCGAGCTGCCCAGGCGAAAACCGTTCCCGCAGCGCACCCGAAACCGCGGCGGCGGTGTCCGGCACGTCGGCCGGGCCGATCCCGGCCTCCCGGGCGAACAGGCTGGTGAACTGGTTCGAGTCGTAACGAATCGGCACCCGGCTCGGCGCCCATCCCTCGAAGTACACCCCGCGCAGGAACTCCGGGAGCTGGGCTGCCAGGTGCGCCGCACTGTCCACGGAAAGCCGGTCACGAACCAGGTGAAGCCAGGCCCGCAGCGCGCGGTAGGCGAAGTCGCGGTCGTCGGTCCCCAGCCGCGCGGCGATCACGTTCAGCCACTCGTGGGCGGTGTGCTGGGCATGCGCGAGAGGGTCGTGCTGTGGCGCCATGGCGGTTTCTCCTGTGCTTGTTCTTCTTCTCCTGTGCTGGTGTTCTCAGGGGATCAGAAACGTCCGTTGCGCGGAGTCGATCGCCTGTCGCAGTTCGCGGCGAGACAGGGAATGCGCGCCGCACTCGCAATGGGCGGGCAGTTCGTCGTCGGCGTGCGGAGCCCCGTCGAGGAGATCCACGTACTCGATGCCGCGTCCCTGCGTCCCGTGCGCCACATCGACGAAGTCACGGTTGCCATGGGGCCGCTGGCCGACCACGGACACGAACACTGGTCCCGGTTCCGTCTGGTAGACGGTGGCAACGTGGTGACTGTCCGAACACCGGACGCGCAGGAGCACATGGTCGCGGCGGCCCGCACCGAGCGCGTCGATCGCCTTGACCGCCAAGCGGCGTCGCTCGCTGGGGGAAAGGTAACCCATGGCAGCGATATTCGACGCCGGGACCGCTGACCGGGTAGGGGCGAAGGTAACTTACGAGCGGGTATCACCGCGGGTGAGCGGTCAGCAGCCCGTCGGCGTCGCGCTCGACGCGCGTGGAGAACCGGCGGCTGATGTGGTCGACTGTGGCCCGCAGCCACTCCGCGTCCGCGCCGGGAGCGTGTTCAAGACGCAGGTTGCGCGCCCGCATCGGCGCCATGCGCAACGAGATCAGTTCGCCCGCGTCCAAGGTGGCGAAATACAGCAGGCGCAGGTCGTCCCGATACTCCTCGTAGCCGCGGATGCCCTCGTAATCGTCGACGGTGTCGCCGCAGCCGTACAGGACCAGCCTGCCCCGGTACACCTCGATCGGGCGCGGGTGGTGCGAGGAGTGGCCGTACACGATGTCGACGCCCCGCTCGACGAGCCGGTGCGCGAACCGGACCTCGCTCGCGCCGACGTCGTATCCCCAGTTGGGTCCCCAATGCAGAGAAGCGATCCCGATGTCTCCGCGGCCCTTCACCGCCTGTACGCGGTCCGCCAGTTCGTCGGCGCTGCGGTCGGAAAGGTCGGGGAGGAAGGCGATTCCCGGCCGGTCCGGCCGCGCCGCCCAGTCCGCCGGGACTCCGGCCGATTCCATCCCGGCCGCCGCGACCACCACCCGCCGTCCACTCTGGACCTCTGCCACCGCGGGCCGGACGGCTTCCGCGGCGTCGTGACCGGCACCCGTCCCGCGCAGCCCGGCGGCGGAGAGCACACACAGCGTGTCCGTCAGCCCCGCCGACCCGAAGTCGAGCACGTGGTTGTTCGCCAGCACGCACACGTCCGGCCGGACCGCGCTCAGGCAACCGACATTTCCCGGACTCATCCGGTAGTGCACGGCCTTGCCCCGGTCGAACTCACCGTCGGCGGTGATGCCGGTCTCCAGGTTGAGCACGCGGACGTCGGGCGCCAGCTCGTCCAGTAACCGCAGCGCCTCGCCCCACGGCCAGGCGAAATCGGCGGGACGCGGGATCGGCCCGTTGGCCTGCTCGGCGAGTTTCACATAGACACGCGCGTCGGTGACGAACCGTTCGACCAGTGCGGGATCGCCCGGATGCGGAAGGATCTGGTCGACGCCCCGGCCAAGCATCACGTCCCCGCACAGCAAGACCGTGACCACCCCGACGAGTATCCGTCGACGGCCGGGACACGGGCAGGGACCCCGGTCCCGGGGTCGGTTGACCTTCGGCCCGCGAACAAGCGAGCCCGCGAACGCGAGCTATGCGGTGTTCCAAACGCGATCAGATTTGGGTAGCCGGGCCGTGACTCCGCGGTGATCCGCGTCTTTCCCAGACCGGCGGCCTACCTCCCAAAACCCGAGACCTCCGGCGCGGCCCGTGGTCGTCCTGGGCGGACTTTGAGATGCGCTCAGGCTGCGAGGTCGAGCGAGCTGGGGTCGCGCAGTTGCATCAGCGCCCGCTGTTCGAGCCGCCGCACCCGGGCGCTGGTGAGCCCCACGTGTTCGGCGGTTTCCCGCAACGTGTGCGGCCGGCCGTCACCGAGCCCGAACCGGTAGGCGACGATCTCTCCTTCGACCGGGGAAAGGGTGCGCAGCAACTTGTCGACCTGAGCCGCTGCGGCGGCACGGTCGATCTCGGCGTCCGCCTGCGACTCCGTGCCGGCGATCAGGTCACCGAGGCTGGTCTCGCCGTCCTCCCCCACCGGGGTGTCCAGGCTGGCGGTGACGCGGCCCACCTGCCGCAATTCCGCCACGCGGGCGGCGGTGAAACCGGTCGCCTCGGCCAGTTCGTCCACCGTCGGATCGTGATCCAGCTGCTTCACCAGCTCACGCCCCGCCCGGTCGAGCTTGGCGAGATCGTCGGCAGCGTGCTCGGGCACCCTGATGGTGCGGCTGCCGTAGGCCGTCCCGCGCTGAATCGCCTGCCGGATCCACCACATCGCGTAGGTGGAGAACTTGTATCCCTTGGCGTAGTCGAACTTCTGCACGGCCCGCATCAGGCCGAGATTGCCTTCCTGAATCAGGTCAAGCAGTTCGAGCCCGTGGGCACGGCGCTTCCTGGCCGCGGCCACGACGAGCCGGAGGTTGGCCCGGATCATCTGCTCGCGGGCCCGCACGCCGTCCGAGGCGACCGCTTCGAGATCCGCCCGATCGACCGCCGGCGGGTTTTCACCGTCGTCGGCCTGGCGTAGCAGTTCCTCGGCGTACACACCGGCCTCGATGCGCTTGGCCAGCCTTACTTCCTCGGCCGCCGACAACAGCGGAATCCGGCCGATACCATCGAGATAGTGGCGAACGGCGTCGTGCTCTTCGGCAACCCGCTCGGCCCGGCGGCGAGTTTTCGTCGCTTCCATCAGCCTCCCTTCACGGTTACTTCAACGTGACTTCGCGCGGAGGCATTCCCGTTTATCGTGCTCGCCCCGTGGGTGCGGCAAGTCCGGCCGCGACAAAGGCACACAGCCGGCGGACGGCGGCTGCGGACGGTCCCGCGCCGGGCGGGCGAACCGACTGTGGTGCGCCGAAAGCCTGCAGGATCAACTGGACCGCGAGCACCCAGCGCTGTTTCGCTTCGCGCACGGTGAGATCCGGGCAGGCCGCGCGCAGCAGTCCCGCCCACGGCGCGAGCCCGAACCAGCGGGAGGTCCATTCGGGACGGTGGTCGCCGAGCACGACCCTGGCCAGCAGGTGCAGGTGCAAGCGGCCCAGCCGGTGTTTGGCGAGCCCGGTCAGCGGGGCGACCATCGCCTCGACAAGTTCGGCCACCTGCGCCGGAGGCTGCGACAACTCGCCGAGCGACCGCTCCCACAAGGCGGCCAGCCGGGTCTCCAGCAGGGCTTCGATCAGCTGTTCCCGGGAGCCGAAGTGGTAATGCACCGCGGCCGGGTTCATCCCGGCGGCCGCGTTGATCGCGCGAACGGAGACCGCGTCGCAACCGGACTCGAGGAAAAGTCGTTCTGCCGCGTCGAGCAATCTTTCGCGGGCCCCAGGATCGGTGACGGGAGTCACGCACAGCAGTAGAGCATGTTTCCTCCGTGCACTCAATCAGTGTAATTCACAACACCCAATTCAATGATTGAAGCGGCGTTTGGAGCGATCTCACAACGTTCCGGTCACGGCTTGGAGTCCGATGCTCGCCGCGGCGACCGAGATCCACAACGCGCCGCCGAGCAGCAGTGGCCGTATTCCCGCCTTGCGCACGGTCGACAGTCGCAACGTCAACCCGATCCCGGCCAGCGCGGTGGTGATCAGGAAGGTGGCCACAAAGGACAGCACGGGATGCCAGGACCCGGGGATCACGCCCAGCGTGTCGAGGGTCGCGGCCAGCAGGAAGCCGACCAGGAACAACGGAATGATCTTGCGCCACGGGATGCCGCGAAGGCGGAACCCGCCGTCGGTCTGCTTCCGGGCTTGGAGCGCGGCCAGCACGATGACGATCGGAATGATCATCAGGGTGCGCGTCAGCTTCACCACCGTCCCGTAGTCACCGGCGTCGCCCCCGTAGGCGAAAGAGGCGGCCACCACCGACGACGTGTCGTTGATGGCGGTTCCGCTCCACAAGCCGAAGGCGTGGGCGTCCATGCCGAGCAGGTGGCCGATCGGCGGGAACAGCAGGACGGCCGCGATGTTGAAGGTGAAGATCGTGCCGATGGCGTAAGCGATCTCGATCTCGGCGGCCCCGATGACGGCGGTCGTCGCGGCGATCGCCGACGCGCCGCAGATCCCGGTCCCGACGCCGATCAGGGTGCGCGCGTTCGCCCGCACGCCGAGCAGGCGGCCGAACAACCACGCCCCGAGCAGCGCCACAACGAGCGTGCCGAGCATGACCGGCAACGACTCGCCGCCGACCCGGACCACTTCGGCCAGCGACAGGCCGGTGCCGAGCACCACGATCGAGATCTGCAACACCGGTTTCGACGCGAAGCCGTATCCAGGCTGGAGGGTGGGTGCGCGCAGGCCCGGGATCACCGCGGCGACGACGGCACCCAGCAGGATGCCGAACACCGGGCCGCCGACGATCGGCGCCAGCCGCCCGAGCAGTGTCGCGACGACGGCGACCGCCAGCGCCACCAGCAGGCCGGGTGCCACCGCGCTCACCTTCCGCAGGCCGCGGACGCCCCGCTCGGACCGCTGACGTGCCAGGGCTTGCGCCATGTTCCCTCCCAGCTAAATGTACGAACATTTAATGGGACAGAAATGTACGCTCATTTGGGCCGCGATACCGTACGACTGTGACGTAGGGCGCGCCCGGAACCGGTTGCGCGCGTGCGGGGGAGGCGCTACATGGCGGTACGAGCACTGGATCGGACGAGCTCGCAACCTCTCTGGCACCAGCTGCGACAGCAGCTCCAAGCCCGGCTTGAGGCGGGCGAGTTCGCCGACCGGTTCCCCGGCGAACTCGCACTGGTCGAGGAGTACGGGGTGAGCCGCCACACGGTCCGGCAGGCGCTGCGGCAACTGCGGGAGGACGGCGTGATCATGGCCACCCGGGGTCGCCAGCCGCGCGTGGCACCTCCCGCCGAGATCCAGCAGCCGCTCGGCGCGCTCTACAGCCTGTTCGCCGCGGTGGAAGCGGCCGGGCTGACCCAGCACAGCGTGGTGCGCATGCTCGACACCCGCGCCGACGCCATCGTCTCCGAGCGTCTCGGCCTCGAGGCATCCACCCCGCTGGTCTACCTCGAACGCCTGCGCCTGGCCGGCGCGGAACCGCTCGCGCTGGACCGCATCTGGCTGCCCGCGACGGTCGCCGCTCCCGTGCTGGAGGCCGATTTCACGCACACGAGCCTCTACGGCGAACTCAGCAGGCGCACCGGGATCCGGCTGGACAACGGCCGCGAGGAGGTCCTCGCGGTCGTCCCCACCACGGCCGAGCGCGCACTGCTGAGGTGCGGGCCGGACACCGCCGCGCTGTCCATCAACCGGCTGGGCCGCATGGGCGAACGGCCCCTCGAGTGGCGGCACACGCTCGTTCGCGGTGACCGGTTCTCGCTCACCGCCGACTTCTCGGCCAAGACCGGCTATCGCCTCCGGTAGATCTGCAGAAGAATCTCCTTGCCAGTAAGTGTTCTTCCCTGGCCCGAAGCTCGTCCGTGATTTAGTTCTGTGACAGAATCATATTGGTGAGACGCTTCGTCGTGAAACCGAGCGAACGACCCCGGCCGGCGCGCGTGCGGGAGCACCCGAACGCGGGATGGTTCGCGGTGGCGACGGTGTGCTTCGGCGCGTTCATGGGCCAGCTCGACGCGAGCATCGTGACGTTGACGTTTCCCTCCCTGCAGCACGAGTTCGACGCGCCGCTGGCCGCCGTGCAGTGGGTATCCCTGTCCTACCTGCTGACGTTGGTCGCCCTGCTGCCCGCCGTCGGCCGGGTGGCCGACGCGGTGGGCCGGAAGCTGGTCTACGGCAACGGTTTCGGCATCTTCACCGCGGCGTCGGTGGCCTGCGGCCTGGCACCCGGCCTTGGCTGGCTGGCCGGTTTCCGGGTGCTGCAGGCGGCGGGCGCCGCGATGCTGCAGGCCAACAGCGTGGCGCTGGTGGTCGGCAGCGTGCCCAAAACGAAGGTGCGCGCCGCTCTGGGCGTGCAGGCGTCCGCGCAGGCGCTGGGCCTGGCCCTCGGGCCGGCGCTGGGCGCCGAACTGGTCAGCACGCTCGGGTGGCGGTCGGTGTTCCTGGTGAATGTGCCGGTCGGGGTGGCCGGCATCGTGGCGGGACGGTTCCTGCTGCCGCGCACCCGGGAACGGACACCTCTCGGCCGTTTCGACCACGCCGGGCTGGCACTGCTCGCGCTGGCATCGACGGCGCTGCTACTGGCCCTCTCGGGCGTCTCGGGCCTGCGGATGCCCGCACCGGCCGTGGCGGCGCTCGCGCTGGTGGTTCCGCTCGCTGTCGCGGGTTACGCCTGGCGGGAACGGCGGGCCGAAAATCCGCTGATCGACCTCGCCACACTTCGGCCCCCAGCAGTGTCGCTGGGACTGCTCGGCGCGCTGTGCGGCTATCTCGTGCTGTTCGGCCCGTTGACGTTGTTCCCGCAGACGCTGGGCACGCACGGACCCGCGGGGCTGGTCCTGGCCTGTCTGCCGGCCGGGTTCGGCGTGGCCGCGGTCTCCGCCGAACGCCTGCTGCCGCCCGGAATCGGCACGCGCGCTCGCATCCTGCTCGGCGCGGCGGTGGCGGCACTCGGCTGCGGCATCCTGGCCGTGGCGCCCCCATCGGCGGGGCTGGCCGGCGGGATACTGTTCGGGATCGGCATGGGATTGGGTGTCTTCATTCCGGCCAACAACTCGTCGATCATGGGAGCGATCCCGCGGCGGATGGCGGCGACCGGAGGTGGGCTGGTGAACCTGGCGCGTGGGCTCGGCACCGCGTTCGGCGTGGCACTGGTCACCCTGTGCCTGCACTTGGGCAACGGCGCACTGGCCCTGCTCTCACTCGCCCTGTCCGGTGCCGTCGCGGCCGTCACGGGCCTGGCCGGCGGCGGAACCCGGACCGTTCGGCCATGAGCGGCTGCTTCTGGCGGAGCCACCCGCAGACTCGCGAAGGAACACCATGAGCGCACCGGACACCGAACTGGCGGACGTGGTCGCGCGGCTGAGACGGGCGATGCGGCGCGCGGCCCGCGGCGCCGACCCGGCCAACCCGCTGTCGGTCGCGCAACTGGAGGTCCTGTCCTACCTGGCCGAAAGTCCCGGCGCGCAGCCGAGCCAGGTGGCCCGCGCGCTGCGCCTGGCGCCGAACTCGGTCACCACGCTGGTGAACGGCCTGGCCACGCGAGAGCTGGTGACCCGGGCCAGCGGCGACAACGACCGGCGCACGGTGCGCCTCACGCTCACCAGAAGCGGCGAGCGCGCCGTCGGTGTCTGGCAGGCGACCAATGCCGCGATCCTTCGCGGCGCGCTCGCCGACCTCCACCCCGGTTGGCGGCAGCTGCTCACCGCCGCCCTGCCCGCACTCCGCGAACTCATCACCGCCATCGACCAACTCACCGACCGCGACCGGCCATAACCCGCGTGTCCCCGCTCCAGGACCACGAGTTCCCGCCTCAAGCACCCGAATTCCCGCCCCAGGTCCACGAATTCCCGACTCAAGCACGCGTGTCCCCGCTCCAGGACCACGAGTTCCCGCCCCAGGCAAGCGTGTCCCCAGCCCAGGCACGCGAGTTCCCGGTCCAGCGCGCCCGTGAACCCGGAACTCGGCGTCCTGAAGCCAGAACTCAGCGTCCTGAAACGGGGACACGGCGTCCTGAAGCCAGAACTCGGCGTCCTGAGGCGGGGACACGGCGTGGGGCTTGACCTCGACCTGGATCGAGGTGTGAGAGTGGTGGGCATGACGGTGTGGATTTGTGGCACCTGTGGAGTCGAGCATCCGGACACCGACCAGCCGCCCTCCGGCACGTGCGAGATCTGTGCGGACGAGCGCCAGTGGGTGCCCACGACCGGTCAGGTGTGGACGACGCTGGAAAAGCTGGCCGCCGACGGCCACCAACTGGTGCACGAGGAAGTGGAGCCGGGCATCCACCGGCTCAACCGGGACCCACGGTTCGGCATCGGGCAGTGGACGTACCTGGCGCAGACCAGCCAGGGCAACCTCATGTGGGATCCACCGAATCACTTCGACGAGCCGCTGGCGGCCAAGATCGACGAACTCGGCGGAGCCGCGCTGATCGTCGCGAGCCATCCGCACATGTACGGCTCGCAGGTGAGCTGGAGCCACCATCTCGGCCGCATCCCGGTCCTGGTGCACTCCGCGGACCGGTCGTGGGTGCAGCGGGAGGACCCGGTGATCCGCGAGTGGAGCGGCGCCGAAGAGGTCCTGCCGGGGGTGACCATCATCGCGGCCGGCGGGCACTTCCCTGGCTCAGCGGTGGCGCACATCGCGAGCGGGTCGGGCGGGGCCGGCACCCTGCTGACCGGGGATACCGTGGTCCCGGTGGCCGCGGCGGGCTGGGTGACCTTCATGCGCAGCTACCCGAACGACATCCCGCTGTCCGCGGGACTGGTGCGCCGGATCGTGGAGCGCCTGGAGCCCTACGAGTTCGACCGGCTCTACGGCCTCCTGGGCGGAGCGGTGCTCTCCGACGCGAAGGGCGCGGTGCGGCGGTCGGCCGAACGCTACATCGGCTGGGTGAGCGGCGCGAACGACCATCTGGCCTGACCGGGGGTGGCCTCGGCCGGGCGGCCACGCGGACGCCCGGCCGAGGCCGCACGCCTGTCCGGGCGGGGCCGCGGCAGCTCGTTCTCCTCAACCGGGAACACGCGCGCCTCAACCGGGAACTCTGCGCCTCAACCGGGAACACAGGAACCTGAACCCGGAACACGCGTGCCAGAAACGGGGACACGCCCGAACCCGGAACTTGCCCGCCGGAAACGGGAACACAGACGCCTGAAGCGGGAACGTGGGCGCCTGAAGCGGGAAGGTGGGCGCCTGAAGCGGGAAGACGGATGCTGGGGAAGACGGGTACCTGAGGCGGGGACGCGGCGGGGCGGCGATCACCTGGTGAGACGAGGTGCGCGAAGGTTCGAGTGCCTTTTAGCGTGGGGCGTCGTTCATCCCTGACGTCCGTTCTGGAGTGTTGATGTCCGCGCCCACCGATTCGTTACCCGCCGGAAGGTTCCTGCTCTCCTCACCCACCTCGTGCGCGGCGCCGGCTCCGGCACCGGAGGAGCCGGTGCGCGTGGTGCCGCTGGTGATCGCCGCGATCCTGGCGGTCGGGTTGAGCTGGTACGTCTGGGCATCCTACGGCGGAAAGTTCGGCTTGCTGCTGGTGATCGGCCTGTTCCTGGGGCTGGCGCTGTTCCATTCGAGGTTCGGGTTCACCTCGGCCTGGCGGCAACTGGTCGCGGTCGGCAACGGCACCGGGCTACGGGCACACGCCTTGCTGCTCGGCACCGCCGCGACCCTCATCGCGCTGATCGCCGGAACGGGTACCGGATTGTTCGGCGTCACACCGAAAATCACCGCGAACCCGATCGGGCTCGGCCTCTTCGCCGGCGCGGCGATCTTCGCCATCGGCATGCAACTCGGCGGCGCGTGCGCGTCCGGCACGCTGTTCGCGGTCGGCTCGGGACAGTCCACGATCGTGCTGACCCTAGGCGGGTTCATCGCCGGTTCGGTGCTCTACACGTGGGCATATCCGATCTTCACGGGCTGGCCACAGGTTTCCGGGTTCCTCCTCGCCGATCACGTCGGGTGGTGGGGATCCTGGGCGATCACCATCGGCGTGCTGCTGGGCATCGTGGTCGTGACGCGGGTGATCCAGGCGCGGCGCACGCCGCCACCACTTGGCTCGGTCCCCACCGCACGGGGGTTCGCGCGCGTGTTCCGGGGCTCGTGGCCGCTGCTGGTCGGCGCCGTGGTGCTCGCGGTGCTCGCCGCGGCGGTGGTGCTGGTGTCCGGGGGCACCTGGGGCGTCACGTTCGCGTTCGCGCTGTGGGGAGCGAAGCTGCTGCAGTTGCTGGGACTGCACCCGGAGACGTGGGAGTTCTGGCAGACCTCCAGCAACGCGAAGTCCCTCGCGAGTCCGATCTGGACGGACAAGACGAGCCTGACCGACATCGGCATCATCGTGGGTGCGGCCGTGGCCTCCGCGGCGGCGGGCGCCTGGAAGATCCGCGCGGAGATCCCGTGGCGCACCGCCGTGGCCGCGGTGCTGGGCGGGATCCTGATGGGAGTCGGGGCGCGGCTGGCCGGTGGCTGCAACATCGGCGCCTACCTGGCCGGCATCTCGACCGGCAGCCTGCATGGCTGGCTGTGGGGTGTGTTCGCGCTGCTCGGCACGTGGGTCGGGCTCAAGATCCGTCCGCTGTTCGGCCTCGGCAACCCGAAGCCGACCGACAGCGTCTGCTGACCACAAGGCACGAACGAGCCCCGCACCGGCCATCGGTGCGGGGCTCGTTGCCGCCGGCCGGCCCGCACCATCAGCGTCCTCTTCGGACAGTAACTCGTCAGCACGGCCCGCTCCTCCGGTCGGCGCACGGCGGTGAGTAGGGTCAGGAGCGAGTAAGACACGGCCCGAAGCGGGACGGGAGGTGCGTGACGGCATGCTCCGTGGTCTTTCGGCCCATGGGTGCTGACGAGGGCCGCTGGGGCACCTTCGACTGTGAGCGAACAGTGTTGTTCGTGGCCAGGACGATGACCTCGGCGATCCGCCTCCTCGAAGCGTGGGACATCTTCCGCGGGGATTTCCGCGTGAAGGTCGTATTCACGGTCGACGACACGTCCCGCTTCAGCACGGGCGTCCCCGCGCTCCTGCGCACCGCCGGCGTGCCGGAAGTCCTGCCGTGGGAGAACCTGCGCGAAGCATCGTTCGACCTGGCGGTCTCGGCCAGCGAGAACATCGACTTCTCCGCAGTGAAGTCCCGCACTGTGGTATTGCCGCACGGCTTGGGGTTCAACAAGTACGTGCCGGACGTCCGGGGCTCGGGCACGCGTCTCGCGGGACTGCCACCGGCCGAGGCGTTGCGCAGCGGGCGTGTCGTGGTTGTGTTGTCCCACCCCGAACAGGAACACCAACTGCGCGCTGCCTGCCCGGAGATCGCCGGGCACACCGCGGTGACCGGTGACCCCACCTACGACCGGCTACTGGCCAGCGAAGGGCTACGAGACCGCTACCGTCTCCGGCTCGGCACCGGAAACCGTCGGCTGATCCTGCTCAGCTCCACCTGGCGCGCGGAGTCACAGCTCGGGCGCTGGCGCACGTTGCCGCTGCAACTGCTGGCCGAGCTGCCAGCCGACGAGTACCAGGTCGCCGCCGTGCTCCACCCGAACATCTGGGCCTGGTACGGCGAGGCTCAGGTACGCACCTGGTTCGCCGACGCCGTCGAGGCCGGGCTCGTGCTCCTCCCACCGGACCAGGGGTGGCAGGCCGCGCTGGTGGCCGCCGACCAGGTGGTCGGCGATCACGGGTCGATGAGCCTGCATGCCGCCGCGCTGGGAAAACCTCTGCTGCTCGCCGCGTACGGCACCGAGGTCGTGCCCGGCACGCCCATCGACGAACTGGGTCGCACCGCCGGGCATCTCGATCCGCGCCACGGGCTGCGGGAACAGCTCGACAAAGCCGCCGCCACGCACGATCCCCGGCGGTTCGACGGGCTCACCGCGCGGGTCTTCGCGCACGTCGGGGATTCGACCCGGCGACTGCGCGACCTGCTGTACGCCGAACTCGACCTCGCCCCGCCGCGAGCCGATCCCCCATTGCTCCGCGCCGCCGACGCCGAGATCGAACTCCGGCCGGTCACCGCGTTCGATGTCTACACGGCCTTCACGGACGCCACGACGATCACCATGGTCCGGCATCCGCGGGCCGCACGCCGCGTGGCCGAGGCGGCCCCCGCCGACGAGCCGGTCGTGCGCGAAACGGTCCGGCACCTGATCGTGGACGAGGAGGAACTCGATCTCCGTCTCACCCAGAACGCGTCCGTGCTGACCCGGCGGCTGACAACCGATGTGGACACCACAACCGCCTGGACCGCAACGATGCTGCGCAACTTCCCCGGCGCCATCATGGCCGCTGCCGGTGTTCCCGGCGGCTGCCGGGCTTTGCTCCGGGACGGGCGCCGGGTCGACGTCGCCGCTGGGAAAACGGACGCGATGGTCCTCGCCTCGGCGATCTACGCCGCGTTGCTGGCCGAGCGCCTCACCGACGGCCCGCTCATCGTTCGGCTCGGTGCGGGCGAATTCCCGCTGTCCGTCACGGTCACGCCTCCGGCAGGCCGGCCAGCTTGACCCGCAGTCGCTCGGCGTCCGGGCCGCCCAGGTCGGTGTGGATTTCCACCGCACGTCGCAGGGCTTCGCGCCCGTAGGCCGCGTCGCCGGCGCTGATGGCGATTTCGCCGAGCGCTTCCCACGCCTGCGCCTCGAAATGGCGATGACCGCCGAGCAGACCGATCGCCTGCCGGAGCGCCTCGACGGCCTCGGTGTCACGCCCGAGCCTGCCCAGGGTGGTGCCGAGGGTGGTCAGGACCCGTCCCCGCATCCGCTCGTCGTCGACCTCGGCGACGAGATCACGTGCCCGCTCCAGCACGTCCAGCGCTTCGGCCCACCGTGCCCGCATGGCGAGAGAACGACCGTGGAAGTAGGTCGTGAAGGCAACACCGCGACCGTCGTCGGCGCCGGCGAACAGTTCGAGCGCACGGTCGTAGGCCTGGTCCGCCGCGGCCGGCTCGGCATGGTCACGGTAGCGGGCCACCATTTCCCACACCGACGCGAGCAAACGCGGGTTGCCCGCCCGCTCGGCGAGTGGCAGGGCCGCGTTCAGTTCCCGCCCGGCCCGGTCCAGATCGCCCAGCTCCGTCCAGGCCCGGGAACCGAAGCTGCGCAGCCTCGCCTCGGCAGCGGCGTTCTTCCCGAGGTGTGCGGAATTCGCGCCGATGGTCGCGGACTCGGCCCAGTCCACCAGGTAACGGCGGGAGACGTACAGCGCCGTCACCGATTCGGCCAACTGCCAGCACATGTCGTGCCAACCGCGGTCCGCGGCCGCCTTCATCGCGGCCAGCAGGTTCGCTCGTTCCGCATCCAGCCAGTCCAGCGCGCGTGCCTTGGGGTGCTCGCCGGCGAACGGGTCCGTCACTCCCCGCACGATTTCGGTGGACGGGGTGATGCGCAAGCGCCCCGAGTCCATCGCGGCGAGGTCCGCCGACACCGTGCGGATCAACAAATACCGCACTGTCCGGTGCAGCGCGTTGATCTGCTCGTCCTCGGAATCTTCCACGTGCGCCTGGTCAATCGCGTGACGCCGCACCAGGCCGTGAAAACCGCACCTGCCGTCGGCGTTCTCGCTCAGCAGGCCCGCGCCCACCAACAGGTCCAGCAACTCCTCGGCCACGGCCTGCTCGGCGCCGGCCGCAACGGCGATCAGTCCGAGGTCGAAATCGCGGAACGGCAACGCGCCCAGCAGCCGGTACATCCGCTGCGCGGCCGCCGGCAGGTCACGGTAGGACAAGCTGAATACCGCCGAAACCCTCGCCTCCCGGCCGACGGACAGCGCGGCGAGGCCCCGGCTGGTGTCCGCGATTTCCGCGCACAACGCCCGGACGCTCAGGCCCGGCCGGTCCCGCAGCCGGGCCGCGGCGATCTCCAGCGCGATCGGCAACCGGCCGCACAACTCGACGAGTTCGGCCAAGGCGTCCGGTTCCTCGCCCGCCCGCCGGCACACACCCTTGATCAGTCTTTCGCCACTGGTCTGGTCCAACGGCTCCAGCCACAACAACTCCGCTCCGTCGAGAGACAGTTCGGGCAGCCGGCCGGTGCTGGTCACCAGCACCGCGCTCCCGGGCGCGGCCGGCACCAGCGGTCGTACCTGGCCGGTCTCGGTGACGTCGTCGAGCATCACCAGGACCGGCTCATCCGCCGTGTGTGACCGGAACAGCTTGGTGAGTTCCGCCAGGCTCGACGGGATGACCGCGTCGGCCACGCCCAGCGCGCGCAGGCAGGACACCAGCGCGTCGCTCACCGCCGGTTCGGAGCCGCCGCGCAGTTCCGTGAAGTTGATGTAGAGAACGCCACCGGAATAGGACTCGCGGACCGACTCGGCCAGCCGGAAGCCCAGCGCGCTCTTGCCCACCCCCGGCATGCCGCCCACCACCAGGATCCGGGGCGGCCGGCGGCCGCCGACCTCGACCAGGCGCCTGGCCCTGGCCAGTTCCCGCCGCCGGTTGACGAACCGGCCCTTCGCGGCCGGAACCTGGCAGGGCACCCGCGTGCGGTGGGGCGCGGGCGCCGACGCCTGGGTCAGCACGACCTTCTCGATCCGGCCGGCCTGCACGACCGCACCCGCGGAACCTGGCATCAGGTTCCGTACCTCGAGCGAGTCTTCCGGCCCGTCCGACCCCACCCCAGCGGTCATGTGGTTTCCTCCGCGAGTTTGCGCGCGACCGCGATCGTGTCGCCAGGTCGCTCCTGACGAACCCACCGTGACCGGCAATCTACGCTAGGCGATCACGAGGCCACAACCGTACCGGGACGACTGGACACAGTGGACAGAGCGCTCCGGCGGGATCAGGCGCCGAAGCGGAACACGGCCGGATTCCGCGGCGGAGCCACGTCCGGTCGCGCCCACGCGCTCAGCTGTGCGGCGATCTCCGAGTAACCGAGCTTGCCCGTCGACGCCGCGATGACAAGGTCGTACGCCTCGTCGTCCGGCGCATCGAGATCAACACCGTTCACGCCGTAGAAAACGAAGGTGGCCATCCAGGCGAGCCGCTTGTTGCCGTCGACGAGCGCATGATTTCGCACCACGAACTCCAGTAGCACCGCGGCTTTCTCGTGCAGCGTGGGGTACGCATCCTGCCCGAACACGGAAGCCCGTGGCCGGTGCGCCGCCGCGTCCAGCAGTCCGACGTCCCGAATGCCCGGCACGCCCAGGTCTTCCGCGAGTGCCAAGAGGTCGTCGGTCGTCAGGTATTCGACGGTCATTGCGCCAAGCGTTCGAGCAACGCCGCGTAGCGCTGACGCCCCTCGGCCGACAGTGCCCGGACCCGGTCGTCCCGGACCCGGCGAGCGGCCGCATCAGTGATCGCGCGCACGGCTGCTTCGTGCTTGCTCACGCCTTCCGCCTCGGCCAGCAGCGCGAGCGCACGTTCTTGCTCCTCTGTCAGCCGCAACGTCATCGCCATGAATCGATGCTACCGCCGTGGTAGCAAGATCAAAACTGCCCGACTCACACTTCCAGCCTGAGCAGTTCCTTGAGGGCGTCGTCGATGAACCTGGTGTCCTCCGGATTGAGGCCGCCACCGGCGAAATGACCCCACGCCCCCGGAATGACCCGCAGTTCGGCCCGCGGCATGTGCTTGACCTCCCACTCGTTGTCCTCGGGCGGGAAATACAGATCCTGCTGGGCCGGCATCACTATCGCGGGCATCCGGATGGCCGCGAGCGCGTCTTCGACGCCGCGGAACCCCGGTGTCCTGCCGACGTCGGCGTTCTGCCAGGTCCACAGCATGGCCAGCAGGTTGTTCGCGTCACGCTTGAGGAACAGGCCCTCCCAGAAGGAAACCAGGAAGTCCTCCAGCGAGGCGAAGCCCAGCGGATCCCGCTCGTAAATCGTTTCCCGGTAGAACTGCTGGCTGAAGCCCCAGCCGGCATAAACCCGCGACATCGCGCGGATCCCGATGTCGGGCTGCCGGTCGTACCGGCCCCCCGCGTAGGCCGCATCGGCGGTGAGCGCCGCCTTGACCCCTTCAAGGAAGACAATGTTGTGACGGCTGGTCTTCGCCGAACCGCAGAAGGGGAGGATTCGCTTGACCATGTCCGGGAAGCTGACCGCCCACTGGTAGGTCTGCCCCGCGCCCATGGACCAGCCGGTCACCAGCTCCAGCCGCTCGATGCCGAAGCGCTCCGTCACCAGACGGTGCTGGAAACGCACGTTGTCGTACATGGTCACCCGCGGAAACGACGCGCGGTCGTGCGGCGCCGGCGTGTTGCTCGGCGAGGAAGACAACCCATTGCCGAGCATGTTCGGAATGATGACGAAGTATTTCGCCGGGTCGAGCGCCATCCCTTCGCCGATGAGCCATTCGTTGTCGTAGTGCTGTCCGGAGTACCAGGTCGGGTAAACGATCGCATTGCTCTTGTCAGCGTTGAGCTCACCGTAGGTCTTGAACGCCAGTTTTGCGTCACTGAGCGTGGCACCCTGTTGCAACCGGACGTCGCCCAGCTCGAATATTTCGTAATCCATTCCAGCCTCCCTGCCGAATTGCGTCGGTCGCGGACGCGTCATCCACTGTGGAGTATGAAGTCAGGACTGTGGGCGTGCAAAAAGGACAGCCTGCGGCACCTCCTCGTCCGGGTCGAGCAGCATTTGGGCTTCGACGGCGAATCCGGCGTCGCGCAGCCAAGTCGTCACCTGGTCCGGCCGGCGGCGGTGGACGTGGACCTTCATCGGGTGGCCGCCGTAGCCCTCGGTCTTCAGCCGTGACTGGTCACCGACGTGAAAACCGAGCTGCAGCAGTCCGCCCGGGCGCAGTGCGCGGTGGAAGTGCCCGAAGACTCCTGGTACTTCGTCGTCGGGTATGTGGATCAAGGACCACCAGGCGAGCAGGCCGGCGACCGACGCGTCGGGGAGATCCGGATCTGTCATCGAGCCCACCTCGAACCGCACACCGGGATGGTCACGCCGGGCCACGTCGATCATTCCGGGCGAGAGGTCGATGCCGAAGGCGTCGATGCCAAGGGCGCGCAGGTGGGCGGTGACGTGTCCCGGTCCGCAGCCGATGTCCGCCACTGGGCCACCGCCGGCGGAGGACACCAGGTCGGCGAACAACGTCAGCGCCGCTCGCAGGTACGGCCGCTCCGCCAAACTGTCGCGCAATTGGCCGGCATAGCTGACCGCGACCGTGTCGTAGGAGGTTCTGGTGTCGGCCAACCAGTCGTCCGTCTGCACCATCCGCACGGTACTCGAACTTTTGGGGATATAGCGCAACTTTGCGGCAAGCTCGCCATAACGAGCACAAAACACAACCGCCGCCGACCGATTCGGTCGACGGCGGTTGTGCTGTCTGTACCCCCGATGGGATTCGAACCCACGCTACCGGCGTGAGAGGCCGGCGTCCTAGGCCGCTAGACGACGGGGGCTTGCGAGAAGAAACTTACCAGAGCAAGATTTTCTCTTCGCAGCTGGGGTACCAGGACTCGAACCTAGACTAACAGAGCCAGAATCTGTCGTGCTGCCAATTACACCATACCCCAACGGGACCGCTCCGCTTCGCGAACCGGCTCGGTACCGCCGAGAAGAAATATTAGCCCATCGCTCGCCGGCGCTGGAAACCGGGGGCGGATGATCACCGCTGCGCGGGCACGCCGATCCGGGCGAACTCGCTGACCAGCAGCTGAGGCAGTTCGTCGAGGCCGCCGATGACGTGCACGCCCTCGGGCACGACCTCGTGGTCCGAGCCGCCGCGGTCGAGCCAGACACCCTCCAGGCCGGCGTCGCGGGCGCCGACCGCGTCGGTGTGCAGTTTGTCACCCACGTGCGCGGCCTCCTCCGGGCTGCAGCCCAGGGTCGCGCAGACCGAGTGGAACATCACAGGATCGGGTTTGGCGACGCCGAGTTCACCGGCGATCGCCACGTGATCGAAGAACCTGGCCAGACCGAGATCGGTAAGCTTGGCCCGCTGATGGCCGCCGGAGGCGTTGGTCACAGCGGCCAGGCGCACACCGGCGGCGCGCAGCCAGTCGAGGCAGGGCAGCACATCCCCGAACAGCCGCCATGATCGCCGGACGAGTTCCTTGCGCCGCTTTTCGAAGCCCGACACGTGCTCGGCGTCCACCATCACACCCAGTTCGTCCAGAAAACACTGCGTGCGTCTGAAATGTGCGGCGGCGTAGTCCAGCTCACCGGACACCACGAGTGCGGTGTGCCGGTCGGTGACGCGCTCCCAGAGCGGCCAGAGATCCGCACGGCCGAGGAGGGTGGCCAGGGCGCACCGGCCGGCCGCGGTGAAGTCGATCAAGGTGTCGTCGATGTCGAGGCATACCAGCCGGAGGCTGGGCGGGGTCCACGGGTCGGCCGGGGTGTTGAACGGGGTGTCGGGGGCGAGGGTGAGGGTGCGGGCGAAATCCACCCAGCGAGGCTAGGCGAAGCAGCGTCTCAGCGATTCGACCGACAAGGTGATTAGCCCGGAGATTTCTCGCTCGTGACGCTCTACTCTGAGTTGCCCGGGACCGCGCGCTGGAGCCGCTCGAGTGAAACCTCCCGGCCGAGCAACTCCATCGATTCGTAAAGAGGAGGAGAAACCGTACGTCCGGTCACCGCCACGCGAACCGGCGCGAACGCCTTACGGGGCTTGAGTCCCAGTCCGTCCACCAGCGCGTCCTTGAGGGCCTGCTCGATTTGCGACGCCTGCCACTCCGGCACCTGACGCAGTGCCTCGATCGCGCTGCGCAACACGGGCTCCGAGGCGGAACCCAGCGCCTTGGCGGCAGCGTCCTCTTCGGGCGCGAAGGTCGCCTCGTCGACGAACAGGAAGCGCACCAACGACGCGGCGTCCGACAGCACCGTCACCCGCTCCTGCACGAGCGGCGCGATGGCGCGCAGTTTCGCCAGTTGCTCGTCGCTCGGCCGCTCCGGCAGCACGCCCGCGGTGACCAGGTATGGCACCACGCGCGCGGCGAAGTCGTCCGCGGCCAGCGCCCGCAGGTGGGTGGCGTTGATCGCTTCGGCCTTCTTCAGGTCGAAACGCGCGGGATTGGCGCTCACTTTGGAAATCTCGAACGCGTCGATGAGCTCGTCCACACCGAACACGTCCCGGTCATCCGCAATGGACCAGCCAAGCAGCGCCAGGTAGTTGAGCAGGCCTTCGCGGATGAACCCGCGCTCCCGGTAGTTGAACAGGTTCGACTGAGGGTCGCGTTTGGACAGTTTGCGGTTGCCCTCGCCCAGCACGTAGGGCAGGTGACCGAACTCGGGAGTGAAGTCGGTGACGCCGATCCGTTGCAGCGCCTGGTAAAGCGCGAGCTGGCGCGGGGTCGACGGGAGCAGGTCCTCACCGCGCAACACATGCGTGATACGCATGAGAGCGTCGTCCACCGGGTTGGTCAGCGTATACAGCGGATCGCCGTTGGCCCGCACCAGAACCGGGTCGGGGATCGTGCCGGCCGGGAAGGTGATCTCGCCGCGGACCAGGTCCGTCCAGCCCAGATCGGTGTCGGGCATGCGCAACCGCAGGACCGGCTGCCGCCCTTTGGCACGGAACGCGGCACGCTGCTCGTCGGTGAGATCGCGGTCGAAGTTGTCGTAGCCCAGCTTCGGGTCCTGGCCGGCGGCCTTGCGGCGGGCCTCGACCTCTTCGTTGGTCGAGTACGCCTCGTACAGCTCACCGGCTTCGAGCAGCCGCGCGGCGATGTCGGCGTAGATGTCGCGACGCAGGCTCTGCCGGTACGGCCCGTATTCCCCGCCGGCGTCCGGGCCCTCGTCCCAGTCGATGCCGAGCCAGCGCAGCGCGTCCAGAAGCTGCTCGTAGGACTCCTCCGAGTCCCGCGCGGCGTCGGTGTCCTCGATCCGGAACACCAGGGTGCCGCCGTGGTGACGGGCGAAGGCCCAGTTGAACAGCGCCGTGCGGACCAGTCCGACGTGCGGGGTCCCCGTCGGTGAAGGGCAGAAGCGTGCGCGAACCGCGATGTTTGTCATAGCCCGATCAGCCTATCCCGCTTGACCGTACGGCCACACCGGGCCATCCTGGACTTATTCAACACATGATGAAAAGGGGGCCTCCGATGCGCGAGCACACGAACTGCCTCGTCGTGGGTGGCGGACCGGCCGGGATGGTGCTGGCACTGCTGCTCGCCAGGGCCGGCGTGGACGTGACCGTGCTGGAGAAGCACGGCGACTTCCTGCGGGACTTCCGGGGCGACACGGTCCATCCGTCGACGATCCGGCTCATGGACGATCTGGGCCTCGGCGAGAAATTCGCCGCACTCCCGCAAAGCAAGCTCACGACGGTGTCGATTCCGGACGAGGAAGGCCGGGACATCGTCATGGCCGACTTCCGCGTTCTGAAGCACCACCCGTACGTCGCGATGGTGCCGCAATGGGACCTGCTCAACCTGCTGGCCGACGCCGGCCGCGCCGAGCCGCACTTCCACCTCCGGATGAACACCGAGGCGACCGACCTGGTTCACGAAGGCGGGCGGATCGCCGGCGTGCGGTACCGGACGACCGACGGCAACACCGGAGAGCTGCGCGCGAACCTCGTGGTCGGCTGCGACGGCCGGTGGTCGGTGGTCCGCAGGCTGGCGAACCTGCGGCCGAAGGAATACCCGGTGCCGATGGACACCTGGTGGTTCCGGCTGCCCCGCGAAGGCAACGAGCGGCCCGGGCTCACGCCCGGCATGCGCCGCGGGCATTTCGCGGTGGTGATCCCGCGCGAGGGCTACTTCCAGATCGCCTACCTGGCGCCGAAAGGGATCGACGAGCAGCTCCGTGCCGAGGGCCTGGACGCCTTCCGAGCCCGGATCGCCGCGGTGCTGCCCGAGTTCGCCGACCGCGTCGACAAACTGGAGTCGATGGACGAGGTCAAGCACCTCGACGTCCGGCTGAACCTGTTACGGCGCTGGCACATCAAGGGCCTGCTGTGTATCGGTGACGCGGCGCATGCGATGTCGCCGATCGCCGGCGTGGGGATCAACCTCGCGGTGCAGGACGCGGTGGCCACGGCACGGCTGCTCGCCGGGCCACTGCTGCGGGGACGGTTGACGAGCGCCGACCTGGCGCGGGTGCAGCGGCGCCGCTGGCTGCCCACCGTACTGGTGCAGGGACTCCAGCGGGTCATGCACGCCGGAGTCGTGCGGCCCACACTCGACGAGCAGCGCAACGGGCCGCCTCGGCAGGTCGTGAGGATCATGAACCGGCTCCCCGGTCTGCGCTTCGTGCCGGCCTACCTGATCGGAATCGGCTTCCGCCCCGAGCGCGCCCCCGGCTTCGCCCGCCGCCCCGCCTGACCCAGCAATCTCGTCGCCGCTGGTCAAGGACCGGTTGTAATGAGTGACCCGTTCCTCCCGAAAATTGGCATAAACGGGTCACTCACGCGAAGTCGATCGGGAACTTCCCAGCGGTCGCTAAGCCGGCTGGGCGGGGTTGGTGAGGGTGCCGATGCCTTCGACGGTGATGGACACCTGCTGTCCGGCGGAGATCGGGCCGACTCCGGCCGGTGTGCCGGTGAGGATCACGTCGCCGGGCAGGAGCGTCATCACCCCGGAGATGAACTCGATCAGCTCGGGAACCTTGTGGATCAGCAGCGAGGTCCGGGAGTCCTGCTTGACTTCGCCGTCGACCTCGGTGCGCAGGGCCAGATCGGACGGGTCGAGGGAGGTCTCGATCCACGGGCCGAGCGGGCAGAAGGTGTCGAAGCCCTTGGCGCGGCCCCACTGGCCGTCGGCCCGCTGCAGATCACGGGCGCTCACGTCGTTGGCGACGGTGTAACCGAGGACGGCGCTCAACGCCCGGGACGCGGGCACGTTGCGCAGCGGCTGCTGACCGATCACCACCGCCAGTTCGCCCTCGAAGTCGACCCGTTCCGACGCGGCGGGCAGCTTGATCGCCGCGTTCGGGCCGATCACACTCGTCGACGGCTTGAGGAAGATCATCGGCGAGCTCGGCACCTCGTTGCCGAACTCGGCGGCGTGGGCGGCGTAGTTGCGGCCCACCGCGATCACCTTGGTCGGCAGGATCGGCGCGAGCAGCCGGACGTCGGCCAGCGGCCACCGCTTCCCGGTGAAGTTGGGCCGGCCGAACGGATGTTCGGCGATCTCCAGGGCCTCGGCGTCACCGCCCTCGCCTTCGATCGAAGCGAACGCGACGCCACCAGCATGAGCAATCCGAGCTAGACGCACACGATCACCTTAATATGCGCTCCATCGCACCGGCTCGCACGCCACCGGCCGACCGCCGGTACCGGCGCGAGTCCCACACTCCCGTAGCGCGTGTCCCACACTCCCGTAGCGCGAGTCCCACACTCCGGTAGCGCGAGTTCCACACTCCGGTAGCGCGAGTCCCGCCTTCCCGTTGGACCGGAACGTGGAACTCGCACGACGGGAACGTGGAACTCGTACGACGGGAACGTGGGACTCGCGCGACGGGAACGTGGGACTCGCGCCGGCTATATGCGAAGGCTCTTGTGAACCAGCGCGTCGCACAGGGCCAGCCAGCTGGCTTCCACGATGTTGCCGTGCACACCGACCGTGGTCCACTCCCGCTCGCCGTCACTGGACTCGATGAGCACGCGGGTCACCGCATCGGTGCCGGGGTGGCCGGCCAGGATCCGCACCTTGTAGTCGGCCAGCTCGACTCGGTCCAACCACGACAGGTGTGGCGTCAGCGCCTTGCGCAGCGCCGCGTCCAAGGCGTGCACCGGGCCGTTGCCCTCCGCGGTCGCGATCACCCGCTCGCCACCGACGTGCACCTTGACGGTCGCTTCGGAAACCACCTCGCCGCCCGCGTGGTGGTCGAGCACCACCCGGTAGGACTCCAAAGTGAACGGTTGCTCGGCCGGCCCCTCGATCTCCTGACGCAGCAAGAGTTCCAGCGACGCGTCCGCGGCCTCGAAGGACCAGCCTCCGGCTTCCAGCCGCTTCACCTTGTTGACCGCGCTGGTAAGCGCCTCCGGCCGGCCGGCGAGGTCGACCCCGAGTTCGCGTCCCTTGAGCTCCAGGCTCGCCCGCCCGGCCATCTCCGTGACCAGGACCCGCATGTCGTTTCCGACCAACGCTGGGTCGATGTGGTTGTACAGCAACGGGTCCACCTTGATCGCGCTCGCGTGCAGCCCCGCCTTGTGGGCAAAGGCCGACCCCCCGACGTAGGCATGGTGGGCGTCGGGTGCGATGTTCGCGATTTCGGCAAGAGCGTGGGAGACGCGGGTCAGCTCGGCCGCGTTTCCGGCCGGGAGCACCGGCATATCGAGCTTGGTCACCAGGTTTCCCGCCACCGCGAACAGATCGGCGTTGCCCGCGCGCTCACCGTAACCGTTCGCGGTGCACTGCACGTGCGTCGCACCCGCCTGCACGGCGGCGATGCTGTTGGCCACCGCACAGGAAGTGTCGTCCTGGCAGTGAATGCCGAGCCGGAATCCGGTCCGTTCGGAGACCGTGCGCACGGTTTCGGCGAGACCCAGCGGAAGCTGGCCGCCGTTGGTGTCGCACAGCACGACCAAGTCCGCACCGGCAGTCATCGCGGCGTCCAGCACCCGCAACGAAGTGTCGGAGTCGTAGGCGTACCCGTCGAAGAAGTGTTCCGCGTCGAGGAAGACTCGCCGCCCCTCCCCCACCAGGAACGACACCGTGTCCGCGACCATCGCACAGGCTTCGGGCACGTCCACGCGCAACGCGCGTTCGATGTGCCTGCGGTCGGATTTCGCCACCAGCGTCACCACCGGAGCCTGCGCGTCGAGCAGCGCGCGAACCTGGCCGTCCTGCGCGGCGGTGGTACCGGCCTTGCGGGTCGAGCCGAACGCGACCAGCACGGCGTGCTTGAGAATCAGCTCACCGGCCGCGGCCTTGGCGAAGAACTCGGTGTCCTTCGGCAGCGCCCCCGGCCAACCGCCCTCGATGAACCCCACGCCGAGTTCGTCGAGCAGCCGCGCCACCGCGAGCTTGTCGGCCACCGAGTACGAGATTCCCTCGCGCTGCGCACCGTCACGCAAAGTTGTGTCGTAGAGGTGGAAATCGTCGCCGAGCGGCGTGCCTGCGGGCTCCGTGCGGGTCAAGACTCTTACTCCTTGCGGGATGGAAGGTGTTGCGGGACAAACAAAAAACCTCCCGCAGGGTGCGAGAGGTTTGCGCGCCGCGTGTCCATTGGGGACTACCCAGCGCGCCTGCCGATAATGATCACGGCCAAAGTTGCCATACCGGCATCATGCCACACGCTCGGTGCGGCCCCAACCTTCGACCCGCTCGAGGCCACCATGGAAGAGATCATCATTCCCGCCCAGGTGGCCCCGAGCCCACTGATCAGGACCCGGTGCGGGCGTTGGACGAGACGAGCGCGGCCAGCCGGTCGCCGATGGCGTGCGTGGAGCCGGGGTTGTTCTGGTCACGAGTGGCGAGGTCGAAGGCGACCGACGCTTCGATGCGGCGGGCCGACTCACGCTGGCCGAGGTGATCGAGCAGCAGCGACACCGACAGCACCGCCGCGGTCGGGTCCGCCAGGCCCTGGCCGGCGATGTCCGGCGCACTGCCGTGCACGGGCTCGAACATGCTCGGGTTGCGGCGCGTGATGTCGAGGTTACCGCTTGCGGCAAGGCCGATTCCGCCGGTGACCGCGGCCGCGAGGTCGGTGATGATGTCGCCGAAGAGGTTGTCGGTGACGATCACGTCGAACCGGGCGGGGTCGGTCACCAGATGGATCGTCGCGGCGTCCACATGGGAGTAAGCGACGGTGACATCCGGGTGTTCGAGCGAGACCTCTTCGACGATCCGCGACCACAGCGAACCGGCGTGCAGCAGCACGTTCGTCTTGTGCACCAGGGTGAGGTGCTTGCGCGGCCGCTCCTGGGCCCGCTTGAACGCGTCGGCGACCACGCGCCGGATACCGAACGCCGTGTTGACGCTCACTTCTGTCGCGATCTCGTGTTCGGTGTCCTTGCGGAGCAAGCCGCCGTTGCCCGCGTACGGCCCCTCGGTGCCTTCGCGCACCACCACCATGTCGATTTCGGCCGAGGTGTCCGCCAGCGGGCCGCGCACGCCCGGGTAGAGCCGAGCCGGGCGCAGGTTGACGTGGTGATCCAGCTCGAACCGCAAGCGCAGCAACAACCCGCGTTCCAGGATGCCGCTGGGCACCGTCGGGTCGCCGACCGCGCCGAGCAGGATCGCGTCGTGCTGGCGAAGCTCGCCGAGCACCGACTCCGGGAGCAGTTCACCGGTCGCGTGCCAACGGGACGCTCCGAGGTCGTAGGTGGTCGTCTCCACCGAGGGCGCGACCTCGCCGAGAACCTTGAGCGCTTCGGTGATCACTTCGGGTCCGATCCCATCACCTGGGATCACCGCGAGCCGCATTCCAGACACCTCCGTCGACCGGTGCACTGGGGCTTCACTGCCCCCGTGGCACGAAAACTCCAGCGACGGCAGGTTACCGGCAGTCGCCAAAGGACCGAAGCGGCACCACCCTTAAGACTGAATTTCCCGCCTGACGAGACACTCGGACAGCGCAGTGGGTGGATCGTGCTTCTTGGCGGGGCGACCGGAACCAAGGTTCCTGCCGCCCCGCCAAGAAGGCGAATCTAGTTCACAATGCGAGATGCGTCACGGCAGCGGCCGGCCGGGAACTCCGACGACGCCGGCCCGCTTGCCGGAGGCGTTGTGGTGTTCCAGGACCAGCAAGCCCATGGCCCGGTCGTGCGCCGCCGCCGCGGGATTGCGGTTGACCATCAGCGTGGTGCCGGGCTCCGCCGCGAACACCAGTGCCGGGTCGCCACCACCCTGCACCGAGTAACCCGGCGCCAGCGGGTCGAACGACATCGGCGTGCTCACGCTGTCGATCAGCCCGTCCGTGCTTCCCGGTGCCACGTAGAAGCCGACCGTGCCCACGGTGTAACTGATCCGGTGCGACGCGGCGGCCGGATCGATGCCGAGCGCGGTGAGGCTGACCGGCAACACGATCACGTTGGTGTCGAAGACATTCGTGTCCACATCGCCGAGTTCGGCGTTGACCGCCTCCACATCCACCGACGGGAAGCCCGGCTTGTTCAGGTCGACGGTGTTCACCAGCAGTAGATCGGTCCCCGTGGCCTTGGTCACAAAGGACTCGAAGTCCGGCCGGCCGTCGCCGTTCACGTCGATGTCCACGAACGGAATCGTGTTGCTGCCGAGGTTCGCCCAGTTACCCCAGGTGGTGAGGCCGAAGGCGAGCAGCGCGTCCTGAGGCCGGCCCTGGCTCCTGGCAAGCGGCGCCGTCGTAGCCGCGCCGACGTACTGCAGGTCGCCGCCCTTCGCGGTGTCGTTGATCGTGCAGTGCTGGGTCAGGTTGCTCCGGCAATCGGGCAGTTTCGGCGAGGAAGCCTGAAGTTCGAGCACGCTGACCAGCGACTGGTACCGCTGGCTTCCGCTGCCCTGGTTCAGGCCCCGCCCGCTCAGGTTGAGCGCCGCCTGGTTGCCCTGGAAGGAAACCGAGTCCGGCGTGGTGATGTCCGCGACCGGCTTCGGCGCCGAGTACACCGGAACCCGCAGCGTCACGCCGCTTCCCTGCGGGGTCAGCACCACGCGGCCCGAAGCGTCCGCGAGGAACTGCCGCGCCAGGCCCGCATGCTGTGCCTCCACGGTGGGGTCGATCACCTTGCGCAGGGCCGTGGGGTCCGTGATCCGCAGCGTGATGCCGACCGTCGCGGTCCCGCCCGGGTTCAGCGTCACGGAGTCCGTCGACAGCTGGTACTCCACGCCGGGGAGGTCGGTGATGCCCTGGTAGGCCACGTTGAACCGGGCCGCTTGGTCGCCCTTGTTCGCCACCTTGATGGTCTTGGTCAGGGTGACCGGCCCACCGGCCTCGACGGTGCCGAAGTTGACGCTCACCGCGCCCGGGTCGTCCTGGACGTAAGCCAGCACCGACGTGTTCAACGCCGCATCGGCGTCAATACGGCCGCTGCCGACCCGTTGCGGGGCATAGGTTTTCCCGTCCTGCGTGATGTCGTGACCGGCGGTGTTCATCACGGCCGCCTTCACTTCCTCGACCGACCAGTCCGGATGCGCCTGCCGCACGAGCGCGGTGATGCCCGCGGTGTGCGGGGTGGCCATCGACGTTCCCGACAGCACCGCGCGGCCGTTTCCGCTGCCGCGGAACGCCGACGAGATGGTGTCACCCGGCGCGGACACGTCCGGCTTGAGAGCCGGGCCGCGCACGCCTCGTGAGGTGAACGAGCTGGGAGTGTCCACAAGAGACTTGTCGTTGGTCTGCAAGTTCGTCCGGCCGTCGCCGTAGAGACGGACGGCGAGGGTGCCGGCGTCCAGCGCGGGCCGCATCTGCGCGGTGGCCGAGCCGGTGAACTGGAACATCGGCACCGCAGCGTTGCCGGCGATCCCGGCGTTGAAGTTCTCCAGTGCCGACGACAGCAGCGCCCCGGTGGCCCCGGCCGCCTGCGCATTGTTCGCGCGCACGGCCGAACCGCAGGCGCGGGTCGAGTCGTTGTCGTCCCATTCCAGCCACACGAACTTGCCGGTGACGGCGGCCTGGTCGGTAGCGGAGTAGGGCGCGCAACCGTCCGCGTTGGCGGACGAGAGCTTCACCACAGGGCTCGTCTGGTCCAAGCCGTCGTATCCGGTGAAGTCCTGACTGTACTGACCGGCCTTCGAGCCCGCGATGTCAGAGGGAGTGGTGACGTCGGCGGCGTCACGCAGCACCGACGAGTCACGGCTGCTGGCGACCGTCAGCGCTTCGACCGTGTTGCCAGGAGAACCGGCGGCGTCATAAAGGTCTCCCGCGTTTCCGGCGGCGATGACCGGCAACACGTTGTTCTGGACCAGCTTGCGCACGAACAGCGAGTCGGGGTCGTCCGGCGCCCCGAAGTCGCTACCCAGTGACATGTTCACGATGTCGAGGTGGTCGGTGAAGTCACCGTCGCCGTTCGGGTCGAGGGCCCAGTCCATCGCCTGCGCGGTCACGTTCGTCGATCCGCTGCAGCCGAACACCTTGATCGCGTACAGCAGGGATTTCGGCGCGGTGCCGGGACCGACCCGCATCGCGTCGAGCTGGTCCGCGGTCAGCGTCTGGTAGTCGCCGGTGAACGTCTTGCCGTCGGCCGTGACGCCGAATCCGCCGGCCGTCCCGGCGACGTGCGTGCCATGCTCACCACAGGCGAGCGGGTTCGGGTCCGGCTTGGGCACCGTCACGGCACCGCTGCCGCTGGCGTCGTAGTCGTCGCCGACCAGGTCCGTGCCGCCGACCACCTTGGCACTGGGGAAAAGCGGGTTCGGCTTGGTCCGGTCAACCGACTGGTAGGCCTCTTTCGTGCCCGGACCGCCGAAGTCGGCATGCGTGTAGTCGATACCGTCGTCGATCACGCCGATCCGGACGCCATCACCGTTGCGTCCGGTCTGCTGCCACGCGGCGAGCGTGTTGGTCAACTGGTCGGCACTGTTGTTGTCCCGGGTCTTGGGCACCACCGTGCGGATCGAGACCACATCGTTGCGCTGGGCCAGTTCGCGGATCTTCGCCGCGTCCGCGGTCACCACCACACCCGCAATCGCGTTCGAGGTGTGGTAAAGCTCCGTGGTGCGCGCGTCGGCAGCACGTAGCTGGCCGACGATCGTGTTGACCAGACCGGCAACCCCGGCCTTGGCCGCGTTCGCCGCCTGCTTCGCCTTGTCCCGGCCGGAGCCCTTGCTCTGCTCGGCGTTGAAGGCGTCCACCGCGGGCTGTTTCGCCAGCTCGATGAACGCCGTGGTCTGGCCCTGCGCGGCGGCCAGACGCGGGGAAAGCTTGCCCTGCAACCCTTTCGGGTCGAACTTCGCGGGCGCAAGCCCCTGGGCGAGGCTGTCCTGCGCGGACGCGGCACCAGGGGCAAGAACCGTTATGGCAAGTGTGGTGGCGAAGACGGCCGCAGCCGACCGCCCGGGAAATCTCCTCATGCATCCACTCCCTGATCAAGGCGAGGATGCGAACTTAGCGGACTCATCGGGCGAACCACTAGGGCGTACCGGAATAATCCGACTTTCGGCGGGTCAGCACTCGCCCGCCACTAGCCCATTCGGAACTCAGCGGCCCCAACCGGGAACTCACCAACCGCAACCCGCAACTCACTGGCCGGAATCGCCAACTCAGTGGCCTGAACCCAGAACTCACCGACCTGGACCGGCAACTGCGCGCTGTACCGACAACTCAGCGGGCTGAACTCAGAGCAGGCGAAACCCAGGAACTCAGCGGACTGAACCCAGAACTCAGGCACCTGAACCCGGAACTCAGCGGACTGAACCGGGAACTCAGTCACCTGAACCCGGAACTCAGCGGGCTGGACCGGGAACTCAGGCACCTGAAGCGGGGACACGCCAGGTCCCGGCGTGTCCCCGGTTCAGGAAGGTGAGTTCTGAGTTCAGGAAGGTGAGTTCCCGGTTGGGGCGGGCGAGTTCTGGGTTCAGGAAGGTGAGTTCCGGGTTGGGGCGGGCGAGTTCCGGGTTCAGGCGAAGTTGACCGCGCGGATCGTGCGGGCGCCGACCGTCGCGGCGATCGGCTCCAGCAGGTGCGCGTCCACGTCGCGGTCCACACGCAGCAACATCACCGCGTCCGTGCCGTCGGTGGTCTGGCTGATCTGCGCGGCCTCGATGTTGACCCCGGCCTCGCCGAGGAGGGTGCCGACGCGGCCCATGATCCCCGGACGGTCGGGGTACTCCAGCAGCAGCACGTGTCCCTCGGCGCGCAGGTCGAAGTGGCGGCCGTTGACCTCGACCAGCTTCTCCACCTCGTCCTTGCCGGTGATCGTCCCCGAGGCGATGCTGGTGCTGCCATCGGCGTGCACCGCCCGAACGGTGACCACGCTGCGCCAGTTGGGGCTTTCCGGCTCGGTGACGACCTCGACCTTCACGCCCATCTCCTCGGCCAGGCTCGAGGCGTTCACGAAGGTCACCTGGTTCTCGACGACGCTGGAGAACACACCGCGCAGCGCGGCGAGCGGCAGCACGCCGACGTCCTCGCCGGACAGTTCTCCGCGGACCAGCACGGTGACCGACGCGGGCGCCTTCGGGCTGAGCGCGGATACCACGGTGCCCAGTTTCTGGGTCAGTGGCAGGTATGGGCGCACCTCCTCGCCGACCTTGCCGCCGCCGGGCACGTTCACCGCGTCCGGGACGAAGTCGCCGCGCAGTGCCAGCAGCGTGGAACGCGCCACGTCGGTGCCCGCGCGGTCCTGTGCCTCGGCGGTCGAAGCGCCCAGATGCGGGGTGACGACGACATTCGGCAACTCGAACAGCGGGCTGGAGGTGATCGGCTCGGTGGCGAACACGTCGATGCCCGCGCCGCCCACGTGGCCGCTGCGGATTGCGTCGGCGAGGGCGTCCTCGTCGATCAGGCCGCCGCGGGCCGCGTTCACGATGAGCACACCGGGCTTGGTCCTCTTCAACGCCTCGGCGTCGATCAGGCCCTTGGTCTCCGGGGTCTTGGGCAGGTGCACGGAAATCGCGTCAGCGCGCGAAAGCAGGTCGTCGAGGCTGACCAGCTCGACCCCGACCTGCGCGGCGCGAGCGGCCGACACGTACGGGTCGTAGGCGATGATGGTGGTGCCGAACGCGGCGAGCCGCTGCGCGAAGAGCTGGCCGATCTTGCCGAAGCCCACCACGCCGACGGTCTTGCCTTGCAGTTCGACACCACTGAAGGAGCTGCGCTTCCACTCGCCGCCACGCAGGCTCTGGTCGGCCGCGGGCACCCGGCGGGCCACCGCGAGCAGCAGTGCCACGGCGTGCTCGGCGGCGGACACGATGTTGGAGGTCGGCGCGTTCACCACGAGGACGCCGCGGGCCGTTGCCGCGGGTACCTCCACATTGTCCAGTCCCACGCCCGCCCGGGCGACGACCTTGAGGCGGCTGGTCGCGGCGAAGACTTCGGCGTCGACCTTCGTGGCTGAGCGGACGAGCAGCGCGTCGGCCTGCTTGACCGCTTCGAGGAGCGCGGGACGGTCCGTTCCGTCGACGTGCCGGACCTCGACCTCGTCCCCGAACACGGTCAGCACGGACGGGGCGAGCTTTTCGGCGATGAGAACGACGGGTTTGCCGGAATTGGTCACGATTGGGCTCCCAAGGGAAAAACGCTGCTGACAGCCCCGAAGTCTAGTCGCCGCGCGCGAGGCGGTTTAACGGGCGCGCAACCCGGTGAAGACGAGGTCGAGGAGACGGTCGAGGCTCGGTCCGCCGTCGGGCGCGCGTTCGCTCGCCCACGCGGCGGAGTGCACCATGAGGAGCACTTCGGTGACGGTCACATCACCCCGCAACTCGCCGGCCGCCCGCGCCCGGTCGACCAGGCGGGCCACCGCCGACCGCATGGCGTGGCAGGCGGCATGGAGGTCTGAGGACGGGTCGTTCATCGCGTCGGCCACCGTCCCGGTCAGGCCGCGGTAGCTGACCGTCGCCTCGACCATGGCCTTCGACCAGTCTTTCAGCGCGTCGAGCGGCGAAGGATGGTCAAGAAGCTCTTCCGCGGCGGCCGCACGGTCGGCGAACCGTTCCCGCAGCAGGGTCTCGAGCAGTGCTTCCCGGGTCGGGAAATGGCGGTAGAGCGTGCCGATGCCGACTCCCGCGCGCCGCGCGATTTCCTCCAGGGAGGCGTCGACGCCGCGTTCGAGGAAGGCGCGTTTCGCCTCTTCCAACAGCCGCTCGTAGTTACGACGGGCGTCGGAGCGCATGGCACGGGTCATCGCCGACCAGTCTAGGAAGCGGTCCGGCAGCCGCGAGGACCCGGCACGAGAAATCCGGAGGGGCCCTGTTTTTTCGGAGGATACCTCCGGTAAGGTCGAACCGGAGGTGCCCTCAGGTTAGGAGAATCGACATGAAACCCGCACTCGGACCGGTCGGCGTGTGGCTCTACGGCGGCAGGCCGGCCACGATCGCCCAGCGGCGAAACGCACTCACGCGCATCGACCGGCTCGGCTACGGCTCGGTGTGGTACGGCGAAGGGGTCGGCGGGCGCGACGCGTTCGCGCGCGCGGCGATCCAGCTCGCCGCAACCGAACGGCTGGTGGTGGGCACCGGGATCGCCAACATCTGGTCCCGGCCCGCGCCGACCATGCAGGCCGGCGGCCTCGCGCTGGCCGAGGCATACCCCGGCCGGTTCGTGCTCGGCATCGGTGCCGGCCTCGCTGCGCAGGCCGAGCGGGTGGGCGAGAAGTTCGAAAAACCGTTGACACACATGAGGAACTACCTGTCCGAAATGGACTCCGAAGCGGCACTGAACCCGCCGCCCGTGCCGTTTCCCCGAGTGCTGGCCGCGATCGGGCCGAAGATGCTGGAGCTGTCGCGGGATGCGGCGGACGGCGCGCACCCGTTCTTCATGCCCCTCGAACACACCGTGCAGGCCCGGGAGATCCTCGGCCCCGGCAAGCTGCTCATTCCACACCAGTCGGTGTTCCTGGAGCCCGATCCCGTCAAGGCGCGGCACACCGCGCGCGAACTCCTCGGTGTGGTGCTGAATCAGGGCGCACCGGCCTACGCCAAGGCGTGGCGGCGGTTCGGTTACGCCGAGGACCGGGAGACCATCAGCGACCGGTTCGTCGACGCCGCGATCGCCTGGGGCGACGAGGAGGCGATCGCCAAGCGGGTCAACGAACAACTCGACGCCGGCGCGGATCACGTGCTCGTCTCGCCGGTCGCGCCGGACCTCAACGCAGCGGTGGACCAGTTGGAGCGACTGGCTCCGGCGCTGGGACTGACCTCGAACTGACCCTAGACAATCGGAGTGAATGCTCCGTATGTTGTTCCGGAGTATCCACTCCGATTGGGGGTTACTATGGCCACATCACCCCGCGAGGTCTTCGAGCGCCTGTCCCAGGGCATCGCCGAAGGCCGCTTGACCGAACTCGCCGACCTGTACGCCGAAGACACCGTCGTCGAACACCCGCAACGCCCGCCGGCCGGTTCCCACATCGTGGGCCGGAAAGCGGTCGCGGACCACTTCGCCGCTATGGGCGGGAAAGTCACCATGCGCGCCCGTGATGTGGTGATCCACGAGACGACCGATCCCGAGGTGATCGTCGCCGAGTACACCTACGACGGGATGTCCGGCCGACCGTTCACCAGCGCCAACGTCCAACTGCTGCGGGTGCGCGACGGACTGATCGTGCATTCGCGGGACTATCACGACTATCTCCGCATGGCCGCCGCGGGCGGTGGGCTCGACGGGCTCGCGAAGGCGTACGCGGATTTCGCGCCGGAGTTACCCGCAGAGGTCACGCGACTCGAACCCCGCACCGCGATCGAGCGGGTCATGCTCGGGGTCACCTCTGGGGCCAATCCGGCGGACGAGTATGCCGAGAACGCCTACGTGACGCACCCGTTCCACCCGAGCGCGCCGCCTCTTCGCGGGAGGGAAGACCTTCGCGCGCACTTCGCGGAGGGCCGCGGCACCGGGCTCCGGCCGCACAACGTGGTCTCCTACGCCACGACCGATCCCGAAGTGGTGATCACCGAATTCGCCTACGTGGGCACCACACGGGCCGGGCGGCCACTGGTGACGCAGAACATTTTCATCACCCGCATCCGCGACCGGTTGATCGTGGAATCCCGCGACTACGGCGACCATCTCGCCGTCGCCGCGGCCACCGGGACCCTGCCCGACCTCTTCGCCGCGGCACGAGCCACCGTCGCCGCGTAACCGCGACGATGGCGCAGAACTCGGACGCCCGAACCGGGAACTCACGTGCCCGAACCGGGAACTCGCGCGCCTCAACCGGGAACATGGACGCCTGAGCCGGGGACACGCCAACTCCCGGCGTGTCCCCGGCTCAGGCGCGCGAGTTCTGGCCTCAGGCACACGAGTTCCGGGCTCAGGCACGCGAGTTCCGGGCTCAGGCACACGAGTTCCGGGCTCAAGCACGCGAGTTCCGGGGCCAGGCACGCGATCTGGCCTCAAGCACATGAGTCCCGGGGCCAGGCGCGTGAGTTCCGGGCACAGGCGCGTGAGTTCTGGGGTCAGGCGGGTGAGAGTTGCGGGGGCAGGCGGGTGAGGACTGGGGCAGGCGCGGGCGGGGAGGCGAAAGAAGGCCACCCCGGGGCGAGAGTCGCGCCCGGAGTGGCCTTGGGGGGAAACGTCAGGCGGTTTCCGTGATGGGACGGTCCACCCAGGACATCAGGCCACGCAGCTTCCGGCCGGTCTCCTCGATCGGGTGCTGCTCGCCGTCCTCCTGCAGCTTGCGGAAGTTCGGGCGGCCCGCCTCGTCCTCGGCCACCCATTCCCGCGCGAAGCGGCCGTCCTGGATCTCGGCCAGGATCTGGCGCATCGACTCCTTGACCTCGGGCGTGATCACGCGCGGGCCGCGGGTCAGGTCGCCGTACTCGGCGGTGTCCGAGATCGAGTACCGCATCCGCGCGATGCCGCCCTCGTACATCAGGTCCACGATGAGCTTGAGCTCGTGCAGCACCTCGAAGTAGGCGATCTCCGGCGCGTAGCCGGCCTCGGTGAGCACCTCGAACCCGGTCTGCACGAGCGCGCTGGCGCCACCGCAGAGCACCGACTGCTCGCCGAACAGGTCGGTCTCGGTCTCCTCCTTGAACGTGGTCTTGATGACCCCGGCCCGCGCGCCGCCGATCGCCGCGGCGTAGGACAGCGCCAGCGCCTGCGCGTTACCCGACGGGTCCTGCTCCACCGCGATCAGGCAGGGCACGCCCTTGCCGTCGACGAACTGACGGCGTACCAGGTG
Organism: Amycolatopsis taiwanensis DSM 45107; assembly: GCF_000519205.1. Classification (GTDB taxonomy): domain Bacteria; phylum Actinomycetota; class Actinomycetes; order Mycobacteriales; family Pseudonocardiaceae; genus Amycolatopsis_E; species Amycolatopsis_E taiwanensis. The sequence continues at coordinate 165,413 of NZ_KI912598.1, read as the reverse complement.
GCCCGGGCCCTTCGGCGCGACCATCGCGACGTCCACATTGGCCGGTGGCTTGATCAGCTCGTACCGGATGTTGAAGCCGTGGCCGAAGAAGATCGCGTCACCGGCGTTCAGGTTCGGCTCGACGTCCTCGGCGTAGATGAAGCGCTGCTTGGTGTCCGGCGCCAGGATCATGATGAGGTCGGCCTCCTTCGAGGCCTCGGCCGGGGTGAGCACCCGAAGGCCCTCTTCCTCGGCCTTGGCGCGAGACTTCGACCCCTCCGGCAGACCGATGCGGACATCGACTCCGGAGTCGCGCAGGCTCAACGCGTGCGCGTGGCCCTGGCTGCCGTAACCGATCACGGCGACCTTGCGACCCTGGATGATGCCCAGATCGGCGTCGTCGTCGTAGAAGATTTCGACTGACATGAGGGGAACAGCTTCCTTTCTCAATTACATTGCGACATGGTCGTCGAGGACGGCTATCGCGCCGAGGTGGCGGCGATGGAACGCGCACCCCGGCCGACGGCCACCATGCCGGACTGCACGATCTCACGGACGCCGTAGGGTTCCAGCATCCGCAGCAGCGCCGACAGCTTGTCGCTGGTGCCGGTCGCCTCGATGGTGAGCGCCTCGGGTGCCGCGTCGACCACCTTGGCACGGAACAGCTGCACGGTCTCCAGCACCTGGCTGCGCACGGTGGCGTCGGCCCGGACCTTGACCAGCAGCAGTTCGCGCTGCACGGACGTGGCCTGCTCCAGCTCCACGATCTTGATCACGTTGACCAGCTTGTTGAGCTGTTTGGTCACCTGCTCGAGCGGTAGCTCTTCGACGGCGACCACGATCGTCATCCGGGACACCTCGGGGTTTTCCGTGGGCCCGACGGCGAGGGATTCAATGTTGAAACCACGGCGGGAGAACAACCCGGCGACCCTGGCGAGCGCCCCGGGCACATTCTCCACCAGCACGCTCAGTGTATGGGTACTCACTTGCTCACCTCGTCGTCGTCGAACAGCGGCCGGATACCGCGGGCCGCCATCACCTCGTCGTTGCCGGCGCCGGGGCCGACCATCGGCCACACCTGGGCGTCCTTGCCGACCACGAAGTCGATCACCACCGGCCGGTCGTTGATCTCCATCGCGCGGCCGACGACCTCGTCCACCTCTTCCCTGCTCTCACAGCGCAGGCCGGCACAGCCCAGCGCCTCGGCGAGCAGGGTGAAGTCCGGGATGCGGTGCTTGTGGGTGCCGAGATCGGTATTCGAGTAGCGCTCGGAATAGAACAGGTTCTGCCACTGGCGCACCATGCCGAGGTTGCCGTTGTTGATCACAGCGACCTTGATCGGAGCTCCCTCGATCGCGCAGGTGGCCAGCTCCTGGTTGGTCATCTGGAAGCAGCCGTCGCCGTCGATCGCCCAGACCTGCTTGCCCGGCTGCCCGAACTTCGCGCCCATCGCGGCCGGCACGGCGAAGCCCATCGTGCCGAGGCCACCGGAGTTGATCCAGGTGCGCGGGTTTTCGTACTTGATGAACTGCGCGGCCCACATCTGGTGCTGGCCGACGCCCGCGGCGTAGATCGCGTCGGGTCCGACCAGCTCGCCGATGCGCTCGATCACGTACTGCGGCGACAGCGTCCCGTCCGCGGGCCACTCGTAGCCGGCGGGGAACGTGCCGCGCCACGAGTCGAGCTGAGTCCACCACGCGGTGAGGTCGGGCTTGCCGGAACGCTCGGTCTCCGCCTTCACCGCGTCGATCAGCTCGTTGATGATCTCCGCGCAGTCGCCCACGATCGGCACGTCCGCCTTGCGGTTCTTGGAGATCTCCGCCGGGTCGATGTCGGCGTGGACGACGGCGGCGTCGGGCGCGAACGAGTCCAGCCGCCCGGTGACCCGGTCGTCGAACCGGGCGCCGAGCGCCACCAGCAGGTCCGCCCGCTGCATCGCGGCCACCGCCGCGACGGTGCCGTGCATGCCCGGCATGCCGAGGTGCTGCGGGTGCGAGTCCGGGAAGGCGCCGCGCGCCATCAAGGTGGTGACGACCGGGATCCCGGTCAGGCTGGCCAGTTCCGCCAGCTGCTCGGACGCCCCGGCCTTGATCACGCCGCCACCGACGTAGAGCACCGGCCGCTGCGCGCCGGCGATCAGCCGAGCCGCCTCGCGCACCTGCTTGCCGTGCGGGCGCAGCGTCGGGCGGTAACCGGGCAGCCGCAGCTCCGGCGGCCAGGAGAAGGAGGTCGTCTCCTGGAGCACGTCCTTGGGAATGTCCACCAGCACCGGGCCGGGCCGGCCGGTCGCGGCCAGGTGGAACGCCTCGGCGATCACCCTCGGGATCTCCGCCGGGTCGGTGACGAGGAAGTTGTGCTTGGTGATCGGCATCGTGATGCCGCAGATGTCGGCTTCCTGGAACGCATCGGTGCCGATCAGCGCCCGCGTCTGCTGGCCGGTGATCGCGACCACGGGCACCGAGTCCATGTTCGCGTCGGCCAGCGGGGTGACCAGGTTCGTGGCACCGGGACCCGAGGTGGCCATGCACACGCCGACCTTGCCGGTCGCCTGCGCATACCCGGTCGCCGCGTGGCCGGCGCCCTGCTCGTGCCGGACCAGCACGTGACGGACCTTGGTCGAGTCGAGCAGGGGATCGTAGGCGGGCAGGATCGTGCCACCCGGAATACCGAACACGACCTCCACCCCGACCGCCTCGAGCGACCGCACGAGCGACTGCGCACCGGTGACCCGGACCGGGGTGCCGGCCGGCGGGGTGGGCTTGGGGCGCGGTCCGAGCTGGGCGGGCGACGGCGCGGTCGGTGCCGATCGCGAGGTGGCGCTTGTCATCAGTTCTGCCTCGGGCTCTCTTGGGGCTCACTCGTTCGGGTAGTCCTGTGCGGGCAACAAAAAACCCCCGCCGACCAGGAGGTCGCACGAGGGTCGCGCGTCGACGCAGCGGGCTGTTTCCCCTAAGCGTCGACGCGCCAGGGAAGTACGATGCCGTTCTGCGATGTCACAGGCATGACGTTAACGGCTCGCCGCGAGGAGTGTCAACTCCTCGGGATCGTGATCCCGAATACTGGGCAGCCCTACTGTCGGACTCACACTCTTATTCAGAACGTGTTCGGGTAGCCAGGCCGTGACATCCGTCGTCGGCTGCCGGCCGGCAACGTTGGCGGCTTGGCTCCCCGCCCCCTGCCGGGGCGTGGGGGGCGGTGCCCCCACAAGGCGCCGTTGTTCTCCGTCACCACAGGCGCCCGACTCGCGTATTGAATATCGTTGCGACTCCACGGAGGGCCCACTTGAGCCGCGGCGGAGCACGGAGTGCAACCATCATGACGTGGCCGAAGAGAACGAAGGGCGCAAGGCGATCTTCCGGATACCCGTGATCGCCCTGTTCGGAGTGGCGTTCCTGATGGTCTGCCTCGCGCCGACCGCGTTCGCCGATGTGCCCGGACTGTGGGTGCTGTATGTCGTTCCGCTCGCACTGCTCGTCTTCGTGGTACGAACCCGGACCGTGGCGACCGCGAAGGGCCTGACCGTGCGGACCATGTTCGGCCGCCGCGAACTGCCGTGGGAAGCGCTCAAGGGGTTGGCCATCACCGGCCGCGCTCAGGTTCGTGCGGTGCTGACCGACGACACCCAGGTGCCGCTGCCGACCGTCCGAACCCGACACCTCCCGGTCATCTCACTGGTCAGCGAGGGCCGGTTCGCCGACCCCAGCGGTCTCACCGACGACCTCCTCGGGAAAGCCAAGGACGGCGAAGCCGCAAAAGATGGCGAAGCCCCCGAAGACGGTGAAACCACAAAGGACGGCGAGGCCACCAAGGACCGGGACACGACCAAGGACGGCGAAACCACCGACGAGAAGCAGGCTGACGACGAGTAGGCATCGGCGTCCAACCACGAGACGCGCGATGGAACGCCGGGCGTAGCCTGATCGCATGCCTGAGCTGCGATCCCGAACCACGACCCACGGCCGCAACGCCGCGGGCGCCCGTTCCCTGTGGCGGGCCACCGGCATGACCGACAGCGACTTCGGCAAGCCCATCGTGGCGATTGCCAACTCCTACACCCAGTTCGTGCCGGGCCATGTGCACCTCAAGGACCTCGGCGACGTGGTGGCCGAGGCGGTACGCGAGGCCGGCGGCGTGGCCCGCGAGTTCCACACGATCGCGGTGGACGACGGGATCGCCATGGGGCACGGCGGCATGCTCTACTCGCTGCCCTCCCGCGAGATCATCGCCGACTCGGTGGAATACATGGTCAACGCGCACCAGGCGGACGCGCTGGTGTGCATTTCGAACTGCGACAAGATCACGCCGGGCATGCTCAACGCGGCGATGCGGCTGAACATCCCGACGGTTTTCGTCTCCGGCGGACCGATGGAGGCGGGCAAGGCGGTGGTGCTCGACGGCGTCGCGCATCCCTCCAGCGACCTGATCACCGCGATCTCCGCGTCGGCGAACTCCGCGGTCGACGAGGACGGACTGTCTATTGTGGAGCGGTCGGCCTGCCCCACCTGTGGTTCCTGCTCGGGCATGTTCACCGCGAACTCGATGAACTGCCTCACCGAGGCGCTCGGGTTGTCGTTGCCCGGAAACGGCTCCACGCTGGCCACCCACGCCGCGCGGAAGCGGCTGTTCATCGACGCCGGGCGCACCGTCGTCGAACTGGCCAAGCGGTGGTACGAACAGGACGACGAGAAAGCGCTTCCCCGGTCGATCGCGAACAAGAAGGCGTTCGAGAACGCGATGGCGCTGGACATGGCGATGGGCGGCTCGACGAACACGGTGCTGCACGTCCTTGCCGCCGCGCAGGAGGGTGAAGTCGACTTCACGATCGGCGACATCGACGCGATCGGCCGGAAGGTGCCGTGCCTGTCCAAGGTCTCGCCGAACTCCGACTACCACATGGAGGACGTACACCGGGCCGGCGGCATCCCCGCGATCCTCGGTGAACTGCACCGCGCCGGGCTGCTGAACTCCGACGTGTACGCGGTGCACTCGCCGTCGCTGGAGACCTGGCTGTCCACCTGGGACATCCGGGGTGCTTCGCCGTCGCCGGAGGCGGTGGAACTGTTCCACGCCGCGCCCGGCGGGGTCCGCACGACCGAGGCGTTCTCCACCGAGAACCGCTGGTCCTCTTTGGACACCGATGCCGCCGGTGGCTGCGTGCGCGACGTCGAGCACGCCTACACCAAGGACGGTGGCCTGGCCGTCCTGCGCGGCAACATCGCCGAAAACGGCGCGGTGATCAAGGCGGCCGGAATAGATGATGAGGCGCTGCTGCGTTTTCAAGGCCCGGCCCGGGTGGTGGAAAGCCAGGAGGAGGCCGTGTCGGTCATCCTCAGCAAGACCATCCAGCCCGGTGAGGTGCTGGTGGTGCGCTACGAGGGTCCCGCCGGCGGTCCCGGGATGCAGGAGATGCTGCACCCGACCGCGTTCCTAAAGGGCGCCGGGCTCGGCAAGAAGTGCGCACTGATCACCGACGGCCGGTTCTCCGGTGGCTCGTCGGGCATCTCGGTCGGCCACATCTCGCCCGAGGCCGCGTCCGGCGGCGTCATCGGCCTGGTGGAAGACGGCGACCAGATCCTCATCGACGTGCCCGAGCGGAAGCTGGAACTGCTGGTCGACGCCGACGTCCTGGCCGAGCGCCGGGCGAAGATGGAGGCCAGTGAGCGCCCGTGGCAGCCCACCAGCCGACAGCGCCCGGTCACCGCGGCGTTGCGCGCCTACGCCCGGATGGCGACCTCTGCGGACACCGGCGCCGTGCGCGACCCGAACCGCTGACCGGCCCCGCTGGTTTCCTTGCCTGCCAAGGAAACCAGCGGCCGATCAGGTGGCTTCAGCGGAAGACCACGACGACAACGACCACCGCCGCGGCGGCGAGTGCGATGCCCAGGAACGCCAGGGGCACCGGGTTACGGCGCCACCGTGTGTTGACGTCGAGCGAAACTCGGCCGGGCCCGGTGAACAGCAGGCCGAACGCCATCGCGGCGAGCATCAGGTGGTATTCGAAACCGTTGCCGTCGAGGAAGAAGCCGTTGTCGTACTTCAGGTAGACGGCCAGCGCGGTAAGGGCCAGCAGCACCGAAGCCGCCGCCGGGGTGAACAGGCCCAGGATCAGCAGCCCGCCTCCGGCGATCTCGGCGATCCCGCCGAGCCAGGACAACAGCGTGAGCTGGCTGGTGAAGCCTTCCCCGGCGAGTTGGTGGGCGAACTCGCTGATGCCCGGCCCGCCGAACGTTCCGAACACCTTCGCCAGGCCGTGTGCGCCGAGCGTGCCGCCGAGCGCGAGGCGCATGATCAGCAGCCCGAAGTCGAGGCCGCCATGCCAGCGGTTCGACGGGCGCGTGTCCTCGTAGTCGTCCTCGGAGCCCGCCACCACGGTCGTGTCCTGCGAACCCGTGGTGTTGTAGTACCCGGAATCCGAGAACAGATTATGTCGGCCGTACTCATCATCATGAGCTGTCACGCGCGGCAGAGTAGGCCATTTCGCGACAGAACGCACCCTCCTGTCCCCGATCCATATTCGCCATGCGCGAGATTGCGCGGCCGTTCACCGTTCGCGTACCGGGCGATTTCCTGGTCGCGACCTCGCACACCTGACGCCGCACACCCGCCGTGCGGGGTCGGCACGAAGCGCCGTCCACAACGGATGATCAGCGGGCAGCGGCCCGGGGCCGGTCACGTCGAGCCCGGCCGCACTGGCGGCGGTGAGCGGTCGTTGCCACCATCGTCACCCCGCACGTCGAACGGCTCCAACGGGCGGCGAAGCTGCCTGCCCAGGCCCCGCACCGACGATCGGCACCGGCTTGCCCTGCCGCGCGGAGCCCGCGCAACAGCATTCGAACGCGAGATCGGCACCCGGTTGAGGAGAGTACTTACCCATGGCTCACGTGTGCGGCTCTAGGGTAGAGGCCTATGCGCGCTCGGATGGGGAGTGTTCCGTGGCTGCTGGCAGCCTGCGGTCTTCTGCTGTCCGGGTGCGCGAAGTTCGACGACCGCGCGGCCGGGCAGGTCTACCAGCCGGCACCCGCGTTGTCCGCGCCCGCCGGCCCTCAGCCGAAACTGCCCGTCGACGGCGACTCGGGCAGCGGCGCGCCCGGTCCGGCTGCTCCCCGTACCCCTGTCCCGCCGCCGCAGGGCTGCACCGACTACGACCAGTCGGTCATCGCGACCTGTCTGGACACGGTCTCGGCGGTGGCCGCGTTGCCCGGCGACGCGTCCTCTCCCAGCGGCCTCGCCGCCGAACGCAAGACCGGTCGCGTGATGCAGGTCGCCGCCGACGGCCAGCCGTCACAGCTGGCGAAGCTGACCGTGGACGCCGTCGGTGACGGCGGCCTGACCGGCCTCGCGCTGTCCCCCACCTACGACGAGGACCAACTGGTCTTCGCCTACATCACCACGGCCACCGACAACCGGGTGGTCCGCTTCACCCGCGGGCAGCAGCCCAAGGCCGTCCTCACCGGAATTCCGAAGGGCCCGACCGGCAACCGCGGCGCCTTGGCCTCCGACGGCAAGGCCCTGCTGGTGGCCACGGGCGACGCCGGCAACCCCGCCGCGGCCGCCGACCCGAACTCGTTGGCCGGCAAGGTGTTGCGCATCGACACCTCGGGCAACCCCGCGCCGGAGAACCCCACGCCGGGCTCCCGGGTGTTCGCTTCCGGCCTGCACTCGCCGGGCGGCCTGTGCTCCTCCGCCGACGGCTCCCGGCTGTGGGTGACCGACCGCGGCCCCAGTCAGGACGCGCTGTACCGCGTGCCGTCCGGCGGCGCACTCGCGGCGCCCACGTGGACCTGGCCGGACCGACCGGGCCTGGCCGGTTGCGCGGACAGCGAGCAGGCGGTCGTCATCGCCACGTCGAGCACGCCCGGCGTGCAGGATCTGCCGATCGCGCCGGACGGCTCGGTCGGCGGGACACCGAAGAGCGCGCTGGACGGCAAGGAGGGTGCCGGTTACGGCCGCCTGGGCGGGATCGACGCGATCGACTCCCGGTACGCGCTGGTCGGCACGGTGAACCGGGACGGCGGGCAGCCGGTGTCCAGCGACGACCGGGTCGCCATCATCCAGATCCCGCCCAACCCCGCAGGCGGTTCCGGCAAGGACTGACCCGCCCGGTAAGCCTCACGGATCGGTCAGCTCCTCGTCGTCGATAGCCGCCAAGCGATCGGCGATATCGTCGGCGAATCACACGAGGAGGCGGACGAGGCTCCGGCGGTCCTGCTCGGACCAGTCGGCGAGCGCTTCGGTGAACCAGCCGAGCAGGGTCTTCAGGTAGCGGCCGGCCTGAACTTCACCCGTCCCGAGCCGCCGTCGGGGGCCTTCCGGGATCCGGCGGCGCAACGCGAACTGATCGCTTCGGTCTTCAGGATCAAGCCTCGCGCTGGTCGGTGCCTACGTACTTGCGGGCGAACTGGCCGCGACGCCCGACCACGCAGCAGCGTTCACGGCCTGTGAACGCCGGATCCGGGAGTTCGTGCACCTGAACCAGGCGCTCGTCACCGAAGGGAACGCGGTGATGTTCCCCAGCACGGCCGAAGCCCTGACCCAGCGCAACGAAGCACTGCGCAATCTCACCGCCATCCCGGCCGGCCCCGAACGGCCCGAACACTCCGGGCTGGTGCTTCCCGATTTCGAGGGCGGGACCCAGCGGATCTCCTGAGTCCGGTGGGGACTTCAGGAGATCCGCCGGGCCTTCGGCGTCATGCCGCGGCGGCGTAGCGAGCGGGCGTCGAGGACGGCGGCCACGAGCGAGCACCCGCCGGCGACCATCGCGAGGTAGCGGCCGATCCCGCCGTTGATCCCGACTCCGCCGTCCGCGAGCAGCGCACGGGTGTCCGCTCCGAACTCGTGATCGATGGCCAGCCAGGCGAGCACCATCAGCAGCACCGCGACCGCCGACGCGATCAGCCACAGCTGCGCCAGCCCGCTCAGCCGGGCCGCGCGGCGCTGGCCGAACACCGTCACCGCGATCCCTGCGAACAGCAACAGCAGCGGCCCGAACCAGGCGAGGAACCCGACGGTCCAGGCGGTGCGGGCCACCTCGGCGGCGGGCAGCTCACGCAGCGCCTCCTCGACGTCCTGCCGGGTCGCGGACAGGTTGGTCCACGGCGCGAACAGCGCCGCGAACGCGACCAGCCCGGCCACGAGCCCGGCCCACTCCCGCCCGGAGACCAGCTTCGGCGAAAATCCCATGGCTCAGCGGTTCGTCACTGGCCGACACGCTCGAGGATCAGCTCGCGCACCCGTTTGGCGTCGGCCTGGCCCTTGGTGGCCTTCATCACCGCGCCCACGATCGCGCCGGCGGCCTGCACCTTGCCGCCCCGGATCTTGTCCGCCACGTCCGGCTGCGCGGCCAGCGCCTCGTCGACTGCGGCCAGCAGGGCCGAGTCGTCGGAAACGACCTTCAGGCCGCGCTTCTCGACGATCTCGTCGGGCTCGCCGTCACCGTCCAGCACGCCCTTGACCACTTCACGGGCGAGCTTGTTGGTCAGTTCGCCCGAGGAGACCAGCTCGGTGACCCGGGCCACCTGCTTCGGGGTGATCGGCATCGCGGTCAGCTCGACCTCGCGCGAATTCGCTTCCTGCGCGAGGAAGTTCACCCACCAGCCGCGCGCCTCGCCGGGCTTCGCCCCGGCCGCGACGGTCGCCTCGACGAGCTCCACCGCGCCGGAGTTGAACAGGTCGCGCAACTCCTCGGGGGTGAGCTGCCACTCGGTCCGGATGCGTTCGCGGCGCGCGGCCGGCATCTCCGGCAGCGTCGCGCGGAGCTGCTCGATCCACTCCCCCGGCGGCGCGATCGGGACCAGGTCGGGTTCGGGGAAGTACCGGTAGTCCTCCGCGGTCTCCTTGGTGCGCCCCGGCGAGGTGGTGCCGTCGGCCTCCTGGAAGTGCCGGGTCTCCTGGGTGACCCGGCCATTCGCGGCGAGCACCGCGGCTTGCCTGGTCATCTCGTAACGCACGGCACGTTCGACACTGCGCAGCGAGTTGACGTTCTTCGTCTCGGTGCGCGTGCCGAACTCGCTCTCGCCCTTCGGCATCAACGAGACGTTGGCGTCACAGCGCAGCGACCCCTGGTCCATCCGGACGTCCGAGACGTCCAGGGCACGCAGCAGGTCCCGCAGCGCGGTGACGTAGGCGCGGGCGACCTCGGGTGCCCGGGCGCCGGTGCCCACGATCGGCTTCGTGACGATCTCGATGAGCGGAACGCCCGCACGGTTGTAGTCGAGCAGCGAGTGCTCGGCGCCGTGAATACGGCCGGTGGCGCCGCCGACGTGCAGCGACTTGCCGGTGTCCTCCTCCATGTGCGCGCGCTCGATGTCCACGCGCACGACCTCGCCGTCGTCCAGCGTCACGTCGAGGTAGCCGTTGAAGGCGATCGGCTCGTCGTACTGCGAGGTCTGGAAGTTCTTCGGCATGTCCGGATAGAAGTAGTTCTTCCGCGCGAAGCGGCACCAGGACGCGATCTCGCAGTTGAGCGCGAGACCGATCCGGATCGCCGACTCCACGGCCTTGCCGTTGACCACCGGCAGCGAGCCGGGCAGGCCCAGGCAGGTCGGGCAGACGTGCGTGTTGGGCTCACCGCCGAACAGGTTGGGGCAGCCGCAGAACATCTTCGTCTTCGTGTTCAGCTCGACGTGCACCTCGAGCCCGAGCACCGGGTCGAACCGCTCGACGACCTCGGCGTAGTCCATCAGGTCGGCCACCGCCGTCATGAAGCTGTCTCCTTCGCAAGCTTGCGCGCGACCGCGATCGTGTCGACAGGGCGCTGCTGACGAGCAAAAGTCTCGTTGAGCGAAACGGCGCCCCGCCGCCCCGATAGCGGAGACAGGCGCGCGTGGTAGTTGCCTGAAGCACCGCGACTCGCCATAGCCGGTGTCACACGGCCCCCTTCAGCTCGGGAAGCCGGTCCAGCACGGGCTCCCGCGCGGCCTCGTAGGCGGCGCCGACCCGGTAGAGCCGGTCGTCGGCCAGCGCCGGCGCCATGATCTGCAAGCCCACCGGCAGGCCGTCGGAGTCCGAAAGCCCGCTCGGGACGCTCATGGCGGCGTTGCCGGCCAGGTTCGACGGGATGGAGCAGATGTCGGACAGGTACATGGCCAGCGGGTCGTCCACCCGCTCGCCGATCTTGAACGCGGTGGTCGGCGTGGTCGGCGAGACCAGCACGTCGACCCGCTCGAAGGCCGCGTCGAAGTCACGGCGGATCAACGTGCGCACCTTTTGCGCGGAGCCGTAGTAGGCGTCGTAGTAGCCCGAGGACAGCGCGTACGTGCCGAGCATGATGCGACGCTTGACCTCGGGGCCGAACCCGGCCTCCCGGGTCAGGGACATGACCTCCTCGGCGCTGCGCGAACCGTCGTCGGAGACCCGCAGGCCGTAGCGCATCGCGTCGAAGCGGGCCAGGTTGGACGAGCACTCGCTCGGCGCGATCAGGTAATAGGCCGGCAGGGCGTAGCCGAAGTTCGGGCAGGACACCTCCACGACCTCGGCACCGAGCGCGCGCAACTGCTCGACGGCGGCCTCGAACGAGCGCTGCACGCCCGCCTGGTAGCCCTCCCCGCCGAGTTCCTTGACCACACCCACCTTGATACCGGTGAGGTCACCGCGCAGACCTTCCCGCGCGGCCGCCACCACGGGCGGGACCGCCGCGTTGATGGACGTCGAGTCCATCGGGTCGTACCCGGCGATCACCTCGTGCAGCAGCGCCGCGTCGAGCACCGTGCGGGCACACGGACCGGCCTGGTCCAGCGAGGACGAGAACGCCACGAGCCCGTAGCGGGAAACCCCGCCGTAGGTGGGCTTGACGCCGACCGTGCCGGTCACCGCCCCGGGCTGGCGGATCGAGCCGCCGGTGTCCGTGCCGATGGCCAGCGGGGCCTCGAACGCGGCGAGCGAGGCCGAGGAGCCCCCACCGGATCCGCCCGGGACGCGGGAGTGATCCCACGGGTTGCGCGTCGGGCCGAACGCGGAGTTCTCCGTGGAGGAGCCCATGGCGAACTCGTCCATGTTCGTCTTGCCGAGGATCGGCAAGCCCGCTTCCCGCAGCCTCCGCGTCACCGTCGCGTCGTACGGCGGGATCCAGCCCTCCAGGGTGCGCGAGCCGCACGTCGTCGGGATGCCGCGCGTGGTGAGCACGTCCTTGAGCGCCAGCGGCACGCCGGCGAGGCTGGACACCGGGGCGGCCCCCGAGTCCAGCGCGCCGTCGACCGCGCGGGCGGCCGCCAGCGCACCCTCGGCGTCGACGTGCAGGAACGCGTGCACGGACTCGTCCACCTCGGCGATCCGGTCCAGATGCGCCTGGGTGACCTCCGCCGCGGAGACCTCGCGGGAGTGGATCTTCTCGGCCAGTTCGGCCGCGGTCAGCCTAGTTAGATCGGTCACTGTTCCTCCCCCAGAATCCGCGGCACGCGGAAGCGCCCGTCTTCGGCCGCGGGCGCGCCCGAGAGCGCCTCCTCCTGGCTCAGGCAGGGCTGGACGGCATCGTCGCGGAAGACGTTGGTGAGCGGCACGGCGTGCGAGGTCTGCGGGATGTCCTCGGCCGCGACCTCACCCACCTTGGCCACCGCATCCAGGATTTCATCGAGCTGACCTGCGAAAACGTCCAGCTCCTTGTCGGTGACCGCCAGCCTGGCGAGCTTGGCGAGGTGCGCGACCTCTTCGCGGGATATGTTGGGCACGCGGGTTACTCCCGGGGTGTGCTGTCGGGTGAGTCGGTAAGCAGCAAGTCTATGGCGGGCGGTGACGAGGACTCGACTGGGTTATGCACAGCTTGCACGCGAAACGGTTTCGGAACGCAGTAGTCCCTCCCCGTTCGAGCATGGTTCTGTCACAATCGGCGACCGGAATTCACCTTCAGCGCGACCCACAGCAGAGAGGGGATGGCCGTGTCCTTCCTGATCCGGGTACAGCTCCCGGACACCCCAGGGACCCTCGGCGCCGTTGCCACGGCGCTCGGCCTGATCGGGGCGGACATCCTCAGCGTGGACGTGGTCGAGCGCGGCGGCGGGCTGGCCATCGACGACCTGGTCATCGAACTGCCCTCCGGCCGCCTGCCGGACGCGCTCATCACCGCGGCGGAAAGCGTGCCCGGCGTCGAGGTCGACGCGGTACGGCCCTACGCCGGCGTGCTGGACAGCCACCGTGAACTGGAACTGGTGGAGGAAATCGCGGCACAGCCGGCCTCCGGCCTGTCCATCCTTGTCGAGGGCGTGCCCCGGATCGTCCGGGCCGGCTGGTCGATCGTGGTCGAGCACACCGACGATGGGGTGCAGCGCCTGGCCTCCTCGTGCGCGGCCCCCGAGGCACCCATCACCGACCTGCCCTGGCTGCCGCTGGAGCGGGCCACCGTGCTGGACGCGGAGGAACCCTGGGTGCCCCAGACCTGGCAGGAGCTGGGCACCGAACTGGCCGCCACCCCGCTGGGCAAACCCGGCAAGGCACTGCTCGTCGGGCGCCCGGGCGGCCCGATATTCCGGGCCGCCGAGGTCGCCCACCTGGCCCACTTCGCCGGCATCGTCGCCGTCGTCCTGGACGGATGACTTTCGGGCTCTCGTGGGCGAGCAGCCCGAGTACTTCCACGGCACGGTCCTCGATCGCCAGCGTCGCGTACTCGATCGTCATGTTCGACAGAGTGGCGGCCTGCGAAGTCCTCCTCGGAGGTCACCAGCCGACCTCGCGGAGTACCCAACCTCCAAGAGCGTGACAGTAGTGAGGCGGACAAGTCCTCGGTCGGACACGTCGTGCCCACAGATCGACGTCGGGGCTCGCCCCCAAACGCACCAAGGGCAGATTTGTCGATGAGCCACTGGGTTTCCAACCCGCTGTTCACTCCCAGGCGCGGGCCATGACGTTCGGATCGGCGAGGTCCGAAAACGTGTGAGCGAACTGCCGGAGGTCGGCTGCGGCAACGGAAGATGCCGACCGCTGCGCACCGTGGTTCAACTCCCAGTACCTGACTCGTCCTTGTTTCTGCCTCCCCAACCTCGGATTCAGCTTCCCTAACCGGGGACACGGTGCCTGGGCGGGGCTAAAGGGTCAGGGCGAAGGCGCGGAGCCAGAAGGTGGGGTGGGGTTCCCAGTCGCGTTCGGGGAGGCGGCGGAAGCCGATGCGGGTGTAGAGCCGGTGCGCCGCCTGCATCGTCTCGAGGCTGCACAGCACGACTCGTTTTGCGCCGAGTTCATGGGCGCGCTCGATCACGGCACGAGTCAGGGCCTCGCCGACGCCCCGGCGCCGGGCGGCGGGAGCGGTGGCGAGCATGCGGAACTCCAGTTCGCCCTCGCGGGAGATCTCCGCGTAAGCGGTGCCTGGCCGCACCACTGTCACCGAACCCAGCAACTCGCCGTCCCCGGTCACCGCGACGAGTAGTTCGGCCTCTGTGGCGCGGCGCTCGGCGTCGGCGAGCACAGCCTCGTATTCGGGCTCCACTTGGAGCAGCTCGTCGTCCCGATAGGCGGCCACGGTCAGTTCGCCCACCGCGTGCAACTCCTCGGCCCGCGGCGGCCTCACCACGAACTCACTCACTCTGTGTTTCCCCAATCTGCGCGCGACACCGACCTCCGCAGCGGGGACTCACCCATGGTTGCCCCCATCTGCGCGCGATCTCGGCGTGCTCACTTGTCAGCGTCACCGGGCTCGCCGGCCGGCAACGCGACCTCCGCCGCCGCGTCCGGGCCACGGTCGAGCAGGACCTGGAAGCCGGCCTCGTCCAGGACCGGCACCTTGAGCTGGACCGCCTTGTCGTACTTCGACCCCGGCGCGTCCCCGACCACCACGAACGCGGTCTTCTTCGACACCGAGCCCGCGGCCTTGCCGCCCCGGGCCATGATCGACTCCTTGGCCTCGTCGCGGGAGAACCCGGCCAGCGAACCGGTGACCACGATCGACAGGCCCTCGAGGTTGCGCGGCACCGACTCGTCGCGCTCCTCCGCCATGCGCACCCCGGCGCGCCGCCACTTCTCGACGATCTCGCGATGCCAGTCGACGGTGAACCACTCCCGCACCGCGTTCGCGATGGTCGGCCCGACGCCGTCGACGTCGGCCAGCTCCTCCTGGCCGGCCGCCTCGATCGCGTCGAGCGAGCCGAACTCCCGCGCCAGCGCCTGCGCCGCGGTCGGCCCGACGTGCCGGATGGACAGCGCCGCGATGACTCTCCACAGTGGACGATCCTTGGCCGTCTCCAGGTTGGCCAGCAGTCTCCGGGCGTTGGCCGACAGCTCACCTTCCTTGGTGCGGAACAGCTCGACCTGCGACAACGCTTCCTCGTCGAGGCCGAAGATGTCGCCCTCGTCGGCGATCACACCCGAGGAGATCAGCGCGGCCGCCGCCTCGTAGCCGAGTACCTCGATGTCGAACCGTCCGCGCCCGGCCAGATAGAACAGCCGCTCGCGACGCTGCGCCGGGCAGTACTGGGAATTCGGGCAGCGGATGTCGACATCGCCTTCCTTCTGGTAGGCCAGCGGCGTGTCGCACTCCGGGCACCGGACCGGCATCACGAACTCGCGCTCGTCACCGGTGCGCACGTCGACCACCGGCCCCAGCACCTCGGGGATCACGTCGCCCGCCTTGCGGATGACCACCCGGTCGCCGATCAGCACGCCCTTGCGCTTGACCTCCTCGGCGTTGTGCAGGGTCGCCATGGCGACGGTGGATCCGGCGACCTTCACCGGTTCCATCACCGCGAACGGCGTGACCCGCCCGGTCCGGCCCACGTTGACCTGGATGTCGAGCAGCGTGGTGGTGGCCTCTTCGGGCGGGTACTTGTACGCGACCGCCCACCGCGGCGCCCGCGACGTCGTGCCGAGACGACGCTGCAGCGACACCTGGTCGACCTTGACCACCACGCCGTCGATTTCGTGCTCGTTGTCGTGCCGGTGCTCGCCCCAGTACCGGATGTGGGCGAGTACCTCGTCCGCGGTGTCGAAGACCTTGGTGTTGGCCGAGATCGGCAGCCCCCAGGCGGCCAGCGCCCGGTAGGACTCCGACTGCCGGGTCGGCTCGAAGCCGTCGCGTTTGCCGAGGCCGTGGCAGATCATCCGGAGCTTGCGGCTGCGGGTGACGCGCGGATCCTTCTGCCGCAACGAACCGGCGGCCGTGTTGCGCGGGTTCGCGAACGGCGGCTTGCCCGCCTCCACCAGCTTCGCGTTGAGCTCGGCGAAGTCCTCGACCCGGAAGAACACCTCGCCGCGCACCTCGATGAGCTTCGGCACCGGGAACTCGTCGCTGTGGTGCAACTGTTGCGGCACCTGGTCGAGCGTGCGCACGTTGAGCGTGACATCCTCGCCGGTCCGCCCGTCGCCGCGGGTCAGCGCCCGGGTGAGCTGCCCGTCCTCGTACAGCAGGTTGATCGCCAGGCCGTCGATCTTCAGCTCGCACAGGTACTGCGTGGCCCCACCGACCTCGCGCTCCACCCGGTCGATCCAGGCGAGCAACTCGTCGGTGTCGAACACGTTGTCCAGGCTGAGCATCCGCTCCAGATGGTCGTAGGCGGCGAAGTCCGTGGAGAACGTGCCGCCCACGTTCTGGGTCGGCGAGTCGGGCGTGGCCAGGCCCGGATACTCGGCCTCCATCCGCTCCAGCTCGCGCACCAGCTCGTCGAACTCACCGTCGGAGATGGTCGGCGAGTCGAGCACGTAGTACCGGAACTGGTGACCGCGGATCTCTTCCGCGAGCGCGCCATGCCGATCGCGCACCTCGGCGGGCACGTCGGTGACGTCCTGGGCAGCGTTTTCGGTCACGGTGTGGCTTCGGCCTCGCTTCGGCTCGGCGCCCCGGATCGGCGTACCGGGGCTGGCTCTGTCCCAACCTTAACCGTGCCCACCGACAACTTCCGGCCTCCGCCGGACCCGCCTGTGCTTCCCAGCGGCGGCGATCACGCATCTTTCGAAGCCAGGCCACGCACCAGTGCACGCAGCTCCAGCAACGTGATCGCCCCCTCGGGCTCGCGGTCGGCGAGCTCCACCCGGCGCAGGCGTTCCGCCGCCAGCCGCTCGCCCAGCGTGGCGTCCAGCGGCAGGAAGGTCAGCGCCCGGCGCGCCGCCTCGTCCAGCGCGGCCACGCCGGGATGGTGCACCACGACGTCCACCACGGACTCGGCGGAGTCCACCACCGCCGAGACCCGGACATCGGCCAGCGCGATCCGGTGCGCACCGAGGTTCACGGTGACCTCGCTGGGATCGGGTACCGGCGGCACGGAGTCGTGGTACTCCCAGATGGGGTCCTCCTCCGGCGCGGCCGCCCGCCACGCGTCGGTGTAGACCCGCAGCCGGGGATCCTCCTGGCCGGTGATGACGAGCGCGTAGATCGCGCGCTGCCCGCGCTCCAGGGAGAAGTGCAGGTCGGGGTGCAACCGCGCGACCAGGCGGCACAGGTCGTGCTCTACCCGGTGCGGCTCGCGGTCACCGAGCGCGGCGTTGACCTCGGGCAGCAGCTCGAACCAGTCGCGCCAGAACTCGACCGCGGCCGCCGTGGGATCGCCCGGGACGTCCTGCTGCGGCCACGGTGTACGCGGGTCCGGCGCCTCTTGGGCCCCCTTACCGGACCGGCGGCGAAACAGTCGCATCCTGCAAGTACTACCAGCCTTCCGGCGGCTCCACGAACGCCTTGCCCAGATCGCGGGTCAGCGAGAGCGCCCGCCGCAGCCAGGAGTTCGTGGCGCCGGCAAAGCCGCAGGTGGGGGTCGGCACGGCGCGATCGGCCAGGATCGAGCGGTTGAAGCCCAGCCGGTCCACCAGCTGAAACGCGGGTGTCGCGACGTCGCGCAGCGTCGGCGGCTGCTCCGGCTCGAGCGCCGGGACCAAGCCGAGGAACAACGTCGTCCCGCTGTCCCATGCCTCGCCCAGCTCGTCGAGGAGTTTCGCGGGTACCCCGCCGAGCAGCGTCGCGTCCAGCGCGATCCCGCCGGCTCCGGCCGCGCGCAGCAGCGCGATGGGCGGCTTCGGCGCGCAGCTGTGCACGACGACGGGTTGGCCGGTGATCTCGCCCGCGCGGGCGACCACGGTGCTGAGCAGATCCTGCGCCTCGGCCGCCGCGACCGCGCCCACGGTGCCGTATCCCGACGGCGTGGGCAGCGCCCCGGCCAGCACGTCGGGCAGCATGGGCTCGTCGAACTGGACGACGACCCGAGCGCCGGTGCGGGCGGTCAGCTCGGCCACGTGAGCGGCCAAGCCCTCCAGCATGGACTCGGTGAACTCGCGGACCGCGCCACGGTCGGTCAGTACGCGGTGGCCGCGGGGCAGTTCGATGCCCGCGGCGAGGGTCCACGGTCCGGCGAGCTGGGTCTTGAGCACCGGCGGCCGGGCGTCGTTCAGCGCGTCGAGATCCCAGCGGAGCAGGTCGACCCCGCGGCGGTGATCCCGTCCCGGTCGCGCGGCGACCCGGTAGCCGGTGGGCACCACCTCGACCGCCAGGTCGACCAGCAGCGCGGCGGTGCGGCCGAGCAGGTCGGCGCCTACCCCGCGTGCGGGCAGCTCGGGCAGGTGTGGAAACTCTGGCAGTTCGCCGAGGACGATGGCGGCGGCTTCGGCGGGATCGGTGCCCGGCATGGAACCGATCCCGGTCGCGGCGCCGCGAGGCCAGGCGTGTTCACTCACACCACAATTGTGACGGAACGTTGTTCGAAGGCGAGATGGGCACAGTGGTAGCGGAGACAACACTGTCCTGCGGGGGCTCCGCCCCCCATACCCCGGCTGGGGGCAAGCCCCCAGACACTCCGCCTTGTGGGGGCGGGGAGGCCGGCCGCCGTCGTCCTCGACCGGCGGCCGACCACGGAAGTGACGACCCGGCTACCCGCACACGTTCCGAACAACAGCGGCGGAACGTCCGCGGTGGCCATCGCGGTACCCGGAAAGAGCGCAGAATCGAGCCCAGGAGGTGAACGGTGATGAGGGTGGCCCTGGCGCAGACGGACTGCCGTCTCGGTGACGTGGCGGGAAACCTGACGTCGGCCGAACGGCTGATCAAGGAGGCGGCCGCCCAGGGCGCCGGCCTCGTGGTCTTCCCCGAGTTGAGCCTGACCGGCTACGCGCTCGGTCAGTTGGCCGACGACATCTCGCTGTGGCCCGACGACGCGCGGCTCGCCGAGCTGTCGCGGCACGGGCCGGACGTGGTGATCGGCCTGCTGGAGGACGGCCGGATCCGGCGGCACAACTCGGCGCTGTACCTCTCCAACGGCGAACTGGTGCACAACCACCGCAAGCTCTACCTCCCCAACTACCTGATCTGGGAGGAACGCAAGCACGCGAGCCCGGGCCAGCACGTGCGCGCCTTCGACACCCGCTTCGCCCGGATGGCGACGCTGATCTGCAACGACGCCTGGCAGCCGATGCTGCCCTGGCTCGCCGCGCAGGACGGGGCGGAAATCCTCATCGTGCCCACCAACTCGGCGGCCAAACTCACCGGCGGCTCGTTCGACCCGGCCGAGTACTGGCACGACCTGCTCACCTTCACCGCGCGCATGCAGCAGTGCTGGGTGATCTTCGTCAACCGGGTGGGAGACGAGGCCGGCGTGCGGTTCTGGGGTGGGTCGCGGGTGGTCGACCCGTGGGGCTCGGTGGTGGCGATGGCGCCGACCTGGGAGGAGGCGCTGTCCGTGGTCGAGATCGATCCGCTCGCGGTACGCCGGCGGCGCCGGGAGATTCCACTGCTGGCCGACGCCCGCCTGGGATTGTTGCGGCGCGAGCTCGACCGGCTGATAAACGAAAGCGGCACGGATTAACACCCCGAATTCCGACATTTCCGCGCAATTCGCCAGAGTGCTCCCACCATGGCTTTTGCCTCGCTACGCTGTACACGTATGACTAGTCATTCGCGGCAGGCCGGTGGTGGCACGCTGTTCACCGAGCCGGTCCTGGTGGTACGCCAGAAGGCGAGGCTGATCGAGGCCTCCGCCGAATTCGGCGTCTTCGACCAGCACGGCCGGCCGCTGGGCAGCGTGGTCGAGGTCAACCTGACCCGGCTGCAGAAATTGATTCGAATTCTGCCCAAATACAACAAATGCCGGACTCGAACTTTCGAAGTACGGGATATGGGCGGCAGTGTCGTGGTGAAGGTCACGCGGCCGGCGAAAACGCTCGAATCGCGCTTCATGGTGACCCGGGCGGACGAGACCCCGATCGGCGAAATCGTCCAGGAGAGCGAACTCGGCGGTATCCGTTTCTCATTCGTCACGCAGGGTCGGACCATCGGCGGCATACAGGCGGAGAACTGGTGCGCGTGGGACTTCTCGATCATCGACGACACCGGCGCCGAACTCGCCCGGGTCACCAAGGCCTTCGGCGACCTGGTGAAGGAGGAGTTCGCGACGGCGGACAGCTATGTCGTCGAGATGCACCGGAACGTCGCCGGCCCGCTCGCCAGCATGGTGGTCGCCTCGGCATTGACCATAGACACCGCACTCAAGCAGGACGAACGGAACAAGTGACGGGCGTCTCACCGTGGGCAGGTGGACATCCACCGCGCCGCGCCCGAAAGTGAGTCCGTGGAACCCATCGCCGAGGATGACGCCCGCGCCTGGACCGAGCCCGGAATCTACGTCGTGGCGCCCGGCGTGTACCGGATTCCCCTGCCCCTGCCCAACGACGGGCTGCGCGCGGTGAACGTCTACGCCCTGACGGACGGCTCCGATCTGGTGCTGATCGACTCGGGCTGGGCGCTGGACCAGGCACGCGAGCAGCTGGCCACGGCGCTGCACGGGATCGGCGCGGGACTCGGCGACATCAGCCAGTTCCTGGTGACCCACGTCCACCGCGACCACTACACCCAGGCCGTGGCGCTGCGCCGCGAGTTCGGCGGCAAGATCGCGCTCGGCGAGCTCGAGCAGGCGTCGCTCGAGCTGTGCGCCGACCCGGACGCGCTGCCGATGGCCACCCAGCTCGGCCAGCTCCACCGGGCCGGTGCCGACCCGGTCGTCGACACGTTGCGGCAGATGTTCGGTGGGATGAGGCGCAACACCGACGCGATGATCTGGGAGACCCCCGACGAGTGGCTGACCCCGGGCAGGCGCAGCGTGCTCCCGGGACGCGACCTCGATGTCGTGCACACCCCGGGACACACCGCGGGACACGTCGTCTTCGACGACGGCGCAGCCGGCCTGATGTTCACCGGAGACCACGTTCTCCCCCACATCACGCCGTCCATCGGCTTCCAGCCGGGAGGCGCCGAACTGCCGCTGCGCGACTTCCTCGACTCGCTGCGCCTGGTGCGCGGGATGCCCGATCGCCGGATGCTCCCGGCGCACGGCAAGGTTTCCGACAGCGTGCATCAGCGCATCGACGAGTTGCTGGACCACCACGAGGAACGCCTGGCACGAACGGCGGAGACCATCGAGCAGGGGGCGACCACGGCCTACGAAGCGGCGCTGCGCCTGGCCTGGACCCGCCGCCGGCGCCGGCTCGGCGAACTCGACCCGTTCAACCAGATGCTCGCGGTCAACGAGACCGGCGCGCACCTGGACCTGTTGGTACACCAGGGAAAACTCGCCGCGACCGAGGAATCGGGCGTGCGGCTCTACCGGCTGGGCTGACTCGTGACCGGCATCCTCCGTCAGGTCCTGGACCCGGGCTCGCCGGAGTTTCCGTCCTTTGTGGAACACCTGAGTACGCCCACCAGCAGACACATCATGGAAAGCGACCATCCGTAACTGGTCACCATGAACCTCGTGCCTGGAATTCCTCACCCGATGACCTGCGGGTCTTCATGCCACGACACAGACTGATGAGCGAGGTAGTATTACGTGGTAGGCGTAATACGTGCAACAGGGGGGGAGGCGAGTGTCATGCTGCTGAACAGCAAGGGACAGGTGACGATCCCGGCGCACCTGCGAGCCAAGTACGGCCTGCATGCCGGTGACGAAGTCGAGGTGGTCGAGGTCGACGCCACGCTGCGGATAGTGCGTTCCGAGGGGGCGGAAAGCAGGGGGCAACGGCTGGTACGGCGGCTCCGGAACACGGCGACCGGCCGGGACGTGGCCGGCATGAGCACCGACGAGATCATGGCGCTGCTTCGTGGCGAGTGACCCCGCGGCCATTCGGCCCACCACCCTGCTGGACTCTTGCGTGCTGCTGGACGTCATCACCGGCGACGAACAGTGGGCCGACTGGTCGGCCGGGCAGATCGCGGCAGCCATGGACACCAGCCGGGTCGTGATCAATCCCCTGGTCTACGCCGAGGTCTCGGTCGGCTACGAGACCGTCGAGGAGTTGGACGAGTTGCTCCCGGCCGGCGACTACGAGCGGGAGCAGCTGCCCTACCTGGCCGGCTTCGCCGCCGGGAAGGCGTTCCTCCGGTACCGCCGCAATGGTGGTGACAAGCGATCACCCCTACCAGACTTCTACGTCGGGGCGCACGCCGCGATAGCGGGCTATCGGTTGCTGACCCGTGATGCCCGCCGGTATCGCACGTACTTCCCGACCATCGAGATCATCGCGCCAGTTCCGCCCGATGACGACACAGCCGAGTGAACCGCTGGTGCGCGGGCGGCATCGCCACCCCATCACCGGGGAATCGGGCGTGCGGCTCTACCGAGTGGATTGACTCATGATCGACATCAGGCGCGCGCAGCAAGACGACGTGGCGGCCATCGTGCGGCTGATCGCCGACGACCAGCTGGGCGCCAAGCGGGAGTCGCTCGACGATCTCCGGCCCTATCTCGATGCCTTCGCCTCGATCGACGCCGACCCGAACCAGTTGCTCGCGGTCCTCGACGACGGGGGTGAGGTGATCGGGACGCTGCAGATCACCTTCATTCCCGGGCTTTCGCGGCGTGGCGCCACCCGCGCGCTCGTCGAAGCCGTTCGCGTCCGGGCCGACCGGCGCGGGGGCGGGCTCGGCGCGACCCTGATGAAATGGGCGATCAACGAGGCCCGCGGCCGCGGGTGCGCGCTCGTCCAGCTCACTTCGGACTCCTCCCGCGTCGACGCGCACCGCTTCTATGAGCGCCTCGGCTTCCAGCAAACCCACGCCGGGTTCAAGCTTCCCTTGTGAGCCCGGCAGGCCACACGCTGCTTGCCGTTCTCGCGGTACAGCTCGTTGGTGGAGTCGAAGAACCACGGGTGCTGACTACCCTGACAGAAGTGGACCTGCGAGCCGACGAGGAGGACAGATGATCTTCATAACCGTGAAGTGGCAGGTCAAGCCGGAGCACGCGGACAACTGGCCCGCGATCACGCGCGAGTTCACCGAGGCGACGCGTGCCGAGCCCGGCTGCCGCTGGTTCGACTGGTCCCGCAGCCTGCAGGACCCGAACGAGTACGTCCTGGTCGAAGCCTTCGCCGACGACGCGGCCGCGGCACACGTCAACTCGGACCACTTCAAGAAGGCACAGGCCGAGCTGCCGCAGTACCTGGTGAAGACGCCGGACATCATCAACACCCGGATCGACCAGGACACCTGGTCGGAGCTGGGTGAAATGCACGTCGAGCACTGAGCGTCCGGAGTGCGGGCAAAAACCGGGCCGCTGGGAAATCCCAGCGGCCCGGCCTTCTTTCACGCCGTGGCGGCGAACTGCGCCGAGTAGAGGCGGTAGTAGGCGCCGCGGGCTTCGAGCAGTTCGTCGTGGGTGCCCTGTTCCACGATCTGGCCCGACTCCATCACCAGGATGAGGTCGGCGTCGCGGATCGTGGACAGCCGGTGCGCGATGACGAAGCTCGTGCGTGACGAGCGCAGCGCCGCCATCGCGTTCTGCACCAGGCGTTCCGTCCTGGTGTCCACCGAACTCGTCGCCTCGTCGAGGATCAGCAACGACGGGCTCGCCAGGAAGGCGCGGGCGATCGTCAGCAACTGCTTCTCCCCCGCGCTGACGTTGCTGCCCTCGTCGTCGATCACCGTGTCGTAGCCGTCCGGCAGGGTACGCACGAACCGGTCGACGAAGGTCGCCTTCGCCGCGGCGACGATCTCCTCGTCGGTCGCGCCCGGCTTGCCGTAGGCGATGTTGTCGCGGATCGTGCCGCCGAACAGCCACGTGTCCTGCAGCACCATGCCCACCTGCGAACGCAGGTCTTCTCGGCGCAGCCGCGTGATGTCCACGCCGTCGAGCGTGATCCGGCCCGAGTCCAGCTCGTAGAAGCGCATGATCAGGTTGACCAGCGTGGTCTTCCCGGCCCCGGTCGGTCCGACGATCGCCACCGTGTGCCCCGGTTCCGCGACCAGCGACAGGTTCTCGATGAGCGGCTGGTCGGTCCGGTAGGAGAAGCTCACGTTCTCGAACTCCACCCGCCCGCGGCGCTGTGCCGGGTCCTCGACCGGCACGGCGTCGGTGGCGTCGGGCTTCTGCTCCTCGGCGTCGAGAAGCTCGAAGACCCGCTCCGCCGAAGCGACCCCGGACTGCATCAGGTTCGCCATCGACGCGACCTGCGTCAGCGGCTGGGTGAACTGCCGCGAGTACTGCAGGAACGCCTGCACCTCGCCGAGGCTCATCCCGCCGGAGGTGATCCGCAGCCCGCCGACCACCGCCACCACGACGTAGCTGAGGTTGGACAGGAACATCATCGCCGGCATGATCAGCCCGGACACGAACTGCGCGCCCGCCGCCGCGCCGAACAGCTCGTCGTTGCGGCGCCGGAACTCGGCCTCCGACTCCCGCTGCCGCCCGAACACCTTCACCAGCTGGTGCCCGGTGAACGCCTCCTCGATATGCGAGTTGAGGACACCGGTGTTCTTCCACTGCGCCACGAACAGCTTCTGCGCACGCTTCCCGATCCGGGCGGTGATCACCGCCGAGGCCGGGATCACCAGCAGCGCGATCACCGCCAGCAGCGGCGAGATCGAGAACATCATCACCAGCACGCCAAGGACCGTCAGCACGGAGGTCAGCAACTGGCTCAACGTCTGTTGCAGCGTCTGCGCGACGTTGTCGATGTCGTTGGTCACCCTCGACAGCACCTCGCCGCGTGGCTGGCCGTCGAAATAGCGCAATGGCAACCGATGCAGCTTGTCCTCGACATCGGACCGCAGCCGGTACACGACCCGCTGCACCACACCGTTGAGCAACCAGCCCTGCGCCCAGCTGAACACCGACGACGTCAGGTACAGCCCGATGACCCACGCCAATACGTGCGCCAGCGCCGTGAAATCGATGCCCGCGCCGGGCACGTGACGCAGGCGCCCGAGCAGGCCGTTGAAGATGATGTCAGTGGCCTGGCCCAGAATCTTCGGTCCCGCAACGGAAAACCCGATACTGGTCACGCCCAGCGCGACCACCGCCACCAGCTTGGCCCGTTCGGGCCGCAGCCGGCCCATCAACCGCCGCGCGGAGGAACCGAAGCTCTTCGGCTTGCTCACCGGCGCCGTCATACCGGGTATCCGGCCGAACCCGCCGCCACCGCCACCCTGCGGTCTGGACGTCGTCGTGGTCGCGCTCATCAGGCGGCCTCCTCGGTGTTCATGCGGGACACCCGCACCCGGTCGGCCCACATGATCGGGGCTTCGCAATTGTCGATCATGCGGCCTCCTCGATGTTCATCTGCGACTGCACGATCTCCACGTAGGTCGGGCACGTCTCCAGGAGCTCGCGATGGGTGCCGAGTCCGGCGATGGTGCCCTCGTCGAGGGCGATGATCTGGTCGGCGTCGAGGATCGTGGACACCCGCTGGGCGACCACAACGACGGCGGCCTGCTCGGTGTGCGGGCGCAACGCGGCCCGCAACCGGGCGTCCGTGGCGAGGTCGAGCGCGGAGAACGAGTCGTCGAACAGGTAGATCTCCGGCCGGCTCACCAGCGCTCGCGCGATGGAAAGCCGTTGCCGCTGCCCACCGGAAACGTTCGTACCACCCTGCGCGATCGGCGCGTCCAGGCCGCCGGGCATCTCCTCCACGAAATCGCGGGCCTGCGCGATCTCCAACGCCTGCCACAGCTCTTCTTCGGTAGCGTCCGGATTCCCGTAGCGCAGGTTGCTCGCGACCGTGCCGGTGAACAGGTACGGCTTCTGCGGCACCAGGCCGATCCGGCTCATCAGCACATCCGGATCGAGCTCCCGCACGTCGACACCGTCGACCAGCACGCTGCCGTCGGTCACGTCGATCAGCCTCGGGATCAGCGACAGCAAGGTGGTCTTGCCCGTCCCGGTGCTGCCGATGATCGCGGTCGTCTTGCCCGCTTCCGCACGGAAGGAAATGTTGCGCAGCACGGGATCCGCCGCACCCGGGTAGCGGAACTCGACGCCGCGGAACTCCAGCTCCGCCTGTGCCCGCAGCTCACGCACGGGCGCGGACGGCGGAGTCACCGATGGCTCGGTGTCCAGCACCTCGTTGATGCGCTCGGCGCAGACCGCGGCACGCGGGATCATGGTGGAGATGAAGGTCGCCATCATCACCGACATGAGGATCTGCAGCAGGTAGTTCAGGAACGCGGTCATCGCGCCCACCTGCATTTCCCCGGCGTCGACGCGATGTGCCCCGAACCAGAGCACGGCGACGCTGGAGGCGTTCAGGATCAGCATCACGGTCGGGAAGATCAGCGCCTGCAACCGGCCCACCCGCAACGCCGTGTTGGTGAGCGTGGTGTTGGCGTCGGCGAACCGGTGTGTTTCCGCGCGTTCGCGGACGAAGGCACGGACCACCCGGATACCCGACAGCTGCTCGCGCAGCACGCGGTTGACCTGGTCGATCCGCTCCTGCATGCGGCGGAACTGCGGCACCATGCGCATTACGATCGACCCGATGGCGACCAGCAGCACGGGCACGCAGACCAGCAGGAGCCACGACAGGCCGACGTCTTCCTTGAGTGCCAACACGATCCCACCGATGCACATGATCGGCGCGGTGACGAACATGGTGCAGGCCATCGCCACCAGCAGCTGCACCTGCTGTACGTCGTTGGTGGTGCGCGTGATCAGCGACGGCGCGCCGAACCCGGCGACCTCGCGGGCGGAGAACTCGCCGACCCGGTGGAAGATCCCGGACCGGACATCCCGGCCGAAGGACATCGCGGCGCGGGCGCCGAAGTAGACGGCGCCGACGGAGCAGACGATCTGCAGCACCGTCACGCTCAACATCCAGCCACCCGTCGACAGGATGTAGCCGGTGTCCCCCTTGGCTACCCCGAAGTCGATGATGTCGGCGTTGAGACTGGGCAGGTACAGCGATGCGATGGTGCCGACCAGCTGCAGCACCAGCACGGCGGTCAGTTCCTTGCGGTATGGGCGCAGGAACGTGCGTAACAAGCGGTTCAGCAATGAGACCCCCGGTCAGAGAAACGAACCGTATCTAATAATGGTAGAGTAGACCCGTCACGATAAGAAACGCAACGTATTTTAAAGGGGCAGCGTGGCGGAGACGAAGACCCGGCGCCGGGGCGCCGAGTTGGAGCAGGCCATTCTCGACGCGGCCTGGGCCGAGCTCAACGAAGTGGGCTATACCAGGTTCACCATCGAGGCGGTCGCCGCCCGCGCCGAGACCAGCAAGCCGGTAATCTACCGCCGCTGGCCGAATCGCGCCGAACTGGTGCTCGCGGCCTGGGAGCACAGCGCGCCGATCCCGCCGCGGGAGCTGCCCGACACCGGCTCCCTCCGCGCGGACCTGGTCTACGTCTTCACCCGCATCGCGGACCGGGCGAACAGCATCATGGGCGAGGTGATCGCGGGCGTGATGGGCGAGACCTTCCGCCACCCGGAGGTCATCGAGGCGTTGCGCGCCCAGCTCACCAGGTCCTCGGAACTGACCGACACGATGAACACGATCGTGCGACACGCGATCGATCGCGGTGAACTCGCGCCGGTCCGGCTGCCATTGCGGGTGGCGCGGTTACCGCTCGACCTGGTCCGGAACGAGTTGATGCTCTGCGGCGAAGCCGTGCCCGACGAGATGATCACCGAACTCGTCGACGAGATCTACCTGCCCTTGCTGCGCGGACTGCCGCCGGCCTGAACCAGACCTACTCGGTGGCGGCGATCTTGGCGCTGCCCAGGACGAGGTCGCCGTCCGGGTCCGGGCGGTAGAGCACGACCACCTGGCCCGGCGCGACGCCCCGGAGCGGCTCGCGCAACTCGATCCGCACACGGTCACCATCGGCTTCCGCCACGGCGTCGGCGGTCCCCCCATGCGCCCGGACCTGGATCACGCACTCGGTCGGCCCGTCCAGCGGCCGCTCACTCGGCCAGATCGGACGGTCGGCGTCGATCCGGCGCACGGCGAGTTGTTCCACCGAACCGACCTTCACCGTTCCCGACACCGGTTCCAGCGACAGCACGTACCGCGGCCGGCCGTCCGGCGCGGGCTGGTCGATGCCCAGGCCCTTGCGCTGCCCGACGGTGAACCCGTGCACGCCGGTGTGCCGGCCGAGCACGGCGCCGGTCTCGGCGTCGACCAGTTCGCCCGGGTGCGAGCCGAGCCGGTTCTCCAGGAACTTCTTGGTGTCCCCGTCGGGGATGAAGCAGATGTCGTGACTGTCGGGCTTGCGCGCCACGGCCAGGTCACGCCGCTGCGCCTCGGCCCGGACGTCGGACTTGAGCGAGCCGCCGAGCGGGAACAGCGAATGGCGCAGCTGCTCCGGCGTGAGCGACGCGAGCACGTAGGACTGGTCCTTGCCCTCGTCCACGCTCCGGCGCAGCTCCGGCACGCCATCCACAATGGACAGCCGAGCGTAGTGGCCGGTGGCCACCGCGTCGAAGCCGAGCGCCATCGCCTTGTCCAGCAGGGCCTCGAACTTGATCTTCTCGTTGCACGTGACGCACGGGTTGGGCGTGCGGCCTGCCGCGTACTCGCCGACGAAGGTCTCGACGACCTCCTCGGTGAACCGCTCGGCGAAATCCCAGACGTAGAAGGGAATTCCGAGCAGGTCGGCGGCCCGGCGGGCGTCGCGCGAGTCCTCGATCGTGCAGCAGCCGCGCGCGCCGGTGCGCAGCGTGCCGGGCTTGGCGGACAGCGCCAGGTGCACCCCGACGACCTCGTGCCCGGCGTCCACGGCGCGAGCCGCGGCCACCGCCGAGTCCACTCCCCCGCTCATCGCGGCCAGTACCCGCATCACACCTCCTGAGCGCGTGCTTTCGAAGCGTTGTCCGGTGTCCCGGCCGGTTGTTTGCGCATCCCGGCCAGCCCCGCCTGCCGGGCCCGCGCGACCACGGCGCCGATCTCGCGCGCCAGGGCGTCCACGTCGGCCCGGGTCGAGGTGTGGCCGAGGGAGAACCGCAGCGAGCAGCGCGCCGACCGGGCGTCGCAGCCCATGGCCAGCAGCACGTGGCTCGGCTCCGCGACGCCCGCCGTGCAGGCCGAACCGGTCGAGCACTCGATTCCCTTGGCGTCCAGCAACATCAGCAGGCTGTCGCCGGCGCAGCCGGGGAAGGTGAAGTGTGCGTTGCCGGGCAGCCGCCCCTCGCCCAGCGGCGCCCCGTTGAGGATCGCGTCCGGCACCTCGGCCAGCACCGACTCGACGAGCGCGTCGCGCAGGGCGGCAACGTGGTCGGGCGGCCCGGCCACCGCCACCCGCACGGCCGTGGCGAAGGCGTGGATCGCCGGAACGTCCAGGGTGCCCGACCGGACGTCGCGCTCCTGACCGCCGCCGTGCAGCAGCGGCATGCACGGCGTGGACCGGCCGAGCAGCAGCGCGCCGACGCCGTAGGGACCGCCGAGCTTGTGCCCGGTCAGGGTCAGCGCGCTCACCCCGCTGGCCGCGAAGTCCACCGGCACGCCGCCGACCGCCTGCACGGCGTCGGTGTGTACCGGGATGTCGTACTCGGCGCAGATCGCGGCCAGCTCGGCCATCGGGTTGATCGTGCCGACCTCGTTGTTCGCCCACATCACGGTGACCAAGGCCACATCCGTGGGATCCTGCTCGATCGCCTTGCGCAGCGTCTCGGGCAGCACGCGACCGTGCTCGTCGACATCGAGCCAGCTGACCTGGGCGCCGGCGTGGTCGGCCAGCCACTGCACCGTGTCCAGCACGGCGTGGTGCTCCACGGTGCTGGCCAGCACGCGGCGACGGGCCGGATCGGCCGAGTTACGCGCCCAGAAAATGCCCTTGACCGCCAGGTTGTCGCTCTCCGTGCCACCGGCGGTGAAGATCACTTCGGACGGCCGTGCGCCGAGCGCCTCGGCGATCGCCTCCCGGGCCTCCTCCACCACGCGTCGCGCCCGCCGGCCGGAGGAATGCAGCGACGAAGCGTTGCCCACCATGGACAGGGCCTCGCTCATCGCCGCTATGGCCTCCGGCGCCATCGGGGTGGTCGCCGCGTGATCAAGGTAAGTCATTTCTCCACCAGGGTAGACCTACCGGGTTCACTCGCGCGTGGGCCACCGCCGCGTGACGAACACCCCGAGCAGCGCGATCACGGTCAGCAGGACGGCCAGCGCCGCCAGCGCGGGCGAGGGGTGCTCGGCCGAGGCCAGGAGGGCGAGCAGCACGCCGCCCAAGCCGACGGTGACCGCCGAGGACACCCAGTCGGAAAGCTGCATCGCCGAGGTGTTGAAGCCGCGCTCGGCCTCCGGGGAGAACCGGAGTAGCAGCAGCGACAGCGACGGATACGCCGTGCCCATGCCAGCACCGCCGATGACACCGCCCAGAAACGCCAGCCAGCCGGGAAACCACGGCTGTGAGACGAACGCGAAGATCACCAGCGCCACCGCCACCAACCCGAACCCGAGGCGGAGTGCGACCTCGCGCGACCAGTCGGGATGACGGCCCTGCACCGCCGCGGCGGCCGACCAGCCCAGCGCGCACACCGTCAGCGGCAGCCCGGCCAGCGCCGGGCTGTACCCGTGCACCGCGCTCATGGTCAACGGCAGGAACGCTTCCATGCCGGCGAACGCGCCGCCCAGCAGCCCGCGCGCCGCGACCACGGTGGGCAGGCCGGGCCGGGCGGTGACGGTGCCCGGTGGCAGCAGGGTGCGCAGCGCCCAGGCCAGCACGATCAGCCCGCCCGCGCCGTAGGCGAGCGCGGCCGGCGAGGGGTGCTGGGCCGCCCAGGTCAGCACGGCGACCCCGACCGCGGCCCCGACGGCCGCCCACACCCCGGCCCGCCGTCCTTCGCCCGGCGCCTCGGTGCGCAGCCGCCGCGCCAGGGGGATCAGCATGACCAGCGCGAGCAGCGCCGGCGGGACCAGCCCGAGGAAGACCCAGCGCCAGCCGACGGTCTCGGTGACCAGCCCGGCCAGCGACGGGCCGACCATCGCGGGCACCACCCACGCGGCCGCGTTCGCGGCGAACATGGCCGGCCGCTCGCGGTCGTCGTAGACCAGCGCGATCATCAGGTAGATCGCCACGATGACCGTGCCCGAGCCCAGGCCCTGCAGCACCCGCCCGGCCAGCAGCACGAACATGTTCTGTGCGAAGCCACACAGCACCAGGCCGGCCACGAAGATCGCGGGCCCGGCCACCAGCGAAAGGCCTGGGCCACGCCGGTCGCAGATCCGGCCCGAAAGGACGGTGGCCACGACGCTCGCGACGAGGAACGCGGTGAACGGCCAGGAATACAGGGATTGGCCGTGCAGGTCGGCGACCAGGGTCGGCATCGCGGTCGCGACGCCCATGCTCTCGAAGGCGATCAACGTGACGACGAGCAGGCTCGCCACGGTGGTGGCTCGGTGGGCAGGCGTCCAAAGCACGCCCCGAGGCCGGGGCGGGTCGGTTGCGATCACGCACTCGACTCTGCCACCTCCAGCGCAGTCGAGGTCAATGTCCGCGCGGGGAAAGCATGTTCGTGGATGACCGGGCCGAGTGCGGCGTCGTCCGGAGGTGCAACCCCCAGGCTCCCGCGATCGCGGCCTGTGCCAGCGCGGCCAGCTCACGACGGTCCATCGCGCGGCCCGGCGCGATCTCCGGACAGATGTACATCTGGAGCACCAGCCCGTGCAGCCGGATTACCCGGCGCACCGAGTCGATCAGCGAATCCGCGCCGATGAACGCCGGCTGCGTGGTTTCCCGCCCATCCGCCAGGCGGTAGCGCAGGGCGATCGGGCGCACCGGCACACCGCCGTCGATCGCGGCCTGGAAGGCCGCCGGGGCGAACCGTCCGGTCGCCAGGCCACACCACGTCGTCCCCTCCGGGGTCACGTTCACCAGCGCCCCGCCGCGCAACGCCGTGGCCAGTTCCGCCATCGTCGCCGGGAGCGTGGAAAGCCGTGCGCGGTCCAGGAAAATGCTGCCGCCCCGGGCGACCAGACCACCGAGCACCGGCCAGTCCGCGATCTCCCGCTTCGCCAGCGCCCGCATCGGGCGCACCGCGTTGACCGCCACGATGTCCAGCCACGAGATGTGGTTGCTCACCACCAAGGCGCCGCGGCCCGGCTCCGCGTCCGCGAACCCGCGCCCGCCATGCACCACCAGCCGGACCCCGAACGCGCGCAGCACTCCCCGGAAGACCAGGCCCAGCAAGGTGTTTCGGGCCCCGCCGCGCAGCACCACCAGGACCGGCAGGGTGGCGAACGCGAACAGCAGCACCGCGCACGCCGCGATCACCCGCAGCGCGCGGCGCGGCGGCGAGACCGTGGGCGCGCCGACCGTCAGGCACCCGTCGCCGCACGGCGAAACCGGCATCCAGGCGTGGCTCACCGCTGTTCCCCGAGGAAGAACTTCAGGTAGCGCTCCTCGACCTGGTGGAGATCCAGCAGCGTGAAGAAGTCCGCCACGCCGAAATCGGGGTCGTGCGCCGGCGGCCCGCACACCTTGGCACCGAGCCTGATGTAGCCCTTGAGCAGCGGCGGCAGCACCGACCGGGAGGGCCGTGAGACGCCCTCAGTCGCCCACGGACGCAGGGGCCGAACCCGGTGTTTTTCCGGCGCGTAATGCTTGGCCCGGATGACTTCCCAGACACCGGCGGCGTAGGTGCCGCCGTCGGTCAGTGGCACGGACGCGCACCCGGCGAGGTAGCGATGCCCCGCCAGCAGCATGTACCGGCCGATGCCCGCCCACACCAGGCTCACCACGGCACCGCTGCGGTGGTCGGGATGCACGCACGACCGGCCGGTCTCGACCAGCGAACTGCGCAGCCCGGCCAGCGCGCTCAGGTCGAACTCGGTGTCGGAATACCGCCCACCCGCCGCGACGGCCCCCGCCGGCGGCAGCATCCGGTAGGTGCCGACGATTTCGCCGGTGTCGTCGTCCCGCACCACGAGGTGGTCGCAATGCTCGTCGAAGCGGTCCACGTCGAGGCCGTCGACCAGCGAGTCGAGCTTCGCGCCCAGCTCTTCGGCGAACACGCGGTGACGAAGCCTTTGCGCGGCAACGACTTCCTCACCGCCGGAGGCGACGAGCAAGGAGTAACGCGACGCCTGGTTGCCACCCGAATTCGTGCTGACCAGTACCTGCGGCTGTGCGTGCTTTTCCGCGAGTTTGCGCGCGACCGTGTCTTGTGGGGGCTCAGCCCCCACACCCCGACTGGGGGCAAGCCCCCAGACCCCCTTGACCGTGTCGACGGGGCTCGCGTACTGGTCACCTTGATTGCGGCCACCTGAGAGAAAGCTGCTCACGCACCCAGGTGTACTGGCGCGACAGCAACCTGGAGCAGACCTTCCGGATGACCACTGTGTGCACGTTGGGGAAACAACGAAAAACCCGGGTCTCCCCGTGGGGAGACCCGGGTCCGCGCCGCCGGCTCAGCCCTTGCGCTTGGCCACTTCGTCGGTGAGCTGCGGGGCGACCTTGAACAGGTCGCCGACCACGCCGAAGTCGGCGATCTCGAAGATCGGCGCCTCCGGGTCCTTGTTCACCGCGATGATCGTCTTCGAGGTCTGCATGCCGGCCCGGTGCTGGATCGCGCCCGAGATGCCCAGCGCGATGTACAGCTGCGGCGACACGGTCTTACCGGTCTGGCCCACCTGGAACTGGGGCGGGTAGTAGCCGGAGTCGACCGCGGCCCGCGAGGCGCCGACCGCCGCGCCCAACGAGTCGGCCAGCTTCTCCACGACCGCGAAGTTTTCCGCGGAACCGACACCGCGGCCGCCGGAGACCACGACCGATGCTTCGGTGAGCTCCGGCCGGTCACCGCCCACCACCGGCTCCACGCCAGTGATCCGCGCCGACTTCGCCGGGTCGGTGGCTGGGACCTCGACGGTCTCCTCCACCGCGGCGCCCTCGGCCTGCACCGCTTCCACGCCACCCGGACGAACCGAGATCACCGGGAAGCCCTTTGCCGACGAGGACTTCACCGAGTATGCGCCACCGAAAATGGACTGGTCCACGGTGCCGTCGGCGTGCACGCCGACCGCGTCCACCAGCAGGCCGCAGCCCATCCGTGCCGCCAGCCGGCCGGAGATTTCCTTGCCTTCGGCGCTCGCGCTGACCAGCACAGCCGCGGGCGCGGCCCGGCCAGCCAGCGCGGCCAGGGCGTCCACCTTCGGCGTCACCAGGTAGGAAGCCGCGTCGTCGGATTCGGCCACATAAACCTTCGCGGCCCCGTAGGAGCCCAGCGCTTCCCTCAATTTGCTCGCGGTGCCCGGCGCACCGACCACGACCGCGGCGGGCTCACCCAGCTCGCGGGCGGCGGTCAGCAGCTCGAAGGTCACCTTCTTCACCTCGCCACCCGCGTGGTCGACGAGAACGAGAACTTCAGCCATCGATGAGTCTCCTGTTTCCGCAATCCTCAGACGAGCTTCTGACCGACCAGGTACTCGACGATCTTCACGCCGCCGTCGCCGTCGTCTTCGACCCGCTGGCCGGCCTCGCGCGGCGGCTTCGGGGCGGCTTCGATCACCGTGGAGGACGCGTTGGCGAGACCGACCTCGCCCGCGTCGATGCCGAGGTCGGCGATCGTGAGGGTTTCGACCGGCTTCTTCTTCGCGGCCATGATGCCCTTGAAGGACGGGTAACGCGGCTCGTTGATCTTCTCCGTGACGCTGATCAACGCGGGCAGGTTCGCCTCCAGGGTGGCGCGGCCGTCCTCGGTCTCGCGCACCCCCTTGATCGTGCCGCCCTCGACGGTGACCTCGCGCAGGTGCGTCAGCTGCGGCAGGCCGAGCAGCTCGGCGACCACCGCGGGCACGGCGCCGCCCCGGCCGTCGGAAGCCTCGTTGCCGGTGATGACCAGGTCATAGGACTCGACCTTGCCGATCGCGGCGGCGAGCACCTTCGCGGTGGCGATCAGGTCGGAACCCTTGATCGCCTCGTCACTGACGTGAATGGCCTTGTCGGCGCCCATGGACAGCGCCTTGCGGATGGCATCGGTCACCCGGTCCGGTCCCACCGAAACCACGGTGACCTCGCCCTCACCGGCCTCCTTGATCTTGAGCGCCTCCTCGACGGCGCGCTCGTTGATCTCGTCGAGCACCGCGTCGGCGGACTCGCGGTCCAGCGTGTGGTCGCCTTCGGCGAGCTTGCGCTCCGAATAGGTGTCCGGCACCTGCTTGACCAGGACAACAATCTTCGTCATGGGTCCCCTTCGACCTCTCGGGTAACCAGCTCTACTCGGCGGTAGCGTAGAAAACTTTTCCCTCCGCGGCGCGCCGAGGTGACTGCATTCACCTGGATACGCCATCTACTGGGACGATCGTCCCGGTTTATCGGGACGGACCAGAGGTCGATGGGCTTCAAACTTTGCCCCTTTCGGGCTAGCCTCGCACTCTGTGTCGAACCAGGTAGCGATCGTGACGGACTCGACCGCCTCACTACCCGAACAGCTCGCCCAGCAATGGGGCATCAAAGTCGTACAGCTCCAGCTACTCGTGGACGAGGAGACCAACGACGAGAACCGGTACGACCGCCATGAACTGGCCACCGCCCTGCGCGCCGGGCGGCGGGTCGCCACCTTTCCCCCGGATCCGGGCGCCTTCTTCTGGGCCTACCAGGAAGCGGCCAGCGCCGGCGCGAGCGCGGTGGTCAGCCTGCACATCTCCGGACGGATGTCGGCCACCGTCCACGCGGCCCGCCAAGCCGCCCAGCAGGTGCGAATTCCCGTCCACATCATGGACAGCCAGACCACGGGGATGAGCCTCGGCTTCGCGGTGCTGTCCGCGGCGCGAGCCGCCGGCGCGGGCGCGCAGGCCGACCGGGTTCTCGAGGCCGCCGCCCACCGCTTCCGCCACAGCACCGAGCTGCTCTACGTCGACACGCTGGAATACCTGCGACGCGGTGGCCGCATCGGCGCGGCGGCCCACCTGATCGGCAACGCCTTCTCGATCAAGCCGTTGCTGACCGTGCGCGACGGCGAGGTGGCCCCGCTGTCGCGGGTGGCCGGTGCGACGCGTGCGCTGTCCCGGCTCATCGAGCTGTCCGTGGCGCGGGCCGGGTCCCGCCAGGTCGAACTGGCCGTCTCGCACTTCCTGCAGAACGGGCGTGAGCGACAGGTGGCCGAGCAACTGCGGCATCGGCTGCCCAACGTGCGAGACCTGGTGATCGCGGAGGTGAGCACGGTCGTCGGGGCACACGTCGGCCCAGGTGCGTTGAGCGTCACCGTGTCACCGGTGTAACACGCACCGCCATTCACCCGATAGGGTTCCCCCGCAGCGCTAGCGAAGGAGCCAGTTGGTGCCAACGGGGATCACACCAGTCGACTCGCTCAGCACGGACCGGCATGTGGTGGACGAGACCAGACGGTTCTCGTCGGCGCCCTTCGACGGCCGGCCGGTGCTCACCGCGGGCGAGAGCGACCTGGATCTCCGGCTGTTCCACACCACCTACCTGCCGTCCTTCGCGACGGCCGAAGCGCTGGTGGAGAACCACCGCCCGATCGAAGCGGACCTCGCCTGGCTGCGGCTGACCACGCCCGGCGGTGTGCCCACCGCGCTGGGCCTGCTGGCCGTGGGCACCGACCCGAGCGCGCACGTCCCCGGCGCCTACCTCCAGTTCATCCGGTACCAGGGGGTCGACCTCGATGCGCCCGTGGTCGACCAACAGGAGCTGCGCGGAAACCTGGTCACCACCGCCGAGGCACTGTCCGCGTTGCTGTCCGCCCACCTGCGCACCCGGCTGGCCGAGGGCGAGGGCTTCCGCGAGGAGCAGCTGACCGACTTCCCGCCCGAGGCACTGCGGGAGACGTGCATGAACGCGATCATGCACCGCGACTACGAGAACTCCCACGCCCCGGTGCGGATCGCCTGGTTCGACGACCGGATCGAGGTGACCAACCCGGGTGGCCCCTTCGGGCAGGTCCGCGCCGACAACTTCGACCGGGTCAACGACTACCGCAACCCCGGGCTGGCCAGGGCGATGAAGAGCCTGGGCTACGTCAACCGGTTCGGGCGCGGCATCTGGCGCATCCGGTCGGCCATGGCGCGCACCGGCGGCCCGACCCCGGAGTTCCACATCGGCCCGTCCTCCTGGTCGGTCGTCCTGCGCAAGTGGCCCTGAGGCCAAGCAGGAGCATCATCCGGCATGCGCGTCAGATGGCGTCGAGTGCCACCTCCTCGTACACCCGGTCCCACCAGGTGTCCATCTCGAACGCCGGTGGGTCGAGCGCACGCAGGCGGTCGCGGATCTCGAGCCCGAAGGCGACCCGTGCCGCTTCGGCGGGGTCGTCCTCGTCATCGTCGTCCTCCGGCTCGAGGTGGTCGAAGTCGTCGACGTGCTCGCACCGGTAGTCATACGCGGCCAGCGCGTCGAGGAACGCGATCAGCGAGGAGTTGACGAACCGGGGTTCCGGCAGCGAGTCGTCGAGCACCAGCACTCGCCCCTCGCTGTCGAGAACGTACTGGAGTTCCACGTACGCAGGACTCGACTGGGCGCCGATCTGGCCCAGCCGCCAGTACCGTGCACCCGAGTCCTCGGAGAACTCCTCGAACGGAGCGCCAACCGTGCTCGGGTAGAACTTCGCCGCCTCCTGAGGAAGCCCGAACCGCTGGGCCACCCGCAGCGCCTCGCGCACGGGCAGCGGCCAGCTCTGCGAGACAGCGGCGAGAGAAGGGTCCAGTTCCATAACTCCCGACTCTTCCCATGAGTCGGACGTCAGCCACTGAGGCTTGTACTCCACGCGAACTCCACTTCGTGTTGCTGCACCGCTCACAACTGCGTCGCCCGATCATCGTCAGTATCCGCTCGGGCTCGATGATCCACGATGCCTGTTACCTCCGATGGTAATTGGGAAGACTTTGTCGCAGCCGAAAGGCCTGGGCTAC
Organism: Amycolatopsis taiwanensis DSM 45107; assembly: GCF_000519205.1. Lineage (GTDB taxonomy): Bacteria > Actinomycetota > Actinomycetes > Mycobacteriales > Pseudonocardiaceae > Amycolatopsis_E > Amycolatopsis_E taiwanensis. The sequence goes on along the minus strand of NZ_KI912598.1, from coordinate 127,481 downwards.
AGCAATCGGTTCGGACGCGGCCTGGCGCATCCGTTCGCCGTGGCACGCAACGGCAGCCGTCGGTCATCCTGCGAAATAGCGCCAAGAGCAAACCGCGTCCGCGCGGCCGGTACGAAATACCGCCATCAAACGAGTGAAAGGGCTCCCACTCTGATTGTTTGGATGAAATGGTGAATACCTCGACAAGAAAGGAATGCGCATGACGACCGTTGCTCAGAATGACCGGTTCACCGACGAACCGCTGGCCGGGGACAGCGCGCAGTTCCCGCTGTCGCGGGGGTCGATCGCCTCGGGCGTGGACGAGTGCCCCTCCCCTGCGGGCACGCGCCCGTGGGGCCTGCGGAGAATGGCGCCGATCCCGTTCGAGGGCGTGCCCAGCCCCGCGGGTCACTACGACCACGAGCGGCAAGTCCGGGTCGACGGCGAAGGCCGGCCGCTGATCGAGATGGGGCCGCCGACCGCGCCCACAACCGGCCAGCAGGACGGCGACGAGGGTCCGTCCGAGGAATATCTCAACGACTGACCATGTCTGTGCTCATCTTGGCCGCGGAGCGGGACCCGAGCGCCGACACGATGGTGCTCGCGCTGGAAACACGCCGGGTCGAGGTGCACCGGATCGATACCAGTTGGTTCCCCACACAGCTGAGCCTTTCCGCTCAGCTGCGCGGGGGCCGCTGGGCCGGGCACCTCCGGACCCCGCACCGCACGATCGACCTGGAAGAGATCCACGCTGTCTGGTACCGCTCACCGCGCGCCTACCGGTTTTCGCCCGAGCTGAACAGCGCCGAGCGGGAGCACGCGAAAGTCGAGGCGAAGTACGGGTTGGGCGGGGTCCTGATGTCGCTCCCGGCCCGGTGGGTCAACCATCCCGCGCGCCTCGCCGACTCGGCCTACAAGCCGTTCCAACTCGCCGTGGCAGCTCGCTGCGGCTTGCGGGTAGCCGACACGCTGATCACCAACCGCCCGGCGTCCGTCGAGGAATTCGCGACCGAGGGCCCAGCGGTGACCAAAATGCTGGGTGCCATCTCCATTGTCGAGGGCGACGTGAGGAAGTTCGCCCACACGGCGATCGTGGATGAAGCCGCGCTGCGGGACATTCGCGGTATCGAGCACACCTACGGCGCGCTCGACTTCGTCATCGGGCCGGACGACACCTGGACATTCCTGGAGATCAACGCGGCCGGACAGTACGGCTGGATAGAAGTCGAAACCGGGGCGCCGCTCACCGACCAACTCGCCGATCTCCTCACGAAAGGCACCCAGTGACCACTACCGAAACCGGTTGGACCAGCCGCGCCCAGCGGCTCGCCGACCTCCTGCGCGACCGTGGCGACATCCGTTCCCCACAGTGGCATGAGGCGGTCGCCGAAGTGCCGCGCCACCTGTTCGTGCCCCACGCCTACGAGCAGGACGACACCGGTAACTGGACATCGTGGGACACCGCCGGCCGGCTCGACCGCGTGTACGCGCCGGAAACGCTGGTCACGGCGCTGGAGGAGCGTGACGGATATCAGGCCGCGGTGTCGTCCAGCACCAAGCCAGACCTCATGGTGCGGATGCTCGAAACCCTTGATGTGCGCGACGGCCACCACGTCCTGGAAATCGGCACCGGTACGGGCTACAACGCAGCGCTCTTGTCGCACCGGCTCGGCGACGACCGGGTGTTCTCCGTGGATGTCGACCCTGGATTGGTCGCGCTCGCCCGGGAGCGTCTCGCCGCCGCCGGCTATCGGCCAACCCTCGCCGCGGTCGACGGGGAAGCCGGCCTGTCCGAGCACGCGCCCTACGATCGGATCATCGCGACCTGTTCCGTGCCGGCAGTCCCGTGGTGCTGGGCCGAGCAACTCGCGCCCGATGGGGCGATCCTCGTGGACTACAAGCTCGCAGTCAGTGCCGGGAACCTCGTCAACCTCCGCCGTCGCAGCGACGTGTTGGAGGGGCGATTCACCACCTGGTGGGCAGGGTTCATGGAGATGCGGCACCCGCAAGACCGGCCCATCCCGGCACCCCGCGTCTGTTATGCGGAAGGCGAACGACGCTGGCACACCACGGCACCGGTCCCGCCGTGGCAGAAGCTTGTGGTGTGGTTCCTCGCGCACCTCGTGGGCCTGCCCCGCGGCGTGGTGTACGGCTCACTGCTCGATCCCGACACCCGAGAACCAACCGCCGCCACGCTGGCAGCACCGGACGGCTCGTGGGCCCGGGTCGGCCTTGCCGACCACACGGTGACCGAGGCGGGGAAAACGTCGCTGTGGGAACCGGTCGAGTCGGCGTACCGGCTGTGGCTGGCCACCGAACGTCCCGGCTGGGCCTGACGGTAAACGCGGACGGCCGGAACACCCTGTGGCTCGACAGCCCTACCAGCCCCCACACCTGGCCGTTGGAAAGCGGCTCACGATTGATCTCGTAATCTCCCGAGTCGTCGGCGTCGGGCGGGTGCTGGCGATGTGGACATGGTCATGAACCTGTCGACCGATTCGTACGTGCCCAAGATCGGCTCGCTGCCGGCCAAGGCCAGCCGCGATGAGGCTCTGGCATATATCGAGCGACAGATCGGCCGTCTCGACACGAGGGCTGGTTACTCCTTCTGCGCGGCGGACAAGGACACCGACGAGGCGCTTGGGACAGCCGAAGCCGTGGAATGTCGCCTCCGTGCGTACGGCCGAAGTTGCGGGTTACGAGCAGGAGGGTCTTCTTCGCAGCCACCAGGTGATCAACGGGCAAGCGCGTGGACATGCTCCGCTACGCCGCGATCAGGCCGACCGGCTAGAGCGGCACCCGGCCCACCGGGTTGGGTCGGTCATCCTGCGCAGGTGGCACCGACCTCAAGTAGGGTCCCTCGGGTGGTCACGTCACCGGAAGCGCTACACCTGACCGGCGAACGCACGGTCCCCGGCGTCCCCGAGGAGAATTACTGGTTCCGGCGCCATGAGGCGGCGTATCGCGCGCTGCTGCCCTACTGCGGGGGCGCGACGGTGCTGGAGGCCGGCTGCGGTGAGGGCTACGGCGCCGGCCTGATCGCCGGGCGGGCCGAGCGGGTGCTGGCGCTCGACTACGACGAAGCCACCACGACCCACGTCGCACGGCGTTATCCACAACTGTGGACGGTTCGCGCGAACCTGGCCGTCCTGCCGGTGCGCTCGTCCACTGTGGACGTCGTGACGAGCTTCCAGGTGCTGGAACACCTGTGGGACCAGGCGGGGTTCCTGGCCGAGTGCCACCGGGTGCTGCGGCCTGGCGGGCGGCTGGTGGTCACCACGCCCAACCGGCTCACCTTCACGCCGGATTCGGACACCCCGCTCAACCCGTACCACACCCGGGAACTCGCACCGTCCGAACTGGACGAGCTGCTCGGGCAGGCCGGGTTCGCCGTCGAGGCCCCGCACGGCCTGCACCACGGACCGCGCCTGCGTGCCCTCGACGAGCGCTACGGCGGTTCGATCATCGGCGCACAACTCGACGTCGTGCTGGGCTCGCTGCCGGGCCAGGCCGCCTGGCCCTCCGGGCTGCTCGCGGACGTCGCCGGCATCACGGCGGACGATTTCGAGCTACACGGCGAAGACCGCGACGCCAGCCTGGATCTCGTCGCGGTGGCGGTGCGACCTTGACCGGCCGGACCGAGGGGACGTTCTGCCTGGTCCTGCACAGTCACCTGCCCTGGCTCGCGCACCACGGTTCCTGGCCGGTCGGCGAGGAATGGCTGTACCAGGCGTGGGCGCATTCCTACCTGCCGGTGGTGGACCTGTTGCGCCGGTTCGCCGAGGAGGGCAGGCGGGACGTGCTCACCCTCGGCGTGACCCCGGTGCTCGCCGCCCAGCTCGACGACCCGTACAGCCTGCGCACGTTCCACGAATGGCTTGGCCACTGGCAGCTACGTGCCCTACAGGCGAGCACGCTCTGGCGCGACGACCCGCTGCTGCGCGAGCTGGGCGCGGCCGAGTACCTGACCGCGATCCGCGCGACCGAGGACTTCGAAACGCGGTGGCGCAACGGGTTTTCGCCGACCCTGAGGTCTCTTGTGGACTCGTCGGTGATCGAGCTGCTCGGCGGGCCGGCCACGCACCCGTTCCAGCCGCTGCTGGATCCGCGCGTCCGGGCGTTCGCGCTGCGCACCGGTCTCGATGACACCCAGCTGCGGATCGGGCATCGCCCGGCCGGCATCTGGGCGCCCGAATGCGGTTACGCGCCGGGTATGGAGGAGGGCTACGCGGCGGCCGGGGTACGCCGCTTCCTGGTGGACGGGCCGTCGCTGCGGGGTGACACGTCCGCGCCGCGCACCGTCGGCTCCTCCGATGTCGTGTGCTTCGGCCGCGATCTGGAGGTCACCTACCGGGTCTGGTCGCCGAAGGCCGGCTATCCCGGGCATGCGCACTACCGCGACTTTCACACCTGGGCCCACGAGGTCGGCCTCAAACCGTCGCGCGTCACCGGTAAGCAGGTCCCCCCGGCCGCCAAGGCGCCCTACGATCCCGCGCTCGCCGCCGACACACTTCGCTTGCACGTCAAGGACTTCGTGGACACGGTGGTCACCAGGCTGCGTTCGCTGCGGGAGCGGCACGGTCGCGAGTCGCTCGTGGTCGCGGCCTACGACACCGAACTGTTCGGCCACTGGTGGCACGAGGGCCCGGCGTGGCTGGAGGGCATCCTGCGGGCGCTGCCGGAGGCGGGCGTGCGGGTCACCACGCTGGGCGGCGCGCTGGAGGCCGGGCATCTCGGCCCGCCGGTCGACCTCCCCGCCTCGTCCTGGGGCTCCGGCAAGGACTGGCGGGTCTGGGACGGGGAACAGGTCTCCGACATGGTTCAGTCCAATGCCGCGCTCCAGCGGCGTCTGCTCGCGTCGGTGCCGCCCGCCGGCGGCCCCGGTGCGCACGCGCGGAACCGGTTGGCGGATCTGGCCGTCAGCGAGGCGCTGCTCACGCTGTCGAGCGACTGGGCCTTCATGGTGACCAAGGATTCGGCGGCCGGCTACGCGCGCGACCGGGCCCGGGTGCACGCCGAACGTTTCGACCGCGTCGCGGCGCTGCTGTCCGAATCTTCCGGAGGTGCCGAGCCCCAGCGGGAGATCAAGCGATTGCTCGCCGAGGACAACCCGTTCGGCCACCTCGACGCCCGCGGCCTGACCCGTCCTTGACCCGCGTGTCCCCCATTCCCGACCCGCGTGTCCCACCTTCCCGTCGCGCGTGTCCCCCATTCCCGTCGCGCGTGTCCCACGTTCGCGTCGCACGTGTCCCATCCGAGGCTCCTACCCACTCACACGCGAAGGTGGAACTCGCGCGACGGCAGTGTGGAACTCGCGCGACAGGAATGTGGGACTCGCGCGACCGCAGTGGGGGACTCGCGCGACGGGAGTGGGGGACACGCGCGACGGGAACGGGGGACTCGCGCGGGGGGCGGGCCTAGTCTGAGCCGGCTTGAATTACCGCACGGTTTCGTTGTGCGACCACGGAAAGGTCGGGCTTGACCACCCGGCGGTCGTAGGTGAGCAGGCCGTTGACCTCGTTCTCCACGTCCGTGAGCTGGGTGTAGATCGCGCCGGACAGGCCGTTGGACCGCACCAGGTTCTCCAGCTCCTGGCTGATCTCGACATACCGCTGCGTCAGCTGCTGCTGGCTCGTGGTCATCTCGTACGCCTGCGGCTCCCCCGGCCACACGTGCCCGGGCATGACCAGGCCGAGGCCGCCGTACTCACCGTCCACAGTGGCCCGTGCGTCGTGCACCGTGGGGCTGCCGGGGCCGACGTAGGTGTGATCGTCGTAGATGTTCCCCGCGCCCGAATCGGGATGCGAGTAGCAGCAGTTGACACCGCTGTTGGCGTCCACCAGGCGGGTCGGGTCGGCGGCCGAGACCATGTCGGCGATGCGCGCCGTGTCGTACTCGCCCCACCCTTCGTTGAACGGCACCCAGCCGATGATCGAGGTGGTGCTGCGCAACTGGTCGATCATCGCCTGCAGCTCCCGCTCGAAGTTCTCCTGCTGGTCGGGCGGAGGCGGCGGCTGCGGCGCTTGTGGCAAGGAGAGGTCCACCGGTAGCGACGGCATGTCCTGGAACACCAGCACGCCCAAATGATCCGCCCAGTAGTACCAGCGGGCCGGCTCGACCTTGACGTGCTTGCGAACGAAGTTGAAGCCCAACTGCTTGATCTGGTCGAGGTCGGAGCGCAACGCCTCGTCGGTGGGCGCGGTGTAGATCCCGTCCGGCCAGAAGCCCTGGTCCAACGGCCCGTGCAGGAACGTGATCCGGCCGTTCAGCGCGATCCGGGGGCGGCCCTGGGCATCGGGGACCAGCCCCACCGTGCGTAGCCCGCCGTAGCTGCGCGCCTGGTCCACGGTCTTGCCGTCGCTGTCCAGCAGCCGCACGGTGATGTCGTAGAGGTACGGGTCGTCCGGCGTCCACAGCTGCGGCCGGGACACGTCCAGCCGCAACGGCTGGCCGGCCTCGCCGCTCGCCCGCGCCACCTCGGCGCCCCCGGCATCGTTCACCACGATCTCGGCCCGCTGGTCGGTCACCCCGGAAACCGTTGGCGTCACGGTGAACCCGGTGAGATCGGGCGTGATGTCCAGCTTGTCGACGTGCGCGGCGGGCACCGGTTCCAGCCACACCGTCTGCCAGATTCCGGACGAACCGGTGTAGAGGATGCCGCCCGGTGTCGCGCGCTGCTTGCCCACCGGGAACGGCGCCGCTTCGTCACGGTCCTCGGCGCGCACCACGATCTCCTGCGGCCCACCGGGTTTCAGTGCGTCGGTGATGTCCGCGCTGAACTCGGTGTAGCCGCCCTCGTGGGTGGCGACCTCCGTACCGTTGACCCAGACCGTGGCGGTCTGGTCAACCGCGCCGAAGTGCACCAGCACCCGCTGGCTTCCCCACGCCGCGGGCACGGTGAACGTGCGCCGGTAGGTCATCACGTCGTCGTGCCGCCCGATCCCGGACAGCGCCGACTCCGGCGGGTAGGGCACCAGGATCTGCTCGGAGCCCTGGTACTCCCAAAGACCGTTGAGGTTCTGCCAGTCCGGCCGCACCAGCTGCGGGCGCGGGTAGTCGGGCAGCGCGTTGTCCGGACCGACCTGGCTTGTCCACGGTGTGTTCAGCGGTGGCGTCTTCGGTGACCACCCCGCGGCGTGACCCGGCGAAATTCCCGCAAGTGCCATAACGAGGGCGACGATACCGGTTAGCACAAATGCCGGAAGGTTGTGCCGCCACCCCGTCATGCCCACCGCGTACCACCCCTTTCCGACCAGGCTGTCGCGCGTCGCCTCCGCACGCGGAGAAGTGCGGTCTGACAAGTCCGGCCTCCTACCGTGACCAATATCACGAAGACCGCCTCGGTGCTGTTCGGGCTGTTCTGGTTGTAGTTGACCAGTGAGTAACCTGCCCGCATGCGTGTGCTGATGCTGTCGTGGGAGTACCCGCCGGTCGTGGTCGGTGGGCTCGCCCGCCATGTGCACGCCCTGGCCCGTCATCTGGCCGCGGCCGGGCATGAGGTGGTCGTGCTGTGCCGGCACGCGGCGGGCACCGACGCCGGCACCCATCCCAGCAGCGACCGCGTGGTCGACGGCGTCCGGATCATCCGGGTCGCCGAGGACCCGATGCACGTCACCTTCGAGCGGGACCTCGTGGCGTGGACCCTGGCCATGGGCCACGCCATGATCCGGGCCGGGCTGCGCCTGTTGCGCACCTGGCGGCCCGAGGTGGTGCACGCGCACGACTGGCTGGTCACACATCCCTCCATCGCCTTGGCCGAAACGGCCGGGACTCCCCTGGTCGGGACTATTCACGCCACCGAAGCCGGGCGCCACTCGGGCTGGCTCTCGCATCCGCTGAACCAGCAGATCCACTCCGTGGAGTGGTGGCTGGCCAACCGATCCGATGAACTGATCACGTGCTCGGAGGCGATGCGCACGGAGGTGGCGCACCTGTTCGACGTCGCGGGCGAAAGCATCACCGTCATCCACAACGGCATCGAGCAACGCGGCTGGCAGGTGCCGGCCGGCGAAATCGACCACGCCCGGTCGCTCTACGCCCCGCACGGCGAGCCGCTGCTGCTCTATTTCGGCCGTCTGGAATGGGAAAAGGGCGTGCAGGACCTGCTCGCCGCGCTGCCCGCCATCCGGCGCGCCCACCCGGGGACCCGGCTGGTCGTCGCCGGTCAGGGCCGCCACCGCGACGAACTGGTCGAGCAGGCCCGGAAGCTGAGCATCAGCGACGCGATCTCCTTCGCCGGGCACCTGCCCGACCGCGAGTTGCGCGCCGTCCTGGCCGCCGCGGACGCCGTCGTCCTGCCCAGTCGCTACGAACCTTTCGGCATCGTCGCGCTGGAGGCGGCCGCGGCGGAGGCTCCGCTGGTGGCCTCCACGGCGGGCGGGCTGGGCGAGGTCGTCATCGACGGCGTCACCGGGCTCGCCTTCGCGCCTGGTGATGTCGAGGCCCTCACCGCCGCGGTGGACACCGTCCTGCGTGACCGTCCGGCCGCCGCACTTCGTGCCCGCACCGCGCGGGCTCGTCTCGCCGCCGACTTCGACTGGACCCGCATCGCCACCGCGACCGCCGGCGTCTACCGGCGGGCCCGCCCGAACCCGGAGTTCGAACACAGCCGCCCGAAGATCCCCACGGGCAACGCCTTCGAGCCCTGAGCCCGTGTCCAGCTTGTGCTTTCAAAGCGGCGGAGCCGCTTGCGGTGAGGCATGGCAACCGGCACCCCGCACCGCCACGCAAACCAATTCGAGACAGCCTCTAGCTAGTTGGTGGTGAGGTAGCGGGCATAGGCGCCGGTCGTGAGGAAGCTCGGCAGCTTCTCGCCGAGCGCGGTCTCCTCGAAGATCTCCCGCGCGTCGTCCAGCCGGTGGCCCTCGCCCGCATCGGCGCGGATGGCGTCGAGCTCCTGGTCGAGGAAGTCGCGAACCAGCTCAGGGGTGATCGCCGTGCCGTCCGCGAGCTTGGTGCCGTTGCGGATCCACTGCCACACCTGGCAGCGGGAGATCTCCGCGGTCGCCGCGTCCTCGACGAGGTCGAAGATGGTCACCGTGCCGGTACCGCGCAACCAAGAGTCGATATAGCGCAACGCCACGTTTATGTTGTCACGCAAGCCTTTCACGGTGATCTCGCCACCCGCGCTCGCCACGTTCAGCAGGTCTTCGGCGGCGACCTCGACGTCCTCGCGCAGCTGCCCGAACTGGTTCGGCCACCCGCCGAGCACCTTGTCGAAGACCCTTTCGCACATGCCGACCAGCGCGGGATGCGCGACCCAGGAACCGTCGAACCCGTCCGCGGCCTCGCGTTCGGCGTCCTGGCGGACCTTCGTGATCGCCTCCCGTGCCCGGTCCGCGTCCTCGCCGGGAATGAACGGGGTCATGCCGCCGATCGCATGCGCGCCCCGTTTGTGGCAGGTGCTGACCAGCAGTTCGGTGTAGGCACGCATGAACGGCACCGTCATGGACACCTGCGCCCGGTCGGGCAGCACGAAGTTCGCACCGAGCGAGCCCAGGGTCTTGATGATGCTGAAGATGTAGTCCCAGCGGCCCGCGTTCAGCCCCGACGCATGCTCTCGCAGTTCGTAGAGGATCTCCTCCATCTCGAAGGCCGCGGTGATCGTCTCGATCAGCACGGTGGCCCGGATGGTGCCGCGCGGGATGCCGAGTTCCTCCTGCGCCAACAGGAAAACGTCGTTCCACAGGCGAGCTTCGCTGTGGCTTTCCAGCTTCGGCAGGTAGAAGTACGGCCCGCTGCCCCGGGCGATCAGACGGCGCGCGTTGTGGAACAGGTACAGACCGAAGTCCACCAGGCTCGCCGAGACCGGGCGCCCATCGATGCGGAGGTGCTTTTCCACCATGTGCCAGCCGCGCGGGCAGACGGCGATGGTGGCCGGACGATCACCCAACTCGTAGTGTTTGCCCGACTCGGCGGTGAAGTCGATGTCGCGGCGGATCGCGTCGAACAGGGTGAGCTGGCCGTTGATCACGTTGCGCCAGGTCGGCGCGGTCGAGTCCTCGAAGTCCGCGAGCCACACCCGCGCACCGGAATTGAGCGCGTCGACCGCCGTCGCCCGCTCGGGCGGCGCGGTGATCTCCACCCGCCGGTCCTCCAGTCCCGGCGCGGGCGGGGCGATCTGCCACGACGGGTCGCTGCGGACCCACCGCGTGTGCGGCAGGAAGTCGAGGGTTTCCTTGCCCGACGCCAGCTTCTCGCGGCGCACCCGGCGGGCGTCGAGGAGTTCACGCCGCCGGCCGGCGAACTCGTTGTCCAGCCGGGCAATGAACTCCAGCGCGGCGGGCGTGAGGATCTCGTCGAACCGCTCCCCGGACGGGCCGGCGACGCGGATGGGCGACGTGAACGAATGCGACATGGCGAGCCTTCCGTCTTGTTCAAAACGTGAGGTGCCTCCGGCCGGCACCGGCCGGAGGCACCCGCGAGGTCAGTGGAACTGGGCCTCTTCGGTGGAGCCGGTCAGTGCGGTGGTCGAGCTGTCCGGGTTCAGCGTGGTCGAGACGAGGTCGAACCAGCCGGTGCCGACCTCGCGCTGGTGCTTGGTCGCGGTGTAGCCGCGCTCCTCCGCGGCGAACTCGCGCTGCTGCAGGTCCACGTAGGCGGTCATGCCGTCGGTGGCGTAGCCCTTGGCCAGGTCGAACATCGAGTAGTTCAGCGCGTGGAAACCGGCCAGGGTGATGAACTGGAACTTGTAGCCCATGTGGCCGAGCTCGCGCTGGAACTTCGCAATGGTCGCGTCGTCCAGGTGCTTGCGCCAGTTGAACGACGGCGAACAGTTGTAGGCCAGCATCTGGTCCGGGTACTTCGCCTTGATCGCCTCGGCGAAGGTGCGCGCGACCTCGAGGTCGGGCTCGGAGGTCTCCATCCACAGCAGGTCCGCGTACTCGGCGTAGGCCAGGCCCCGGTCGATGCACGGCTCGAGGCCGTTTCGCACCTCGTAGAAGCCCTCGGCGGTGCGTCCGCCGGTGAGGTACTTCCGATCGCGCTCGTCCACGTCGCTGGTCAGCAGGGTGGCGGCCTGCGCGTCGGTGCGGGCGACGATCAGCGACGGCACGCCCAGCACGTCCGCGGCCAGGCGGGCGGCGTTGAGCGTGCGTTCGTGTTGCTTGGTCGGGATCAGCACCTTGCCGCCGAGGTGGCCGCACTTCTTCTCCGAGGCGAGCTGGTCTTCCCAGTGCACGCCCGCGGCGCCCGCCGCGATCATCGCCTTCATCAGCTCGAACGCGTTGAGCGGGCCGCCGAAGCCGGCCTCGGCGTCGGCCACGATCGGGGCGTACCAGTCGATGTCGGTGACACCCTCCGCCCAGGCGATCTGGTCGGCGCGGCCCAGCGCGTTGTTGATGCGGCGGACCACCGCCGGCACCGAGTTGGCGGGATACAGGCTCTGATCCGGGTAGGTCTGCCCGGCCAGGTTCGCGTCCGCGGCCACCTGCCAGCCGGACAGGTAGATCGCCTTGAGGCCGGCGCGAACCTGCTGCACGGCCTGGTTGCCGGTGAGCGCGCCGAGCGAGTGGACGTAGTCCTCGGTCTGCAGCAGCCGCCACAGCCGTTCCGCGCCTCGACGGGCGAGGGTGTGCTCCTCGACGACGCTGCCGCGCAGCTTGATCACATCGGCCGCGCTGTAGGAACGCTTGACGCCCCGCCACCGGGGGTCGTTCGCCCACTGCTTGGCCAGTTCCGCGGCGGCCCGCCCGAACTCCTCAGTCATCAGACTTTTCCCACCTTTGCGAATGTTGCGATGAACCCGACCTCTCGCCTTTGACCATGACATGCGCTGCAAGAGCGCCGCTACGTCGCCAATTTGCCAATTTCTGCGAATTTTCCCTAGGATGTTTGTAAAAGTTGCGAAGAGCAGGTTCGCAAGGCTGTCACTTAACCGTTTTCTTGATCGGTAAGGTCCGGAAAAACTGCGGAGGGAGCCCCCGTGGAGAAGACTTTTGCCGGTGCCAAGCTCCGGCACCTGCGCGAGAGCCGGGCGATGAGCCAGGCCGACCTGGCGCGCCTGCTCGAGATCTCGCCCAGCTACCTCAACCAGATCGAGCGCAACTCGCGGCCGCTGACCGTGCCCGTCCTGCTCCGGATCACCGAGGCCTTCGGCGTGGACACCGAGTTCTTCGCCAGCAACGACACCTCTCGCCTGGTCGCCGACGTCCGCGAGGTCCTGATGGACGAGGCGATCGGCGTCACGGTGACCAAGAGCGACCTGACCGACCTGGCCACCAATCTGCCCTCGATCGCGCAGGCGCTGGTCCGGCTGCACCGCAACTACCGCAACGCGGTGGAGACGACCGCGGCGCTGGTCACCGAGAACGGCATGGGCCTGCACGGCAGCGCCGCCGCACCGCTGCCGCACGAAGAGGTCCGCGACTTCTTCTACGCGCGCGAAAACTATGTCGGCGAACTCGACGAGCGTGCCGAGCGGATGGCCGAGGAGATGGGCCTGCGCCGCGGCGACGTGCACCGGGTCCTGCACGACCGGCTGACCGACCACTACGGCGTGCAGATCACCACCGAAGGCATCGACGAGAGAACCGGCGAGAAGCACCGCTACGAGCCCGCGGCCCGCGTGCTGCGGCTCGGGCCGAGCCTGCGGATCGGGCAGCGCGCGTTCCGCATGGCCTCACAGATCGCGCTGCTCGAATATGACGATCTGATCGACGAACTCGCCGACTCGTGGGCGTTCTCCGGACCGGCGGCGCGGTCGCTGGGCCGGGTCGGGCTGGCCAACTACTTCGCGGGCGCGCTGATCCTGCCCTACGGCCCGTTCCTGTCCACCGCGGAGCGCTACCGGTACGACATCGAGCGACTGTGCGACCACTTCGGGGTCGGCTTCGAGACCGTCTGCCACCGGCTGTCCACGTTGCAACGGCCCAAGATGCGCGGTGTGCCGTTCTCCTTCGTCCGGGTCGACCGGGCCGGGAACATGTCGAAACGGCAGTCGGCGGCCGGGTTCCACTTCTCCCGCGTCGGCGGCGCGTGTCCACTGTGGAACATCTACGAGGCGTTCACCTCACCCGGCAAGGTGGTCACGCAGATCGCCACCCTGCCCGACGGCAAGAGCTACTTCTGGGTCGCCCGGACCGTCGCGCGCAACATCGGCGGCTACGGCAGCCCGGGCAAGATGTTCAGCGTGGGGCTGGGTTGCGAACTGCGGCACGCGCACCGGCTCGTCTACTCGACCGGGCTCGACCTCGACGACCGGGAGGCGGCCACGCCGATCGGCATGGGCTGCAAGGTGTGCGAACGCCCGGCCTGCCCGCAGCGGGCGTTCCCCACGATCGGCAAGCAGCTCACGGTCGACGAGAACACCAGCACCTTCGTGCCCTATCCCGCCGTGCCGAAGAACTGAACCGGCAGCGTCGCGCAACGCGAGTCCCCCGTTCCGGTAGCGCGAGTCCCACACTCCCGTAACGCGAGTCCCACACTCCGGTCGACCCGAACGTGGGACGCGCACGACAGAACGCGGAACTCGCGCAACCCGAACGTGGAACTCGCGCTACGGGAACGTGGGACACGCACGACAGGAACGTGGAACTCGCGCTACGGGAACGTGGGACACGCACGACAGGAACGTGGGACACGCGCTACGGGAACGGGGGACACGCACGACAGGAACGTGGGACACGCACGACAGGAACGTGGGACACGCGCTACGGGAACGGGGGACACGCACGACGGGAACGGGGGACACGCACGACGGGAAGGTGGGACACGCGCGGGCGGGGCGGGTTCTAGGCTGGCGGCGTGGCAACGAAATTCCAGCTGCTCACCGTGTGCGGCAGCACGCGGTCCGGCTCGACGAACGCGGCAGTGCTGCGCACGGTCGCGGCGGTCGCGCCGGAGGGCGTCCGTCGTGGTCGACGGCTACGACGGCCTGACCGATCTCCCGCACTTCGACCCCGACCGCGACCGGGACCGGAGGTACATCAGCACGGCCGTGTGGTAGACGACGAGCGTGGCCTCCGGCGGCGCCTGCGCGGCCAGCGCCGGCAGGTCGGTGCGAAGATCACCCTGGACCACGCGTGGCGGGTCCGCGCGGGCGATTTCCAGGGCGGCTCGCAGCCGCGGGCGGCGGTCCCCCTCGCCGGGCCAGATCAGCGCTTCGAGCCAGGCGCAGTCGTCCGGATCGGACACGTCGAGCGGATTGAGGTCGAGCCCGGCGCGCCAGACGACCTCGGGTAACCGGTCCGGGCATGGGGTGGCCGCGTTGGCCTGGCAGGAAAACGTCGGGTTCCCGGGGATCACGTGGGAGCCGTAGTCGTAGCCGTATTTCTCGGGCAGAAGGCACAGTCCCGCCGAGGCGCCGACCTCGATCAACGCAACAGGTTGCGGTAGCGCGGCCAGCACCGGGAGGAAGGCGGCGCAGCGCGCAGGTTCGTTGGTCTGCGTGCTGCGCCGCCTCATCACGTCGCGGATTTCCGCGGCCCGCTCGGCGAACACGGCCGCGAAGCGCGGCCAGCCCCCGATCGGGCCGTCGAGGTACTGCACCGCTCCGAAGAACAAGTTCGGCTGCCGCTTCGATGGCGGCAACTCGGCCAGGAACTCGATCATCCGTGGGTCTTCCGCCACTTTCGCGGCGATCTCCACGTACACCGGTGATCTTCCCCGGGCCTCGTACCGGGCGAACCGGCGGTAAACCCGGGCGATCCGTTCCTTCGTGCCCTCGTCGGCCATGGCTCAAGCATCCTGGCCACGACCCGGTCGCGGCCAGAATGTCACCAGGCTCACAGGGCCGGCTCAGGCAGTGGCGGCCGCGGGCCGGGTGTCGGCCTGTCGCCGTACTTCGGGCAGGAAGAAGGTACCGACGGCGCAAATCAGGCAGAGAACTCCACTGTAGACACAGACAAGCCAGGGCTGGCCCGCGCCGGCGTCGGTGAGCGCGGCGGCAACGAACGGGATCGTGCCACCGACCACAGCGCCGGTGATCTCGCGGCTGAACGTGACCGCGGTGTAGCGGACCCGGACGTCGAACAACCCCGACAGCATGCCCGCCTGGGACGCGAGCGTCATGTCACAGCAGAGGGTGAAGATCATCACGAGGCCGGCCCAGACCACGACCGGCGTACCGGTGTCGAGCATCCAGAAGAACGGGTAGACGAGGATCGTGCCGGCGACGGAGCCGATGATCATCACGCGCCGGCCGCCGATGCGGTCGGTGAGCCAGCCCGCGGTCGGGATGGTCACGAGTTTGCACAGGTTGGCGATGATGATGCCGACGAGCCCGATCCACGCCGGCGCACCGACGGTCTTCGACAGGTAGGTGAGCGCGTAGACCGAGGGCAGGTAGCTGAGCACGTTGGGCGCGATGCTCATGAGCATCGCGAGCGGAACCCGTCGCCCGCTGAGCCGGAGCATCTCGGTGAACCGGCCGCGGACCACGCCCCGCTCCCGGACCGCCTCCGAGAACTCCGGGCTGTCCTCGACCTTACGCCGGATGATGAAGCCGGCCGCGGCCAGGACGACGCTCAGCAGGAACGGCACCCGCCAGCCCCAGGAGAGGAACGCGCTCTCGGAGAGCAGGCCCTGGAAGAGGAAGAAGATCGCGGTTGCGATGACCGACCCGACGGCGTTGCCCACGCTGGGGATCGAGGCGTTGAGGCCGCGGAAGCGTTTGTGGGCGTGTTCGGCCGACAGAAGCATGGCGCCGGCGTACTCGCCACCCGCGCCGAGGCCCTGGAACACCCGAAGCACCACGAGCAGCACCGGGGCGAGGACGCCGACCTGGTTGTACGTCGGCAGGCAGCCGATGAGGACCGACGACGCCGCCATGAGCAGCAGCGTCACGAACAACATCTGGCGACGTCCGAAGCGATCGCCCAACAGGCCGATGATGACACCGCCGACCGGGCGGGCGAAGAACCCGACCGCGAAGGTCGCCAATGAGGCGAGGGTCGCGACTGTGTCGTTGCCACTGGGGAAGAACACCTTCGACAGGACGAGCGCTGACGCGGTGCCATAGAGAGAGAAGTCGTACCACTCGAGCGCGGTGCCGACGGTGGAAGCGAGGGTGGGCCGGGTGAGCCCGCGAGTTCGCGTCATTGCTGAACCTTCCGTCGATGAACGACCGCGACCATAACGAGGCTACTTGTCAAAAATCAAGCTTCTTGTACTTCCTTCACGTTATTTGTAACGTTAAGAGCATGACGCTCTCACCATCCCGCTCAGATCGCGATCTCGGGGATCAACTGCGCGACGCCCTGCGAAGCACCGACCCCGCACTGTCCCGGTTCAACCCGCTGCGCCGGATCCTCGCCCACGACGACTTCAACTCCGGCCTGCACGGCTGGGTGGAACTCGGCGGGAACTACAACGGGCGGGGCGACTACGAGTCCCTCGACCGCCACTTCCGGGACTTCCGCCCGCCGCAACTGTCCTCTTGCGACTTCTTCGACGTCGGCACCCATGGCGCGATGTCGGGCACCTACGCGCTCAAGCTCGCGACCCGCCCCTACCCCGGTCACACCGCGACAGCGATCCGCCGGCTGACCATGAGCGGCCGCGGCCTGCTGCAGATCGAGGCGTACCTCGCCTACAAGGCCGAGGCCACGGTCGGCCCCGATGCCGCCAACGAGTTCGGCGACATGACCTGGGACGGCAACAAACACCCGTCCGAAGCCGAGTTCGGCGCCTTCACGGTCGCGACCGACCTCTGCGGCGACGGCGGCCTGCGCTACCACACGGTGGCGCGGTACCAGAACGCCGACGCCGAGGGCCGGATGCTGCGTCAGTGGATGTACCCGGTCGTGCCGGAACCGACCCCGCGGGAGCACTACGAAGGCAAGGTCGACTACCCCTACGCCGCCGACTTCACCGCCCCGAACCCGGAAGACTGGCGGGTCTACGGCGAACCGCAAGAGCTGTGCATGAACGAGGTGCCGACGAAGGTCAACTGGCACTACCTGCGCTGGGTGATCGACACCGACGCCCGCCGCAACGTCGAACTCCAGCTCAACGACCAGACGATGGACTGGTCGCACGTGCCGGTGCCGCCGTATGAGGAGCGGTACGGCTCGCTGGAGAACCTGCTCAACTTCTACTTCTCCGTGCGCACGCTCAGCGGGCGACGCAACTTCCTCTACCTCGACTCCGTTGTGATCTCGGCAGATTGGTGACCGGCATGCGTGAATCCCAGACCGCCGTCCTCGAACGTGGCATCCGCCTGGAGGACGAGTTCGCGACCGAACCCTTCGAGGTCGCCTGGGCCGGCGAGGCCCGCTGGTTCGTCCAGTTCCTCGAACCGTGCGACGACGCGACTGTCACGCTGACCACCCAGGTTTCCGCCGATGGCCTCGCCTGGGTCGATCACGAGTCGCCCGCCGTCAAGGCAGAGGCGAGCGGGGTGATCACCGTTGGAGTCCGCGACTTCGGCCACTGGCTACGACTGGTGGTGCAGCGCTCCGGCGGCTCGACCGCTCCACTCACGCGGGTCTACCTCGCACTCAAGGAGTGAGACTGTCTTGAAATGGCTTGTGTGGCGGTGCGGGTAGCGGGACCCGGCCGCCCACAGCACGGCTAAATCTTCTCCGGCGGGTGGTGGATAGAGTGATGGGATCTTGGAAGGAGTCCGAGGCGAGCACGATGGATCACGATGCGACGAAGCACCCTGAGTGACCTCGCCGAGAACCTCGGCCTGTCGGTCAACACAGTCTCCCGGGCCTTGCGGGGAAAGGACGGCGTGAGTACCCGCACTCGCGAGCTCGTCCTCGAGGAGGCCGTGCGGATCGGGTATGTCACGGCCGGCGCGTCCCGGCCCGTCCCGGCCCCCGCCGCGGAAAGCCGCACGAGGTCACGGACGATCGGGCTGACGATTCCTTCCTCCACCCACATGTTCGCCTCCGAGCTGATCGGGGCGATCGAGGCCGGCGCTCGGGCGGCCGGCTACTCGCTCGATCTCTTCAGCACGGAGGAGAGCGAGAGCCAGGAGTCGGACATCGCGGCCCAGATCGTCGACAGCGGCCTCGCCGGCGCCGTCGTCATCCCCGTGCAGGGAGAGCGTGAGCCGTGGGCGAGCGTGCGCGCCGAAGGCATTCCCGTCGTCGCCGTCTCACGCGAGATCGACCACCTCGGCGGTGACTTCGTCGGAGTGGACAGCGAGGCCGGTGAATACGCCGCGGTCCGGCACCTGCTCAGCCGCGGCGCCCGGTCCTTCGTCAGCTTCGAGGAAGACCTGGCGATCAGCACCATCGCCAACCGGCAACGCGGATTCGTTCGTGCCCTCGGCGAGGTCGAGGGCACGAAATCCCGCACGGTCCCGGTGCCGACACGGCGGTTCGAGACCGGAGAGTCCGACTGGCGCCCGGAGGAGGCCTACCGTGCCTGCCTCGAGTTCCTGGAGACGGGCATCGCGTTCGACGCCGTCACGGTCGGGGACGACTACTTCGCGCTCGGCGTCGTCCGGGCTCTGGCCGAGCGGGACATCCGCGTTCCCGAGGACGTACGCGTGGTGGGTTACGGGGACCACCCGTATTCCGCGTGGATGCGTCCCTCACTCTCCTCGATCCGGCTGCCGACCCGGCTGATCGGCGAGCTTGCCGTCGCGCTCGTGCTGCAGCGGGTCGCCGGAGAAGTGAGCCCGCCGGTCCGGCGGCTGATCAAGCCCGAACTCGTCGTGCGCGAGTCGAGCGGGCCGCGCCCCCTCTCGGGTGCCTGACCGCTTCGCCGCCGGCTCAGGAGTCCTCGAGCAGCTTCTGCAGCGCCTTGTCCGCCTTGCGGGCCATGTCCCGGACCGCCTCGCGTCGTTCGGCGTCCGCCTCGTAGTCGGCGCGCCGGTCACGGACGACGCGGGCCGGGGAGCCCACGGCGATCGAGTAGTCGGGAATGTCACCGCGCACCACCGCGTGCGCGCCGAGCACGCAGCCCCGGCCGATGCGGGTGCCGCGCAGCACCGACACCTTCGTACCGATCCAGGTGTCCGGCCCGATCCGCACCGGCGACTTGACGATCCCCTGGTCCTTGATGGGCTGCGTGATGTCGGTGGTGACGTGGTCGAAGTCGCAGATGTAGACCCAGTCGGCGACCAGGGCCGCCTTGCCGAACTCTATGTCGAGATAACAGTTGACCACGTTCTGGCGGCCGAACACCGCCTTGTCGCCGATCCGCAGCGACCCCTCGTGACAACGGATGGCGTTGCCGTCACCGATGTGCACCCATCGCCCGATCTCCATCCGGCCATACCCCGGCCGGCTGTGGATCTCCACGTTCTTGCCGAGGAAGACCATGCCGCGCAGGATGATGTGCGGGTTGGCCAGCCGGAACTTCAACAGCCGCCAGTACCGCACGAGGTACCACGGGGTGTACGCGTGGTTACGCAGCACCCAGCGCAGTGAGTCGATGGTCAGAAACCGCGCCTGACGGGGATCGCGACGCGCCCGCCACCAGCCCCGCGCCCGGGAAAACACGGGCGCGCCCCACATCGATGTCATGGCTCGAGGTTAGAGTGCGGTTTGAACGTGGTGCGGTCCGAGGTGACCGCGGTCGGAGGGAGATGCTGTCCGGTGGGCCAGAAGCTGATCATCGACACCGACCCGGGTGTGGACGACGCGTTCGCGATCGCGCTGGCGGCACTGAGCGAGGACGTGGAGCTCCTCGGCGTGACAACGGTTTTCGGCAACGTGTCGCTGCCGGACACGACCCGCAACGCGCTGCGCCTGCTCGCCCTGTGCGGGCGTTCCGACGTGCCCGTCGGCGCGGGTGCCGACCGTCCGCTGGTGCACCCGCAGCGAAGCCGCGCCACGCGGATCCACGGCGCGGACGGACTCTCCGGACGCTCGTCGATGCTGCCGGAGCCCACGCGGGAAGCGCACCGGTCAGGCGCGGTGAACCTGCTGGCCGAGCTGCTCGAGACCGCGGACGAGCCGGTCACCATCGCCGCGATCGGACCGTTGACCAACATCGCGCTGCTGCTCGCCACGCACCCCGGCGCCCGCGAACACATCGACCGGATCGTGATCATGGGCGGCGGGCTGAACGGCGGGAACAGCACGCCGGTGGCCGAATTCAACATCTGGAGCGACCCCGAGGCCGCCCGGCGCGTGCTGGTCGAGGAGGACGTGCCGTGCGTCCTGGTGCCGCTGGACCTGACGCTGCGCTGCGCGGTGGATTCCGCGTGGCTGGCCAAGCTCGCCGCGGCCGGCGCGGTCGGCTCCGCCCTTACCGCGCTGACCCCGGACTACGTCGCCTCCTATCGGAAAGTGCTGGGCTTCGATGGGATGGCCATGCACGACGCGGTCGCCGTCGCGGAGGCGATCCGGCCCGGCATCCTGCGCACGGAGCCGTTCCCGATCGAGATCGACTGCACCTCGGGGCCCGGACGCGGCGCGACGCTGGTGGACCGCCGGCCCGGCCTGGCGCGCGACGAAGCCGAAGGACCAGTACCGGCAGGCACCGTCCACGTCGCCGTCGACACGGACCTGGACGGGCTGCGGGCTTTCGTGCTCGACCGACTCTCCCTGCCCTGACCCGCTCCCCCCGCTCCCCCGCCCTGACGTGCTCGACCGGCCCTCCCTGCCCTCACGTCCTCGACCGGCGCTCACTGCCCTCACCAGCCGCGCCGAACCGCCGATCCAGTAAGCGCTTTCCAACCCGTGTCCCCGCCTCCAGCCCCCGAGTTCCGGGCTCAGGCACCCGAGTTCCGGGCTCAGGCACGCGAGTTCCGGGCTCAGGCACGCGAGTTCCGGGTTCCAGCAGCTGTGTCCCCGGCCCAGGCACCCGAGTTCCGGGTTCCAGCAGCCGAGTTCCGGGCTCAGGCACCCGAGTTCTGAGTTCCGGCGCCCGAGTTACACACCTTTCGTCGGTATCACCCGGCGGGGACGACGCTGGGACGCGCCAAAGCCGGAACTCACCGCTCCGAACGGGGAACTCGGGCACCCGAACCGGGAACTCATACGCCTGAAGCGGGGACACACGCGTCTTGAACCGCGAACTCAGGCGCCTGAAGCGGGAACTCGGGCGCCTAAAGCGGGAACTCCGGCGCCTGAAGCGGGGACACGGCGTCCTGGGGCGGGGACACGCGTGACGGAAACGGGGACACGCCGGGCGTAACGTGCCTTGACATGACACGGGTCGGGCAACCGGTACACCGGATCACCGGAGTGTCCCTTGTGGATGGCACGGTCGCGGACGTCACGGTGGAGAACGGCATCGTGACAGCCGTGGACCCGGCTACCGCATCCGTGGACCCGACCGACGCACCTGTGGGCCCTGCTACCGCACCTGTGGGCCCGGCGAGCGCGGGCGTGGATCCCGCGGGCGCGGCCGGGGAGGCGGGTGGGGACGGAGACCTTTCGCTGCCCGGGTGGCTGCTGCTCAGCGCCACCACCGAGCCGCACGCCCACCTGGACAAGGCGTTCAGCTGGCGAGGGTGCGAGCAGACCTACGGCGACCTGCGTGCCGCCATCGCGAGCTGGTGTGCCTACGCGGAGACGGTGACCGGCGAGGACGTCTACCGCCGGGCCCGGCGCGCCCTCAGCGCTTACCTGGCCAACGGCTGCACGACGGTCCGCACGCACGCCGACATCCTGCCCGGCCCGGAGCCGTTGCGCGGCATCGAAGCGATGACCCGGCTCCGGGACGAGGTCCGCGAGCTGATGGACGTGCAGGTCGCGGTGCTCATCCCCGAAGGCACCCCGGAACCACTCATCGCCGGCGCGATCGCGCTCGGGGTGGACGTGCTCGGCGGATGCCCGCACCTGTGCGCGGATCCGGTCGCGGAGACGACCTGCCTGCTCGATCTCGCCGAACGCTTCGGCCTCCCGGTCGACCTGCACACCGACGAGCAACTCGGCACCGATGTGCTGTCCATCCGGGAGCTGTGCCGCCAGGTTCGCGCCCGCGGCCTGCGGCAACGGGTGATCGCGAGCCACTGCGTCAGCCTGGGCTCGCTCGAACCCGAACAGCTCGCCGATGTCATCGCCGAGGTTCGGGCGGCCGGAATCGGCATCGTGAGCCTGCCGATCACCAACCTCTACCTGCAGGGCCGCGAGCACGCCCGGTTCCGGCCCCGCGGCCTTCCCGCGTTGCGGGCTCTGCTGGACGCCGGGGTCGACGTGGCGGCCGGCGGCGACAACCTGCGCGACCCGTTCAACCCGATGGGCCGCGCGGACCCGTTCGAGACGGCGTCCCTGCTGATCACCGCCGGGCACCTGGACGCGGCGTCGGCGCTGGCCACGGTCACCGACGGCGGACGGACCGCGCTGGGCCTGCCGCAGGGCGGGCCTGCCGTCGGCGCGTGCGCGAACTTCGTAGCGGTGCGGGCGGATTCGCTCACCGACGCGCTGGCCGGTCCCGGCGACGCCCGCATCGTCGTCCACAACGGACGGTTGGTGAGCAGAACCGTCGTGGACCGGCAAACCGCCCTGACCACATCCGTCGCGAGGCCGCGGTGAGAACGAAGGTCGAGACCGGGGGCGCGGGACCCCGTCCAGAGTGACCGCGAGCCGTGTCGACAAATCGCCGGTTAGCGAGACCCCACAATTTTCGGCCGCGGCAGGTGGCGAGTCCCGCCGTTTCCGTACCGGGCAGTAGTGGACAAGGTTAGGAGTTGGCGCCCCTACGTCGAGGGGCGCCATGCCCTGCTGTGTCCGTTGTTGTTTGGAGGCTTAGTCGGTGTTCAGCCGCATCGCCATAGTCAACCGCGGAGAGGCCGCCATGCGGCTGATCCACGCCGTCCGCGAGCTCAACGCCGAGACCGGGGCTTCGCCTGTCGAGACCATCGCGCTCTACACGGAGGCCGAGCGAACGGCGACCTTCGTCCGGGAAGCCGACCACGGCTACTGCTTGGGGCCCGCCTCCGCCCGCCCGTACCTGGACCACGCCGTCCTGGAACGCGCGCTGCTGGAGACCGGGGCGGACGCGGCCTGGGTGGGCTGGGGATTCGTCGCCGAAGACCCGGCCTTCGCCGAACTCTGCGAGAAGATCGGAGTCACCTTCATCGGTCCCAGCGCCGAGGCCATGCGCAAGCTCGGCGACAAGATCGGCGCGAAGCTGATCGCCGAGGAGGTCGGCGTGCCGGTGGCGCCGTGGAGCCGTGGTCCCGTCGAGAGCCTCGACGCGGCGCTGGCCGCCGCCGAGCGGATCGGCTACCCGCTCATGCTCAAGGCCACCGCGGGTGGCGGCGGGCGCGGCATCCGCGTGGTCCGCGACGCCTCCGAGCTCACCGACGCCTACGAGCGGACCAGCCTCGAAGCCGAACGTGCCTTCGGCAGCGGCGTCGTGTTCCTGGAACGCCTGGTCACGGGGGCCCGGCACGTCGAGGTGCAGGTGATCGCCGACGGGCAGGGCACCGCCTGGGCGCTGGGCGTGCGCGACTGCTCGGTGCAGCGCCGCAACCAGAAGATCATCGAGGAGTCCTCCTCCCCGGTCCTGGCCGCCGAGCAGGCGGCCGAGCTCAAGGCCGCGGCGGAACGTCTCGCGCTGGCCGTGGGCTACCGAGGCGCGGGCACCGTCGAGTTCCTCTACCACCCCGGCGAGCGGATGTTCGCCTTCCTGGAGGTCAACACGCGCCTGCAGGTCGAGCACCCGATCACCGAGGCGACCACGGACTTCGACCTGGTCAAGGCGCAACTTCAGGTGGCATCCGGCGGCCGGTTGAGCGGCGCCGCGCCGGCCGAAGCCGGCCACGCGATCGAGGCGCGGCTCAACGCCGAGGACCCCGATCGCGACTTCGCGCCGGCGCCCGGCCGGATCGTCCGGCTCGACCTGCCCAGCGGCCCGGGCATCCGGGTGGACACCGGGGTCGGCGAAGGCGACACGATTCCGGCCGACTTCGACTCGATGATCGCCAAGATCATCGCCTACGGCCGCACCCGCGACGAGGCACTGGGCCGCCTGCGCCGAGCAATCGCCGAGACGACTGTGATCATCGAGGGTGGCGCCACCAACAAGAGCTTCGTGCTCGACCTGCTCGACCAGCCCGAGGTGATCGACGCCAGCGCCGACACCGGCTGGATCGACCGGGTGCGCGCCGACGGCCGTCTGGTGGCCAGCAAGAACTCCGGCATCGCGCTCGCCGCCGCCGCGATCGAGGCGTACCAGGACGAGGAACTCGTCGAACGCCAGCACCTGCTGTCCACCGCGCACGGCGGGCGGCCGCAGGTCCAGCACGACGGGGCCCGCACCATCGACCTCAAGCTGCGGGGTGCCGGTCACCGCGTGACGGTCGCGCAGGTCGGGCCGCGCCGGTTCCGGGTGGGCATCGGCGACGCCCCGACCGTGGACGCCGAGATCGAGCGGTTCGACGACCACACCGGCCGGATCGCCGTGAACGGCAACCGGTTCCGGCTGGTCACCGCGACCCACGGGCCGATCCACCTGGTCGAGGTGGACGGGGTGACCCACCGGGTGAGCCGCGACGAGGGCGGCGTGGTGCGCTCCCCCGCCCCGGCGCTGGTGGTCGCGACCCCGGCTGAACCCGGTGCGGAAGTCGAGGCCGGCGCACCCGTGCTGGTGCTGGAAAGCATGAAGATGGAGACGGTGCTGCGCGCGCCCTTCCCGGCACGGCTCCGCGAATGCCTGGTCTCGGTGGGCAGCCAGGTCGAGACGGGGGCGCCGCTGCTGCGACTGGAACCACTCGGCGAAGGTGCCGGGGAGGCCACCGCCGGCCCGGCCTCCTCCGGCGCCGATCTCGAACTCCCGCCGGAGCCGAGCCTGTCGGCCGAGGCGCGGGTCGCCCGCGGCATCGCCGACCTGCGCAGCCTCCTGCTCGGCTACGACGTCGACCCCCACGACGAGCGCCGGGTGCTGTCGGGTTACCTCGCCGCGCGGGCCGAGCTGGCGCACCGCCCGCTCGAGGAGGAGGTCGAGCTGCTGGGCGTGTTCGCCGACCTGTGTGAGCTGAGCCGTAACAAACCGGTCGGCGAGGAGCACAAGGCGGACACCCGCGTACACAGCCCGCGCGAGTATTTCCACGCCTACCTGCAAAGCCTCGATGTCGAGCGGGCCGGGCTGTCCGAGACCTTCTCCAACCGGCTGGCCCGCGTGCTCGGCCATTACGGCGTCGAAGACTTCGAGCGCACGCCGGCCCTGGAAGAGGCGGTCTTCCGGATCTTCCTCGCGCAGCTGCGAGCCTCCTCCGACGTCGTGATCGCCACGACCCTGCTCCAGCGGTGGCTCACCGAGCCGCCGCCCGGCTACGGCCTGCGCGAGGTGGTCGGCCAGATGCTGGAGCACCTGATCCTGGCCACCCAGCTCCGTTTCCCGGTGGTCGGCGATCTCGCCCGCAGCGTCGTGTTCCGCTGGGCCGCGCAGCCGATGCTGCGCCGCAAGCGCGCCGAGGTGTACGCGGGCGTCCGCAACCACCTGAGCTACCTCGACCGGCATCCCGGCACGCCCGACCGCGCCGACCGCATCGCGAAGATGGTCGGCTCGCCCGAACCGCTGGTCCGCCTGCTCGGCCAGCGGATGCGGCGGCCGGGCGGGGACCATGGTCCCATGCTGGAAGTGCTCAGCCGCCGCTACTACGGCAACCGCTGTGCAGGCGCGCGCTGCCACCAGGTCGACGGGCGCTCGTTCTTCACCGCCGAGTACGACCGTGGCGCCGGGGCGTTCCGGTTGGTGGCCGCGGCGACGGACTTCGCCGAGCTGCCCGAAACCCTGCGCGTCGTCGCGGAGCTGGCCGGCTCGCCGGGCTTCGTCGCCGACATCTACCTGACCTGGCACGACCAGCCGGACGTCGACGCGATGGCCGAGGCGCTGCAAGGCGTGCTCGACGCCGCCAAGCCGCCGGCCGCGCGCGTGACCATGACGGTGGCCGGGCCGCCCGGCGCGGTCATGCACCACCACTTCACGTTCCACCCGGAAAGCGGCGAGGACCGGCTCATCCGCGGCCTGCACCCGCTGATCGCGGAACGCCTGCAGTTGCATCGGCTGCGTGACTTCGACCGCACCCGGCTGCCTTCGGCGGACGAGGAGGTCCACCTTTTCAAGTGCGTCGCGCCGAACAACCCGTCCGACGAGCGGCTCGTCGCGATGGCCCAGGTGCGCGACCTGACCCCACTGCGGGACAACGAGGGCCGGATCATCGCGCTGCCCGCGCTCGAGGGCTCGCTGGAAGCGTGCCTCGACGCGATCCGCAAGGTCCAGGCGCAGCGCCCGGCGAAGAAACGGTTCGACACCAACCGGATCTTCATCTACGTGTGGCCGCCGAGCGAGCTGACCATGGACGACCTCAACGGCCTGGCTCGGCGCGTGGCGCCGACGACGGCCGGCGCCGGCATCGAGGAGGTTCAGTTCCTCGGACGACGCCGGGACAGCGCGACCGGCGAGCTGGACGACATCGCCGTGCGGATTTCCTACGACAACGGCCTTCAGCTGTCCGTGGGCGAGCCGAGCACCGAATTGATCCAGCCGCTGGACGACTACCGGCAGAAGGTGCTGCGCGCGCGGCGACGCGGCACCACCTACCCCTACGAACTGATCGACATGCTGGCCGGGCCCCGTGGCGGCTTCGTCGAACACGACCTCGACGACACCGGCGTGCTCGTCCCCGTCGAGCGGCCGAAGGGGCACAACAAGGCGGCCATCGTCGCGGGGGTGGTGAGCACCCCGACCGAGCGCTATCCCGAAGGCGTCACGCGGGTCGTGCTGCTCGGCGACCCGACCAAGTCGCTCGGCGCGCTGTCCGAGGCGGAGTGCTCGCGGGTGATCGCCGCGCTCGACCTGGCCGATCGGATGCGCCTGCCGCTGGAATGGTTCGCGCTGTCTTCGGGCGCACGGATCTCCATGGACTCCGGCACCGAGAACATGGACTGGGTGGCGGCCGCGCTCAAGCGGATCGTGCGGTTCACCCAGGACGGCGGCGAGATCAACGTCGTGGTGGCCGGGATCAACGTCGGCGCCCAGCCGTACTGGAACGCCGAGGCCACAATGCTCATGCACACCAAGGGAATCCTGGTGATGACGCCGGACTCGGCGATGGTGCTGACCGGCAAGCAGTCGCTGGACTTCTCCGGTGGCGTGTCGGCCGAGGACAACTTCGGCATCGGCGGGTACGACCGGGTGATGGGCCCCAACGGCCAGGCGCAGTACTGGGCGCCGGACCTGCACGCGGCCCGCAACGTGCTGATGGCGCACTACGACCACACCTACATCGCGCCCGGCGAGCCCGGACCGCGGCGGGCGACGACCACCGACCCGTTCGGCCGCGACATCTCCGGCTTCCCGCATGCCATACCGGACAGCGACTTCACCACGGTGGGCGACATCTTCTCGCGGGAGACCAACCCGGATCGCAAGAAGGCATTCGACATCCGCACGCTGATGCGCGCGGTCGCCGACGCCGACCACCCGGTCCTGGAGCGCTGGGCGGGCATGGCCGACGCGGAGACCTCCGTGGTCCAGGACGTGCATCTGGGCGGCTGGCCGGTGTGCCTGATCGGCATCGAGTCCCGCTCGGTGCCCCGGCGCGGCTTCCCGCCCACCGACGGGCCGGACACCTACACCGCGGGCACCCTGTTCCCGCGTTCGTCGAAGAAGACGGCGAGGGCGATCAACGCGGCGAGCGGGAACCGCCCGCTGGTGGTGCTGGCCAACCTGTCCGGCTTCGACGGCTCGCCGGAATCCATGCGTAGTCTGCAACTGGAGTACGGCGCGGAAATCGGACGGGCGATCGTGAACTTCCGCGGCCCCATCGTGTTCTGCGTGATCTCGCGGTACCACGGCGGCGCTTTCGTGGTGTTCTCCAAGGCGCTCAACCCGAACATGACGGTGCTGGCGGTGGACGGCTCGTTCGCGTCGGTCATCGGCGGCGCGCCCGCGGCAGCCGTGGTGTTCTCCGGCGACGTCAACACGCGCACCGCGAACGATCCGCGCGTGGTCGACCTCCAGGCCCGCCTTGCCAAGGCGAGCGGTGCCGAACGCGCCGCGCTGGCCACGGAGCTCGCGGAGGTCCGGGCCGCGGTGCGGGCGGAGAAGCTCGGCGAGGTGGCCGGCGAGTTCGACGCCGTGCACAGCATCCAGCGCGCCGTGCGCGTCGGCTCGGTCGACGCGATCATCCGCCCGGAGGAGCTTCGCCCGCGGATCATCGCCGAGATCGACCGGCACCTGTCCCGCTGACCCAGGTGGGGGCCGCCGGACCGGCGGCCCCCACGTTCAGGTGAAGGACAGGACCAGGCGCGTGTGGGTCTTGTCGAGGACGTACCGGTCGGCCAGTTCACCGGAGGGCCTGATCGGCGAAGATTCGCCGAGTTGCCCGTCCGGTCGTGCCGGGTCGGGCCCCGGCCGCCGCCTGCTTCTGCGCCGCCGCACAAGAGAGTGCGCCGCAATCACACTGTCCGATGTGGACGCTGGGAAGGCGTCCACGCGCAGGCCGGCACCGCCCGGCCGGCCTGCCGCGTCCCAGGCCCGGATCTCCCCGGCCAGCGCGGTAGCCAGCTCCGCGCCGCGCGGCCCGTAACCGAGCGCGGTGAGCGTGTCCTGCCGGCCGAGCAGGGCCAGGCTGTCCGTGGCGGAGAACCCGGCCGTCAACCACCGTTCCCCGATACTCAGCGACAGCTCGGAAAGGTGCGACCGGCGCGCGGTGGCCGACTCGGACAGCGTGCACCAGCCCGATCCGCGGATCGCGAGCCACAGGCCGAGCCCACCGAACACCTCGCGCGAATCGACGGTCACCTCGCTGTCCCGGCGCACCGGCGGCTCGGTGAACGCGGCCAGGACGGCCTGCCGGTCGAGGCTTCCGCCGCGTGGCAACGTGATGGTCAGCCCGGTTTCGCAGTCCAGCACGTCGGTTCGCTCGGGACCGGCGAACGCGCCGCGCAGCCGCATGAACCCGCAGGGCAGGGCGGACCGGCCCGCCCAGTAGCCGTCCACGGCGTCGAACGCCACCGATCGCTGGGGCCCGCCGAGATCCAGCGGGGCCACGAGGCGGCCGCCCGGTGCGAGCTGGTCCAGCCAGGCGGGCGCGAGGTCCCACACGCCGACCGTGGCGATGATCCGGTCGTACGGGGCACGTTCGGGATGGCCGGCCACGCCGTCCGCGCAGACCACGTCGACGCCACGACATCCGGCACTTGCCAGGTTCTCCCGCGCGCCCGCGACGAGGTCCGCGTCGATGTCGACGCTCACCACCTCGCCGCCGGGCGAAACCAGCTCGTACATCAGCGCCGCGTTGTAGCCGGTGCCCGCGCCGATCTCCAGGACGCGGTGCCCGGGCGCCAGGCCGAGCTGGTCCAGCATCAGGGCCATCATCGCGGGCTGGGACGAGGAACTGATGGCCTGGCCATCGACGTCGCGCTTGGTCACGATCGCCTCGTCCTGATACGCCGTCTCCGCGGCGATCTCGGGCAGGAACAGATGCCGCGGCACGGTCTCGAACGCGCCGAGCACCCGCTCGTCGACCATGCCCACGCCGTCCCTCAACCGCCGGACGAGTTCCTTTCGCAGCGCCGCCGAACTGGTTGACACCCGATAATCGAAGCATGACAAGGTGAGAAGGGGAAAGAGATGGGACTGGCCAAGGTCTGGGTACGCACGTTCACCGACGGGCTCATTCGCGCTGACCGGATCATCGAGCTGTCCGCGCATCCGGCACCCGCGCTTTCCGGCAAGACCGCACACTGGCTGGTCGACGCGACGCTGGCCGTATCGATCGGCAGTGGCACCGGGGAGGGGCTGAACATCAGCGCGCTGCACCGGACCCTGATCCAAACCCGAGCCGAACCCGTCGGTGCGCTCGAAGCGTTCGCGCAGTTGCTGGCCCGCCTGCACGACAGCGACCCGGCGGGGGTGGTCACCGCGCGGGTCGGGGACTCCGCCGGCGCGGACACGGCCGGCCACGTGGAGTTCACCTTCACGAGGTTCGCCGACGCCGGGGACACGACCAGCGCGGGCGATCACGTCCTCGGGTGACGGGGCACCA
This sequence comes from Amycolatopsis taiwanensis DSM 45107, assembly GCF_000519205.1. GTDB lineage: Bacteria > Actinomycetota > Actinomycetes > Mycobacteriales > Pseudonocardiaceae > Amycolatopsis_E > Amycolatopsis_E taiwanensis. The sequence goes on along the minus strand of NZ_KI912598.1, from coordinate 97,654 downwards.
GAACCCGGAACTCACGTGCTCCAACCGGGGACACACGTCTTGAACCGGGGGCACACGCGCCCGAACCCGGAACTCGCACGCCCCAACCGGGGACACACCGACCTGAACCCAGAACTCGCGTGCCCAAACCGGGGACACGCGTGCCCGAAGCGGGGACACGCCAGCCTGAAGCCGGAACTCGCGTGCCTGAACCCGGAACTCACGTGCCCCAACCCGGAACTCGCGTGCCTGAAGCGGGGACACGCCGGCCTGGAGTGTCGGCACGACCTGTGTCCCCGGCTCCGGCGCCTGAGTTCCGGGTTCAGGGGAGCGAGTTCTGGGCTCCGGCGCCTGAGTTCCGGGTTCAGGGGTGTGAGTTCTGGGCTCCGGCGCCTGAGTTCCGGGTTCTGGGGTCGGGGTGTCGGTTCCGGGGTGTGGGTTTTGGGGTCAGGGGTGTTCGGCGGCTTGGCGGAGCCAGCGGAGGTCGATCTTCCCGCTCGGACTCCGCCGGATCTGGGGTACGAAGACAACTTCCCGCGGCCGCTTGTACCCGGCCAGCACGGCGCCGACGTGGTCGATGACCGTCTGCGCGTGCAGTTCCGTACCGGGACGCCGGGCGACGACGGCGACGATGCGGTGGCCCCACCGCTTGTCCGGCACGCCGACGACGTTGACGTCCTCGACCGCCGGGTGCCGGGCGATGACCTGCTCGACCTCCTCGGCGAACACCTTCTCCCCGCCGGTGTTGATCACACGGCTGTCCCGGCCGAGCAGGATGACCGACCCGTCCTCGGCCAGGGTCGCCAGGTCGCCGGGGACCACGTACCGCGTGCCGCCGACCATCCGGAACGTCTGTGCGCTGTGCTCCGGATCGTCGAGATAGCGCGTCCCCTCCTGGGCAGGTGCGGCGAGCCGGCCGACCTCGCCCGAGCCGGGCACGACGTCGCGGCCCTCGTCGTTGATCACCCGGCACCCGGGCAGCAGTTCGAACCGGGAGGTGACCGACTTCCGGCCGCGCGTGGTGACCGATTTCGCGAACGGACCGCCCTCGGACGCGGCGACGCTGTCCTCCAACGCGGCGTCGCAGTGTTCGAGCAGCCGCGCCTTCACCTCCGCGCTCCAGGTCACGCCGACGCTGACCATGCGTTTGAGGCTGCTCAGGTCGTATGAACGACGGTCCAGCGCGTCGGCCAGCGGCACGGTGAACACGTCGCCCACCACGACCAGGACGGTCACGCGCAGCCGCTCGATCTCGGCCGCCAGCTCGTCCGGATCGTAGGAGTGTGAACGCAGGTAGGCGACCGTGCCACCGCCGAGCAGGCAGCCGAGGCTCAGGTACATCCCCGTCCCGTGCATCAACGGCGGCGCGACCAGCGTCACGGCCCCGGACATCTGTCGCGCGTTGTTGTCGACCACGGAGAACAGCCACCGGTGCGTCGACACGACCCCTTTCGGCCGTCCCGTCGTGCCGCCGGTGAACATCAGCCACGAGTCGGAGCCCGACCGCTTGATCCGCGGCATGGGCGGGTTCTCTTCGATCGCCCGCTCGTAGTCCAGCGCGGCACCGGGGCTGGATCCCAGACGCACCAACGTCTTCAGGGCCGGCAGGCGATCGGCCACGGCGGTGACCCGGTCCTCCAGCGAGACGTCGAACACCAGCGCCTCGGCCCCGGCGTCGGAGAGCAGGTCGAACAGTTCGCCTTCGCGGTACCGGTAGTTCACGTTCACCGGCATCGCGCGCACCTTCATGATCGCGAACAGGGTTTCCAGGTATTCCGGCCCGTTGTACAGCGCGATGCCGACGCGCGAGCCTTCCCCGATGCCGCAGGAGGAGAACAGCGCCGCGAGCCGGGCGGCGCGGTCGTCGAGGTCGCGCCAGCTCCGCCGGATGGCCCCGTGAATGATCGCGGTGCGGTCTGGAGCCCGGTCGGCTTCCGCTTCGAACAAGGTCGCCAGGTTTTCGTCCATTCGAATCCCTTCCGGGACGCCAAGGGTGGTCCGTCCCCGGCCCCGAAGCAAGACCCACTCTCGCCAGCCGGAAGGGAGCCTTTGGCGGAACCCTCGGCTGCCTGGTCAAGATGAGTGCTCGAACCCGCCGGAGAAAGGCAGGAGACTTGGCGGCAGGGCTCGGCGGAGCGAGGTCGGATGGGCGGGTTCCGGACATGCGCTGAGCGTTGCTAATAGCTCTGAATAGGAGCTAGCTTGGTGGGATGGCCACCACGCAGCTGGCCGAGAACCTGATGACGCGAATCACGAGCCTGCGCCGGGCCGTTCGCAGCCACGTCCGGACGCGGTTGCCCGGCGAACCCCTGCGCGGCGCGCAGGCCGAGTTGCTCCGCACGGTCGAACAGCAGCCGGGCATCGGCGTGGCGGCGGCCGCCCGCTCGCTGCACCTGGCCGGCAACTCGGTGAGCACCCTGGTCAACCAGCTCGTCGAAGACGGGATGCTGCAGCGCAGGATCGATCCGGCCGACCGGCGAGCGGTCCGGCTGGAGCTGACCCGCGCGGCGGAGGAACGGCTGGCGACCTGGCGCCGGACGAGAACCGAATTCGTGGCGGGTGCACTGGAAACCCTGTCAGCGGACGACCTCGACGCGATCGAAGCGGCGCTTCCGGCGCTCGGCAAGCTATTGGAGGCCCTATGACACCCGCGGTGCGCTGCATCGGGATCCGGCATTCCTTCGGCGAACACCTCGCGGTCGACGACGTGGACCTGGACATCGCGGTCGGCACGGTGTTCGGCCTGCTCGGCCCGAACGGCGCCGGAAAGACCACCACCATCCGGATGATCACCACGCTGCTTCCGGTCAAAACCGGCACCGTCGAGGTGTTCGGGCTGAATGTCACCCGCCGGAAGATGGCCGTTCGCCGGTTGATCGGCTATGTCCCGCAACAGCTTTCGGCGGACTCGTCGCTCACCGGCCGGGAGAACGTGGCCCTGTTCGCCCGGCTGTTCGACGTGCCGCGAAAACGCCGCGCCGAGCAGGTGGACGCCGCGCTCGACGCGGTCGGCCTGCTCGGCGACGCCGGCCGCCCGGCGTCCGGCTACTCGGGCGGCATGATCCGGCGGCTCGAACTCGCGCAGGCCCTGGTCAGCTCGCCCCGGCTGCTGATTCTGGACGAGCCGACGATCGGCCTCGACCCGGTCGCACGGTCGAACGTGTGGGAGCGGATCCAGGCGGTCCGTGCGGAAACCGGCATGACGGTGCTGGTCACGACCCATTACATGGACGAAGCCGAGCAGTACTGCGAACGGATCGCGCTCATGCACCGCGGCCGGATCCGCGCGCGCGGGACCCCCACCGAGCTCCAGACCCGGCTGGGGCCGGGGTCCACATTGGACGACGTGTTCCGCGCGATGACCGGTGAGGAGTTGGAAGAGGCTTCAGGAGGTATGCGCAATGTCCGTGCAACTCGCCGAACAGCCCGCCGCCTGGGTTAGGTTTCCCGCCCGGGTGGGCGCGATGTGCCTGGTGGAGCTGCAGAAGATCCGCCGGGACCGCTCGGAGCTGATCGCCCGCGCGATCCAGCCCGCGTTGTGGCTGCTGATCTTCGGTCAGACGTTCACCCGCCTGCGCGTGATCCCCACCGGTTCGGTGCCCTACCTGGACTTCCTGGCGCCGGGCATCCTGGCGCAGTCGGCGTTGTTCATCTCGATCTTCTACGGGGTCCTGATCATTTGGGAGCGTGACGCCGGCGTGCTGGCGAAGCTGCTGGTGACGCCGACCCCGCGGACCGCGCTGATCGCGTCGAAGGCGTTCGCGGCCGGCATCCGTGCCCTGGTTCAGGCCGTGATGATCCTGATCCTCGCGGCGCTGCTGGGCGTGGCGTTGACCGCGAACCCGTTGAAGCTGCTGGGAATGGCCGTGGTGCTCGTGCTCGGCTCCGCGTTCTTCTGCTGCCTCTCGATCGTGATCGCGGGCCTGGTGATGTCGCGCGAGCGCCTGATGGGAATCGGGCAGGCGATCACCATGCCGCTGTTCTTCGGTTCCAACGCGCTCTACCCGGTGGACGTGATGCCGCCGTGGCTCCAGGTGTTCAGCCGGGTCAACCCGCTCAGTTACGAGGTCGACGCCCTGCGTGGGCTGCTGATCGGCGCGCCGGCGCACCTGCTGGCCGACTTCGGGGTGCTCGTCCTGTCGGCCGTGGTGGCGATCGGCGCCGCGTCGGCACTGCTCGGCCGCCTCGCCCGCTGATCGCACACGCCGATCGGGCAGACTGCTCTGTCGTGAGCAATCCTGTATCAAGTCGCGGCTGTCGAGGTGACCAGCACGCGCGCCCCCGTCAGGTCCCGCGTCTTGTAGGGGCTCCGCCCCCACACCCCCGACTGGGGGCAAGCCCCCAGACCCCCTTATCGCGGCGGCGGGGCGCCCGTGTCGAGGACGTGTCGCGCTCTCGGATGGAGCGCCCCGTCGACACGATCGCGGTCGCGCGCAAACTCGCGAAGGAACAAGCGTGAGTGGAACGGTTCTCGTGCTCGGCGGTCGCAGCGAAATCGGCCTCGCGGTCGCGCGGCGGCTGGTGGAAGCGCCCGACGGTGCCCGCAAGGTGGTGCTGGCCGCCCGGCCAGGCAGCGACCTCGAACCGCCGGAGCGAACCCTGCGCCAGGCGGGCGCCACCGATGTGGTCCGGGTGGAGTTCGACGCGGACGACGTCTCCCGGCACCGGAGTGTGCTGGACGAGATCTTCGCCCAGCACGGGCCGGTTTCCGTCGTCGTAGTCGCCTTCGGCGTGCTCGGCGACCAGCGGCGCGCCGAGACCGACACCGCACATGCACTGTCCATTGTGCACACCGACTACGTGGCGCACGTGAGCGTGCTGACCGAGCTGGCGAACCTGCTGCGGGAACAGGGAAACGGACAGCTCGTGGTGTTCTCGTCGGTGGCCGGGGTCCGGGTGCGGCGCGCGAACTACGTCTACGGCTCGGCGAAGGCCGGGCTCGACGGGTTCGCCAGCGGGCTGGCCGACGCCCTGCACGGCAGCGGCGTGCGTCTGGTGCTGGTGCGGCCGGGCTTCGTGATCGGCCGGATGACCGAGGGCATGCGCCCGGCCCCGTTCTCCAGTACTCCGGACCGGGTCGCCGCGGCCACGGTCGCGGCGCTGCGTCGTGGCCGCGGCGAGATCTGGGTTCCGGCGGTGCTGCGCCCGGTGTTCGCCGTTATGCGCGTGCTCCCTCGGGCTGTTTGGCGCCGCCTGCCGCGATGACTCGCGCTGGAGTGCGTTTCAAGTCCGTGTTTCCGCCGCAGGTGACCACGGGCGCGCGCCGAAGGGTCTCGAATTTGGGGAGGCAGGCCGCCGACCTGGGCAGGCAAGGATCATGCGGAAGTCACGGCCTGGCTACCCAAATCCGATCGCGCGCCCTTTGAAACACTGCTCAGCGCGCCGTCGGCGTCCGCCGGCAGCTTGCGCTGGGCCGCCCCGAGAACGAACAGCAGCGCCGCCATCAGCAGCGGGAACAAGGCGAACACGTAGAACGTGCCCCGCGCGGTGAAGCCGCCGTCGAGCAGGACACCGGCCAGCCACGGGCCGAGCATCGCGCCGAACTTGGCGATGGAGGTCGCCCAGGCGGCGCCGTTGGCCCGGATGGCCGGGCGGTAGAAGATGCCGGCGATGCTGTGCATGCCGCCGTGGCCGCCGATGATGAAGATGTTCGCCAGCATCAACACCGCGATGTAGGGCGCCTTGCCCAGCGACAGGAGCCCGATGGCCAGCAGGCACGGCACGCCGAGCAGTGGCATCAACGCGATGGTGCGGGCGCCGCGGTTGTCGACGAACCGGCCGAGCAGCAGCTGGCCGACCGCGCCGGCCACGGACGAACACGCCGCGATGATCGCCGCCGTGGCGGTGGTGAAGCCGAGCCGCTCGTTGAGGATCGGGCCCCAGAACGCCAGGTAGAACACCACCGCCGACGAACACATGTAGGCCACCCACAGGACGCTCGTGATGAGGGCCAGCTTGTCGCGGAAGAGTTGCTTGGGCGTGAAGCGCTTCTTGTCGACGATCCCGCCGGAGATGAACCGGGTGCCCGGCTCGAACCGCATGCCCGGCACCACCCGCCGCAGGATCTCCGCGATCCGGTCGTGCTTGAGGTCCTTCTGCGCCAGGAACTTCACCGACTCCGGCAGCACGAAGATCACCGGGAGGAGGACCAGCAGCGAGCAGATGCCGCCGACCAGGAAGACCGATGGCCAGCCGTAGTGCGGGATCAGCAGGTTCGAGACCGGCCCGCCGGCCGCGCTGCCGAGGCTGTAGCCGACCATGATGATCACCACCGAGGTGGACCGGAACCGCGCGGGTGCGAACTCGGTGTTGAGCGCCCAGGTCAGTGGCAGCACGCCGCCGAGGAAGGCCCCGGACAGGAACCGCAACGCGATGAGTTCGGGGTAGTTCCGGGAGAACACGAACAGGATCATGAAGATGCCGAACCCGGCGATCGAGGCCATGATCGCGGGCCGGCGCCCGATCCGGTCGCCGGCGTAGCCCATGCCCAGCCCGCCCAGGAGCGTGCCGACCAGCCCGATCGTGCCGAGCGTGCCCAACTGGGTGTCGGTCAGCTGGAAATCCTTTTCGATGTACCGGCCGGCGAAGGACAGGATCTGGAAGTCGAACCCGTCCAGAAAGGTGATGGCCCACGAGACGGTGAACAAGCTGATCCAGAACCGGCCGGCCCGTTGTCGTTCGATGATGGGCTGGACGTCAACAGTGGTGGTCACTACCGGTCTCCTTTGACCTCGACAATGCCCGCGTCGGCGTCTACGCGAACCCAATCTCCCGTCCGGATGAGCTCGACCGGGTCCCGGTCGAAGCCGGTCATGCTGGGTACGCGCGTGACGACCGCGCCGAGCGCGGCCTTCGTCGTCAGGTGCGTGAACAACATGGCCAGCGGCGCGGTGCCCAGCAAGCGCGTGCTCTGGAAGAAGCCGGACCAGCCCGACGACCCCTTCGCTCCGGGGAAGACGAGGATCTTCCCGGTGAACGACACCCCGGACAATTCGTGGCGCCGCTCGATGATGATGCCCTTGACCGGGTCGATGCCTCCCCAGCCGGAAATGGTCTCGTGCGAGACCAGCGCCTCACCCTCGGCCACGCCCGGCACCACCTTCCTGCCGTGCAGTACCAGCCTTCCGTCCTTTCCGGACCCGCTCATCGCAGTTCTCCCGTCCAGCGGCCGGTGACCGCGGCGTCGACGCAGTCCTCGAGGGTGCCGAACCAGGCCTCGATGCCGAGGATCGCCGGCAGGTAGTGGGCCTGCTTGGCCGAGTCTGTGGCGAACACCCTGGTGCCTTCCGGCGCCGAGCGGGACATCGCCGGACACGAATCGGTCAGTACCCGGCCGCCGGCCCGCTCGATGGTCTCGGTGTAGCCGCTGCGGTCGGCGACGACCTTCAGCGCGCGCGGCAGCATGATCCACAGCTGGGTTCCGGAGTTCAGCCTGCGGCCCTCCAGCGCCCGGGCCGCGCGCCAGACCTGGTCGATCGAGGCATGTGGGCAACCGAGCAGCACGAAGTCCACCTCGGCGCGGTTGCCCTGGGAGTTGAGGTTCTCGTAGGTGGCCCGCCGCTCGCGATGTCCATAGTGGACGGCTTCGGGCAGCTTCGACGAGCGGAAGGCGGCCTCGACCGTCGGAGCCTCGGGTGTCACGCCCGGAATGTGGTAGAGCTCCACCCCGCCGGAGGACGCGGCCGCCGCGCCGAAATGCTTGAGGTCCACCAGTTCCGGCTGCCCGAGCGCGCCCACGACGACCGGGCGTTCCTCCTGCACCAGGTCCCCGGCGAAGTAGCCGAGCAATCCCCAGTCCAGGAAGTCCTCGACCGCGACATCGACGTCGATCAGGTGGGTGCCGTGGCGGTTGGCGTCGAGGTGGTTGCCCCAGCAGGGAATCTTGCCGGTCAGGCCGGCCGCGCCGGTGGACGCGCCGCCCTCGCAGTTGGTGCGGGCGCCGAGCATCGAGTTCGCGTACACCACCGCGGAGGACTCCATCCACGCCACGTGCTCACCGCGCACCGGCAGGTTCCCCACCTGGTACGGCGTGCAGGTGGCGAGGATGTTCACCCCCTTGCGGCTGTAGAAGGACTCCGCGTCCGCCTGCAATTCCACGTACTGCTTGGGATACGGCGCGATCCCGACCGAGTCGTCGCTGAAGCCGTGCTGGAGCTGGCAGGTCGGCACCCGCATCGGCGGGACATCGAAGTCGGCGTCCGAGTCCAGGTTGATCACCGCGAACGCCTTGTCCCAGCCGTGTTCGGCGACCAGCTTCGACTTCGCCGGCGACGGCTGGGTCATGGTGCCGGCGACGTTCCGCACGTCGCACAGGTGCTCGCAGTCCAGTGCCTCGCCGTAGCGCACGAGCAGATCCATCGCGGCGGCGACGGCGGGTCCTTCAGCGCCGTCGAGCATCCCCTTCTCGTCGTCGGTCAGCTTCATACCTGCAGCTCCCTCACCGGATCGGGACGTGCCATGACGATGTCGTTGGTTTCCGGGCTGCGGGACATGGCCAGTGTCATCAGAACACCACCGAGAACAATAAGCACAAGCGGCGCGAAACGGTAGGGCATTATGTTGCCGAGGCCGAGCAGCCAGAAACTGTAGAGGCCGGGCAGGAGCAGGCCGCAGGTATAGCCCACGCTGTACCCGGTCGACCGGATATGCAGCGGAAACCGCTCGTTGAGGTAGGTGATCAGCACGCCGAGCGGGCCCGAGACGAGCGTGTTCGCGATGATTCCGAAAATCGCGACCAAGACGAATGTCGCGTTCCGCTCGGCAAAAACCACCATCAACCCGAAGGCAATTGTCGTCGCCACGGTGACCGTCAGCGATATGCCGAACAACAACTTCTTGCGCCCGATCCGCTGCCCCAGCGCCGAAAAGGCCAGAATGACGAAGAAGGTGATCGAGCTGTTGATCACGTTCAGCACCGTCACGCTCTCGGCGTCCTGGTGAAGCTCCCCGGTCAGCAAGGACGGCATCAGGGAAACCGGCATCTGGGCGGCGAACCAGTAGCCCGAAGTCAGCAGGAAGACCTGACCGATGGTCTTGCGGTGCTCACCGGTCAGGAGTTCGCGAAGCGGCATCTTCGCCTGCGCGCGCCGCTGGGCCCAGTAGTGCTGGTTGCCTTCCGACACCTTCAGGTAGTGAACGAAGTACACGATGCCGAGCACCACGCCCAGGAAGAACGGCAGCCGCCAGCCCCATGACAGGAAGCTCGCCTTGGGCAGCTTCTGCAGCGCGAAGACCTGGATCAGGCTGATGATCACGAATGCGGCCGGCGCGGCGGCGGCGATCAGGCCGCCGACCAGGCCACGGCGCTCCCGCGGCGAATGTTCCAGCGCCAGCGGGATCGGCGCCGCGTAACCACCGCCGAGGAAGATGCCGGCCACCAGCCGCAGCAGCGCGAACCCGATGACAACGGTGAAACCCCAGGTCGCGTAGCCAGGCAGCAGGCCGAGTAGCAACGTGCAGACGGTGAACCCACCGGCGGCGATCAGCGTGACGCGCTTGCGGCCGAGACGGTCGGCCAGGTTGCCGAAGATCAGCCCGCCGATCGGGCGGCCGAGCAGGCTCGCGCAGAACAGCAGGGTGCTGACGGTGACCGAAGTGGACGGTGACATCGACGGCGGCAGGAAGTAGCTCATCGCCGCCGGCAGGACCAGCGCGGGAAGGTAGACGTCGAACGTGTCGACGAACATCCCGAATATTCCGCCGGTAATCGAACGGTTCATGGCTCACACCCAGTGTTATCCGGAACGTGTTCGGGTAGACAGGCCGTGACTTCTCCTCGTCGGCTGCCGGTTGACCACGGGGGCGGCCTGCCTCCCCGCCCACGTGAGGGGGTCTGGGGGCTTGCCCCCAGTCGGGGGCGTGGGGGCGGAGCCCCCACAAGACACAGCGGTCTGGCGGCTTGCCCCCAGTCGGGGGTGTGGGGGCGGAGCCCCCGCAAGACAGCGTTGTGGTGGGTCACCAAACGTGCTCATCTCACGTTTCGAATCGCCCTCACTCCCTCCTTTGTGGTCACCTGCTTCCGTCGTTGCTCACCCCGGTCTCCCGTATTCAGCCGCCGCGCAGCACGGCGCCCTTCTGCAAGGGCGTGACCGTGCCGCGGTAGATCGACAGCCACCCTCGCGGATCCGCGACCTCGGCCAGGCCGGACCGGCGCCGCGCGAGCACGTCGCCGGGAACTTCGAGGTTCACCGTCTTCGCCGCGACGTCGATGGCGATGCGGTCGCCGTTTTCGACGAGCCCGAGCGGACCGCCGTCGGCGGCCTCGGGCGACACTTCGCCCACCACGATGCCCTTGTTCACCAGACCCGACAGCTGCCCGTCGGTCACCACCGCCACCTTGCCGGTGAGCCCGGCGCCGTCCAGCGCGAACACCGGCCGCGAGGCCATGCCCATCCCCGGGCTGCCCTTGGGCCCCTGCCCGCGCAGCACCAGCACGTGTCCTTCGCGGACCTCGCCAGCCCGCAGGCCGGCCATCGCGTCGTCGACCGAGTCGTACACGATCGCAATGCCGGTGAAGGTGAGCTCGCGTTCCTCATCGACCGCGAGCTTTACGATTCCGGTGGCCGGCGCGAGGCTGCCGCGCACCACGACCACGGCCGGCCGCCGGGCCAGCGGATCGCCCGACGGGCGGATGATCTCCTCGTCGGAAACCTCGACCTCGGCGAGATTCTCGCCGACCGTGCGCCCGGTGACGGTCAGGGCCGAGGTGTTCAGCCGGCCTTCGAGTTGCTTGAGCACACCCGCCGCACCGCCCGCCGCCTCGAACGCCTCGATCGGATGCGGGCCGTTCGGGCGGACCGCGGTCAGCAGCGGCACGCTGTCGGCGTACTCCTCGAACAGGCGGTAGACGTCGACGTCGCATTCGGCCTCGGCGGCCACCGCCTGCAAGTGCTTGACGCAGTTGATGGATCCGCTGATCGCGAGCACGGTCATCACGGCGTTGGCGAAGGCGTCGCGGGTAAGGATCCGCCGCGGCTTGAGTCCGGTTCGGACCATTTCCACGATCCGCCGGCTCGCCGCGGCCACCGTCGCCCACATCGCCGGGCTGTTCGCCAGCACGGGTGTACTTCCCGGCAGGGCCATGCCGAGCGCCTCGCACACGATGTGCATCGAGTTCGCGGTGCCCATTCCCGCGCACACGCCCGGCCCGAGCACCGCGGCCTCGCTCATCTCGGTCAGGTCGCCGAGCCCGATCCGGCCCTGTGCGAGGTGACCGGCGGCGAGGAAGACATCCTCGATATCGCAGTGCGCACCGCGAAAGGTGCCGGCCGGCTGGTACCCACAAGCGACGATGATCGTGGGAACATCCAGCCGGCCGGCGGCCATCAACTGCGCCGGCGCGGTCTTGTCGCACGACGCCAGGCAGATCATGCCGTCGAGCAGGGCGCCCTCGACGGCCGCTTCGATGTCGTTGACGATGAGGTCCCGGCTGGACAGGATGTAGCCGCCGCGCCCGCCCGCGCTGTGGATGAAGTCCGACGGCGCGGTGGTCCGGATCTCGAACCCGAGCCCGCCTGCCGCGCGGATCTCCGCCTTGACCCGCCGGGAGATCTCGTCGAGGTGGCTGTAGCAGATGGCCAGGTCCGACGACGAGTTCACCACCGCGATCTTCGGTCTCGTCATGTCCTCATCGGACAGTCCGAGGGCGCGCCACTGCGCGCGCCGGGTGGCCCAGCGGGAAGTACCGGCCTCGAAGTTGCTCCGCAGGTCCATGGTTCAGTCCAGGTTCTCGGTGAGCCGGTCGTGCAGGTCGGCGGGTTTGACGTCGTGGACGCTTTCCTTGCCCGCCAGCTCGAGCGCGTGCGCCGCGCCCGCGCCCATGGCAGCGCAGGGACCCATCACGCGGATGCTGGACAGTGCGGCTGCGTCGCCGTCGACACAGCGACCGGCCGCGACCAGGTTGTGCACGTCCGGCGCGAGCATGCTGCGCAGCGGAACGTAGTGCAGGTGGTCGGGCTCGAACAGCTCCCACACATAGCCCTCCGCGCGGTCGTGCAGCTCGATCGGCCACGCCGTGCGCGCCACCGAGTCCTCGAACCGGTGCCCGGTCCGGACCTCGTCGAGGGTCAGCTGGTGCACCGCGGCAAGCCAGCGGGTCTGGCGACGGCCGGGGAAACCGTAGGCGCGGACCTTCGCGTCACCGAACGCCTTCGGGAACTCGGCACGCAGGAACGCCACCGCCCGGTCGGCCTGGGCCCGGCCCTCGAGCTGGGCGGCGGAGGCGTGGACGGGGTCGAGCGGCGCTTCGATGTGGGTCATGTTCATGACCGCGGTGTTGCGGCCGGGGAAGAAGAAGGCGAGCCCGTCATGCCGGGTCAGCCCGTATTCCCCGGCCTTCTCGCCGACCCGCTCGGCCAGCTCGTCCCGGCCCGGCTTGTGGTTCTCGTCCAGGTTTTCCAGGACGAGCTGCTGCGAGCCATAGATCGTGCGCTCGGGGATCCGGCAGGGGAGGCCGGCCTCCCAGGCGAGCGCGGCGTCCCCGGTGGAATCGACGAACCCGGTGGCACACACGGTGATATCGCCGTAGCGGGAGGCGAAGGACACCGATTCGATGCGCCCGTCGCGCAGTTCGACATCCTGGATCACCGCGCCGAGAACCACCTTGACGCCGAGGGAGCGGATCCGCTCTTCGATCCAGCGGCCCAGCACGACCTCGTCGTAGAAGACGGTCATCGTGTGGCTGCGGTTGAAATGCAGGTCACCACCGGGCCCGAGATCGGCGAAGATCTCGTCGAACATGCCATGAGTGAGTTGCCGGTACTCGGGCGCGTTCCCGAAAACCCCGGCGAACAGCCCGATCAACGAGTTGACCATCTGCCCGCCGAGGACCGGCAGCGCGTCCACGAGCACCACGTCCCGGCCGAGTTTCGCGCTTTCGATCGCCGCGGAAATACCCGCAACGCCGGCCCCGACGATGCAGATGTCGCCGGTGACCTGGTGGGCGGCGGTGCCCTGCCGCTTGCGGACGGTGTCGACCTTCAACTCGGTCAGCGGGTGCGGCATCGGCGCTCCTGTCCACGGTGACGGTTCAGTCAGCGTAGGAAACGCTTGCCGCGCAACGGAAATAAAGCCTTCGCCTACCAGGAATAAATGCGGTTTATGCCAGGAGGCTGTGCAAGGCCCGAGACGAGCACGCTTGTGACACGGCCGGCTATCCGGTGACCAGGGTCGAGCCGGTGGCGAAGAGCGCGGCACGCACCGGGTAGAAGTAGGTGGAACCGTCGTCGCCACCGGAAAGCAGCCCCTGTGCCTGGTTGCCGGCGACCAGCGGCGAGCCGGAGTCGCCCGCCCCGGCGTGGAGGTCCGTCTTGATCGCCCCGACGACCTCGCCCTGCTCGTAGCGGACCGTCTGGTTTCTCGCTTCGATCCGGCCGCAGGTCCAGCCGGTGGTCGACCCGTCCTTGCACACCGACGCGCCGACCGGCGCCTCGATCGAGCCGGCGACCCGGGTGCCGTTGGCGAGCCTGCCCAGCGGCATCCAGTTCGGGTTCACGCGTGCCAGCGAGTAGTCCTCGCCGGGGAAGCTGTAGGTGACGAAATAGCCCATCGGCTCGCGGTTGTACCCGCTGATCGACCTGCCGTTGGCCGCACAGTGGCCGGCGGAAAGGAATCCGATGGTCACCGCGAACCCGACGGAGCACCGGATATTGGCGCCTACGTAATACGCGTCGCCACCGCTGACACCGAATTGCGGTCGCGGCGACTGGGCGCGCTCGACGACGAACGCGTCGGGCGCCCCCGACTGGGCGAGGAACCGCTCGGCCTCGGCCCGGTGGCCCGGCTCCACCCCCACGGTGACCCGGTTGTGCTCCGTGTCCACTCCCCAGCTCGTGATCGACCTGGGCGCGGCCGCCTCCCGTGCGTTCAGCCGGGCGACCATCGCGTCGAGCTGGCGGGCGCTGTAGCGCACCTGCCGGACGTCCGCGCCGCTCGCCCGCACCAAGCCCAGTTTCGCGGGATCGGTGACCGCCACTTCGAGGCGTCCGGCGCCGGGGCGGAACATCGCGCCGCCGAACGCGTCGCCCAGCTGTGACCGCAGGGCCTGCTCCAGCCGGCTCGCCCTGGTCGAGGCGGTGAGTTCGTCTACCGCTTGGTCGTGGGTGAGCCCTAAATCGCGTTGCATCGCGGGCAGCAGGCCCGCGTTCAGCGGAACGAACGAGGGTAGGGCGTCCGCCGGTTGTGCGGCAAGTGAGGCGGTGGCCACGATGGCCATCACCACGATGGGGACCTTCATGTTCCCTCCCTGATCAATGCCAGAGGGAAATGACCTTGTGAATGACGCTACGACCACCCCGTCGCGTGCGCGTCACCCTAAGGAGTGGGAATCGTCCCCAGGAGTATAAACCGGCTCAACCTTCCACTGTGGACGATCAGTGGCGGCCCAACAGCCCGCCGAGCACGTCGTCGAGGAGACCGCCGATCACACCGCCGGAAGGCGAGGGATCGGTGCTGCCCGGCCCGGTCTGGTCGGACGGCGGTGTGGTGGTCGTCGGTTGACTGTGCGATGAGGACGAACTGGTGCTCGACGGCGCGTTGTCGCTCGTGGTGGACAGTGTCGTGGACGAGTCGGTGCTCGTCCTGGACGCCGGCCGGTTGTCGTGGTGCCCCCTGCCGCTCCGGGAGCTGGGCTGCTCCGAGGCGGACGTGCCCCCAGCCGTGGCGCCGCCATCGGGCGCGGCGCCCAGCGTCGTACTGCTGCCGACCGGCGTCGTCGGCATACCGCTGGACAGCAGTGACGAGTCGGTGGCGACCGAACTGGACGGCGGATCGATGACTGCCCCACCGCCGGCGCCCCCGGCGAGCGGAGCGATCGTGTTGTTGTCGGAGTGGCCGGCGCCGAACACGGTCACGGCGAGCCCGGCCAGTGCGGCCACCCCGGCCGCGACCGCGCCCACCTTCACGGCGCGGCGGCGTTCCCATTTGCCTTCCCGATGCAGCAGCTCGGCGACCGGGATGCGTTCGGTCGGCGTGTCGTCCGCCTCCACGACCGCAGGAAACTCCTGGGTCAAGCCCTCACGGCGCAGTATGTCGGCAACCGTCACGCGCTTTTCATACTCGGACACGCCTTCGCCCCTCCGTTCCTCGCTGTCGGCATATCTTGGCCGCCGTTACCAGTTCGTGTCATAGAGAGTGATCCAAATCACGTCAATCTTTGGCGATCCGCAGCGCCGAGGCCCGGCGGGAGCGCGGCGGTGGCCGCCAACCATACTTTGCCAACGGAGGTGAATGCCGATGCCGGTCCGCAACCCACTGCGGTCGTTGGTGCGCATAGCGGACTGGTTCGAGCAACGCGGCGTCTACGTGCCCGGCGAGGACAACCACACGGTGGATCCGTGGCGGGACTTCGGCTGGCTCATCGTCGTCTGGCTGATCGCGATCGGCGCGTTGATCCTCTTCTTCGCGGTCGCCACCTAGCGGTGATCATGGCCCGGCGAGTGGAGCCCGTCACTCTTCCTGCCAGGCCGGTCACGGCTCGGCCACAGCCCTACACCAGGTCTGCCTCAACCCCCCGTTCCGGCTCGTCCCGACGGGCGCGGAAGGCCACAGTGGAGCGGGCCCGGCAGAAGTAACTACCTCGGATGGACTACCCGCGGGCCCTCATCACGAGTAAAGGAAGTGGGCTGGAGTGCGCACACCGAGCACCCTGGTGGCCGCGTTCATCTTGTCGGCCGTTGCCGCTTGCGGTGCGTCGGCGCAGGTGACCAGCGGCTCGACGAGCACCAGCAGTCAGCCGTTGGCCCAGGACGCGCGACCCCGCCCGCAGACCATGCACTTCGGCGACCAGTACCGCTTCGGCGACGGCCTGACCATCGTGATCTCCAGCCCCAAGTCGTTCAACCCCAGCGGCGGCGCCTACCCCCGCAGCAACCGGGCCGTCGCGTTCGAGATAGCGATCCGCAACGACAGCACCCAGCCCTACCAGTTGTCCGGGCTGTCGGTGTCGGCCACCATCGACGGCGCGGTGGCCAAGCAGTTGATCGACTCCACACAGGGCTACGGCGGGGTCGTGGACGCGGGGAAGGACGTCCAGCCCGGCCGCGACACGCGCGTCGCCCTGGCCTTCGCCGTGCCCGACCAGCCCTCTCCCATCGAGCTGACCGTGCGGCCCGCGGCGACCAGCGAGGCGGTCGCCGTCTACAGCGGCTCGACGTGACGTGTGTCCTGGGAGTGCGAGCCCCAGAAGTAGGCTCGGGCCATGAGCGACCAGCAACGGCTTTCCGCCGGTGACGCGGCACCCGACTTCACGCTGCCCGACAGTGAAGGCAAGAACGTCTCACTGTCCGACTACCGCGGCCGGCGGGTCATCGTGTACTTCTACCCGGCCGCCGGCACGCCGGGGTGTACCAAACAGGCCTGCGACTTCCGCGACAACCTCGCCGAGCTCAACGATGCCGGCTACCAGGTGCTCGGCATCTCGCCGGACAAGCCGGCAAAGCTGGCGAAGTTCGCCGAAGCCGAGGGGCTGACCTTCCCGCTACTGTCCGATCCGGACAAAACGGTGCTCACCGAATGGGGTGCCTTCGGGGAGAAGAAGAACTACGGGCGGATCGTGCAGGGCGTGATCCGGTCCACCTTCGTGGTCGACCCGGACGGGACGATCGCCAAGGCGCTCTACAACGTCCGCGCCACCGGCCACGTCGCCAAGCTCATCAAGGACCTCGCCATCGCCTGAGGGCCGCCGATCCCGGATGTGGGGCCGAGCCCCCGCCGGCAGGGCCGGTCCGGAAGGCACCGGTTTTGGAGCAAGGTGGATTTGCTCCAAAACGAGCGTCGGTGCGGCCGGGCCGGGACCTGCCCGGCGATGATCACGACCCGTCAGCGTGGTAGGTGTCGAGCAACTGGCGTTCCGCGACGTCCAGGTATTCACCGAGCATGTGCTCGGCCTGCACGCCGTCGCCCGCACGCAGCGCATCGAGGATGGCTTCGTTGAGGTCCAGGTACGGCTCGTGGAACGGCTGCGGGTCCGCCATCACATGGAACACCAGCCGCATCTCGGCAAGCATCCCGCGCATCAACTCGTCCACCCGGGCACTCCCGGCGAGGGCGGCGAGCCCTTGGTGGAAGTGGATGTCGGCACTGCCGAGTTCGCGCCATGCCCGCCGCTTGGCCGCGTCCCGGCCCTCCTCGACGGCGACCTCGGCCTGCCGCAGCCGCTCCCCCGGCGGCTCGGTGACGGCACGGACGATGGCACATTCGACGATCTTGCGCAGCCGGTAGAGATCGGCCACGTCCTCGGCGCTCAGCACCCGCACGAAGACGCCGCGGTTGAGCTCGTGTACGAGCAGGCGCTCGTGGGTCAGCAGCCGGAACGCCTCCCGCAAGGTGTTACGGGAAACTTTCAACGCACCCCCGATGGCCTCCTCCGACAGCCGGGTGCCCGGCTGGAAGAACCCTTCGGTGATCCTCTCACGCAGGAGATCGGCGAGACGTTCGGCGATACTCGTGCGACCCAGCAATGCCTGGTCGGACGCCAGCCCGGCCAGGGTGGGCAGGGCCTCGCTGCTCAAGGCGGCCTCCGGAAGTCGGCAAGTGTGTGGACTCAAGTTAACCAGCCGACATCGGGACGGTCCAACACGCCTATCGACCGAATGGCGTATCACAGGATTTGAGTATTGCCTTCTTGTTCAACAATCTCTACCTTGTGTCTCATCTCACTATCGCGAGCAGATCGGATGAAAGAAATGACCGGACCCAGCACCGCGCTCGGCGACCGCCGGTCGCTGCGTCGCGCGTTCGTGGCCAGCCTGTCCGGCACGAGCCTCGAATACTACGACTTCGCGGCCTATTCCGTGGCCGCCGCGACCGTTCTCGGCAAGCTGTTCTTCCCCTCCGGCGACGACCTCGCCGGGACCATGCTGGCCTTCACCACCTACGCGGCCGGCTATCTGGCCCGGCCGTTGGGCGGGTTCATCTTCGGCCGGCTCGGCGACGTGCTGGGCCGCAAGAAGGTCCTGGTCTACACCCTCCTGCTCACCGGGATCTCGACGTTCCTCATCGGTGTGCTCCCCACCCATGCCTCGCTCGGCGGGTTCGCCGCGGTGCTGCTGTTCGCCCTCCGGTTCGCCCAGGGCGTCGGGGTCGGCGGCGAATGGGGCGGCGCGGTGCTGCTGTCCAGCGAGTTCGGCGACGAGAAGCGACGCGGTTTCTGGGCTTCCGCCGCACAGATCGGTCCGCCCGCCGGAACCCTGCTGGCCAACGGCGTTCTCGCGCTGCTGGCGGCGGTGATGAGCGCGGCGTCCTTCGAGGCGTGGGGCTGGCGGGTCGCGTTCCTGCTCTCCGCCGTCATGGTCATCTTCGGTCTCTGGCTGCGCCTGAAGCTCGAAGAGACGCCGGTGTTCGCCAAGATCGCCGAGCGCGGTGAGAAGCCGAAGGCCCCGGTGACCGAGGTCTTCCGGCACGAGCCGCGCGCCCTGATCGCCGGCATCCTCGTCCGGATCTGCCCCGACGTGCTGTACTCGCTGGTCACCGTGTTCGTGCTCACCTACATGGTGACCAAGCTGCACCTTTCGCGAAGCGAAGGGCTGGGCGCGGTGATGATCGGTTCCGCGGCGCAACTGTTCCTGATGCCCGCGTTCGGCGCGCTCTCCGACCGAATCAACCGCCGGAAGCTCTACATCATCGGCACGATCGCGGCCGCGATCTGGCCGTTCGTGCTCTTCCCCATGATCAACACCAAGTCGTTCGTCATGATCGCGATCGCGGTGGTGGTCGCGCTGGCCATCCACGCCCTGCTCTACGGCCCGCAGGCCGCCCTGATCACGGAGCAGTTCTCGGAGCGCCTGCGCTACACCGGAGGCTCGCTGGCCTACACCCTCGCCTCGGTCGTCGGCGGCGCGGTGGCTCCGCTGGTGTTCACCGCATTGCTGGCCGGATCAGACACCTGGGTGATCATCGCGGGCTATGTCACCGTGACCGGTGTCCTCACCATCGCGGGCGCGGTGCTCGCTCGCGAACCCAAGGTCACCGAGAGCCTGACCACGCCGGAGAAAGTTTCGCAGTGACGGTCACTCTCGGCCTGGACTGCTCGGCGTAGCCGACCCCAGCGGCTACGCCGAGCAGGCAGACTCGGTGTCCAGGCCGGCTCGAATCCGTCCCTGCGATAAGCGTGCCCTGCCGGGTTCTCCGGCAGGGCACGTCCATGTTGCGCCAAGGATGCGAAGCCGCGGTGGCACAAGGCATTTCGATCTGTGGGCTGATCGTTGGCCACCGTGGCCTCGCCGATCCCGGGTGATCAAGCGTGGGCGAGTTGCCGCAGCGCCGGAACCAGGGCCCGCAAGGCGCGACCGCGATGGGACTGCGCGTCCTTCTCCGCGGGGTCGAGTTCCGCGGACGTGCGGGTCTCACCCTCGGGCACGAAGATCGGGTCGTAGCCGAAACCGTTGGTGCCGCGAGCCTTCCTGGTCAACGCGCCCCGCCACTCCCCACGGACGACGGTCTCCTCACCGCCCGGGACGACGAGCGCGGCGGCGCAGACGAAGGCCGCTCCCCGGCGCTCGTCGCCGACGTCGGTCAGTTGCGCCAGCACGAGATCGAGGTTCGCCCGGTCGTCGCCGTGCTGCCCCGCCCACCGCGCGGACAGCACGCCGGGCATGCCGTTCAACGCGTCCACGGTGAGGCCGGAATCGTCGGCCACGGACGCCAGCCCCGTCGCGGCGGCCGCGTCGCGGGCCTTCGCGAGTGCGTTCTCCTCGAAAGTCGCGCCGGTCTCCGGGGCCTCCTCGAACTCGTCGACATCGGCGAGCCCGAGCACCTCCAGTCCGGACACCTCCTCGACGGCCAGGATCCGCCGCAACTCGGCGAGCTTCTTCTGGTTGCGAGTGGCCAGCAGTACGCGGGTCACTTCGCCCCCTTCGACTTCTTGCCCGCCGGCGGCTCCGGCAGCACGCCCGGGTAGGGCTCGGCCAGCGCCTTGGCCTGCCTGCGCGTCAGTTCCTCGCAGCCGGCCAGCGCCAGGTCCAGCATCTTGTCCAAAGTAGACCGCGTGAAGGTGGCGCCCTCGCCGGTGCCCTGCACCTCGATCAGCGTGCCGGCGTCGGTGGCGACCACGTTCAGGTCGACCTCGGCTCGGGAGTCCTCCTCGTAGGGCAGGTCGAGGCGCACGCGCCCGTCCACCACCCCGACGCTGATCGCGGACACCATCGCCGACAGCGGCTGCGGGTCGGCCAGCCGGCCGGCCGCGCCGAGCCAGGTGATGGCGTCGGCCAGCGCCACGTAGCCACCGGTGATCGCGGCCGTGCGGGTTCCACCGTCGGCCTGGATGACGTCGCAGTCGAGGTGAATGGTGTTCTCGCCCAGCGCCGACAGGTCGATGCAGGCGCGAAGCGCGCGCCCGATGAGGCGGCTGATCTCGTGCGTCCGGCCGCCGATGCGGCCCTTGACCGACTCGCGGTCCCCGCGGTCGTGGGTCGCCGAAGGCAGCATCGCGTACTCGGCGGTCACCCAGCCGAGGCCGGTGCCGGCCCGCCACCGAGGCACGCCCTCGGTCACGCTGGCCGCGCACAGCACCCTCGTCCTGCCGAACTCGATCAGCACGGAGCCCGCTGGCCAGTCCTGGTATCCGCGTGTGATCTTCACATCGCGAAGCTGGTCGTCGTTCCTGCCATCTTTTCGCACCACGCCGCCAGCCTAGAACCCCGAGCGGCCGCGCGGTCAGCTGCGCCGGTTTCGCTACGCGGAGCCACCCGTCACGGGGTCCCTCCGGCGACCTGAACCAGGAACTCATCGACCTGAAGCCGGAACACGGCGACCTGAAGCGGGGACACGGCGGCCTGAACCGGGAACTCATCGACCTGAAGCGGGAAGTCGGCGACCTGGGGCGGGGACACGGCGGCCTGGGGCGGGAAGTCGGCGGCCTGGGGCGGGGACACGCGGGTGGGCGGTCACACCGGGTAGGTGGCGCCCGGCTCGACGAGGACCGTGGCGGGGAATTCCGCGCACGCCTCGGCGAGGACGGCATCGCGGTCGCTCCACGGCGCCACGTGCGTGATCAGCAACCGGCCCACGCCGGCGCGGCGGGCCAGCTCGCCGGCCTGCCTGCCGGACAGGTGCATGCCCCCGGGGCGGGTCGGCGAGTGGGTCCACGTCGCCTCGGAGAGCAGGACATCGGCCCCGTCGGCGAGTTCGTCGAGCGCGGGGCACGGCCCGGTGTCACCGGTGTAGGCGAGCGTGCGCCCACCGTGACGCACGCGCACGCCGAACGCCTCGGTCGTGTGGTCGACCGGCAGCGACCACATCTCGAACGGTCCGATGTGGACACCGACGCCGGGGCGCAGCGGGTGGAACGCGAACACGTCGGACAGATCGGTCTCGGCGAGCTTGGCTTCGCTGGGGGCATACGCGGCGGCCAACCGTGCCGGCGCGTTGCCCGGTGCGAACACCGGAAGGCGACGCTCACGCATGTCGTAGGGCGGCTCGGGATGCTTGCGGCGCAACACCGTCAGTGCGGTGAAGTCGGCGCAGTGGTCCGGATGCAGGTGGCTGAACACGAGCGCGCCGAGACCGAACGGGTCGTGCCGGGCCTGGAGCTCGGCGAACGTGCCGTTGCCGAGTTCGAGCGCGAGCAGGAAGCCGTCGGCTTCCACCAGGTAGCCGGACGCGGGCGTGCCCGGCCCGGGAAGGCTTCCCGAACAGCCGAGCACGGTCAGTCGCACGGCGGCACCTCGTCAGGCGGTCAGCACGGGTGAGAGCCCGAAGCCCAGGAACCGGCGGGCCAGGCGCGAGAACGGCTCGGGCGAGCCGGTGGCGACGAACTCGTGCTGCGGCGGGGTGTCCCGCTCCACCAGCAGGTCGAGTTCGGTGAGCACCCGGACGACGTCCTTGGCGGTTTCCTCCGCGCTGGACACCAGGGTCACCTCCGGGCCCATGACGATCTGCAGGACACCGGTCAGCAGGGGATAGTGCGTGCAGCCGAGCACAAGGGTGTCCACCTCGGCGCGCAGCAACGGCTCGAGGTAGCCCTGCGCGAGCCCGAGCACCTGCCGGCCCGAGGTGATGCCACGCTCGACGAAGTCCACGAACCGCGGGCACGCGACGCTGGTGACCTCCACATCGCGCGCGGCGGCGAACGCGTCCTCGTAGGCACGGGACCGGACCGTGCCTTCGGTGCCGATCACGCCGATCCGGCCCGTGTGCGTCGCCGCGACCGCCCGGCGGACGGCCGGCAGCACGACTTCGATCACCGGTACGTCGTACCGCTCGCGCGCGTCGCGCAGGCATGCGGCCGAAGCCGTGTTGCAGGCGATCACCAGCGCCTTCACGCCGTCCGCGACCAGCTTGTCGAGGTTCGCCAGCGCCAGTTCGCGTGCCCGCGCGATGGGGAGCGGGCCATAAGGGTTGTTCGCTGTGTCGCCGACATAGCGGAGCTGTTCCTGAGGCAACTGGTCGAGCATCGCCCGTGCGACCGTCAGGCCCCCGACACCGGAATCGAACACGCCGATGGGCTCCTCACGACTGATCACTGCCCCTCCGCGAGTAAGACGCCGTGGTCACCTTGGTTGCCGCGATCTGACCGAGCGCTGATCACGCCACGAGGTTACCTGGCGCTCGCCGCCGTTGGGACCTGGCCGCGAACCACGCCGCGAGCACCCCGCCGATCGCGCCGAACAGGTGAGCCTGCCAGGACACGCCCGCCTTGCCGGGCAGCAGGCCCCACAGCGTGCCGCCCCACAGCACGAGCAGGACCGCGGCCACCAGGAGTTGGCCGAAGCTGCGGTTGAAGATGCCGCGCACCAGCAGATACGCCAGCCAGCCGAACGCCACTCCGGAGGCACCGATCGTCGTGGTTCCCGGGTCACCGGTCAGCCAGACCCCGAGCCCGCTCACCACCCACACGGTCGCGGTCACCGCGGTCCACCTGGCGATCCCGGTTGCCATGGCCAGGAACCCGAACACCAGCACCGGAACGGTGTTGGCCAGCAGATGCGCCCATCCGGCGTGCACCAGCGGCGCCCAGATCACCCCGTCCAGGCCGTCCAGCGTGCGCGGCACGATCCCCTGCCGCTCCAGCCAGCCACGGGAGACCAGATCGGCGATCTCGACGAGGTACAGCAGCGCGGTGAAGGAGAAGATCACCAGCGCCGCAATCTTGGGGTGCGGCGGCAGGATTCGCTGGCCGGAGCGAACGGGTGCGGGGACGGGCGACGTGCTCATAACTTTCACGGTACGTACCCGGCGTGGGCCATGCCTCGGAAGAAATCCCTGATTTCCCAGCTACGCCCAGAGCTGGCCGTCAAGGCGTTCGGCCGCCTCGTCGAGAGTTCCGCTGTAGGCGCCGGTGGACAGGTACTTCCACCCCGCGTCCGCGACGATGAAGGCCACGTCGGCGGATTCACCACGCGCCACCGCTTTCTCGGCGACGGCCAACGCGGCATGCAACACGGCACCGGTGGAAATTCCCGCGAAGATGCCCTCGTGCTCCAGCAGTTCACGGGTGCGTCGCAGCGCGTCGTATGCGCCGACCGAGTAGCGCCCGTTCAGCACCGTGGCGTCGTACAACTCGGGCACGAAGCCCTCGTCCAGGTTGCGCAGCCCGTAGACCAGCTCACCGTAACGCGGCTCGGCCGCGATGATCTGGACGCCGGGTTTCTGCTCGTGCAGGTAGCGGCCGACGCCCACCAGGGTGCCGGTGGTGCCCAGCCCGCCGACGAAATGCGTGATCGTCGGCAGGTCCTTGAGCAGCTCCGGTCCGGTTCCGCGATAGTGCGCGTCGGCATTGGCCGGGTTGCCGTACTGGTAGAGCATCACCCAGTCCGGGTTCTTCTCCGCCAGTTCCTTGGCTCGCCGCACCGCCTCGTTCGACCCGCCGGCGGCCGGTGAGAACACGATCCGCGCGCCGTATGCCTGCAACAACTGCCGGCGCTCGGCCGAGGTGTTCTCCGGCATCACGCACACCAGGCCGTAGCCCTTGAGCTTGGCCGCCATGGCCAGCGCGATGCCGGTGTTACCCGAGGTCGGTTCCAGGATCGTGGCGCCCCGGAACAGCTTGCCCTCGCGCTCGGCGGCTTCGATCATCGCCAGCGCCGGCCGGTCCTTGACCGACCCGGTCGGGTTGCGGTCCTCCAGCTTGGCCCACAGCCGCACTTCGCGCGACGGCGAGAGCCGGGGCAGGCCCACCAACGGGGTCCCGCCCAGGGCGTCGAGCAACGACTCGTACCGAGCCATCAGCACCAACCGCTCAGCGCATACCGCCGGCCACGGCCGGCAGGATCGTCACCGTGTCGCCGTCCTTCACTTCGGCGTCCAGCCCACCGGAGAACCGCACGTCCTCGTCGTTGACGTAGACGTTGACGAACCGGTGCAGCTTGTCTTCCTTCACCAGACGGGCCTTGACACCGCCGTGCCTGGACTCGATGTCGTCGATCACCTCGAGCACCGTCTTGCCGGACGCCTCGACGGACTTCTGCCCGCCGGTGTGCGTACGCAGGATGGTCGGGATGGACACGGTCACGGCCATGGGGTTACCTCCGCTTGGATCTCTCTAGGTGCTGACGTTCGGGGAGCGGTCGTTATTCCAGGATCTCGACGGGCTCTTCGGTGATGACGCCGTCGACGATCCGGAACGAGCGGAACTCCTGCTTCTCCGGTTCCCGGGTGGAGACCAGCACGTAGTGCGCGTCCGGTTCGGAGGCGTAGGACACGTCGGTCCGCGACGGGTAGGCCTCGGTCGCGGTGTGCGAGTGGTAGATCACCACCGGCACCTCGTCGTTGGCGTCCATCTCCCGGTAGAGCTTGAGCAGGTCACCGGAGTCGAACTCGTAGAAGGTGGGCGACCGGGCGGCGTTGAGCATCGGGATGAACCGCTCCGGCCGGTCGGAGCCTTCCGGCCCCGCGATCACCCCACAGGCCTCGTCCGGATGGTCCCGGCGGGCGTGCGCGACAATCTCGTCGACCAGTTCACGGCGGATCCGAAGCACGACAACATCTTAGGTGCTGGACAAGGGGTGTTCACGGAGTGAGAAGTAGCACCTCAGGACGCCAGGGCTGACCGATCAGCGCGTCGATCAGCGCCGCCCCGAGGTACACCAGCCAGCGCATGGTGACCTCCGCCTGCCCGCTCGGTAACCGCTCCCAGGTCTGGAGATTCGGTTTCCATCTCGGTCGCCCGAGCACCAGAGCTTGGGCATGCGTATAGGTGACCAGCCAGTCGTGGGCGGCTCGGCGGTTCATGGTGAACGCGGCCTGACCGGCCCATTCGGTCGCCACGCGCCGCACGGTCGCGGTGACCGTCTCCCGCATGGCATCACCGTGCCGCTGCCGGAATGCCATGCTTTCCTCCTTCGTGTCATAGGCGTCCGGAAAGAGGTGTTCGTCAGCAAGCCTTCTGGCGCGCCGGAAGGGGCGCCGTGCCTCTTGCGCTTCCAAGGCGGCGAGGAGTTCTTCCGCGACGGTACGCAGGCAAACGGCTACGTTCGGCGACATTTCGACGAAAACTCCGTCACCGGCTGGACTCACGGTCAAGCAGTCATGCATGCGCACTCCCCCGCACCGTGGCGCGGATTCCCCACACCTGGAATCGGGAGACGAGTTCCTCAGCCTGCTCGCGGCCCGCACACCAGGTCAGCAGCGCTTCACCGGTGGTGTGGACGTCCCGGACCAGCTCGGCAGCGCGGTCCAACGGCAGGCCGAAAACGGTGTGCACGACATAACCCACACCGACGAAGGTGTTGACGTCATCGTTGTGCACGATCACGGCCCATGGCCGCTCTTCTTCCATGACCGGAGGATCTTCGCCCGGCCGTTTCCCGTTACCGGCGGCCCTACTTCGTGAACGCTTCGGGCCAGATGTCACGGTAGGCGGGCAATTCTGCGGCGGAGACCGCGGACAGCAGGCCGTGGACCATGGCGCGAGCGAACACGCGAGCCGCCGCGGAGCACAGTTCGTTGAGCTGGAAAGGCCGTAATGCCGGATCCGCGGGCAGTTCCCGCGCCCCGGTCGCCAGCGCGAAAACCGTGTCGCCGTCGTACATCGTGTGCGCGGGGCGAACGGCTCGCGCCAGCCCGTCCTGCGCGGCGACGGTGAGCCGCCGGCACTCGGCCTTGGACAGCGCGGCGTCCACCGCGACGACACCGATCGTGGTGTTCAGGTCCTGCCGTTCACGCGCGAGCACTTCGCCGGGCCGGTTCGGCCACACCACACCGAAATCGCCGTGGTCTGCCGCGAACGGCACGCCGGTGTCGAGCCGGACGGCCTCCCCCGCCGCGTTCACCACCGCGAGCGCGCCGACGGTGTAGCCGTTCACGACCTCGCTCGCGGTGCCCACACCGCCCTTGAGCGAGCCCACTTTCGCGCCCGTCCCGGCGCCCACCGTGCCCTGCACGACCGGCCCCGGCGAAGCGGCTTCGCAAGCGGCATAACCGAAAGACGCGTCGGGCCGGTTTCCCCAGTCGCTGCGGGGCAGGTCGAAGATCACCGCCGCCGGCACGATCGGCACCACCTCGTGCGCCGCCGTGCCGACCGGAAAACCGTGGTCGCGCTCGGAAAGCCAGCGCATCACGCCGTCGGCGGCGGCCAGCCCGTACGCGCTGCCACCGGACAGGCAGATCGCGTGGACCTGCTGAACCAGGTTCTCCGGTTCCAGCAGGTTCGTCTCTCGCGTGCCGGGTGCGCCCCCGCGCTGGTCCACCGCCGCCGTCGCGCCCTGGGGAACGAGCACCACCGTCGTTCCCGTCGCCCAGCCCGATTCGAGGCGGTGATGGTGCCCGACGAGCACACCGTCGACGTCGGTGATCATCCGGCGAGCGCCCGGACGAGACTTTCCTGGACCCAGGTCAGCCAGTGGTAGACCCCCAGATGTGGCGAGCGCGGGTCCTCCTCGGGTAACTCGTCGGGCATGTCCTCCGTGACGTCGAGGGCGGTGCCCAACGCGAGCCGAACGTCGTTCAAGGCCGACAACCACGCGTCGGCCTGCTCGTAGGTGAGCCGGACGTCACCACCGTCACGCGGCAGTGTCTCCATGACCACGGCCGCCACCCCGACCTTCGCCTCGACGAGTTCGGGCTCGTGCAGCGAACGCAGCGCGGAAGCCGAGTCCAGGCTTTCCTTGCTGGGGTTGTCCGGATCGAGCTTGTGGTAGTCGGGCAGCAACCGGGACAGCACCGGATCGTCCGGCGACTCCGACGGCCCGGTACGGATTCCGGTCAGCTCCGCGAGCGGATCCTGGGGAGCCTCTTCGGCGCGGGCCCGCAGCATGTCCTCGAGCTGGCTGACCAGCCCGCGCAGCACCGCCGCCTCCTGCTGCTCGAAGCCGGCGAAGACCTTGCCGCCCCGCTTATGCCAGTCCCTCATGCGTGCTCCATGGTCGCCCAGAGTCCGGCGGCGTGCAGTTTGGTGACGTCACCCTCGACCTTCTCCTTGGTTCCGGACGACACGATCGCGCGCCCCTTGTGATGCACGTCCAGCATCAGCTTGGTCGCGTGGTCCCGGCTGTACCCGAACAGCTTCTGGAACACGTATGTCACATAGGACATCAGGTTGACCGGATCGTTCCACACGACGGTCTGCCACGGTCTGTCCTCGGCACCGAGGTCGGCCCCGACTGGATCAACCTGCGTCTGTTCGGCTTCGACAGGCGTGGTCATACCCACCATGTTGTCACGTAACCGACAGCCGGTGGACCAGTGGGCGGTCCGTTCGGGTGATTCGTAGGCTGATGCCTATGGGTCTGGATGAAACATTCGGCAGCACCGCCCTGCTCACCGACCATTACGAGCTGACCATGCTCGCCAGCGCGCTCGCCGACGGCTCCGCGGCCCGTGACTGTGTGTTCGAGGTTTTCGCCCGCCGGCTGCCCGACGGGCGGCGCTACGGCGTTGTCGCGGGCACCAACCGAGTGCTCGACGCGATCGCCGACTTCCGGTTCACCGACGCCGAAATCGACCAGCTGGCCGCGACCGCGGTCGTCGACGACGCGACGCTGAAGTGGCTCGCGGGCTACCGGTTCAGCGGAGACATCGACGGCTATGCGGAAGGCGAGCTGTACTTCCCGGGCTCCCCCGTTCTCACCATCCGGGGCAGCTTCGCCGAGACCGTCGTGCTGGAAACCCTCGTCCTGTCGATCCTCAACTACGACAGCGCGGTCGCCTCGGCCGCCGCGCGGATGTCCGCCGCCGCGCACGGCCGCCCCATCATCGAGATGGGCGGGCGACGGACGCACGAGTACGCCGCGGTGGCCGCCGCGCGCGCCGCCTACCTGGCCGGTTTCGCCACGACGTCCAATCTGGAGGCCGGCCGCCGCTACGGCATTCCGACCCGCGGCACCGTCGCGCACGCCTTCATGCTGTTGCATGACACCGAGGAAGACGCCTTTCGCGCGCAGGTGGCGAAGATGGGGGCCGACACGACACTGCTCGTCGACACCTACGACATCACCAAGGGAATCGAGACCGCCGTGGCGGTCGCCGGCA
Source organism: Amycolatopsis taiwanensis DSM 45107 (assembly GCF_000519205.1). Classification (GTDB taxonomy): domain Bacteria; phylum Actinomycetota; class Actinomycetes; order Mycobacteriales; family Pseudonocardiaceae; genus Amycolatopsis_E; species Amycolatopsis_E taiwanensis. Next base: position 69,274 of record NZ_KI912598.1, on the reverse strand, counting down.
CCGAACTCGGCGCGATCCGGATCGACTCCGGTGATGTCGGCGTGCTGGCCCGCAAGGCCCGTGAACAACTGGACGCCCTGGGAGCGCGGGACACCCGCATCATGGTGTCGGGCGATCTCGACGAGCACGCGATCGCCGCGCTGCGGGCCGAACCCGTGGACGCCTACGGGGTCGGCACCTCGGTGGTGACCGGGTCGGGCGCGCCGACCGCCGGCATGGTCTACAAGCTGGTCGAGGTGGCCGGCCGGCCGGTGGCGAAACGCAGCGAGAACAAGGCTTCCCGCGGCGGGCAGAAGGCCGCGCTGCGCCGGCACAAACCGACCGGCACCGCGCTGGAAGAGGTCGTCTACCCGGCCGCCCAGCCGCCTCAGCTCGGAGAGCACGACCGCTTGCTGCACATTCCGCTGGTGCGCGGCGGGCAGCCGGTGGACGGCCTGCCCACCCTGGACGACGGGCGGGCACTGTTGCGGCGGGGCCTGGTGAGCCTGCCGTGGGAGGGCCTCAAGCTGTCCCACGGCGAACCCGCGATCCCCACGATCTTCCGGTAGGCGCGAGACTGGGGGCAAGCGAGTGCGGGAGGCGTTCGTCGATCGCGCGTCTTGAAAGACACAGAGGGGATGAGATGAGTAACGCACTGATCGTGGTGGACGTGCAGAACGACTTCTGCGAGGGCGGCTCGCTGGCGGTCACCGGTGGCGCGGAAACCGCCGCCAGGATCACCGAGTTGCTGGGCGAAGGTGGTTACGACCACGTGGTCGCCACCCGTGACTACCACATCGACCCGGGCGCGCATTTCAGCGACCAGCCCGATTTCGTGACGTCGTGGCCGCGCCACTGCGAGGCGGGCACGCCCGGCGCGTCGTTCCACCCGGCGCTCGATGTCGGCCCGATCGACGTGGTGTTCTCGGCAGGCCAGTACAGCGACGGTTATTCCGGTTTCGAGGGATCGACCTACTCGGGCGAAGGGCTCGCCGACTGGCTGCGGGCGCGTGACGTGACGGAGGTGGACGTGGTCGGCATCGCCACCGACCACTGCGTCCGGGCGACGTCACTTGATGCGGCCCGCGCCGGGTTCTCGGTCCGGGTGCTGCTCGACCTGACCGCGGGTGTCGCCCGGCCGACCGTGGACAAGGCCCTCGACGAGTTGCGTGCCGCGGGCGTGACGCTCACCGGAACGCCGAGGGTCGGCTGATGCCACCGATGCTGCGGAAACAGAACATCCGATTTCGCGAGCGGCTCGCCGCCAGCAAGGTGATCGCCATCCTGAGCGCCGACGACACCACCTACTTCGCGGATGTGGCGCAGGTGCTCTATGAGTGCGGAGTCCGGGTCATCGAGGCCGCGCTGACCACGCCCGGCGCGCTGGACGCGATCGGCGCGATGCGGCTCGAACTCGGCGCGGACGCGATGATCGGCGCGGGCAGCGTACGTACCCAATCCGATGTGGACGATTGTGTCGCGGCGGGCGCGGAGTTCCTGGCCACCGCGACCTACGCACCGAAGGCGCTGGACCGGGCGCAGGCGTACCGGGTGCCGGTGGTCTGCGGGGCGCTCACGCCGACGGAGATCGACTCCGCTTGGCGCCGCGGCGCGGCGGCGGTCAAGGTGTTCCCGGTCGCCCAGGTGGGCGGGCCGGACTACATCGACGCGGTCCGCGCACCACTGCCGGAGATCCCGCTGGTGCCCGCCGGTGGGGTACGACTGTCCGATGTGGACGCATACCTCGGCGCGGGCGCGTTCGCCGTCGCGGTCGCTTCGCCGCTGACCGGCGACGCCCTCTGCGGCGGCCGGCTGGACGAATTGGCGAAGCGCGCTGACGAACTGGTGGCGACCGCCGGGAAATACGTGTAGCCCTCGCCATCGGCTGCCCGGTCGGCAACCCCTGGCGGGATCACCGGGACGTGTGGTCGGCGCCCGTGGCCGGTCTTGACGGTGGGGGCCGGTAACGTCTGTGTGCATGCCCGCCCGCACCGCATTCCCCGGCATCAACGAGCTCCTGACGCACGCCGTCGAGGCGCTCGGTGGAGCCGAGCGCGCGGGCCAGGTCAAGATGGCCGAGGCCGTCGGCCACGCCATCCGCACCGGCGAGCACCTCGCCGTGCAGGCCGGCACGGGCACCGGCAAGTCGCTGGCCTACCTGGTGCCCGCGATCCGGCACGCGGTGCAGAAGGACACGACGGTCGTGGTCTCCACGGCCACCATCGCGCTGCAACGGCAGCTCGTCGACCGCGACCTGCCGCGCCTGGCGAAGGCGCTTAAGAAACCCCTCGGCCGGGAGCCGACCTTCGCGATCCTCAAGGGCCGCCGTAACTACCTGTGCCTGCACCGGCTGGACACCGGCGCGCCGGAGGAGCCGGAGGACCCGGGCCTGTTCGATCCGTTCGCGGTCTCCCGGCTGGGCAAGGAGGTCACGCGGCTGCGTGAGTGGTCTTCCGACACCGAGACCGGCGACCGCGACGAGCTGGTGCCCGGTGTGTCCGAACAGGCGTGGCGGCAGGTTTCGGTGACGGCGAGGGAATGTCTCGGGGTCTCCCGGTGCCCGGTCGGCACCGACTGTTTCGCCGAGCGCGCACGGGCCGAGGCCGGGCGGGCCGACGTCGTGGTGACCAACCACGCGCTGCTCGCGATCGACGCGCTCCAGGGCTACCAGGTGCTGCCGGACCACGACCTGGTGATCGTCGACGAGGCACACGAACTGGTCGACCGGGTGACCTCGGTCGCCACCGGCGAGCTCACCAGCTCGATGATCGCGATCGCGGTCCGGCGGTGCGGCAAGCTCATCGACGGCGCGGTCGCCGATCGGCTGCAGGAAGCCAGCGAGGGCCTGGCCATCGTCCTGGAGGAGCTGCCCGCCGGGCGGATGGATGCCCTCCCGAAGGCGTTGGAGGGCACCCTCAAGACGGTGCGTGACGGTGCGCATGCCTGCCTGACGGCGCTCGGCTCCGACCGGAAGGAAGACGTCGGCGAGGCCACGGCACGCAAGCTGGCGCGCTCCCAGGTCGAGGAAATCCACGACACCGCGACCCGCCTGCTCGACGCGTTCGACGAGGACCTCGCGCACCAGCGCGACGTGGTGTGGCTGTCCAACGACCGGTTCGGCGCCGGCAATCGCCCACCCATGCTGCATATCGCGCCGCTTTCGGTGTCGGGCCTGCTCCGCGAGCGGGTGTTCGGCATGGCCACCACGGTGCTCACCTCCGCGACGCTGTGTCTCGGTGGCGCCTTCGACACGCTGGCCCGGCAATGGGGGCTGCCGCCCTCGCCGGCGCAGCGCGCCAAGGCGGAAGGAACCGCCACCGACCAGGCGCCCCCGGCGGACGACGAGACGCTCGCCTGGACCGGGCTGGACGTCGGCTCGCCGTTCGATCACCGCAACAACGGCATCCTGTATGTGGCCAAGCACCTGCCGCCACCGGGCCGCGACGGGCTCGGAAAGTCCACTTTGGCGGAGATCGCGGAGCTGATCGACGCGGCGGGCGGGCGCACGCTGGGCCTGTTCTCGTCGATGCGGGCGGCCAAGCAGGCCGCCGAGGAACTGCGCGAGCGGATCGGGCACCCGATCCTGTGCCAGGGCGAGGACGCCACGTCGCTGCTGGTGCGCAAGTTCGCCGAGGACGCGCGCACCTGCCTGTTCGGCACCCTGTCGCTGTGGCAGGGCGTGGACGTTCCGGGGCCTTCGCTGCAACTGGTGATCGTGGACCGGATCCCCTTCCCCCGCCCGGACGACCCGGTGTCCTCGGCCCGCCAGCGCGCCGTGGAGGCCCGCGGCGGCAACGGTTTCCTCACCGTGGCGGCCACGCATGCCGCCCTGCTGCTGGCGCAGGGAACGGGCCGGCTGCACCGCTCGGTCGCGGACCGGGGCGTCGTCGCCGTGCTCGACTCGCGGCTCGCGACCGCGCGGTACGGCGGTTTCCTGCGTGCCTCGCTGCCGCCGTTCTGGCCCACCAGCGACCCGGAGGTGGCGCGTGCCGCCCTGCGGCGGCTGGACGCGTCGGCGTCCGATGTGGGCGGCTGAGGATGACGAGGCTCACGCGGGTGACGGAGAGCGGGGAACCTGGCCCCGACGCCGCGACCGCCGCCCCCGCGTGGGGGCCCAGCGGCTGCGGCGCTACGGTAAAGCGAGCGTAAGGACGGAGGAGCGCCGTTGTCTCAGGAGCCGCCGCAAGCCAGGTCCCGTTCGGTCAGCGTGGACGACGTGGGGGTTCGCCGGCAGCTTGCCGACGGCAGCGAGGAGTCCGTCACGTGGGCGGATTTGTCGTCCGTGGTGATCAGGGTGATTCCCGAGGGGCCGTGGCGGGAGGACGTGTTCCTCATGCTGGCCGGTGCGGACGGCACCGGCACCGCGGTCCCCAGCGGCGATCCCGCGGCCGACGCCCTCATCGAGCGCTTGCAGACGCTGCCGGGTTTCGACAACGACAAGTTCGTCGAGGCCATGACGACCGATGCCGACGAGGCATACCTGGTCTGGAAAGCCGACCCCGCGCCCAACTAACCCGCCCCCGCTTCCGATCCGCGTGCTTCCAGCCCGCGTGTCCCCGCCCCAGACACCCGAGTTCCCGGCCCAGGCGAGCGAATTCCCGGTTCCAGCCCGCGTGTCCCCGCCTCAGGCACCCGGGTTCCCGGCCCAGGCGGGCGAGTTCCGGAATGTCTACTGCGGACTATCCGTAGCAAACATTCATTCCTCCACAACGGAGCACGACAGACAGGGTCAGGGCCAGCGGGCGAGGACGGTGACCGTGCCGGGGTCGACCTCGGTGAAGCCCGCGTCGCGAACGGCGATGACGCGGCGCGAATGCCATGCGCCGGCCGGGTCGTCGCCCGGATGCAGTTGCTTCCACTCGTCGATCGTGGGCGTCCGCACCGCACACGCGTAGCCCATCTCGGCCCATGCAGCGAGTTGCTCGGGCCCCAGCAGCGCGGCGAGGATCATCGTGCCGTGCCCAACCTGGGCCGCGGCCTTGCCGACGGTCATCTGGACCTCGGGGTTGAGCAGCAGCAACGGCCGGTCCTCCGGTGCCGGACCCGGATCGTCCGAGGGGAGGTCGCTGCCCGAAATCTGCAGGCGGGCGATCTCCTTGGGCACCTCCACCACACGCCCGGGCACCAGCGCCCGCGCCTGCGCGCCATCCACGGTCACGGTGACGCCCGGAAACTCCTGCGCGGCCTGCCAGTGCGCGCCCCGGGCGCGGCGGGCGACTTTGCGGATGTGTCCGCTCACCCACGCATGTACCGCGTCGTGCCACTCCCCGCCCGGCCGCGCGCGCTCGTCGAGGCACAGCGCGACCGCCGCGGTCGCCGCGGCTTCGAGCAAGGGTGTCCGGCCCGGCGGTTCGGCCTTCTCCAGGCGCATGACGATGGGCATCGCGCGGATCTCTTCCGGGGAAGCCTCCGGCAGCGCGGTGTCCTCGGCGGGCAGTCCCGGCCAGTAGGCGTACCGGGCCGCGAGCGGGGCCAGCACGTTCATGGCCGGTACAGCTCGAGCCCGTCGGCCGCGTCGGCGGCCTCCACCTCGGCGCGGGTGACACCGAGCACGAACAGCACTGCGTCCAGGTACGGGTGGGACAGCGCGGTGTCCGCGACCTCCCTGAGCGCGGGCTTGGCGTTGAACGCGATACCCATGCCGGCCGCCCGCAACATGTCGATGTCGTTCGCGCCGTCACCGACCGCCACGCACTGGGCGAGCGGGATTTCGTACTCGGTGGCGAAGCGGCGCAACGCGGTCGCCTTGCCCTCGCGGTCGATGACCTCGCCCACCACCCGGCCGGTGAGCTTGCCGTCGACGATCTCCAGCTCGTTCGCCGCGGCGAAATCGAGGCCCAGTTCGTCGACGATCTTGCTGATGACCCGGGTGAAGCCGCCCGAAACCACCCCGCACCGGAACCCGAGCCGCTTGAGGGTGCGCACCGTGGTCCGCGCACCCGGCGTCAGCATGACGGTACGGGCGACCTCGTCCAGCACCGATTCGGGCAAGCCCGCCAGCAGCGACACCCGCCGCTCGAGGGACTCGGTGAAGTTCAGCTCGCCGCGCATGGCCGCTTCGGTGATCTCGCGCACCCGGGGCTCGACCCCGGCGTGGGCGGCGAGCATCTCGATGACCTCGCCCTGAACGAGCGTGGAGTCCACATCGAACACGATCAGCCGCTTGGCCCGGCGAGCCAGCCCCGCCCGCTCGACCGCGATGTCGAGGCCGCCGGAGGAGGCGACGTCGGCGAGCACGGAACGCAGCTCGTCGTCGGCCTGGTCGGTGTCCTTGGCCACCGACAGGTGGACCTCCAGCCCGGTGACCGGATAGTCCGCGATCCGGCGGATCGCGTCGATGTTGGCACCAAGGTTCGCGATCCGGCGCGCCACGTCGGTGAACGCGCGAGCGGTCAGCGGGCGCCCGAGAATGACCACGACATGGCTGGAGCCCTGCCGCGCCGGCGCGAACGGGTCCTCGCCGATCGCCTCGCCGATCCGCACCTCGACGTGCATGGCGACGGTGGCCATCGCCTGCTCGACGGCCTCCTGCAGCGCTTCCGGATCGGTCTCCACCCCGACCAGGACACCCAGCACGAGCTGACCGCGGATCACGACCTGCTCGACGTCGAGCATCTCCACACCGTGCCGGGTGAGCGCCGCGAACAGGACGGACGTGACGCCCGGCTTGTCCGGCCCGGTGGTCGTGATCAGGACGGGCGTCATGACGCTTCCTCGGACACGCGGCCACTGCGCGCGCTCAGGTAACGCCCTGGTGACGGACTCACTGTTCGCCCGCGTTGTCCTTGTCGTGTGAGCCGGGGATGACCGCCTCGGTGAGGACCTGCGATGGCGTCTTCGCACCGCCATGCAGCTTCGCCTTGCCGGTGAAGGTGATCTCGCCTTCGCGGTGCATCCGCTCGACCATGTGCGGGTAGTGCAGCTCGAACGCGGGCCGCTCGGACCGGATCCGGGGCAGCTCGGTGAAGTTGTGCCGAGGCGGCGGGCACGAGGTGGCCCACTCCAGCGAGTTGCCGTAGCCCCACGGGTCGTCCACCGTGACGATCTCGCCGTACCGGTACGACTTGAACACGTTGTAGATGAACGGCAGGGTCGACGCGCCCAGGATGTAGGCACCGATGGTGGAGATCGTGTTCAGCGTGGTGAACCCGTCGGTGGACAGGTAGTCGGCGTACCGGCGGGGCATACCCTCCGCGCCCAGCCAGTGCTGCACCAGGAACGTGCCGTGGAAGCCGATGAACGTGGTCCAGAAGTGGAGCTTCCCCAGCTTCTCGTCCATCATCCGGCCGGTCATCTTCGGGAACCAGAAGTAGATCCCGGCGAAGGTCGCGAACACGATCGTGCCGTAGAGCACGTAGTGGAAGTGCGCCACCACGAAGTAGGAGTCCGACACGTGGAAGTCGATCGCCGGGGCGGCGAGCAGGACACCGGTCAGACCGCCGAAGAGGAACGTGACCAGGAAGCCGATCGTGAAGATCATCGGCGTCTCGAAGCTCAGCTGCCCCTTCCACATGGTGCCGGTCCAGTTGAAGAACTTCACGCCGGTGGGCACCGCGATCAGGAAGGTCATGAACGAGAAGAACGGCAGCAGCACGGCGCCGGTCGCGTACATGTGGTGCGCCCACACCGCCACCGACAGCGCGGCGATGCCCAGCGTCGCCCAGACCAGGCTCTTGTAACCGAACATCGGCTTACGGGAGAACACCGGGAGGATCTCCGATGCGATGCCGAAGAACGGTAGAGCGACGATGTACACCTCGGGATGGCCGAAGAACCAGAACAGGTGCTGCCAGAGGATCACACCGCCGGTCTCCGCGTCGAACAGATGCGCGCCGAGGTGGCGGTCGATGAGCAGGCCCATCAGCGCCGCGGTGAGGATCGGGAACGCGATCAGGACCAGCAGGCTGGTGACCAGGATGTTCCAGGTGAAGATCGGCATCCGGTACATGGTCATGCCGGGCGCCCGCAGGCAGATGATCGTGGTGATCATGTTGACCGCGCCCAGGATGGTGCCCAGACCCGACACGACCAGCCCGGAGAGCCACATGTCGGCGCCCACCCCGGGCGAGTGGATCGCGTCCGACAGCGGGGTGTAGGCGAACCAGCCGAAGTCGGCCGCGCCGCCCGGGGTGAGGAACCCGGCCACCACGATGATGCCGCCGAACAGGTAAAGCCAGTAGGAGAACGCGTTCAACCGCGGGAACGCCACGTCGGGCGAACCGATCTGCAGCGGCATGATGAAGTTCGCGAACCCGAACAGGATCGGTGTCGCGTACAACAGCAGCATGATCGTGCCGTGCATGGTGAACAGCTGGTTGTACTGCTCATTGGACAAGAACTGCTGTCCCGGGCGGGCCAACTCGGTGCGGATCAGCATGGCCATCGCGCCGCCCACCATGAAGAAGGCGAACGACGTGATCAGGTACATGATGCCGATCTGCTTGTGGTCCGTCGTGCGGAACAACCGCAGCACGAACGAACCCTTAACCGTCTCCCGCGCCGGGTAAGGTCGCGTGGCGATCGGCTGGGGGGCTACGGCTGTCACTCCCTGCCTCCAAGACTTCGTGGTGGTCACCGGCGTTCGGATCGTATCCCTCGCCATCAACGGGGTTGTGCACCGGCTGGGAGGATCTGCCGATGACCGACCGATTCACGGCCGCCGGACTCGCCGCCGCGGTGGCGGTGGGGCGCCGCCTCGGCCTGCCCCACGACGACCCTCAGGTCCTCGCCACGAAGGCGAATGTGCTGGTCAGAATGGGTCCAGTGGTCGCACGGGTGCCCGCGACGACGCTGCTCGCGCGCGCCGACACCGCCCAGCGGCTGGCCTGCGATGTGATCCTTTCTACATTTCTCGCCGACCGTGGCGCACCGGTCGTGGCGCCCTGGGAGGACCCCGGACCACACTTCGCCAATGGGTTGCCGGTCACGTTGTGGCCTTTCACACGCCACGACCCCGGCCATCGGTTCACGCCCGCGGAGGTGGCGGCGGCGTTGGCGGAACTGCACGGGCCGCTGCGCGAGTTCCCCGGCAAGCTGCCCACCGGCCCGGTCACCGAAGTGCGCCGCTGGCTGGACCGGCTCGACGGTGACGTGCCGGTCGCCCGGCTGCGCGAGATCCTCGACGAGCTCGTGCTCGAGGGGCCGGTCCAGGCGCTGCACGGCGACGCGCACGTGGGGAACCTCCTGGCCACCCCGGCCGGCCCGCGGTGGCTCGACTTCGAGGACACCTGCCGCGGCCCGCTGGGCTGGGACCTGGCCTGCCTGGCGCTGAGCGGCCGGGTCGACGGGAGGGCAGCCGTGGCCGCCTATCCGGGCGAGATGCCCGATCTCGCCCCGTTCCTGACCCTGCGTTCGCTGCTCGCCGTGTGCTGGCGGTTCGTGGTGGCGAGAAGGTTCCCGGAGCGGCTCGGTGAAGCGCACGCCGCGCTCGCGGAATTCGTCGGCACGTCCGGATAGCGCGACGCGGACGGTCACTGGGGGCCGGCGCCGGCTTCGTTTTCGATCCGGTGCTGCTCCACCAGTCCCTCGAACTGGTCGGTGTCATCCTCGTTCACCGAAACCGGCCGGGTCTCGCCCGCGATGGCACGTACCCGCCCTGCCACGTCCGCGGCCTGTCCTACGGTTGCGTAGATGCCCAGAATGAGGGCGACGGTCTCCTCCTCATCGCCGACAATAAAACCCCATGGCACGTCACAGGGGCCCGCGTGCATCTCGTCGGCGCACAAAGCTCGCGCTATCGGGGCTTGCAACGCGAGCGCCTCCTCACCGTTCGCGAACCCGTGAATCCGGACTTCGTACAGACGGCGCATCTCCAACGCCACGGGCCCTCCACCCCCGATACCGAAACAGCCACTCGAAGGCTAGCGCATCCATGATATTGACGGATTCGCAATCCAGGGACGACCCAGATCTTTCCTGGATACCACCGGCGAAAAGACCGCAGTTGTTCGATATGTCGACGTGGGACCTCATCCGCGAGAAGGGGAGACGATCAGCATCCGTGACGCATCGCCGACCGGGTTTCAACCCGGCCAACTGCTTCAGGCCAAGTGACTGTTGGGGGCATCAGATATCGGTGACCAGTTTTACGGGCTGTCCGGCCCGACCGGCCACGGTCTCGAAATCGCGGTCATCACACAACACGGTGAGACTTTCCTGCTCTGCGGTGGCAGCAATCAGCAGGTCAACAGGGCCGGCCGACCGATGTTTTCCGGTCTCCGTGAGTCGCTGCTGAACCTCGGCCGCGCGCTGCCAGGCGTGGTCACTCATCGGCACCCTGCCGAACAAATCGTGGAGCAGCCGCACCTTTTCCAGACGATCCGAAAGCGACCGCGCGGAAAAGAGGAATTCCAACTCGACAACCGGACAGGTCGCGACGACACCGGCGATAAGCTGATCTGACCACGCGCTCCGAAGCTTGGGCTCCCGCAAAATCCGGCATCCGAGATACCTAGTGGCTAGGTCGGGTAGTTCGTTCGCTCAACCGGAGAAGCGGCGTTCCCACCACGACACGATGGCATCGGAAACCGCGCCGGGGGCTTCGAGCGGGGTCAGGCGGGCCGCGCCGGCGATGACCACCAGTTCGGAGTCCGGCAGCGCGTCCGCCATCGCGCGGGCGGCTTCGGGTGGGGTCAGCGAGTCCTCCTCCCCCACCACGACCAGCGTGGGCACGTCAAGGCCGGTGAGCACGTCGAAGGAGTCCGGCCGGGCGGCCATCGCCCGCAGTGCCCACGCCACCCCCGAGGGCGACTGTGATTCGATCAGGTCGCGGACACTCCGTGTGACGTCGGCTGGGGCCTTGTCCGACAGCAGGTTCGGCAGCATCGAGTCGGCAAGCCAGCCCCCGATCCCTTCGGACTCCGCCCGTTCCGCCGTGACCAGGCGGTTGCGGGCGGCCTCCGGCGAGTCGGCGCTCGCCCGTGTGTCGATCAGCACGAGCCCGCCGACGCGTTCCGGAGCGATCCGAAGAAGCGCCATGGCCACGTAGCCGCCGAGGGAGCAGCCACCGAGCACGACCCGGTCCAGCTGCAGCTTGTCCAGCAGAGCGAGCAGATCTCGCGCCGCGTCCGCGAGGCCGGGCTCGCGGACGGTGTCGGGCAACGGCGTGCGGCCAAGACCGCGCTGGTCCGGGGTGATGAGCCGGATTCGGGCCGTCAGCGATTCGCGGAGCGGGTTCCACATCCGCGCGTCGAACGGGTACGCATGCAACAAGACGAGCGGCAGATCGGCCATGCGCCCATTGTGACCGACACCGCCGCGACGGCCGTGCTGTGACGCGGCTGCGCGGTGATCAGCGGCGGCGGGTGGGACCGCGACGCGCCCGTGCTTCCCAGCACCCGCGGTGCCAGTGCCGCCGGTCGGCCACCGAGCCGGTCTCGTCAGCCGGCCACGCCACCACGTGCGGCGTGCCCGGCCGGATCTCATGGTCACAGCCGGGACACCGGTACACCTTCACCGCCTGCGCGCCCGGCACGGTGCGGACCAGCCAGTCGCCGTCCGAAGCGGCCTCCGCGCGGGCCCATCCCGCGGTCGCTCCGGGGTCGCGACGATCGGAATGGGCGGCGCGCTGGGGCCGGTTACGTCGGGGCACGTGGCCCACGGTAACCGCCTACTCGACCCTCCGGCCACGAGCATGGCACGTCCAAATTGGACCTTGGCGGCGGAGGTGCGTGGCCGGAAGCGGGACGCCTCCGCCGCCGCCACGGTCATTGCGCGATCTTGCGGGGGAAGGTCAGCGCCACCAGGAAGGTCACACCCGCGATCAGTGTGGAGGCGACGAACGCGGCGGTCATGCCGGTCACCAGGGTCTGCGCGGCGGGGCCGACCACATCCCTGGTCGCCGAACCGAAAACGGTGACCAGGATCGCCAGGCCGAGCGTGGCCCCCAGTTGCTGCATGGTCTGCAGCACGCCGCCCGCGGCCCCCGCGTCCCGCGCCTCGACCGTGCCCATGATCATCACGTTGAGCGGGGTGAAGGCCAGGCCCATCCCCACGCCCGTGAACAGCATCGACAGAAACAGCGTCGGGAAGTACGCGGTGTGCACGCCCAGCCCGGTGAGCAGCGCAAGCCCGCCGGCCATCAGCACGGTGCCCACCACCGCCAGCCGTTTCGGGCCGACCCGCGGCAGCAACCGCGGCATCAGCCGGCTCATCGTGAAGACCAGCAGCGCCATGGGAAGGAAGGCGAAACCGGTGCCGAGCGCACCCAGGCCGTTGACCTCCTGCAGGTACTGGCTGAGGAAGAAGAACGTCGACATACCCGCCATCGGCCCGAGCAGGAAGTTCAGGTATGCCTTCAGCCGGGTGCGGTCGGCGAACAGCCGGAGCGGCATCATCGGGTGCGCCGAGCGGATCTGGACGATCAGGAACGCGGCGAGCAGGGCCACGCCGGCGGCCAGCCAGACCAGGGTCGGGCGGTCACCCCACCCGGCGGACGCGGCATGGATGAACCCGTACACCAGCGCGCCGACACCACCGGTCGCGGTGACCGCGCCGAGCAGGTCGAGGCGGGACGGGTGCCGTTCGGGTTCCGGCACGAAGCGGGCCGCGAGCACGACGATGGCGACGCCGACGGGCACGTTGATGAACATCACCGAGCGCCAGCCCAGCCACTGCGTGAGCAGGCCGCCGAGAATGAGCCCGACCGCGAACCCGGCGCTGGACATTCCCGAGAACAGCGACAGCGCGCGCATCCGCTCGCGGGATTCGGTGAAGGTCGTGGTGAGCAGGGCGAGGGTGCTCGGTCCCGCGGCGGCGCCGCCGACGCCCTGCAGGATCCGGGCGAGGATGAGCCAGGTCGGGGACTCGGCCAGGCCACCGGCGAGCGAGGCCAGGGTGAACAGGGAGATTCCCGCGATGAACACCCGGCGCCGGCCGAACAGGTCACCGGCCCGCCCGCCGAGCAGCAGCAGGCCGCCGAAGACGAGCGTGTAGGCGCTGAGCACCCACGACAGGCCGGCAGCGCTGAAGTTCAGGTCGGACCGGATCCGCGGCAGCGCCACGTTCATGACCGTGGCGTCGAGCACGATCATCAGCTGGCAGGTGAGCAGGGTCGCCAGCACAATGCCGGGCCGCTGCCGGGTTTCGGCCGGTGGAGCGTTTACGGACAGGGTTGTTCCAGACAAGAAGTGCTCCATTGGGGTTCACGAAGTAAGCGGACAGGCTCTCCACTTCCGCTGGAGCTATCATATGGAGAAGCTCTCCGGATGCGCAACCCAATCCGGAGAATCTGTCCGGTTGAGTCAGGAGGCCGCCGATGACAGCACCCCGGCCGATGCGCGCGGACGCGCGCCGGAACTACGAACGGATCGTGGCCACGGCCCGGGAGGTGTTCCTCGACCAGGGGCCGGAGGCACCGCTGGACGACATCGCCCGTAAGGCCTGCGTCGGGGCCGGCACCCTCTACCGCCACTTCCCGCGCCGCGAAGACCTGCTGGAGGCCGTCTACAGCGACGACATCAAGCGGCTCAGCGACCTGGCCTACCAGTTGCTCGAGGAGCACGAGCCTCGTGAAGCGCTGGCGCTGTGGATGCGCGAGCAAGTCGGCTTCGCCCTGCGGAAACGCGGGCTCGCGACGGCGCTGAAGGCCGCGATGGACTCCGACTCGGCGACCTTCAAGCTGTGCAAGATCGTGATGGCCGAAGCGGTCACGGCGATCCTCGACGCCACGCAGAAAGCCGGTGTGGTGCGCACCGACGTGGAGCCACGCGATCTTCTCCTGCTGGCCCACGGCGTGGCCGTGGGCACGGAGGCGAATCCGAGCGCCACCGAGCGCCTGCTCAACGTCACCCTGGACGGGCTGAAGCCGCAAACATAGCAGCCGTGCCGACGCTATTCCCGGTAGGCGACGGCGAGGGGGATCAGCCGTTCGGCATCGGTGATGGAACCGTGTTGACCGACCAGGGCCGACTCCTCCGGCTCGGCCTGGCGTCGCAGCATGCCGAACCCGCCGCGGGCCAGCACGAGCACGTCCCCGATCCTCGGCCGCACCCGCTCGCTCACCGCCGGGCCGAACCAGCCCGCGGCGATCGCCTCCTCCCTGGTCACCACCCAGGCCCGGTCGCCGAACGTTTCGCGCCAGGCGGCCAGCACGTCCGCCGTCGCGCCTTGTCCACTGTAGACATGACGGGCGCGCACCTCGCCACCGATGTCGCGGACGCCGTCGAACAGTTCGGGCATCCGGTCCAGATCCACCACGGTGCCGTCCATCCTCACCATGCCGTGATCGGCCACCACGGCGAGCAGCCGGCCCGGCGGCAGACCGTCCACAACGGACTCGACCAGCCGGTCGACCTGGCGCAGCTGCATCCGCCAGGCGGTCGAGGACGGGCCGTAGAGATGGCCGAGCAGATCGAGCCGGCCGTGGTAGGCAAAGCAGAAGCCACCCGCACGCCCCAACGCCTCCAGCGTGGCCGCGGCGAGGTCGCCGAACGCATGAACGCCGACGTAACGGGCACCGCGCTGAGCGGCCCTGGTCAGGGCCGAGCGGGCGAACCGCGCGTCGGACACCACGCGGGCATCGACGCCGGCGGCCACCGCCCGGTCGAACGTGGTCGGCAGCGGCTGGACGTCCTCGGGCCGGAGGATTCCCGCCAGGTCCGAGCCGTCCGGATGCCGGCGCCAGCGGAGCGCGTTGATGACACCGGTCCCCGGCACGTCGAAGGTGTAACCGACCATCCCGTGCTCGCCGGAGCGCAGGCCGGTGCCGATCGCGGACAGTCCGGCGACCGTCGTGGACGGGAAACCGACCTGCAGGGGTGTCCGCCGCAGCGAGGCCAGCACCGGCGCTTCGGCGGCGTGCTCGTCGAGCAACTCCCAGCCCAGGCCGTCGACCAGCAACACGCAGGCCCCGGAAAACTCGCCGAGGCCGAGGGTGTTGGTGAACTCGCCGACGCCGAGCACGGCGAGCACCGACGGCACCACCTCGGCGAGATGCGGCCGATCGTCCACGATTGGCAGTTCCACAACCCTTAGTTTGTCAAAATTTTCTGGCCTTGTCGGATATCAGGTCGACAACTCACTGGTCAGTGGGTGTAGTCGTGGAATCCCTTGCCGGTCTTGCGCCCGAGACGGCCCGCGGTGACCAGGTGTCCCAGCAACGACGCGGGCGCGAAACCGGGTTCGCTGAACTCCTGGTAGAGGGTTCGCTGTATCGCCAGTGAGACGTCGAGGCCGACCACGTCGAGTACCTCGAACGGCCCCATCGGCAAGCCGCAGCCCACCTTCATCGCGGTGTCGATGTCCTCGACCTGCGCGTAATTCGCTTCGAGCATCTTCACCGCGTCGTTGAGGTACGGAAAGAGCAACGCGTTCACGATGAAACCGGCGCGGTCGGTGCAATGCACCGGATGCTTGCCAGCCGCGGCGCAGACGGCGTGCGCGGTGGCCACCGCCTCGGGCGCGGTGGCGATCGTGGCCACCACCTCGACCAGCTTCATCACCGGAGCGGGGTTGAAGAAGTGCAGCCCGACCACGTCCGGCATGCGACCGGTCGCGGCGGCGCAGTCGATGACCGGCAGGGACGACGTCGTCGTGGCCAGGATCGCGCCCGGCCGGGTCACCCTGTCCAGCGCGGCGAAGACCTCGCGCTTGACCATGAGTTCCTCGGCGACCGCTTCCACCACGAGGTCCACTTCGGACAGTGCTGCGAGGTCGGTCACCGGCTCGATCTTCTCCAACGCCGCCCGGCCGGCCACTTCGGACAGCTTCCCCTTGCGCACCGCCCGGCCCAGCGAGCCGCTTACCTTCTCCAGCGCGGCTTCGGCCTTGTCCCGGGTTCGAGCGCGCAACACCACGTCGTACCCGCACTTCGCGAAGACCTCCGCGATGCCGGCCGCCATGGTCCCGGCGCCGACCACGCCCACCCGGCCGACCTCGCGCACCATTGCGGAATCCACTGTGGACAGCGGGACCGCGTCGACGACGACCGGCGAGTCCTTCGCGTCGTAGGTGTAGAACCCCCGGCCGCTCTTGCGGCCGAGCAAGCCCGCGGTGATCATCTGCTTGAGCAGCGGGGTCGGCGCGTGCAGCCGGTCGCGTGACTGGTGGTACATCGAGTCGAGGATCTCGTAGGCGGTGTCCAGCCCGATCAGGTCCAGCAATGCCAGTGGGCCCATCGGGTACCCACAGCCGAGCCGCATCGCCGCGTCCAGGTCCTCTCGGGTCGCGTAGTGCTGCTCGAGCATCCGCACCGCGTGGTTGAGATAACCGAACAACAGCGCGTTGGCGATGAACCCGGCCCGGTCGCCGATCACCACGGGTGTCTTGCCGAGGCGCTCGGCGAAGGCGACCACCTGGGCGGTCACGTCCGGCTCGGTGACCACGGTGCGGACGATCTCCACCAGCTTCAGCACCGGTGCGGGGTTGAAGAAGTGCATCCCGACGACCTTGCCCGGCCGCGAGGTGTGCACGCCGATCTCCGTCACCGACAACGAAGAGGTGTTGGACGCCAGCACCACCTCCGGGCCGACGATCTTGTCCAGTTGCGCGAACACCTCGGCCTTGCGGTCCAGGCTTTCCGGCACGGCCTCGATCACGAAGTCCACATCGGCGAGGTCAGTGAGCGCGGTGGTGTAACTGATGCGCTCCAGCAGCGCGGCCCGGTCCGCCGGGTCCAGCTTGCCACCGGCCACCGCCCGTTCACTGGAGCGCTCGATGTGCCGGCGGCCGCGGGCCATCCCGTTCCGGTCGAGCTCGACGCCCACGACGTGGAGGCCGCACCGGGCGAGCACCTCGGCGATCCCCGAGCCCATCGTGCCGAGTCCGACCACTCCGACGCGCGCGATCACCATGGCGACCTCTCCAGTTACCCACTGGTAACCCAACCATGGTGCCACGACCGGGCATTTCGCGCGAACGCGAACGATTTTCCTGCCCCGCCACCCGCGGAGCCACGCAAGGCTTCCGAAGAGTCTTCAGCTCGACGGCAACTGCGGCCAGGCTTGCGCCGCCATCGCGCGCACGATGGCGCACGGGTCCTTGCCGCCCACATTGCTCAGGTTCACGTAGGTCTCGGCGACCGCGACCTGGCCGTCCTTCGCCCCGGGAGCGGGACCGATCACCGTGTCGACCAGGCAGAAGGCCGGACTCGTCGGGGTGACCGTCGACGACCGGTTGCCGATCGTCTCCGTGGTCGTCCGAGGCAGCGCCTCCGGCGGCTTGTCGATATAGAACCACAACGCCGCGCGTACGCCGATACCCGAGTTCGACCACCGGCAGCGATGCTTCGACGGGTTCTGCTCACGCTGCAGCGGCAGGCCGGTCTGCTGTTGCACCAGCGAGTCCGGGATGAGCGTGCACGCATCGACCGTGCCCAGCGATCCCGGGGCGAAGGTGAGGTGCGTGACCTTTTTCTGCGTCACCGCGGTGACCACGCCGTTGAACACAGCGGTGGCCATCGAGCACAGGTCCTCGCTGCTCACACTGCCGGACGGATTGTCCAAATAGGAGTAGATGTCCAGGTCGATACCGTCGGGAAAGGACAGGAAGTAGGTGCAGCTGCCGTACCCGCCGCCGAGGTCACGCTTCGCGACCAGACCGCGCGGCAACGTCTTGGTGGGGTCCGGTACCCGGCCAGGTTGCGGGCCCTTGGCCAGGAAACCCAGCTCTATGTCGACCTTCTGGCCATGGAGCTGTCCCTCCACATAACAGTCGTCGTACGACGACACGGGCTCGCTCACGTCGGTGACCCCGGCGCCCTTGGCCGCCTGGGCATCGAACATGCTGCAGTAGTCGATCGTGGTCAGATCGCCGAACACGGCACTGGCGGTCAGCGGCGTCCTTTCCTCCTGAATCTGACGCGCCACCGCCTGATTCGGCGACGCCGACCCCGTGATCGTCGTGGTACACCCGGCAAGCACCAGCGCAACCGCGCACAGGGCAAACGCCCCCAGATACCGAGCCATCTCGCGCATCCTCCAGTCCGAACGATTTCCGCCTTGGGTGGCGCTCAATTCAACGGCAGTTGCGGCCAAGCCTGGTTCGCCATCGCGCGGGCGACCGGGCACGCGTCCTCCAGACCGCCCAGGGAGACGTAGATCTGGGCGACCGAAACCGCACCATTCTTCGCCCCTGGAGCGGGGCCGAGCACCGTGTCGATCTGACAGTAGTCCGGAGGCGACGCGTTGACGATCGACGAGCGGTTGCCGATCGTCTCGGTGGTTGCCGGCGGTGTCGCCGCCGGTGCTTTGTCGATGTAGAACCACAACGCCGCACGCAAGGCGCGATCCGTGTTCGCCCACCGGCAGCGGTGTTTCGACGGGTTGGCCTCACGTGGCAACGCCACGCCGGTCCGCTCGTGCAGCACGGCGGCCTGCTCGCGCACCAGGGAATCCGGGATCAGCGTGCAGGGGTCGACCGTGCCCAGCGATCCGGGCGCGAAGGTGAGGTGGGCGACCTTCTTCTGCGTCACCGCGGTGACCACACCGTCGAGCAGAGCGGAGTCCAGCGAGCACAGGCTCTGGGAGATCCCGGTTTCGGCCGCTGACGAACCTTCCTGGCCATCTTCAAGGTAGGAGTAGATGTCCAGGTCGATGCCATCCGAAAAGGACAGGTAGTTGCCACAACTGCCGTACCTGCTGGTGAGATCGCGCTTCGCGACCAGACCGTGCGGCAGTGTTTTGACGGGGTCCTTCATCCGGTTGGCCTGCTGGTCCTTGTCCAGAAAACCCAGCTCGACGTCTATCTTCAGGCCCCGCAACTTGCCCTCCACATAACAGTCGTCGTACGACGACACGGGCTCGCTCACGTCGGTGACCCCGGCATCCTTGGCCGCCTGGGCATCGAACATGCTGCAGTAGTCGATCGTGGTCAGATCGCCGAACACGGCACTGGCGGTCAGCGGCGTCCTTTCCTCCTGAATCTGACGCGCCACCGCCTGATTCGGCGACGCCGACCCCNTGATCGTCGTGGTACACCCGGCAAGCACCAGCGCAACCGCGCACAGGGCAAACGCCCCCAGATACCGAGTCATCTCGCGCATCCTCCAGTCATGCCGGACGCGCGAGTTGTGACGATCAGCGCGCCGATGTATCAGAGACGTTGCCGGGCTCGTCGAAGTTCCGCTCCGCGAGGTCTTTTATCGCCTGCAGGGCCTGCCCGGCCTGCGCCCCGCGCGCGGAGATCTCGAGGCGGTCGCCCTTGCGTGCGCCGAGCGCCATCAGCGCCAGCACGCTGCGCGCGTCCTCCTCCTTCTCGCCCAGCCGGACCCGGACCTCCGCGTCCAGCTTGGCCACGCTCCGGGCCAGCAACGCGGCCGGCCGGGCGTGCAGGCCGATCTCGTTGGTGAGCACCAGGTCCAGTTGTTCCGTGCCCGCCTCCGCGGGCACGGCCTCCGGCGCCTGGGCGCGCGTACCACCCGCGGCCACCGCGGCCGCCACCACACCGTCCCGGGTCGTCCCACCCTGGGCGGCGACCGCGGCCGCGACCGCGCCCTCCACGAACGGCGCGTCGGCGAGCACCGCGACCGGGTCGTCCAGCGACTCGACCACCAGCTCGGCGGTCATCTGCGCGCTGCCCAGGTCGTAGAGCAGCACCACGCCGTCACCGGAATCGGCCCGGGCGACCGCCGCCGCGACGGCTTCGTAGTCGGTGCCGATACCGCCGTCGGGCAGGCCGCCGGCCGGAACGAGCGTGACGTCCGGAGCCATCTGCGCGGCCACCTCCGCCAGTCCTTCGGCGAGCTTGGCGCTGTGGGAGACCAAAACCAGCCCGACGCTCATCGGGCCTCCGCCAACGCACCGAGGATCAAGGCCGTGGATCGTGCCCCTGGATCGAGGTGACCGGCGCTGCGCTCACCGAGATAGGACGCTCTTCCCTTGCGCGCCACCATGTCCACAGTGTCCTCCGCACCCTTCGCGGCCGCGGCGGCCGCGGCCGCGAGCACGGCGGTCACGTCGGCGCCCGTTTCGCCCACGGCGGCCTCGGCGGCGGCGACCGCGGGGATCAGCGCGTCGACCATCGTCTTGTCCCCCGCCACGGCCTTTCCGCGCGCCTGCACTCCCTCCAGGGCCGCTCGCAACGCGGTCGCCACGGCCGGGCCGTCCATCTCCTCCACGGCACCCAGCGAGGTCGCCGCGCGCAGAAAAGCCGTACCGTACAACGGTCCCGCGGCACCGCCGACCTTGGAAATCAACGTGGTCGCCGCCAGCTTCAGCACCGCGCCAGGGCCATCCGGCACCTTGTCCTCCAATGTGGACACTATGGCGGTGAAGCCCCGGTTCATGTTCTCGCCGTGGTCACCATCGCCGATCGCCCGGTCGAGCTCGATCAGCTCGATCCGGTGCTCGGCGATCACCCCGGCGGCGGCATGCAGCGCACCCGCGATGTCCTCGGCGGTGCATCCCATGTCAGACCCCCCATCGCAAGGCCGGCGTGTGAACCGGCGCGTCCCACAGCTCGATCAGATCGTCGTCCAGTCTCAGCAGGGTGAGGCTGATGCCCTGCATCTCCAGGCTGGTGATGTAGGGGCCGACCAGCCGCCGCGCGACGGTGATGCCGCGTTCGGCCAGCAGCCGCTCCGCTATGCCATGCGCCAGGTACAACTCGATCGGCGGGGTGCCGCCCATCGAGTTGGTGAACAGCAGCACCCGGTCGCCGTCGGCGAACGGCAGGTCCTCCACCACCGCGTCGAGCATCCGCGTCACCAGGGCCTCGGCCGGTTCGGCCTTGATCCGCTCGCGGCCGGGCTCACCGTGGATGCCGATGCCGAACTCGATCTCGTCCGCGCCGAGGTCGAAGCTCGGCGTGCCGACATGCGGCACCGTCGGCGCCGCGAGCGCGACCCCGATCGAACGCACCTGCCCGATCACCTGGCGCGCCAACGTTTCCACGACGTCCAGCGAGTCACCACGCTCGGCCGCGGCACCGGCGATCTTCTCCAGCAGCACCGTCCCGCCCACGCCGCGGCGTCCCGCGGTGTACGTCGAATCCGCGACGGCCACGTCGTCGTCGATCACCACGCTTCGCACGTCGAGACCGTCCGCCGCGGCCAGCTCGCCCGCGGTCTCGAAGTTGAGCACGTCTCCGGTGTAGTTCTTCACGATCAGCAGCGCACCGGCCTCCCCCGTGGTCGCCTCGACCGCGGCCTGCACGGCATCCGGCGTGGGCGAGGTGAAGACGGCGCCCGGGACGGCGGCGTCCAGCATTCCCCGCCCGACGAACCCGCTGTGCAACGGCTCGTGCCCGGAGCCGCCACCCGAGATCACCGCGACCTTTCCGGACACCGGAGCGTCCGCGCGGATCACCACCGCCGGGTCCTCCCGCACCCGCACCAGGTCGGCATGCGCGGCGGCGAGGCCACGCAACGACTCGGTGACCACCGTGGACGGATCATTGATGATCTTCTTCATCGTGCTCGCCTCCGTTGGCTGCGCTCCTGGACCTTGTTATCACGTGCGCGGCAGTTTGGGGAGCACAGAACGGATGATCTTGGTCGCTTGCCGCGGACACCGTCCGAAGTGTCAGTGTTGTTCAGAACGTGTGCGGGCAGCCAGGCCGTGACATCCATCGTCGCCCGCCGGTTTACCGCGAGGGCGGCCTGCCTTCCCGCCCCCGTGCAGTGCTGTGGTGCGTTGCGCGGGTGCTCATCTCACGTTTTCAATGGTGTTCTATCAGTACTCACTGACGATAGCCTCGCCGCCGTCGTCCCGCTCCGGACAACGCTGCTATTCGCCGTTGGGCGGCTCGTCGGGCACGCGGATCGGCCGCAGCACCGTCCACAGTACGAACAGGGCCGCGAAGACGAGCATGCCGATCCCGGCCCACAGGTTGATGTTGACGCCGGCTGCCTTCGCGACCTGGTGGGCCGGCGTGAACGCCAGCCCCATGACGGTCAGGACCAGACCGTAGACCCCGATCAGCAGCGCGATGATCATCCGGACGTCGAACGCGGCCCGGTGGGTGCGCGGGGGTTCGTCAGCCATGAGTGCTCCTAGAAGATGACGTTCAGCGCGATCACGAGGGCCAGAGCGATGCCGGCGAGCAGGCCCGGCCTGCGGTACCAGCCGGCGTCCTCACCGGTGGTCGCGTGCTGCCGGGCCGTCTTGGGGGTCAGCGAGTAGACCAGGCCGACCAGTTCCGTATCGGCCTTCGGCTTGGTGGCAACGGTGACCACCACGCTCACCACGATGTCCACCACGAACGCCACCGACGCGGCGATGAAGCTGGTGCCCTGGCCGGGCAGCGTGAACACGCCGACCTTGCTGAGCACGAACACCGTGACCGCCGAGGCCGTGCCGAGCACGAGCCCGGACCAGCCGGCGTGCGGGGACATTCGCTTCCAGAACATGCCGAGGATGAAGGTGGCGAACAACGGCGCGTTGAAGAACGAGAACAGCGTCTGCAGGTAGTCCATCAGGTTCGAGTACGACGAGGCGATGAACGCCGTGCCGATGGCCAGAATGGACGCTGCGGCGGTGACCCCGCGGCCGAAGTTCAGGTAGTAGCGGTCCGACCGGTCCTTCCTGAGGTAGGTCTGCCAGATGTCGTAGGTGAACACGGTGTTGAACGACGACAGGTTCGCCGCCATCCCCGCCATGAACGAGGCGAGCAGACCGGCGACCGCGATGCCGAGCATGCCGTTGGGCAGCAGATCGCGCATGAGCAGCAACAGCGCGTTGTTGAAGGTCGCCCCGCTCGGAGCACCCTTGCCGGCTATCAGCGCGGCCTTGTTCTCGCCCATCAACTCGGTCACCGTGACCGCGGCGATCATGCCCGGAATGATCACGATGAATGGTATGAACATCTTGGGAAACGCGCCGATGATCGGCGTCCGGCGGGCGGCGGACATGCTCTTCGACGCCATCGCGCGCTGTACCTCGACGAAGTTCGTCGTCCAGTAGCCGAAGGAAAGCACGAACCCGAGGCCGAAGACCAGGCCGAGCACCGACAGGAAATTGCTGGTGAACCCGGTGAGCTGGTTGCCGGGCCACGAGTGCAGCTGCGCCGCGCCGCCCGGGCCGTTGGTCACCTTGTCGACCAGGCCCTGCCAGCCGCCGACCTTGACCAGGCCGACCACGGTCAGCGGCACCAGCGCGGCCACGATGACGAAGAACTGCAGCACCTCGTTGTAGATCGCGGCAGACAAGCCGCCCAACGCCGTATAGGTCAGCACGATCAGCGCGGCCACCACGATGGACAACCAGATCGGCCACCCGAGCAGCAGATTGACCACACTGGCCAGCAGGTAGAGGTTGGCGCCCGCGATCAGGATCTGGGCCAGCGCGAAGCTGATGCCGTTCACCAGGTGCGCCGCGGAGCCGAAGCGTCGCCGCATGAACTCGGGCACGCTGCGCACCTTGGAGCCGTAGTAAAACGGCATCATCACGATGCCGAGGAACAACATCGCCGGGATGGCGCCGATCCAGAAGTAATGCGCGGTGGGCAAGCCGTACTCGGCCCCGTTGGCCGACATGCCCATGACCTCGACCGCCCCGAGGTTCGCCGAGATGAACGCCAGCCCGGTCACCCAAGCCGGCAGCGAACGACCGGACAGGAAGAAGTCGAGACTGCTGGACACTTGTTTGCGGGCCAGATAGCCGATGCCGAGCACCAGCACGAAATAGAACGCGACCAACACGTAGTCGATCACATGCGCGTCAAGTCGCAGGTTCGCTGCGGCCAGGACATGCACCGGCGTACCTCCGGAGTCAACATCATCTAACAGGTGAGGTGACAACCGAACGTTACTACCACGTAGTCGATCGTGCTGACCATAAGCGCCCGAGCAGGCCGACTTCCTCAGCCCTCAGGGCTCCTAGAAGCCGGCGTTCAGGGCGATCGCGAGAGCCAGGACGACGCCGGCGAGCAGGCCTGGCCGGCGGTACCAACCGGCGTCCTCACCGGTGGTCGCGTGCTGGCGGGCCGCCTTCGGGGTCAGCGAGTGCACCAGGCCGACCAGTTCGGCGTCGGGTTTCGGTTTGGTGACAAGGGAAACCACCACGCTCACCACGATGTCCACCACGAACGCCACCGCCGCGGCGAGGAAGCTGGTGCCCTGGCCGGGCAGCGTGAACACGCCGACCCGGCAGAGCAGGAAGATCACGACGGCGGCAGCCGTGCCGACCACGAGACCGGACCAACCCGCATGCGGCGACATCCGCTTCCAGAACATGCCGAGGATGAAGGTGGCGAACAACGGCGCGTTGAAGAAGGAGAACAACGTCTGCAGGTAGTCCATCAGGTTCGAGTACGTCGACGCGATGAACGCCGCGCCGATGGCCAGGATCGCCGCCCCTGCCGTGACCCCGCGCCCGGTGGCCAGGTAGTAGCGGTCCGGACGGCCCTTCTTCAGGTAGGTCCGCCAGATGTCGTGGGTGAACACGGTGTTGAACGAGGACAGGTTCGCCGCCATCCCCGCCATGAAGCAAGCGAGCAGACCGGCGACCGCGATGCCGAGCACGCCGTTTGGCAGCAGATCGCGCATGAGCAGCAACAGCGCGTCGTTGAAAGTCACCCCGCTCAGCGCATCCTTGCCCGCCAGACGGTGTCCAGACGCGCCTGGCGAGCCAGCCGGCGACCGTCGACCCCGGACCTGGCCGCGAACTCCAGAACCAACCGGGGCCCGGCTGCCAGCACGGTGCCCGGACTCACGGTCACGATCGTATTCCGGCGGCGCCGACCGAGATGTCGCTCGGGGGCGGGTCAGAACAGACGGAACTCGTCGGAGTCGGTGCCGCGCAAGGCGTCGTAGTCCAGCACCACGCAGCGAATGCCCCGGTCCTCGGCGAGCGTGCGGGCCTGCGGCTTGATCTGCTGCGCGGCGAAAACACCCTTCACCGGCGCCAACAGCGGATCACGGTTGAGCAACTCCAGGTACCTGGTCAACTGCTCGACGCCGTCGATCTCACCGCGCCGCTTGATCTCCACCGCGACACTGGCCCCGGCCGAATCCCGGCACATGAGGTCCACCGGGCCGATCGCGGTCGGGTACTCCCGGCGCACCAGCGACCACCCTTCGCCGAGCGTGGTCACGTGCTCGGCAAGCAACTCCTGCAGGTGCGCCTCGACGCCGTCCTTCTGCAAGCCGGGATCGACACCCAAGTCGTGCTTCGAGTCGTGCATGATCTCGTCGATCGTGATGACGAGCTTCTCACCGGCCTTGTTCTGCACCGTCCAGATGTCCGGGTCTTCAATCAGCCAGCACGGCGGCGACATCCAGTTGAGAGGTTTGTAGGACCCGCCATCCGAGTGGACGAGAACCGAGCCATCGGCTTTCACCATGAGCACCCGATTGGCCATCGGCAGATGCGCAGTCAACCGGCCGACGTAGTCGACCTGACAGCGGGCGACGACGAGCCTCACCGGGCCCACCCCCTCGGCCGGACGGCCATGGGCAGGTGGGCGGTCAGCCGGCCGGCGTAGTCGATCTGGCAGCGAGCGATGACGAGAGGCACCCCGCAGAGGGTAATGGGAACGGCCAAGATCGCCCCCAGTCGGGGTGCGGGGGCGGAGAGTGTGGACGCTTGCCCCCAGCTCCCCCGGCCGGGGGTGTGGCGCATGTCCGGAAGACGCCGACGGCTCGGCACACTTGTACGCGTGGATCCCATACAGCAGCTGAACTCGGTCGAGGTGTATCGCAACCACTGGATGACGGTCCGGGAGGACGGCATCCGGCGGCCCGATGGGTCCAGCGGCGTCTACGGCGTGGTGGACAAGCCGGACTACGCGCTGGTCATCCCGATGGACGGCGACCGGCTGCACCTGGTCGAGCAGTTCCGGTATCCGGTCGGGCTGCGCCGCTGGGAGTTCCCCCAGGGCACCGCGCCCGATCTCGCCGAAGTGCCCGCCCACGAACTGGCGGCCCGCGAGCTGCGTGAGGAGACCGGGCTGATCGCGGGCCGGCTGGAGGAGCTCGGCCTCCTCGATGTCTGCCCCGGCATGTCCAGCCAGCGTGGCCGGGTCTTCCTGGCCACCGAGCTCACTGCCGGACCGCACGAGCGGGAGCCTGAGGAGCAGGACATGCGAGCGGCGTGGTTCGCCCGCGACGAGTTCGAGAAGCTGATCGAGCAGGGCGAGATCACCGACGCGCAGTCGATCGCCGCCTACGCACTACTCCTGCTCCGCGAACGCCGCCCGTAAGACCGCCCCACCCGCCCCCAGAACTCGGCCGCCCGAACCCGGAACTCGGCCGCCCGAACCCGGAACTCAAGTGCCCGAACCCGGAACTCAGGTGCCGGAACGCGGAACTAAAGTGCCGGAACCCGGAACTCGCAGTCCCCAACCGGGGACACACCGGGCTCCGGCGTGTCCCCGGTTCAGGCAGGCGTGTCCCCGGTTCAGGCAGGCGAGTCCCCGGTTCAGGCCCGCGTGTCCCCGGTTCAGGCCCGCGTGTCCCCGGTTCAGGCCCGCGTGTCCCCGGTTCAGGCAGGCGTGTCCCCGGTTCAGGCCCGCGTGTCCCCGGTTCAGGCAGGCGTGTCCCCGGTTCAGGCCCGCGTGTCCCCGGTTCAGGCCCGCGTGTCCCCGGTTCAGGCCCGCGAGTCCCCGGTTCAGGCAGGCGAGTCCCCGGTTCAGGCAGGCGAGTCCCCGGTTCAGGCAGGCGAGTTCCCGGTTCAGGCAGGCGAGTCCCCGGTTCGGGCCGGCCGGAACCCCATCACCCGGCCGACGTCAGCTGGACCACTCCGGGCGTCGCTTTTCCAGGAACGCGGCCATCCCTTCCTTCGCGTCCGGCGTCTGAGAAGCGGCGGCCATGACCTCGACCGCGATCCCGTAGGCATCGGCTTCCGGCCGGTCGAGCTGCGCGTACAGGGTTTGCTTGCCCAGCGCCTTGCTCTCGCGGCTGCCCCGCGTCGCCCGGCCCAGCAGTTCGGCTACGGCGTCGTCGAGTTCGTCATCCGGCACGACCCGGTTGACCAGGCCCCAGTCGAGCGCGGTGGCCGCGTCGATCGGGTCGCCGGTCAGCGCCAGCTCCATCAGCCGCTTGCGCCCGACCGCGCGGGCCACCGGAACCGCCGGGGTGTGGCAGAACCAGCCGCCCTTGCCGCCGGGCAACGCGAAGCCCGCCGATTGAGCCGCCACCGCGAGGTCACACGACGCCACGAGCTGGCAGCCGGCCGCGGTGGCCAGGCCGTGTACCCGGGCGATCACCACCTGCGGCACCGACTGGATGGTGCGCATCACCTCGGTGCAGAGCCGGAGGAGTTCACGGGTGCCGGCGAGGTCCCGGGCCGCGACGTCGCCGAAGTCGTGTCCGGCGGAGAACACCGGCCCCGCCCCGGCCAGGATGATCCCGGTCGCGTCGGATTCGCCGGTCTCCCGGAAGGCCCTGGCCAGCTCGCCGAGATGGTCGGCGGACAGTGAGTTGCGCCGCGACGCCCGGTTCATCGTGATCGTGACGGTCGGGCCCTCGCGCTTGATGAGGATGTGCTCGTACTCGGCCATACCCTGACGCTACGTCCACACTCCGCCACAGCGGAAGACGACTTTATGCGCGATCGACGACCGCGTGGAGGAACTCCTGGGTGCGGGGGTGACTCGGCGCGGTGAACAGCTCCTCCGGTGGCGCGCTTTCGATGATCTGGCCCTGGTCGAACATCATCACGCGGTCGGAGACGTCGCGGGCGAACTGCATCTCGTGCGTCACGCAGAGGAACGTGATGTTCGTGGTCGAGGCGATGTCCTTGAGCAGCTTGAGCACGCCGGCGACCAGTTCGGGGTCGAGCGCGGAGGTCACCTCGTCCAGCAGCACTATCTCCGGCCGCATCGCGAGCGCGCGGGCGATGGCGACGCGTTGCTGCTGGCCACCGGACAGGCGGCTCGGATGCTCCTTCGCCTTGTCGCTCAGCCCCACCATCTCCAGCAGGTCGACCGCGCGTGCCTCGGCCTCGCCGCGGGACAGCCCGAGCGCGCGGATCGGTGCCTCGGTGATGTTCTGCATCACGTCCATGTTGGGAAACAGGTTGAACTGCTGGAACACCATCCCGATCCGCCGCCGCATCCGGCGCAGGTGCTTCTCGTTCGCGGGCACCAGCTTTCCGTCCCGCTCGAGGTGGGTGAGGCATTCGCCGCCCACGTGGATCGTTCCGCCGTCGACCCGTTCCAGGGTCATCAGCAGCCGGAGGATGGTCGTCTTGCCCGAACCGCTCGGACCGATCAGGGTCACGAACTCGCCGGGCGCGACCGTGAAGTCCAGATCCCGCAGGACGACGTGGTCCCCGTACTTCTTGAGGACCCGGGAGAACCGGACCATCTCAGAGGTGTCCGACACGACGCTCCAACTTTCTCACCAGAATCGACGACGGATAGCTGATCGCCAGGAACAACAGGCCGGCGAGCGTGTAGGGCTCGATCACCCGGAACGTGTCAGCACCCTGTTCCTTGGCACGGTTGAGCACGTCGAGCACCCCGATCCCGATCAGCAGCGGGGTCTCCTTGAACATGGAGATCGTGTAGTTGCCGAGCGCGGGAAGCACCCGCGGAACGGCCTGCGGCAGCACGACTCCCGTCCAGACCCGGGCGGGCGGCAGGCTCAGCGCTCGCGCGGCCTCCCACTGTCCTTTCGGAATGGCGTCGATCCCCGCGCGGTACACCTCGGACGTGTAGGTCGCGTAGTGCACGCCGAGGGCCAACACACCGGTGATGAACGGCGACGGCTTGATGTCCAGCAGCGGCCACAGCAGGTAGAAGATCACGAAGACCTGGATCAGCAGCGGAGTGCTGCGCACCAGTTCGGAGAACAGGTACACGGCCTGGCTGAGCACCGGAACCTTGGATCGCCGCACCAACGCCAGCACCAGACCCAGCACGTAGGCGAGCACCGAGCCGAGCACGGTGAGCTCGAGCGTGACCAGCAATCCCTTCAACAGCAAGGGAATCGAGTCGTAGGCGTTTTCCCAGTCCCAGTTCATCCGCCCACCTCCACCTTGGCGGCGCGGCGGCGGAACAACCTCGACCGCGCGACCGGAGTACGCCCGAGCCGGCGCGCCATGACCCGTTCGAGGAAACGCATCACGGCGGTGATGACGATCGCCAGCAGGAGATACCAGAGCAGCTCGACCACGTAAATGAAGACGAGATTGCTACCGAAGACCGGCCGCAGCAGCTCGCCCTTCTCGGTGATTTCCCCGGCCGAGATGAAGTACAACAGCGCTGTGCTTTTCAACAACTGGATGAAGAGGTTGTTGAACGGCGGCAGCATCTCCACGAGCGCCTGCGGCAGGAGCACACGGAACATTCGCTGCGCCGGACTGAAGCACAGGGCTACCGCACCCTCACGCTGCGCTCGGGGAACCGACTGCACGGCCCCGCGCACGATTTCCGCGCCATAGGCACCGTGGTTGAGGCCGAGCACCAGGATCCCGACGGCCAGCGGAACGAGCTTGAACCCCACCAGCGCCGGGAGCACGAAGTACAGCCAGAACAGCTGGACCACTTCGGAAGTCCCGCGGAATCCCTCGACGTAAATCCGGGCGATCACCCGCACTGTCCGCGACGGCGACAGCATGGCCAGCCCGGCGACGAACGACATCACAATGGTCAGTGCGATGCCGCCGGCCGCCGCCGCGATCGTCACCGGAACGCCGTTGAGGATCGAGGACAGAATATTCGAATATGGTCCAGACACGTTGGCTTCCCAGGATCAGGCGGCGCACAACTGTTCGGTCGTCAGGCTCGGGCTGGGAACGTTCGCCTCGGTGAAACCGAACGGGGACGCGATGGTCAGCCATTGCCCGCTGCTGTGCAGGTTGGCCAGCTGGGTGTTGAACGCCTGCTGAAGCGAGGTGTCGTCCTTCCGGAACACGAAGCCACCGGCGGAAACCACCGGCTTTCCCTTGTCCACCGGCGTGAACCCTTCCGTGACCTCCACTCCGGAACCCGGATTCTGTTTCACCAGCCACTTGAGCGAGATGTCGGTGAGTGCGGCGCAGTAGACGCGGCCCGCGGTCACCGAACGCAGCATGTTGTCCTGGGTGTCGAGCGTGGTGATGTTGCCCTCCGGCACCCCGGCGTCGGTCGCGTATCCCTTTTCCACGGCCCCGGACAGCACCGCGACGTTCAGCCCCTTCGCGGCGACGTCCTGCAGCGTCTTGACGCCCTGGGGATTTCCGGCCGGCACCAGTAGCGCCGTCATTGCCGAGTAGTCCGGATTGGAGAACAGTGCGGCCTTGCACCGCTCCGGCGTGATGTTCATGCCGGCCGACACCACGTCGAACTGTTTCGCGTTCAGCGCCGGAATCAACTGGTCGAACGGGACTACGCTGGCCTGCACATTGTCGATACCCAACGCCTTGAAGACGGCCTTCGCCACCTCGGGCGCTTCACCGGTGGTCTTCCCTGACGAGTCGGCGAAGCCGTAGGGAGATTCGTTTGCGATGCCGATTTTGATCGTCTTGGAGTCCTGCGCGGTCTTCAGCGTGTCCCCGCTGCTCGTGCTCTCGCAGGCCGCGAGAGTTACGACGGCAGCCCCGGCAAATGCCGACCACTTGAACAAATCCCGCCGCGTCCACTCACCGTGCGCCATTGCCGCACCCCTTTTCGTTCGTGTTGCTCACCGAACGTAGGGGGTACATCCGGATGGGTCAAATTCCGTCACCCATTGTGACGACACCAAACAGGCGCAACCGAATCGCGCAGATAGCTGCCACGAACCGCAGAAACTGCTGGTCAGTACGGGTGATTGCGGGCCGGTACCAAGGCGTTGGCTTCGACACATCTCGATCACGAAGAGTTCTCTTTATCACCGCTTGTGGTCCCCCAACGGAGGGAGGCGTGGGACCGCTTCAGCCGTGAGCCCGCGGCCCGGTGAGCTTCACCCCGACAAGCCGTGCGCCTCACGGATCAGGGTGACAATCCCGTCCATGATGGTGTTCAGCTCGTAGTCCTTCGGCGTGAAGACCCGGGCGACCCCCCGGTCCGCCAGCAGCTGCGCGTCCTCGGCGGGAATGATCCCGCCGACGATCACCGGAATGTCGCCGGCGCCTGCCACGCGAAGGCCGTCCACGACCTCGGGCACCACCTCGAGGTGCGAGCCGGACAGCACGGACAGCCCGACCACGTGCACTCCTTCCTGCACCGCGGCCGCGACGATCTGCTCCGGGGTGAGCCGGATCCCCTGGTAGATCACCTCGAACCCGGCGTCCCGGGCCCGGACGGCGACCTGCTCGGCGCCGTTCGAATGCCCGTCGAGCCCCGGCTTGCCGACCAGGATCCGCAGGCGCTCGCCAAGCTCCTCGCCGGTCGCCCGCACGCGTTCGCGAACCCGGGCCAGCTCGCCCGGCTCGCCGCCGCCCGACGCGGCGGACACTCCGGTCGGCGCCCGGTACTCGCCGAACACCTCGCGGAGCGCACCGGCCCACTCCCCCGTCGTCACCCCGGCACGGGCGCACTCCAGGGTGGGCTCGAAGAGGTTCGCCGTGGTCTTCGCGGCCTCCCGGAGAGCGGCCAGCGCCCGCTCGACGGCGGTATTGTCCCGTTGCTGGCGCCAGTCTTCGAGCGCCGCGACCGCCTTTTTCTCGACCGCTGAATCGACCGTCTCGATCGCCTTCGCACCCTCGGCCTGCAAAGGACTGGGTTCGGTGGATTCGAATTCGTTGACGCCGACGATGATCCGCTCGCCCGCTTCCACCGCGCGTCGATAATCGGCGAGCGAGGAGACCAGCTGCGACTTCATGTAGCCGCTTTCCACCGCGGCGACGGCACCGCCCCTTTCCTGCACCCGCTCGATCTCCG
The DNA here is from genome assembly GCF_000519205.1 of Amycolatopsis taiwanensis DSM 45107. GTDB lineage: Bacteria > Actinomycetota > Actinomycetes > Mycobacteriales > Pseudonocardiaceae > Amycolatopsis_E > Amycolatopsis_E taiwanensis. Next base: position 37,633 of record NZ_KI912598.1, on the reverse strand, counting down.
CACGGGCATCCTCGACGATCTCGGCCACTTTGGTCTCCACGACCCGCGAACCGCCGAAGATGTCCTCGTATTCGAGCAAATCCGTCTCATACGCGAGCACCTGCTGCATGCGTAGCGCCCACTGCTGGTCCCATGGCCGGGGCAAGCCGAGTGCTTCGTTCCAGGCGGGCAGCTGGATCGCGCGGGCGCGCGCGCCACGCGACAGCGTCACCGCGAGCATTTCCAGCACGATTCGCTGAACGTTGTTCTCCGGCTGCGCCTCGGTGAGGCCGAGTGAATTCACCTGGACCCCGTACCGGAATCGGCGCAACTTCGGATCGGTGACGCCATACCGTTCGCGCGTGATCTCGTCCCACAACGCCGCGAACGCCCGCATCTTGCAGAGCTCCTCGACGAACCGCAGCCCGGCGTTGACGAAGAAGGAGATCCGGCCGACGACCTTGGCCATATCGGACTGGTCAACCTGCCTCGAGTCCCGCACCGCGTCCAGCACGGCGATCGCGGTGCACAGCGCGTAGGCGACTTCCTGGGTCGGGGTCGCCCCGGCCTCCTGCAGGTGATAGCTGCAGATGTTGATCGGGTTCCACTTCGGCAGGTGGTGCACCGCCCAGGCGATGACGTCGGTGGTCAGCCGCAGGCTCGGCGCCGGCGGAAAGATGTAGGTGCCGCGGGAGAGGTACTCCTTGACGATGTCGTTCTGCGTGGTGCCGGCCAGGCCCGCCAGCACCTCGTCACCGCCCTGTTCCCGCGCGACGGTGACGTAGAGCGCGAGCAGCCACATCGCGGGCGCGTTGATCGTCATCGACGTGTTGGCCTTGGCGAGCGAGATGCCGTCGAAGAGCCGCCGCATGTCGCCGACGTGCGAGATCGGCACGCCGACCTTGCCGACCTCGCCCCTGGCCAGCGGGTGGTCGGCGTCGTACCCGGTCTGCGTCGGCAGGTCGAAGGCGACCGAGAGCCCGGTCTGCCCCTTCGCCAGGTTGCGGCGGTAGAGCTCGTTGGACGCCGTGGCGGAGGAATGCCCGGCATAGGTGCGCATCACCCAGGGGCGATCGCGCTGATGATCCGTGGGGTAGGGCATGGCGCGCCTCCAGCCTTGGGGTTCTGCCTAATCCTACTTTTCGGTAACTTGCGCTGCACGAGGTGAAATCGGCACGAACGGCGGTAACCTGAGCGCCCGTGACGTGGACTTCCTATGGCACTTACCTGATTTTCGTCGTACTGGTCGTCCTCGCGCCGGGCCCGGACACGATGGTCACCCTCAAAAACGCCCTCGCGGGTGGCACGCGGGGCGGTCTGCTCGCCATCGCCGGGATCGCCGCCGGCAATTTCGTGCAGGGCACGGCCGTGGCCCTCGGGCTGGGCGCGCTGATCGTGCGGTCACAGCCACTGTTCGTCACCCTGCGCTGGGCCGGCGTGGCCTACCTGTGCTACCTCGGCTTCCAGGCCCTGCGTGCCGCGCGGCGCGGTGACTACCGGATGTCCGACGCACTGGGTTCGCGCAGTTCCGGGTTCCGCCGCTGGCGCGAGGGATTCCTGTCCAACATCACCAATCCGAAGGTGCTCGCGCTGTACCTGTCGGTGCTCCCGCAGTTTCTCAACCCCGAACACGCCACGACCTGGGACGCGCTCGTCCTCGCCTACACGGTCGTGGTACTCGGCGGAATCTGGTTGCTGGTGCTGATGCTTCTGGTGCACCGTATCCGCGCCCTGCTCCAGCGGCGGAAGGTGCGCCGCACCCTCGACGCGGTCACCGGCACCGCGCTGATCGGCTTCGGCATCGCCCTGGCCGCGGATTCATGACCGCTCCTGGCCTGCTCGCGAGGCCGTCGATGAGCCTTCCGACTTCTCCTTGCCCGCAGGCGCCGGCGGTGCCGGGGCAGCGGGCTTGCGAGTCGGACCGGTGATGACGGATTCCACCGGGTAGGCCTCCTCGTCATGCACCGCCGGGTCACCGGATTCCAGCACGGCCTCCGGCGCCCGCAGCTTCATGAACAGGCCGAGAAATCGCAGGATGAGGAAGGTGATCAGCGCGTCCCAGACGATGACGGTCAGTGCCGCGCCGGCCTGCCAGAGCAACTGTTTCGGGTTCCCGTAGAAAAGCCCGGCGTAGGAAGTGTTGGCGGCACCGTTCTCGCCGACGTAGACGACGATATTCGGATCAGCCAGAAAGCCGACCAGCAGGCCACCGCACAGCCCGGCGACACCGTGGGTGTGCACCACTCCGAGCGCGTCGTCCACCCGCTTGAACAGCCGCGTCCGGCCCAGCTTGTTCCAGGACAGCCAGACCACGGACGAGGCGATCAATCCGATCAGCAGCGCGCCGAGGCCGTTCACGAACCCGGCGGCGGGGGTGATCGCGACCAGCCCGGTGATCATTCCGTTGATCGCGCCCAGGAAGTTCGGCTTGCGCTCCACGCCGAAGCACATGTCCATGATCAGCCAGGTGATCAGGGCGGTCGCGGTCGCCAGGTTGGTGTTGATCACGGCCGTCGAGGCGTCCGCGCCCGCGAAGTACGGGTCACCACCGTTGAACCCGTTCCAGCCCAGCCACAGGATGCCCGCACCGACCGCGGCCAGCGGCAGGTTGTTCGGCACCGCGCGAGCCCGGTCGCGCGCCAGCCGCGGGCCGATCACCGCCGCCGCGACGAACCCCGAAGTGCCCGCGGCGAGGTGGATCACGTAGCCGCCGCTGTAGTCCAGCGAGCCGCGCTGCGCCCACCAGCCGCCACCCCACAGCAGGAAGGCGTTGACCGAGTAGGCCAGCGTCGACCACAACGGTACGAACAGCAGCCACACCCGGAAGTTGATCCGGCCGACGACGCTGCCGAGGAACAGCAGCGGGGTGATGGCCGCGAACACGAACTGGAAGTAGGCCAGCGTCGTCTGGGAGAACCGGAAGTCGGGCATCAGGCCGGACAGCAACGGAATGGTCGCCTGGTGCTGCGTATTGTCACCGAGCAGCGTCTTCGGCACCCCGATGAACGCGCTCAGAATGCCGGGCCCGAGTTTCAACGGCTGGCCGAAGCCCATGTTGAAACCCCACAGAACCCACACGAGAAGCACCAGGGAAAAACCGGTGAACGCCATCAACATGGTGTTCACCGCCCACTTCTTCTGCACGATCCCGGCGTAGAGAACGGTGATTCCCGGCAGGCTCATCAGCCCGACCAGCGTGGCGGCCATGAGTTGCCAGGCGTTGTCCCCGGCGCTCAACCAAGGGGGATAGGGGGACATACCCTCACCCCTTCCGCGTGGTCTATTTCACGGACAGCGAAGGAATGGGCGCCACTCAATACGCAAGATCGACGCCCATGGTGACAGACAACAACGCTGCACGTGGGCGGGGAGGCAGGCCGCCGCCGTGCTCGACCGGCAGCCGACAACGGATGCCACGGTCTGGCTACCCGCACACGTTCTGAACAACAGAGTGTGCCCAGCTTGGTATTACGTTCGCGTGACAGGGTGTTACAGCCGCATTATCTGAGGTTACAAACGAGAAACTGTTCCTTGCGGCCGGCAGGAGACCTAATCCAGGCGGCTGTGTCCCCGTTTCAGGCGGCTGTGTCCCCGGTTCAGGAGCCTGTGTTCCCGGTTCAGGAGCCCGTGTCCCCGGTTCGGGCAGCTGTGTCCCCGTTTCAGGCGGCTGTGTCCCCGGTCCAGGCGGCTGTGTCCCCGGTTCGGGCGGCTGTGTCCCCGGTCCAGGCGGCTGTGTCCCCGCGGTTCGGGCAGCTGTGTCCCCGTTTCAGGCGGCTGTGTCCCCGGTTCAGGAGCCTGTGTTCCCGGTTCAGGAGCCCGTGTCCCCGGGTTCGGGCAGCTGTGTCCCCGTTTCAGGCGGCTGTGTCCCCGGTCCAGGCGGCTGTGTCCCCGGTTCGGGCAGCTGTGTCCCCGGTCCAGGAGCCCGTGTCCCTGGTTCACGAGTTCGTCGCGTCGGTGCGGAGGTGGGACGGTTCTGGCGGCGTGCCTTGCCGGGGTAATCCGGCCTTCGGTATCTGTTGTTCCCAACCCGGAACTCAAGTGCATGGACCGGGGACACGCGCGCCTGGACTGGGAACTCGGGTGCCTGGACCGGGAACTCGGGTGCCTGAGCCGGGGACGCGGGTGCCTGGACCGGGAACTCGGGTGCCTGAGCCGGGGACGCGCCAAGTGTTGGCGTGTCCCCGGCTGGGGAGGGTGAGTTCTGGGTTGAGGTGGGTGAGTTCTGGGTTCAGGGTGGGTTCTGGGGCGGCTTCGATACAGGACCCTAGATCCGTTCGCCTTCCCCATGCACCCGGTCGATCCGGGCGCCGAGACGGTTCAGGTTCTCCACGAAGTGCGGGTAGCCACGGTCGATGTGGAACACGTCCCAGACCTCGGTGACGCCGTCGGCGCACAGGCCGGCCAGCACCAGCCCGGCTCCGGCCCGGATGTCCGACGCCCAGACCGGTGCGCTGGAGAGGGTTTCGACCCCGCGCACCACCGCGTGATGGCCGTCCGTCCGCGCGTCCGCGCCCATCCGGACCATCTCGTCGATGAACCGGAACCGGGCCTCGTAGACGTTCTCGGTGATCATCGAAGTGCCCTCGGAGACCGCGGACAGGGCGACCGCGAACGGCTGCAGGTCGGTGGCGAACCCCGGATAGGGCAGCGTCACGAAGTCGACCGCCTTGGGCCGGTTCCCCTGCACGACCCGGAAGCCCTCGTCGTCGAACGGCGTGACCTCCGCCCCGGCCAGCCTCAGCTTGTCCAGCACGAGGTCCAAATGATGCGGGTTCACCCCGCGGACGGTGAGGTCCCCGCGCGTCATCGCGGCCGCGAAGGCCCAGGTGGCGCCGACGATCCGGTCGCCGATCACCCGGTGCTCGGTCGGGTGCAGCTCTTCCACGCCGTGCACGGTCAGCGTCGAGGTGCCCGCGCCCTCGATCTTGGCGCCCATCTGGACGAGCATTGTGCAGATGTCGGCGATCTCCGGCTCACGGGCGGCGTTGTCGATCACCGTGGTGCCCTCCGCGAGCACCGCGGCCATCAGGATGTTCTCGGTGGCGCCGACGCTCGGGAAGTCGAGCCAGATCTGGGCGCCGCGCAGCTCGTCGGCCTTGGCCACCACGCAACCGTGCTCGATCGAGCTGGTCGCGCCGAGCGCGCGCAGGCCGTTCTGGTGCATGTCCAGCGGCCGTGAGCCGATCGCGTCGCCGCCCGGCAACGCGACCACGGCCCGCTTCAGCCGGCCCACCAGCGGACCGAGGACGCACACCGACGCGCGCAGCTTGCCCATCGCGGGCGAGTCGGCGCGGTGCGAGAGCTCGCTCGGGGTGGTGATCTGGGCGGTGTCGCCGTCGATGGTGACCTCGCAGCCGACGCTGCGCAGCACGTCCGCCATCAGCGGGACGTCCAGGATCTGCGGACAGTTGGTGATCGTCGTGGTGCCCTCGGCGAGCAGCGCAGCCGCCATCAGCTTGAGGACACTGTTCTTTGCCCCGACAACCTCGACCTCGCCGACCAGCCGGGCACCGCCATGCACGTCGAAGTGCTCGCTCATGGCCGACATAATGCCTGCCCGGGCGTCCCCAGCCTCGGCCGGGCATGCCCTCCACATTGGCGGCGCAAACCAGCCGAAAGTGTGAAACACTACGCGCTCTCGGAACGATGAACGCCTGGTGGTTAACCCTTCTGGGGGAGGAATTGAGCGAACTCAGCGGCACCGTCGCCCCGTCACTCCCCGAAGTTCACCGCACCGAGGTCGACGGGGTACCGGTGTTCTGGAACACGGGCACGGGGCGGCTGAGCGCGAGTCTCATCTTCGGGGTCGGGCTCGCACACGAGACGTTCCTGGAAACCGGTATCACCCACCTCGTCGAGCATCTTGCGATGCGGACGGTGCGCACCGCGCATTACGAGAACAACGCGAGCACCGAAGTCCTGCACACCAGTTTCGACGTCACGAGTAGCCCGGAGACGGTCACCGAGCACCTCCACCGGATCTGCGCCGGCCTGAGCCACCTCAACACGGCTCCGCTCGAGGTGGAGCGCGGCGTGCTGATGGCCGAGCAACGCGGCGACGGACCGGGCGTGGTCTCCTGGCTGCCGTCGTCACTGTGGTTCGGCAACCGGGCGTTCGGCCTGGCCGGCAACGTGCAGGTGGCCCCGATCCGGGCCGATGCGCAGCGCGTGGCCGAGTGGTGTGCGGAGTGGTTCCACCGCGGCAACGCCGCGCTCGTGCTGTCCGGCCCGCCCCCGGCCGGGCTGCGCCTGCCGCTGGCCGACGGCCCGCGGCGGCGACCCCCCGCGATCCGCCCCTTCGAACTCGCGGCACCGGCCAGGACCGCGATCCCCAACGGCGTCGTGGGCTGCGCGCTGGTTTCCTGGACCGCGCCGATGGCCTGCGCCGCCGGCGTTCTGGTCGCGCGCCTGACCGACCGGCTGCGGCATCTGGAAGGACTCGTCTACGACATCGGCTTCGACCACCAGCTGATCGGCCCGCGGCGCGCGGTGCTCGGCTTCGGCACCGACGTAGGGGACAAGTACGCGGCGCGGGTCGTCGCGGCGATCCGCGCCGAGGTGGCCGAGCTGGGCCGGACCGGGCCGACCCCGGAGGAGATCGCGGCCGACCGGGCCGGACTCGCCGAGCAGGTGGCCGAGCCCGGCTTCGCGCACTATCGCGCGTTCGACGCGGCGATGAGCGAGCTCACCGGTTGGCCGTCGGCGGCCGAGCACCAGGACCTGGTCCTGCGCGGCCTGACCGCGCGTGAGGTCGCCAAGGCCGCCCGGGAACTGGCCGCACGGCTGGTACTGTGCGCGCCCGAACGCCACCTGCCCGCGGACCTGCCCGAACTGCCGGGCAGCCCGCTGCCCGCCGTACCCGGTAGGGAGGCCAGGCGTGCGCTGGTCGGTTCGACCGCGCCGCGCGGGCTCCGCCTGGTCGTCGGCGACGAGGGGCTTTCGACGTTCTACGGAGACAGCCCCGTGCCGGTGTCCGTGGTGCGCTACGACGATCTCGCCGGGGTCGGCGTCGAGCAGACCGACGGCCAGCTGCCGATCCTGCATCTGTTCGGCTCCCACGGCGGGTCCATCACCCTCCGGCCCGGGGACTGGCGGGGCGGACGGGCACTGGTCCGGCAGGTACGGGCCCGCGTCGATCCCGCCCTGTGCTTCGACGCGCCGGACCCCATGCGCCTGTTCGAACAGTCCTGAACGCGGCTCTGATGAGCATCGGGTTCCGTTTTCCAAGCAGCGAAGCCGTAGTCTCTGATACATGGTGGTGCGGATCAATCGGGTTTACACGCGAGTTGGCGACAACGGCACGACGGCGCTGGGCGACGGGTCACGGGTGCCGAAGACCGAGCCGCGCCTGGCAGCGTATGCCGACGTCGACGAGACGAACTCGGTGATCGGGGTCGCCCTGGCCCTGGGCGGGCTGCCGGAGGACGTTTCGGGCATCCTCCGGCGTATCCAGAACGATCTGTTCGACGTCGGGGCCGACCTGTGCTCGCCGGTGACCGACAACCCGCCATATCCGCCCCTGCGCATCACCGACGCCTACATCGAGCGGCTGGAGGGCTGGTGTGACGAGTTCAACGAGCGCGTGCCGAAGCTCAACTCGTTCATCCTCCCCGGCGGCACGCCCGGCGCTGCCCTGCTACACCAGGCCAGGACCGTGGCCCGCCGGGCCGAGCGCGCCGGCTGGGCGCTGGTCGAGAGCGACCCCGACCGCACCGGCACGCTCGCGGTCAAGTACCTCAACCGCCTGTCCGACCTGTTGTTCATCCTCGCGCGGGTGGCCAACCCCGACGGGGACGTGCTGTGGCGACCCGGCGGGGAACCCGAGCACTGACCGCCACATCCGCACCGACAGCTCGTCACGCCGGGCCATCGACCGGCTCAGCCCGCAGGCCATGAACACGCCCAGGGCGGCCAGCGCCACCGCATAGGCGATCACGCCGAGCCCGACCACCCACAGCAGCACGGTCCGCAGTGCGGGCAGCAGCACCAGCGCGGGCGCGATGGCGAGTGCCACCACGATGAACGCGGCCGATCCGGCCTGGTCCAGCCGCAGTACCAACCTCAACCAGCGGTGCTTGCGATTCGCGCTCCTCATGGCCCACCTCCTGTGTCGCCAAGCCTTTCGTCAACACCGAAACTAGGCCAACGGCGGAGGTTGCGCGATTACCTCGCGGGTAATTCAGGAGGCGCGGGGAATGCGATGGCCGGGCGGGGCGGACTCCAGCCAGGACAGGAAGCCGGTCAATGCACCGGGGCCCATCGCGAACTCGATGGGCCCCGTGCGCTCGGATTCACAGCGCAGAACGGTGGAATCACCCGGAACGGCATATGCCTCGGTCCCGGCCGGATCACGCCGGCCGACCACCACCAGCCGTGCGCGGTCGAACACCCGGTCCGGACCGGTGCGCAGACTCCACACGCGATACCAGGCGAATACCTCGCCCTCGTACCGGCCGATGCCCAGATGCCAGCCGGACCGGACATTGTCGGGATTCCAGCGCAGAGCCACGCTCACGCCGCCGTTACGGCGCATGCGGACCCAACGCAGGACGTACCAGGCCGCGATGACGATCAAGCCGAGCAGGAGAACCAGGATCACCACGGCGATTTCCACGGTCCGCTCCCGCTCGTCGCCGGGTCAGGCCGCGTGGCCGGAGGCCGGGAGCGTTACCGGACAATCAACCACGTCGGCCTCCTTTTCATGCGCGTAGAAATATCGTACAACTTACAAGGAACGCGATTCAAAACGCAGGGCCGACGCCTGGGTGTCAGAGAAAAGCGGACAAACAGGCCACCGTCGTGCCGACCGGCGGCCTGCAACGGATATCACGGCGTGACTACCCGCACACGTTCTTTGCGAAACGTAATGTGCTCACGCCTCATGGCCAGCCGCGCGCAGGCGCGCCTTGGCCATCAACCGCACATCCTCGTCGTCGGACTGCAGGTCCACTCGTGCCTGCTCGACGTCGATCTCGTCGCGCAACTCGGCGGACTCGACGAGGATGCTCACGCCCGACTCCGTCACCGAAAGGAACCCGCCGTGTACCGCGGCGAAGATCTCACCCTCCTCGGTGGAGTCGATCCGCACCACTTCGGCCTCGGTCAGCTCGGCCAGCAACGGCACATGGTGAGGCAGAACACCGATTTCGCCGATCGTGGTCCGGGCGAACACGAAGGTGGCCTGGCCGGACCACACCTCCCGTTCCACCGCCACCAGCCGGACGGACATCTCAGCCACGAGTGAACTCCTTGTCTGCGGCTAGAGTCTGGGATGCCCCGGCCGCGGCAACCGGGTCCACATCGGACACCGGCACCGCCGCCGGGGCGATCGCCTACTTGCTGAGCTCGTGGGCCTTCTTCTCGACGTCTTCCAGGCCACCGACCAGGTGGAACGCCTGCTCGGGCAGGTGGTCGTACTCACCCTTGGTGATCCGGTCGAACGCCTCGATGTTCTCCTTGAGCGGCACGTTCGAGCCCGGCTGGCCGGTGAACTGCTCGGCCGCCATCATGTTCTGCGACAGGAACTTCTCGATCCGGCGGGCCCGGCCGACCAGCTGCTTGTCCTCTTCGGACAGTTCGTCGATACCGAGGATCGCGATGATGTCCTGCAGGTCCTGGTAACGCTGCAGGATCCGGATGACCTCCTGCGCCACCCGGTAGTGCTCCTCGCCGACGATCTGCGGGTCGAGAATGGTGGAGCTGGAGGCCAGCGGGTCCACCGCCGGGAAGATGCCCTTCGAGAACACCGTACGGGAAAGTTCCGTGGTGGCGTCCAGGTGCGCGAACGTGGTGGCCGGAGCCGGGTCGGTGTAGTCGTCCGCGGGCACGTAGATCGCCTGCATCGAGGTGATCGACCGGCCACGGGTCGAGGTGATCCGCTCCTGCAGCTCACCCATCTCGTCGGCCAGCGTCGGCTGGTAACCCACCGCGGAAGGCATCCGGCCCAGCAGGGTCGACACCTCCGAACCCGCCTGGGTGAACCGGAAGATGTTGTCGATGAACAGCAGCACGTCCTGGTTCTTCACATCGCGGAAGTACTCCGCCATGGTCAACGCGGACAGCGCCACCCGCATACGGGTGCCCGGCGGCTCGTCCATCTGGCCGTAGACGAGCGCGGTGTTCTTGATGACGTCCGCTTCACGCAGCTCCAGGATCAGGTCGGTACCCTCACGGGTACGCTCACCGACCCCGGCGAAGACCGAGGTACCACCGAAGTTGCGGGCGATCCGGTTGATCATCTCCTGGATGAGCACCGTCTTGCCCACGCCGGCGCCGCCGAACAGGCCGATCTTCCCACCACGCACGTACGGGGTGAGCAGGTCGACCACCTTCAGGCCGGTCTCCAGCATCTCGGTGCGGCCCTCGAGCTGGTCGAAGGAGGGCGCCGAGCGGTGGATGGCCCAGTGCTCGAGGTCCTTGCCGAAGCCCGGCTCGTCGAGGCATTCGCCCAGCGTGTTGAACACGTGGCCCTTGACCTCGTCACCGACCGGGACCTTGATCGGGTCGCCGGTGTCGAAGACCTCGACGCCGCGGACCAGGCCGTCGGTCGGCTGCATCGAGACCGCCCGCACCAGGTTGTCGCCAAGGTGCTGGGCGACCTCCAGGGTCAGCGTCTTGGCCAGGTCGCTGAAGGTGACCTCCGCCTTGAGCGCGTTGAACAGGGCGGGCACGGCCTCGCGCGGGAACTCGACGTCGACCACCGGCCCGGTTACCCGGACCACGCGGCCGGCCGCCTTGCCGGTCGTGGCGCTGTCGGAAAAGGCTGCGGGTGCACTCATATCAGTTGTCACTTCCTGCGGCGGCGAGCGCGTCGACACCGCCGACGATCTCGCTGATCTCCTGGGTGATCTGGGCTTGGCGGGCTCGGTTGGCCTCGAGGGTGAGGTCGCGGATCAGGTCGTTGGCGTTGTCCGTGGCGGCCTTCATCGCGCGACGGCGCGACGCCGATTCCGAGGCGGCCGACTCCAGCAGTGCCGCGAAGATCCGCGTCCCGAGGTACTTCGGGGCGAGCGAGCGGAACAGCTGGTCCGCGTCCGGTTCGAACTCGTACAGGGTCCTGACCGCGTCCTCGGCGCCATACTCGACCTCCAGTGGCGCGAGCCGCCTGGCGACCGCGGTCTGGCTGAGCATGTTCTTGAACTCGGTGTAGACGACGTGCAGCTCGTCCACCCCGGCCAGCCGGTTGGTCTCCTCCTCACCCTCGGCGAGGTAGGAGCCGCGCGCCTGTTCGTCCTCGTCCGACCCCGCGCGGAACGCGCGCATCAGCGGGCCGGTGATCTCGGCCGCGTTGAGGTAGGCCGGCTGCTCCGAGAATCCGGTCCAGGACGCATCCACGTCGCGCTGCCGGAAGCGGTAGTAGTTGAGCCCCTTCCGGCCGATGACGTAGAGCCGCGTTTCCTTGCCCTGCTCGCGCAGCAGCGCCTGCAACTCCTCCGCCCGGCGCAGCACGTTGGCGTTGTAGCCACCGCACAGGCCCCGGTCGGAGGTCACCACCAGCACCCCGGCCCGCCGCACGGTCTCCCGCTCGACCAGCAGCGGGTGGTCGAACCCGGAGGCGTCGGCCAGCGCGCAGAGCACGTTGGTGATCTCCTCGGCGTACGGCCGAGCCGCTTCCACCCTGGCCTGCGCCCGGCTGATGCGGGATGTGGCGATGAGCTCCTGCGCCTTGGTGATCTTCCGCATCGACTGAGTCGAGCGGATCCGGCGGCGAAGTACCCGAATCTGTGCTGGCATGCTCGATTATCCGATCACTTCTTGACCGGCGCGGGACGGCTCACCCGGACCGACTCGCGCTGCTCTTCGGACTCGTCCATCGCCTCGGCCGGCGCCTCGTTGACCACGGAGCCGCCCGCGGAGGTGGTGAAGCCCTTCTTGAACTCGTTCACCGCGTCGACCACGCGCTGCTCGGTCTCCTCGGAGAACAGCTTGGTGTCGCGGATCTCCGCGAGGATGCCCTCGTGGCTGCCGCGGACGTGCTCGAGGAACTCCGCCTCGAACCGGCTGATGTCCTCGATCGGGACGGTGTCCAGGTGCCCGTTGGTGCCCAGGTAGATCGACACCACCTGCTCCTCCACCGGGAACGGCGAGTACTGCGGCTGCTTGAGCAGCTCCACCAGACGGGCACCGCGTTCCAGCTGCGCCTTCGACGCGGCGTCCAGGTCCGAAGCGAAGGCGGCGAACGCCTCCAGCTCGCGGTACTGCGACAGGTCCAGCCGCAGCGAACCGGCGACCGACCGCATCGCCTTGACCTGCGCGCTACCACCGACCCGGGAGACCGAGACACCGACGTTGATGGCCGGCCGGACACCCTGGTTGAACAGGTCGGTCTCCAGGAAGCACTGGCCGTCGGTGATCGAAATGACGTTGGTCGGAATGTAGGCCGACACGTCGTTGGCCTTGGTCTCGATGACCGGCAGGCCGGTCATCGAACCGCCGCCCAGGTCCGCGGACAGCTTCGCGCACCGCTCCAGCAGCCGGGAGTGCAAGTAGAACACGTCGCCGGGGTACGCCTCGCGGCCCGGCGGGCGGCGCAGCAGCAGCGAGATCGCGCGGTAGGCCTCGGCCTGCTTCGACAGGTCGTCGAACACGATCAGCACGTGCTTGCCCTGGTACATCCAGTGCTGGCCGATGGCCGAACCGGTGTAGGGCGCGATGTACTTGAAGCCCGCGGAGTCCGAGGCCGGGGCGGCCACGATCGTGGTGTACTCGAGCGCGCCGGCGTCTTCCAACGCCTTGCGCACCGAGGCGATCGTGGAGCCCTTCTGGCCGATCGCCACGTAGATGCAGCGAACCTGCTTGTCGGGATCGCCCGACTCCCAGTTGGCCTTCTGGTTGAGGATGGTGTCCACGCAGACCGCGGTCTTGCCGGTCTTGCGGTCACCGATGATCAGCTGGCGCTGGCCGCGGCCGATCGGGGTCTGCGAGTCGATCGCCTTGATGCCGGTCTGCAGCGGCTCGCTCACCGGCTGGCGCTGCATGACCGACGGCGCCTGCAGTTCCAGCACCCGGTTTTCTTCCGCGACGATCTCGCCGAGCCCGTCGATCGGCGCACCCAGTGGGTCCACCACGCGGCCGAGGAAGCCGTCACCGACCGGCGCCGAGAGCACCCGGCCGGTGCGCTTGACTTCCTGGCCTTCCTCGATGCCTTCGAAGTCACCGAGGATGACGACACCGATCTCGCGCTCGTCCAGGTTCTGGGCGACGCCGAGCACGCCACCGGGGAACTCCAGCAGCTCCTGGGTCATCACCGAAGGCAAGCCTTCGACGATCGCGATGCCGTCGTAGGTTTCCACGACGGTTCCGACCTCTTCCCGTGCGGTCTCGGTCGAGAAGTTCGAGACGTAGTTCTCGATCGCGCTCCGGATCTCGTCCGAGGAGATCGTCAGCTCCGCCATGTCCTTTTCGTCCCTGCTCTAGTGGGTTGATCTTTGCTTGTGTCCGGCTCCGGCTCAGGCCGGCAGCCCACGCGCGGCCTGCGCCAGACGGCTGGCGATGCTGCCGTCGATGACCTCGTCGCCGACGCGTACCACGAGCCCGCCGAGGACCTCCGGGTCCACCTCGATCTGCACCGAGATGGTCCGCCGGTAGATCTGCGAGAGCACACCGGCGAGCCGGTCCTCCTGCTCCGCGGTCAGTGGTGCCGCGGCCGTCACGTGCGCGACGGTCCGCTCCCGCCGGGCGGCCGCCAGCTCGGCGAGCTGGCCGACCACTACGTCAAGGCTACGGCCTCGAGGCACGCGAACGGCCTGTTCGAGGAGGTCGAGGGTGTCCTGACCGACTTTGCCGTCGAGCACGGAGTGCAGCAGCTCCAGCCGCCGCTGCGCGGGCGCCTGTGCGTCCGACAGCAGCGTGCGCAGCCGGTTTTCCGACTCCAGCACCCGGCCGAAGCGGAACAGCTCGTCCTCGGTCTCGTCGAGGGTGTTCTCCCGCTCGGCGGCAACCAGCACCGCCTGCCGGCCCAGCAGCTCGACGGTGTCGGCCAGGTCGGCGGCCCGCGACCAGCGCAGCACCGCGACCTCGCGCAACACGGACACGGCCAGATCGCTGATCTTGCCGGCGAAGACCCCGGTGGCGAGGTCACCGCGGACGGACTCGGTGGTCGCCGGGTCGGCAAGGTGCCGCAGGAGCGTGCGCTCCCGTGCCAGCACACCGATCACGGCGGACAACTCGCCGCCGAGCCGGCGCAGCCCGGCGGTGTCGACGTCGGCCGTCAGTGCTTCGAGCCGCTCACGCGCCGTCGCCAGGGATTCCCGGCTGGTGGCATGCATCACGAGCCTCCTTCGCCCGCCGTGGCGCCCGCGCCGACGGTGGTCTCGCCGGGTTCACCTTCCCGCGCCGACACCTGCTCGAGCTCGTCGAGGAAGCGGTCGACGGTGGCCTGCCGGTTGCCGTCCTGTGCGAGGTGTTCCCGCACGACGCGCCCGGCGAGTTCCGTGGACAGCCGGCCGATCTCGGCCCGCAGCTCGCGGATGGCCTGCTGGTGCTGCTGCGCGAGATGGTCCTCCCCGCGCTGCTTGATCCGCTCGACCTCCTGCTCGGCCCGGACCCGCAGTTCCTCGACGATCCGCTGCGCGTCCGCACGGGCCGCGTCCCGGATCTTCGCGGCCTCGGTCCGCGCCTCGGTGACCGCCTCGGCGTACTTCTTCTCCGCCTCGGCAAGCCGCTCGTCCGCGCGCTTGGCCTCCTCGATCTGCTGGCGGATGGCCTCCTGCCGGTCGCGCATCATCTTGCGGACCGGAGGCACTGCCTTCCACCAGAGCAGGCCGATGATGAGCGCGAACGCGAACAGCGAGCCGATGTACCTGGCGATGTCCATGAGTCAGTCTCCCTTTCGGGCCTGACCGGCGCCCTGCTCGGCGAGGAAGGCATCGATGGTCTCGCGGTGGGTTTCACCAGCGATGACGCCCTCCCCGACCACACGGCCGGCCAATGCGGTGGACAGGCTCGGAACGGCCTCTCGCAGCTCGCTCAGCACCTGCTCCCGCTGCGCGGCGAGGTCTTCCTCGCCGCGCCGCAGGATGTCCGAGATCTCCGCCTGGGCCCGCTCCCGGTGCTCGTCGAGAATGCGCTGGCCCTCGGCCCGCGCCTCGTCCCGGATGCGGTTCGACTCCGCGCGCGCCTGCGCCAGCTCCTCGGCGTACTTCGCCTTCGCGGCTTCGAACTTCTCCCCTGCCTGACGGCTCTCGTCGAGCTGCCGCTGCAACATGTCGTGCCGTTCGGCCATCGCCTTCTGCACCGGCGGCAACACGAAGCGCCAGATCACGAGCAGCACGAGCAGGAAGATGATCAGCTCGACGAAGAAGGTGCCGTTGGGGAGCAGGAAGTTGTTCCCCTCGGCCAGCACATCGCGCGACATGATCAGCCCTTGCCCAGCGAGAAGACGAACAGCGCCATGAAGGCGAGGTTGATGAAGTAAGCCGCTTCGACCAGACCCACCGTGATGAAGAACGGGGTGAACAGCCGGCTCTGGGCCTCCGGCTGCCGCGCGATCCCCGCGATGAACTGGCTACCGGCCAAGCCGTCACCGATACCGGCACCGATCGCGCCGCCGCCCAGGATCAGCCCGCCGCCGATCATGGCTCCAGCCATCGTGATCGCGGTGTTGATGTCTGCCATGACTCTCCCTAACCGATTTTCCTTGAAACGCTTTTCGGACTATTGACTATCCAGACCCGGAGTCGCGGTGAACTCAATGCTCATGCTTCTCCATGGCCTGTCCGAAGTAGAGGATCGTAAGCAACGCGAAGATGAAGGCCTGGATAAATCCGACGAACAGGTCGAAGGACTTCCAGATGAAGTTCGGTGCCCAGAGGATATAGGCGGGGAACATCGCGATCAGCGACACCAGAATGGTGCCGGCGAACACGTTCCCGAAAAGCCGCAGTGACAGCGAGACGGGCTTGCTGATTTCCTCGATGATGTTGATCGGGGCCAGGAACGACACGTGGCCCTTGACCAACTGCTTGGCGTGCTTGCCCGCGCCGCGGCGGCGTGCGCCGGCCACGTGCGTCCAGACGAAGACCAGCAAGGCCAGCGCGAACGTGAAGTTGGTGTCCGACGCCGGTGGCGGGATGATGTCGGCGGTGTCCGTCTGCGCGGGCAGCACCGAAAGCCAGTTCGCCACCAGGATGAACACGAACAGGGTGACCGCCAGCGGCACCACGAAGGGTGCCACCCGGACGCCGATGCTGCTCTCCACCTGTCCACGCACCCAGGTCGTGACGGACTCCCAGAACAGTTGGATGCCGCTGGGCACCCCCGCGGTGACCTTCGCACGCAGCAGGAAGCCCAGCGCGATCACGACCGCCGCGGCGATCACCGTCGCGATGATCGTGTCCGCGTTGAACGTCATGCCGAACAGTTCGAATGTCGAGTGGTGCCCGACTTCGACCTCGGCGGCGAGAACTTGGTCAGTCATTGCTGGCGAAGCTCCTTAACTACGGTTCCAGCCGTGCTGGCGGTGATGATGAACTGGAACACGGCCAATCCCACGAACACACCGAGGCCATCCGGACGGACGAGCAACCCGATGCCGACCGCGAGCACGGTGATAACCGCCAACCTACCGACCGCGGCGAACGCCAGAGCGCGCTTGTTCGGATTCTCCGTGATGGTGGCACGCGAGACGGATCGCTGGACGAGCCGGGTGTTGAGCAGGCCGAGCGCCAGGCCGAGACAGCCGAAGACGCCCATCAGGATGTGGCCGAGCAGACCGGTGGCGAGCAGACCGAGTGCCCCCATCGCCCCGGACATGATCAGGGGGCGCCGGAGGTTGAGCATTTTGCCGCCGGGTATGGACGACACGGCGTTCGAAGCTGACACGGCTAGACCCTCGACCTCACTAGCGGAACTTCCGGAACTGCGAATAGGCGACCGTGCATGCTGTCACGATGCCAACCGCGAGCCCGGCGAAAACGAACGCCGGGGAAGTGTGTAAACGACTGTCGGCGAAAAAGCCAAGTACGGTGAACCCCACCACGAGGACGACGATCGTGGACCCCAGGCCGATGAGCTCTGCGGGACTCGGCGACTTACCCGGCACGGCGCGCCTCCTGTTCCGGTCAAGGCCGGGGACGCAGACGCCGGCCGGTGGGTCGACGCGGAGGTGAACACCTCACCTTCGGCTGCTACCAGCGCGCCCAACCTGGCTCCTTCCGGTTCTCCCGGCCGGCGTTAACTCCGCCGGGGGAATCGTCACGATCTGGACTTAACGTACCCGATACGTTTCGGACACGCGCAGGCGGGCATCAGTCCCTCGTTACCGGGACCGCGCAGGACTCGCAACCGGTGCCCGGGAACGGATCCCTCGCAAGCATCGGCCGGGGCGACAGCGCTCGATCGCCACACTGCTGGTCGGGGGTCCGCCACCGGGAGATCGGCTCGAGCCGCCTCTCCACGCCGTGGAGAGTACCAGCCGGGTACGACACGCCGTACAGGCGTACTCTTTTCCGGCTTCCTGACGCGGCCTGTGCTTGCTTCACGCTCCTCATGTCCCACCTCCGATGTCGCCGAACCCGTCATTGACACCGAAACTACGTGGGGGACAGAGGTTGCGCGATTACCTCGCAGGTATAGCCGCGCGCCGGTCCGCCACCCTACTCCGGTGCGCGTCCGAGTCGATGATCGACCCCGTCAGCCCGTGGTCGAGTTCTGCGCCCGCCTCAGGCGGGGGATCACCGACACGATCGCCGCGACCACGATTCCCGCGCCGACGATCCAGCCCACGGTGGCCTTGTCGAACAGAGTGAGCGAGACCGCGCCGAAGCCCAGCAGGCCGGCCCACAGGTAGATGAGCAGTACCGCGCGCCGCTGGGAATGCCCGATCTCCAGCAACCGGTGGTGCAGGTGCATCTTGTCCGCCGCGAACGGGCTTTCCCCGCGCCGGGTCCGGCGGATCACGGCCATCACCAGGTCCAGCATCGGCAGGAACAACACCGCGATGACGACCAGCAAAGGGGCCAGCAGCGCGATCAGGTCGGAGCCGCCGAACCGGATGTAGTTGATCTTGCCGGAGGCGGAGGTGGTGGCGCCGGCGAGCATCAGGCCGATCATCATCGAGCCGGAGTCACCCATGAAGATCCGGGCGGGCTGGAAGTTGTGCGGCAGGAAGCCGAGGCACGCGCCGGCCAGCGTGGCGGCGATCAGCGCGGGCGGGTAGGTGCCGACGTCGCCGCCGGCCGAGGAGAGCAGGCCGATGGAGAAGGTGGCGGTGGCCGCGGCCGCGATCAGGCCCAGGCCGGCCGCCAGCCCGTCCAGGCCGTCAACGAAGTTCATCGCATTGACCAGCACCACCACCAGCAGGACCATCAGCAGGCCACCCTGGTTGTTGCCGAGGATCACCATCGAGCCGAGCGAGTTGCCGTTGCCGCCCCAGGGCACCCAGAAGGCGTTCCACTGCACCCCGAAGATGACCAGGATCCCGGCACACAGCACCTGGCCGGCCAGCTTGGTCCAGGCGTCGATCTCGAACCGGTCGTCCAGCGCCCCGATCAGCACGATCACCGCGCCGCCGATGAGCACGCCGACCGGGTCGAACGAGAACTCGAAGGCGCGGCGCAGCACCGGCAGCTGGTGCGCCATGGCCATCCCGCCGACCACGCCCAGGTACATCGCGATGCCGCCCATCCGCGGGATCGGCTTGACGTGCACGTCGCGGGCACGCGGGTTGGCGATCGCGCCCGCCCGGATGGCGAACCGGCGGATGAGGCCGGTGAGCAGGTAGGTCAGCGCGGCCGAGATCAGCCCGACCAGGATGTACTCGCGGATCGGGAGACCGGCGGTAGCAACGGGAGTCATCGCAAGGGCTCTCGAGGGCTCAGGAGTTGGCGGTCACCGGCACACCGAGCACTTCGGACACCGCCTCGGCGCTCACCGAGCCCTCCCGCAACAGGACGGGTTCACTGCCGGTGAGATCGACGATCGAGGACGGCACCGGCTCGCCACTCGGCCCGCCATCGAGATAGACCGACACCGTGGTGCCGAACTGCTCCTGCGCCTCGTCGATGGTGGCGGCGGGCGAACGGCCGGAGATGTTCGCGCTCGACACCGCCATCGGGCCGACGTCGCGCAACAGCTCCAGCGCCACCGGATGCAGCGGCATGCGGAGCATCACCGTGCCACGCGTGGCGCCGAGATCCCACTGCAGGCTGGGCGCGTGAGGCAGCACAATGGACAGATCACCGGGCCAGAATGCCTCGATCAAAGCCTTTGCCTGCGAGGAAACTCCCAGCACCAGTCCATCCACTGTGGACCACGAACCGACGAGCACGCCGACCGGCATGTCCGGACCACGGTGCTTGGCCCGCAGCAGCCCGCGCACCGCCTCGGCGTCGAAGGCGTCGGCACCGATGCCGTACACGGTGTCCGTGGGCAAGACCACCAGCCTGCTCGAGCGCACCGCGCCCGCCGCCGCCGTGAGTCCCTCGGCCCGGCTTTCGGCCCGGTTACAGTCGTACACCGCCATGCAGGGAGCCTATCGCCCACCCGCAACGCCGGGCCGGCAAGGCCACACAACCGCGTGAGACCGTCAGGGGCTGGTGGCGCGGCGGGCGGTGACGAACCGCGGGCGACCGGCCAGATCGGGGTGGTCGGCCACGTCGGTGAGCACCTTGCGGGCCGCTACCAACGACGGGACCGCCGAGCCGTGGGTGTCGTCGTGCTCGATCGCGACGCCACCGCCCGGCTTGAGCAGACGCGCGGCGGTCGCGATCACCTGGCGGATCACGGCCAAGCCGCCGTCGGCGGCGAACACCGCCTGGGGCGGATCATGGTCGACCACCTCGGGGGGCAGGTCACCGCCGGGCGGCACGTACGGCGGGTTGCACAACACGAGGTCCACCAGCCCGTCGAGCTCGGCGAAGATCGTGGGGTCGCCGACGTCACCGGAGTACAGCCGGATCGGCGTGTCCCCCGCCGCGGCGCGGGCATCGGCGTTGTGGCGGGCCCAGGCCAGCGCGTGCGGGTCGACGTCCACCGCGTAGACCACCGCGTCCGGCCGGGCGTGCGCGACCGCCAGCGCCAGCACGCCAGACCCGGTGCACAGGTCCACGACGAGGGGGTATTCGCGGCCCTTGAGCAGGGACCGTCCCCATTCGAACACCAGCTCGGTCTCCGGGCGCGGGATGAACACACCCGGACCGACGTCGACCGTGATCCCGCCGAGCGCCGCCCAGCCGGTGAGGTACTGCAGCGGCACCCGTTTGGCGCGCTGCGCGACGAGCTGGCCGATCGCGTCGATCACCGGCGGATCCACCAGCGGAACGAGCGGCAGGCGCCCACGCTCGACCCCGAGCACGTGCGCGGCCAGCAGCTCCGCATCATTGCGGGGAGACTCGACGCCGGCAGCCTCGAGGATCCTGGTCGCTTCGAGGATCGCGAGTCTCAACGGCTGCCGTTTCACCCCTTTACTTTCCCACAGCGCTCTCCCACCGTGCCTCACGAACCCGCCGTGGCCAGGCGCTCTTCGCGATCGGCCCGGGCCAGGGCGTCGAGCACGGCGTCCAGGTCACCATCGAGAACCTGGTCCAGGTTGTAGGCCTTGAAATTCACCCGGTGGTCGGAAATCCGGTTCTCCGGGAAGTTGTAGGTCCGTACGCGCTCGGAACGGTCGACCGTGCGCACCTGCGACCGCCGCGCGTCGGCCGCCTTGCTGGCCGCCTCCTCCTCGGCGATCGCCTGCAGCCGGGCCTGCAGCACCTGAATGGCCCGCGCCCGGTTCTGGATCTGGGATTTCTCGTTCTGGCAGGACACCACGATCCCGGTCGGCAGGTGCGTCACCCGCACCGCCGAGTCGGTGGTGTTGACGCTCTGCCCGCCCGGTCCCGACGACCGGAACACGTCGATCCGCAGGTCGTTCGGGTCGATCTCGACCTCGACTTCCTCCGGTTCGGGGTAGATCAGCACGCCGGCCGCCGAGGTGTGGATGCGGCCCTGCGACTCGGTCGCCGGCACCCGCTGCACCCGGTGCACGCCGCCCTCGAACTTCAGACGCGACCACACGCCGTCCACGTCGGCGCCCTTGCCCTTGATCGACACCGTGACGTCCTTGTAGCCGCCGAGGTCGGAGTCCACCGAGTCGAGCACCTCGGCCTTCCAGCCGTGCCGCTCGGCGTAGCGCAGGTACATCCGCAGCAGGTCACCCGCGAACAACGCGGATTCCTCGCCGCCCTCCCCCGACTTGATCTCCATCACGACGTCGGAGGAATCGTAGGGGTCGCGCGGCAGCAGCAACTCGGTCAGCCGGGACTCCAGCGCCGAAATGCGGCCGGTGATCTCCTGCGCCTCGGCGGCGAAGGCCGGGTCCTCGGCGGCGAGCTCCTTCGCCGCGGTGAGATCCTCACGAGCGACGTCCAGCTCTTCGACGGCCTTGACCACCGGAGTCAGCTCGGAATAGCGGCGTCCGAGTTTGCGCGCGCGGGCCTGGTCGCTGTGCACGGCCGGGTCCGCGAGCTGCTTTTCCAGCTCGGCGTACTCGTCGAGCAACCCCCGCAGAGATGACGAGTCCACAGCCTTACCTCTTTCGCATTACGCCCTCGCGGTAAATGGTCCACTCACAACGACCATCGCACATGACAGGTGACCACCGGCGGGGGTCCAGGGGGCTCGCCCCCTGGCGGGGGNCTGGGGGNTCGACCCCCAGAAGACACAGCGGAGAGATCATGGCGAAGCGCCCTGCGCGAGCAGGGCGCCGCCAATCTCGCAGCACCTATTTGTCGGCGTTGGTGTTCTTCTGCCGCTTGCCGTAGCGCGCCTCGAACCGCGCGACCCGGCCACCGGTGTCCAGAATCTTCTGCTTGCCGGTGTAGAACGGGTGGCAGGCGGAGCAGATTTCCACGTGGATGTTGCCGGAGGCCTTCGTGCTCCGCGTGGTGAAGGTGTTACCGCAGCCACAGGTCACCGTGGTGACCACGTACTCAGGGTGGATACCGCTTTTCATGGGGTCCTCTCTTGCTGGCCGCCGGGTCCTCGTCGCGAGGTGAACCGGTGCCGGACATTCAGCGGAATGATTCTCGCAGACCACACAACGGGCCACGACCGGAGGGTATTCCCGCGCCCCCGCGTCGCGGCGGGGGCGCGGGGACGATCAGTCGTCGTCGGTGCCGAGCGCGGTCTTGGATACCTGCATCAGGAACTCGATGTTGGTCCTCGTCTTGCGCAGGCGGGACAGCAGCAGGTCGATGGCCTGCTGGGAATCCAGCGCGTTGAGCACGCGGATCAGCTTGTGGTGCACGGCCAGCTCGTCCGGCGAGAGCAGCAGCTCCTCCTTGCGGGTGCCGGAAGGCTGGACGTCCACCGCCGGGAACACGCGGCGCTCGGAGATCTTGCGGTCCAGCTTGAGCTCGGCGTTGCCGGTGCCCTTGAACTCCTCGAAGATGACCGTGTCACCGGTGGAACCGGTTTCCACCATCGCGGTGGCGAAGATGGTCAGCGAACCGCCGTTCTCGATGTTGCGCGCCGCGCCGAGGAACCGCTTCGGCGGGAACAGCGCGGTCGAGTCGACACCACCGGAGAGGATCCGGCCCGACGCCGGGGCCGCCAGGTTATAGGCGCGGCCCAGCCGGGTGATCGAGTCGAGCAGGACCACCACGTCCATGCCCATCTCCACCAGGCGCTTGGCGCGCTCGATGGACAGCTCGGCGACCGAGGTGTGGTCTGACGGCGGGCGGTCGAAGGTGGAGGCGATGACCTCGCCCTTCACCGACCGCTGCATGTCGGTGACCTCTTCCGGCCGCTCGTCCACCAGCACGACCATCAGGTGGCACTCGGGGTTGTTCGTGGTGATCGCGTTGGCGATGTCCTGCAGGATCGTGGTCTTACCGGCCTTGGGCGGCGACACGATGAGCGCGCGCTGCCCCTTTCCGACCGGCATCACCAGGTCGATCACGCGGGTGGTGAGCTTGTGCGACTCGGTCTCCAGACGCAGCCGCTCGTTCGGGTACAGCGGGGTCAGTTTGGTGAACTCCGGGCGCCGCTTGGCCTGCTCCGGCTCCAGCCCGTTGATCGTGTCCACCCGCACCAGCGGGTTGAACTTCTGCCGTTGCTGCTCGCCCTCGCGCGGCTGCTTGACCACACCGGTGATGGCGTCACCACGGCGCAGCCCGTACTTGCGGACCAGCGACAGCGACACGTACACGTCGTTCGGGCCGGGCAGGTAACCGGAGGTACGCACGAACGCGTAGTTGTCGAGCACGTCGAGGATGCCGGCGACCGGCAGCAACACGTCGTCCTCGCGGATCTCGGTCTCCTGGCCGCCCTCGGCACGGCCACCACGGCCACGACGGCGGTCCCGGAAGCGGCGGCCACGACGGCCACCTTCTTCGTCATCCTGGCCGCCATCGGCCGTCGCCTGCCCGCCCTGCTGGGCGCGCTGACCGGCCTGGTTGCCGTTCTGCTGACGGTCCTTCTGCCGGCGTTCCTGGCCGGACTGTCCCTCGCCGCTCTGGCGGTCACCGCCCTGGCGGTCACTGCCCTGGCGGTCACCGCTCTGGCGGTCACCGCGCGACGACTGGCCGGTCCCCTCCGGGCTGCCCTGCGCGCGGCCGGCACCACGCCGACGCCGGCTGCCGGCCTCGCGGCGACCGCCGTCCTCGGCCGACTGTGACTCGGCCTGCTTCTCGGCGGCGGGCTGCGGCTCGGCCTGCTTCGCCTGCTCAGCCGGGCGCTCGGCGGCCGGTTCGGCGGGCTTGTCCGCCGCCGGCTTCTCCGCCGCGGGCTTCTCCGCAGCGGGCTTTTCGGCCGGTACCGCCTTCAGGCCCTCCAGGGGCAGCGTGTTGTCGGCGTTGGCGCGGATCGAAGGGCGGCGCGGGGACTTGCCCTGCCGCTCGCGGATGGCGGCGATGAGATCGCCCTTACGCATCCCCTTGGTGTCCGCGACGCCCAGTTCGTTGGCGAGTTCGCGCAGGTCGGCGATGACCATGCCGGACAGTCCGCCGGTGCGGCGCTTGGGTGCGGCCGTGCCGTTCGCCGGACTTGCCGACTCCGCGGCTCCAGCGCCCTGTTCCAGGTCGCCGCTCAAAAGATCGGTGTTGCTCACACATGTCCTTCCTGACCGATCCACGCCTCCAGGTGGATCAGCGGACGACCGCTCGCGGCTGATCGCGAAGCGGCTTTGTCGTTACCCGGTGCGGCTTCTCCAGCCGAGAC
Organism: Amycolatopsis taiwanensis DSM 45107; assembly: GCF_000519205.1. GTDB lineage: Bacteria > Actinomycetota > Actinomycetes > Mycobacteriales > Pseudonocardiaceae > Amycolatopsis_E > Amycolatopsis_E taiwanensis. Next base: position 13,513 of record NZ_KI912598.1, on the reverse strand, counting down.
CGCAGGTCACAGCGGCGGAGCCGCCACACGGGAGGGTTGCCGTCACCGTATCGGCTCAACGAAAGATGCGATCCGGGAAGGACCCCCGGGACTCACACCGGTGCGGACTGCGCACGGTGATCGAACGCCCCCGAGCGTAGACCGACCGGCGAAGCGGTGCAACAACCACCCCCGGTATGGCGCGAATCCGCCGCAACCATGCTACCGGGTCGTGACCTGCACTCCGGCCACATCCACCGACAGTTCGGTGACTTCGAAACCTTCAACGTCGACAGCCGCCGGCATTATTCCGTCCGTGGTCAGCGCCAGCACCGACGGCCCGGCCCCGGAGATGGCCGCCGCGATCCCGGCTTTCCGCAGGTCATGGACCAGTTGGGCGCTGCGCGGGTACGCCGGCGCGCGGTAATCCTGGTGGAGGCGGTCCTCGGTGGCCGGCAGCAGCAGCGACGGGTCGTGGGTCAGCGCGTGCACGGCCAGCGCGGCCCGGCCCGCGCAGAACGCCGCGTCGGCGTGAGGCACCTGCGGCGGCAGCAACCCGCGCGTCTGCGCGGTGGCCGATCTCACGCCCGGCACGGCCACCACGGGCCGCAGACCGGGATGCGGTTCGAGACGCTCGGCGTGGAACCGGCCGCCCTCGCACCACGCGATGACCAGGCCACCGAACAGGCTGGCCGCGGCGTTGTCGGCATGTCCCTCGAATTCGGCGGCCAGCTGCAGCGCCCCGGCGTCGACCGGCTTCGCCGCCAGGGCGTAACCGGCCGCGATCCCGGCGACCACGGCGGCGGCCGACGAGCCCAGCCCCCGGGCGTGCGGAATCGCGTTCAGGCAGCGCAGGTGCAGGCCGGGCAGCGGCCGGCCGAGATGCTCGCACGCGCGCCGGATCGCGCGCACGACCAGGTGGGTCTCGTCGGTCGGCACGTCCTCGACCCCGTCCGCACCGGCGTCGACGACCTCCACCCGCAGGCCGGACCCGGTCTCCCACAGCTCGATCACGTCGTGCAGGCCGAGCGCCAGGCCCAGCGCATCGAAACCCGGCCCGAGGTTCGCCGTGGACGCGGGCACCCTGACCTTCAGCGAGGCCAGGGTCATTTTTCCTCCGCGAGTTTGCGCGCGACCGCAATCGTGTCGACGGGGCGCTCCTTGTGGAATCGAATCACCTCCGCGACTTGGGCGCCCCGCCGCCCCGCTGGCGGGACAAAGGCGCGCGCTCGGTGGTCACCGTGGTTGCCGCGAGCCAATAACGTACGGGGTTTCATGAGAGCTCCAGCGCGGTGGCCACCGCGCGCGGGTCCACCGCCAGCGGCTCCACCTCGACGTTGCCCTCCAGCGCGGTAGCCGGGTCCTTGAGGCCGTGCCCGGTCACCGTGCACACCACGGTCGAGGACTTCGGCAGGCGCCCGTCGGCGGCGGTGACCAGCAGCCCCGCGACGCTGGTCGCGGACGCCGGCTCGACGAACACCCCCTCGGTGCGGGCCAGCAACCGGTACGCGTCGAGGATCTGCGCGTCGGTGACCGCCTCGAACAGGCCACCGGACTCGTCCCGGGCCTTCACCGCGGTGGCCCAGGAAGCCGGGCTGCCGATGCGGATCGCGGTGGCGATCGTCTCCGGATCGGGCACCGGCTCGCCACGCACCAGCGGCGCGGCTCCCGCGGCCTGGAAGCCGAACATCCGGGGAGCGTGGTCGATGACGCCGTCCCCGGCGTACTCGGTGTATCCGGCCCAGTAAGCGGTGACGTTGCCCGCGTTGCCGACCGGCAGGCAGTGCACGTCCGGCGCCCGGCCCAGTACGTCACAGATTTCCAGCGCGGCGGTCTTCTGCCCGGCGATGCGCGCCGGGTTCACCGAGTTGACCAGCGTGACCGGATAGTCGACCGCGGTCTTGCGCGCGAGTTCGAGACAGTCGTCGAAGTTGCCGTCGATCTGCAGGATCCGCGCCCCGTGCAGGATCGCCTGCGCCAGCTTGCCCATCGCGATCTTGCCCTGCGGGATGAGCACCGCGCAGGTCAGCCCGGCGCGGGCGGCGTAGGCGGCCGCCGAGGCCGAGGTGTTCCCGGTCGACGCGCAGATCACCGCGCGCAGGCCACTGGCCAGCGCGTGCGTGATCGCCACGGTCATCCCGCGGTCCTTGAAGGAGCCGGTCGGGTTGGCGCCCTCGACCTTGAGGAAAACCGTGCAGCCGGTCAGTTCGGACAGATGCGGGGCGGGGATCAGCGGTGTGTTGCCCTCGCCAAGGGTGATGATCCTGGCGCCAGGCGGAACCGGCACCCGGCCGGCGTAGGCCTCGATGATCCCGGGCCACCCGGGGTTGACGGTCATAGCTGTGCGTCCTTCCGCACTCGCGAGGCACACATGTGGACTCGTCGCATGTGTTCAGTCCTCGCCTTCCACCCGCATCACGCTGACCACCTCGTGGACTACGTCCATTTTGCCAATTTCTTCGACGGTGGCCTCCAGCGCGGCCTCCGGCGCCAGGTGCGTGACGATGACCAGGCTCGCGGTCGAGGTCCGGTCCCGCTGGCGGACCGCCGCGATGCTCACCTCGTGTGCGGCGAACACGTGCGCCACCTGGGCCAGCACGCCCGGCCGGTCGGCCACGTCGAGGCTGATGTGGTAGCGGGTCGGGGTCTGCAGATGAGGCCGCACCGGCAGCGCCGCGTGCGCCGATTCCCGGGGACCGCGCCCGCCGAGGACCCGGTTGCGCGCCACCGCGACAAGATCGCCGAGCACCGCGCTGGCCGTGGGCGCACCTCCCGCGCCCTGGCCGTAGAACATCAGCTCGCCCGCCGCGTCGGCCTCGACGAACACCGCGTTGAACGCGCCGCCCACCGCGGCGAGCGGATGACTGCGCGGAATCATCACCGGATGCACCCGGGCCGAGACCGACTCCGTGCCGTCGTCCGCCGTGACCCGCTCACAGATCGCCAGGAGCTTTACCGTGCGCCCCAACGCCTTCGCGGCGGCAATGTCGAAAGAGGACACTCCGGCGATGCCCTCGCGGTGCACGTCCGAAGCGGTCACCCGGCTGTGGAACGCGAGCGAGGCGAGAATCGCCGCCTTCGACGCCGCGTCGTAGCCGTCCACATCCGCCGTCGGATCCGCCTCGGCATAGCCGAGCCGGCTGGCTTCTTCCAGGGTCTCCGCGTAGTTGGCGCCGGTCGAGTCCATTGCGGACAGAATGTAGTTGGTGGTGCCGTTGACGATTCCCATCACCTTGGTGATCCGGTCACCGGCCAGCGATTCACGCAGCGGGCGCAGCAGCGGGATGGCACCCGCCACGGCAGCCTCGAAGTACAGGTCCGCGCCGGCCGCGTCGGCAGCCTCGGACAGCTCCGCGGAATACTCGGCGAGCAGCGCCTTGTTCGCCGTCACCACGGACTTTCCCTTGCGCAGCGCGGAAAGCAGCCAGCCACGCACCGGCTCGATGCCGCCGATCAGCTCCACCACGACGTCCACATCGGACTCGACGAGCGCGCCCGCGTCGGCGGTCAGCAGGTGCCTCGGCAGCTCCGGATGCTTGTCCGGGCGGCGGACCGCGATCCCGGCCAGCTCCACCGGCGCACCGGCACGCGCGGCGAGCTCGTCGGCCTGCTCGGTGAGCAGACGGGCCACCTCGCGGCCGACCGTGCCACACCCGAGCAACGCCACCCGCACCGTCCGACCGTCCACAGTGGACACCTCACTCACTGTTCCTCCGCGGGCTTTCGCGCGAGGCCGGTCATAACGCCTCCAGGTACAACATGTCTTCGACGGTCTCCCGCCGGAGCAGGAGCCTCGCCTCGCCGTCACGAACCGCCACGACCGCGGGCCGGGGCTGGCGGTTGTAGTTGCTCGCCATCGAGTAGCAGTACGCGCCGGTGGCGGCCACCGCCAGCAGGTCGCCCGGGCCGAGGTTATCGGGCAGCCAGGAATCCCGCACCACAATGTCGCCGGATTCGCAGTGCTTTCCCACCACGCGGGACAGCGCCGCGTTCACCTCCGCCGCTCCCCCGTCGTCGCTGGCGCGAGAGACCAGGCGGCAGTCGTAGACGGCGTCGTAGAGCGCGGTGCGGATGTTGTCGCTCATCCCGCCGTCGACGCTCACGTACCGCCGGACCTGTCCGTGGCCGAGTTCGACATGCTTGATGGTGCCCACCTCGTACAGCGTGACCGTGCCCGGCCCGGCGATCGCGCGGCCCGGCTCCACGGCGATCCGCGGCACCTCCAGACCCTCGTGCTCGCACTCCTTGGCGACCATGATCCGGAGCTGCTCGGCGAGGAACTCGGGCGGCGGCGGATCGTCGTCGGCGGTGTAGGCGATGCCGAGGCCACCGCCGAGGTCCACCGTCGACAGCGACTCGAGCGCCGTGTCGCCGTGCTCCTTGTGCAACTCGGCGAGCAGGCCGACCACCCGGCGGGCGGCGACCTCGAACCCGTCGGCGTCGAAGATCTGCGACCCGATGTGGCTGTGCAGGCCGACGAGCTTCAGCGAAGATGCGTTGAGCACCCGGCGGACCGCCTCGGCGGCGTCCCCGGAAGCCAGCGAGAAACCGAACTTCTGGTCCTCGTGCGCGGTCGCGATGAACTCGTGCGTGTGCGCCTCCACACCCACCGTGACCCGCACCAGCACCGCCTGCACGACGTCGCGGCGCGCGGCCACGTCAGCGAGCCGGGCGATCTCGAAGAACGAGTCGAGCACGATCGTGCCGACCCCGGCATCGACCGCGGCCTCCAGCTCGGCGACCGACTTGTTGTTGCCGTGGAAGGTGATCCGCTCCGGCGGGAAGCCCGCCCGCAACGCCACCGCCAGCTCGCCGCCGCTGCAGATGTCCAGGCTCAGCCCCTGCTCGGCCACCCAGCGGGCGATTTCGGTGCACAGGAACGCCTTCGAGGCGTAGTGCACCAGCGCCGGGTCGCCGAACGCACGGGCATGCTCGGCGCAGCGGGACTTGAAGTCGTTCTCGTCGACCACGAACAGCGGCGTGCCGTAGGTTTCGGCGAGCTCGCGAACGTCCACGCCGGCCAGCCGGACCGCGCCGTCGGGCTCGCGGGCGGCGTTGCGCGGCCAGACGCTCGGGTGCAGCCGGTCCAGCTCGTCCGCTGTGGACGGTGGGTGGCCGGCCGTGTCGGCGTGCGGATGGACTTCGGCGTGCCGGGGTCCTGCCGGGTGGACCATCATCGACCTCGTGCTTTGTTCAGAACTTGTGCGGGTATACAGGCGGCCGGGCGCGGGTCAATCGCGAAACTCACCGCGGATCACATCCGTTCCGGCGCGGACACACCGAGCACGGCGAGGCCGTTGGCCAGCACCTGCCGGGCCGCCTCGCACAGCGCGAGCCGGGCGAAGGTGACCGGGGTCGCCTCTTCGTCGCCCTGCGGCAGCACCCGGCCCTTCGCGTCGCGGACGCCCACGTCGTAGAACTTGTGATAGGCGCTGGCCAGGTTCTCCAGGTAGCGGGCCACCCGGTGCGGCTCGCGCAGCTCGGCGGCCGTGTGCAGGACCTTCGGGTACTCACCGATGGTGCGGATCAGATCGCCCTCGCGCGGGTGCGTGAGCAGGCTCAGGTCCGCGTTCGCGTCCAGCTCGAGCCCGAGTTCGGCGGCATTGCGCTGCAGCGAGGCCAGCCGCGCGTGGGCGTACTGGACGTAGTAGACCGGATTTTCGTTGCTGTGCTTGCGAAGCAGATCCAGGTCGATGTCCAGGGTGGAGTCCACCGAGTAGCGCGACAGCTCGTAGCGCGCCGCGTCCACCCCCACGGCCTCGACCAGGTCCTCCATGGTGATCACGGTGCCCGCCCGCTTGCTCATCCGGACCGGCTTGCCCTCGCTGAACAGGTTGACCAGCTGTCCGATGAGCACCTCGACCACGTCCGGGTCGTGCCCCATCGCGGCCGCCGCCGCCTTGAGCCGGGCGATGTAGCCGTGGTGGTCCGCGCCGAGCATGTAGATGCAAAGGTCGAACCCGCGGCCCATCTTGTCCTTCAGGTAGGCCAGGTCCCCCGCGATGTAGGCGGGGACGCCGTCGCTCTTGATGACCACCCGGTCCTTGTCGTCGCCGAACTCGGTGGAGCGAAGCCACCACGCGCCGTCGGCGTGATACAGGCTTTCGGACGCCTTCAGCTCCTCGACCGTGCGGTCGACCTCGCCCGAGGTGTGCAGCGAGGTTTCGGAGAAGTACACGTCGAAATCGGTGCCGAACTCGTGCAGGCTCCGTTTGATCTCGTCGAGCATCAGCGCCATGCCGACCCGGCGGAAGACCTGATGCCGCTCCTCCTCCGGCAGCGCGAGCGCGCCGGGCTCCCGGCGCAGGACCTCGGCGGCGATGTCGACGATGTAGGCGCCCGCGTAGCCGTCCTCCGGTGTGGGTTCGTCCTTCGCCGCCGCGATCAGCGAACGGGCGAAGCGGTCGATCTGGGCGCCCGCGTCGTTGACGTAGTACTCGCGCGTGACCTCAGCGCCCTGCATGGCCAGGATGCGGCCGAGCGCGTCACCGATCGCGGCCCAGCGCGTGCCGCCGAGGTGGATCGGCCCGGTCGGGTTCGCGGACACGAACTCCAGGTTGATGCGGCGGCCGGCCAGCGCGTCGCCGGCGCCGTACTTTTCCCCGGCGGCGAGCACCTGACGGATCTGCTCGCCCTGCGCGGCCGCCGCCAGGCGGAAGTTCAGGAAGCCGGGACCGGCGACCTCGGCGCTGGCCACCCCCTCGTCCTTGGCGACCTCGTCGGCCAGCGCCTGCGCGAAATCGCGCGGGGGCAGCCCGACCTTCTTCGCCACCTGCAGCGCGAGATTGGTCGCGTAATCGCCGTGCTCCGGGTTCCGGGGGCGCTCGATCGTGACGCGTTCGGGCAGGGCGGCGTGGTCGAGGCCACGCGCGGAAAGTACCTGCACGGCGGAGGAACGAACGAGGTCAGCGAGCACGGCGGGAGTCACTCCGCGAGTGTACGGCCGGGCATGCCGGAGGGACGGCCCAGGGATAGCGGCCGGGAAACCGGCTCACCACGGTGGGTATGGCTATAACACACTGGCGGTGGGCGGCCGCTGACAGCAACCAGACACCCGGTCCTTAGACTTCAAGGCATGTCCAGCGGCACGAAGAAGAAGGGCACACCGAAGAAGGTCGCCAAGGCGACCCGGACTTCGGTGGTCGCCAAGCGCGGCGTGCCCTGGGGCACGATCGTCGCGGTGGTGGCGGTGGTCGCACTGGCGGCCGTCGTGATCACGTATTACCTGGTCCAGTCGGCGCCGAAGCGGGCACTCGCGGAATGGACGCCGTCGGCGAGCAACCCCGACCCGTCGACCAAACTCGCCGGTATCGTGATCAAGCCCTACTCCGGCAGCGTGCACATCCTGCCGACCGAACGGGTGGCCTACGACCAGTCGCCGCCGTTCGGGGGCCCGCACGACGGGTACTGGGCGGCGTGCACCGGAACCGTGTACCCGAACGCGGTGCGTTCGGAGAACATGGTGCACTCGCTGGAGCACGGCGCCGTGTGGATCGCCTACAACCCGGACCAGGTGAGCGGGTCGGCGCTGGACACGCTCAAGGCCAAGGTGCAGGGCAAGCCGTACACCATGATGTCGCCCTACCCCGGCCTCGACCGCCCGATCTCGCTGCAGTCCTGGGGTCACCAGCTCAAGGTGGACAGCGCGGACGACGTCAAGATCGACGAGTTCATCACCGCGCTGCGGCAGAACACCAGTACCTACCCCGAGATCGGCGCCTCCTGCGACGCGCTCGGACCGGGCATGTTCGACCCCAGCAACCCGCCGGCGTTCGACCCGAACCCGCCCGGTCCCGACGCCAAGCCGATGGACTACAAGGGTTCCGCCGGAACCCAGCAGGACATGGGCGCCGCTGCATCCGCCCCGGCTTCGGCCCCGGCCTCCGCACCCACGCCATGACCGCGAGCGCCGAGCACGACCTGGTCGTCGAAGCCCGGCCCCCGGCCTGGTCCCGGCCGGTCGTCATCGGTGCGGCGATCATCGCCGTGCTGCTGCTCGGCGCGGCGCTGGGCATGTTCCTCACCCAGCGCGCGCTCAGCGGCGACGACCAGGCCGTGCCGGCCGCCGGTTCGATCGACGTCGGCTTCGCGCAGGACATGTCGACCCACCACACCCAGGCCGTCACGATGGCCAACTGGGAACGCGACCACACGACCGACCCTGAGCTGAAACAGCTGGCGTTCGACATCGAGAGCACCCAGTTGGAGCAGATCGGCCGGATGAAGGGCTGGCTGATGTTGTGGAGCCAGCCCGAGCAGTCCACCGGCGCGCCCATGGCGTGGATGGCCGGGCCCACCGGGCATGGCGGGATGAACATGGGTGGGTCGCCGGCCGCCGCGGGCAACGGCCTGATGCCCGGCATGGCCACCGATGCCGAACTGGCGAAGCTGCGCTCGTTGTCCGGCAAGGAACTCGATGTCTACTTCCTGCAGTTGATGTTGCGCCACCACCAGGGCGGCACGGATATGGCGCAGTACGCGCACGACCACGCCGCGCAGCCGGCGGTGCGCACGCTGGCGCAGAGCATGCTGATCTCGCAGGGCGCGGAGATGGATCAGATGAAGCTGATGCTGGCGGCGCGGGGCGCCCAGCCGCTGCCCTGAGCCTTCACCAGGACAGCTCCTGGCAGCGCCGGGCGGACTCGCGTGTCTCGACCTGGATGGTCGCGTGGTCGATCGAATAGCGCTCCGCGAGCAGGGCCTGCGCGGCGGCCAGCACCCGGGCCGGTTCGGCCGCCGGGTCGACCGCGAGGTGCGCCGAGGCGACCTCCATGCCCGAGGTGAGCGTCCAGACGTGCAGGTCGTGCACGTCGGCGACGCCCGTGAGACCGCCCAGTTCGTGGCTGACCTTTTCGACATCGACCTCTGCCGGCGCGTGCTGGAACAGGATGCGCAGCGCGCGGGCAGCCAGCTTGGCGGTGCGGGGCAACACGAACAGGCCGATCGCGACACCGATGAGCGGGTCGGCGTAACGCCAGCCGGTGAGCATGGTGATCGCGCCGCTGAGCAGCACGCCGAATGATCCGATGAGGTCGGCCAGCACTTCGAGGTAGGCACCCCGGATGTTGAGGCTCTCCTTCGCGCCGCTCCGCAACAGCCCGAACGACACGAGGTTCGCCGCGATACCCGCCGTCGCGGTGAGCAGGACCGGCAGCCCGGGCACCGCGGGCGGCTCACTGATCCGCCCGATCGCTTCGACGAGCACGTACCCGGCGACCCCGAACAGCAGCACCGCGTTGGCTAGCGCGGCCAGGACCTCACCCCGGTACATCCCGAACGTGCGCCGGAACGTCGGGCCGCTGCCACGCGCCAGCACGATCGCGATGAGCGAGATGCCGAGCCCGAAGACGTCGGTGAGCATGTGGGCGGCGTCGGAAATCAGCGCCAGCGAGCCCGTCAGGGCCCCGACGACGACCTCCACGACCAGGAACGCCAATCCGACGCCCAGCGCGGCGCCCAGCCGCCAGAGGTAGCGCCCGGAGGCGCCGGCATGCGCACCGTGTCCGTGTTCCATGCAGTCGCCTCCTCTCCTCATATATAGTGACATGCGCATGTATGCAGCACAAGCAGCTCGCGCCACCAGAGGTGACCACCCGAGTGGTCCGAAAAGCCGATGCGCTAAGCTTTCGTTGTCGCAAAGCGATGAAGCCCTCGTAGCTCAGGGGATAGAGCACTGCCCTCCGGAGGCAGGTGTCGCAGGTTCGAATCCTGCCGAGGGCACATAGGTCTGAACACGAAAAATCGGCCCCAACCAGCGAGAACGCCGGTTGGGGCCGTTCTTCTTCTACCCGGCCGGTCCCGATCAGATACGGCCGAATACCGCCGTCAGCGTGCAATGCACGTGCGCGGTCAGTTTGGGGTGCCCGAGCGCCGCCTGAACGTGTCGTCGGGCAACCGTCTCCTGCCCGTAGAGCATCGCGGCGCAGATCTCCATCAACACCAGTCATGCGGTCGGCGTGCCGGGCCATACCCATAGACCTTGACGTGGCGCCATAGCAACGCAGTCAACTCGGGCGCCCCGTTGTCACCTGGTCGACACTCGTGTTAAATGTCGGCCGTGCGACCTAAAAATAGGCCAGGCGGCCGAACATTCGCGGACGAGGCGCGGCGTCGACAGTTGGTGGAGTGCGCGATCGAGGTGATCGCCGAGGAGGGGTTCGCGCAGGCATCGCTGGCGAAGATCGCGCAGCGCGCCGGGGTGGCCAAGAGTGTGGTGTCGTACCACTTCGCCAACAAGGACGAGTTGGTCGAGCAGGTGTTGATGGCCGTCTCGACGGCGAGCGCCGAGATGTTGCCGGAGCGCATGGCGGCGGCCGGCACCGCGCGGGACAAGCTGCGGGTGATCATCGAGTCGCTGGTGGAGTTCATCGACTCGCACCGCACATATGCCCTGGCCGCATTGGAGGCGGCGAACATGAGGCGTTCGCTGCCGGGCCGGCTCCAGCTGGTGACCGACCGGAAAAGTGGCGTCGGCGACGACATCCAGCGACTTTTCGTCGAGGGCCAGGAAAACGGTGAGTTCGGCGAGTTCGATTCGCACGTGCTGGGCGTGATGTTCGGGCAGGCCATCGAGGCGGTCGTGCTGGAGGCCGCGCTCGATCCGGACGCCGACCTGACCGCCTTCGCGGCCGAACTGGTGGCGATGTTCGACCGTGCGACAAGGAGAGAGACGGGGAGAAAATCGTGAGCAAGGGCAAGAAGGCGCTGATCGTTGCTTTTGGTTCCCGCGGCGATGTGGCCCCGACGGCCGGGGTCGGGGCTCGGCTGCGCGAGGCCGGCTATGACGTGACCCTGGCCGCGGACAAGGCGTTCGCCACGCTCGTGGAGGACGCGGGGCTGGGATTCCATCCGCTGATCGGGGACGCGCGTGCCGCGGCTGCGTCGGAGTTGCACTCCGACGCAGTCCGAGATGGCATGGCTTCCCGGAGTGGTGCCAAGCTGCTGAAGGCGGCTAAACAGTTCATTCGCGCTCTGAACATCAACGTTGCCGGCATCACCGCCGACAGCGGCGCGGACATCGTGCTGTTCAACGCACTCGGCGCGGCCGCCTATCACGTCGCGCAGGCACGCGGCATCCCCAGCGTCGGCCTGCACCTGCAACCCCAACAGCCCACCGCCGAACTGCCCCCCACGACGCTCGGCCATTCCCTCGGCCGGCTCGGGAACCGACTCGCCACCGGGCTCATCCGCTTGTTCGAACGGATGTACTTCGCCGACATCAACGACATCCGCGCCGAGCACGACCTGCCCCCCACGACGCCGGCCGCCACCTACCGCAAGCAGGCCGCCGAACAGTGGCCGATCCTCCACGGCATCAGCCGCCACGTCGTACCCCGCCCGCGCGACTGGCGCCCCGGCCTGGAGATCGTGGGCTACTGGTGGCCGACCATGCCATCCGGCTGGACGCCACCCGAGGACCTCCGCCGGTTCCTCGACGCCGGCCCACCGCCGGTGTTCGTCGGGCTAGGCAGCACCAACCCCGGCAACCCCGAACACCTCAGCGGCGTTGTCACCGCGGCGCTGCGGCGAGCCGGGCAGCGCGGCGTCATCCAGGCCGGCTGGGCAGAACTGTCCACAAGCGACGATGACATGCTCACGATCGGCGACGTGCCGCACGAATGGCTGTTTCCCCGCATGGCAACGGTCGTACATGCCGCCGGCGCCGGCACCACGGCCGCCGGACTGCGCGCCGGTGTTCCCACCGTGCCCGTCCCGGTCACCCGCGACGGACCGTTCTGGTCCTACCGCCTGACCACGCTCGGCGTCAGCCCGGGTGCCATTCGGTTCAAGAAACTGACCATCGACAGCCTCGCCGACGCCGTCCGGGAAGCCGTCACCAACCCCGTATACACGCGACGAGCGACGGAGCTGGCCACCAACATCGCAACCGAGGACGGTGCCGGCCAGGTCCTCACCACCGTCACCAACCTCACCTGAGCCGCCGGACGGCTCACGGCAGATGAGCGCACTCCTGCTGAATCAATAGGACTTTTCCCCCACCTGTGGACAGTCCGTGGATAGACCGGCGTACCCCCGAACGGTTCGATCCCGTTTCCACGGATCAGAGGACCAGCGGAGGTTTGCTCGGATGCACCCCCGGAGGCAGGTGTCGCAGGTTCGAATTCTGCCGAGGGCACCCAGGCCAGAGCGTTGTTTCGGTGCGCCAAGATCACTTCTGGGGCACACACCGCGTGATTCAACAGGTCTGCGATCTCGTCCAACTGATCCGGCACCAGGTGCCGACGAAAGAGGCGTGATCGAGACGCCATCAGGCGACCGGATGGCCCCACCAAGCAGGCCGTTTGATCGGGACCACGACGCGCCCAGGCACCAGCAGCGCTGTCCAGATTAAAGGTTTGGCTGGAGCCACGACCCCTGCGATGCTGCGCGCATGGGCAGGTCATATATCGACTTCGGAGGCCAGGGCTTCTGGACACGCGACGGGTATGCGGAACTCTGGCTTTATCTGATTTGCGTCGAAATCGAAGCCACACCGTCAGCGCCGCTGTGGCTTCGTCACGCTCGTGAGCGTTGGTACATCGAGGCAACGGCCGGTATCGGCGGCTGTATCTCTCCCATGTTCGACAGTCACCTAACCGACGACGAGCGGGTGAGAGTCGTTCTCGGGTTACACGACGAAGCGCGCCGACGCGTGGAGTCCTATGGTGAAGTCCTGCCCCGCGAGGTAGCCGAAGGCATTCCTTGGTTCAGTGGCAACTATCCGACCGCGCACCTGTTGACCCAGTTTGACCTCTTCGATCGCCTGCTTCGACGCGAGTACATCGTGGACGACGAACCTGGGCCAACGCTCACCCAGGACGAACACGACCGCATACACCGTTACGTGCAGCAAGGTAAGACACTCACCGAAGCCCTCGCTCTGCTCCAAGCAAATGGTTCGTAACGAGAGCCACCGCCCCGTCGAACCAGTCTTTTACCCGGCCAGTCCTGACCCAGTACGGGCGTCAGCGTGCATTCGCGGGTTAGCCACCGTGCCTAACAGCGGCGCTCGGCGCGATCCTCCGTGGCCTGTCCGCGGCGCGCTGTGCCCGGCTTCGCCTGCTCCACCACGGCACCGGTGGCGTGGTTACGTCACCGTTCGGCGCGACCGGTCCGGCGGCACCACCACCGGTGCGCGGCGAGCCCGGCGGCCGAATGTAGTGGGCTCCCGCCGATGATCAGCAATGGCCTCGACCACGCATCCGACGACGATTTCGCCGAAGGCCGGATACACCGGCCAGGCCAGGAACTCGCGAACGTCCCGCCGACCATGCAGCCCGCGCCAATCTCAACCGAACTCCAGATCACCCAAACGTGTATCGAACGTACGTCCTAAAGTTGATAGCATGGTGGCATGTCCGAGGTGGCTCCCGTTTCCCGGTTGTGGCAGGTTCCCGATGGGGACCTGACCGCGCTGTTGGTGGCGTGTGAGCAAAAGCTGCGGACCGGCTACGCCGAGATGCTCGCGATCGTGGGGGAGATCCAGCAGCGCGGGTTGGGCAAGTCCTTGGGGTTCAAGGACAATGTCGCGTTC